>NZ_JBFUDV010000017.1:0-1759 GCF_056404535.1 Mesorhizobium sp. P2_C5_2 | reverse complement strand
ATTATCCCTGGCGGGATAAGAGGTTCAGCAGGACTCTGCCGCCCACGTTTCTCTTTCTTCAATATTCAATTTTCAAAGAACAGACATCGCAGACGCGGTGTCGTGGCCCGTTACGCCTATGGCTTCGGGGCCGTCCGAGTGTCGCTTACGCGGCTCTCTTGAATTCTCACAAGGGCTTATTCAGAAGCAAACTGCTTCGCCGCCAGCGGCGCACCGCCCTCGTTCGTGAGGCGTATATAGTCGCCACCCTGACAAACTGTCAACTCCATTCCACGATGTTTTTTCGATTTCTCGCAGAGATATCCACGGGGCTGAAATTCGTGAGCTGGCTTGGCTGAAATTATGAGTGGTGCTGCGCTGCAAATCACTTCTGCGGAGGCTCGCCACCCCTCGGCGGCAGGCGTGTACCATCGGCGTAAAAATCGCCCGCCTTGCTTGGCGGGTGTCGACGGTCACGCCAGCCTGAGCAGCGCTTCAGAGCCGGCCTTCCAGCAATTCCGCCATGATGTTCCGGCCGGCGGGAAGCCGCCCGGGATCAACGCATCATCACCATCGACTGCGAGCGACGCTGACGGCGCGCCGGTAGCCGACAATCCGCAGGCCAGGCTTGAACCCGCTCTGTGCCGCAGTGCGGAAAAGTCGAGAAGCCGAGGCAACGATCGCGGATGCCAACAACAAAATTCGAAGCGATCGCCGGCGACACGCGGTCAGCTATGTCGTCATAGAGCTGTTCGAGTTCAGCCTCCGCCCTGGGTGGAAGACGATCCGGTACTCTATTGTCCACTTGGCTTTCAACTGCTTCGCGCGATGCCGCGCCTCGAGTCGCGAAAAACTGTCTCGGCAGGAATACCCTTCGCCGGATCCTGTTGGATCTCGGTCAGGCCCGCCGGGACTTCCTCGCGCAGCCATCTCTCCCGCTCCGCCTCGAAATCCTCAAGCATACGCAGGCCGGCGCGTGATTCGAGGTTGTAGCGACCTGATTCGAGCGGCTTCCTGAAGAAGCCCTCGTAGTGGTCGTTCAGGGCGTAGTTGGGCATGGCGACCTCCTGGAGATTCTGATGGCGACCAGGACCGATAGAATTAGACAGCAATGATTAGCGGCACGCGCGCATTCAGCTCGTATGATCTCCCGGCGAAAATAGCCAATCCATCACCTGGTTCCGCGACATCGAATCGCGCCGGCGCGGATCGAAGATCTCACCCGGATCATCTGCCGCCATTCTCATCGCAAACAACGGTGGCGGTTGCTGTGTCGGACAGAGCCGGGAGCCAGCTGGGGTCGCGGGGTGTGACTTTCGCTTGGGTGTGATTGCGGACTGCGAACATCAGCCTGGACCCATTCCAAATACACGCCGGACTACAAAGGCCCCCGACAAGGAATCTTATTTCGAGAAGTTGGGCGCCGGAAGAGTTGGCTGGGGAAAGGGAGGGGGTTGTGGAGTGCTTTAGCCGCGTCGGCTTTGCGTGCTTTCGGGCTTCTGATGAGGGGTAAAGATCGGCCGATCGCCAAATACAAAAAGGCCCGCACGAGGCGGGCCTTTTGATTTGGTTGCGGGGACAGGATTTGAACCTGTGACCTTCAGGTTATGAGCCTGACGAGCTACCGGGCTGCTCCACCCCGCGTCAACCTTACAAGTAAGCCGAGGCTTACTGGATTAGAAGGGCCGCCAAATGAAAGGGCCGCTTGCGCGGCCCGAGCTCCCGTTTGGCGGGCCTATCGTAAAAGAGAAGATTCCACTCCATCCAATTTCTGGATGTG
>NZ_JBFUDV010000016.1:2500-6059 GCF_056404535.1 Mesorhizobium sp. P2_C5_2 | reverse complement strand
ATACAAAAAGGCCCGCACGAGGCGGGCCTTTTGATTTGGTTGCGGGGACAGGATTTGAACCTGTGACCTTCAGGTTATGAGCCTGACGAGCTACCGGGCTGCTCCACCCCGCGTCAACCTTACAAGTAAGCCGAGGCTTACTGGATTAGAAGGGCCGCCAAATGAAAGGGCCGCTTGCGCGGCCCGAGCTCCCGTTTGGCGGGCCTATCGTAAAAGAGAAGATTCCACTCCATCCAATTTCTGGATGTGAGTTCAACGTGCGTTTGGCAGACCTGGCAGCGACCTACTCTCCCGCGTCTTGAGACGAAGTACCATCAGCGCTGGAGCGTTTCACGGCCGAGTTCGGAATGGGATCGGGTGCAGCCGCTCCGCCATAACCACCAGGTCGGCAAAACGCACGTTGTTCGAGAAGCTGTTTTTTGTGCCAAGGCGACGTTTGTGTTTTGCTTTCGGGCGTAAGCCCGCAAGCGCGACTGCGCGTCGCCGGTTTTCCGGCGCCCTCGCGGAGCATAGGCCCGTAAGGGCCGCTCATGCGTGAGCGCTGGTCAGACCATTCGACTTTATCGAATGAGCATAAGGAATGAGAACGATCAAGCCGATCGAACTATTAGTACCGGTAAGCTTCAAGCGTTGCCGCTCTTCCACACCCGGCCTATCAACGTGGTCGTCTTCCACGGTTCTCAGGGAATACTCGTTTTAAGGTGGGTTTCCCGCTTAGATGCCTTCAGCGGTTATCCCGTCCGGATATAGCTACCCTGCTATGCGGCTGGCGCCACAACAGGTCCACCAGAGATCCGTCCATCCCGGTCCTCTCGTACTAGGGACAGATCCTTTCAATATTCCTACACCCACGGCAGATAGGGACCGAACTGTCTCACGACGTTCTGAACCCAACTCACGTACCGCTTTAAATGGCGAACAGCCATACCCTTGGGACCTGCTCCAGCCCCAGGATGCGATGAGTCGACATCGAGGTGCCAAACAACCCCGTCGATATGGACTCTTGGGGGTCATCAGCCTGTTATCCCCGGCGTACCTTTTATCCGTTGAGCGATGGCCCTTCCACGCGGGACCACCGGATCACTATGACCGACTTTCGTCTCTGCTCGACTTGTCAGTCTCGCAGTCAGGCAGGCTTATGCCATTGCACTCAGCGAACGATTTCCGACCGTTCTGAGCCCACCATCGCGCGCCTCCGTTACTCTTTAGGAGGCGACCGCCCCAGTCAAACTACCCACCATACATTGTCCCGGACCCGGATAACGGGCCGCGGTTAGACATCCATAGTAATAAGGGTGGTATTTCAAGGGTGGCTCCACCTGAGCTGGCGCCCAGGTTTCAAAGCCTACCACCTATCCTACACATGCCACTACGAATGCCAATGTAAAGCTATAGTAAAGGTGCACGGGGTCTTTCCGTCTAACCGCAGGAACCCCGCATCTTCACGGGGAATTCAATTTCACTGAGTCTATGCTGGAGACAGCGGGGAAGTCGTTACGCCATTCGTGCAGGTCGGAACTTACCCGACAAGGAATTTCGCTACCTTAGGACCGTTATAGTTACGGCCGCCGTTTACTGGGGCTTCGATTCAGAGCTTGCACCCCTCCTCTTAACCTTCCAGCACCGGGCAGGCGTCAGACCCTATACGTCGTCTTGCGACTTCGCAGAGCCCTGTGTTTTTGATAAACAGTCGCTACCCCCTGGTCTGTGCCACCCTCCTCTACTTGCGTAGAAAAGGGTCACGCTTCTTCCGAAGTTACGCGTGCAATTTGCCGAGTTCCTTCAGCATAGTTCTCTCAAGCGCCTTGGTATACTCTACCTGACCACCAGTGTCGGTTTCGGGTACGGTTTATAAGGAGGAGCTATTTCCTGGAACCGCTCCGCTGCCCGTTCAATCCGATAAGATTGGACAACTTGTGCGATCCGTCACTACCTCCAAGCCCACGAATATTAACGTGGTTCCCATCGACTACGCGTTTCCGCCTCGTCTTAGGGGCCGGCTAACCCTGCTCAGATTAGCTTTAAGCAGGAACCCTTGGTCTTTCGGCGGGGGAGTCTCTCACTCCCCTTACGTTACTCATGTCAGCATTCGCACTTCTGATACCTCCACCACCCCTCACGGGTATGGCTTCATCAGCTTACAGAACGCTCCGCTACCGCTTGGCCCTTGCGGACCAAACCCTAAGCTTCGGTGTATGGCTTTAGCCCCGTTACATTTTCGGCGCAAAGACCCTTATTTAGACCAGTGAGCTGTTACGCTTTCTTTAAATGATGGCTGCTTCTAAGCCAACATCCTGGTTGTTTTGGGATCCTCACATCCTTTCCCACTTAGCCATAACTTGGGGACCTTAGCTGTAGGTCAGGGTTGTTTCCCTTTTCACGACGGACGTTAGCACCCGCCGTGTGTCTGCCGACTAGTACTCCCAGGTATTCGGAGTTTGGTTAGGTTTGGTAATCCGGTGAGGACCCCTAGCCCATCCAGTGCTCTACCCCCTGGGGTATTCGGTCGACGCTCTACCTAAATAGATTTCGCGGAGAACCAGCTATTTCCGAGTTTGATTGGCCTTTCACCCCTAGCCACAAGTCATCCCGAACTATTGCAACAGTTATGGGTTCGGTCCTCCAGTAAGTGTTACCTTACCTTCAACCTGCTCATGGCTAGATCACTCGGTTTCGGGTCTAATGCGACGAACTGAACGCCCTATTCAGACTCGCTTTCGCTGCGCCTACACCTATCGGTTTAAGCTTGCTCGTCACACTAAGTCGCTGACCCATTATACAAAAGGTACGTGGTGACCCTTGCGGGCTCCCACTGTTTGTAGGCAATCGGTTTCAGGTACTCTTTCACTCCCCTTGTCGGGGTGCTTTTCACCTTTCCCTCACGGTACTAGTTCGCTATCGGTCATGCACGAGTACTTAGGCTTGGAAGGTGGTCCTCCCAATTTCAGACAGGATTTCACGTGTCCCGCCTTACTCGAGGACGATTGATTGCATTACGCGTACGGGGCTGTCACCCACTATGGCCCTACTTTCCAGAAGGTTCCGCTTGTCTCTCAATCGCCACTGGCCTGGTCCGGGTTCGCTCGCCACTACTTCCGGAGTCTCGGTTGATGTCCTTTCCTACGGGTACTTAGATGTTTCAGTTCCCCGCGTTCGCCACTTTATCCCTATGTATTCAGGATAAGTTACCTATTATCGATACTTGGAAACCACAGCAGCAAGTCACCCTGCAGCTCTGATTTTCCAAGTACCTTAGGTGGGTTTCCCCATTCGGAAATCTACGGATCAAAGGGTATTCGCACCTCCCCGTAGCTTATCGCAGCGTATCACGTCCTTCATCGCCTGTGCATGCCAAGGCATCCACCAATTGCCCTTAAGACACTTGATCGTTCTCATTGCCAATGCCCACCCGCGCAATCCCGAAGGGATTGTCGCTTCAGCCTCTCCCTTGCGGGGTTAGCGTCCGCGCAATTCCGAAGGAATTGTCGCCTGAACCAGATCCTGTGCGGGATCCAATTCGATGTCATTGGCACAAAAAGACCAGCTTCTCGAGATCGGT
>NZ_JBFUDV010000015.1:0-20952 GCF_056404535.1 Mesorhizobium sp. P2_C5_2 | reverse complement strand
AAGCTACTCTTCGATGGATGGAAACGCCTCAACGGACGACGTCCGCCCCCAGCTTTCGGCTGACCATGTCGACTATTGCCTCAGCCGTTACCGCTCCTATCGGCCGGAGGACAACACGTACCAACCCTATTCGGGTGGCCCACGAAGGCAGTGCCAATAGGGGAATTGCCGCTATGGAGCTTCCGCCGATTTCATAGGAACTTCGACGTGTCGAAAGGGTTGAGACTAGTGGCGGCGGAGCATTTGTTTGTCCCTCAACAGCGATGTCGGGTCTCGTAACCCTAATTCGCCGTCACACGGCATCAATCCCAAATCACCATTCCGTGCTGGATCATTTCGGCGCCTTCCGCGTTGAGCAATACCATTACGGGAGGATTCACCATGGACGACGAACGGGACGAAAAAATTCAGCGACGCGCATACGAAATTTGGGAGCGCGAAGGCGGCGAGCATGGCGATCCGGAGAAACATTGGCACCAAGCTGAGGCTGAAATCGAGCGCGAGGCTGCACTGGAGGCCCGCCAAGGCACCACTACGGTGTTATCGGGCAAGGCGAAGAAGCCGCAGCGCGGCGAGACCTCCATTTCTGACGTCATGACTGTCGAGGTCCTGGCGATGCGAACCGGCATCACCGGCGATCAGGCACAAGACCTTATAGACCGGCTGGGCGATGACCGGGCGGCAATAGAGGATGCGGCGCGGAGCTTGGCCGCCGGGCAGCAGAATTTCAGCAAATAGAACCCCGCCTCGGCGGGTAAACCTTCGCTTAGGTCGGCGACACCTTCGCACAATTGTGGCGCAGAATTGTAGCCGCTACTTTATTAGGTGTCGGCCATCTACTCCTCCCAAGCGATGGCGGTACCAAGCTCACCACCCCCCCGAGCTTGAAATCAACCCGCTGCCTCTCTCCCCCAGGCAGCGGGTTTTTTCACTGTACAAAGAAAAAGCCCGCCGAAGCGGGCTTTGTCGTTGAGATGCTGTGGGCTAATGCAAATACCCCAAAACCCATAGGATGATGATGATAGGGATCGGGATTCCGAGGAGCCAGAGTAGTCCGCCTCTTAGCATGATTTCCTCCTGTTAATTGCTGGGAAGGAAAACGCTCTTCGAGGGGCTTAGTTCCCCGCAATTTCGGGCTTTGCGATGACGTGTACTGTCATGAAAAACCCCGCCGAAGCGGGGTTCTTTATCTTGGCGTTTGCACAATTTCTCGCCTCACATGACGTCGCGTCAAGAATCAGCTAGCGCTTGTGTCGCGGCGGACCTGTTCCGTCTGGCCGGCGCCATTCAGGCAACCTCCACTTTTGGCGCCGGTCATCTTCCCCTTGCTGAAATCGTCAAGCATTCTCCCAAAAAAGGAGCCGGCTTGCGTTTGCGTTCAACTGGCGCGATGCTTGTTGGCGGCGCTATCAACGCCGGCTCTGGCCGGAAAGGTTTGTAGGGTGGCTGCTGGCCTGCTGGCCGATACTGACTGCCAGCCAGGCGACAACGTCAAAATGTCCTCGATTGGTGCCGGCGATTTGCCCGACGCAATTCTCCGCTTTTGCGATATGTCTTCCCAAGTTTTAACGTTCCCCGATACGGTAATGCCCACCTTTGGCTCGGAAAAGAACTACGTGGTGCTTTGCAAATTCCACGAACGCTGAATATTTTAGCGGGGGCTAGGACGATGGCAAAAGAAGAGTTCCAGGCTAACTGGCGGGGTGCGCGCAAATATCAATTTGACGAGGAAACGCGTCTGAAGCAGGCCGCGTTCGATCGTAGGTTCCCCGATCCTGATCCTGCCCCTTTGCCGCAGCCAACCGAGCCCATTCCGAATACCGAAATTGTTCCCCTACCAGAGCCGCGACCGAGACGGGGCTGGTTCTTCATCGCCATGATGGTTGTGCTATTCGCGACAGTCGCTTCGATCGCGGGCTACGTTACGATGTGGATTATCAAAAGACCTCAGATCAACACGCCAGAACTTTCCCTGCCATCGGAGGTGCCCCTCCCATCGAAGCGGCCTCACAAGTAGGCCAGCGCGGTCTGGCGCTACCGCCAGCGCGACATAGTGGGCCTGGGCGCTTGCCTCTTGATAGCCGCGCTCGGCGTCTACGTGCTGCTGCGCTAAGGCAGCCGAGCTGATCGAGCGTTCAGCCTATTTTTGTAAATCCGCAAGAGCACGTCGCGAGCAGTCTCGGCGCGTTCCCGTGTGCAGCCCATAAGTATTTTCCCGCCCAAGGTTGCGGGCTCGGCGGTAACGTCATCCCATACCATCCAAGCGCCGGTCGGCTCAAGAATGCAGCTAAATCTATCTGGGCTTTCTTCCATCGCCCCATTCCCCAACGGGTGGAGCGTTTCATTATATTAGCAATCACGCAAGTACTGTCCGACACAATATCACTACGTCGTTTGGTCAAGGTTAATTGCGAAAACAATTCTGCAAAAGTTGTGAGAAAGCAAAGGGCTAGCTCCCATCGCTTCTACGCCTTCGGCGTGATCTCCGATCCGAGCATTCGCGCCATCCTGGAAGCATCGCCTGTTCCAGCGCGTCGGCTTCGGTCTTCACCTTGCCCTGTCAGTGCGCCTTCACGAAGGCTTTGCAGTTGGGTGACAATTGCTCGATCCTGCCTGCAAGATCGCATTTGCCGGTCGGTGTGGATGGGCAAAGCCGTTTGTAGTCAGGGTTGCATTGCTTGCCTTGATAAGATTTGAAAGTTTTTACTTGCTTGGGGCTGGTTCCGCTCGATGGAACTATGCCGGGACCAGTGTCCATCGCGCCATCCTTGCCGCCCTTGCCACCCCTGCCTCCTCCTCTCGCAAAGGCGATTCCAGAAATGGCGGCGTATGCGACAGTTGCACTCATCATGGAGCACTGCACGACGTGATGTAGACATTTTTCAATCCCCCCATCAATTTTAGTAATAGCTAAATTAACACGAGTGAATGGATATTCATATTCGGCCGGTTTTCGTAAGGAACTTCGTCTTTTTGCCGTGGCCCTAGTGCTTCCTGTGAGGTAGGCCAGCGATCTCGCTTGCCATCCGGTTAAGCACGTAGGAATATTGTCCTGTTGCGGCGATTCCAACAGGAGATCGCCATGGGCAGGTCAAAAGGTTCGCAGCAATTTTCGCAGGCAGAAATCGAGCGCTTTTTGGCGGCAGCAGAAGCGCTACACTTGAGCATCATCAAGCCATTCATTTCCCCGCATTGCGACCACTACAGGCAGACGCGCGTCTTGCATGAGATGCTGTTGAAAGCCGTGCGGGAAGTCACCGGGAAGGAAGTGGCGTTCATCCGGTGGAACAGCACAGGATCGGTTAGGCCGCCTACGGCGGGTAGGCCGACAGGCTTAGTTGCGCAATTGCTAATATGCCTATACTTTAGGCAGTGCGGGGAGGGAGATCCAATCACCCGCAGTGGCCGGTGCGGTCTGCAACCCCAACGCAAGCCCAAGGCCGCACCGGCCATTCCCCTACGGCTGGGTAGCGCTGAGACTGAAAATCAAAGGTGCACGGTCCAGTCGGACGCATTCAAAAGCCAGACTGTAAATACGAACGCGATCAGCACAGCCAGCGTGATTAGGAGGATGATCCTTTCAGCCCTACTCATGGCCGTTAGGTAGGCGGAGAGCTTCCAAACCTCAATTCACATGGTTGTGTGCGCCCTGCCTCGCGGAACCTTTGTCCCTTGCGTTCCGTTGGGTCAGTCGGAAGGGAAATCTGACATGATTGACGACGTAGGCAGGCCGCCTGAAACAGCGAGCGGCAATGCCGCGCGCCGTCTGATGACTGAAACTGGCATCAATGAAGCGCAGGCTCGTGAGCTTGTCGCGTTCCTGGGTCCGCACAATTGGCCATCGCTCTTGCGCGAGGCGCGGGTGCTGAAAAAGCCTTAGGCATGGAAAGCCCGCTGCGCGGTCAAGCAGCGGGCTCCAATGGGAGCGGCTACATTCCCTTAGGGAAATCGACCGCTGCCTGCACAACTCGCGATAGGCGACTCGGTTCCAAACAATTTTATAGGTTGCACCTTTGTGCCCTGTTGCCTTGGGCACTCAGTCTCGCTTGAGCGATTGCTAATGTTCGATAAGGTACATTCATAGCTGAGTTTTCGCTTGGCCGGTGCAGTTGCTGTCTCGCGTTAACGCTGCACCGGCTTCGCCCTACGGCTGGGTAGCGCCTACAGGACGTGTGACGGGCAACACATCCACTATCAACTTCGTCGGAGCGTCAAGCCTTCCACAGCCTTGTGCAGAGCAGCCGTTGCGGCTTCTAGGTGATCTTCTGGCGTGCCGTTATCGTTTGCGAGATCAGCTGGAACTGGCGGCTTCATCGGCTGAGTATGCGCCCAGTCTAGCATTCTGGCTACGTCGCACGATCCATTCCACCAAGTCAGGATCGACCGTCTCACTCCCGGTGAGATCGCGGATCATCTGCGCCGCGTATTCGCGCCACTCATCCTCGGGAATGTTATCTTCAAAGACGGAATTTTTGAAGGCGCTGCGCAGTACGTCGCAGTCGAAAGCCGAAATCGAAACACCCAGCTTATCCATGGTGCAACCTCCCATCCAAGGGCTGGAAACAAAATGGTGACTGGCAATAATAATTCCGTCCTGTGGCAAATTCAATATAGGGATCAACGCTGCCGGCCTGTCAGAAAGCGCCCCGCCGTCCCCCGAAGGTGGCAGGGCAAAGACCGGCGATGAAGGGACGGACGGTGCCCTACAGCCGTTTGAAATCGGTAAGCCCTAGCCGTATCCGCTGGCCTTCCGCAAAGGCGAGCGCAAACGATTCAAGATCGAATGAGCGGGTAATTTCCTGGTCTTCCTCGACCACGCGAACGAACCATTCGCCGCAGGCTTCGACCACTTCGATGCAAGGCAAGGCCTTGCGGAATGGAAGCACGTTATCCATCACAGCCTCCCTACGAAAAGCAATGGCAACGCCGGGTTTTATAAGTCCGCCGAATTCTGGATTTCAATAAAAAAAGACGTACGAAACGAGCAAAATAGAGTGTGACACGATTGAAGAGAACTCGCCGGGCGAAGACCCCCACGACCTCAAGCCCGGCGAGCCTACTACCTGATCAGAAATACGCGACCAGGACCGGGGTCAGCCGGCAAGCCTACGCTGCAAGACTGATGCCGCCAGTTATGTCCCGAATTGGCACAGGCTAGCGACCCAGAGGGTGCCTTGAAAGCTCAATCAGCTCCGCTTCGTCAACGACACCGGCCATAAAATTGGCGATTATACGAGAGGCCAGTCTGCTCTGAGAATCGGCTGATTGGTTAGGGGTTTTCATCTGCGCGAAAACCCTCCCCAGCAAGGCCAATTCGGAAGGTTCAAGGATTCCAGCATCCACGGCTTTTCGTCTGATAGGCATGGCTAATCCTCCTCCGGAAGTCCTATAGCGAAGCGTGTCGCCTGCTAGCGCAGCCCCTGCATGATGGCTTCGAAAATCTGGCCAATTTCTTCATCGATCTCCTGACCCGGAATGCCTTGGGTTTCCGCCTCCCGTTTCGCGTCCACCGCCATGTCGATCACCAGCAAGACCGGGTCAATAATCGGATCGTCAGGCAAACGGTCTGATATCCAATGGTAGAGAAACTCGCTGCCGCGCTTGCTCATGCTTCCCGGAAATCCTGCAGCGACGCATGCACACACCCACATTCCCGGCGGTTAAATTAGCAGCCGCTGAAATGGTTCCGTAAGGAAAATTTTGCGGCGCTGAAACAAACCCATTCATCATGCGTTCCGGCGGGATGGATGAGAATCGAGTTGCAGAACCAGCTAGCGTTGACGCGCCGTACGCGGACATTCGATGGCCGCGAGATATCCTAAGCCCGTCGAATATCACCATGCTGCGGCGGGTGCTTGAAAGGGTGTCGCCGGACGGCGCCACAGAAGTTGAAAAGCAATGGCTCGCTGCGTCTTTGGTACGCGCGTTTCAGGGCGGCCTGACGCGCGAGCACGAACTCGTGGCTGCCTTTCTGGGCGAGCAAGGATAACCTCGCATAAAAAAGGGAGACAACCTTGGGCAAGCCGTCAACAAGCACAGATTCGAATTCCGACATCTGCCCTTATGACCTCGACTTTTTCATGGAAAAGCATGGGCTATCCAAGGATGCCGCGGAGGTGATCCTGCACAGCAATGGCCCATCGCGTGCCCGTTGCGACTATGCGGCGGAAGCCTTCCTGCGTTTCAAGCATATGCGCGAGGCGCGAGCGAAGCCGCCTGCCCCAAATATCAAGGCGTAAGTGTCAATGACGAAGCTGTCTTGATCTCGGGCCCCCGATCATTGGCAAGCGACACGCCGAGCCCGGCGATCCGCGAGGCAATTTCTATAACTGTCCGAACTGCGGCCAGCTTGTTGACCAATGCGATGCACGGCAGGTGTTCTATCACGAGGGTCCGGGTCATGAGCCGTTAGAGCCGGAGTTTGGCGCCGTGCTGGTTTTCCGGCCAAAGCCACCCACCAAATAGGCCGGGGACGACCAAGAACAAAAAAGCCCGCTGGGCTTGGAGTTCCCAGCGGGCTCGTCCGAACTCGGGGGTTGTTTTTCGCCGAGATCCACCCAAATCGGTCTAAGGTTCCTCACAACAAATAAGCCCCGGGTCAGCGTCAACAACCTTCCGTCGTCGTTTTCATCTGGCCAGGCGCTGCAGATTTTGCATCGGTATCCTGCTGGCCGGGTGCGGCCTGTTTGGCGACACCGCTCTGTTGACCCGGCGCGCAGTCCTTGGCCGAACTCGATTTCGTGCCACTCGTGGTGGTCAAATCCGTTCCCGGATCAGTCGTAGTGCTCGGCATCGTCGTGGTGGTTGACGATCCGCCCGTCGTTGTTGACGATCCACCCGTGGTGGTGCTGGTCGATTGTGCAAAGGCGAACCCAGTGGATAATGCCGCAATGGCTGCAGCACAGAGAAGCCGTTTCATGGTGAACTCCGTATTTCGCAACGTCCCTTCAGTGACGAAACATCTCAGGGAAACGACGGTTCCAAGAAATGGGGAAAGATCCGTTCGCCACAGGCCCGCCAGCGCATGTTCACCCTTGCAGGCTGTTGAGCACAGTATGCGCCCCATGCGTCTCTAGGCGGCTCGCTGTGGCCTGCAGGCAGCGTTTCTCGACGCGTTGTCGGTATAGGTCGAGCTCGCGCTGTTTCTCTGCCTCACGGGCCAGCCGGTCCACCTCTGGCAATGGTTGCCAGTCGGCCGGTTTCTTCTTCATGGTCCACTTCTCGCCGCGGTAGCCCCAATGGGCGATGCCCACGAGATCCGAACTGTCGAAAAAACAGGACACATTGAGCAAGTGGAACGTGCAGCACCCGAGCCGCCCACCAAACCTTCTCAATATCGTGGTCGCCCGGACCCTTCGCCCAAGGTGTCCAGCCCTTGCCGGGGCGTTCCGTCAATTCGCTGTCGCGCTTCTTAAATCCCACGCGGAGTGATGGATAAATACTGGGGTATATCTGGCGTTGCATGCAAGTCTACGAAATGCCGGCTGGCGGAATTTGGCAGAGTTTACCAGATTTGTTCTTCACTCTTGCACCAATTTCAACTTTAAGAGATGCTACCTCGGCCTTGGGAGGGCTGGGGATGAAAATAAACGCGTTTATGGCACTTGGTGCCATGGCAGCGCTCTGCGGCTGCCAAACAAGCAATCAAGCCGACTACATGCAGATAGGCTACGGGCCTAGTTTCGACGTCGCCCATGCTCAATGCGAAATGCATAAGGGGTCGGTTGACCAAGGTTATATTGCTATCGGATCTCCGGGCTTTGTCGCGGGTGCTGGAATCGGCAATGCCCTGGGTAACTTGGCTGCCGAAGACCAATATATGAAGAACTGCCTCATCCTAAGCGGGTGGAAGCGTGCTCCGCATGGCCAGGGTGCAACGGCTGCAGCAGCCTTGGCAGCTGGCGCGCCACCGACACCCTATGGGATCCAGCGCGCACCTGGCAGCTGGATCAATACGGCGCTGCTAGACTGGTCAGACGCGAATAACAAGTGCGTCGCCGGCGACAAGGCCGCCTGTGGAACTCGAGCGAAGCTTGGTGCGCAACTGAGAGCCGCCGGCATAAACCCGGCGCCGGTCTAGGGACCATGCAGCGGAACCTGGCGATCTGCCTTGGCATCGTTCTGGCACCGAGCGGATGCGCAGCGGACTATCTCAATCACTACGACAGCGTGACGCTCGCTGCCGGCGACGCCAGTCGCGCCAACAGCCTCGCCCAGACGGTCGACCCTTTCAATCCGAATAGCCAGAATACGCAAATCGAGGGCGACGGGCAGCGCATTGCTGGTGTCGTTCAACAATTGCGGGGACCAGCCAATGCCGCCCCAGCCGGGGGGAACTGTCCGAAGGACAACAACATGGCGGCCGATGGTTCGCGATGTGGTGGTCGCTCCGCCGAAAGCCGCCCAGGGGGAGCAATGTGATGAGCTTCCGATTTCGTCGCAGCTTCAAGATCGCCCCAGGTCTTCGGCTAAACGTTGGCAGGAAAAGCTTGAGTGTTCGGGCCGGTGTCAAAGGCTTTGGGCTGACATCGGGAACAGCCGGTAGCCGCGTGAGCGGCGTAGTTCCCGGCACCGGACTCAGCTACACGAAAAAGATCGGCGCGAAAGATACCGCTCCAGCAGTGGGCGAGGATGTGAGCCAGACACCCGGGTCGCGCCCAAGTCTTTTGGTCCGGCTATTTGTCGGGTCATTCAGGGTGGTAGCAGGCATATTGCTCCTCGGCCTCCTCGCACGGTTGTTGGGATATTGATGGGTCACAAGCGTGGACAAATACCGATACGACAATCGATCTGATCGCTGGTTAAAGCGAACCGGTGCCAAGCATAGCCGTGCGCGCCGATGGGCGAGCGTGCCGCTACGCCTATTCGTGGTGACTGCGGCTGCGACTGGCGCTCTGGTCGCGCAGACCGCAATCCAGCACAGCGAAAGTTTCCCAGAGATCAATGCATCTAACTGGTTCGGCTCGAAGCCGGCGCCGATCGCCGGTGTCGCGTCTGCGATCGACGGCGACACGATCGAGATCCATGGCCAGCGCATCCGCTTCAACGGCATCGACGCTCCCGAGAGCAAGCAATATTGCGATGACGCCAAGGGGTTCGAATATCCTTGCGGCCGACGAGCGGCCGAGGCGCTCGACAGGTTCCTCGCGACCTCCAAGCCCGTGCAGTGCTCCTTTGTCTCTTGGGACCGCTATGGCCGCTTCGTAGGCAATTGCAGACGTGCGGACGGCACCAACGTGGCATCATGGATGGTCGAGCACGGTCAGGCCTTAGATTGGCCCCGTTACAGCCACGGGGCCTATGCAGGGCAACAGGCGAAGGCTGAGGCTGCGAAGGTCGGTCTGTGGGTCGGAAAGTTTCAGGCGCCCTGGGATTGGCGTGCTGGGCATGCTGACAAGGCACCAGGGATCAGCCGGCCTCTCGGGATCATCAACAGCCAAGGGGCGCAAAGCTATTCCTGCCAGCCGCGGCGGACGTGCCCGCAGATCAGTTCCTGTGATGAAGCAAACTGGTATCTCGCCAATTGTTCTTGGGGCGGCAAACTGGACCGAGACAAGGACGGCATCCCTTGTGAAAGCTTATGCTGACAGGGCGGCTGAAAGCCGCCAACGAGACCTAACCTTTGGGAGGACTTTGGAATGAATATCTGGTTGTAGAAGATGGAGCCCGAAACCGTTTGATCCGCGATTGCTAGGGTCGAGTTAACAAAGAAGCGGACAACTCACTCGCGTCGCGCCCAACGCTGACGGCTCTCTAGCTTGGGCATCGTAGAGCAGAGGAGCCTCGGCACAAGAGGGTTGGGCATTCATCGCAGCCTCCTGACATCACACGCCGCCGAGCGAGACCGCGCTCCCGCGCTGCCTAGCTTGCGGGTTTGACGATATCGACGTGTCCTTCGCCGCTGATCCCAGCGGATCTTCGACGCCCACGTCGACCCAGCCACCGACCCTTAGGTTGAAACTGGGGCACTCCCCAGCTTTGATCTTCGTTTGTTGTCCCCTCCATTTGTTTGAATCAGGATTCTTCAAGGGTGACTGGTCAGTGTGCGCCTTCAGGCTCGAAGGCTCTAGCATCGGATAGGATGTCAACCTAAACTCTGCTCAGGCGGGAAGTCCGGCCGCGTTCAGCACCGTGATCACCCGTTCCAACCGTACGGGGTCGCGGTAGCGGTTCGAGCGGCTGACCTGATCCTGGTCGATGTCCGCCTTTCGCCCGACCGCTTCCGCGACGGCGCGGCGCGCGTCTTCCGTCCGTCCGGCGAATCCGTGGATGACGGCCAGCATCAGGTAGCCGCACGTATCCTGCGGATTGGCTGCTATATAACGATGCAGGCTAGCCTGCGCGCCCGCGTCGTCGCCGAGCCATGCCCGGGCATGGCCGATGTGATAATCGATCCAGGTGAAGGTCTGCGGCGACAGGCGCGCGGCGCGCTCAAGTGCGACCAGCCCTTCGTGCACGTCGCCGCAATAGATCGACATGACGCCGAAGAAGCCGAGCGTCCATGCGTCGCTAGGGCTGAGGCTAGCGGCGCGGCGGCAGAGTGTGATCGCCTCGTCGTGCCGGTCGCGGAGCCATGCCACTGCGCCCAAAGACATTATAGCATTGGCGCTGTCTGGGCGCCGCTCCAGCACCTCCTTGGCGAGACGTTCCGCCGTAGCCAAGGCGTTCTCACGATCATCGCCTTGCATGTAGTAACGAGCATCATACCACCAGGTCTTAACCAGCAACACCTTGGCGGCGACATAGTCCGGATCGATCTCGAGCGCCTCCTGTAGCAAGGCACGGGCGCGGCGGTTGTCGGCTTCGGACCACCGCTCGTGATACGCGTTGGCAACAACGCAGCATTCCCAGGCGGCAAGGCTTCTGGTTTGACCATCCCACAGCCGCGCGTAGTCCCCGCTGGTCAATTTGACTTGCATGGCCACCGCGACCTGGCGTGTGATTTCCTCCTGCAAGGCGAAAATGTCGTCAGCGCGGCCATCGAACCGGCCGCCCCAAAGCTGTCTGCCGCCAGCCGTCTCGATCAGCCTTGCTGTGACGCGGATCTGACCTGACGCGGCGCGGACGCTGCCCGTCAGTTGGAAGTCGGAAGGGGCACCCTGCGCGCGCAACTCAATTCCGCCAATGAGACTGAGAGCCGATTCCAGATCAAGCCGGATTCCGGCGGCGAAGAACTCCTGATTAGAGTCGCCGCTCAAGTTGGTGAACGGCAGGATGGTGATCGAGGGTTTGGCGGGCGACGGTTTGGCGTCCGGGCGGGGCGTCGGCCCCATCGCAGCCTCGGTCGTCTCCGATCCGATCCAGCGCCACGCGCGGAGAGGCGCGGCGATGTTCTTGAGCTGCAGTTCGCCGGCGAATGTGAAATTTGCGTTGACCCTGCCGCCTACCTGGGCATGAACCGCATCCGACACCAAGATGCCGCCGCGGGGCGCCTGTGCCTCGAGGCGCGCGGCGATATTTACGCCGTGGCCGTATATGTCGGATTCCTCTCCGATAACGTCCCCAAGGTTGATGCCTATGCGCAGCGCGATTTGGCGGTCCTGCGCCAGCGCCGCGTTCGCCGTGGTGAACTTCTGTTGCAGTTCTATGGCCCCCGTCACCGCGTTCACCGCGCTGGCAAATTCCATGAGCATCCCGTCGCCCATCAATTTGACGACGCGCCCGCCCTGCGCTTGCACTGTCGGCTCGACTATGGCTGTCCGCAGTTCCTTCAGCGACGCCAGAGTGCCCGCCTCGTCTGCTTCCATCAGGCGGGAATAATCAACCACATCGGCCATCATAATCACGGTGAGGCGGCGGTTGGCAGTCATTCCGGCAACCCCGCCTTGCGCAGGCCGGCCATCAGATGGTTGTGGTCTTCCTGATGCTGGTACCAGGCCGCGCCCCGCCAGAACTCATCCCAATCCTTGAGCCGGCGGCCCGGGAATACCGCCATGTCGTCCTCGGCAACGCGTAAAAATTCTTCCAGCATCGCTTTCGCTTCGGCCAGTCGTCCTGCATAGGCATAACTTGCTGCCAAAATCCCTCGAACTTCATTGATGGGTTCCGGAATCGACTTCAATGACGCAATGGCGTCACCATATCGGCGGGCGGTGAAATATGCCCAGCCTTTGCCCCATGGAAACCAGGTGAAGTCGTACGGGTTCTGCCGCTTCGACAGCTCGAACTGTTCGATTGCGGCCTCGGGCTGTCCGATGGTGTGAAGGAAATACGCGTAGTAACCCCTCGCTTCCGTGTCATTCGGATTGTTTTGAACGGCCTTTTCGAGATGAAACCGCGCCTCCTCGTATTCTCCCCTGGCGTTGTGTATCATTCCAAGGATCCAGCGAGCGTTGTTGTCGGCGTCATCGAGTGTGACCGCCCGCCTCGCAAATTCAATGGCTTCAAGACGACACTGATCGCGATCCTCCGACCAGTGGGCCATTTGGGTCACAAAACAACAATATGCGTAGTAGGCGTGCGCCTGAGAGCTGGTCGGGTCGATTTCGATCGCATGGCGCGTCAGCATCCGGGCCTGTTCGGTGTCACTTCTGGTGAACTTCATGACCAACGCCCTGGCGCGCAAGACAAGGTCATAGGCCTTGAGCGCACTCGGACTGAGTCTGACCGCGCGTTCACGCCAAGCCGCCTCGACCCGACCGCCCACCGTAGAGGCGACCGCGCTAGCTAACTCGTCCTGGATGCCAAACAGATCTAGCAGGTCGCGGTCGTAACGCTCCGCCCAAACGTGACTGCCGTTGACCGCGTCCACCAGCTGTGACGTGACGCGGACTCGGTTACCCGATTTCCGCACGCTCCCCTCGATGACGTAACGCGCACCCATCTTGCGGCCGAACTCCTTTACTTCGATCGCCTGGCCCTTGAATGCAAAGGACGAATGGCGTGCGATCACTAGCAGTGAATGGAAGCGCGACAGTTCCGTGATGATGTCCTCGGTGATGCCGTCCGAGAAATACTCTTGTTCTGGATCACCGCTCATGTTGTTGAAGGGCAGCACCGCGATCGACGGTTTCTCATTGGCGACCGACTCTACTCCGACCGGTTGCAGGAACGGCGCGTCGGGAAAGAGGTTGACGTTGTAGACGCGCACCGGCCGCTCGATGTTTTTGAGCGTCTGCTCGCCAGTATCTTCGAAGGTAAGTGCGAGCCTGTTGCCGAGACTGTCCCGGACAGTACCGGATACGGCGACGCCACCCGGCCTGGCAATGCTCTCGATCCGCGCCGCGATGTTGACGCCGTCGCCGAAGATATCGTCGTCCTCGATGATGATATCTCCAAGGTTGATCCCGATGCGGAACTCGATGCGCCTGTCCGCCGGCACGTTGGCATTTCGCTCGCGCATCTTGTGCTGGATGTCGGCGGCGCAGGCCACCGCATTTACCACGCTGGGGAACTCTACCAACAAGCCGTCGCCGGTCAGCTTGACGATCCTGCCCTGATGCTCGGCGATCTTGGCGTCCACCAGTTCGCGCCTATGCGCCTTGAAAGCCGAAAGTGTTCCGCCCTCGTCGAGACCCATGAGCCTGGAGTAGCCAACCACGTCGGCAGCGAGGATGGCAGCCAACCGACGCTGCACTGGTCCCTCGGTCATGCTCGGTATGACCCCTCACTTCGGGTGGTAGCTCTGTCTGGATCTTCACCATAGCAAGCAAACAAAGCGCGGTCTTGGTTCAAGTTCGGGTACATCGCGACCAAAGCCTCCCTCGCGCCGGGTGGTGTCTTAGTTTGAATTCCGGCTTACGACGACGCATCCTCGACGTTGCGGCTCGTGGACTCGGCCGGCGGTCGCCCGTACAATCCTTGTCCTGTTGTTCTTGAAGGCGATGCACTAAATGCCCGAAGGACGCGTCCAACGCCGCCTCGCGGCCATCTTTGCCGCTGACGTGGCGGGTTACACTCGGCTCATTGGCATGGATGAGGTCGGCACGCTTGACGCACTGAAGGAAATCCGGGCCAGGTTGGTCGACCCAAAGGTCGCCGAGCACAAAGGTCGTATTTTCAAAACGACGGGCGATGGTCTCCTGGCGGAGTTCCCAAGTGTGGTGAACGCCGTGGCCTGTGCGGTCGACATCCAGCGGGCGATGTCGGACCGAAAGGGGACGGCCTCCGAACATCGGACGATACAATTCCGCATTGGGATCAACCTCGGCGACGTAATCGTCGAGGATGACGATCTGTTCGGTGACGGCGTGAACGTGGCGGCGAGGCTCGAAGGTATTGCTCCCGTTGGAGGTGTCATAGTTTCGGGCACGGTGCGAGATCACCTCGGAAATCGGCTTGACCTACAATTCGACGATATTGGCGAGCAGATGCTCAAGAATATTGAGCAGCCCGTGCGAGCGTACACGGTACGTCTCGACGGTCCAGGAGCGAATCCCACTTCGCTGACCTCGCTTTCTGACAAGCCCTCCATCGCCTTGCTGCCGTTCGTCAATATGAGCGACGACCGTCAGCAGGACTACTTTGCGGATGGGATTACAGAGAACGTCATCACCGGATTGTCTCGGTTTCGCGATCTATTCGTCATCGCGAGCAATTCGACGTTTGCCTACAAGGGCAAAGCCACCAAGATACAGGATGCCAGTCGGGAGCTGGGTGCCCGCTATATCCTGGAGGGCAGCGTACAGAGGTCGAAGGACCGTGTCCGGGTTACGGCCCAGCTCATTGACGGCAAGACTGGTCGGCACCTTTGGGCAGAGCGCTACGACCGAGGCATCGATGATATCTTTGCCGTGCAGGACGATGTCACCGAAAGAATAATTGGCAGTTTAGCCACAGCGCACGGAGGCCGACTGTTAAAGGCGTGGCACGAGCGCCCGGAAGTCGCGGGGGCACGGAACTTTCAAGCGCTGGACTACTTCGTGCGAGGTATGGAGGCCATAGACCGTAATACCAAGGAGGGCAATCAGCACGCGCGCGAACTCTTCCTCAAGGCCGGGGAGCTTGATCCCAAATTTGGCAAGGCCTTTGCGAAGGTTGCCTGGACGCACATGATGGACGTAATAGATGGATTCAGCGAGAACCCCGAGTCCTCGTTGGCTGATGCGTTGCGGTACGCCAATCTCGCGATTGAACGCGACGACGCGGATGCGTGGGGCCATTACGCACTCGCAGGACACTACCTTTTTTGCGGGCAGTACGAACCTGCCATTGCAGCATTTCACCGCGCCCTTGATCTCAATCCCAATGATGCAGACATTCTCATGGACTTTGGCTACTGCCTGAGTTGCGCGGGTAGAACCACCGAAGGCCTTGACGCAGCACAAAAGGCGTTGCGGCTTAATCCTCGCTATCCCGAGTGGTACGTTCAAGAGCTCGGCCAGATTTATTACGACTCCCGACAATACCATGAAGCAGTCACGGCTTTGCGTAGCCTAAGGACAATCGACACGGTGTACCGCTGGCTCTATTTGGCAGCCAGTCATGCTGCATTGGGGAATATGATCGAAGCGAGGGAAGCCGTGGAGCGGATCAAGCAAATAGATCCATCAGCCACAATCGTTGAACGAACTGGCCCCCAGATGACGCCTTACAAGAGTGCCAGCGATCTGGAACACCTTCGCGAGAACTTGCGCAAGGCAGGCCTGCGGAATGAGTGAAAGCACGTGCTGACCCTGAAGGACTGCAAATGGCGCAGGGAATACGGCCGCGCCGAGACGGAGGCTAGGTCATTGCCGCCCGTCAACTATAGAGACGCCCATCGAAGGAACGAGGCTGAGTTTGAAGAGCCGACCTTAGGACGGTTCCGACGAGGTCGGTCGTCAGCAACGTATCCGAGAGGCGTTTCACGTAGTCGTCATGGCGCCGCTCCATGGAGAAGGTTGGATTTCGGCTCCTCTCCCTCTACCAGATCAAGACAGAAGCTTTGATCCGTGAGGTCTCCTGGAATCAGGACGGCCCTGCGGCCTTCCGCACGGATCGGCTCCGCAACATCCTGCGCGTCAGGTTCCTCGGTGGGAAAGTAATTGATCGCGACATCAGGACCTTCACGCGCGAAGGCAATCACGGCTGCGCGTCCGATCCCGGAATCGCCACCGGTGACAAGTGCCTTGCGTCCAGCCAATCGGTTTGAGCCCTCTCCAAAGTCCGGAACAGTATCCATATCGCGTTGCAGAGCGGCCATTGCCGGCGTTGCTCCTTTAAGGGCTTGCTGGTGTACTTCTTCGCGGGATGAACTGTCATCGGATCCGTATCCAGGAATGATCCGCCTGACCAACTAACGGGCGGGCCGAACTAAGAGGGCTTGCTCGCCTCTGATGGTCAGAGGCCAACTTTGGCGTTGTCGCCAACATCCGGCGTGGCGCCGGTGACAGCAGCAACCACCATCTTTGCCGTAGCGACGATCAGGCCAGGGCTATCCCACAATTCACCTTCCTCCGGTTTGACGGTTATGAGCCTGATTTCCGGATCGTCAGCGTTTGCCCACCAGGCACTGTCAGTCTTCTCCCACAGCGTGGCGATTTTTCCCCTGTCATTGGTCACTGCAGCCGGACCGGAGATGGTGACGTACTTGTAATGGCTGCTGTCACTCCAGGCCAATGTCACCTTCGGATAATTCGACAGCTGGTGGTTCTTGGCGCTGTCATCATTGACGAGGAAATAGATCGCGTTTTCGTCGCGGTGCACCCGCGCAGAGAGAGGCCGAGCGCGATTGTACGTGCCATCCCATGTCATAAACATGCAAATCTCGATTTCTTTGGCGAGGTCCCAGATACGGTCTGTCGCCTCGGCTGGTGTTAGGTCTGTCGATTGCTCTCGGCGCTTTGCCATCCAATGTCCTCCTGCGTATTTATGCTATTGCTGACAACTCGCGTCGCGCCTCGACGTTCCAACGCGAATGGACGAGTCGACGCTCCGGTTTACGAAATTGGTTTGGGCTCGATGATGCCGGTTCAGCCGACTGAAACAGAAGCGTCAGCACGCAACGTTGACCGGCTCGATTGGCGTCGCGCTGATTGTCGCTGGCCAGTCAGATTCATTCGGCAATTAACGAGGAAAGCGCACGTTGCAGCACCGTTTCATCAAACGGTTTGCTGAGGGCCGGGCGATCTCTGTATGCCACTTCCAAGCCAGACTTGCCGTATCCTGTCAGGAAGAGAAAAGGCACATTTTGGGCTGCCAATGCGTCTGCTGCAGGATAGCTCGTCTCACCGTGCAAGTTCACATCGAGCAACGCACAGTCGATATCGCCAATCTTAATCCTTGCCACGGCGTCAGCGACGCGAGCGAACGTCCCCACAACCTTACAGCCGAAATCGGTGACCATGTCTTCGAGCGACATCGCGATGATTGTCTCATCTTCCAATATCAGAATGCGAGTTCCAGCCAGATTTCCAACCATCGTCACCGTCTCAAATGGGAAAATCGATCGCGCAGACCACACCGCTCGGCTCGAAGTTGTGCTTCACCTTGCCATCCAGCTCACGCGCCAACCCCTCGATCAAACGCGATCCAAATCCGCGCTTGCCAAGGTTTCGCACTGGGGCCCGCCCGCTTCCGTCCAATTCATTGACACTTTTCCATCGGTATTGGCCCAAGACAGTGCCACGCTCCACTCCCACCCGGAGATGACAAGGAGCCATATTTGGCCGCGTTTGACGCAAGTTCATGCAATGCCATGGCTATGGCCAAAGCAGTTTGAGGACGGAGCTGTAAATCGTTGCCGTCCACGCTTATCGGCGTTCCAAACCCATCATCACCACCAAATGGCGCCAGGGCACGGCCGACGATCTGGCAAAGATGCGCTCCCTCCCAGTTGGCTTCGGTGAGAACCGAATGCGCTTCAGAAAGAGCCATCAAGCGCGCTTGAAACGCCGCTCTCGCCGAGGGATCGGCTGCGTTGCCCCGAAACGTCTGGGCCGCGATCGACTGGATCGTCGCAAGCGTATTTTTGACCCGGTGGTTGAGTTCATGGACGAGCAGGCGAAGGTGTTCTTCTGCACGTTTTATGTCGGTGATATCTGGCGTTGTGCCGGCGATGAACTCCACCTCACCGCTCTCATCTATCACGGGTGTAAAGATGTAGTCATAAATGCGCTTTCCCAAAGTCGCATGCGGGAAAGCGACCTCGCCACGTATCGTCCGTTTTCGTAGCTATGACCTGGTCGATCTCGCGCTCGTGCATTTCCGCGTGCCAGGGTTCGTAGCCGACGTCGATCAGTCGCTGCCCAACTGAGTCTTCAAGCTTGCGTCCCCACATCTGCAAAAGGGCTCGGTTTGCGAAGACGAAGCGATATTCCCTGTCAAACGCGTAGACGAGATCTGGTGTACTGGAGATCAGCGACTCATAAAACCGCTTCTGCGCGTCTGAAGCCGCGGTGACCTTCTCCAAGTCGACCCGCGCCTGATGCCGTGCGGTTACATCGCTGGCGGCCCCGATCCATTCTTCCACGTCGCCATTTTCATCGAGTATTGGGATAGCTCTCGAAGGGGTCCAGCCAAGAGACCCATCGACCTGGCGGACACGGTGCTCAAGCTCGAACACACTTTTTGTGCGCACAGCTTTCGCTATCGCCGCCGAACCCTGCTGCTGATCATCGGGGTGGATGTAGTCCTGAACCAGTTTCCCAGCCGTCAATGCGTCACCGACGAAATGAACGCGTCTCAGGCAGCCTCCCTTCATTTGGAAGCCGGCAAACGCTCGGCATGTGATCCCGTCCCCGCGACGGCGTGTGACAGGCTGTAGCCAACCGTGACGGAACCTATACACCTTGGGAGACGTTGCTCTCGTCTGTAGCTCCAACCAGCACAGCGAGGTTGTCCCGTGGACCCGAACCCGAACTTTGACGCGATTGCAAATGCTGAGCAGCAGATCCGCTGCGCCGAACTTGCACTTCAGCGCACGGAAGAGATGCTGGCCGAAAACATCGCGCTCAGCCGCAAAATGCGCCGTCTGGTCGATGCCGCAAACCGGGAGCAATCCCCCAACAACGAAGCACGTCGCGCGGGTTGAACCAGGCCGCCGAATTTCGGTTTCGGTCTGTCTCCACCCAAAGGCCGCACCGGCCATTCTACTCCGGCTCGTAGGCTTGGGTTTGCTTTGCGCCTCGATCAAGGGTTCAACGGGATTCGGTTGTGCGTTTTTTGCCAAGTGTGATGGCGCAGTGGAGTGCGATGATCAGGTTCACATGGTGGCAGATGCTTTTTTCGTCCGCCTTGGAACTTGCATCTTTCATCGAAGTTTAGATGTGCTTGGTCCCCTCACCGAGCATCTCTGGGAGTAGGGAAGCCCGTCGATTACGCCCTTATGTGGCGGGCTTCCTCTCATTGTTTTGATTCTTCGCTGAAATCCTGCACCGAGGCGTGGCGCAGCTTCGCCTCGCCGCGGAGATGACGGGCTCGGGCGGTTATGCCCGGCTTCACCCATTCAACGTCACCATCAGCGACCGCGGTCGGCACGCCGGCCGGTTGAGCGGTTCGATCGCGATCGACGCGCTGCCACAGGCGGTCCTTGATTGCTCGTGTCGTGGCGATGACCGCCTTGCCGACATACTTGCCCTCCTTCGCGAACAGGCCCCGGTCTGCTTGCCGGGCTCTCTCTTCACGAAGCCGGCCGCCGTACTTCATGCGTTTGAGGTAGCTGGCGTAGTATTCACCGCCGCAGGGCCGTCACGAACTAACCTCTCTGAAGGCGAGGCTGGTGTAGTCGGCTCCAATGAGATGTAGTGGCGTTGGCTGCGGATGTGCGACCGCATCGCCATGGCGAAGTACCGCGATAACACCATAGGCTAACGCGATCCCGTCAGTTCACAATACATCTACAAGCGGTCGATTCCTTAGGGATGTAGCCGCTCCCATCGGAGGTCCGTCGCGTGGGGGCACGCGACGGACTGCTGGTGGCCCACGCGGCCGATATAGCGCGGCGCCTGGAGCATCGCCAGACGACGGCTGGTTTGTTTAGGCTTCCCTAACGTAAGAACGTGCCTTGCACGTTTCGGGAACGGAAGGAGACGCGCCAGCGCGCGTTTCCACTGGCCGCAGTCCTACGCCGCCGAAGCGTCCCACGCGTCCTGGCGCTTCCCTGTGGCCTAGGCGTCGGCATCGGGATGTTAATCGCCGGCTGACGCGCTGTCCATCGCCGCCATCACCGCTGCGATGCTCGCCAGCGCGGTCTGGCGCCTACAGGCAGCGCGATAGCCTTCGGTCGTAACCGTTAGGCTGACTCGTCTCTTTCATGGAACCGGATCGAACGGCCTGCATTCTCCTTCCGGAAGAGGAGGAGCGGAGCATGAAAGCCTTGTTGGGGATAGTAGGTGGCTTTGTGCTGACGCTGGCCGTCTTCGCCAGCGGCCTTGCCTTTGCGGCCTTGATTCTCGCGGCCAAGCCCGTGCAGAAGGCCACACCCAGCATCAGTGTCGTGGATCTGTGGACTAGAGACGCGCGAACTGTGAACACCGCGGCACAGCCCTTCGAGCGCATTCCGGCTGAGCAGGCTAAAGTGCCCGGCGYCTCCGCGATGGCGAAAGGGTCAGCCGACTCAATCACGACGTCCGCCGTCCAGCCCTCGACAGGCGATTCTCAACCAACAGGCGATTCCACGACCGAGTTGCCGGCCGCTCATGTCGAATGGTGCGCGAGTCGGTACCGGTCCTATAATCCAGAGGACAACAGCTACCTGTCCTACGCAGGGCGGCAGCGCCAGTGCCGCTCGCCCTACCTCGACGTTGCTAGCGAGCAGCTGCCGAATGGCGACTTTGTTGATGCAAGCTACTCTTCGATGGATGGAAACGCCTCAACGGACGACGTCCGCCCCCAGCTTTCGGCTGACCATGTCGACTATTGCCTCAGCCGTTACCGCTCCTATCGGCCGGAGGACAACACGTACCAACCCTATTCGGGTGGCCCACGAAGGCAGTGCCAATAGGGGAATTGCCGCTATGGAGCTTCCGCCGATTTCATAGGAACTTCGACGTGTCGAAAGGGTTGAGACCGACGTGTCGAAAGGGTTGAGAC
>NZ_JBFUDV010000014.1:0-23319 GCF_056404535.1 Mesorhizobium sp. P2_C5_2 | reverse complement strand
GACGACGATGCCGGCACCGACGGTGCGGCCGCCTTCACGGATGGCGAAGCGCAGCTTCTCTTCCATGGCGATCGGCACGATCAGCTCGACATCGACCGTGATGTTGTCGCCGGGCATCACCATCTCGGTGCCTTCCGGCAGCGACACGATGCCGGTCACGTCGGTCGTGCGGAAGTAGAACTGCGGACGGTAGTTGGTGAAGAACGGCGTGTGACGGCCACCTTCGTCCTTGGTCAGGATGTAGGCTTCGGCCACGAACTTCTTGTGCGGCTTCACCGTACCGGGCTTGGCCAGAACCTGGCCGCGCTCGACACCTTCACGGTCAACGCCACGCAGCAGCGCGCCGATGTTGTCGCCAGCCTGGCCCTGATCGAGCAGCTTGCGGAACATTTCAACGCCCGTGCAGGTCGTCTTGGTCGTCGGACGGATGCCGATGATCTCGAGTTCCTCGCCAACCTTGACGATGCCACGCTCGACGCGGCCGGTGACAACCGTGCCACGGCCCGAGATCGAGAACACGTCTTCGATCGGCATCAGGAACGGCTTGTCGAGCGGACGAACCGGCGTCGGGATGTAGGCGTCGACCGCAGCCATCAGCTCGCGGATCGCGTCTTCGCCGATGGTCTTGTTCGAATCTTCAAGAGCGGCAAGCGCCGAGCCCTTGACGATCGGAATGTCGTCGCCGGGGAATTCGTTCTTCGACAGAAGCTCACGAACCTCGAGCTCGACCAGTTCCAGTAGCTCGGCGTCGTCGACCTGGTCGACCTTGTTCAGGAACACAACGATCGACGGCACGCCGACCTGACGGGCAAGCAGGATGTGCTCGCGGGTCTGCGGCATCGGGCCATCGGCAGCCGACACGACCAGGATCGCGCCGTCCATCTGCGCGGCACCGGTGATCATGTTCTTCACATAGTCGGCGTGGCCGGGGCAGTCGACGTGGGCGTAGTGGCGGGCAGCCGTCTCGTATTCGACGTGCGCCGTCGAAATGGTGATGCCGCGGGCCTTCTCTTCGGGCGCCGCATCGATCTGGTCATAGCGCTTGTATTCGCCAAAATACTTCGTGATCGCCGCCGTCAGCGACGTCTTGCCATGATCGACGTGGCCAATCGTGCCAATGTTCACATGAGGCTTGTTGCGCTCGAATTTACCTTTTGCCATGTGATGTCTCCAATCTGCTCGCCCGTACGGGCCTTGAATTAAGTTACCGATGCAACCCGTTCAGGTTACGCGTATTTCTTCTGGACTTCCTGGGCGACCGCGGTCGGCACAGGCTCATAGTGATCGAACTGCATCGTGTAGGCCGCACGGCCCTGGCTCATCGAGCGCAGGTTGTCGACGTACTTGAACATGTTGGCCAGCGGCACCATCGCGTTGATAACGACGGCCACGCCGCGCGCTTCCTGACCCTGGATCTGGCCACGACGGCCGTTCAGGTCGCCGATGACGCTGCCGACATAGTCTTCCGGCGTCACGACTTCGACCTTCATGATCGGCTCGAGCAGCTGCACGCCAAGCTTGGGTGCGGCTTCACGGAAGCAGGCGCGGCCGGCGATTTCGAACGCCAGGACGCTGGAGTCCACGTCGTGGTAGGCGCCGTCGATGAGCGTCGCCTTGACGCCGATCATCGGGAAGCCCGCGAACGGACCCGACGACATGACGCTGTTGATGCCCTTTTCGACACCGGGGATGTATTCCTTCGGAACCGCACCGCCGACGATCTTGGTCTCGAACTCGAACTCCGAGCTTTCCGGGTTCGGTTCGAACAGGATCTTGACGCGAGCGAACTGACCGGTACCGCCGGTCTGCTTCTTGTGCGTGTAGTCCTGCTCGTGCTTGCGGGTGATCGTCTCGCGATAGGCCACCTGCGGCGCACCGACATTGGCTTCGACCTTGAACTCGCGACGCATGCGGTCGACGATGATGTCGAGGTGAAGTTCGCCCATGCCGGAAATGATCGTCTGGCCGCTTTCCTCGTCGGTCTTGACGCGGAAGGACGGATCCTCGGCAGCCAGGCGGTGAAGGGCGAGGCCCATCTTTTCCTGGTCGTTCTTGGTCTTCGGCTCGATAGCGATCTGGATGACCGGATCGGGGAATTCCATGCGCTCGAGGATGACCGGGTGCAGCGGATCGCTGAGCGTATCGCCGGTTGTCGTGTCCTTGAGGCCAGCCAGAGCAACGATGTCGCCGGCAAACGCCTCTTCGACGTCGGCGCGCGAGTTCGCATGCATCTGCAGCATGCGGCCGATGCGCTCTTTCTTGCCCTTGACGGTGTTGTCGACCGAGATGCCCTTGGTCAGCTTGCCCGAATAGATGCGGGCAAAGGTCAGCGAACCGACGAACGGGTCGTTCATGATCTTGAACGCCAGCATCGACAGCGGCTCGTTGTCGTCGGCATGACGCTCGATGTCGGCGTCGGTCTTGGCGTCGACACCCTTGATGGCGGGAACATCGGCCGGCGACGGCAGGTATTCGACAACGGCGTCGAGCAGCGGCTGCACGCCCTTGTTCTTGAAGGCCGAGCCACAGAACATCGGGTAGAACTTGACCGCGATGGTGCCCTTGCGGATCAGCGCGCGGATCTCGTCATTCGACGGCATCTTGCCTTCGAGGTAATTTTCGAGTGCCGTCTCGTCCATTTCGACGGCGGCTTCGATCATCTTCTCGCGGTATTCCTCGGCACGAGCCTGGAGATCAGCCGGGATCTCGACAACGTCCCAGGCAGCGCCCAGCGTCTCATCGCGCCAGACCAGCGCGTTCATTTCGACGAGATCAACAACACCCTTGAATTCCGTCTCGGCGCCGATCGGCAGCTGCATGACAACGGCATGCGCGCCAAGACGCGAACCGATCATCTCGACCGAGCGGTAAAAGTCGGCGCCGATCTTGTCCATCTTGTTGCAGAAGATCATGCGCGGAACTTTATACTTGTCGGCCTGGCGCCAGACAGTCTCGGTCTGCGGCTCGACACCGGCATTCGCATCGAGCAGCGCAATGGCGCCGTCGAGCACACGCAGCGAACGCTCGACTTCGATGGTGAAGTCGACGTGTCCAGGGGTGTCGATGATGTTGAAGCGGTACATCTTGCCGCTGCGACCCTTCCAGAAGGTCGTGGTGGCGGCGGACGTGATGGTGATGCCGCGCTCCTGCTCCTGCTCCATCCAATCCATGGTGGCAGCGCCGTCGTGGACTTCGCCGATCTTGTGCGACTTGCCCGTGTAATAGAGGACGCGCTCGGTGGTCGTCGTCTTGCCGGCGTCAATATGCGCCATGATACCGAAATTGCGGTAGTCTTCGATTTTATATTCGCGGGCCATCTTGGATGCCTTCTCAGTCTCGTTCGCGCTTTACCAGCGGTAGTGTGCGAAAGCGCGGTTGGCTTCAGCCATCTTGTGGGTGTCTTCACGCTTCTTCACGGCCGTGCCGCGGTTGTTGGCCGCGTCCATCAGCTCGCCCGAGAGGCGGTCGACCATCGTGGTCTCGTTGCGGTTGCGAGCCGCGGCGATCAGCCAGCGGATGGCCAGGGCCTGACGGCGCTCGGGGCGCACATCGACCGGAACCTGGTAGGTGGCGCCGCCGACGCGACGCGACCGGACTTCCACATGCGGCGCGACATTGTCGAGCGCCTGATGGAAGACGGTGACCGGCTCCTGCTTGGTCTTCGACTGAACCTGGTCGAGCGCACCGTAGACGATGGTCTCGGCAACCGACTTCTTGCCGTCATACATGACGGCGTTCATGAACTTGGTAACGATCAGATCGCCGAACTTCGGATCCGGGTTGATCTCACGCTTTTCTGCACTGTGACGACGCGACATGGCTTTTGTCTCTCAATCTCGTAGCCCGACGCATTCAAGCAGCGCCAGGGCCGGAAAATCTTACTTCGGACGCTTGGCGCCGTACTTCGAACGGCGCTGCTTGCGGTTCTTCACGCCCTGCGTGTCGAGCACGCCGCGGATGATGTGGTAACGCACGCCCGGAAGATCCTTGACGCGGCCGCCGCGGATCATGACCACGGAGTGTTCCTGAAGGTTGTGGCCTTCGCCGGGGATGTACCCGATCACTTCAAAACCATTGGTCAGGCGGATCTTGGCCACCTTGCGCAGCGCCGAGTTCGGCTTCTTCGGCGTCGTCGTATAGACGCGCGTGCAGACGCCCCGCTTCTGCGGGTTCTGCTGCATGGCCGGGACCTTGTTGCGCTTCACTGGCGCAATGCGCGGCTTGCGGATCAGCTGGTTGACGGTAGGCATTAAACCCTCTTGTCTCTCAATTCCGTGTCTCGCCCGGTCAGGGCCGCTCAAAGCGCCAATTCCATACGCAAATTCGGGCCATAAACCGCGCCTCGCGGTCCTGCCCGAACAAAATGCAGAGGAAGCGGAAACCGCTTCATGCGCGCCGGAAATGTCTTTTCGCTCGTAAAACGAACCCTGTTTGAGGCAAACTCCAAAGCGTGTCGCTTCGGAAGGGAGAGCCTCACATCGGTTCTGACTGGGCGGCTTCTACTCGCAAGACCGTGAACCGTCAACCCCGGCACGCCAAATATTGCGCGCTGACCAAGGCTTGGCAGCCATGCGAAAAACGCATGTAATTTTCTTTCTTAAGTTTGCAAGGGAGAGGAAGAAAGTGACCGGCTTGCTGCTGTCCTGCACCGGCGCTTCGTGGCAAAAGGCGCCATGGACAGCCCAAAACCCCTCTCCCGCCCGAGTCTCAAGAGGAATCAGCCCGTGAACGACAACGAGGAACGCCCGGTCACCATCATCACCGGCCGCATCTGGAAACGGAAAGGCGGCAAGCCGGAAGGCGTCCATGTGATGCTGGTCGCGCCCGACGACGATTCGGCCGTGCGCCGGGTGCTCGAATCGCTCGCCGCCGAAGGTTATGCCGAGGTCGAGCTCGACCAGATCGGCGACATGGACGGCGAACCCGACGAGGAGCCGCATCTGTCGGCCTTCCAGGGCGCGCTCGAAGGCGAAGTGTCGATCGTCACGTTCGACGTGCCGCTCTAAGCGGCGGAATCGGCAAACAAGGGGATCGGCGGGCCATGGCCAAATCAGCAGCGGCAAAACCTGCATCGCGCGCCTGGGCCGACCGGGCGGTTGCCGCCATCGAAGCCGACCAGCACCGTTCGGCCGATACCCATCTGTGGAAGCTCGACCTGCCGGCGCTTGCCGGCATCGACTTCTACCTCAAGGACGAATCGACACATCCGACCGGCAGCCTGAAGCACCGGCTGGCGCGATCGCTTTTCCTCTATGCGCTGTGCAACGGGCTTGTCCGCGAAGGGTCGCCGGTGGTCGAAGCCTCCTCGGGCTCGACCGCAGTGTCGGAAGCCTATTTCGCCCGCATGATCGGCGTGCCGTTTTACGCGGTGATGCCGCGCTCGACCTCGCCCGAAAAGATCGCGGCCATCGAGCATTATGGCGGCAACTGCCATTTCATCGACGATGGCCGGCGCATCTATGCTGACTCCGCCGAACTGGCGGCGAAGCTCGGCGGCCATTTCATGGATCAGTTCACCCATGCCGAGCGCGCCACCGACTGGCGCGGCAACAACAACATCGCCGAATCCATTTTCGGGCAGATGCGCGAGGAACGGCATCCGATTCCCGCCTGGATCGTGATGAGCGCCGGCACCGGCGGCACCACCGCCACGATCGGCCGCTACCTGCGCTACAAGCAGCATGCCACGCGGCTGTCCGTCGCCGACGTCGAACGCTCGGCTTTCTTCGATGGATTCGCGACGCATGATGCCAATTGCCGTTGCGAGCAGCCGTCGCGCATCGAAGGCATTGGCCGACCGCGTGTCGAACCGTCCTTCGTGCCGGGCGTCATCGACCACATGCTGCGGGTCCCCGACGCGGTGTCGCTTGCCGCGATGCGGGTCCTGTCGCGTCATCTCGGACGGCGCGTCGGCGGTTCGACCGGCACCAATTTCATCGCCATGTGTTTTCATGCCGCGCGCATGATCGCGGCCGATGAGACCGGATCGTTGGTAACGCTGATCTGCGATTCCGGCGAGCGCTACGGCAACACCTATTATTCCGACGAATGGCTTAAGGCGAACGGCCTTGACCCCTCGCCTTTCGAGCCGGCAATCGAGGCGTTTCTGGCGGGCGGAGAGTGGACGCTCGACTTCCAGGAAAGCTGGGGCTGAGGCGTCTTGCCAACCGCTTGCCCGTGATCGGCGTTCTGCTAAGAACCAGGCGCCCTACGAATCCTTGGAGTTCCCATGTCTGTGAATCCTATCAAGCTCGGCATCGTCGGCGTGGGCAAGATCGTGCGCGACCAGCATTTGCCGGCAGTGGCCAAGGATAGGGATTACCGCCTGATCGCCGCCGCCAGCCGTCATGGCAAGGTCGACAATATCCCGAACTTCCCGACCATCGAGGCGATGCTCGACGCGGTGCCCGACCTAGAGGCCGTGTCGCTGTGCATGCCACCGCAATTCCGCTACGACGCGGCGCGCACCGCGCTGATCGCGAAGAAGCACGTCTTCCTGGAGAAGCCGCCGGGCGCCACAGTCAGCGAGGTCGAGGAGCTGAAGCGGTTGGCGGCAGCCAACGGCGTCTCGCTGTTCGCCAGCTGGCATTCGCGCTACGCGCCGGCGGTGGAAGCCGCGCGCACTTTTCTCGGCTCAGCCAAGATCAGTTCGGCGGCAATCGTCTGGAAGGAAGACGTCCGCCGCTGGCACCCGAACCAGGACTGGATCTGGGCGCCGGGCGGCTTTGGCGTCTTCGATCCCGGCATCAACGCGCTGTCGATCGTGACCCACATCCTGCCGGCGATGTTCATCACCTCGGCCGTCCTCGACTTTCCCGAAAACCGCGCTTCGCCGGTCGCCGCCCATGTCAATTTCCGCGCCTCGGACGGGTTGCCGGTGACGATGGAACTGGACTGGCTGCAGACCGGCCCACAGAGCTGGGATATCCTGGCCGACACCGACAAGGGCAAGATGGTGCTGTCCGGCGGCGGCACCAAGCTCGCCATCGATGGCCGTGTCGTCCACGACGAGCCGGAAGCCGAATATCCCCAACTCTACAAGCGCTTCGCCGAGATCGTGCGCGCCGGCATCTCCGATGTCGACCTGGCGCCCCTACAGCACGTCGCCGACGCCTTCATGCTCGGCAAGCGCAATGTGGTCGAAGCGTTCTTCGACTGAACGGTGAAGCTCGGTCGGACCGCAGCCCGGCCGCTCGTCGCATAACTTTACTCGACGATCGCAATGGCGAACCCGTCATAGCCCTTGGCGCCAACAGTCTGGATGGCGGTGCCGTCAAGGCGCTTGTCGCCGCCGATGAACGAAAACGCCGCGCGCGCGCCTTCGACATTCGGGTCCCGGCCATCCTCGTCGAGCACAGCGCCGTCGCGGATGACATTGTCGCAGATGATGACCGTTCCCGGCCGCGACAGGCGCATCGCCCATGACAGATAATTCGGGTTGTTCGGCTTGTCGGCGTCGATGAAGATCAGGTCGAACGGACCGACATTTTCGCTGCCAAGCGCTGCAAGCGACTGCAGGGCCGGCCCGACCAACAGGTCCACCTTATCCGACACCCCTGCCCGCTCGAAATTCGAGCGCGCGACCTTGGCGTGGTGCGGATCGAGTTCAAGCGTCACGACCTTGCCGTCGGCCGGCAATCCCCTTGCCATCCAGATGGTCGAGTAGCCGCCGAGCGTGCCGATCTCCAGCACCTTCTTCGCGCCGCCAATGCGAACCAGCAACGACAGCAGCTTGCCCTGAGCGGCCGAGACGTCGATCGACGGCAGGCCCTGGTCACGGTTTGCCGCGAGCACAGCGTCGAGTACGGGATCCGTCTCGAAGAGAGAGGAAACGATGTAGTCGTCGACATCAGTCCAAACCTTGCTCATGTTTTCCTCCATCCGATTGGAAGCCAAAATGCGAAAAGGGGCCACTTGGGCCCCTTTCCTTCTTCTCGTCTACCCGCGCTTACTGCGCGGCGTTGACCATGTCGGTCAGCATCGGGTCGGCGACTTCGACACCGGAGGCCTTGCGGCGCTCGTCGATGATCAGTTCGTCGCGCGAGGTGGCGATGCGCCGGATCTGGCTCATCGTGCCGCCGGTACCGGCCGGGATCAGCCGGCCGACAATGACGTTTTCCTTCAGGCCCTGCAGCATATCGGTCTTGCCGGCAACCGCGGCTTCCGTCAGCACCCTCGTCGTCTCCTGGAAGGAGGCGGCCGAGATGAAGGACGGCGTCTGCAGCGAGGCCTTGGTGATGCCGAGCAGCACCGGCTGGCCTTCGGCCGGCTTCTTGCCGTCCTCGACCAGGCGCTCGTTGACCTCTTCCAGTTCGATCACGTCGACGTGGTCGCCCGGAATGTAGGTCGAGTCGCCCTGCACCGTGATCTCGACCTTCTGCAGCATCTGGCGAACGATCACCTCGATGTGCTTGTCGTTGATCGACACGCCCTGCAGACGGTAGACTTCCTGGATTTCGTTCACGAGGTAGGAAGCAAGTGCTTCCACGCCCTTGATCGCCAGGATGTCGTGCGGCGCCGGATTGCCGTCGAGGATGTAGTCACCCTTCTCGATGACGTCGCCGTCCTGGAGATGGAACGGCTTGCCCTTCGGGATCAGGTATTCGACCGGCTCAAGCGTCGAGTCATGCGGCTCGATGATGATGCGGCGCTTGTTCTTGTAGTCGCGGCCGAAGCGGATCGTGCCATCGATCTCGGCGATGATGGCGTGATCCTTCGGACGACGTGCCTCGAACAGTTCGGCAACACGCGGCAGACCGCCGGTGATGTCCTTGGTCTTGGCGCTTTCCATCGGGATACGCGCCAAAACGTCGCCGGGGCGAACCTGCGAACCCGGCTCGACCGAAAGAATGGCCTCGACCGACAGCAGGAAGCGGGCGTCGCCGCCCTTCGACAGCTTGCCGACCTTGCCCTTGGCGTCCTGGATGGCGATCGCCGGCTTGAGGTCGTTGCCACGTGGCGTCGAACGCCAGTCGATGACCTCACGCTTGGTGATGCCGGTCGATTCGTCGGCCGTTTCCTGAACGGAAATGCCGTCGACCAGATCCTCGTACGCCACCCTGCCCTCGATTTCGGTGAGGACCGGACGGGTATAGGGATCCCATTCGGCGATACGCTGGCCGCGCTTCACCTTGTCGCCATCGTCCACGAAGATGCGCGAACCATAGGTGAGGCGGTGCGAGGCACGCTCCTTGCCGGCTTCGTCGAGGATCAGCACCGCCATGTTGCGGCCCATGACCATCTGCTGGCCGTCGGAGTTGCGCACCACGTTGCGGTTGCGGATCTCGACCTTGCCCTCATACGAGGCTTCAAGGAACGAGCTGTCCACCACCTGCGCCGTACCGCCCATGTGGAAGGTACGCATGGTGAGCTGGGTGCCCGGCTCGCCGATCGACTGCGCCGCGATGACGCCGACGGCTTCGCCCTGGTTGACCGGGGTGCCGCGGGCCAGATCGCGTCCGTAGCAGACCGCGCAGACGCCGACCCTGACTTCGCAGGTCAGTGCCGAACGGATACGGACCGACTGCACGCCGGCCTTTTCGATCTGCTCCACGTCACGCTCGTCCATCAGCGTTCCGGCCTTGACCAGCAGGTCGCCGGTCACCGGATGGTTGATGTCGTCGAGCGCGGTGCGGCCCAGCACACGCTGGCCGACCGAAGCGACGACCTGACCGGCATCGACGATCGGCTGCATGGTGAGGCCCTTGTCGGTGCCGCAATCCACGGAGTTGACGATGCAGTCCTGCGCCACGTCGACCAGACGACGGGTGAGGTAACCCGAGTTCGCCGTCTTCAAGGCGGTGTCGGCCAGACCCTTGCGGGCGCCGTGGGTCGAGTTGAAGTACTCGAGCACGGTCAGGCCTTCCTTGAAGTTCGAGATGATCGGCGTCTCGATGATTTCACCCGACGGCTTGGCCATCAGGCCGCGCATGCCGGCGAGCTGGCGCATCTGGGTGGGCGAACCGCGCGCACCCGAATGCGACATCATGTAGATCGAGTTCATCGGCTTCTGACGGCCATTGTCCTCGAACTCCACGGCCTTGATGCGGGCCATCATTTCGTCGGCGACCTTTTCCGAGCACTTGGCCCAGGCGTCGACGACCTTGTTGTACTTCTCGCCCTGCGTGATCAGACCGTCATTGTACTGCTGCTCGTATTCCTTGGCCAAAGCCTCGGTGTCGGAAACCAGCTTGATCTTGGCGTCCGGGATCAGCATGTCGTCCTTGCCGAACGAAATGCCGGCGCGGCAGGCATGGCCGAAGCCAAGCGCCATGATGCGGTCGCAGAAAATGACCGTCTCCTTCTGACCGCAATGGCGGTAGACGGTGTCGATCATCTTGGAGATGTTCTTCTTGGTCATCTCCTGGTTGGCGGTCTCGTAGGGCACGTTGACGTTCTTCGGCAGCAGCTCGCCGATGATCATGCGGCCAGGCGTTGTGTCGTAGATCTTCGACACGACCTTGCCTTCGGCGTCGACCGAGCGGAAGCGACCCCTGATCTTGGCGTGCAGGGTGACGGCCTTGGTCTCGAGCGCATGCTGGAGTTCGCCCATGTCGGCAAACACCATGCCTTCGCCCGGCTCGTTCTGGTTGACGATCGAGAGATAGTAGAGACCCAGAACCATGTCCTGCGACGGCACGATGATCGGCGCGCCGGAAGCCGGATGCAGGATGTTGTTGGTCGACATCATCAGCACGCGAGCTTCAAGCTGCGCTTCCAAGGACAGCGGCACGTGAACGGCCATCTGGTCGCCGTCGAAGTCGGCGTTGAAGGCCGTGCAGACCAGCGGATGCAGCTGGATCGCCTTGCCTTCGATCAGGATCGGCTCGAACGCCTGGATGCCGAGGCGGTGCAGCGTCGGCGCGCGGTTCAGCAGCACCGGATGCTCGCGGATGACCTCGTCGAGGATATCCCAGACCTCCGGACGCTCCTTCTCGACCAGCTTCTTGGCCTGCTTGACGGTCGAGGAGAACCCCTTGGCGTCGAGGCGGGCGTAGATGAAGGGCTTGAACAGTTCGAGCGCCATCTTCTTCGGCAGGCCGCACTGGTGCAGCTTGAGCTCCGGACCGGTGACGATGACCGAACGGCCCGAATAGTCGACGCGCTTGCCGAGCAGGTTCTGGCGGAACCGGCCCTGCTTGCCCTTCAACATGTCGGACAGCGACTTCAGCGGACGCTTGTTGGCGCCGGTGATGACGCGGCCGCGGCGGCCGTTGTCGAACAGAGCGTCGACGGCTTCCTGCAGCATGCGCTTTTCATTGCGCACGATGATGCCGGGCGCGCGCAGCTCGATCAGCCGCTTCAGGCGGTTGTTGCGGTTGATGACGCGGCGATAGAGATCGTTCAGATCGGACGTGGCGAAGCGGCCGCCATCTAGCGGGACAAGCGGGCGCAGGTCCGGCGGGATGACCGGAACCACCTTCATGATCATCCATTCCGGACGGTTGCCGGATTCCATGAAGTTCTCGACGACCTTGAGCCGCTTCAGATACTTCTTCTGCTTCAGCTCGGACGTGGTCGAAGCCAGTTCCGAACGCAGGTCGCCGGCGATCTTCTCCAGGTCCATGCCGGCCAGAAGGTCATGAATGGCCTCGGCGCCGATCATGGCGGTGAAGCTGTCCTCGCCATACTCGTCGACGGCGATCATGTACTCTTCTTCGCTGAGCAGCTGGTGCTCCTTCAGCGCGGTGAGGCCAGGCTCGGTGACGATGTAGTTCTCGAAGTAAAGGACGCGCTCGATGTCCTTCAGGGTCATGTCGAGCAGCGTGCCGATGCGCGAAGGCAGCGACTTCAGGAACCAGATGTGAGCGACAGGTGCTGCCAGCTCGATATGGCCCATGCGCTCGCGGCGAACGCGCGACAGCGTGACTTCGACGCCGCACTTTTCGCAGATGACGCCCTTGTACTTCATGCGCTTGTACTTGCCGCACAGGCATTCATAGTCCTTGATCGGGCCAAAAATGCGCGCGCAGAACAGACCGTCACGCTCCGGCTTGAAGGTGCGGTAGTTGATGGTCTCCGGCTTCTTGATCTCGCCGAACGACCAGGACAGAATCTTCTCAGGGCTGGCGAGCGATATCCGGATGGAATCGAACACCTGCGCCGGCGCCTGCGGATTGAAGAGATTCATGACCTCTTGGTTCATGCCGTTCTCCTTTTCGGGGTCCTCGAAAACCCCTTGCATCTAACGCGGACCAAACGCCCGCTAAGTGGTCGGCCCACCGGCCGAAGAATTTGGTGCATCCGGTCGCGGGGTCCGCGACCGGATGTCGTCGTTACTCGGCTGCGCCCCTATTCGGCAGCATCGGGCAGCCGGACAGGGTTGTCGTCGAGCTTGGTGTTCTCCAGCTCGACATTGAGGCCGAGAGACCGCATTTCCTTGACGAGCACGTTGAAGCTCTCCGGAATGCCTGCCTCGAACGTGTCGTCGCCGCGCACGATCGCCTCGTAGACCTTGGTGCGGCCGGCGACGTCGTCCGACTTCACCGTCAGCATTTCCTGCAGCGTGTAGGCGGCGCCGTAGGCTTCCAGCGCCCAGACCTCCATTTCGCCGAAGCGCTGGCCACCGAACTGCGCCTTGCCGCCCAGCGGCTGCTGGGTAACGAGCGAGTACGGACCGATCGAACGCGCGTGGATCTTGTCGTCCACCAGGTGGTGAAGCTTGAGCATATAGATATAGCCCATCGTCACCTTGCGATCGAACGGCTCGCCGGTGCGTCCGTCATAGAGCTGCGACTGACCGCTGGTGTGCAGGCCCGCCTGCTCCAGCATGATGTTGATGTCGACCTCATGCGCGCCGTCGAACACCGGTGTCGCGATGGAGACGCCGCGGCGCATCTGCTCGCTGAGGCGAACGATGCTCTCGTCGTCATACTCGCGGACCGGCTCGTTGCGGTCGTTGGCCGGGATGAAGCTCTCGAGTGTCTTGCGCAGCGGCTTGATGTCTCCAGCCGTCTTGTACGCGTCGATCAGCTCGCCGATCTTCTTGCCCATGCCTGCACATGCCCAGCCCAGATGCGTTTCCAGGATCTGGCCGACATTCATGCGGCTCGGCACACCCAGCGGGTTGAGCACGATATCGGCATGCGTGCCGTCCTCGAGGAAAGGCATGTCCTCGACCGGAACGATGCGCGACACGACACCCTTGTTGCCGTGACGGCCGGCCATCTTGTCGCCCGGCTGCATCTTGCGCTTCACGGCCACGAAGACCTTGACCATCTTCATGACGCCCGGAGGCATTTCGTCGCCGCGCTGGACCTTCTCGACCTTGTCCATGAAGCGCTGCTCGAGCGCCTTCTTGGAGTCGTCGTACTGGCCACGCAGGGCTTCAAGTTCGCTCTGGAGCTTTTCGTTCTCCACCGCAAACTGCCACCACTGCGAACGCGGATACTCGTCCAGCGTGTCCTTCGACAGCTTCGAGCCCTTCTTGAAGCCCTTCGGCCCGGCAATCGCTTCCTTGCCGACGAGAACATCGGAAAGGCGCGAATAGACGTTGCGGTCGAGGATCGCCTGCTCGTCGTCGCGGTCCTTGGCGAGGCGTTCGATCTCCTCGCGTTCGATCGCCATGGCGCGCTCGTCCTTCTCGACGCCGTGGCGGTTGAACACGCGCACTTCGACGACGGTGCCGAAGGTGCCCGGAGGCATGCGCATCGAGGTGTCGCGAACGTCGGACGCCTTTTCACCGAAGATGGCGCGCAGGAGCTTTTCTTCCGGCGTCATCGGGCTTTCGCCCTTCGGCGTGATCTTGCCGACCAGGATGTCGCCCGGCTGCACTTCCGCGCCGATATAGACGATGCCGGCTTCGTCGAGGTTCTTCAGCGCTTCTTCCGAAACGTTCGGAATGTCGCGCGTGATTTCCTCCGGTCCGAGCTTGGTGTCGCGGGCCATGACCTCAAACTCCTCGATGTGGATCGAGGTGAAGACGTCGTCGGCCACGATGCGCTCGGAGAGCAGGATCGAGTCCTCGTAGTTGTAGCCGTTCCACGGCATGAACGCGACCAGCACGTTGCGGCCGAGCGCCAGATCACCGAGCTCGGTCGACGGACCGTCGGCGATGATGTCGCCCTTGTTGACGCGGTCGCCCATGCGCACCAGCGGACGCTGGTTGATGCAGGTGTTCTGGTTCGAACGCTGGAACTTCATCAGCCGGTAGATGTCGACGCCCGACTTGCCGGGATCGAGATCTTCCGTGGCGCGGATGACGATACGCGTCGCGTCCACCTGGTCGACGATGCCGCCGCGGCGGGCGCCGATGGCCGCACCCGAGTCACGGGCAACGATCGGCTCCATGCCGGTGCCGACAAACGGCGCTTCGGCGCGCACCAGCGGCACGGCCTGACGCTGCATGTTGGAACCCATCAGAGCGCGGTTGGCGTCGTCGTTCTCGAGGAACGGGATGAGCGCAGCCGCGACCGACACCATCTGCTTCGGCGACACGTCCATCAGATCGACGTTTTCGCGCGGCGCCATCATCACTTCGCCGGCGCTGCGGCAAATGACGAATTCGTCGACGAAACCACCATTCTTGTCGAGCTCGGCATTGGCCTGCGCAACGTGGTGCTTGGACTCTTCCATCGCCGAGAGATAGACGACCTCATTGGTCAGCTTGCCGTTGACGATCTTGCGGTACGGGCTTTCGATAAAGCCGTACTTGTTTACGCGCGCGAAAGTCGCCAGCGAGTTGATCAGACCGATATTCGGGCCTTCCGGCGTTTCGATCGGGCAGATGCGGCCGTAATGCGTCGGGTGCACGTCGCGCACCTCGAAGCCGGCGCGCTCGCGGGTCAGACCGCCCGGTCCAAGCGCCGACAGGCGGCGCTTGTGGGTGATCTCCGACAGCGGGTTGGTCTGGTCCATGAACTGCGACAGCTGCGAGGAACCGAAGAACTCGCGCACGGCGGCAGCCGCCGGCTTGGCGTTGATCAGATCCTGCGGCATCACCGTGTCGATCTCGATCGAGGACATACGTTCCTTGATCGCGCGCTCCATGCGCAGCAGGCCGACCCGGTACTGGTTCTCCATCAGCTCGCCGACGGAACGCACGCGGCGGTTGCCGAGATTGTCGATGTCGTCGATCTCGCCCTTGCCGTCGCGCAGTTCGACCAGCGTCTTGACCACGGCCAGGATGTCGTCCTTGCGCAGCACGCGCACGGTATCCTCGGCCTTGAGCTCGAGGCGCATGTTCATCTTGACGCGGCCGACAGCCGACAGGTCATAGCGCTCGCTGTCGAAGAACAGCGAGTTGAACATGGCTTCGGCGGTTTCCAGCGTCGGCGGCTCGCCCGGGCGCATGACACGATAGATGTCGAACAGCGCGTCCTGGCGGCTCTCGTTCTTGTCGACGTTAAGCGTATTGCGGATGTAGGCGCCGACATTGACATGGTCGATGTCGAGAACCTTGATCTCATTTTCGCCCGTGCCGAGCAGCACTTTCAGCGTCTTTTCGTCGATCTCGTCGCCGGCTTCGAGGAAAATTTCGCCGGTGCCGTAGTTGACGATGTCCTCGGCCAGGTAGTTGCCGAGCAGATCCTCGTCGGTCGCCTTGATCGCCTTGAGGCCCTTTTCGCCAAGCGCCCTTGCCTGGCGGGCGGTGATCTTCTTGCCCTGCTCAACGACGACCTCGCCCGTATCGGCATCGACCAGGTCGCCGACAGCCTTGAGGCCGCGGAAACGCTCGACATTGAACGGAATGCGCCAGTGGTCGCCGGCGCGCTTGTAGGTGATCTTGTTGTAGAAGGTCGACAGAATCTCTTCGCCGTCCATGCCAAGCGCCATCAACAGCGACGTCGCCGGAATCTTGCGGCGGCGGTCGATGCGGGCGTGCACGACGTCCTTGGAGTCGAACTCGATGTCGAGCCACGAACCGCGATAGGGGATGACGCGCGCGGCAAACAGAAGCTTGCCCGACGAGTGCGACTTGCCCTTGTCGTGATCGAAGAAGACGCCCGGCGAACGGTGCATCTGCGAGACGATGACGCGCTCGGTACCATTGACGATAAAAGTGCCGTTCAGGGTCATGAGCGGCATGTCGCCCATGTAGACGTCCTGCTCCTTGATGTCCTTGATCGACTTGGCGCCGGTATCCTCGTCGATATCGAACACGATGAGGCGCAGCGTCACCTTGAGCGGCGCGGCATAGGTCAGGTCGCGCTGACGGCATTCGTCGACGTCGAATTTCGGTCCTTCGAACTCATACTTCACGAACTCCAGCATCGAGGAGCCGGAGAAATCGGAGATCGGGAAGACCGACTTGAAAACAGCCTGCAGCCCTTCGTCCGGACGGCCGCCCTTGGGCTCGTCCACCATCAGGAACTGGTCATAGGATGCCTTTTGAACCTCGATCAGGTTCGGCATCTCCGCAACTTCCGGGATCTTTCCGAAGAACTTGCGTACGCGTCTGCGGCCATTGAAAGTCTGGGTCTGGGCCATCGTCGCTCCTTAGCTATAAACTCGGGGCGAGCCTCGCCGCGGCTCACCTTGCATGCGCGGCCACCTCGGTGGCGGCCCCTGATCTGTTTTCCCGCCGCCTGGCGGCGACGGCTAAAACGGGAGAAAACCCGTTTCCTGAAGGCCGGTTTCGGCCCTCAGGAAAGAGGTTCTCTTACATCTCGCGCTACGCATCCTCCCCTCTGGTGAAGGGAGTGGCGGACGGCGCGAGGCCGCCCGCCGCTTTTACGCTTACTTCAGGTCGACCTTGGCGCCGGCTGCTTCCAGCTGGGCCTTGAACTTCTCAGCGTCAGCCTTGGAAACGGCTTCCTTGACCGGCTTCGGAGCTGCTTCGACCAGATCCTTGGCTTCCTTGAGGCCCAGGCCGGTGATGGCGCGGACTTCCTTGATGACGTTGATCTTCTGAGCGCCTGCCTCGGTGAGGACGACGTCGAATTCCGTCTTTTCCTCAGCCGGAGCAGCAGCAGCGGCAGCGCCGCCAGCAGCGGCAACCGCCACCGGAGCAGCAGCCGAAACGCCCCACTTTTCTTCCAGAAGCTTCGACAGCTCGGCCGCCTCGAGGACGGTCAGCTTCGAAAGGTCGTCTACGATCTTTGCCAGATCAGCCATTGTTATGTTCCTTCATAAGGTTCGAACGTGTGTTTGTGATAGCGAGGAACGGCCTCATGCCGCCTCGTCCTTCCGGGCGTAAGCGCCGATGACGCGCGCGACCGAAGCCGCTGGCGCATTGACGATCTGGGCGATCCGGGTTGCCGGCGTGGCGATCATGCCAACCAGCCTGGCGCGCAGCTCATCGAGCGACGGAAGTGTGGCGAGTGCCTTCACACCGTCGGCGTTGAGCGAGGTGGTGCCCATTGCGCCGCCGAGAATGACAAGCTTGTCATTTCCCTTGGCGAAATCGGACGCGACCTTCGGCGCCGCAATCGGATCCTCCGAATAAGCGATCAGCGTCTGTCCCTTGAACAGGTCGATGATCGATGCGGAGTCCGTGCCCTGAAGAGCGATTTTGGCGAGACGGTTCTTCGCGACTTTGACGGTGCCACCGGCAGCGCGCATTTTCGACCGAAGGTCGTTCATTTGCGCGACGGTGATACCGGCGTAGTGGGCCACGACGACTGAACCAGCGCCTGCAAAAGCACCATTCAGGCCCGTGACGAGTTCGCGTTTTTCCGCTCTGTCCACTGCCTATCTCCAGTTGACCCCTGCCCCACTAATAGGACAGGCGTCGGGTTGCCTTTTTGCCGGCCGGGCCATCCAGTAACGGATCTCCCGAACGACGCTCGAGGATCCTGCCCCCTTTCGCCACATCGACGGCAAGCCGGCGATGCGCAGACAAAAGGCAAACACGGTTCGAACCTTTCATTGGAGCTTGTCGCTCCGTTGTCCGGTTTTCACCCGTCTCATGCAGGCCCAATTCAATTAAGGCTTCTGGGCCGCCTGCAATCTCGGACAGGATGTCCGGAAGCCTCTCGACTTCCGGTACCGGGCCGCCGACAAGTCGGAGGTCCGGAATTCACTTGCGGATCAGCGCTTTAGCGGCCGATCCGAATTGTTCGTATCAGGACGCGGCGAGCGTCGAGACGTCGAGCTTGAGGCCCGGGCCCATCGTCGAAGTGACCGACACCTTCTTGACGTAGTTGCCCTTGGCGCCAGCCGGCTTCGCCTTGGTCACGGCGTCGGCGAAGGCGCGGACGTTTTCTTCCAGCGCCTTGACGTCGAACGAGACCTTGCCGACGCCGGCATGGACGATGCCGGCCTTCTCGACGCGGAACTCGACAGCGCCGCCCTTCGATGCCTTGACGGCGGCAGCGACGTCCGTAGTCACAGTGCCGACCTTCGGGTTCGGCATCATGCCGCGCGGGCCAAGCACCTTGCCCAGACGGCCGACCAGCGGCATCATGTCCGGCGTGGCAATGCAGCGATCGAAGTCGATCGTGCCCTTCTGGACGATGTCGACCAGATCCTCGGCACCGACGATGTCGGCGCCAGCGGCGCGAGCCTCATCGGCCTTGTCGCCACGTGCGAACACGGCGACACGGACCGAGCGGCCGGTGCCATTCGGCAGGTTGACCACGCCGCGGACCATCTGGTCGGCATGACGCGGGTCGACGCCGAGGTTCATCGCAACTTCGATGGTCTCGTCGAATTTCACCGTCGAACGGTCCTTGAGCAACTTCAGCGCCTCACCAAGAGCATAAGCCTTGTTGGGGTCGATGCCATCACGGGTCTTCGATACACGCTTTGCAATCTTTGCCATGATCTCAGCCCACCACTTCCAGACCCATCGAGCGGGCGGAGCCCTCGACCATGCGCATGGCCGCTTCGACGTCGTTTGCGTTCAGATCCTTCATCTTCTGCTCGGCGATGGCGCGCACCTTGTCGCGGCCGATCGTGCCGGCCTTGATCTTGCCCGGCTCCTTGGAACCCGAAGTCAAATTCGCCGCCTTCTTCAGGAAGTAGCTCACCGGCGGCGTCTTCATGACGAAGGTGAAGGACTTGTCCTGGTAGTAGGTGATGACGACCGGGATCGGCGATCCCTTTTCCATTTCCTGGGTCTGCGCGTTGAACGCCTTGCAGAACTCCATGATGTTGATGCCACGCTGACCAAGTGCCGGGCCGATCGGCGGAGACGGCGTAGCCGATCCCGCTTTGACCTGGAGCTTGAGCTGGCCTGCAATTTTCTTAGCCATCTCTTTCCTGCCTTTGTCTCATGCCGGTCCCACTATCGGGGAATGCCGGCGGTTGCAGTCTGGTGGTGCGGTTCGCGTGGCCGGCTAAAGCCACATTCGCCTCCCACCCGTTCATGGCCGCGCGTTTTCGCGCCGCCTCCCCTTGCCGGCGAACCGGCGCGGGGTTTTCGGATCAGCCCTTTTCGACCTGTCCGAATTCCAGATCGACGGGCACGGCGCGCCCGAAGATCGAAACTTCCACCTTGAGCCGCGCCCGCTCCTCGTCCACTTCCTGGACGAAACCGTTGAACGATGCGAACGGACCGTCCGAAACGCGGATCGCCTCGCCGATCTCGAAGGTGACCGAGGGCTTGGGCCGCTCGACGCCCTCCTGGACCTGGTTCAGGATTCGCTGTGCCTCGGCTTCCGTAATCGGCACCGGCTTGGAGTCACCCAGGAAACCGGTGACCTTCGGCGTGTTCTTGACCAGCGAGAACACCGCATCGGTCAGATTGGCCTTGAGCAGCACATAGCCCGGAAAGAACTTGCGCTCGGCATCGACCTTGCGGCCGCGGCGGATTTCGACGACCTTCTCGGTCGGCACCACGATCTGTTCGATATCGGCGGACAGGCCCTTCTGCTTGGCCTTGTTCTCAATGTCCTCAGCGACCTTTTTTTCAAAGTTCGAATAGGCGTGGACGATGTACCAGCGCGCGGTCATTTCAAGACTTCTCCGTAATCGCCGGACTTAATGGCCGAGGCTCAGTAACCGCTCGATCGCGTAGCCCATGGCCACGTCGGCGGTGAAGAAAAAGATCATCGCGATGACCGCGAACACGAGCACCATCACCGTCGAGATCATCGTCTCCCGGCGCGACGGCCAAGTCACCTTCGCGGTCTCCGCGCGGACCTGCTGGAGAAAGACGAAAGGATTTGTGGTTTTCGAAGCCATATGCCGCTCTGTCTTCAAGACCCGTTGGCCGGGTCTCCTGGATGATCCCGCTGGCCGGGACGTGCCGCCTGGGTTTCAAGTCAGCGCCGAATCAGCGCAACCATTTCGCCCATGCAAATCGGACGCGTAAAGCCGGTTTCCCAGCTCCACGCGTCGCGTGTCTGTTGTGCCTACATAAAACCGATTCTTGATCCACGCAAGTGGCAAGTGTCCGCTTTATGACCAAACGCCGCCTCGGAACCATCCAGTCGTCCCGTCCCGGCTATGGGGGTCTTATGCCTCAGTTTCCCTAATATGGCAAGCCACCTGCCATTTTTCAATGCGGGGCGCGGGACCGAGTTCGTTCGTGAATCGCCATTTGAGAAAATGGCACGGGCAGCAGGGCTCGAACCTACGACCTGCGGTTTTGGAGACCGCCGCTCTACCAACTGAGCTATGCCCGTACGCGCGTTTCGGCGCAGGCGCTTCCTAAAAGCTTCCGGGCGCGCTGTAAAGAGTGGTCTGACGCGCTTTCATGTCCTTCGCCAGAAATCCGAACAGGCGATCGCCAGCCCTTCCCTGTCTATCGCGATTTTCCGCCTGCCTGAAGCCGTTTACCAGCGCTCAACTCTCGGCCGGTGGCTTGTAGGGCCCGCCCGGTACACCCCAGCCCCAGGCCGGCATCGGTTCGGTCTCCGGGTCGCAGGTCTCGCCGAGGGTGGAGTTCATCTTGGCCAGCCGCGACCCCCACTCGATATAGCCCATGAAGGCGGAACGGAATTCAGGATCGTCCGGCAGCCCGACCGCATCGGCGGCATCGGCAAGCAGGCTGATCCAGCGGCGACGCTGTTCTTCGCTCAGATGCTTGCCGAGATGATGCATGACCATCTCGCGATGGCCGCCATGCTTTTCGCTATAGGTTTTCGGCCCACCGAAAACCTCGCCGATAAAGGCCGCGACATGCGCGGGATGATCCGGCGACATGTGCTTGAACACCGGCCCGACCACCGGATCTCGCGCGACCTTGTCGTAAAAAGTCGCCGTCAGCCGGTTGAGGGCCTCGATGCCCCCGGCCCATTCGTAAAGCGTCGGGATATCCTGGCTCATGCTCGATCCTCATCCGTCAATTTGGCATGGACGATAGCTGAAACGTCGAGCATGGCTCAACCTGCCTCGATGGCGAGTTCCCGAGCGCCTACAATTTGGCGGGCGCTTCGACCTGAGCGTTGGACGACGCTACCACGCGGCAATTCTCGGGTTTCGGCGCTGACTTGCAGATGCTGGACCCCGTCAGCGCATCCACCGACTGGCGCCCGGTCGTCAGGCCGACCTTCAGCATCATGTCAGGTTCGAGCTGGCGCTCGACCGAACTGCCCTGAAGCGCAGTAAACAGAGCCGGGCTTATGGCCATCTCGTCGAGATAGGCTTTGACCGTCTGCTTCTGCCCCATCAGATAAAGGCTGAGCCGCGCCTGGGAACCGACTAGCCGTCTGGCGCCTCCGGCCAGCATGAGCGCGCAGGCCGAATCGCAGTCGCCCTCCCCATCGACGCTCAGTCCGGCATAGGCGCCGTCCTTGGCCAGGCAATTCCACTCTGCCGGGTCGCAGCCGACGAAATCGGTGCGGGCAACGGCAACGTCGAGCTTCTTTTCATGGATGATCCTGCCGGCCGCCAGGGCGCCGGAGAGGTCACCGCCTCGCGAGCTGATCACCACGGGCAACCGTCGGCTGCCAAGCGTGGCGAGCAACTGGCTGAGCTTCTGCGGCGTCTGAGGCGTAATCGCGCCTTGCGCCGCAATCCATTCCGGGCAATCGGGATTGCAGAGCGGGTTGCTGCCGCGAACCACGACAAAGCGCATGCCGTCATCGGTCTGGACGTTCTCCGGCGTCACCGGCGGCGGCGCCGCCTTGGCCACGGCCGGCAGGCCGCCGGCTGGCTTGTTCGCCGGTATTTCCCGGCAATTCGTGGCCGGAAGGCCCAGCGTGCACAGGCTTGCGCTGGTCAGCAAATCCGCAGCGTCCACGCTGGTGACCAGCTTCATCGTCAGCATGTCGCTGAGGTCGATCTGTTGGATGTCGCTGGCCGGCGTGCTCTTCATCGTTTCGAGTATGCTGAGGTCGACACCCATCTCCTCGAAATAAGTGGCCAGCTTGCGCTCCACCTTCTTGCTCATCTCGTAGGTCTTGTAGCTGCCGGCATTCCTGCGGCTGACGACCTTCTTGCTGATGACCCGCTTCTTGCCTTTGACGATGCGATAGCGGACTTCATATTGCACGTTCATCTGCACGACCGTGGTCGTGATCTGATGGACGCCGAGAAAGGCCAGCGGCCCGACCAGGCGCCTTGTGCCGCCGGCCAGCATCATCGGGCAAGCGGACGCGCAATAGCTGCCGAGCACATAGGGGTTGCCGATATAGTGCGAGCCTCTCGCGTCATTCTCCTTGCAGTTTTTCGCGCCCGGCTCGCAGCCGACAAACCAGGTCCGGCCGACCGCGATGTCGAGCTTGTTCTTGCGTATCATGCGGCCCATGGCGATGGCCGCATCGACATCGCCGCCGGGAGAGCTGACGACGATCGGCAATTTGCGGCGGCCGAGCGTTTTCAGGGTAGCCTTGAGCAGTGCCGGCGATTTGGCCGATATCGCACCCTCCGCCGATATCCATTCCGGACAGGTCGGCTCGCAGCCCGGCGCGTTGCTGCGCACGACCAGGAACCGCATTGGCGAATCCGGATCAGGCTCGGAATTTTGGGTCTGGCCGGCGAAGGCGGCACTGCCCATGGCAAGCAGCGACACCAGGCAGATCAGCCCCAGTGCCCGGCACGCCCAACCCTGAAAACGGTGCCGTGGAACCATCCGACCAAGCCCCTCAATTGCAATCTATACTAGTATAGGCCCAGAGACTTGCAACAGAGATTGAGACACCAAAACAGGGACATCTGGCCGTGAGCCAAACAAAAAAGGGCGGCCCCAGGGCCGCCCTTGTCCTTGTCGATCCGGCGGATGCCGGGCTCGATTATTCTTTGATGGTGACGACGATGCCGGCACCGACGGTGCGGCCGCCTTCACGGATGGCGAAGCGCAGCTTCTCTTCCATGGCGATCGGCACGATCAGCTCGACATCGACCGTGATGTTGTCGCCGGGCATCACCATCTCGGTGCCTTCCGGCAGCGACACGATGCCGGTCACGTCGGTCGTGCGGAAGTAGAACTGCGGACGGTAGTTGGTGAAGAACGGCGTGTGACGGCCACCTTCGTCCTTGGTCAGGATGTAG
>NZ_JBFUDV010000013.1:0-26490 GCF_056404535.1 Mesorhizobium sp. P2_C5_2 | reverse complement strand
GAACTGCAATCCACGAATTTGATCGTCAGGGGCAGAAATCTGCTCATCGGAAACTCACCATCCAAACCATTCCCGCGTCCGCCACAAAAGCCCGACGAAAGGCGCGACCAGAAAGGCAGCGGCGCCCAGGACCAGAATGTTTGTTGATACCGATTTCATGGATAACCTCCGCAAAACGCGATCGCCATAACGAGGAAATCGCAGAGTGGTTGCAGGCCCGGTACGCTACATGTTGCTTGCCGGCCGGATCGGTTGGCGTGGCCGGTAGGGCGGTCGCGACTGCGACTTCAACGGGATGTCGGCGAGCGAGTTGCGGATCGGCCGGAACAGTATTGGCGGAGATGCGGCGCGCCGGCGCAGCATCGCGGCCGACAGTTTGGCAACCAGATTTCGAACGTCCATGGACTCCTCCTCAGAGTCCCCCATGCACGATCAACTAGCACCTCGCGACCGCTACCCGCATTTAACTTTGATATAGGCCGCGCGAATATGCGCGACGTCGCAGATGCTGCTGCAACCGGATGACTTTTCGTGCATTCTTATGCATGGCCACAATGCTCCGACCCGACACCCGGCAAAATGCTGCTCTTATTGCGGTTCGCGCGAGCATGACTACGAGGATTGCCCGAAGCGCAAGGCCGATGCTGAGCGCGAGGAGCATCTAGGTGTTTTATCCCAGGCTTTGTTGGGGCATCCTCATCCTCCGAATCGAGAGATGCACTATGGGGCAGGTTCTTCATGCGAGCGCCACGACGACAGAGGCAATCCGTCGAGCGATATGAGAGACGCCCATCGAAGGAACAAGGCCGAGTTTGTAGAGCCGACCTTAGGGCGGTTCCGACGAGGTCAGTCGTCAGCAACGCATCCGAGAGGCGTTTTGAGTAGTCATGGCGCCGCACCATGGAGAAGGTTGGATTTCGGCTCCTCTTCCTCTACCACTTCAAATTCTGAACAATTCTCTGCTCCGCTGGCAGGCGCTCTGAAGCCCAGCGTTTGCAGGGGGTGTGGCCAAAAGCTGGGGAGTGTCGCAGCCCCTAAGCGTGCAAATTGCTCTCTGAATGCCGATCATTCTCCGAAGCTGGGGAGTAGCTCCAAAAATCCCCAGGTTTTGACAACAGTAATATCAATGCCTTAGCGCCGGTCTTGCTGCGGCAGTTTTGTGGTTCGCTCGCCTGTCAAAAAGACCACAACCAAGCCATCGCTCGCTAAATCCGCTTGCGCCTCTACACTACTCGGACGACGCGTTTGGGCTTGAGGCGGTCCGTCGGGTTTCGGTCCGCATGTGGCGGCAAACCGCCGTTCAACTGGCAACCCCTCAGTTACCAGTTGGCGCTCTATCTCTGGGGAGCAGCGGCCGTCGTCAATGCCTGGAACATATGCGTACCGGCCAATGCCGGCTCTGCCGCTCGGAGACGGTCAAGGACCGGCTGTAGGCCAAATACTGATCCCGGAGGGGGCGTCCCAACCACTGCGCCTACGAGGTCAAGCATTTTTGCCGGTGCTGATGTGAAAAGGAGATTGTCAGCATCTGAGAGCGAATGGACGCTCGTGCCGCGGCCTGTGTTCTCAGGCCGAACGAAGGGCAGAATGACGTCGACGGCTACCGGGAAAGCTTCTCCTGTAGCCCGCAAGATCTGTAGCAATTTGAAGGTAGATTGGCCCGTCTGCATCTCAATATCGAGTGGCCATATGCCTTGAAATACCGGGCCGACAACGTCTCGCCAGCGTGCGAGCTTTTCCGTGGGGGTGGCAGCTTCCATTTCCCTAGCCAGGCGATGTCCCACGGATCGGAGTGTGGTTGGGTTCGTCTGCCGTAGCGCTGCCCGCGCCTCGGTTGCCGAAAGGGCATAGCCGATATTGTCTTCGCGGTTGGCGAGCAGGATGGTGGGCAGCCATTCGGCATAAACATGGATCGCCTCATCCGGCATGTCGGCCCTACCAAAAAGCTGCAAAAAAGGCGCCTTGGTGAGTGCGAAGAGCTCTGGTGTTCCAATGTATCGCGAAAAGCGGCGGGCACACCATGCAGCGGCGGCATCGGGAGAAGCCCAATCGAACACCGGAATGATATTCGCAATTGTCCACGTTGGCGCACGGTCGAACAGCACGGTGACCTCAGCGGCCATGCGCACGCGCGCTAGCAGGCCATTTCGTGCCGGCACCTGAACTGCCGCTTCAAGGCGCGGCCTAATGTTGGTCGCGAATTCAGGCGCCGCCTCGGACGTCGGAAGTTTTCTCAGAAGAACATCCGCCAACCGGCCGATTGGGACGTTCATTGACTGGTCGAGCAATCTGAGCGGAACTTCTTCGTCGTTATCGTCCGCAGGCTCGATCGCTGCAAAAATTCTGTCCCACAGCGCCCAAATTGGCTCTTCAAGTGCGAGCGCTTCTGGCTTTGCAAGCCAGCTCGACGCCTGTGGTGCGATCGTGGAAAAACTCGCGTCAGGCCACGCAAGCAGTCGCTGCGCGATCCGGGCTGGCACATCGAGATCGACGAATGCCTTCTGCGACCACAAAAGCTGTTGCCACGCGTCGGGGCGCCAAGAGTTGGCATTGGCTTCGGCTTCAAGACCGCGCAATGCGCGGTCAGGATCATTTTGGCAGAGCGAGTGCCACGTTTGTCCTTCTCCGAGCCGCCCCTCGGCATCCAGCCGCAACGCCATAACGACGAGTTCCTGATCAGAAACGCCGTCAAGCTGATCGACGTTACCCTGGTCGCCCGATCCTGACTCGCTCCAACTATTGAAACCCGCCTGGGCGGCTGGGCGCAGTCCCCATTGTGGCCATCGCGCTCCGATCTCTTCAAATGCCGCGAGTGTTGCATCCGAGAATTGGATGCCGTCGCGGATCAGGCTTCCGATCAGGTCGTAGCGGCTTCGGTCCTGATTCCGGGCGATGTCGCTGCCTTCACGGAACCAGCTCGCAGGTGGTCCATTGCGAAGGCGCACTTCAAGCTCCTCTCGAATCTCCGCGCCGAGTTCGGCCCATCGCGAGCGAAGAAGGCGATAAACCTCGACGGTTCCGCCAGTCAGGAACAGCTCGCCCATCGGCAGGGCTTGCAGCACATCCCCAGACAAGTCCGCACCAATAGCGCTCTCGGTGCATGCGAACATCGCGAGGCGATGATTCAGGCGGTGCGGGCTTGCAATCCAGCGCGGCACGAAGGGGCGGGCGCGAGCCATGTCTTTATTCGCCAGCCGCGACCACACTTCGGCGACGACCCGAACAATCGGAAGGAAACCCTTGCGATAGGCGTTCTGCGGAGGCGTTTTGGACGGTGAAGGATCTTCAGGATGTCGAGGCCGATATCATCATGACGATGACGCGCAATGGTGAAAGCGTACGCGACATTGCGGAGGCAACCGGGTTGAGCAAATCTAAGGTCAATCGCATTCAAACACGGTTAAAGGCAATTCAGCCGTCGAGCACCGAGCCGTGAATTGCAGGTGTCCCACTGTCCCACGCCCTAGACCGTGGGACAGTGGGACAGCTGCCCTTCGATGCTGCGAGCTATCAAGGAGGGACGGGCTTCTGCGACCTTGCTGTTTAGTGAATGGCGGCTCTGCGCCTCTAGAGGATTTCCCGACCCTCTAAATCATTCGACCGGAAATTCGAGAGCCCGGAGCCCGGCGATGAAATGTTCCCGATCTGGCGGGGCAGCCAGCATGGTGGAATAGGCCCGTGCATACCCTGCGACGTCATACCAGGGCGCTCTCTTGGCTTCGAACTCTCCGCGATGTTGGGAGGCCAAATCCCATGGGTCTCGGCGGCCTCGAACTCCCCTTTCCATCCATGCAGAGCGGCGATGACCGCTTCTGCCAGTCCGCTGGCGTCGCCGAGTTCGATGGCCCGCATGGCCGACTGCATGGCCAACACCTTCATGTCTGCGTCCGCTCTGAAAGCGGAGAGGGTCGCATAGGCGTCCGCGAGCCATGCCGCTGGGTCCCAACATTTCCGAATGCTCGCTACATTATGGCGCGGCGCTACGCTTCGCGACCAAGGAGCCCTACCAGCTGGAGCCGGACCGCAATAAGGTGCTCCAAGGGATGCGCCTTGCCGGGCTAAGTCCGGCTACCTGCAGCCAAACAGCACCGCCGCGCCAAGCTCGTCATGATAATGTCGCCCCTGTCCAAATCTATGATATTTTTCCAAGTAGTCGAGCAGGTCGGCCCTGATAAGGATGTCTTCCGGTATCTGCGGTACCACGACGTAGATTTTTCCCGCCTCGTCGAATTCAGGTTCCACCGTCACCCCATCGACGATTTGGTTCAAAACGGCCGTAAGTTCGGCTTTCAAATGAGAACTGGGGCTGCCGACATTAGAAAAGGCCAACCCGTTCGTGAAATCGCCCGCCGTTGGAAAAGGAGTGGCTCCGTCGGCAAGGAATATCAGCAGTTGCTGCTTAAAGTCCGCCACCGCGCTTGGGGTTCCGACCTTGAGGTTAGTCGTAGTACTACCACCGCTGTCGCGAAGGTTGATACTTTGGCCGGCAGCTGTGAATATTTGGCGATTTATTGTAATCTTCAGTTGGTTTCCAACCGTACTATCGACCGACAAGATGGTGGCCGGCGTAGGCAGGAGTTTGAGCCACGTCTCGACAATGGCCGCGCCGATTTCCCGCGCTTGTCGACCCTTCCTGAGATTCGCTCTGGGCATCGCATGCTTCTCAACACAGGACCATCTGTGAGCGTATGCGCGTTTCGCAGCTACCGCAAGATAGCTCTCGATGTGGAACGACGCCCAATTCATGTTCTTATAGACAGCGCACTGCCTTTGGGGGCATGCTGTTTCCGTAGACGTAGGAGGCTTGCTGTGGTCGTTCTACAGTTCCGCGCTGTTCTTATCGTGAGCGTCTTGGCATTGGCTGCCACTCAGAGATCGTCATTGGCAGACGAGATGCCTGCAAATGAGATCGCCGCGACATTTATTGCGCCTTACGGCGACATGCCTATGAACTCGAACAACTCGGCGGATTTTAAAGCAGAAATTCAGAAAACTGACAAAAAGGAAGTGATTTCGGTAGATTTTCCCGAAATAGGTAAAAGCTTTTTAACGCTAAAAATTACGGAAACAAGAGTTAAAGAGCTTGAATCTCAAGGCTTTGAACTTGCAGATCCATTTTCTGTTACCCTCTTTGACGCAGCTAGATGCAAAAATAATCCGAGGATAATCAAAAAGGATACCACCACCACTATCCAGGACGTTCCCGCAAACGTCTGCCGTGTGGTCGGGTCACCGGCGGAAAGCACATACGGCCCCGAGGTGTGGGTGCTAGACAGCGGAGTTGACCCGGTTGCGGTCAGTTCAAATCTTCTGAATGTGGCGACAAAGGTCGACTGTACGCAAAGCAGTTGCGTGATGGGGGCCGTGGATGATGAGCTGGGACACGGAACCATGGTCGCAGGTATCATTGGAGGAAGGACTTTTAAAGACGGATCGTCGCACTACACAGGACTGGCAGGGGTTAGCCCTAAGGTATCTCTGAATATCATTAAAATATTTGGTGATGATGTAACTGTAAGCGTCTGGGACCAACCTGTCAAAGCAATAAGATACGTCTTGGATCACGCCAAAGCTGGTGACGTTGTAAACATAAGCTGGGGAGCTAACTCTCTTGAGAGTGTAAGGACTGGCGGATACAGCAATGATATAACTTTGTTAGATATGCTATTTCATTTGATGGCGGATCGGAAACTACAAATTGTTGTGGCGGCAGGAAATGCGGAGCGAGCAAATGGCGGATGGTCGTGGGCCCAAGGGTTCACGCCGGCAAATTCTGCACCGTATACTTCGCCGGTCAGTCCTGGGGCAATATATAGTGTTTCTGCGGCTGACAGTAAATATGATCCAATGACTATGAAGTGGTCCGACAAGCTGTGGCAAGGCAGTGCATTCGGCGCTTCGTTTGCAGAACCTGGCGTCGAGGTGCGGTCCTTGTGGCTGTCGGATGATTCAAATAATCCGCAACAGAATGTGTGTTGGGGAACTTCATTCGCTGCACCAATTCTGGCTGGTTTGCTCGTTCGCGGGTCAGTGTCGCCAGGCGACCCTACGGATAGTACCTATCCTGACGCGGACACAGTTGCGTTCGTGACTGCGGGCAAGTCGGACGCTACCACACCAAAGCACCCAAAATGCAACTGACCCGAAGGGCAGCCCTGCAAGGGTTTCTACTATCCTCCATGCTTCGTCCAATCGCGGCAAGGGCTAGACCGGCGGCATGCGAGCCAAAACTCCTGTTGGTATTTCTCCGGGGTGGACTCGATTGCGTTGCGGCGATCCCTCCGTTTGGGGATCCTGAATTGCTAACCCTGCGCGAAGCTCAGGCGCTTGTGGATGAGGAGGGGGCGACCGAAACACTCAAGCTGGACGGATTTTTTGCGCTTCATCCAGCACTGGCGCCGCTTCTGCCCTACTTTAATGCCGGGGAGTTGCTGATCGTCCCAGGGACGGCCATTGCGCGAGTGGAAAGATCTCATGCAGCCTCGGAATTTGCTTTGTTCGGGAGCGACTTTGACGGCCTCACCGGCTGGCCCAGACTGGCCTCGCTCGCCTTAGGGACGGAACCATGGCGGATCGGTCCGGCCGACCGATCCATCGATCTCATATCGGATTTGGCGTGGGGCAATCCGCTGCTGGACTTGGCCCTGCTTTCCCCTGAGCAAGCACAGGTGGGCGGATCGAAATGTGTGGAAGATCCGCTCGCGCAGCGAAGCTTATGCCAAGCGGCCAGGTTCACTTGCGCGGCGACCCGTGCGGCACAGGCGCTGGCAACGGAGGGCGGTCCTCGGATCGCAACGCTCGAATTGCCTGGGTTCGATACGCACATCAGCCAGGGCGTGCGTCTGGCGCGAGCATTGAAGGCCCTGGCAGACGGGCTCGTTTCGTTCGCCGAAGCGTCTGGAACGGCCTGGAACAGAACAGTTGTCTTGGTCGTGACTGAGTTCGGCCGTGCAGTGCCATTCAACGCAGACGGCGGAACCGATCACGGGACGGCCAGCGTCACGTTCCTGATGGGCGGTGCCGTTGCCGGTGGCCGAGTCGGCAATCAGTGGCCTGGGCTGGCGCCCAGCCAACTTCGCGGCGGAACCGATCTTGCCGCTACGACCGATCTGCGAGCAATAATCAAGGCCGTGTTAATTGAGCATCTTCGCCTTCCCGACCGGACTGTTGCTAAGGTATTTCCGAGCGCTGCTGAACTGCCAGCGTCAATTGGTTTGTTTCGGGATGCAGGTTGATTGCCGTTAATCGGGCACGGTTGAACTATTCCTTCCATGATCGGCGTATCTCGCCGGATATCCTGCGCTTTATCCGAACCGCTCCATCATGTGACCCAAATTTTGGGTAGTGTCTCAATTTGAATATCGGCTCACGACCCTTCCATGCCCTTCCTTCTGGGCAGCGCTACGACAATCCGTGACCCGTTCCGACCGTTGAATAAATTGAGGTTGAAGGTCTCGATATGGCACTACCTCCCCGTTCTAGGCGCCCTACGCGAACGGCAAAGTTCTACTCAAAGCGGCTGTTGGCGAGGGCGGTCCACCCGGCGGGACAATGAAGAGACATAATTTGTCTCCTGCAATTTTTCTCGGCGACCCGCTTCGAAATTCCCTTTGTTGCCTTAGTTCGCTACGTTGGGCGGCGAGCTTCGCATCTGCCCGGTAACGTCTCGCAGTTGCCCAATCGATTTGTCAGGCGGTCATGCAGAGACCCGAGACGCGCTATGCACGATGCGGCGACGTCGCCATCGCTTATCAGGTGGTCGGCGACGGCCCAACGGATCTACTGTACGCGCAAGGCTGGCTCAGCAACGTAGAGTACGCTTGGGAGAGTCCCGAATGCGCTCGATTTCTCACCAGCCTGAGCCGCTTTTCCCGCCTGATCTTTTTCGACAAACGCGGTACGGGCATGTCCGACCGAAACGTCGGCTTTCCGACGCTCGAACAAAGGACCGAGGACGTCAAGACCGTACTTGATGCCGTCGGATCGAAGCAGGCGGCGCTGTTCGGAGTTTCCGAGGGCGGAAACATGAGTTCGCTGTTTGCCGCCACCCATCCCGAAAGGGTGAGCGCGCTAGTTTTGTACGGCTGCTTTGCCCGAAGCAAAAGGGCGCCCGACTATCCCTGGGGGCGGACCCACGAAGAAAACGAACGTGAGGTGGAGTCGCGCCTGGCGCAGTGGGGCCGGTCATTCGATCTCGACGACGGCGCGCCGAGCGTCGCAAGCGACCCTGTAGTGCAAAGCTGGTTTGCTGCCTACCTTCGATTTGCAGCCAGCCCGCACGCCGCCGAGCTGATTTCCCGGCTCAACTTCGAAATCGACATTCGCGCGATCCTTCCCGCCATCCATGTGCCGAGCCTGGTTCTCCATCGCGCCGGCGACCGCTGGCACGCAGCGGAGGAAGGGCGCTATCTCGCCGAGCATATTCCCGGCGCCGAGTTTCGCCTGCTGCCCGGCGATGACCACATCCCCTGGTACGGCGATCAGGACGAACTGATCGGGCAGGTCGAAGAGTTCGTCACGGGGACGCGGACGACCGCAAAACCCGGACGCGCGCTCATGACCCTGCTGATGACCGATATCGTCGACTCGACCAGCACCCTGAGCGCCGTGGGGGACGAGCGGTGGCGGTCGATCCTCGAGCAACTGGACGTCAATGTCAGCCGACGCGTTGCCGCGCTCGACGGGCAAAAGATCAAGCACACTGGCGATGGATATCTGCTCACATTTGCCGGGCCCACCCCGGCGATTGAATGTGCCAGGGCGCTGGCGCGAGACGCGAAGGCGCTCGGGCTGGAGCTGCGGACTGGCATCCACATTGGAGAGTGCGAGCGCCGGGCCGACGATCTGAGCGGTCTGGCGGTCCACTTGACGGCGCGCATCATGGCCGAAGCGGCGCCGAACTCGATCCTCACCTCCCGAACCGTGAAGGATCTCGCGGTCGGCTCCGGGCTGGACTTCACCTTCCTCGGCCACCGCGAGATGAAAGGTATCCCCGAAGGCTGCGACATTTATGAATTAACAAGCTGAAACGAATGTCTGGTTCTGGCGCTAGCTTCACATTCGGGTAGTCAGCTCAGACGGCAAGATTCCACCCACAGTCGAAATTCAAACTGAGACACTACACGCAACTACAGTCGCTTGCGCAACGCCCATATGACGGCAATATTTTGGCTGCCGGCGGGCGACGTAGCTGACGATGGGGTTTGGGGAAGCGTCATGGAAATGCTGATGCCGCTGCTTGTGGTCGGGGCGATGTTCTTGATCGTTGGCAGCCTGGTCTACAGCGGGGCAAAACGCATTGCCGGGCTGTTTTCCGGTTCGTCTTCAAAAGAAAAAGACAAGCCACAGGCGAGCCGTGCGCGAACCTCTGGAGCGGCCCACGCCATAGCGCCCAAACCTAACTCTGCTGCAGAAAAGCTGATCGCCGAAATGCAGCAGCAGGCCAAGAACAGCGACGACCAGCGCAAGGCGGCGTTCAAAGCGCATGTCGAGCGCAAGATCCCGCCGATTTCCGCCGATGGCCGTGAAGCGATCGAACGTGGGCAAGCCGCGCGCATTGCGATCAAGCACGTCTTTCCGCCGCGTCTTCCCCAACGAAGCATGAGCTATTTTGGCGGGCTGCCGATTGTCCCCGATGAATTCGACTGGCCGACGGTTCACAATCGGAAAGGGTTGCTCGAGCGCCTCAATTTCATGGCGCAAATTGACTGTTCGGATCTGCCGCCGGGACCTGGACGAGATCTGATGCCCGAAAAGGGCTATCTCTATTTCTTCGCGCCGATGTCCGACACGTTTGGGGCGGACGCGATGCACTTCGTGACGCGCTATGAACCACGTCAGGTGACACAAAAGTGGGCGCCGCTTGACATGCCCTTCACCGCCAAGATTCAGGGATCGGATCCGACGGACGAAATCTTGCGGGGCAAGCGAACTCACTATGATCGGGTCGAGGTCGAGTTTGCCTGGATCGAGGAGCCGACCGACGCCGAAGTCGCGGCGCGCGCGGATGAAGGTCACGCTTTCGAGGTCGCGGACAAAATTCGGACCGAAAGGGTCGAGGCGTTCTACGGTCCGCCAGTCGTCCCTGATCCGCTGCTTTCCGCTCATCATGCGCCGAAAGATACGCTTTGGACGCCGTATCCGGGATTTCCGGCCAATTGGCATTCGGCGCGGATCGTTCGGAAGCTTGTGGAGGCGTATCACCGCGAAGAGACGGCCGATGTCACGGCACAACTGAAGGCGCTTGGCGATGTTGCCGAAGATGATCCGGAGGCCAAGCGGCTGCGGATGGTGCAGCGCGAACTGTCGGCGTCCGGTTCGAAGATGTTCAACGCATTCTTCCCGACGGTCAATGCCGGACTGAAGGACTATGACTCACCGCCTCCAGAGGTGAAGCAGCATATCCTTGCCTTTCTGGAAGACTTGCGCGTCAACGGCATGCCGTCATCATCGGTGCGGCGGCCGCGTCATCGGCAGCTTCCGCACGTGATGAACGATTGGCTTTCAGTCGCGGCCATCCAGGGCGCCGAGGGGGGACTGACAGATCCGGCCGGTGCGACGCTCATCGGCCCTGACGTCGTTGCCGCCCTGTCTCACCGCCACGTATCCCGTGGCCATCAGATGCTTGGCAAGGGTGAAGTCGTCCAGGTCGCGGCCGACGAGATGAAGGACCGCTACCTGCTTTTGCTCCAACTTGGGCCGGACAAGGCGCTCAACTGGACCGTCGGGGAGATGGGGCCGCTTCAATATTGGATTACGCCAGAGGACCTTACGGCCAAGCGATTCCAGAACACAATTCTGACAATCGAAGCCTACTGACTGACGATGGTCCTCGACGGCCGCTTACCCGCTCTAGCGGCCTAGTTGCGAGCGAAGACCTGCGCAAACAAAGGAAGTGGCGCGAAACAATGTCATGATTCCAAATAGTTGGCGTCTCTGATAGGCTCTCGTCACTGGCAAGAGCAGGTCAACACCTGAGGGACGCAACGGGTCCTTCCGGGGCGGTGAAGCCATGCGGGAGGGCGCAGCGCTGAGGTTCGCCAGCGTCAGGCATATTTTTTTGGGAAGCCACTCGGAGTCCAATCCAGAGCCAAGTCCGCGTAAGCCTTTGATCGAGCGTACAGAGTTGAACGTGCCGCTGGACCCCTGTTGGACCCCGGAGTTCAGTTCGGATCCAGATGGGGCCCACCGACGGATCCATCGGCGAGTCCAGCAGAGTCCGGAAGCCACATCCTCTTCGAGGAGAATGCATGTCAATCCAGTTCGCACCGGAAGCCATCGAGCACTGGCCGATCGAGCGGCTGAGGCCGTATGCCCAGAACGCCAAGACGCATGCGCCGGACCAGGTGGCGAAGATCGCGGCCAGCATGGCGGAGTTCGGCTGGACCGTGCCGGTGCTGGTGTCTGCCGAAGGCGAGGTGATCGCCGGGCATGGCCGTATTTTGGCCGCCGGGGAACTGGGTCTGGCATTGGTGCCGGTGATCATTCTCGAGCATCTCAGCGAGGCGCAGCGGCGTGCCTACCGCATTGCCGACAACAAGCTGACTGAGCTGGGCGGGTGGGATGACGCTCTGCTCGCACAGGAGCTTCATGCGCTGAATGGTGATGGCTTCGACTTGAGCCTCACCGGACTCGACGAGGCCGAACTCGACCGGCTGATGGGCGAGCTTCGCGACGAGGCCGAAGGTGGCACCGGCGAGGATGAGGTTCCAGAGCCGCCGGCTGATCCGGTCACCCGCCCTGGTGACCTGTGGGTGCTTGGAAGGCACCGGCTGCTGTGTGGCGATGCCACGGTCCCTGCGGATGTCGAACGGCTGCTCTCGGGTGCTGTGCCGCATCTCATGATCACCGATCCGCCATTCGGGGTGAACTACGATCCTTCCTGGAGGAAGGAGGCTGGCGTGTCGAGCAGCAGTCGCACCGGCAAGGTTGCCCATGACGATCGCGCAGACTGGCGCGAGGCATGGTCGCTGTTTCCCGGTGATGTCGCCTATGTCTGGCATGCCGGTGTCCATGCCTCGACGGTGGCCGACAGCCTGGTTGCTTCCGGCTTCGGCATCCGCTCCCAGATCATCTGGGCCAAGCCCCGCTTAGTGCTCAGCCGTGGCCACTATCATTGGCAGCATGAGCCCTGCTGGTATGCAGTCAGGGAGGGAGCGACCGGGCACTGGCAGGGCGCGCGCGACCAGACCACCATCTGGATGATCGGCAACGACGACCAGGGTGAAGACGACGCCACGGTCCACGGAACGCAGAAGCCAGTCGAATGTATGCGGCGACCGCTGCTGAACAACAGCGCCACCGGTTCGTCGGTCTATGAGCCCTTCTCCGGCAGCGGCACCAGCATCATTGCCGCCGAGACCACCGGCCGCTCCTGCTTCGCCATGGAGATCGATCCTCGTTACTGCGATGTCGCGGTAGAGAGATGGCAGAACTTCACAGGGCGCAAGGCAGTTCTGGAGGCAAGTGACCACGACGTCGCCGATGTTCATTCCGGGCGATCCGCAGCCTGACCTTCGCTTGGCTGGGCATAAGCTAGAGAGGCAACCATGCAGGGGATGAGCGAGCGCCAATACGCGGACCATGCCGGGGTCTCCCGCGGCGCTATCCAGAAAGCCAGGATTGCCGGACGACTGGTGCTGTTTGAAGATCGCTCAATTGATCAGGCAGGGTCTGATGCACGCCGGGCTGCTCTGACCGATCCTTCAAAGCAGAGGCGCTCCTCGCCCCGGCCCAAACTGAAGGCCGTACCTGAGGAGGCGCTGTCGGCCGTTGGCGAGACACTGCGCGAACAGGGGCTTTCGGCGCCCATCGTGGGAGGCTCGACCACCTTCCTGCAGGCAAAGACGGCCAATGAGGTGCTGAAGGCGCAGGAGCGCCGGCTGAAGCTTCAGAAGCTGAGGGGCGAGCTTGTGTCGCTCGATCGCGCCAAGACCCTGCTGTTCCGGCTGGCGCGGGAAGAACGTGACGCCTGGGTAAATTGGCCCGGCCGCGTCGCGGCGATCCTGTCTGCCGAACTGGGCGTGGATGCCGCCACGATGCACCAGCTTCTGGAGAGCCAGGTGAGAGCTCATCTGGGGGAGCTGGCCGATGTCCGTACCGACTTCCGATGAGGTTCTGGAAGAAGGCCTGTTCCGCTTCGAAGGCGTCGATGAACTGAAGGCGTCCTGGCGCGAGGGCCTGCGCCCCGATCCGTTCATGACGGTATCGGGATGGGCCGACCGGCATCGCATGCTGGCGGCAAGAGCATCCGCCGAGCCAGGCCGCTACCGAACAAGCCGCACGCCCTACATGCGCGACATCATGGACGCCTTGTCACCTGGCTCTCCCATGCAGAGGGTCGTGTTCATGAAGGCCGCCCAGGTCGGCGCAACGGAGGCCGGCAACAACTGGATCGGCTTCATCATCCACCAGGCGCCGGGACCTATGCTGGCCGTGCAGCCGACGGTGGAGCTTGCCAAGCGCAACTCGCGTCATCGCATCGATCCGCTGATCGAGGAGAGCCCTGCCCTGCGCGACCGGGTGAGGCCTGCCCGTTCGCGCGATGCCGGCAACACGATGCTTTCGAAGGAGTTCAATGGCGGCATCCTGATCATGACCGGCGCAAACTCGGCTGTCGGCCTGCGCTCGACGCCGGCGCGCTATATCTTCCTCGACGAGGTCGACGCCTATCCTGCCTCCGCCGACGACGAGGGCGATCCCGTCACACTTGCCGAAGCACGCTCGCTGACCTTCTCGCATCGCAGGAAGGTGTTTCTGGCCTCGACGCCGACCCTTCGCGGACTGTCGCGCATCGAGCGGGAATATGAGGCGTCCGACCAGCGTCGCTACCATGTCCCCTGCCCCGAATGCGGCGTCATGCAGTGGCTGAAGTTCGAGCGACTGCGTTGGGACAAGGGCAGGCCCGAGACGGCTTGTTATCACTGCGAGGCGTGTGAGGCCCCAATCGGCGAGCACAGCAAGACCGCCATGCTGCAGGAGGGGGAATGGCGTGCGAGCGCAACAGCTTCAGATCCTGCCACGGCAGGCTTCCACCTTTCCGCTCTCTACTCGCCTGCTGGGTGGCTCTCATGGCAGGCAATCGCTCGCGCTTTTGAGACGGCTCAGGGGTCGGACGAGTCGCTCAAAGCCTTTCGCAACACAGTTCTCGGCGAGACTTGGGTCGAAACCGGTGAGGCACCGGACTGGCAGCGCCTGCACGACCGGCGCGAGCAATGGCAAGCAGGCAGCGTTCCTGCCGGTGGCCTGTTCCTCACCGCCGGCGCCGACATCCAGAAGGACCGCATCGAGATCGACGTCTGGGCATGGGGCCGCGGTCTGGAAAGCTGGCTGGTCGAGCACGTCGTGCTGGACGGCGGCCCGGGAGACGAAGCCTGCTGGAAGGCGCTCGACCAGGTCCTCGGCCGGAGCTGGCAGAGCGCGTCCGGCAACACGATGCGGATCTTGCGGCTGGCGATCGACACCGGCTACGAGGCGCCGGCCGTTTATACCTGGGCGCGCAGAGCAGGCTCGGCCCATGTCGCTCCTGTCAAAGGTGTCGAAAACTTCAATCGGGCAAGCCCCGTCACCGGCCCGACCTTTGTTGACGCGACCTCACACGGCAAGCGCCTGCGGCGTGGCGCAAAGCTATGGACCGTGGCCGGCTCCACGTTCAAGGCCGAGACCTATCGCTTCCTTCGCCTGCCGCGGCCCACGGACGAAGAGCTGGACGCCGGGGCCAGACACGCGGCTGGAACCGTCCATCTCCCCGCCTGGGTAGATAGCGAGTGGTGCAAGCAGTTCGTCGGTGAGCAGCTGGTCACGGTGCGCACCAGGCGGGGCTTTTCGCGTCTGGAATGGCAGAAGCTTCGCGAACGCAACGAAGCGCTCGACTGCCGTGTCTATGCCCGCGCCGCCGCCTGGATCGTCGGTGCCGACCGCTGGCCGGAATCGACCTGGCGCGACCTCGAGGCGCAGTTCGGCAAGAACGTCGCTGCCTGTGAGCCGGCAGTGACTGCCGCGGCCGTGTTGCCACTTTTGGTATCAACTTCGAACAGTCAAAACACGCGCCCGCAAAGCCGGCAGCCCAGGCTGAGGACTCGGCGTGTTCGCTTGAGCCGCTGGATGGAGTAACCAAGCGCTTCCCGAGACAAGGCACCACCCGAAATAAATCAGTCTAGCAGACGCAACAACTTTGTTGCCGCCCGCCGGTTATTCACCCTGTTCCAAGTTACGCTGTATCTAGCCCGTAAATTTTGCTGCAAACACCAGCGTCGCATGTCAAGATGGGTTTGGGTAAGGTGGGGATTTGTAGATGTACACGGCAATGAGCCAGAAACTGGCAAGCTATGGCCAGTGGACGTACCGTGGTGCGTGGGCACTTGAAATCGTTGCGGCGATCATCGGTCTAGCAACCGGCGTCGCTCTGAGTTACCGCGGCTTTGTTGCCAATGAGGCGGCGGACTCAATGGACCTTGTCCTTGCGAGTGCCCCCTTCTTTATGATCGCGATTGCTGAGCTGACGAAAATCCCAATCGCCACGCTTCTGTTCGGCGCCTCGTGGATTTGGAAACCTGTTATCCTGGCGTTTCTACTCGTATTGGCCGGTATCACTTTTGAGACAGTCCTACTCGGATTGGAGCGTGCCAGCACAATGCGCGAGGTGCAGTACGCCAACTTCGCCAACCAAACTAAAGCACTCCAGCAAGAGCTCGAGAATCTCAAGGCGGCAGCCGAAAGTTTGCGAAACAGTGACGATGAGGCAAAGGCCCGGAGCGATCTGGAGCAGCTCAGTGGATTGGCTGACACCGAGCGCGATAAATTGCGTGCACGGATAACTGAGGTTGACGAAGAGCTGCAGGCCGCAACCACCCTTTCACCTGCGGCAGCGAGAGCCAAAGAACTTCTCGAGGAGAAACAAGCAGCGTTGAGCGCGCTGGTGGAACGGCGCGATCGAGAGATCAAGGACGCCGTGGAGCAGTTCGAGCGACAGCGTGATAGCTACGTTGATCGCATAAAGAGCGCGCGCGAAACGGGCGACCTCGCATCAGTGCAGCGCAACGAAGAAGGGCTGAACAAGTTAACTAACCCGCGGCTCAAAAAAGAGGCCGAATTCGCGCCGAAATTGGCCGAATTGGAGCCCGCAGTCGCCGCAGCCCGCGCTGAATATGAGAGGCTGCGACAAGATAGTCCTCCAATGACCCTCCAAGACAAACAACGCCTTGAGGGCAGGCGAAACGATCTGGAGAAGCTCTATGATGGCACCGCTGCCGATTGGGACCGTAAGCTTGACGAGGCACGTGCTGCGCTAGCAGCCGCCCAGGAAGCCGCTACTCGCAAGTCTGAGACGCTGGCCAAGAACCAGCAGCGGCAAGAGGCCATCGCGACGGACCTCAGCCGCTTGGAAACAGAGCGCCTCCCGGTTGCTCGCAACGATCAGATCCGTAGGCTGGCAGCTCGCTGGTACGGGCTGAAGCCAGAAGACGTTACAGACGCTCAGGCTGGCACGGTATCGACGATCTGGTTCGCGTCGCTTGCATTCATCGCCGCACTAGCGGGGCCGATCACGGCGATGGTCGCGCTGGCCCTACAACGTATTGGCGCACAACCCGAAGTTCAGCGTGAAAGCAAGCTCTCGCGTTTGCTACGCCGAATGCTGCTCCGCTGGCGGTGGCGTCGTGTCCGGAAGGTACCCGTGCAGGTGCCTTTCGACAGAGAAGTAGAGAAGCGCGTCGAGGTTCCTGTCGAAGTCGAGAAGGTCGTCAAAGAAATCCTCTATGTACCTATCCTTACTGACGACCCAGAGGCGTTGCGCCGGGCATTGGATCGGGAACTGCCCCCGGAAGTAATCGATTTGGTGAAGGTTTCTGCAAAAGGGCAATACGACAAAAAGGAGATGGAGAAAGCCCTAGAAGGTGAACTGCGATCAGATTTTAACGAGCCGGCGACTGGGGCTAAGCGGGGTAGCAGACGTGCTCGTACGACATAACACCAAGCTGCTCGAGCAGGCGATCGATCTGCAGATCAAACGGTCGGCCATTCCAACTCTGCAGGCAGAAGCAGATGCGCACGACAAGATCGCTCGCGCCAATGCATTTCGGCGAATGGCTAGCGGCGCTGCCATCGCAATGGCCGCGATTGGAATCGGTGTGGGTGTATGGCTGGTCTTTGATCGTGACCCAACAGTGACCCAGCCGGAGCCGCCAGTCACCCAAAACGATCCGCCAAACCCGACCGGGAACGAGCTAAAAGAGGCGAAGAAATCCGCAGACAGAATTCCAGGTGAAGAGACAATCGCCGAAGAGGGAAAGACAGATAAGCCGAAGTCGCCGTCAACCGAGCAGCCGCCGCCGCCCGCAGACCCGGCCAATCCAGATACGTTCGATTTCGTAAAGTTCGCCAATCGCCAAGTGACCTACGCTGGCAGCACTTGGCAACTCGAGTCCGGTCATCATTTTGACAGTGAGAAAGCTCCAACTTGGAACACCGCTTGGTGCTACACGCGGAGGCTGGCAAACACCGGAGTCGAGGTTCAGGTTAGTCTTGTCAACAGACCCTCACCTACATCGAAGCCGCAGGCACCGGTGTCATCGATCGAGACACTCGCCTCGGTGGGCCTTGACGACAATTCGGCGCGAGAGCTCGCCAGCCGTTGCCTCTGGCTCGACAAGGCCAGTTTCGCGCCAAGCGATTTCGACATGGATAATGAGCGGAAAGAAGCGGCTGTCGCGGCCGAAGAACTGTCTGTACACCAGGATGGATGGGACGCGATCGGAAACGATCTGCCGGGAATGCCCGCTTGGAATGTCTCGCTTGAACAGTGCCAAGCCCAATGCGAAGCAGATCGCCGCTGCTTAGCACTCACCTACGACAAGAAACACGCTGCCTGTTTCATGAAGAGTAACGGGTCAATTTTGGTTAGGAGTCCTGACGCAGTGATGGCGGCGAAGGGAGCAATCAAGGCGAATCTCCAGTATTCCAGCCTCGTTTTCGGCAAAGACACGGTGGTCGTGGGGGGCGCTTACGCGAATGTGCGGAGCGGCTATGCCGACTGCGTATTGGCCTGCGCCGCTGATCAGAGATGTCTAGGTTTCAATTTCGACGGTCCGAACAAGATGTGCGCTATGCTCGACACCGTGACCTCATCGTCTCCCTTCAGGGGCGTGACGTCGGGCGTTAAGGAGACCCGCAGTTGAATTGGCTCCGGCCCTAAAACTGCGCAGAGAACGGAGCCAGCGCGATATGGTGGGCATGGCCGCTTGCCTGTTCATAGCGATCAGCGAGGTGATCGTCCTTCTGCGGACGGTGCAGTAAGGAAACGGCCCTCGGCGGGTTAACTACCTTCAGCGATACCAAGCAGCGAAAGCGGGGTTGGCGAGTTCCCTATTATGGAACAACATCAACACAGATTTTACTGTCACATCGATTCCAACGGAACGTGGGGCGTTTGGGACCGGGTCATTGACATGCCGGCGAGGCTGGGCGGCGGGGATCTGCGGGGCTGTACGTCACAGAGAGCGGAAACGGCGCAAGGTGTCTTAACGCGAATTTACAGTGGCGGGCTTGAGGCCATCGCTGTTCGCGTATCTGGGTTAACAGCCTAACGGCGTTTCTGCCGCAAATCTCCTTAGCGAGCGCCAAGTCCGAGGCAGGCTCGTCGAGAAAGGCCCCCGCCTTTTTACTAGCTCTCGACGAGCCGTGCGCCGCGTACCCCCGGACGACAAAACGCTGTCGCAGTCTGCTTCGATCGTCAAGCAACTGTTCCGTTCACGTTTCCGTTCGCGCAATCAGGTTGCGCCAATGTCACATTCGGTGGACGCGTACGAGTGCGCATCACTCGTCCTTCCAGATGACACGCCTCTCCCATCGGATCTCAACAAGTCGCCGAAAGCGGATCGTCACAAGCTCTTGCCCGACCGGGTGGAAAAGCTCCGCGTTCATGGACTCGTTGCGCCCGCATTTTTCGCAGCGGACCTTCGCCCGCACCTGGTCGATAGAGACGTTGCCGATCACCTCGCACAATTCCTTCGGTTTATAGAACCGTCTGATGTTGCAATGCCCGCACCGGATGCGTGCTACCTGCCCGGCGTCGTGAGCATGCAATAACGTCCACGGGACGCCCTTCGGCCACTTTTCTGGTTGCTCCGGCATGCCCCTGAAATGAGGAACATATTCCTGTTGGTCAAGAGGCTCTTGACTCCGATGTTCTTATTTTGTTCACTGCTGGCAAAACGGAGACACACAGCCATGAAACCGATCATCGCCACCGAATCCGAACAGCCCGAGCTTTACGCCCTGGTAAAGCGTGAGCGTCCGGCGATTAACAGGGCGGTCAACGGGATGGTTAAGCAGATGCGTGGCCTGTCCGATCTTAGTCAGAAAGTGGCCATTGCCCAGCTTACCGCAACCTGGGCCTTGGCGAACTATCCTGACGACCCCGATCTTGCGTTATCTCTGTCGGAGGCCATAAGCCATCAGACCGACATCTATCTCCGGGAAGTCACCAAGGCCGGCGTTCGCCACTAGAGGCAAGACATGTGCAACCTCTACAATATCACCACTTCCCAAGAGGCCATTCGCCAGCTCATGGGGACCGTGCGTGACATCCTGGGCAACCTCGAGCCGTCGATAGATATCTATCCGAACAGGCTCGGTCCGGTGGTCCGCAACGCGCTGGATGGGCAGCGTGAGGCCGCCAATCTTCTTTGGGGAATGCCGACGCCAGCCGAGCGTGTGAAAGGCGCTGCCGATTACGGCACGACAAACATACGCAATCTGCAATACAGCCACTGGCAGCAATACGTAGGCGTCGAGAACCGATGTGTCGTACCGGTGACCAGCTTCGCGGAGCCGTCACCGAATCCCGGCGACAAAGATCCGGAAACCGGCATCCAGCGGAATTACTGGTTTGCGCTGAATGAAGATCGTCCGGTCTTCTTTTTTGCCGGCCTCTGGACGCCGTGGCATGGCGTTCGCAAGGTCAAGGACGGTCCCGGCGACTTCGAGCTATACGGGTTCATGACGACAGCGCCAAATGCACTGATCAAGCCAATTCATGAGAAGGCTATGCCGGTGATCCTGAGGACGCCTGAGGAAACGGAGACCTGGCTGACCGCGCCTTGGTCGGAAGCGAAACGGCTGCAGCGCACCGCGCCGGACGACGCCCTAGTGATTGTAGACAAGCCAGCCACCCAGATCAAGTTCCCGCAACAGGCGCTGACGCCGGTGCAGGGCTCGTTGTTCTAGGCGATGGGAGTATCGCATCATGGACTATATCATCACGCTGGACAGCCGCCAGGAGGCCGCTCTGCAGGCCGCCGCCGATAAGTTCATCGCTCTTCACAACGGCGATGCAGTAAAGGCGCTTAAGGAAATGATGGTGCTTAACGGACGCCTTCAAGATCAATTGGACGCCCTCAAAGCGCCGCCTCTTGGGAGGCGCTACGGGTGAGCGACGAGATACGCCTACCGGACGCTCTTGAGCCATCTAGAGCGCACGGCCCAATAGAGAACCACGTTTGCGAGCATCCCGATTGCTGCAAGCTTGGTGGTTTCGGCTTCGCCAAGCCTAAACGACCATCACACTGGTTTTGCCTCGGGCACCGCGCAGACGGCGAGCAATATCTTTCTGGAGCAGGAAGGCACGAATGACCCGCTTGACCTTTGCAGGAGAGTTGCAGGCCGCATCCGACCGCATTGCGGACGTATCCCGAGCCGATCTTCAGGTCATGCTTCGACGGGCCGCGCTGATGATTAGAAACACTGACGGTGTTGACCTCGATCCGAGGGTTGAGGATTCTCTGTCCGACATTGCAGTTGAGATGAAAATGTCGAAGTCAGATCTCATCAAAACCATCGTCGGCGATTGGCTGATTGCCAACGCCTATCTGCCGGTGCCATACGCGCTCGACGATGAGAGCATCACCAACGGAAGTGCTTAGTTCAATGTCTGACAACGTTTTGCCCGAACAGAAAAAGCCCAAGCTGATCGTTGTCGTCGCGTTCGACCGCGGCGAAGAAGGCGATCTGTTTACCGCTTATGGCCCGACCGATCAGCAAAGCGAAGAGCGCGCGATCCGCACCGCCAAGGGACTGGCTTCCAATCATGTCGGGGTTATCGCCTGGAGCCGCGACGCAGACCCTGCCCTTGGAGATTATGGGCCGCCGACCACCCTCTTTGTCAGCGGCGACGTGCCGGACATGGAATAGAAGCAGCCCCAGCGAGGCTAGTGGCGACTCGGCATGAAGGGTCTAAACCCCGGCGGGCATGTCTAGCCCCTTTGTTCGAGGCATGGCATCGACAAGCGGTGGAACTCTTCAAAATGACCCGGAAAGTTCTGGGCGAGATATCGCACCACTCTGGAATTATCCATCATCCGGACGAAAAAACGGTTGGCTGCGACAAGCTCCAGGCCCATTTGGCCATGATTTTCTACAGCGCTTAGAACCGCAAGGCTCAGCGTGCCGACCTCGAGCACCATCGCGCCGCGCTGGTCTTCAGCCTGTCTGGTGATCGTTGAGAGATTAAAATCCTTGGCCAGCAGGGCTTGTGGTGTCAGAGCGACGAGTAGCCTCGCGTAGGTGATCCTGACCCGGTTCATCGCCACCATCAGCCGGGCAATCTCCAATTGCCTGGCTGGCAGCACCTTCTGGAGAAACCCGAAGATTTTTGTTTTCACCGGCGCATCCCGAAGCAGGTCGAGGACATCAGGGCAAATTCCGTTAACGGGTTTCCGGTTCTCGCCGGTCTCGGAAGCGGGTTTTCCGGGAGGGCAGAACATTTGCGGCTCACGGGTCGCGCCACGCAACCTATGTGCCAGTAGCCTTGGCATTGTCCCGATGCCCTCAGACACCAGCATGGCGCAAAATTGCTTGTCGCGCATCATCAGGTGGAGCGCCGCGACGATCCGGTCGAGGCTCTGTTCAGACTTTGCCGCTTCGGTGACGAAATCGCGCATGCGTTTGCATTCCGTATCGTAGGTCGCCAAAAATTCGTGCGAACGAAGCCTCTTCTTGGACCCTATTGCGCCAGCAGCAATATTCCTCGCATGTCTGTCGCCGCCGTTTTCCAGCGCACGGTAGGCGGCGTCCTTGGCTAAGCGCTTGACTACCAAGTCGCGCCCCCGACAGGCTCTCGCTCTGCCAGCCTGATAATTGGGTTGAGCGTGGGAAAAATATAGGTGTCCAGCGGTGCCCCATTGATGGCGTGCAGTTCCGATTTGCCCGCGATCTCATGCGCAGGAGCAATCAAATAGTCCCGAATGGTCAGGTCGCCGGGATTCATACGGATCAGGACGAAAATATCCGGTAGCGGCCGTTGATCGGCCTTCGAAAACCAGCGTGGATAGCCGAAGCCGGAAACCCTGCATCGTCCTATTGTAATCGCCACGGTGATCTCCTCGTTTATCCGCAGGAAGTCCATCGCCATGTCATGGGTGGCAACGCCGCCCTGCCTTTCCATCGCGCCCACGAGATCGCGGATAACCTGCAGCCTCATTGTTTCCAGGCGCCGGTTCACGCCGATGTAGCGGTAGTTTTTGGATGGCTCGTATCCGATCAGTTCATAGGCTTTGACAATGGTTCCAAAACGCCACTGGTAGCGTTGGGACGGTGGGCACTCGGAATCGGCGTCGATAATGGCTAACGACAAGGCGCCACGGCGAGCCAAAAGTGCCGTAAGGGCGGCCAGCATCTCGTCATTGGTCATGTGGCGATAGATGGTCTTCAGGACTATCTGCGCCCGGTCGAACAGTTTGCGGTCGACGATAGGCTCCAGGACATTTTCCACCCGCACCCACTGTTCCGGAGGATTGTGGACTTGATGGCTTCTCAGCCGGGCCGAGTGCTTGTTCCAGACATTGTTGCCAATGTAATTTTCGTTGGTCAGCACCGAGTGCACGGATTCCCGCGTCCATGGTCGCCCCAAATCGCTGAGCACGCCGCGCTTGTTGAGTAGTCTTGCGATCTCCAACTCTGTCTTCCGCGTTCTGACGAAGTGACCGAAAATCCATCTCACTATCGCGATTTCTTCAGGCGGTCCGGGGACCACAATTATCCGGTCCGTCTGCAAGCTCTTGTATTCGTACGACGAGAGGATGCCCTTAGGGCTGCCATGTTGGTCGACAAGCATGCGCCGAAGGCCAAAGCCGACCTTGGAGCCCTGTCGAAAGCCCATCCGGATCAGCCTCGCTTGGCCAATGAAGACTTTCTGCGAGAGCATTCTGCTTTGCTCGGCAGCCATGCTGCGTTTGATCGCTTTGAGGACATCGGACCCGATGCTGCCGTCGTTTGCGAATTGCTCGGCGCAAAATTCGATCCGGACGCCGGCCATCTGGCATCGGTATTCGTAGGCTGCGCTTTCATCAATGTTCTGGAAGCGCCCCCAACGGCTGACATCATAGACCACGACCGTCTCAAAATCGGCTCGCCCACCCTCTACATCGGCCAACAACTTCTGAAGACCGGGGCGCCCTCCCAGATTCAGACCGCTGCGACCGGGGTCTTCGTAAGTGGCGACAAGGTCGTAGCCCATGATATCGGCATAGTCGCGGATGGCATCCGCCTGGTTATCGATGGAGTAAGTTTGCTGGTAGGTGGACATCCGCAGATATTGGGCCGCGCGAACTCTCCTTGCTGTCGGGGGACCGCCGTGGTGTTTTCCCATCCACTTGAACCTTCGCGCAGGCGCGAGTGGGCCTGGAACGTCCAACTTATGAGGCAGCGTCCTGCGCTATCGTTAGGAACACCTCGACAGTTTGTGTCGAATGAGTCGATAGTTTGCTAGGGCTTCAAATGCCGTTGTCTAGCTAGAGGTCGACGATGCGCCACTATATCGGACTGATCCACAAAGAAGCGGAGAGCGATTTCGGCGTGTCTTTCCCCGACTTTCCTGGCCTGGTCACGGCCGGAGCGACTTTGGACGAGGCATGCATCATGGGGGAGCAAGCGCTTGCCTTCCACGTCGACGGCCTTGTCGAGGATGGAGAAGCGATCCCTTCCCCCTCTTCCCTAGAGGAGCTGATGACCGACAGCGAACAGCGTTCACGCGTGTTCATCGTTACCCCGGTTTGGCGACCATAGTCATCAACGGCGGGGAAACCATGACACACTTCGTGAGCCGGCACGCCGCCGTTTGGCCGTATTGCAACAGCAACTGGCAACCATTCGCCCCCGTCCGCGTTTGGGGCTTCAAAGGAGTTCCCAGATGATTTTCAAGAAAGCCGTTCTCGCCGTCCTCATGACCGCTGCATTGGCGGGCTGCGCGACCCAAACTGAACAGCAGCAGAGGGCGACCACCGGTGCGCTCATAGGCGGCGGCGTCGGCGCGTTGGCCGGCCAGGCGCTTGGCGGCAACACAGAGAGCACGGTTGTAGGCGCTGCAGGCGGGGCGCTTCTGGGCGCGGTGATCGGCCAGTCGACTACGCCGCAGCGTCGTGGCGAACAGCTCTGCCGCTACCAAGACCGCCGCGGCCGGATTTACACGGCACCCTGCGACGATCGGTATTACAACGGCGATTATTGATCTAAGTTCGCTTCATTCCACAGGTGGGGGCGTCGTTAGGCGCTCCCAGATCGCATCAGTTCCGTGCTGCAGCGGCAGTCGGCAACTGAAAGGATTCGGCAACTTAGCCGACAGGTGTGGCTCCCTAGCTACATACAAAATTGAAAGTTTGTCGCTACAAAGTGCCTGACATTGTGCTGGGGATTCCAATGAAGGCCTTATTTCTCGCTTCAGTTATCGCGCTTTCGGTGACCGCGCCGGCAATCGCCGCCGACACGATAGCCGCTCCTGTGGACACCCCTGAATGGACTTGGCAAGGGCCGTACGCTGGTATCTTCGGCGCGGGTACGCTGGAGCATTACAAGATTCATGAACCGGTTCTCGGCAGTGTCGCTCACAATGAAGGTTCGGCGACGCTAGGCGGTTTCGCCGGCTACAATTTCCAATCGGGACAGATCGTCTATGGCGCTGAAGGCGAGCTTGGCTATCGTTTCAAGAAGTCGACCTTCAACGACGTTCCCGGTCCGGGAACGATGGACGTCTCGACCGGCCTCTTTGGCTCGTTGAAGGGACGGGTCGGCGTGGATATGGGGCAGTACCTGCCTTTCGTGACGGCAGGCGTCACGGCGGCGCAGTTGAAGACCAGCGTGCCCGGCTTGCGGGAAGCAGATGCGACCCTTGTCGGTGGTATCGTCGGCGCGGGTGTCGATGTGGCACTGACCCACAATGTCTTCCTGCGCGGCGAATACGATTTCTCATATTTCGGCAAGAAGTCACTGGAATATTGCGGTGGCCCATGCGTGTTGGAACACACTGTCCAGACGCATGATTTCAGGATCGGCGTCGCGATGAAGTTCTAGCTGCTGTCGCCGCCGTCTATCGTTTGAAAGTCGGCTTCCAGTCGCGATTGCGAGCCTTGTTAAGGCCCTCATAATCGGGAATGCAGGTGAAAAACGCCGGCCGGCGGTCGCGGCTGGCGGCCTTGCAGGACGAGCAGCCGAACAATCCGACCAGATCCCAATGCATAGAACCATGATCCGGGCCGAGCCGGTCGATCAGAGCCTGGATATCGAGCTTGGTCGACTTGGCGCACATCGGGTGGCCGCAGTTGACGTAGATGGTTTCGCGATCGGCAAGGGTGTCGGCGAGGGTCTTTTGGGCATGGCGATCTCCGTTGAAGGGTCGCCGCAATGGGAGATTATAAAGCTGATCCCGATCCCTCGTTCAAGGCACTAGGTGTAATCGACCCCTCTGCGAAAACAGCTCGGCAGTGATTTTGTCTCTGTCCGCATCATGCCTAGCGATCAAAGCCAGCGCTTCCTGGCGGCCAATGTTGGCGAGCTTCATTAGGTACGGAATCTCAAACGTTCTCTTGTTTAGGCGCCATTCTGGCACGTGCCTTGTTGCTGCTTTTCGCACTGTTGCTCCATCTTGACGCATCATTTTGCCTCCTCTTCCTGATGATGATGCAGTCGCAAATTCCGTGCCTCTAAGCCCTTGGCCTCGCCAGTGTGGTCTGGCGCTACCGGCAGCGCGACAGCCTTCGGTCGTAACCGTTAGGCTGACTCGTCTCTTTCATGGAACCGGATCGAACGGCCTGCATTCTCTTCCGGAAGAGGAGGAGCGCAGCATGAAAGCCTTGTTGGCGATAGTAGGTGGCTTTGTGCTGACGCTGGCCGTCTTCGCCAGCGGCCTTGCCTTTGCGGCCTTGATTCTCGCGGCCAAGCCCGTGCAGAAGGCCACACCCAGCATCAGTGTCGTGGATCTGTGGACTAGAGACGCGCGAACTGTGAACACCGCGGCACAGCCCTTCGAGCGCATTCCGGCTGAGCAGGCTAAAGTGCCCGGCGTCTCCGCGATGGCGAAAGGGTCAGCCGACTCAATCACGACGTCCGCCGTCCAGCCCTCGACAGGCGATTCTCAACCAACAGGCGATTCCACGACCGAGTTGCCGGCCGCTCATGTCGAATGGTGCGCGAGTCGGTACCGGTCCTATAATCCAGAGGACAACC
>NZ_JBFUDV010000012.1:0-61513 GCF_056404535.1 Mesorhizobium sp. P2_C5_2 | reverse complement strand
GCTTGCGCTCTTGCGCGAACAACGAAAACTCCGTCGCGTTGCTCGCACCACACAGGCTTGCCGCGATCATCATCACGATCAGGTCGCCAAGCCGGTGCGTGGCGTTGGCGGCGCGCGGGTCAGGCACCGCGCCGAAATAGCTCTCAAGGCTGGAAATGGCAGTCGCTCCTTCGCTAAGACTGCCTTCCCAAAGAATCCCTTCTCAAACCAACTTCAAGCCTAAAATCGCCATATGCGATTCCCCTGCCCTTGAGGGGGAGATGTCGCCAAAGGCGACAGAGGGGGTCGCTGCGCGTGAAGCGCTAGCCTCCATCGGTCGCAGTACGTCGAGCCCAGTCGAACCGACCCCCTCTGGCCTGCCGGCCATCTCCCCCTCGAGGGGGGAGATTAGCCTCCTTGACCCTCCCACCTCCCGCGCTATCTTCGCGCCCATGTCAAAAGCTCCCGCTCCCCTCATCGTCATCGATCTCCAGACCAACATGTTCGACGGACGCGTCGAGCCGCCGATCCATGATGCGCCGGGCATCGCCGCGCGTACCCGTTCGCTGATCGACTGGGCGCGGCGCGAGGGCCGCAAGGTCGCTTTCGTCAGGCATGACGGGCCGGCCGGCGATCCGCTGGCGCCGGGCGAGCCGGGCTGGCCGGTGTGGCCGGAACTCGGCCAGGCCAGTGACGAGCCGACCTTTTCCAAGAACGTCCGCAATGCCTTCTCGAATGCCGCGCTTGGCTCATGGGTGGCCGGGCAGGGGGCCGATGAAGTCGTGCTCGCCGGCGCGCAGACCGATTTCTGCATCGCTGGCACGGTCAAGGGCGCCTTGGCCGAAGGCCTCGCCGTCACGGTGGTGTCCGACGCGCATTCCACACTGGACACCGAAGGCGAAACCGCAGTCGAGATCATCGCGCGCCACAATGCGGCCTTCGCCGAGGAGGGCGCCACGCTGGTGACGATGCAGGCGCTGACCGAAGCCTGACACGCTAACCGCACCGAACACTGGGAGACTGCCTTGCCAACCCTGACCTTGCCCGCCGAAGGCGGCTGCCGCTGCGGACGCGTCCGGCTGAAAATTTCCGCACAGCCGCTGTTGACCATGGCCTGCCATTGCACCGGCTGCCAGTCCATGTCGGCCAGCGCCTATTCGCTGAGCGCCGCCATCCCCTCGGATGGCTTCGAAGTCACGCAAGGCGAGCCGGTGATCGGCGGACTGCACGGCGCCTCGCGCCACTATTTCTGCCCGCATTGCATGAGCTGGATGTTCACCCGCCCCGAAGGGCTCGACTGGTTCGTCAATCTGCGCCCGACCATGCTCGACGAACCCGGCTGGTTCACGCCGTTCATCGAGACCTGGACCAGCGAGAAACTGCCCTGGGCGGAGACGCCTGCGGTGCACAGCTATGCGGCGTTGCCGGCGTTTGAGGACTATGAAGGGTTGGTGGCGGAGTTTGCGGGACGCTGAAGCTTCCAATCTCCCCCCGTGTGGGGGAGATGCCCGGCAGGGCAGAGGGGGGCGCGAAGGATCGCCGCCCTCGACGGTGCCGGCCGCTTTTCCTCTCGACAATCAGACACTTCCAACACGCTGATACGCCGGCGGACAGCGCCCCTCTCTGGCCTGCCGGCCATCTCCCCACGAGGGGGGAGATCAGCAGCTTCATCGAAGAAATTCCATCGAATCGATTGCGCAAACGTTTCGATCACCCTAAGCTTCCCCGAAATCCGCCATCAGAGCGGACGGGAAACGCATAGGGAGGAGCGCTTGCTGGCGCTGAATTGTCTTGCCGACAATGGCTGAAGTGGCGCGGCGCGCCGGCGTGTCGGTGTCGACCGTCTCTCATGTCGTCAACAACACGCGCTTCGTTTCGCTGGAAAAGGCGAAGCTGATCAACGACGCCATTGCCGCCATGGGCTATCAGCCCAACGAACTGGCGCGGTCGCTCAAGGCATCGACCACCAACAGTGTCGGCCTGGCGATCTCGGCGATTTCCAACCCCTATTTTACCGACATCATCTGCGCGGTCGAGGCCGAATGCGCGCGGCTCGGGCTGATGGTCTTTCTCTCGGACACGCAGGAAGATCCCGACCGCGAATTGCAAGTGGTGCGCGCTTTCCACCAGCGCCGCGTCGACGGCGTCATCCTGGCGCCGTCGGGCTCGCCGCAACGCGCCATCGACTATCTCGCCGACAAAAAAGTGCCTTGCGTTTTGATCGACCGCTTCGCCGATGACCGCTTCGACCAGATCGGTGTCGAGAACGACACGGCGATGCGCGCGCTGATCGACCATGTCGCCTCGTTCGGCCACAAGCGCATCGGCTACATCGCCGGACAGCCGGGGCTGGCGACGACGCGCGAGCGCATCGAGGCGTTTCAGGCGTCGCTCGCCGCCAATGGACTTGAAAGCGTGCCGCACTATGTCTCGCCGGAGAATGTCGACACGGCGGCGGCGACCGCATCGACGCACGCCATCCTGTCCCTGCCGTCTCCACCAACCGCATTGGTCACCGGCAACAACATGACGACGATCGGAGCCGTCCGCGCCATCCGCGAAAAAGGTCTCACCATCCCGCGCGATCTGTCGCTGGTCGGCTTCGACGATTTCGAATGGGCCGACTGTTTCGAGCCGAGGCTGACACTGATCGAGCAGCCCTGCACCGAGATCGGTCGGCAGGCGGCGGCGCTGCTCAGCGCCCGCATCGCGTCGACCGCATCCGCGCCGCGCTCGGTGCGGCTGCAGGCGACGCTGCAGGCGCGCGCCTCCTGCGGGAGGCCGAAATGACCGCGCCGCTTCTGGTGATGACCGGCGCCGTCAAACGCTTCGGCGGGGTGCAGGCGCTGCGCGGCGTCGACTTCGACCTCAAGGCGGGCGAGATCCATGCGCTGCTCGGCGAAAACGGCGCCGGCAAGTCGACGCTGATGAACCTTCTCTCGGGCGTCTACACGCCGGACGAAGGCACGATCGAGATCGACGGCAAACCCGTGCGCTTCAACAACCCGCGCGAGGCGCAAGCGGCGGGCATCGCCACCATCTTCCAGGAGCTCGATCTGGTGCCGTCGCTCGACGTGGCGGCCAATCTCTTCCTCGGCCGCGAGCTGATGCGTCCCGGCGGCTTTCTCGACGTGCCGGCAATGCGCCGCGAGGCGAAGAAGCGGCTGGAGGCCATCGAGATCGCCATCGATCCAGGGGCGATGGTGGCCGACCTGTCGATCGGCCAGCGCCAGGTGGTGGCGATCGTCAAGGCGCTGTCCTATGCCTCGCGCGTGCTGATCATGGACGAGCCGACGGCAGCCCTTACCGTGGGCGAGGTCGAGCGGCTGTTCGACATCATGCGCAAGCTCGCCGCCACCGGCGTCGGCATCGTCTACATCTCCCATCGGCTGGAGGAAGTGCCCGGCATTGCCGACCGGGTGACGGTGATGCGCGACGGTCGTGTCGCCGGGATTACCGAGCCGCACGCGCCGCAGGCCGAGTTGGTGCGGCTGCTGGTCGGGCGTCCCCTTGACGAGCTCTATCCGCAGCGTGCCAAGGCCGCGGGAAAACCGCTGCTTAGCCTGCGCGATGCAAGCTTCAGGCTCGCCCGCGACAGCGCCGGCTGGCAGGCGCCGCGAGGCGTGTCGCTCGATGTCCATGAAGGTGAGATCGTCGGTCTCGCCGGCATTATGGGGGCAGGGCGCACCGAGTTGCTCTCCGCGCTTTATGGCACCGGCCTGTCCGGCCGCTGGGAGGGCGAAGTCGCCATATCGGGCAAGCCGGTGAAACTCGATTCCATCAGCGCTGCCCGCCACGCGGGCATCGCCTTCGTCACCGACGACCGCAGGGGATCAGGCCTGATGCTGCGCATGGCCGTCGGCCTCAATCTGGTGATGTCGGTCATCCGCAGAATCTCACCGGCCGGGCTAATGTCGCCAAGCCGTCAGGCCGAGGCGGTGAAACAGTCCTTCGGCCAGTTCGATATCCGCCCGAAGAACCCGGATATCGCCGTCGGCGCGCTGTCCGGCGGCAACCAGCAGAAGGTGGTGCTGGCCAAGGAAATCCTCGGCAACCCGCGCCTGTTGCTGCTCGACGAGCCGACGCGCGGCGTCGATGTCGGCGCCAAGGGCGAAATCTACGCGCGGCTGCGGGCGCTTGCGGCACAGGGGCTCGGCATACTGGTGGCGTCCAGCGAAATGCCGGAGCTGATCGGTCTCTGCGACCGCATCGTGGTGCTGCGCCAGGGGCGCAATGTGGCGGAATTCATGGGCGGCGTCGACGAACACACGGTGCTGGCCGCGGCAAATGGCAGGGAGGCCTGATGGCGGACGACAAGATTTCGGCGGCAAGCGCGCCCGTGGCGGCGGCGCCTGCAAAGCATCGCGATCCGCTGGCGCTTATCGTGCGCTTCCAGAGCCTGATCGGCCTGGTGCTGGTGGCGATCGGCGGCATCATCTTCTCGCCGCGCCGCCATGGCGAAATCCTGTTCCTCAACCCCGACAACATCGCCAACATCGTGCGCGCCGTGTCGGAGACCGGCATTATCGCCATCGGCATGACCTTCGTCATCATCACCGCCGGCATCGACTTGTCGGTGGGAGCGGTGCTTGGCCTGTCCAGCGTCGTTACCGCCTCGATGATGATCTCCGGCGGCTTTGGCCTGATCCCCACTATCCTCGCCGTGCTCGCCCTGGGCATCGTCTTCGGCGCCATCCAGGGCACCATCTCGACGCGCTTCAGGCTGGAACCCTTCATCGTCACGCTGGCCGGCCTGCAGGCCGCGCGCGGCTTGGCGCTGGTTGTGTCAGGCAATCAGTACATCAACATTTCCTATGGCGACGGGCCGGGCCTGGCGCCTCCGGTGTTCGCCGTGCTGGGCGAGCGCCTGTTCAACAACACCGTGCCGGTGGCGACCCTGGTCTTCATCGTCTTTGCCGCAATCGCCACCATCGTGCTCAACACCACGCGCTTTGGCCGCTATGTCTTTGCCGTCGGCGGAAATGAGCGCGCCGCGCGCATATCAGGCGTGCCGGTTTCGATGGTGAAAATCTCGGTCTACGCCATCACCGGCTTTGCCGCCGCACTCGCCGGCATCGTCCACGCCGGCCAGTTCAATTTCGGCAGCGCCAATGACGGCATGGGCTATGAGCTGACGGCCATCGCCGCCGTGGTCATCGGCGGCACCAGCCTGTTCGGCGGCGCCGGCTCGATGGTCGGCACCGTCGCCGGCACCATCATGCTGGGCGCACTCGCCAACATCCTGCAGCTCAACAACATCACCCCCGCCATGCAGCTGCTCGCGACCGCCGCGATCATCGTTCTGGCGGCTGTGCTTCAATCCCTCGTTCGCCGCCGCGAGGGTTTGGGTCGTTAGGAGGAAGACGGCAAAACAGGAACGTCAAACCAAGGTCTGGCCCCCCGGCCCGACGAGGAGGAGAGAGTAATGACAACGACTACAAGAGCATCGACCCTCAAGGCCGTGCTTCTGGCCGGCGCCGGCCTGTGCATTGCAGGCTCTGCCTATGCCGCCGACCCGATGGTGAAAGCCTGCGCCAAGGACGGCCAGTTCATCATCGGCTTTTCGCAGGCCAACAATGCCGAGCCCTACCGCCAGCACGTCAATGACGAACTGGAGGCGGCGGCCAAGGAAGTGCCTGGCTTCACGCTGCAGATCGCCGACGGCGCCGGCAACGTCAACACGCAGACCTCGCAGGTCGACAATTTCATCACCCAGAAGGTCGACATCCTTTTGATCTCGCCCTTCGAGGCGGCGCCGCTGACGCCGGCGGTGAAGCGCGCCATGGATGCCGGCATTCCGGTCATCGAGCTTGACCGCAAGACGGTCGGCGACCCCGGCAAGGACTACACCGCCTTCATCGGCGGCGACAATTTCAAGATCGCCGAGGAAGCCGGCAAATACACCGCCAAGACCCTGCTGCCCGATGGCGGCGAGGCAGCGGTGCTGGAAGGCCTGCCGAGCTCGACGCCGGCCGTGGAGCGGCTGAACGGCTTCAAGGAAGGCGTGAAGGGAAATTCGAAGATCCAGATCGTGGCCGAGCAGGCCGCCGACTGGGTGCCGGACAAAGCGCAAGTCGCCTTCGCCGCCATGCTGCAGGCGCACCCCGACATCAAGGTGCTGTACGCCTCCAACGACATGATGGCCGCCGGCGCGCTGCTCGCCGCCAAGGGGGCGGGCAAGGACGTCAAGATCATCGGCACCGACGGCCTGCCAGGCCCGGCCGGCGGTATCGAAGCGGTCGCCAAGGGCGACTGGGCCGCGACTTTCACCTATCCGACGGGTGCCAAGGAAGCGATCGAGATGTCGAAGAAGATCCTGCTCGACTGCGCCACTTCGGTGGAGCCGACGGTGACGGTGGAAACGACCGCGATCACGGCCGAGAATGCCAAGCAGATGATGGGGAAGTGAGGGGCGGAGAGCCCGCCACTGAGGTTGATGCGCAAGGCCCCGGAAGGGGCCTTGTTTGCTTTGGGGGCAACGCTGGCCATGCCGAAAAACGGCAGCTTTGCGCCTCATGTCGGCCATAGAGGCGAACTTTGCCTCCGCCCGGAAGCAGACACTGCAATTGACCAGGCTGAAGGTCGTGGTCGCGCCAGAGCCTGCAAAGGCGCAACTCGGTACACGAGGGCGAACATTCCGCTGCGGAAACAACTTGAAGAAACGCTTCGCGACCCATAGCATGCCGCGCCATGGTGAAATCTGATCGGGAGGTCAGTGAGATCGGTCGGGTTTTTGAGCCAGTGCAAGGTAGGGAGGACAATAATTATGGCTTCCGAAGTACAGGCAAACAACGGCGTTAACGTAGAGGCGCTGCTCGGCGCACGTGAAGCGCTTACCAACGCCCCGGAGGCGGCGCAGTTCAAGTGGCGCGCGGCCTGCGAATGGAAGGATGGCACCCACAGCCACTCGTCGGTCGAGAGCTTCTACGGTCTCGGCGAGGATCAGCATCGCAAGACCACCTTCACATTCGACGCAGACCATCCGGAGGTCTTCGCTTCCCAGGACAAGGGCGCCACGCCCGTCGAATACGTGCTGGTCGGACTAGCGAGTTGCCTGACCGCCGGCATCGCCGCGGTTGCCCAGAACCGGAACATCCAGTTGAAGTCGGTGAAGGCGACCATCGAAGGCGACATGGATCTCGCCGGGATACTCGGCATCGACAGCGACGTGCGCAACGGCTTCAGCGGCATCACGGTGAAATACAACATCGACGCCGACGCCAAGCGCGAGGACATCGAGGCTATCGTCGCTCAGTCGCAGAAGCGGTCGGCGGTCTATGACATTGTCACCAATCCGACGAACGTCACGGTCGTGGTGAATTGAAAGGCACTTCGGGCCGTAGACTCTCCTGATGAGAGGGTGCGATTAGTTCCGTCACCACAGTGATCGTCGGCGCCGGGCACGCGGGGCTCGCGATGAGCCGCTGCCTGGCGGAGCGCTCTATCGACCATGTGCTGCTGGAGCGCGGCGAGATCGCCAATACCTGGCGCACCGAGCGATGGGATTCACTGCGGCTGCTCACCCCGAACTGGCAGAGCCGGCTGCCGGGCTTCCGCTATGAAGGCGACGACCCCGACGGCTACCGGACGATGCCCGAGGTGATCGACTTCCTCGGCACCTATGCCAAGGTGATCTCGGCTCCGGTCAGAACCCACACGACCGTTACCTCGGTTCGCAGCGACGGGGCGGGATATCTTGTGCGCACGGACCGCGGCGAGTGGCGGTGTCGGACCGTCGTGCTGGCGTCGGGCGCGTGCAATGTCGCGCGCCTGCCCGATTTCGCCGTCCGCGTGCCGCCGTCGGTCGCCATGCTGACGGCGCAGTCCTACCGCAATCCGGGTCAGGTCGCCGACGGTGGCGTGCTGGTGGCGGGCGCGTCGGCCAGCGGCACTCAGATCGCACTGGAGCTGCAGCGTTCGGGGCGTCAAGTGACCCTGTCGGTGGGCGAGCACATAAGGGCGCCCCGCGTCTATCGCGGCAAGGACCTGGAATGGTGGATGGACGCTGCCGGCGTGCTCGACGAGCGCTACGACGAGGTAGACGACATCAGGCGGGCGCGACGGGTTCCCTCGCTGCAGCTTGCCGGCACGCCCGGCCGCACCACCCTCGACCTCAATGCGCTGGTCGACCTCGGCGTCAGGCTCGTCGGTCGTCTTGCCGGCATCACCGAAGACGGCAAGGCCCAGTTTGCGGGGTCGTTGCGCAACATGTGCGCGCTTTCCGATCTCAAGATGGCCCGGCTGCTCGACCTCATCGACGAATGGGCGCGCGCCAACGGCCTGGACGCTACGGTCGGGCCGCCGGATCGCCCGCCGCCGACCCGTGTCGAGGACAACCCGCCGCTCGGCCTCGATCTTGCCGGAGGCTCTATCAGGACGATCATCTGGGCCACCGGCTACCGGCCGGACTACTCCTGGCTGGAACTGCCGGTCCTCGACCGCAAGGGCCACGTCCGTCACGACGGCGGTGTAGTGGAACATCCGGGCCTATACCTGATGGGGACGCAGTTTCTGCGCCGCCGCAAGTCTGCTCTGATCGACGGCGCTGGCGACGACGCGCGTGATCTCAGCGATCATCTGGCATCGTACCTCAGGCAAAGTTCAACCGGCTAAAGCAATTCCAGGAAAAGTGTGAACCGGTTTTCCGTCCGGAATTGCGTCAAAGGAAACAGGTTGGTTGCCGTGACAACCCCGAATTCTGCGCCCCTGCAGTCATATTCCCAAATGCAGCTTTGGCTTCCAGAAGGGGCGGAACAGCTCAATCTTGGGACAGCGGTTCATCACCACTTTCAAGCCCGCTTCCTCCGCCAACTGGGCGGCAGCGTCATCGCGCACCCCAATCTGAGCCCACAGAACCTTGGCATTGATTGCGATGGCCTCCTGTGCAACTTCCAGCAAATCCTCGGAGCGGCGAAAAACCTCAACCATATCGACAGGCCGGTCGATGGCCGCCAGTGACGGATACACCTTAAGCCCTCGAATTTCATCCAGACCGGAACTGGGGTTGACCGGGATCATGTCATAGCCGGTTTCGTGCAGCACCCTGAGAACACCATAGGAAAACTTGGTCTTGTCGGGGCTCGCTCCCACCATCGCTATGGTTTTGACCGATTTCAGAATGTGTTGCAGATAAGCCTCCGAATAGGGCTCGTCATGATTCATATGGGTCATTTCTTTGCTTCCAACGGGGTCGCAATGTCGGCTTTCAACTCATGCGGAGCCAGGGGGTCGAGGAAGGGGTTGCGATAGAGCTTGTCGTGGCTTTCAACGCCGACCTCCAGCGTGCAGTCGCTCATCGGGCGGGCGACGCAGAGGATTATGTAGCCATTGTTGATCTGGCGGTTGTTCAGCGCCCGCTGCGCCTTTTGATCGACCTTGCCGCTGATTATTTTGGCTGCACAGGTTATGCAGCCGCCATACTTGCACCCATACGGCAGATCCACTCCCTGCTCGCGCAAGCTTTGCAACAGGGGCTTGCGGTGATCGACGTCAAAGGCCGCACCGCCTTGATTGGCGAGAGTGATGGTGAAGCTGGTCATACCCAGATGTCACTCGTGCAGTCACCGCCGGGATAACGGGTTTCGTGGCAGCGGCTTGGTCCATTTGGTTCCTTACCAAAATCAACAACGAATAGCGGATCGATTTCCATGCCGCCGTTTTCCGTATCGCAATTGACCATCAGCATGCATCCGCCATTGGTGCGGATTTCCGGATAGAACTGATTGTCCCAGGTCGAGAAGAGCGAGGTCGTCACATAGAGGCGCTTGCCGTCGAGGCTGAGTTGTATCATCTGCGGCCCGCCAGTCACTTTCACGCCGTTGACCTCGGGCGCACGGCCGAGAAGTCCGCCCATCCACACTTGTCCGGTAAGCTTGGCGTTGTGAGGGTCCGAGATGTCGTATTGACGAATGTCGCCATGCAACCAGTTGCACAGATAGAGGTATCTATCGTCCATGCTGAGCAGAATGACCGAGATCACGCCCGGTATTGGTATCGGCCATTCGGGATGTGGCTCATTGCCGACATCGACAATTTTTTCCCATTGCCAGTCACCCGCCGCGTCCTTCCACCAATGGATGATATTTGCAGAAAGGGCCGCGCCAACAAAGCCGTGACTGCTGTCGGGGTTATGATGGAATCGCACTTCCAGTGGGATCAAGCCATCTTCACCGAGATAGAATGTTTGCTTTGGCTCCTTCTTTTCAAAATCCCAGAAATGGATCTCTCGGCCATATTTCAGATGACCAACCTCTTCCAGGTCAAAGCCAGGCATGAAGGTATTGGGCGCGGCCCATTCCGAGCTGACCATTACGTTGTGTCGCGGCTGGTACCAGAAATCATAACCAAACTTGATACTGCCCATGGAGTTTTCCCAGCGGCCGACGACCTCGAACTCCTTGCTGAGTTGCAAATAGCCGCCGGGGGCATTGCCCTGGGCGTCACCAAGCATGGAAACGATGATGTCCGAGCCGAGGCAATGCACCGTGTGTGGCGCCGACAGGTTGGTCCTGGCTTTGATTTCAGCGCCGTCTATCACCTTGAACAGTATCGGGCTGCGCGGGTCGGTACCGCAATCGACAATATGCAGATTTGACGAGCGCACACCCGGCACGATCAGATATTTCCGCTCCATGCTCGCATCGCCATGGCACGACGAACAGGCATTCCAGCCCGAGTGATGAAGCTCATCGCCAATGCCCGGCATTTGCAAACGCGAAATCACCTGGCTGTAGGTCGAACTCTCCGGGTCGACATCGATGGTGCACAGATAGTCCGGCTTCTGAATGCCCGTGCCGGTGTAGATGGCAATCGTATAGAGCAGCTTTTCGCGAGGTGCCGTCATCGCCTCGGCTGGAGAAGCATAGCCCGGTCCACAGCAATGATTGGTCATGGGTACTTCCCTTTGAACAGATCACTGGCCAGCCCCAACGGGGTCGAGCTGGAATGTTAGTGCATGCTTGGCATTGGCGCCATGGCCGGGGTGGCTTGTGAAGTGCGCACGTGACGTACAACTTGGCGACAGAGCCCCCGTGGGACACCACGTATTGACCGCCCGAGGGTTATTGAGAACCCTTGCAGCGGCCCAATCATCATCGGAGCGTATGGCAGCGAACCGTAACCAGGTCAGCACGGCGCTTAAAGGTCCGCTTCTGGCCTTCCGAGCCTCGAAGCCGCCATTCCGCTTTCGGCCAAAATGCGACTTCAGCCCTCGGTTCCGACACGTCCGCTCATAGCGCGCTGGCGTCCTGTAGGCACGTGCTTGTTCTCTCGCCCGCCTTCAGGCACGCCACTTGTCTGTCCATCAGCCCCCCAGAACACAGGCTCATTCACGGCGTGGTCGTGAACCCGCACTGCTTCTGTTCCATCTCGATCTGCTTGGTGATGCGGATGGCGTTCTGGGCGTAGGCTTCCGTCACCGAGCCGCTGTTGACGGTCTTGTCCTTCAGCGGGCTGACGGCGGCGCAGAGGTGGAAGACATGCTCCGTGTCGGACTTCGCGGCGCCGTTTTCCGGCGCGATCCAGTACACGACATCCTGGCCGGCGGGGTGTGCCGCGTCCTTGGTCGCATCAGCCACCGTGGTGGAGTCGGTGGCGATCGCCTGCGCCTGGGCGGCGACCTCGGGTGAACAGGCCGTGGTCGGCTGCCCCGCCTTGATCTGGGTCGCGCACGCGTTCATGTCCTGCGTGTACTGCTCGACCGACGGGGGCTGGTAGCTGACCCCGATCAGCGTCGCAACCACGGCGAGCACCGCGCCGATGCCGCCGGCAACTTTCTTGCTCTTCGGGTCCATGTTCTTGTCGTTGAGGATCAAGAGAACCAGCGGCAGGAAGGCAATCAGCGTGATGATCGCGCCGAGCTGGTTCTGGACGAAGAACCTGAATGTCTCGGATGCGCGGGCCGGATCCTTCCTGTTGGCCGCCTTCCAAAGCAGGCTGCCGGCGATGGCGAAAATCGCGATCCCGACCAGAATGCCGATCAGCAGCGGCAGGTTTCCGTGGTCGAACTTGTGCTTGTAGAGCAAGACAATCCCAGCGATCTCGCCGCCAATGGCAATGATCCACGAGAGCGCTGCGAAAAGGCGCAGCCGCGAGGCGCCGGCCTTCTGGCCCTGCGATGCTTGCCAATCCTTGGTAACGTCTGCGGCCGGCTTGTTGTCGTCAGTCATGACCAGGTCCCCCGATGTCGACACTTTTGCAGGGCGGCGTCAAAGGCGCCCGGCGCAGCGTCATTGAACGAACGTCGCCTGCCTCAGCGCGAAAGCGCCACGGCAGACCGTACCCCCATCCATATTGCGCATGATTGGATTCGTCCATACCCACGGGGAGGGCCGATGCGGTGGTGGTTGCGTTCCATGCGCTCGATGGGGGTAAGTTCACTCGCCGGCGGTGGCACCGCCGCCCTTCATCCCGGAAAGATCGTAAAGCCGCCATCGACGCGGAGGACCTGGCCGTTGATGAAGCGCGCGCGCGGGCCGGCGAGGAAGGCCACCGCCTCGGCGATCTCTTCCGGCTCCGCATAGCGGTTCAGCGATTTCCTGCTCGAATCCATGCGCTCCGGATCGACCACGCGGGTCGCCTGGAAGCGTGCCGTCTTGGTGGCGCCGGGGCTGACCGCGTTGATGCGCACGCCGTCCTCCATCAGTTCCTTGGCGAGGCAGCGCGTGTAATGCACGACCGCGGCCTTCAAGGTGGAATAGACGACCTCGGGCGAGCAGCCGATATGTGCCGCCGCCGACGCGATGTTGATGACGGAGCCGCCGCCGCGCTGCTTCATCGGCGGCACGAAGGCCTGGCAGACCAGCATCGTGCCGATCAGATTGTTCTCGGTGAGCACGCGGATGTCGTCGAGTTCGATGTCGAGGGCGTTGTTCGGGTTCGGCTTGCCGCCCTTGGCGCCGATGTCGCCGCCGGCACAATTGACCAGCACATGCACGTCGCCGAGATCGGCCTCGATCTTGCGCTTCATCTCGGCCACCGCCTTCTGGTCGCCTATGTTGCCGGTCACCGACGTCACCTTCGTGCCATGCCGCTTCAGGCGCTCAACCACTTCGCCGAGATTGGCGAACTCGCCGTATTTGGCCGGCGCTGTTTCGTCCATGTCGTGGATCGCGACATTGGCGCCGAGTTCCGCCAGGCGCTCGGCCATCACGCGGCCGAGGCCACGGCCGGAGCCGGTGACGAAGGCGGTCAATCCATCGAGTTCACGTGTCGTCATCAGATCTTCTCCGCTAAACCAAGGTTGCGCATGTTGGCGGCGCTGCGCCGGATCATGTCGAGCTCATAGGAAACCAGGGACCCATCGTCTTCGCGCTCCCAGGGGGTACGGTAGTCGGCATCGTCGGGTAGCCGATTGCGCTGGGCTGCCGCCAGGCAGGCGGCAAATTCGCGCGCCGTCTTCTCGGGATAGCCGCGCCACCAGTCGTCGCTGAGGAAGCGGACATGCCGCGCCTCCAGGGCGCCCGGTTCGAGAACGGCGGTCATGCGATCGTGGTGCTGGCCAAGAATTGCAAACAGCTCGGCAAACGGCACAGCGCCATCGCCGATGGCACAACGGATCAGCCGGTAGCCCTCGCTCGTGAACTGCACGCGGTAGTCCTTGAGGTGGACATGGCGGACATGAGGTGCGATCCGCCGCGTAAAATCGAGCGGCGCTTCGCCGACCGGGAATGTGTTGCCGGTGTCGAAGGTGACGCCGACGCCTTGACCGCCAAGCGCGCAGAAATCGACGAGTTCCTGGCTGGTGAAATCCTGGTGGTTTTCGATCGCGAGGACATAGCCTTCGGCAGACGCACGGGCACCCCACTCCACCAATCGCTCCCGAATGATGCCGCCGAATTCGCTCCATTGGTCGCCGGCGGCGTTGCGGTCGCCACACAGAACCGGCGTCAGCGCCGTCCGAATGATCTTGGCCTTCAACAGGCGTGCGGCCCGAAATGCATCGTCAAGCGGTTCGCCCACCAGAAGGCCGCCGCTGACGATCGGCGTGATGCCAAGGCCGGCGAGCCGTTCGCGCAGCGCGATCACCGCGTCGTCGGAAAGCTCCGTCAGCCAAGGCACCCAGATTTCCAGCACAAGCGCGCCGAGTTCGGTCGCCAGCGCGATGAAACCTTCGAGCCCCGCAGGTTGGGGATTGGCGCGTGGCGTGCCGCGGCCCTGCAGGCCGAGATGATAGGTCAGGCCATAGGGGTTCAGGCCGACCTCAAGCATGAAGCGATCCTTTGGTTCTGTCATCGCAGGCCGGCATCCACGGTGATCGACTGCTTGGTGATCATCCGGCTGTCGTCGGCGGCGAGAAACAGCACCGTGCGCGCGATCTCATCGCCGAGCAGAACCCTAGGGATCATCTGGCGCTGCACGACCCGGTCGACCGCACCTTGAGTCTTGAACCAAAGCTGCCGTTGCCGGTCGGTGATGACGGCGCCCGGCTCGATGGCGTTGACACGGATGTTGTCGGGGCCGAACGCCTGCGCCAGCGCGAAGGTCAAGCCGATCACCGCGGCCTTGGCCGTCGCATAGGGTGCCATCTCCGCCGCGCCGAAACGCCAGGCGATCGAGGAAAAGTTGACGATCGAACCAAAGCCCAATTCCTTCATGTGCGGATGCACGGCCTGGGCGGCAAAGAAGTGGTGCCTGAGGTTCACGTCCTGGGCGTGGTCCCAGTGCGCCTGCGTGATGTCGGCGACCCGCTGGCGATTGTCGTCGGCGGCGTTGTTGACCAGCACCGCGACCGGTCCGAGGCGCTCGCGCACCGTGCCGATCGCAGCCTGGAGGGCAGGGATATCGGTCACGTCGCAGCGCAGGAACAGCGGCGCGTGCGGCGCTGTGGCGGCGAGCTCCCGGGCGAGCGCCTCGCCCGCCTCCTGCTGCAGATCGAGAAACGCCACGCGCGCGCCATTGGCGGCGAAGGCGCGGACCGTGTCGGCGCCGATGCCCGATGCGCCGCCGGTGATCAGCACGACACGCTCAGTCAGGCTCGGATAGGTGGCGAAGGACAATGCGGATCTCTCTCAGATCAGGCGTTGGGTCGTCGGGTCGAACAGGCACGCACGCGCCATGTCGATGCCGAGCGTCACCGTCTCACCCATCCGTGGCGTGCCGTCGGGGTCGAAGCGGCCGGTGATCTCCTTGCCGCCCAGGCGCAGAACGGCCATGGTCTCCGCACCTGTCGGCTCGACCAGTTCGACCACGGCATCGATTTGCGCAATGCCTGGCTTGCGACGCGCAAGATCGGGATCGAACCGGTAGATGTGCTCCGGCCGGATGCCGAGAATGAGCTGTCGCGGCGTATCGGATGGGAGCGCCTGGACGATCGGCAGGCTGGCCGTCTTGCCGTCGGCGGTCTGCAAGGCAACAGCGGGGTGGCCGCCTTGCTGGCTCAGTTCGGCCGGCAGAAAATTCATCGCCGGCGAACCCATAAAGCCGGCGACGAACATGTTGGCCGGACGGTTGTAGATCGTCGCCGGCTCATCGAATTGCTGAACCTCGCCCTGATGCATCACGGCGATGCGCGATGCCAGCGTCATCGCCTCGACCTGATCGTGGGTGACGTAAACCGTCGTCTTGCCGACGCGGTGATGCAGCTTCTTGATTTCGGTGCGCATGTCGACGCGCAGCTTGGCGTCGAGATTGGAGAGCGGCTCGTCGAACAGGAACAGTTTCGGATCGCGCACCAGCGCCCGGCCCATGGCGACGCGCTGGCGCTGGCCGCCTGAGAGCTGTCCGGGCTTGCGCCCAAGCAGCGGCTCGATCTGCAGGAAAGCGGCAACCCGCTTGACGGCCTCGTCCTGCTGCGGCTTCGGTACGCGGCGGCTTTCCATACCGAAGGTGATGTTCTCGCGCACCGTCATCGTCGGGTAAAGCGCGTAGGACTGGAACACCATGGCGATGTCGCGGTCCTTCGGCGCAACCGAATTGACCAGCCTTCCGTCGATGCGGATCTCGCCGGAGGTTACCGTTTCCAGCCCGGCGATCATCGCCAGCAGTGTGGACTTGCCGCAGCCGGACGGTCCGACCAGCGCGATGAACTCGCCGTTCTGCGCCTCGAGATCGATGCCCTTAAGCACCTCGACCGCGCCGAAGTTCTTGCGCAGGGCACGGATGGTCAATGTCGACATGCGATGCCCTTCTTCCGAGACGGGACGATCGGCGACATCAGACAGGCTCTGCTCATTTGATCGCGCCTCATTTGATCGCACCTTGGGTCAGGCCGCGGACGAAATACTTGCCGCCGAAGAGATAGATCAGCAGCGGCGGCAGCGCGCCGATCAGCACGGCGGCGCTCATGACATCGTAGGCGCGGACATTCGTGCCGCTTGCCGTCAGCGCGACCAGCGCGGCCGTGATCGGCTGCTGCTGCCCGGAGGTGAAGACGACACCGAACAGATATTCGTTCCAGATGCCGGTGAACTGCCAGATCACCGTGACGATCAGGATCGGCGAGGAGAGCGGCAGAATGATCTTGCGGAAGATGCGCCAGAAGCCCGCGCCGTCGATGCGCGCCGCCTTGATCAGATCGTCGGGGATGCTGACATAGTAGTTGCGGCAGAACAGGGTGGTGAACGAAATGCCCTGGATGACGTGGATGAGGACGAGCCCGTAGACCGAATTGCTGAGACCCAGATTGCCGAGGATGAACGCCCACGGCATCAACGAAATCTGGCCCGGAATGAAGACGCCGAGCAGCATGCAGGTGAACAGCGCTTCCGAACCCTTGAAGCGCCATTTCGACAGGATGTAGCCGTTCATTGCGCCGACCGCCGTCGAGATGATCGTCGCCGGGATCGTCATTTTCAGCGAGTTGTAGAAGTTGCGCTGCATGCCCTCGCAGGTACCGCCGATGCAATAGCTGCTCCAGGCTTGGCCCCAGGCTTCGAGGCGGAAGCTGCGTGGCAGCGAGATCAACCCGTTGCGCGCGATCTCTTGCTGGTCGCGGAATGAATTCAGCACCACGACCAGCAACGGGATCAGATAGATCGCCGCAAAGATAACCAGAAGCCCGTAGATGACCAAGCGGGTGAGGAAATGCCGGCGCGCCGCAACAGTGGCAGCGCGATGATCGAGCGACTGATCCAGTAAGACGTCAGCCATGGCCGGCTTCCTTGCGCCGGCGCCAGACAACCCAGAAGGAATAGGGCACCAGCACCACGGCAAGAGCGGCAAGCATCATGATGGCGGCGGCCGCACCTTCGCCGATCTGGCCGCGTTGGAACATCAGGTCATAGACGTAGATGGCGGGGAAGGTGGTCGAGATCCCCGGGCCGCCTTTGGTGAGGGCCGCCACAAGGTCGAAGGTCTTGATGGCGAACTGGATCTGGATGACAGCGACCGCCAGGAAGATCGGCGCAATCGTTGGCAGAAGCACTTTGCGATAGATGCGGAAGGTCGATGCGCCGTCGATCTGCGCGGCCTTGACGAGGTCCTGATCCACCGAGCGCAGACCGGCCAGGAAGAGCGCCATGGCAAAGCCCGAGGACTGCCAAACGCCGGTGATGATTACCGCGTAGATCGCATAGTGTCGGTCGCTGGCGAGTGCGAAGCTGAAGCTCGTCCAGCCGAAGCCGCGCACCAGCGCCTGGATGCCGTCGACCGGGTTGTAGAGCCAGCTCCAGACCGTGCCGGTGACGATGAAGGAGACCGCCAGCGGATAGAGGAAGATGGTGCGCCAGGCGGCTTCGCCGCGCACGCGCTGGTCGATCAGGATCGCCAGCAGCAGTCCCACGGCCATCGAGCCGACGATGTAGAAACCGCTGAAGAAGAAGAGGTTGGTGTAGGCGATGTTCCAGCGTCGGTTCGCCCACAGCGACGCGTAGTTGTCCAGGCCGACGAAGCCGTAGGTCGGCAGCAGCGAGGAGTTCGACAGCGAGATGTAGAGCGTCCAGCCGGTGAACACGAAGACGTAGATGAAGCTCGCCACCAGGGAAGGGCCGAGCACCAGCAAGGGCACCGCGGAGCCCAGCCGCTCCCGCCAAGGGCGGGCGGGCGCCGGGACCGACAGGATCAGGTCGTGATTTGACATTCAGAGCACAGGACTGGGATGGAGGATGGCCGGGTGCGGATAGAAATTGCGCCCGGCCGTTCCCGTCTACTTCTGTGCTTCTGCCGCGTCGGCCATCGCATTGGCGCCATCCTCGGCTGACATATCGGGCGTCGCCACGAACTCGGTGATGGAGTCCATGATCGCGCCGCGCATCTTCTGCGGGATGGTCATGTTGTGCGCCATCGAGCGCACCAGCGTGCCTTCCTTGATCGAAGCCTGCAAATCCTTCTGCGAGATCTGCTGGCACGGATTGAAGCCCTTCGACAGATCGATATCCAGGCGTGCGGGGATCGAGCCCTTGGCCTGGTTGAAGACCGTCTGGAAGTCGGCCGACAGGATCAGGCTGGCAAGCAGCTTCTGGCCGTCAATGTAATCCTGGTCCTTCTGCTTGAAGAACACGACCGAGTCAGAGTTGAGGATGAAGCCGGGTTTGCCCCAATCGGTCGGCGCCTGGGCGCAGACATAGTCGGTGCCTTCCTTGAAGCCGGCGGCGGTCAAAAGGCCGATCGTCCAGTCGCCCATGATGTGGAACGCCGCGTCGCCCTTGCCGACGAGCGCCGACATCGAATCCCAGTCGCGGCCGACCATGCCCGGATCCATGTACTTGCTCGTCATCAGGCGCATCTGCTCGAAGGCCTTGACCATCCCCGGGCTGCGCATGGATTCGACGTCGCCCTGGACGAAGGCCTTGCGATAGAGATCGATGTCCTGGCCATAGAGCACGACCTCGAACACCGTCGAATCCGTCCAGTCGGCGGTCGAATGCGAGATGCAGATCTTGCCTGAGGCGACGATCTTGTCGCAGGCCGCATTGAACTCGGCCCAGGTCTTGGGCATTTCCGCCACGCCGGCGGCCTGCATGACCTTCGGCGAGGCCCAGAGCCAGTTGATGCGGTGGATGTTCATGGGCGCGGCGACCCATTTGCCGGTCGGTTTCATCACCGGAAGCAATTCCGGCGCGACCACTTTCTCCCATCCCTCCGAGGCCGCCAGTTCGTCGAGATCGGCGGTCATGCCGGTCTCGTTCCACTCGGCGATTTCGGGGCCTTTAAGCTGCACGGCAGGCGGGGCATTGCCGGCGATCACGTCGGCACGCAGCTTGGCCAGCGTATTGGCTGTGTGACCGGCGATCGAGGTCTGTTCCCATTTGCCGCCCTTGGCGGTGAACATCTCGCCGAGCTTGGCGATCGCCTGGGCGTCCGATCCGGTCGACCATTGGTGCAAAAGGTTCGTCTTGGGCTCGGCGAAGGCTGCTCCGGCGACAAGAGTGCACGCAGCAGCAGCGACCGCGAAGGCGGTCATGGCGGATTTCATGGTTTCACTCCCACATATGGTTGCACGGTTCGTCTCGACCGCTTATGGCCGCGGGTTTGAAGCCGCCGCCGGCGAGATGCGTTAATCTCGAGTTCTTTCCAAGATGACATATTGGAACTATCAGTCAACGATGTTTATGTTGGTTCATGACAAAACCTTCGCTTAGAACCTGGCTGATCGACAGACCGTCCGCGTCGCCGGAGAGCATGATCGTGCGCTGCCTGAGCGAGCGCGGCGTGCTCTCCGCCTCGCAGATCGCACGTGTCACCGGTCTGGCGCGCTCGACGGTCTCAACCGCGCTCAACGGCTTGAGAAAATCGGGGATGGTGATCGAAGCCCCGGCCAGCAGCGATGGCATCAGAGGTATCGGCAGGCCAGCCGCGGCCGTTACGCTCAATCCGACAGCGGGCACTTGCGTCGGAATTCATTTGGCTCTTCAGCAGATACGGCTCATCGTCGCCGATGTCTCGCATTCCGTCATTGCCGAACAAACTATATCAATGGCTCTGGACTACCAGCCGCAACAGGCGGCCCAGATGGTCAAATCGGCAATTGCCCAATCTTACAAGGAAAACGGTCTGCCGATGGCGGGGCTCCTGGGGGTTGGGGTTTCCGTCTCCGGCCCTGTCAGCCGCGATGGAGTGGTGCTGCGCGCGAGCATGGTTCCAACATGGGCCGGCGTCAACATACGAGATGTGTTCGGACCCGTCCTGGAACAGCCGATCTTCGCCGACAACGAGAGCAACTGCTCGGCCATTGCGGAGCTGATGTGGGGCGCGGCCGTCGGCCAGGACGATTTTGTGCTGTTCAAGATCGATCTGGGTGTCGGCGGGGCCATTGTCCAGCAAGGCCGGCTGGTGACGGGCATCGCCGGCGGCGCTGGTGAATTCGGGCACATCAGCATCGATCCCGGCGGCGATCTTTGCCGCTGCGGCAATCGCGGATGCCTGGAGCTCTATGCGAGTTTTACCCGGCCGCTGGAACAGATTTCGCGTGTCGTGCGGCGGCAAGTCACCATGGACGATGTCATCACCATGGCCGAGCAGGGCGACGTCAGGGCGTTGCGGATGATCGAGGATACCGCCGAGATCGCCGGCCGGGGTCTCGGCCTGATCGGCTCGGTGCTCAATCCGCCGCTTATCATCATCGGCGGCCACATGGCTCTGGCAGGCGACATTCTGTTGACGCCGCTGATCGCGTCCTATGAACGCCACACGCTCATCAAGTCCCGCGATATCGCTCCGGCCCTGCGCACGCGCATCATCGTTGGCAAGCATACCGAGAACGACGCCTTGCTGGGCGCGGTCGGCCTGGTGCTGAGACACCAGACGAAGGAACTGTCGCTCGGCTGATCGTCAGGCAGGCCGGGTCCCGTGCTTGTTCAAGTCAATTGCACGTATCGGCAGCCCTAAGCGCTTCGGCGCGGGACGATTTGGGCAAATCCGCGATCCGTTGAACAGAAGCGTAAAACCTTGGATAATTGCCCGAACACAAGTCGAACAAGCGAAGAAAGGCCGGAACCTGTTCACCGTAGACAGAAGTCGCGGCGAGCTTTGCGTTGTTGATCGGGGAATTAAACCAGGCGTCATACCCCCGGTATCCGGCCCAGCGCCGGTCGCGCATCTGCCGGTAGCGCATCCGCAGCCTGTCGATCGTGGCGGCTTTCGCGGCCGCCATCTGCTCCGGGGGACGGGGACTTTCATAGACCTGCCTTAACTCGTCGCGCGTTTTCGACACCAGTCCGAGAAAATCGGCGCTGCGCTTGCGATCGGCTTCGTAGCGGCGCAATCCGGCCCGATCGCCGGCGGCGCGGAGCCATTTCCTGACGCCAGAGGTTTCGACGGCAACGGCGAACGCCTCGTTGAATGCGGAGTCGCCATTCACATACAGGCGCTGGTGCGCCAGTTCGTGAAAAACAAGGCTTGCCAGATAGGTGTCGTCCTGACGCAGCATGGTGCTCAGCAGCGGGTCACTGGACCAGCCCAGTGTGGAATAGGCGGTGACGCCCGAGACATAGACGTCGAGCCCCTGTTTATGAAGCTCGACAGCGTTCTCAGCCGCAGATTTCCTGGAGAAGTAACCCCGGTACGGGACGCAGCCAAAAACCGGAAAGCACCATGTTGCGGGCGCGAGCGAGAATTGCGGCGCGGCAAAAACCGCCCAGGTCACGGCGTCGCGATGGATGTCGACATAGCTGCGGTAGCTGCTGTTGTCGGGTAGCGCCAGTTCATCTGTCGCAAACCGTCTTATGGCGCTCGCCGATGTCAGCTTGGCGCGCAAGGCCTCGGGCGTCGAAGGATCATGGATGAGTTTCCCGACATTCCTGCGCGCGGCCATGATCTGCACATGGCCCTCCAGCGACTGCGCGTAGTAGGAAATGCTTGTGCAGCCGGCCACCCCGGACGCCACGATCACCGCGGCAAGCATCCGAAGAACGCGCTTCACGGTTTGCCCACCCTTGCCCATCTCCCCATGAATCGATGTCTCGATCCTCCGCTCTCAAACAGGCGCACGGATTTTCGTCAAGCTCTACAGGGGCAACGGGTCGGACTTTCGACTTGGCAGGGTTGGCAATGCGGCCATTCGCCTTCGATGGTCGGAAGTCCACCGGTATCGGCGGAGCCGCGAATCTGTGTTAAGCCGCCGCCAATCAACCAAAGGACGACAGCTGTGAGCGAACCGACCGTGGCCCAGGCGACCGAGAGCATTTATGCCTCGCTTCGGGCCGACAATGCCGACATCGACGCACATATCGCGACGCTCAAGGCGGCGCTGGCTCGAGAAGGGACAAAACAGGCGGTGTTCGATCCGACCAAGTTGGCGCAGAACAACCGCCAGGGCCGCAAGTTGATGCAGGCTTATTTTCGGCAACGCGGCGTGGGCGTGAGCTTTTCGAACTAGCAGAGCCGCGCGCGTCGACTAGCTCCTGGAAAAAGCCCAGACCGGAAACGCCCGCAGTGTTGCCGTATAATTGGTGACGCGCTTCTTGCCGAGCAATATTGAGCGCAATATTGCAGTTGCCGCCGCCGCCATTTGAAATGGCCTCGCCCAAACGTCCGTTGCTGACTCGGCGACGCTGCAGTCGGCTGCCTCACGAATCGGCTCAAGTCAAGAGATACCCGCTTGCGAGCCGGGTATTTTGCTGACATGCTCTGTTTTATATGGGGTTTTTCACCGTGGCAGGTGTTCAAATGGAAGGGCAAAAGCATGGCAAAGGAATCTACGAATACCGTTCCTTCAGAAAAGAAGGCGGACACAAATCTGATAGCTAACGCAGAAGGAAACGGGCTGAACTTCTTGGGGGTTCAGGCTCGCGAGAACGGGGCCCCCGGCGACGCTGTAGGTGTCGACAAGATACGTGACCTGCTGTTCGGCAACCAGATGCAGGACTATGACCGCCGCTTTTCCAAGCTCGAAGAACGCGTCTTGCAGCGCTTCAAGGATGTCGAATCCGAAGCCAAGCGCAATCTTGAGATGTACGAGTCAAACGCCAAGAAGCAGGTCGATTCGCTTGCGGGGCAATTGCGGAACGAAAAAGATTCGCGAGCCGACGCCGATAAGGAGATTGACCGGAATCTTCGCGAGCAAAACCAGGCGCTTGAAAAGCAGGTGCGCGCGTTGTCGGATCAATTGAGCGCGTTTGAGCGCGACGTCGCGGACCGGATAAATCGAAACGATCATTCGCTGCGTGAGGAAATCAAGCAGAAGAATGAAGGCGTTCAGATGCTGATCGAGAAGATGTTTGCCGATCTCAGCAACGTCAAGACCGACCGAAATCTTTTGGCTGGCCTGTTTGTCGAGGTAGCAAAATGTCTGAATCAGGATCCCGTCGGCAGCAAGAGCAATTCGGACCGTAGCTGGAAAGCGAGTTGATGGGACCTTGACGTCAACCGTCGACCCACTCAACCTACCGCAAAGAACAGCCTCGAACGATACAGAGATTGATCGCGAGGCTCTGGCTCGTCTTTTGATCGAAATTGCCCGGAACGTTGATCCGGACTACCGTGCGCGTTTCGACGGAGTTCCAACCGCCGATCCTCGCATGGAAACGCTTCGCCAGTTGCTGGTCAGCCGCGAAATCTCGGAGCTTTCACGAGTTACGCATCTGCTGGACGAACCGGAGCAGCTTGCGACAGCAGTGGGCGACGTTCTTCCCAGTGCGGCCGCACGAGCGTCTCATGCGCAACTCGGCGAGGCGCTTGCGCCAGCTGTCGAAAGGGCTGTGCAACGGTCGATCCAGAAGAGCCCGCGTACGCTTACGGATATATTATACCCGGTGTTTCTGCCGGCAATTCGCAAGTCGATCGGGGAAAAGATCGACCAGACCTTTCAGTCGCTGAATGAAACTTTAAGGCATATATTTACCTGGCATGGTCTCAAGTGGCGATTTGAGGCCTGGAGAACGGGTGCAAGCTTCTCAGAAGTTGTTCTGAAGCACTCTCTTGTCTATCGAATAGAACATGCCTTTCTCATTCATCGCAATTCCGGTCTTTTGATAGCGCATGTAACGGCCGATAATGCGACGAGCGAAGATCCTCAGCTTATTTCTTCGATGCTTAGTGCAATTCAAGATTTTGTGAAGGATTCATTTAACGAGAAAGAGCAGAGCGGCCTGGACACAATCCGTTTTGGCGAGCTTCGTCTCTGGTCAGAAGTTGGACCGTTTGCGACCCTGGTTTCGGTGATCCGGGGAAATCCGCCAGAGGGATTGCATGAAATACTTCGCGATGTATTGCTTCGCATCCATGAGGAATCCTCACAGGCTTTAGAGCAGTTTGACGGCGACGGTTCGCAGTTGGCCAGCGTAGAGGCGCAGTTGCAGACCTGCGTCGAGCTCAAGCAGGAGGAATCAAACGAGGGATTTCCGTGGCTGGTGGCGGCCGTTGCCCTGGTGCTTTTGAGTCTGGCAGGCGGTTGGTACTTTCTTTCTTGGCAATCCGCGCAGCGCTGGCAAGCTTATGTGTCGCGCTGGCAGGCTTACGTGTCGCGACTGGAGGCCCAGCCGGGCATCATCGTTGCCGAACAACAGGTACGCGATGGCCAATTCTATATTGCCGGCCTGAGAGACCCGCTTGCCGCCGACCCGCAGTCGCTGTTGTCTGGAACGGAGGTCGATCCCGCCCAGGTTCATTCGCGGTGGCAATTCTATCAGAGCCTTCAGCCGGAGTTCGTGCTGAAGCGGCTGACGGCATCGCTGGCTCCGCCGGATACAGTACGACTGTCGATCGCCAATGATCGCATCGTTGCCGAGGGTGAGGCTCCCGACACGTGGATAGATCGGGCGCGCGCAGCGGCCCAGCAGCTTTCGGCAGGCGGGCCGGTCTTCGATATCTCCGGGGTCCGTGATGTAAGCCCCGAAGTACGCGCGGCGGAGCGCTGGCAGGCTTACGTGTCGCGACTGGACGCCCAGCCGGGCATCATCGTTGCAGACCAAAAGATAAGCGGCGGCCAATTCTATATTGCCGGCCTGAGGGACCCGCTTGGCGCCGACCCGCAGTCGCTGTTGTCTGGAACTGAGGTCGATCCCGCCCGGGTTCATTCGCAGTGGCAATTCTATCAGAGCCTTGAGCCGGAGTTCGTGTTGAAGCGGCTGACGGCGTCGCTGTATCCGCCGGACACAGTGCGACTTTCGATCGTTAATGGTCGCCTCATTGCCGAGGGTGAGGCTCCCGACACCTGGATAGATCGGGCGCGCGCAGCGGCCCGACAGCTTTCGGCAGGCGGACCGGAATTCGATATCTCCAAGGTTCGTGATGTGAGCCCCGACGCACGCGCGGCGGAGCACTGGCAGTATTATGTGTCGCGACTTGAGGCCCAACCGGGAATCATTGTCGCCCAACAAACAGCGAGGGGCGGCCAATTCTACATTTCCGGCCTGAGAGACCCGCTTGCCGCCGACCCGCAAGCTCTGCTGTCCGGAACGGAGGTTGATCCTGCCCGCGTTCATGCACAGTGGCAATTCTATCAGAGCCTTGATCCGAAGTTCGTGGTCAAGCGGCTGACGGCGTCGCTGAACCCGCCGAAGTCGGTTCAGCTTTCGATCGTCCAGGGTCGCATCGTTGCCGTGGGTGAGGCTCCTGCCGGCTGGATCAACCGGGCGCAGGCGGCCGCCGAACAGCTTTCGGCGGACGGAGTGATTCTGGATGTCTCGCAGCTGAGTGAGCTGAACCTTGCAGAACTTAATTATTTGAGAGAAGCCATCCAGACGACCGATATCTTCTTCCCTTCCGGCAAAGTTGTGCCGGGACCAGAGCAGACGCCGGTTCTCGACAGGTTGGCGGATCAAATAAAGGAATTCGCCGAAAAAGCCCGCAAGTCAGGCGTATCAGCGCGGTTCATGTTGACCGGCCATTCGGACACCACGGGCCGTGAGACGGCCAACGCATCGATCAGCGCCGCCCGCGCCGAGACAGTTCGTGCGCTTCTCAACAAGCGTGGCGTCGCTCCGGAACTGCTACTGGTTCGGGGCGCGGGCACTTTTGAGCCACTGGTGCCTGAAAATAGTCAAACCGGGAACTCCACCAATCGCCGGGTTTCGATTACTGTAAACCTGGACTAGTGGGGCCTGAAATGTTGCAAAAAAAGATCTGCATGCTCGGCGGGTTCGCTGTCGGAAAGACGAGTCTGGTTCGCAGGTTTGTGCAAAGCATCTTCTCAGAAACCTACTTGACCACGGTGGGAGTGAAAATCGACAAGAAGAGCGTCGAACTGCCGGACAAGACCGTGGATCTGATTTTGTGGGATTTGGCCGGCGAAGACGATATCGGCTCATTCCGCGTCAGCTATGTTCGAGGGGCAACCGGGCTCGTGCTTGTCGTCGATGGAACCCGCGCCGCCACCCTTGCCGTGGCGCTCACGCTGCGCGAACGGGTCGAGGCAGAATTCGGCGCTATGCCGTTTATATTGCTGATCAACAAATCCGATCTGGCCGATCGGTGGGCAATATCGGATAGCGAGATTAACGAGCTGAGGCAGCGTGGATGGCAAATCTATCTGACAAGTGCGCTCACGGGTGAGCATGTTGATGATGCGTTTCATCAACTTGCTTTAATGGTCACAAAATAGACCATGCATGGATTGCCAAAAGAAGTCGGAAATTGGATTTTCAATTTCTTCTATGAAGGGCGCTCTGTCGCATATCTGAAAATCGACGCCCAGTTTTGCGTAGCTGCGAAGGGCGGTAATGTTGAACATCACGGACTCTCATCGCTTCGCATTGGCAAGCCTGTTGCCGAGCAGCTTGAGTTCATGGAAGGTTTTCTGCCTTGCCCGGAGCTTCCGTTTCATATCCCCATGGTCGAACTGCCCAGCGGGCGTGTCGCGGACCTTCATTTTTTTGCTGACAATGACTTCGTGTGGCTGCTCTTTCTCGACGCCGCCGCCGAACGCGACAACAGGCAGCGGCTTCAGCAGAAGGCTTATGAAATGACCCTCCTGCAAGAGAGGGAACGTCAACTCAACGAGAAATTACAATCGGCGAACGAGGCGTTGAGGAAGAGCCAGGAGGGATTGGCGCGTGAATACCAGCGCGCCGAAGCCCTGCTCCTCAACATTCTTCCGGCGTCGATCGCGGAGCGGTTAAAAGCGCACAAGAAAATTGCTGACAACCACGCAGAGGTGAGTGTGCTTTTTGCCGACATCGTCGGTTTTACGGAAAGAGCGCGCAGCGTCGGAGCCGTGACGACGCTTGCTATTCTAAATTACTTCTTCAAGGCGGCGGATCGGCTCTCGGAACGCTACGGCTGCGAAAAGATCAAGACAATCGGGGATTGTGTCATGGTGGTCGCTGGCCTGCCCACCGCGCGATCCGATCATGCAGGAGCCCTCGCGCGCTATGCAATTGAGCTGCGCAAGGCGGTTAAGCGCGAACGCTTCGCAGGAGAACCGATAAGACTGAGAATCGGAATTCATTCAGGACCAATCGTGGCGGGCGTCATAGGCAAGAGGCGGTTCGCCTATGACCTGTGGGGCGAGACCGTTAATCTCGCATCACGTATTCAAACGTCCGCGGAGCCCGATGAAATCCGTATTTCGGACGCAACGCACCAACTGCTTGGACCAAAGTTTGCTTTCTACCCACTCGGGGAAACGGAATTGCGTGGTACGGGTCGTGTGCGAATGTGGCGGCTCCCGCCCTGATTTGCCGCTTGGCGGTGACGACCCTGGAGCACACTGCGTCTCAAGCTAGCCCGACCGCGCCGTCCGCCAGCATCTGCCCCGATAGGCCCAACGCAGCTTGTATGATTCCAGGCTAATATATGCTACCCCTGCGTTATGCGCGGACTGCTGGCACTTGGAATGCTGGTATTGGCGGCTACAACTGCAGCCGCAGGTGAGCCGTTATTCGACTCCATCGCCGCCGGCGACAAGGGTGCAGTGGAGCAAGCCCTGGCAGGCGGTGCCGACGTCGACAGCCGGGCACGCGACCAGGCAACCCTCCTCATCGCTGCAGCGCTCGACAACCAGCCCGAAATCGCCGAATTCCTGCTGGGCAAGGGCGCCGACGTCATGGCGCGCAACTCGGGCGGCTTCACCCCGCTTCATGCGGCGGCCTTCTCGGGCAGCCTGCCGATCGCCAAGCTGCTATTGGAAAAAGGCGCGGTGCTCGACGATGCCGCCAACAAGGCGGGTGCAACGCCGTTGCTGGTGGCCGGCGAGGAAAACCACGTTGAACTGGCCGAATTCCTTATCGCGAAAGGTGCCGATGTGAACCATCCCGAGGGTCATGGCTACATGCCGACAACGCGCGCATTCTGGAAGGGCAACACGGATATCTTACGACTGTTCAAACGCCATGGCGCTACCTGCCAAGCCAAAATCCTTGGCGAGGCGAACGCGGCGAAGTGCGCCGAGATCCACGATTAACGGAGGATGCAGATGAGCACGATGATCAAGTCACGACTGGTTCGGAATTTGGGAGCGGCTGCCCTGGTCGCGGTAGCTGCGGTCGCCGGCGCGGGATCGGCCTGGGCCGACGATTCGGTAAACACCGGCTATTTCGGCGGTGTGGCGATCATGGGCTACGACACGGTCGCTTACTTCACTGACGGCAAGGCCGTGAAGGGCTCCGAAGAATTCACTTATGAATGGCTGGGGACACCTTGGCATTTCGCCAGCAAGAAACACCAGGAAATGTTCATGAGCGAACCGGTCAAGTACGCTCCTCAATATGGCGGCTACTGTGCCGGTGAAGTCGTGGGCGGAGGGGTCACGGTCAATGTCGATCCCGAGGCATTCAAGATTATCGACGGCAAGCTCTACCTGATCTACGACGTCGGCAATGCGGACAGTTTCGCCGCGCATGCAGCTGAAGAAATACCGAAAGCCGATGCCAACTGGCCGAAGGTCGCGGCCAATTTGGAGCTCGACAAGTATCACTGACGCGCGTGCGTCTATTGAACCACCGTGAAGTGAAACACCTTGCTTGTATTGGCATAGGAGTAGCCTTTGCCGGCTGCGTCGTTGCGTCTGTAGACGGGACCGCAGTCGGGGCGCCCGAACAGGTTCTCGCTCTGCTCGCACAAGAGATCGCCATCGACGTAGACGGTCTCGGTGACCAGCCGCGTCGTCGAGCGGAAAGCCGCCTTGCCGTCGCTCCCGATCTGAAGGAAGGCTGGTTGGAGACCGGGTTCGATCTGGCCTTGCAGTGTATGGCCAATGACGAGGGACGCGATCTCAGCGCCCTTCAACCGGTCGCGTTCGTCCGGGGTAAAGCCGAAGCGCCATTGGGGTAGGCCTGCCTGGCGCAGCGCATTGACGAGGATCGCCAGATCCTGCGGGTTCCGGAAATGTGCATGAGTCATCTCCCACCCAGCCAAGGAGTCCACGTAGCTGGACCCTGCTACGAGGCGGAGCCCATCGGCGATTGCGGCTTTCGCATCCGGTAGACGGCCGCCGCGGACATACGCCGCAGCGAGCGTAAACCGAAAGTTGCCAACCGTGGACGCATCGTCGCGTGTGTGCTCGAGAGTCTCGATCGCTTTCTCGACATTCCCCTGGAGAAGAAAAACCAGCCCAGCAGTTTCCCGATTGATGGCGGAGAGGTCGGGGTCGAGCCTGAGCGCCGTCTCGACCGCGGTGGCTGCGTCTGCATGATTGCCGGCGTATAACTGAACATATCCAAGGGCTGCTTGCGCCTCTGCATCGCCCGGACCGATTGAAACAGCCTTCTTGGCAGAGGCAATCGCATCTTCGTAGCGGCGATTCACGACCTGCATGATACCGAGAATTGCATAGGGCGATGAAAGGTCCGGGTCGAGTTCCAAAGCTCGGCTCGCCTTCTCATAGGCTCTCTTTCGTGCTGGCGCGCTCTGGATGATGTCGTTGAAGGCCTCGCGCCAGATATAGACTGTCGTGCGCGCGTCGGCCGCAAAGGCTTCTGCGAAAGTGGAGTCGAGCCCCTCTGCCTTGTCGTAGAGCGTGAGCGCCTCCCGCAGCCCGGCCTGCAGGACGCTGCGTGACGCCGTCTCGGCTTGTAGATAGTAATCGTAGGCCTCGAGATTATTCGTCGGCGGGCGTGCCATGCGTTCGCTCTCCGCTGCGGAAGCCTGGATGCCGAGCGCTTTGGCGATCTCCCCGCTCATCTCTTCCTGGACGGCAAACACGCCGGCCATGCCACGGTCGAACCGGTTGGCCCACAGATTGTCACCCGTTGCCGTATCGATGAGCTGGACGTTGAGGCGGATCTGCTCGCCGGTGCGGCGGACGCTCCCCTCGACGACGAAGCGGACGCCAAGGTCGCGGGCGACGTCCGCCAGCGCCGCAGGCTTGTTCTTGTAGGCGAACACCGAGTTGCGCGCGATGACGTCCAGACCGGAAAGCTTGGTGAGGTCGGTGATCAGATCCTCGGTGATGCCGTCAGCGAAATAGTCCTGGCCTGGATCGTCGCCGAGGTTTGCAAACGGCAGCACGGCAACTGATGGCCGCGATGGCATCGAGAACTTCTGCCATGCGAAAAAGCCGGCAATCGCGGCAATCGCCAGGGCGGCGGCGCCTGCCAGGATCATAACGCGCAGGCCCGGCCGGTGTGGCGCGGCCACGACCTTGCCCGAGGCTGCGGGATCCAGCAGCAGCCGATACGCGCGAACCGGATCGGCGATGTTCTTGAGGCGCTGCTCGCCAAGGCTGGCAAAGCCGACATCAACCTTGTGGACGGCATGATCGAATGCGGTTCCGGAGATGCAGACTCCGCCTGGCTCGGCCATAGCCTCGAGGCGCGCAGCGATGTTGACGCCATCGCCGTAGATGTCATTTTCCTCGACGATGACATCGCCAAGATTGACGCCGATGCGAAACCTGATGTGGCGGGGGTCGGAGGTGCCCTGGTCTCGGACAGCCATCCGGCGCTGAATCGCGGCAGCGCACTGGACGGCATCGACGACGCTGGCGAACTCGACGAGCGCGCCGTCGCCCATGAGCTTGATAATGCGACCGTGGAATTCCTTGATCGCAGGGTCGACCAGTTCTCGACGGCAACCCTTGAGTCGATCGAGCGTGCCGACTTCGTCTTCGCCCATCAGGCGGCTGTAGCCGACCACGTCGGCGGACAGGATTGCGGTGAGCCGTCGCTCCATACGTGCCTGCGCCTTTCCCGATCGAAGCGGCTTCGCAGGCAAGGTAGTCTAGTCCTGTCCGTGACGCGAGCGCGCGATAGACGCGGGCCTCTCTACTGAACGACCGCGAAGTGGAACACCTTGCTTGAGTTGACGAAGGTATAGCCGTTGCCGGCATCGTCGCTGCGTTTGTAGACGGGTCCGCAGTCGGGGCGCCCGAACATGTTCTCGCTCTGCTCGCACAATAGGTCGCCATCGACATGGATGGTCTCGGTGACCAGCCGCGTCGTGGAGCGGAAAGCCGCCTTGCCGTCACTCCCGATCTGAAGGAAGGCTGGTTGGAGACCGGGTTCCAGCTGGCCCTGCAGCGTATGACCCAGCACCAGCGACGCGATCTCCTCGCCCTTCAAGCGGTTGTGCTCGTCGCCGGTGAAGCCGAATGGCCATTCGGGCAAGCCCGCCTGCTGCAGCGCGTCGATGATGAGAGCCAAATCGCGCGGGTTACGATATTGGGCACCGTTGAGCCGATATGCTGACAATGAATCGGACCCAGCTGTCGACGTGGAACGTAGTCCCTCGGCGACCGCCACTCTTGCGTCGGGCAAACGGCCGGCGCGGGCGTAGGCTGCAGCGAGGTCAATCCTGAAATCTCCAACTGACGGCGCCTCGTCGCGGGCGCGTTCGAGCGCCTCAATCGCCTTGTCGGTGTTGCCTTGAATGAGAAACACCAGACCGGCAATTTGCCGGTTGATGGGGGAAAGGTTGGGATCGAGCCTGAGCGCCGTCTCGACGGCAACGGCTGCCTCGGCATGATTGCCGGCGAACAATTGCACGTATCCCAGAGCTATTTGCGTCTCAGCATCTCCGGGGCCGAGCGCGACGGCTCGCTTGGCCGAAGCGATGGCTTCCTCGTAGCGGCGATCCACGACCTGCATGATACCAAGAATTGCATAGGGCGACGAAAGGTCGGGGTCGAGTTGCAAAGCACGGCTTGCCTTCTCATAAGCGCGCTTGCGTGCAGGCGCGCTCTGTACAATGTCATTGAAGGACTCGCGCCAGATATAGGCGGTCATGGCGGCGTCGGCCGCGAAGGCTTCAGCGAAAGCGGGGTCGAGCTCCTCCGCCTTGTCGTAGAGTGCAAGCGACTCCCGCAGTTCCTCGCGCCCGCCGGTGCGCGCCGCCTGCTCGGCTCTGAGATAGAAGTCGTAGGCCTCGAGGTTTTCGGTCGGGGGGCGCGCCATACGCTCGCTTTCCACCGTCGAGGGCTGTAGGCCGAGCGCCTTGGCGATCTCCCTGCTCATCTCGTCCTGGACGCCAAACACGCCTGCGATGCCGCGGTCGAACCGGTCGGCCCACAGATTGTCGCCAGTTGTCACATCGATGAGCTGGGCATTGAGGCGTATCTGCTCGCCGGTGCGGCGCACGCTCCCCTCGACGACGAAGCGGACGCCAAGGTCGCGCGCGACATCGGCCAGCGCCGCAGGCTTGTTCTTGTAGGCAAACACCGAGTTGCGCGCGATGACGTCGAGACCGGAAAGCTTGGTGAGGTCGGTGATCAGATCTTCGGTGATGCCGTCGGCGAAATAGTCCTGGCCTGGATCACCGCCGAGGTTTGCAAACGGCAGCACGGCAACCGATGGCCGCGATGGCACCGAGAACGTCTGCCAGGCAAAAATGCCGGCGAGCACGGCAACTGCCAGGGCCGCGACACTCGCCAGGATCACGACGCGTAGGCCCGGCCGGTGTGGTGCGGCCACGACCTTGCCCGAGGCTGCGGGATCGAGCAGAAGCCGATACGCGCGAACCGGATCGGCGATGTTCTTGAGGCGCTGCTCGCCAAGACTGGCAAAGCCGACGTCCACCTTGTGGACCGCATGATCGAATGCGGTTCCGGAGATACATACACCCCCCGGCTCGGCCATCGACTCCAGGCGCGCGGCGATGTTCACGCCATCGCCATAGATGTCATTTTCCTCGACGATGACATCGCCAAGATTGACGCCGATGCGAAACCGGATGTGGCGGGCATCAGCGGTGCCTTTATTGCGATCAGCCATCCGGCGCTGAATCGCGGCAGCGCACTGGACGGCATCGACGACGCTGGCGAATTCGACCAGCGCCCCGTCGCCCATCAGCTTGATAATGCGGCCGTGGAATTCCTTGATCGCAGGGTCGACCAATTCGCGACGGCAACCCTTCAATCGTTCGAGCGTACCGACCTCGTCCTCGCCCATGAGCGTGCTGTATCCGACCACGTCGGCAGCAAGGATTGCGGTGAGCCGTCGCTCCATGTGCGGGTGTCCCGCCTCCTTGGTCAAAGCTTCGCCGACGAGCGTATTCTAGTACTTCTTTGATTGCGAGCGTGCTCGGCCCCTTGGGGCAGCGGTCAATGCAACCACGTACCCCCTGGCCGCTTACTTTGCGTTCAGCTCCGCCGTGTAAGGCTTCGCACTCCCAGGGGCCGTACGCCAATGCTAGACAATTACGAGATCGACCGGTTTGGCGTTATCCACCAGATCGACGTCACGCCGATCAAGTACGACAAGCAATACATGTCCTACTACGAGGACCTGAGCGACCGCACCATCAAGCTCGGCTATCAGCGGCTTGGCTGGGTGCTGGGGATCACCGGTGAGATACCGCGGTCGGTGCTCGAGATTGGATATGGTACCGGCACATTTATCGAAGCCGCCAAGATTACCGGAGTTGCCGACTGCGCCGGCTGCGACATCACCAGGTTTCCGCTGCCCAAGGGCGTCCGTTTTGTCGATTGGGATGAGGCGCTTGCCGGCGCGTGGGATCTCGTCGCCATGTTCGACGTGCTTGAGCACATCCCTGACCTGAGTTTTCTCGCCCGCCTTCAGGCCCGCCATCTGGCCATCGCCGTTCCCTATTGCCGCTGGCGTGAGCTCGGCGCCGATGGCGACGCGTGGTTTGAGACGTGGCGCATGCGCCTGCCCAACGAGCACCTGCACCATTTCGACCGGGACTCGCTGGTGGCGCTGCTCGCCGACAATGGCTTCGAATGCGTGACGCTGAATGGCTTCGAGGACGGGATCAGGCTGCGGCCGGGCGAGGCGGGTCCGAACATTCTGTCCGGCTTTTTCAGGAAGCTATAGGCTGGGTTCTTCTACAGCTGCGGTCAGCTGTGTCACGCCTTCTGGTTGGCGAGCCGCTCCAGTGCATCCACGATCAAATCGCAGAACTTCGGATGGTCGAGCTTCATTGCCACGGTGTGGCGGAAGTCGACCTGCTCGCTCGCCGTGCCGCCGAAATGGTGCATGCCGCCCATCTTCTCGAAATTGCAGACCGTCATGCCCTTGGTCCACCGTCCCGCGAGCTCGACGCGAATGTCGGCTTTTTCGGTGGTGATGATGGCGGGATCGATCAGGGCCGCGACACAGCACGCGTCATGGATGGCGGGATACTCGATCTGCAGCAGGCCGCCATGCGTGGTCGCGATGAACTCCCAGATGTCGAGGATGAACTTGGCCATCGGGCCGCCGACGGCGCGCACCCGGTCCTGAAGTTCTTTGGTGGCGAGCGCCTGGTGCGTCAGGTCGAGCCCCACCATGGTGACATCCCATTTGGCACGGAACACCACGTCGGCGGCTTCCGGATCGCCATAGACGTTGAACTCCGCCGCCGGCGTGATGTTTCCCCTGGTATAACTTCCCCCCATCGCGACGACCCGTTTCACCCGCTCGACGATGCGGGGATCCTTGCGCACGGCTAGCGCGATGTTGGTGTAGGGGCCGACGGGCACCAGCGTGACCGTCTTCGGCTCATGCGCCATGACGGTGTCGATGATGAAGTCGACGGCATGGCGCTTGTCGAGCTCGAAGGAGGCCGGCGGCAGCTCGGGGCCGTCGAGCCCGGTCTCGCCGTGGATCTCGATGGCCAGCACCTGGTCGATGAGCAGCGGGCCGGGAGAGCCCTTCGCCACCGGCACCTTGATGCCATAGGCGGTGCATACCGAAAGCGCGTTGCGCGTGGTGTTCTCGACATTGTGGTTGCCCGAAACCGTGGTGATGCCGAGGAGATCGATGTTCGGATTGCCTGCCGCCAGCAGGATGGCGATCGCGTCATCATGCCCAGGGTCGCAGTCCAGGATGATCTTTTCCAAGGCGATACCTCCTCCGTCGGCCGACTTGCCGCGACTACAGACTGCCGCCGCTTGCGCCGTCAAGGTTCTCGCTCTCGGCAACCGTAGTGCCAACCCCTGTAGTCGCGCCATCGCAACGGCCGACGGAACGCCCGCCCAAAGATTGCAGTTGCAGCGGCCTTGCCCCGCAGCCGGCAGTGCCCATCTCCGCCGGCAATTGATTTGCATACAAATGTTTCTGGGCGGGCACGCTACGTGAACTGCTTCACCGTTGCCGCGCAATCGATCGGTTACAGAAGCAGTGCAAGAGCGTGCCCTAGGCAGCGCTCTGCTGCTGCATAGGGGTTACCGATGTTTGAAAGTCTCACCAGAATTCGCGCCGCCTTCGCGCGCGCCAGCAAGCACAGGAAGACCGTGCGCGCACTGAATGCGTTGCCGACGGAGATCCAGAAGGACATTGGCTGGACGGAGTCGAAGGCGATCGATGAGATACGCCTGCCGTTCTAGGCGCAGCAGTGGTTGCGGCGCCGAAATCGCACACGCTGCATCGCGGCCATGGCAAAGGGAAGACGGGCTCGCCGCGCCCCATTACACATTTCCAGCGCCGCTAATATAATCGCTCGCTATGGATTGTTCGAAAGCGTACAGTGGCGAAATCGTCGGCCACTGAAAACGGGCGCCGGCGCTTGGGAGCGACCATCGCACTCCTGCCCCGACAGGAGGCATTGGAGACATGGCAGAGCAACCAAGACAGTCCGGTCTGAGCGCCAAGGCCCTCGCGGCTTGGCGCGGGAAACCGGGACCGCCGAGCAGCAGATACAAGAGATCACTTCGCTGATCGGCAACGATCGCGCGTCCCTCCTGAGGGAAGCGCGTATGGTTGCGGCTGAGCGCTCAAAGCGCTGATCCAGAAAAAGCTGCTGGATGGATTTATGGGGCGTCGCCCCCTGATTTGTCGGTTTTGTACGAAGTCCAATGGCTGAATCCGAGTCAGCTATCGTCCAATGACCGTTTGCATTTAGGCAGGGCGCCGACGGCTGGGAGATTACATGTGCTCTTGCCCTTGACGGGAGCGAGCGATGGACCAGTCGGTCAGCAAGGAGAAAAGCGGCCTTTTGCGCCGCATGAACCCGGCTGACTTCGCATTGCTTGCACCACATTTGTACCATCGTGTGCTCGACCTCAAAGCCCCGCTCGAAATGGCGGGAGAGCCGATCAAGTCGGTCTACTTCCTGGAGAGCGGCCTCGCCTCGGTGGTGGCCAGGAACCGGCCCGGAATGGATACCGAGGTCGGCATCATCGGCCATGAAGGTATGTCGGGCTCAGCTTTGGTGATGGGCGCCGACTGGGCGCCCCATGATTGCTATATGCAGATGCCGGGCGAGGCGGTCTGCATCGATCTCGAGCCGTTCAAGGCTGCGTTGCAGAAAAGCACGATGCTTCGCGCCTTCCTGCTGCGCTTTGCCCACTATCTGCACAGCCAGGCCAAATCCACGGCGTTGAGCAATGCCCGCGCCAAGCTGGAGGATCGGCTGGCAAGATGGCTGTTGATGTGTGACGACAGGATAGCCGGCGACCAGATCCTGATCACCCACGAATTCCTGTCCGTCATGCTCGGCGTCAGGCGCCCGGGCGTCACCATCGGCCTGCAGATCCTGGAAGGGCGCGGCCTGATCCGGTCCAGGCGCGGCGAGATCGTCATTCGCGACAGGGACGGTCTGATCGCCGTCGCCGACGGTTTCTACGGCCAGGCGGAGGCTGAATACGAGCGCCTGCTGGGCTAAACCCGGCACGGGGCTGAAATGGCCGACGCGAATGCCGGTGAAGCATGTTGCCTGAGCCGCGTCGGCCATGCGGCTACTTGGGGGTAGGCCGCCCGGCATATCTAGCATCGGCAAAACTGCGGGCAACGAACCGTCACGGTTTGGTAAAAAACGTACAATCGAATTGTATTGAACCCTGGTTCGGCCGGAGTATGAATCCGATGGCGTCGGCCATTGTACGGGGCGCTGGCGCTTGAGAGTTCGACAAGCTCCCGCCCCTGATATGAACGGGGAAAACCGAAATGGCAGAAGTGCTTTTCGATGTATCCGCCTTCGATTGCGAAATCCTGCGCGCCGCCTTCATCAAATCGGTCATGGAAGGCAATGTTCCGGAAGAGCGGTGGCACGCGCTCGCCGCCTCCCTGGTGCGCGACCTGACCGGCCACGAAGACGTCGAGCCGGATCTCTTGGACTGGCTCATCCGCAAATAGCTGGACCCCGAGGGCGTCCGAACGCTACGCCAGCCACCACCACAGCGCCGCCAGCACAACCACGACCGCCGCGATCGACAGCCCCAGCATGATGTAGCTGCCCTTGATGATGTCGCGGATGATCTTCTTGATGCTTTCGCGGTCGTTGAGGTTGGGGAAGGGTTCGTTGGGCAGCGCGACGCCGAGGAAGTCGCAGAGCGGCGCCCAGCCGTCCGTTACTTTGAACACCAGCAGCTTTTCCGGCGGCACCGCCGCCTTCACCTCCTCGGTATAGGCGTTGTAGCGTGCGATCGCCTTGGCGCGGTCGTCCATCACGCCGGCCAGCGTGCGGCCCCAGACCAGTTTGCTCGACATGTCGCCGAATTTCCGGCCGAACGGCGTCAGCCACTCCAGGATCTTGAACTGCCAGACATTCTTGGTGAAATAGATCGTGTCGATGGTGCTTTCGTACCAGGCTTCGGCGCCGCGCGGGTGCAACGTCAACAGCACCTTGGCGTCGGGATAGGCAGCCATCAATTCCTGCCACACGCAGCAGCCGGGATTGTCGACGGTCGCAGTGTAATTGGCGAACACCCGGTTCCAGTCGTGCTGGCTGCCGGGCGGACTGTTCGCCACCTTGCGCCAGAAATCGAGATGGCCCTTGTTGGCTTTGTTGATGATGACTTCCTGCATGTGGTAGCTGGGAAAGCCGAGCCTGTTCAGCGCGGCGAAGGTCGACCACGTGCCGGTGCGGCCGAAGCCGGCCCCGATGAGCTTGAGCGTCATTCTGCATCCCCCTTAGACCGGTTTCTTTTTGTTCGGCCAGCCAGGAATGAGGTTGCATCCGCGCCTTTGGACGCGCAACAATTTTCCACGCGCAGCGAGAAAAATGTCGTTGCTTTTTCGCCTGGGCCACGCGGAATGGCGTTCTGGCTATTCCAGCGGCGAAAAGAGACTGATAATAGGTCAGGTAGATTGACCTAAATTGCGCTGGACAACCCGGCAACATCCACGGGGAGGTGGGCTCTTGAGTTTGATGGACCTGTTGGCGTCGCGCGCCTCGCGCATGAAGGCGTCGGAAATCCGCGAGCTGCTGAAACTGCTCGACCAACCCGACATCATCTCGTTTGCTGGCGGCATTCCCGATCCGGCTTTGTTTCCATCGCAAGCCATCGCCGATGCCTACGCCTCGGTGCTCGGCGGCCCGGAAGCGGGCACAGCATTGCAATACCAGGTCTCGGAAGGCTATCTGCCGCTGCGGCGCTGGCTGGCCGGCCAGATGGGCAAGCTCGGCATCGCCTGCGATGAGCACAACATCTTCATCACCTCCGGTTCGCAGCAGGCGCTGGATTATCTCGGCAAACTGTTTCTGTCGCCCGGCGATACGGCGCTCGTCACGTGGCCGACCTATCTCGGCGCGCTGCAGGCCTTCAATGCCTATGAGCCGCGCTACGACCGGTTGACACCGGATGGCGGCAACATGACGCCGGCCGCCTACCAGGCCGCCGCGACTGCCGCTGGCGGCAAGGTGAAATTCGCTTATCTCGTTCCGGATTTTGCCAACCCGACCGGCGAGACGCTGAACCGCGCCCAACGCGAGGCGGTGCTCGACCTTGCCGGCGAGCTCGACATCGCCGTCATCGAGGACGCCGCCTATCGCGCGCTGCGCTATGACGGCGAGGGCGAGCCGCCGATCCTGGCGCTCGACTGCGAACGCTCGGGTGGCATCGAAAACGCCCGCACGCTTTACTGCGGCTCGTTCTCAAAGATTCTGTCGCCGGGCATGCGCGTCGGCTGGGTCTGCGCGCCGCGCCGCGTCGTCGAGCGCCTGGTGCTGATGAAGCAGGCGTCGGACCTGCACAGCCCGTCGATCAACCAGCTGGTCATGCACCGCGTCTCCGAGGCGGTGTACGACGGCCAGGTGGAAAAGCTGATCGGTGCCTACCGCGGTCGCCGCGATGCTCTGCTTGCCGCGCTGGAGGCCGAAATGCCCGACGGTGTGAGCTGGAGCCGCCCCGAAGGCGGCATGTTCGTCTGGCTGACGCTGCCTGAGGGGAGTGACGCCACGGCGCTGCTCGCCCGCTCGGTCAAGGAAGCCCGCGTGGCGTTTGTGCCTGGCAATGCTTTCCATGCCGACGGTTCGGGACGCAACACGATGCGGATGAGCTTTACGCTGGCCGATGAGCGCGCGGTAGGTGAGGGCGTGCCGAGGCTGGCGAAGTTGATGAGCTAATCTCCCCCCTTGAGGGGGAGATGGCCGGCAGGCCAGAGGGGGTCGCTGCGCGTAGAGCGCTAACCTCCATCCGCCCGCAGGAGGTCGAGCCCAGTCGAGCCGACCCCCTCTGTCGCCTTCGGCGACATCTCCCCCTCAAGGGGGGAGATTACAGTTCCGGCGCCTCGCTTCACTCCGCCGCCACCAACTTATCCTGCGTCTTCGTCTCGAAATCGCCGGCGTCGTGGCGTTCGTGCAGTTGCATCGCCGGGTCGCCGAAGGCGCGGTTGACCATGCGGCCGCGCTGCACCGTCGGGCGGGCGTCGATCGCCTTGGCCCAGCGCTGCACATGTTTGTAGTCCTGCACCGAGAGGAACTCGGCGGAATCATTGTACATGCGGCCGAGCGCCAGTCCGCCATACCAGGGCCACACCGCCATGTCGGCGATCGAATAGCCGGCGCCGCCGAGATATTCTGATACCGCCAGCCGCCGGTCGAGCACGTCGAGCTGGCGCTTGGTCTCCATGGAAAAGCGGTCGATGGCGTATTCGAACTTTTCCGGCGCATAGGCGTAGAAATGGCCGAAGCCGCCGCCGAGATAGGGCGCCGATCCCATCTGCCAGAACAGCCACGACAAGGTTTCGGCACGCGCCGGCTGTTCAGTCGGCAGGAACTCGCCGAACTTTTCGGCCAGGTACAAAAGGATCGAACCGGATTCGAAGACGCGAACCGGCGTCTTGCCACCGCGGTCCAGCAGCGCCGGGATCTTGGAATTGGGATTGACGTCGACGAAGCCCGAGCCGAACTGGTCGCCATCGTTGATGCGGATCAGCCAGGCATCGTATTCAGCGCCCTTGTGGCCGAGCGCCAGCAGCTCCTCCAGCATGACGGTCACCTTGACGCCATTCGGCGTCGCCAGCGAATAGAGCTGCAGCGGATGCTTGCCGACCGGCAGCACCTTGTCATGCGTCGGGCCGGCGATCGGCCGGTTGATGCTGGCGAACGTGCCGCCATTGGCTTTCTTCCAACTCCAGACTTTCGGCGGGGTGTATTCGGTCATGCGAGGAATTCCTTGGATTTGGCGGGGGTGAAAACGGCTTGCGCTACGGGCGCGAGACTGATGGCGGAAACGTCGACTCGAAGCTAAGTACTGACAGAGATAGGTGCAATTCAGAAAGGTTCAACTTCCGTTGAACTATTATCAATGTCAGCGCTGTTTTTCCTTCTCCCCGTTCACGGGGAGAAGGTGCCCGAAGGGCGGATGAGGCGCAGCGCTGACCTCTGAAATGATGTCTCGAGATGATTGTCTCGGCGCCCGGCTCTTCGCCTGGCTCAGGGCGTTCGAAGCTCGAAAAGCCAAGCAATTGGCTTTTCGTCTGCTGCGCAGATCGCTTCTCACCCTTGCGTCCTGTGCAACGCGGCATACCTATAGAGATATCGCCGGCCCGCCAGGATGAAAGCATGCCCATAGATCCCCTTTTCCCGCTCTTGCGTTCGGTCGTCGCCGTGCGCGCCACGGTGCCGGACGACGCCTTTACGGCGACTGCCTTGGGCACGCGCCGCGAGGGCAGCGGCGTCGTTATCCGCGGCGACGGGCTGGTGCTCACCATCGGCTATCTCATCACCGAGGCGGAAGAAGTCTGGCTGACCGACCAGGACGGCCGCGTCGTTCCCGCGCACGCGCTGGCCTATGACCAGGAGACCGGCTTCGGCCTGGTGCAGGCGCTGGCCCCGCTCGGCCTGCCGGCGGTGGCGCTCGGCGATGCCGAAAAGGCCAAGGTCGGCGACCCCGTTGTGTTTGCCGACGGCACCGGCCGCTCGGTCAAGGCGCACATCGTCACCAAGCAGGAATTCGCCGGCTATTGGGAATATCTGCTCGATGAGGCGATCTTCATTGCACCGGCGCATCCGTCCTGGGGCGGCGCGGCGTTGATTGGGCAGGACGGCAGCCTGCTCGGCATCGGCTCGCTGCTTTTGCAGATGAGCCGAAACGGCGAGGTCGCCGACATCAACATGGTCGTGCCGATCAATCTTCTGACGCCGATCCTCGACGATCTGTTGACCCGCGGCCAGGTGGCGAAGCCGCCACGTCCGTGGCTCGGTGCCTTCTCGGCCGAGAGCAACGGTGCGGTCGTGGTGATGAGCGTCGCCGAAGGCGGTCCCGCCGCCAAGGCCGGCCTGCGCCAGGGCGACATCATCTCCGACGTGCGCGACGGTGAGGTCGACGGTCTCGCCGATTTCTACCGCAAGCTATGGCAGAACCCGGCAGGGTCGGAGATCCCGCTAAGGGTTGTGCGCGACGGCCGCGAAACCTGGCTCAGGGTCAAGTCGGCCGACCGCAACAGCTTTTTGAAGAAGCCGCATTTGCAGTAGGCTTTCCCTTCTCCCCTTGTGGGAGAAGGTGTCGCCGAAGGCGACGGATGAGCATCTGTGTTAGCTGTCAAGGGGCGTTAGGGCTCCAGACGCGGTCCTGGGCAATGAGCGCATTGGCTGTGATGAGGAGCTTTCGCATGACGGCGACGAGGATGACCTTTGCGGGCTTGCCGGCGTTGCGCAGCCTTGTGGCGAATGCAGCGAGATCCTTGTTGTAGCGACTTGCGGACAAGGCGGCCATGTAGAGAGCGTTTCTGACGCCCTTGCGGCCTCCTCGGATTGCGCGTCGTCCCAGACGCGGACCGCTGTCGTGGGCGACGGGGGCGAGACCTGTCAGCATGGCGGCTTGCTTAGCGTTGAGCGTACCGATCTCGGCAAGGCCAGCCAGGAGCGTGGCAGCAGTGGTCGGGCCAATGCCCGGGATCGAGATCAGGATCACGTAGCGGCGGGCAAGTGCGGGGTCAGCCGAGACCAAACGAACGGTCTCAGTCAGGAGACGCACGAGATGCCGATCGATTGCTCGGAGCCTGCGCTTGAGTTCGGCACGCAGGAAAGGGTTTTGGAGCGTTGCCAGGCGGTTGACGAGGGCGGTGCGTTCGGCGCTGGCGGCATTACGCGCGCCGACCATCTCCTGCAACGCTTCCATCGCAAGCGAAGCCGGCACCGTCTCGGCCGGGTCGAGAGCTGCCCCCATCATCGCTAGCAACCTGGCGTCGATCCTGTCGGTCTTGGCAAGCTGGCCGCAGGCTTCGGCGAACAGCCGGGCACGCAGCGGGTTGACAACGGCCACATGGAAACCGGCATCGTGCAGCGAGCGCTGCGCGGCACGATGGTATTTGGACGTTGCCTCCATGACCACCCGCGTCACCGCGAGCTCGCCGAGCAGGCGCTTCAACCGACGCAGTCCGGCGCCATCATTGGCGACGCGAAAGCTCCGGCCAGCCGGATGGACGTACACATCCAGCCACTCTTTACACACATCGATGCCGGCATAGACTGGCGACGTCGCATTCGGTTCGGACAATACCTTGCCTTGCATGCGGGACTTGCTCCCCATCATCTGTTCAGGACCAGTGCGAGAACGAATGGACCTTGCTCATCCGCGGTTCAAACCAAGGGGCGTACGGTCCCATCCGTCCACTCCCCGGCGGACGGCCATCTGTCGGGGAGTGCAACTATCTTGCACAAATAGCCGCCAGACCAACATGCAAGGGGTGTTCCAGCGGAGTGAGACGTCGGCGTTCCCTGGAACACCCCTCATCCGTCTTGCCGCTTCGCGGCAATCCACCTTCTCCCACAGGGGAAGAAGGGAAGCCTGTCACCTCAATCCCCGCAAGCGCTCAAGGCAATCCCCGCGTCCCACTCCGCGAAGGGAATGACCCGACCCTCCACCGACACGATGCTGTTCACCTTGGTGCCATCGTCCTGCGTCTTCATGCTTTTGCCCTTGCCGGTCAGCACGTCGTAGTCGCAGCTGCTTTCGACGATGTCGGTCTGGAATTTGTAGTAGTCATAGGCAACGCCGGCGACGACGAAGGCATCGTTGCGCCAGGCGATGGTCAGCGTCTTGTCGGTCCGCTCGCCGGCGCCGATCAGCCCCGGCAAATAGAGCTTGATCGAGCCGTTCGGCAGCGCGCTCAGCTCCGGCTCGATGCCGGAGCCCTCATAGTGCGGCTGGTCGTAGTCGTTCCATTCGCCGTAGATCAGATCGTGCACGATGCCGGCCGGCTTGAGGAAATTGTGCTTTTTGTCCCTGAGGAAGAAATGCATGTCCATGGTATCGTCGGGCTCGGTCTCTACGATCATCGCCAGATCGGCGGCGCCGTCGCCATTGAAGTCGCCGGTCAGCGCGGTGATGATCTTCTGGGTTTCGATCGGCTCGGCCAGCGCCGAGGCCGGCAGCAGAAGGATGAGGCCGAGTAACATCGATCGCATGGCATTCCCCCGAATTGCAGTCTGCCTTGCCCGGCTCGACCAGCAGGAAACTGCCATGGGCGTCGGCTGGGGCGCAAGCCAGCTCGCAATAGGTTTGGGTTATCGACGCTGCTGACAGAAACTGGCATCGACAGCCGATATAGCCAGCCCGGCAACAACGAGGTGATGATGGCGCCGTTCAAGGTCGATCCCGACAAGGTTCGCGAATTCCCCGATCCCGAAAGTTTTTATGCCTGGCTGCGCGAAAACCATGCCGGCGAAAGCGAAGTCTGGATCAAGGTGCACAAGGTCGGCTCGGGCCTCGCCTCGATCACACCCAAGCAGGCCATCGACGTGGTGCTGTGCTTCGGCTGGATCGACGCCATACGCAAGTCGCTCGACGACAAGAGCTTTCTGCAGCGCTACACGCCGCGCGGCAGGAAAAGCATCTGGAGCAAGATCAACATCGACAATGTCGCCCGCCTCGTCGAGGAAGGCCGCATGACCGAACATGGGTTGCGGCAGGTCGAGGCGGCCAAGGCCGACGGCCGCTGGGACCGCGCCTATGCCAGTGGCAAGGACATGAAGATCCCCGACGATCTGCAGGCCGCCATCGATGCCGAGCCGAAGGCGAAAGAGATGCTGGCAAAGCTTTCCGCCCAGAACCGCTTCGCGCTGGCGTTTCGCACCCACAACATGAAGACCGAGGCGGGACGCAGGAAGAAGATCGAGGCCTTCGTCGAGATGCTGAAGCGTGGCGAGACGATCTATCCGCAGAAGCGGTGAGGGGGGGCGCTTCCATCGTAAAGCTAGCGCCTGCCGGCCATCTCCCCCGCAAGGAGGGAGATTGGCAGTTCCGTCGGCGGCGCTTCTGCAGCAACGTTGGTGATCGGCGAAAGCATTGGCGACATCTGATCTCCCCCCTTGCGGGGGAGATGTCCGGCAGGACAGAGGGGGTGTGAAGGAACGCGGCGCCCGTCATTCATGCAACGCTTCGCATGACGATTGCGCTCTCCGCGCCCTAATCATTCGATCCCACCCATGCGATCTTTCTGTGCACGATTGATGCGGAACCACAGGAGCAGGCGATGAACCCCAAACCCCATTCCGGCAAGGTCGCACTCGTCACCGGCGGCAATCGCGGCATTGGCCTGGAGACCGGCCGTCAGCTGGCGGCGCTCGGCTTCACCGTGTTGCTCGGCACGCGAGATCCGGCCAAGGGCGAGGCGGCGGCGAGACAGTTGGGTGGCAACATCGAAGCGATTGCGCTGGATGTCGCGTCACCCGATGCCGCGGTCCTTGCCGCGGCCGAGATCGAGCGCCGCTTCGGCCGGCTCGACGTGCTCGTCAACAATGCCGCCATTCACTACGACCCGCGTGCGCGGGCGCTCAAGCCCGACTGGGCGGTGATCCGCGAGGCGTTCGAGACCAATGTCTTGGGCGCCTGGCGCGTCGCGGTCGCCTGCGCGCCGCTGCTTGCCGCCTCCGGCCACGGCAGGCTGGTCAACGTCTCCTCCGAGGGCGGCTCGCTCGCCTCGATGGGCGCCGGCGCTCCAGCCTATTCAACGACCAAGGCCACGCTCAACGCGCTGACCTGCATCTTGGCGGCCGAGTTGCGCGGCGCCGGCGTGCTGGTCAACGCCATCTGTCCGGGCTGGGTGGCGACCGACATGGGCGGCCCAGGCGGACGCCCGGTGGCGCAAGGTGCCGCCGGCATCGTCTGGGCCGCCACCTTGCCGGACGACGGCCCGACCGGCGGCTTCTTCCGCGACGGCAAAAGGCTGCCTTGGTGAGGCATTCAGGAAATTCGCTTGTGAGGTTTTAGCATGCCCTGTTGACGAACCTAACATGTTATTTTTACGACATTTTCCACTCAATTTGCGATTTGTTCGCGTGATAGTGGAAAAGATAATCCAAGATATTGTTATTTAACAGTTTTCCACTATGGTATTTGAATTGACACTTAAGAGTGGAAAACCAATGCTGAGAGAGTTGACCGGCGAGCAACGGCGCCAACTCATAGACACGCAGCAGGTCTACGAGACCTGGCTGCATGCCGATGCCGAGCGCCAAAGGCGCTTTGCAGGCAGCATGCGCTGGGTCGAGCGCAACGGTGGTGAATACCTTTTGCGGAAAGTCAGGCAGATCGAGACCTCACTTGGACCGAAAGGCAATCAGACGGAGAAGGCGTTCGCCGCGTTTTCCGAGGGCAGGGGGCAGAACAAGGATCTGCTGGCTGGTCTGTCCGATCGCCTGAACGGCCTGGCCAAAGTCAATGTGGCAATGGGTTTGGGCAGGGTGCCGGCCATCGCCGCACGGATATTGCGGCGGTGCGCCGAAACAGACCTGCTGGGCAAGCAGTTGCTGGTCGTCGGCACGAACGCGCTCTTCGCTTACGAGGCTCTGGCGGGTGTCCAGGTCACAAGCGGTCTCACGGCAACCGGCGACATCGACCTGCTCTTCGATTCCCGCCGTCGCATCAGCTTCGTGACCGGCGAGAGGGTAAGCCAGTCCGGTCTGATAGGCGTGTTGCGTAAAGTGGACAGGTCTTTCAAGCCGCTCCAGCCCCGGGCCTTCAGGGCAACGAACCGTGATGGCTATCTGGTCGACCTGATCCGCCCACAGGCAAGACACGTTCTCAAGGAGAAGGCCCCTACCTCGATTACGCCGCTTGCCGATGACCTCGACAGCGCACCCATGGAGGGGCTGCAATGGCTCGTCAACGCACCGAAGGTGGAGGCCGTGGCGATCGATGAGCGTGGCTATCCCGTACGCATACCGACGGTTGACCCTCGGATGTTCGCTCTGCACAAGGCTTGGCTGGCCATGCGGCCTGATCGATCTGCGGTCAAGGCGGTGAGAGATCGCGAGCAGGCGGAAGTGGCTGCACGCATTGCCACGGACTATCTTGCCCTGCCACTGGACAGCGAACATCTCAAGGGGCTTCCGGCGGCGCTGCTCGACGCTGCGGCCGCGACACTCTCGCTGGCTCGCCCGAGCGGCCTTTCCGAAGACTCTCCGATTGAGCCCGACTGGTAGAGGCCGCGCACCTTGCGCCATGCTACGAAAATAGCATTCTCGCCGCGCGAAATGTGATGCTAGGCTCCCGATGCACCCAAGGCGGAGGGGTTGCCAAGAAGAGGAGTGGCGGGCGCGACGGCCCGAATTTTCAGCGAAAACCGGACGGAACTGTTGAACCATTGCAAGGCCGCCGCGTTTCCCGGCGTCGGCCACAAGGGAGGAACCACCTGTGAAAGCATCCTATCTCGTATCAGCCGCGCTGCTTGCGGCGACTGCGATGCCGGCGGCGGCCGGCGAAATTTCCGACGGCAAGGTCAAGATCGGCATTCTCAACGACCAGTCGGGTGTCTATGCCGATTTCGGCGGCAAATGGTCGGTCGAGGCCGCCAAGATGGCTGTCGAGGATTTTGGCGGCAAGGTGCAAGGGGCGCCGATCGAGATCGTCAACGCCGATCATCAGAACAAGCCCGACATCGCCTCCAACATCGCACGCCAGTGGTATGACACCGAACAGGTCGATGCGATCATGGAACTGACGACATCCTCGGTGGCGCTCGCCGTCCAGGGGCTGTCCAAGGAAAAGAAGAAGATCGACATCGTCACCGGCGCCGCATCCGCCGACCTGACCGGTAAGCAGTGCTCGCCCTATGGCTTCCACTGGGTCTACGATACCCATTCCCAGGCGGTCGGCACCGGCGGTGCGCTGGTCCAGCAGGGCGGCGACAGCTGGTATTTCATTACCGTCGACTATGCCTTCGGCTATTCGTTGAAGGAGCAGACCGCAAAGCTGGTTGAATCAGGCGGCGGCAAGGTGCTCGGCGAAGTGCGCTATCCCCTCGGCTCGACGGACTATTCCTCCTTCCTGCTGCAGGCGCAGTCCTCCGGCGCCAAGGTCATCGGCCTTGCCAATGCCGGTCTCGACACGTCCAATACCATCAAGCAGGCGGCCGAGTTCGGCATCGTCGCCGGCGGCCAGCGGCTGGCAGCGCTTCTGTTCACGCTTGCCGAAGTGCACGGCCTCGGCCTGCAGGCCGCCCAGGGTGTGGTGCTGACCGAAGGTTTTTACTGGGACCGCGACGACAAGAGCCGCGACTTCGCCGACCGCTTCTTCAAGCGCACCAACCGCATGCCCAACATGGTCCAGGCCGGCACCTATTCGGCGGTGCTGCAATATCTGAAGGCCATCGACAAGGCCGGCACCGACGAGACCGAAGCTGTCGCCAAGCAGCTGCATGAATTGCCGGTCGACGACGTCTTCACCGCCAACGGCAAGGTGCAGCCCGACGGCGCGATGGTGCACGACATGTATCTCTACCAGGTCAAGAAGCCCGAAGAGAGCAAGAAGGACTGGGACTACTACACCTATCTGGCGACCATTCCGGGCGACAAGGCCTTCATCAAGGCCGAAGACAGCGGCTGCCCGCTCGTCACCAAGTGACGACGGTAGAAGCTGTAGCCGCCCAGTCGGACGGCACAAAGGACACGCCGCGGGTGGTGCTCTCCGCCCGCGGCCTGCGGCGTGATTTTGCCGGTTTCGTCGCCGTCAACAATGTCGACCTCGACGTCCATCACGGCCAGATCCATGCGCTGATCGGGCCGAACGGCGCCGGCAAGACCACGATCTTCAACCTGTTGACCAAATTCCTGCAGCCGACCAGCGGCAGGATCGAATTGTTGGGCAACGACATCACCCGCACCGGGCCGGCCAAAGTGGCGCGCATGGGTCTCGTCCGCTCGTTCCAGATCTCGGCGATCTTTCCGCATCTGAGCGTCCTAGACAATGTCCGCGTTGCCCTGCAGCGTCCCAGTGGGCTCGGCTTCCAGTTCTGGCGCTCACTCTCGGCGCTCGACGAGCTGACGCCACGGGCACGCGAACTTCTCGACATCGTCGGCCTCGACGATGTCGCGCATCGTCTGGCCGGCGATCTCTCCTATGGCCGCAAGCGCGTGCTCGAGATCGCCACCACGCTGGCGCTCGATCCGAAAGTGCTGCTGCTCGACGAGCCGATGGCCGGCATGGGGCACGAGGATGTCGGCACGATTTCCGGCATCATCCGCTCGCTGGCCAAGGACCGCGCCGTGCTGATGGTCGAACACAACCTCACCGTCGTTGCCGACCTCTGCGACTGGATCACCGTGATGCAGCGCGGCCAGGTGCTCGCCGCCGGCGACTACGCGACGGTCAGCCAGGACGAGCGCGTCCGCATCGCCTATATGGGGACCGAGCATGAGTGAGCCGCTGCTTGCCGTGCGCGATCTCCATGCCTGGTATGGCGAGGGCCATGCGCTGCATGGCGTGAACATCGATGTCTTCCGCGGCGAGACCGTGACACTGCTCGGCCGCAACGGCGTCGGCAAGACCACAACGTTGCGCGCCATTATGGGGCTGGTGCGCAAGCGCAGCGGCAGCGTCACCTTCGACGGAAGCGACCTGATGCGCCTGCCGCTGCATCGTGTTGCCCATAAGGGCCTGGGCTTCGTGCCGGAGGAGCGCGGCATCTTCGCCACGCTCACCGTCGATGAGAACCTGATCCTGCCGCCGGTGGTGGCCAAGGGCGGCATGAGTGTCGAGGAAATCTTCGATCTCTTCCCCAACCTCAAGGAGCGCCGCAACAGCCCCGGCACGAAACTCTCCGGTGGCGAACAGCAGATGCTGGCCATCGCCCGCATCCTGCGCACGGGCGTGCAGATGCTGCTGCTCGACGAACCGACCGAGGGCCTCGCGCCGGTCATCGTCCAGCGTATCGGCGAACTGCTGGCGACCTTGAAGAGGCGCGGCATGACCATCCTGCTCGTCGAGCAGAATTTTCGCTTCGCCGCCCGCATCGCCGACCGCTTCTATCTGATGGAGCATGGCAAGGTGGTGGAGGGTTTTGCCGTAAGCGAGCTTTCTGCTCACACCGAACAGCTGCACGAGGTGCTTGGGGTATGACGCCATGACGATGATCTTCGGCATCCCCGTTCAGGCCTTGCTCGGCCAGATGCTGGTCGGGCTGATCAACGGCTCCTTCTACGCAATGCTGAGCCTCGGTCTGGCCGTCATCTTCGGCCTGCTGCGCATCATCAATTTCGCCCATGGCGCGCTCTATATGCTCGGCGCCTTCATCGGCTATCTGATGCTCGTCCATCTCGGCATCGGCTACTGGCCGGCATTGGTCCTGGTGCCGCTCGTCGTCGGCGTGTTCGGCATGGCGGTGGAGCGCGTAGCGTTGTCGCGGCTCTACCGGCTCGATCCGCTCTACGGCCTGCTTTTCACCTTCGGCCTGGCGCTGGTCATCGAGGGCGTGTTCCGCTTCTATTACGGCGTCTCAGGCAACCCTTACGCCGTGCCGTCTCAACTCGCCGGCGGCACTAATCTCGGCTTCATGTTCCTGCCCAACTATCGCGGCTGGGTGGTGGTGGCTTCGCTCATCGTCTGTATCGGCACGTGGCTGCTGATCGAAAAGACCAGGCTCGGTTCCTACCTACGCGCGGCGACCGAAAATCCCGAACTGGTGCAGGCCTTCGGCGTCAACGTACCGTTGCTCCTGACGCTCACCTACGGGCTGGGCGCGGCTCTTGCGGGGCTCGCGGGCATCCTCGCAGCGCCCGTCTATCAGGTCAGCCCGCTGATGGGCTCGGATCTGATCATCGTCGTCTTCGCCGTCGTCGTGGTCGGCGGCATGGGCTCGATCCTCGGCGCCATCGTCACCGGCTACATGCTCGGCCTCGCCGAAGGCCTGACCAAGGTGTTTTACCCCGAGGCATCGAACCTCGTCGTCTTCGTCATCATGGCGATCGTGCTGCTCTTGCGCCCCGCCGGCCTGTTTGGAAGGGATGCCTGAGATGAGCGAGGCGACCCTTCACGAACAGCGTGCCGCCGCTTCCGTGCGGCTTGAGCGGGTACTGATAGCATTGGCCGTACTGGCGCTCATCGCCGCGCCCTTCTTCGTCTACCCGATCTTCCTGATGAAGATGCTGTGCTTCGCGCTGTTTGCCTGCGCCTTCAACCTGCTGCTCGGCTACACCGGTCTGTTGTCCTTCGGCCACGCCACTTTCTACGGCGCCGCCGCCTATTTCTGCGCCTACGCCGTCAAGGCATGGGGCTGGCCACCGGAAGCCGGCATCCTGCTCGGTACCGCCGGTGCGGCTGTGCTCGGGCTGGTCATGGGCTTCCTCGCCATCCGCCGGCAAGGCATCTATTTCTCGATGATCACGCTGGCGCTGGCGCAGATGTTTTATTTCTTCTGCGTCCAGGCGCCGTTCACCGAAGGCGAGGACGGCATTCAGGGCGTGCCGCGCGGCACGCTGTTCGGCATCGTCGATCTCAACGTCCCCCTCAACATGTACTTTTTCGTGCTCGCCGTTTTCCTCATCGGTATTTTCGCCGTCTGGCGCATCGTCAACTCGCCCTTCGGCATGATCCTGCGTTCGATCCGCGAGAACGAAAACCGCGCCATCTCGCTCGGCTATTCGGTCGGCCGCTACAAGCTCGCCGCCTTCGTCATGTCGGCCGCGCTCGCTGGACTCGCCGGCGCCACCAAGGCGATCGTCTTCCAGTTCGCCACGCTCACCGACGTCACCTGGCAGATGTCGGGCGAGGTGATCCTGATGACGCTGCTCGGCGGCATCGGCACCATGGTCGGTCCTGTCGTCGGCGCCGGCCTCGTCGTCGGGCTGGAAAACACGCTTGCCACCTCGGGCTTCCCGGTGACCATCGCCACCGGCCTGATCTTCATGATCTGCGTGCTGGTCTTCCGCCGCGGCATCGTCGGCGAACTTTACGCACGGTTTCTGGCGCCCGCTGACGGTGGCCGCGATCAATAAGTGATGGTTACCACCACCGTGTCGGTATAGACGCCGGCCGAGGGCGTGGTCTGCGGCGGCACGCGGCCGTAGACGGTGAGCGGCTGCGCCGCGCCGGTCCCGGTGCCGGCGACCGTGCTTCCCGGCGTTCCCGCATCGCCCCAGGGCTGCGTGCGCGCATTGTCCTTGTAGAGGCCGTAGGTGACCCGCTCGGCGCCCTTCGACATCTTGCGGTTGGTCGGCGTGCCGCCCGTCGTCCCGCCATTCAGCGAGACCGTATAGGCGGTCGACGGCGTGCAGGTAACCGAAACCTGGCCGGTGGCATCGACATTGGCGTCGAGCACGCCCTTGGGGCCGAAATCGATGTTCTGGGTGGCGACCAGGCAATTGGCCGGCACCGTGGCATTGACGGTGAACGTCGGAGACGGCGCCGTAAAGCCGAACCCGGTGTTGCAGCTGTTGCCGAGTAGGTCGTTCTGGTAGCGAAACTCGAGCTGGCTGCCGGAAAACGTCGACAGATAGGTGCCGGGCGGAACCGTCGACTGACCGCCGGTCACCCGGCCATAGATCGTTGCGGTGCCTGATGCGTTGCCGATCAGAACGGGCAGCGCGATGACCGGTGGGCGCGATGCATAGGGCCAGGCATAGGAACCCCACACGACGCTCATTCCGGCGTCCGAATAGAGCTGGTAGTTGAGGCTGTTGGCGCCGCTCGCCATCTGCCTGGCTGCCGCCGACGTCGCACCCCCGCTGCCGGCGCCGATATGCGGACAGACCAGGATGCGCACCAGCCCGCCAGTGCAATTGATGTTCAAGGTCGCCGTCGCGGTGGCAGCGGTGGCCGACAGCGTGTCGATGAGGCCGAAATTGATGTTGGTGACGCTAAAGCTGCAGCTCTGCGCGCGGGCCAGCGATGGCAACATCGCCACCAGCATGGCAACGATTGCGGCGCGCAGCATTTGGCCTGGCATTGTCATTGGCACACCACGTCCTTGATCGTCACTTGCCGGCCGCGCACCGCCTCGAAGGGGAAATTTGCCCGGCACGAACTGCCGTCGCCGCGATCGACCAGCACTGAATTCTGCCGGGCGAGGCGCTTGATGTAGGCCTGCCCGTCATAGCCGACGACGAAGTCTTCCGCGGCGCCGTCGAGGCGTCCCGACAGTCCGGCTTCGAGCGGCGTTCCGCTCGCATCGACCAGGGTCACCAGGGCGGCCTGCGCCGCCTCCGATACGCCGAACTTCAGCACCACGCCGTTGCGGTCGGCCGGGACGACGGTCTCCTTGGTGGTCGGAACATCGGCATCGACGGGCAGATTCTTCGGGTCGATGGAGACCGTGTTCAGCTCATAGGAATTGAGACCGGTGACCAAGATGCGGCCTTTGCTGTCGGTCTTTCCGACCGGCCTGTTCTGATGCAGCACCTCGACGTCAGGCGTGCCGACATCGACGACGGCAAAGGCATCGTCGATGCGGTTGGTGGCGAACACGCCGCCGCCGGCGACCGCGATGGCACCGTCCATCTGTCCGGTCACGCGAAAATCCTTGTCGAACTGCTGGGCGGCGGCCGCCAGGCGCGCAAACAGCGCCCGATAGCTGACCGATGCCGAGCGGTTGGGCGTTTCACCTTCCGACGTGCGCAGCCGCCAGCCGATGCTGCCGACCTCCGCCTGTTCGGACTTGGCCAGGTCGGCAACGACATTGAGGCCGTCAGGCCCTTGCTCGACGCCTGTCGAGGCTGTGATGTCGTCGTTGAACGGGATCGAAAGCCCGGCGAACACGCCGTAGCTGCTGTCGTCGTCGAGATCGGCAAAGGCCGTGGCATAGAACGTGCTACGCTTGAAGATCGCCTGGCTGTAGGAGAGCCCGACGATCTGACTGGTATCGCCCTCGGCGCTCTTCAAATGGGTATAGGAGAGGTTGAGGCTGGAGAAATCGATCGGCATCGGCACGCTGAGCGTCACCTGGTCGATCGCGCGCGGCACGCCGGCGCTGAAATGGGCGAAGTCTTCGGGGTCGAGAACCGGCTGCGCCGTCACCGAGGCGATGTCTTCATAGCCGCCGAAAGCCCGCTGCATGTGCGCGTTGACCGCCCAGCCGTCATAGCCGAATTCGACGCTGGCATCGACCAGCGAGCCGGTGCGCCCGTCATGATGGCTGCCCGCCACCGCCGCCGACGCCGCACCATAGGGGCCCAGCGGAAAGGCGGCGCCAATGCCGCCATTGATCAGATCAGCACCTCCCTCGGCATGGGCTTCCAGCGTCAGCTGGTCGGTCAGGCCATAGCGCGCCGTGGCGGCGCCCATGACGCGACCGTCATAGTCGTCGGAGGCGATGCCGAAATTGCGCCGTGCCATGCCCGCCTCGACGGAAAAATCGAGCAATCCCTGGCGCAGCAGCATGCTGGAGGCATAGAACGGCAAGGTGGCGGTGGTCTCGCGGCCGAGGCTGTCGCGCAGCACCACCTGCGCCTGCCCGGCGCCGGTGAACACCGGCAGATTGGTGACCTGGAACGGCCCGGGCTGGATGTCGCCGGAATAGGTGCGCACGTTTTGCGTATAGACTTCGAGTGTCGACGGCACCGCCGCCGTGCCGCCGAAGGACGGCAGCGGCAATGTCACCAGATCCGAACGCAGGCTGAAATTGCGCTGCGCCTGGATGCCGCCGAGATAGACGGGCCGCGTCCACGACAGGCCACCGGAGACGAAGTCGCCGGCCCGGTAGGTCATCAGCCGGTCGGGATCTGAATAGCTCCAGGTCGTGTTGAGCCGCGTGAAGCCGCCGAACCTGCCGTCGGAATAGCCGGCGATGAACGACTGGCCGAGCGTTCCATAAGGGCTGAAAACACGCGTGTCGAAGCCGCCCGAGATGCCCTGGAACAGTTCGTTGTCGCCGTCGAACAGTGTGTTGGAGCTGGCAAAAAGCGAGTAGTTGAGCACCGCGCCGTAGCCCGATTGCGGCGCCGGCCGGTCCTGCAGGCGCAAGCCGAGATCGACGATGCGCGCCTCGCGGCTGTCATTGGCGGCGGTGACGTAGAGGCGCTGCGCCGCCTCGTCGATCTGGAACGACACGTCCGCCAGCTGGTCGAGCCTGACCAGGCCGCCAGCGTCGGCGGCACCCTCCGGCGGCTTCAGCCCGACTTCCTTCAGCTCTTGCGGCGTCGCCGCCAGGCCGCCATCCGGCATTTCGGTGAAATTGCCGATCAGTTTCGTAGAGGCGTCGTTGATGAAAACCTCCAGATAGAGGCTGCGGCCGGCAGGCAGAACGGGATCAGGCTTTTCGGGGTTCGTCACGGCCGGCAGCTCTTGCGAATTCACTGCCGGGCAAGGTGTGAAAGTCGCGAGCGCGACGATAATCGCGGTGCTAGCGGCCCTTGACGGCAACTTTGGCATCGAAGGGTCCAAGATCGCTCTGTGCCTTCAAAAGCACGGAGCCCGCGGACAGTGATTTGCTGCTGCCGATCGGCCACTGCATGGTCGCGCCGCCCAGCACATAGCCGACAAGCCCGTTTCGGTTGCCGAGCTTCTTGCCGCCCTGGGTCAGCGTCAGGTTGGACAGGCGAAAGCGGCTCTCGCCGCTGTTGCTGGCGGTCAGCATCAGGCTGCCGCCATTGCGCGAAAGGCTCCACGCGATCGCCGGCGCGGCTGCGTCGGCGTTGCGGAAAAACACCGGCACCGAATAGCGCAGCGCCAGCGCAACCGTGCCGGCCCTCTTGCGCGAGGGGTCCGGCAGTTCGTCGACGATGACGCGGTAGCTCTCTTCGGCCCGCACCGGCGCCTTGCTGACCCGCACGACGCGAACCACGTATTGGGCGTTGGGTCCGAGCTTGGTCGATGGCGGGCTGGCGACCACGTCCGTGGTTGGCGTCAGCGTCTCGATGCCGCCGGACTGGCTCCATGCGAAGACCCTGATCTGCACATTGATCGGCCGCTTGGTGTCATCGTTGCTGAGGTTGAGGACCGCCGCGCTGTCGGGCGCGATCAGCTCGAGACCTGTCGGCGCCACTCTGAGCGAAGCGGCGTGTGAGAGACCGGCGCACAGCAACAGAACAGCCGTGGCGCCTATGCATGAAAGCATGGATCGCATGTCGTCCTCGTATTGGCGTCGTTGGTCAGTAGGTTACGGTGATCGCAACGGTGTCGGTGTAGACGCCTGCCGCCGGCGTCGTTTGCGTTGGAACACGGCCATAGACCGTGATGTTCTGCACGCTGCCATTGCCGGTTCCCGAAACCGTTTCGGTGGGAATCGTTGTTCCCCAGAGCTGCGTGCGGGTGCTTTCCCTGTAGATCGTGTAGTTGATTGTCGCCGACGCCGGTCCGGTCATCTTGCGGACCGCGGTGGTCGCGCCCGCGCCAAGCCCGACACCCAGACCCACATCGTAGGTCTTGCCGGTCGTGCATTGCACGCCAATGGTGCTTGTCTGGTCGACATTCGCATCGATGACGCCGTGCGTGCCGAAATCAAGATCGCTTGCCGTCTGGACCTTGCATTCGTCGATAATGGTGATGCGCACCGTCATGTTGCCGGACGCGGTGGCGGCGATCGCGGGCAGGGTTGAAAACAACGATGCTCCCGCCAGCAGCGCGCATTTCAGCATTCTCATGCGTATGTCCCTCCGTCGGGCAGACCATTCCGCGCACACAGTCTTGACCCGGATTTCACCCCTGCAGCTCCTCCCGCTGCATACTCCGCAATGACATCAACGATATCGGTAATGTCAAAGCGAGCTGCGCAATGATTATTCCAGCTTAGATTCGGATTCCAATAGATGAATAACTTCAATGGGTATCAGATGATTTTGGTTAAGATTTGGTTAATAGGGATAAAATCGACATTTTCTGAAGGTCAAAATTCGTCTATCGATAATTTATTTTAGTTGTTTTGCTGAAAATGCGAAGATCCAAGGCGGATTATCTTTATTTGATAGAATCTGATTTGGCGTCTCGTATTATCGATTATTTCGCGGCGTATTGGCGACGCCAAGCGGCCGTTGCCGCGCCGCTGGGGTCCGCATAGCCCAAAACGCTGTTCCGGCCTGCCCAAGCCCGGCGATCGTGTTGCCAGGGCCGCATTCCCCAAAACCGTGTTCCGCCCAGCCCAAGCATCGCCGTCCCGGCTGCGATAATCCACCGCCGTCGGATCGCGGGGGCCACATGCGAATCATTGTTGCCACGCTCGCCCCGGTTTCCTTGGGCAGCGCATCGGCCGGGCGGGAGATGCGCATGTTGTCCCTTGGAGCCATGATCGCACACCGGTAGCGGCGCGGACCGACTGCCAGACGTCAAGAAAGGGAAGAACGATGAAGAAAGACCTATGAAAGCCGAACCTCGAAAAGCGCCAGAAGCTGTCCTCCGTGACGGCAGGTGTCGCGCCGTCGGCCGGCGAGCTCTGAGCTGAAGTCTTGCCTTCAACGGCAAGACAATCGAACCATCAGGATAAGGAGAATGGCCATGGATCAGCACGCGAACCCGTCACCGGGCTTCAGGCGCAATCCGGGCAAGGTGATCACCGTCGAGCCCTTCAACGGACGCGTCGTCGTGTTTGCCAACGGCACCATCATCGCGTCATCGGCGAAAGCCAAAATGGTGATCGAGCCGCCCCATCCCTTTAGCTTCTACATCCCGTTCGAGGACATCGACTTCCGCAAGCTCAGGAAGACGGAGCTGTCGACGCTGTGCCCCTACAAGGGCGATGCCAGTTACTGGAACGTGCTGCCGGCGGGCGAGGCGGGCAAGGACGCGATGTGGGCCTATGAGCAGCCATTCGACGAGATGGCTGGGATTCGCGACCACGGCGCCTTCTATCCCGACCGGGTCACCATCGACGCCGCGCCGCACTGAGCGCGCGTCATGACTGTCGCCCAAAAGTGCGCCGCGTTTTTGGAGCCAACGACATTGCATGAACAGAGGAATTTTCAGGCTAGCCAAAGCTGCCGTCACCCGAGGGCGCAGCGGTTTTGCGGCAACGGCATGCCGAAACGAAGACAAAAGGTCATGGACGAAAAGCAGAGAGCCATCCTCGACGAAATCCCGCGTCTGCGCCGCTATGCGCGCTCGCTGCTACGCGACCGCGATTCCGCCGACGATCTCGTCCAGGACTGCCTGGAACGGGCGCTGCTGCGGCTGGACAACTGGCAGACGGGAGAGAGCCCGCGAAAATGGCTGTTCACGATCATGCATCATCTGTTCATCGACCAGATGCGCAAGGTGAACCGGCGTGGCGAGGCCTCGATGCTGCCGCTGGAAGCCGGCGAGGTGCAGGCCTCGCCCGCCGATCAGTTGGAGAACGTCGCCGCGCGTGAGATCATCGACGCGCTGCAGGCGATCAGCCCCGACCGCCGCGCCGCCCTGACGATGGTCGCCATCGAAGGTTTTTCCTATGCCGAGACCGCCGAAATGCTCGGCGTGCCGGCCGGCACGCTGATGTCGCGCATTGCCCGCGGCCGTGAGGAACTGCGCGGCCTGCTCGAGGACAATGCGCGCCGCCGCGCGATAAGGATCGTCGAGCCCAACCCGGGCCGGGCGACTCCAATCAGGGCGCCCATGGCGTGATGAACCCCGATCGCTCGATGACGCAACACCGCATGATACGATCCCATTGCAGGCTTTGCGCCCGGTACGGGCACGCATCCGGTAACGGTTTCTTGTCTGCTTTCGTGCACAATGGCAGCGATGGGGTGGACGAAACCAGGGCATGGCTGAAGAGAAAAGACGCAACGGCGAGTTCTGGGCGCTGGCGCTCGAATGCGCCCATCTCGGCGTATGGGACTGGGATATTTTGAGCGGCGACTGCTTCTATTCGCCGACCTGGTCGCACATGCTCGGCTATGACGATGGCGAGCTTGCCGACACCAGCGATCTCTGGCTGAAGCTGACGCATCCCGACGACCGCGAGCGGGCGCTGGCCAGCGGCGAGCGCCACATTTCCGGCCTGACCGCATCGATCGAGACCGAGCTGCGCCTGAAGCACAAGGACGGCCACTGGATCTGGGTGCTGGACCGCGGCGGCATTGTCGAGCGCGACGAGACAGGCAAGCCGGTCAGGCTGATGGGCGTCCAGACCGACATCAGCCGGCAGAAAGAAGCCGAAGCCGAACTGGAGCGGGTCAATGTGCGTTTTCGCCTGGCTTTGGCGGCCAGCGGCACCGGCATCTGGCATCACGATATCGACGCCAACAAGAGCTATTGGGACGCCCGCACCAGGGAGATCTTCGGCCTCGTCGCCGACATCGACGAGGTGACCGCCGATCTCTGGCACACCTATCTGCACCCTGACGACAAAGTCGCCACCGAGCGCGCCCATCTGGCGCCGCTTGCGTCAGACGGCGTCGTTGCCTCGCAATACCGCATCATCCGGCGAGACGGCGAAATCCGTCATGTCGAATCGCTGGTGCGCTTCATCGCAGCCCCGGACTCCGCGGGCCAGATTCTCGGCACCGTGCGCGACATCACCGAGGACAAGAAGCGCGAACGCGAACTCGCCTATGCCGCTCACCACGATGCGCTGACCGGCCTGTTCAACCGCGCCGCCTTCGACCGGCTGCTGGCCGAACACATCACCACGGAGCGGCTTCTGCCGCTGGCGGTGTTCTATGTCGATCTCGACTACTTCAAGGCGCTCAACGACTTTGCCGGCCACGCCGCCGGCGACCTCGCGCTGAAGGGCGTCGCTGCCGGCATACTGGGCTGCCTGCCGGCATCGGCGCGCGCCGCGCGCCTCGGCGGCGACGAGTTCGCGCTGCTGGTTCCCAATTGCCAGCCGGCCGCGGCCGAGGCGCTGGCCGGCGCCATTCTTGCGGCGGTCCGCGACGCTGACCTCGGCCTGCCGGCGACGTCGCGCAAGCTCGCGGCCAGCATCGGCATCGCCTTCGTCGATGACACCACCACGACGGTGGCCGATGCGCTGGCCTGCGCCGACGACGCCTGCTATGCGGCCAAGGCGGCCGGGCGCAACCGCTTCGCGGTGTTTTCGGCCGACGCGGCATCGGGTTCCGGCGGCCTCAACGCGGCACGTGTCGCCGCCGATACCGTCGACGCGATGGATGATGGGCGGCTGAAACTGTTCGGCCAGGAGATTCATCTGCTTGGCAAACCCTGGCGGGAGAGCCGTCATGTCGAAGTGCTGGCGCGGATTGTCGGGCGCAATGGCAAGCTGATCCCGCCGGGCGAGTTCATTCCGGTCGCCGAGCGCTTCGGCATTGCCTCGCGACTCGACCGCTGGATCATCAGGACCGCGCTGTCGCGGCATGGCCCGGCCATGAAATCGGGCGCCATCGCGCTCGGCTTCAACCTGTCGGCGCAGACGCTGAGCGACCCGCTGCTGTGGGATTTCGTCGACGCCGTCATCGCCGAGACCGGGGCGCCGCATTCCGGCATCGGCTTCGAGATCACGGAGACCGCCGCCGTCACCAATTTCGATGCCGCCGAACAGTTCGTGCGCAAGGCACGCGAACGGCAATGCCGCGTCAGTCTCGACGATTTTGGCGCCGGCATGAGCTCGTTCGAATATCTGCGGCGCTTTCCCGTCGATCAGATCAAGATCGACGGTTCTTTCATCGAAAACATCGCCCAGAACAGTTTTGACCGCGAGATCGTCTCGGCGATATCAGGCATTGCCAGAAGCCTCGGCTGCTCCGTGGTGGCCGAGAAGATCGAGCAGCAAGCCGCGCTCGAAATCCTTGAAGGCATGGGCGTCGCCTACGGCCAGGGGTTCCTGCTGCACCGGCCGGAGCCGCTGGAGGCGATTGTGGCAAGGGCGAGCGCCGAGGCGCCGCACAAGCGGTTCGGCTGAAGGGCCGAACCGCGTCGGGAAGTGCGGTCAGCTCAACCGGCGTCTGCCTTTTCCTGCTTGCGCAGTGCTGCCTCCTTCTTGCGGCGCAGCACCTCGTCGGTACCGACAAGGTCCTTCGAACCGCCCGAAATGGAGGTCGAGACGACGGCCGGAGGATCGCTGGCGGGAAAGCTGTCCTCAAGGCCCGATTGCAGCTGCTCCTCTAGCGTGTCCGGGTTCTCGGAGCGACCCTCCGCGCGGCGCTCGCCAATGGCCTCGACATCGCTCTTGCTGTCGGGGTGATCGCGGGCCTCCTTCATCGTCGTCACAACCAGCTCGATGGCAAACTCCTTCATTGCCTCGGCTTGCGGTTCATCGACGTCGGAGCCTTCGATCAGGCGTATCAGCGACTTCTCGACATCGCCCAGTTCCTTGGTCCCCTGGCAACGCGCCAGCCGCTTGGCCAGGGAACTGACGAGCAGCGGGGCGAAGGTCGAATAGGCTTGCCGGCGCGTCTCGTCGACTTGCTCGGGATGAAGCTTTTGCAGGGACATGGTTGCTTGACTCCACTCAGGACCGTCCTGCCAGCGGCGGCTGCCGATGGCCCTTAGGAAACTGAGGGGAGGGCAAGTGGTTCCATGCGGTGGCCGATGGCGTCGCAGTGTTCAGCTCCAGAACAGGCGCCGAACCACGAGCCGAGAAAGGATATCCGCATTCGGAGATGTCGACGGCCGAGGGCAACCGGTCAGCCGGCTTTTGGCTGGCCCTTGGCTCCGTCCAGCGACGCCAGTTCGTCGAGCATGGAAAGAGCAGCGCTTGGCTTCGAAGGCTTCAGCAAGCCCTGTTGGGCGGCCGCATTCTTGAAAGCGGCAAAGGCGATGTCGGGGCGGCAAGTGCCGTTCAACGCGTCATCCACCAGCCTGACGGCCGCCTTGTAGGCCTCCGCTTCCTTGTTTTTCCATGTCCCGCCCAGCGCCTTCCTGGCGTCGGCGATCGACGACACCGTCATCGAACTGCAATCCACGAATTTGATCGTCAGGGGCAGAAATCTGCTCATCGGAAACTCACCATCCAAACCATTCCCGCGTCCGCCACAAAAGCCCGACGAAAGGCGCGACCAGAAAGGCAGCGGCGCCCAGGACCAGAATGTTTGTTGATACCGATTTCATGGATAACCTCCGCAAAACGCGATCGCCATAACGAGGAAATCGCAGAGTAGT
>NZ_JBFUDV010000011.1:0-134809 GCF_056404535.1 Mesorhizobium sp. P2_C5_2 | reverse complement strand
CGTCGTCGACAGGTCGCCGTCGCCATCCATGATGGTGTAGACGAAGGTGTCCGTCGCGCCTGCCGGCGGAACCACGTTGGGCAGGCCGTCATAGCTGTAGGTGCCGTTGGCGTTCAGCGTCAGCGTGCCGAAGCTGCCGGCAATGCCCGCTCCGCCAAGCCCGCCGCTCACCGGCACTGCGGTGTTGCTGCCGGCGGCCACGCCGACAACCCCGCCGCCCGCCGCAAAGCCGTCGGCGCCGGCCACGTCATTGGTCAGCACGTTGCCTGTCACGATGCCGCCCTCGGCAACGCTGTTGCTGTCGAGGTTTGCGGTCGGCACGTCGTCGACGATGGTGATGACCAGGCTGCCGGCCGGTGCGCTGTCGCCGTCGGCGTCGGTGACGACGACCGCGAAGCTGGTGCTGGACGGATCGGTCAGCGTGTTGTCGATGAGGGTGTAGGAGTAGCTGATGGTGCCGACGCCGGTCGTTGCATCGTAGACATAGCTTGCCGTCAGTGTGCCGGTGGTGCCGTCGGCATAGGCCGTCGGCACGCTGGTCAGCACATGGCCGCCGAGCGAGACCACGGTCAGGCCGTCGGGCGAGGTGAAGCCAATCGTGCCCGAGGTGGTCTCCGAAGTCGAAGGCTCGTTCGAGCCCTCGGGCTCGCCGCCGCGCGCCGGCAAGGCGGCCTCGTAGACGGTGGTCGAGGCAAGGCCTGGCGCCGGGATGCTGTCGGTCGGCGTCGAATCGCCGATCGAGATGGTCAGCGTGGTGTGCGAGGTGTCGCCGTCGCCATCCTTGATGGTGTAGGTGAAGACGTCGTCATGGCCACCTTGCGAGCCGGCATCACGCGTATAGGAGTAGGAGCCGTCGGCATTGAGCGTCAGCTTGCCGTAGGTGCCCTGAATCTGGGTGCCGACATTGGCGTCTTCGCCGCCGGCCGTGGTCCCGGCCGCCACGCCAACGACACCGCCCGCCGGTGCGGTCGTGGTGGCGCCGTCGGCGCCGAAAACGTCGTTGGTCAGTACCTGGCCGGTCACCGGACCGAACTGGCCCGATGCAATGCTGTTGGTGTCGAGATTTGCGGTCGGCACGTCGTCGACGATGGTGATGACCAGGCTGCCGGCCGGTGCGCTGTCGCCGTCGGCGTCGGTGACGACGACCGCGAAGCTGGTGCTGGACGGATCGGTCAGCGTGTTGTCGATGAGGGTGTAGGAGTAGCTGATGGTGCCGACGCCGGTCGTTGCATCGTAGACATAGCTTGCCGTCAGCGTGCCGGTGGTGCCGTCGGCATAGGCCGTCGGCACGCTGGTCAGCACGTGGCCGCCGAGCGAGACCACGGTCAGGCCGTCGGGCGAGGCGAAGCCGATGGTGCCCGAGGTGGTCTCCGAAGTCGAAGGCTCGTTGGAGCCTGCCGGCTCGCCGCCGCGCGCCGGCAAGCCGGCCTCGTAGACGGTGGTCGAGGCAAGGCCTGGCGCCGGGATGCTGTCGGTCGGCGTCGAATCGCCGATCGAGATGGTCAGCGTGGTGTGCGAGGTGTCGCCGTCGCCATCCTTGATGGTGTAGGTGAAGACGTCGCTGACGCCGCCGGCCGAGCCGGCATCGCGAACGTAGCTGTAGGTGCCATCGGCGGCCAGCGTCAGCTTGCCGTAGGTGCCCTGGATTTCGACGCCGAGCGTGGCTGCATTGTCGACAGCGGCATTGGTGTTACCAGCCTGGACGCCAACTACTGTCGCGCCGTCGGCGCCCTTGGTGTCGGCAACGCCGTCCGTGGTGTTCGCGTCGACCGCGTCCGTACCGCCGACAAGCACATTGCCCGTCGCGGGGCCAGACTGGCCGGCGGCGACGCTGTCCGTGTCGGCAATCGCCGTCGGCACGTCGTCGACGATGGCGACGGCAAAGGTGGTGCTGGCCGAATCGCCGTCGACATCAGTAACTGTGATGCTGAAATTGTCCGGAACCGTGTCGTTGGGATTGAACCCGTCCCCCTGAAGGGGATGAGTGACCGATTCGGTCACCGTATAATTGTATTCGATAGCACCTGTGCTCGGATTGTAGGAGACGATCGTCAGGTAGCCGAAATCGCCCGGAATCTGCTGGCCGACGCCGATGACGGTGACGCCGTTGATGACGATCGACCCGATGCCATCCGGCGCGTCGATGCTGATCGTTCCGATGCCGGAGGTTTCAGAGTTGCTTGGCGCGTCGCTGCCGGGTGATTGGGCCGGACCGCCGTCAAGACCGGTTTCGCTGGCAGCCTGGTCTGGGGTGAGCAAGGACGTGGCCGTCACTGAAACCTGCCTGTCGACGACAGATGGAAACAGTTCGCGGCGATCCAGAAGCCCAAATTGCAGAGCCGTCGGGGGCAACAGTGCCGACAGGTCAAATCCGTCGCCGATGCCACCGGGGGGAACCGAGAAGTCTGCGCCCGCGCTTGGGTTCGCACCGCCCGGGCCGGCCGATATCGAGCCATCCGCACCAAAGGCGACATCGACGTGGCTTGCTTCAAGCGCTGCCAGCAAGGCAACGCGCGGCACCTCGACGTCACCGATGATGAAGGTCGGCACGTTGAGCGCGCCATCCTTGATCACGATCACCGAGCCATCGGCCTGTTCGAGCACGAGGTTGTGGCCGTCGACCTTGATGTTGTCGATCGAGACGTTGGCCGGAAGCTTTACCACATTGCTGGCGTCGGCCACGTATTCGTGGGGCGCAGCTGTCGCCGGGGCCTTCGCCTCCGCGGGTGCATCTTGTTTGACGGGCGCGCCGCTGCCGACATCGACCGGTACGGGCTCGGCAGGCGCCGCCTGAGCGGCCTGCGCTACCTGTGTCCCTGCCTGCGACGGTGAGCCGCCATGTTCATCGGGAGAATGCTGGTCCCAAGAATTCGAGACGGCGTCCAATTCGTTACTGTTCGTCATAACCAAACCCCTCCGGTATTTCCCGGAAAGAGACAGTGACGGCTCCTGCTTTGCAACTATGCCGCAATTGCTTTCATATATTCCGATATGCTTGTCTCAGCATTTTTTGCACGTGGTAAATCCAAAACATATAACCTGGTATACGTTGGTTGGGCCGTGTTCCGTTTTACACCCTTCAGTCAGGATGGGCCGGTAGACAAAAGTATAAAATTGAATAAAATTTTATGCAAAATAGATGTTCCTGTTTGCCGGAAACTTATCCACCTTCCTTTCCAGTAAGTTGAGACAAGATTGATAGCGTCCACAGTCAAAGGTGGGCGTTATGAAAAAAGAAAAATCTGCCGCGGGGATAACCGGGCTCAAGCTACTCCTGCTGGCGATGGGCATGGCAAGCCTGCCGCAGCCATCCTCCGCAGGCACTGTTGCAGTTGATGCCGGCGCTGTCGCTGGAATGCTGGCGAGGGTCGAGACCCCGCCCAATCTCGGCGGCGTTTCGCTGGCTCGACCGCAAGCCTGGCAGCCCGTTTCAGCCTACAGGATCGGCATGATTTTCGACAGCTATGGTCCCGTTACCGTTTATGAAAAGCGTGGTCCTTCAATTGCGCAGGACGACGCCGGGATCGACCCGATCCAGACCGCGGCGATCATTCCCGGCGTGTTCGGTTCGGTTGCCCTGTCGATGCGCAATTTCCCGGTCTCGGCGCGCTGGGCGCCTGTCTACAAGGCAATTGTCGAGTGCACCGCGAGCAGTGCATGCGAGCGCAAAAACAACACCTTTGCCGGGATCGTCAAGGCGGCCGGGGACATGGGTTTCATCGACAAGCTGTCTTTCGTCAACTCAAGTATTAATCGCGCGATCGCCTACAAGAAGGACAGCGTAGTTTACGGCAAGCTCGACTACTGGGCCAAGCCTTCGGAAATCCTCGAGCGGCGGGCAGGGGACTGCGAGGATTTTGCCATCCTCAAGATGGCCGCGCTGCTGCATGCAGGCATCCCGGCTCAGAGCATGTCGCTGGTTGTCTTGCAGGATCGCAAGCGCGGTTTCTTTCATGCCGTGCTGTCGGTCAGCACCGGCAGCGGCGTCTTCATTCTCGACAGCCTGAGCAACGTCGTTTCGCGCGACAGCGATCTGCCGAGCTACGTGCCGCTGTATTCGTTCAGCACCGACCGCGCGTGGATCCATGGCGCAAAGACCGGCTCTGCGCAAATAGCCGATATCAAGGGCGGCCTTTCGACGGTCGCGCCGGGCGAAGGCCTGCAGCAGTAAGTATGCCATCAGGGTGTCTTGGGCGCCCTAGAGCAGTTCACCGTTTCACGTAAACGGCGAACCGCTCTATCTCCTTGCTTTGACGCAATTCCCTAGGGAAAGCGCTACGCGCTTTTCCCGGGAAAACCGTTTCACACTTTTCCTGGAATTGCTCTAGCCGCCGAACACGAACGCCATCAGCAGTTCCGGCTCGACCACCGGCGCCCGCACCGCATTCAGTTGACCCCGGTAGCGGCGGTCGCCGGCACCGATGACGAAACCGGTGGCGACCGGCGTCTCGCCATTGGCCTCGAGCCTGGCGAATATGTCGGCGACGTTGAGGTCCAGCGCCAGCTTGAGGTCGGGGCGCGTGTCCTCGTTCGACGCCACCGGCAATTGACGCCGCACCAGTTGCTGGAACGGCGCATTGAAGGTCAGGATCTTCTTCGACGATGACAGGGCAAAGGCCGGCGAGGGGCAGGCGACCAGTATGGCGTTGATGGTCTTGATCGACGCCAGCCTCTGCAAGGTGAGGTTCTGGTCGGCCAGTCCACGCATACAGGCTACGCGGATTGCCGATGTCAGGTTTCCAGTGTTGGCGTGGCTCTCGGCGATCTCTTCGATCAGCATGCCGATCGTGCATTTGCGGCTTTCAGCCATTTGCTTCAGCGAGGTCCAGAACGCCCGCTCCAGACGAATGCCGCGGCGCGTGCCGCCACGCGCCACAACCCGGAACTCCAGTCCGAAATCCTCTGCCGCCAGCGGTGGCAGCAGCCGGTCGCGATCGGCAGGAAGGGAGACGGCGCTACCGCTCACTCATCGCCTCCTCACGCGCCTTGTTGATCGGCTTCATCAGGTAGGTGAGGATCGTCTTGCGTCCGGTCTTGATGTCGACCGAACAGATCATGCCGGGGATGATCGAATAGGTCTTGCCGTCGCGTGTCAGCGTCGATTTGTCGGTGGCAACGCGAACCTGATAGTAAGGTTCGCCGGTCTTCTGGTCGACCAGGCTGTCGGCAGTGATGTTCGAGACCTTGCCTTCGATGCCGCCGAAGATCGAGAAGTCATACGCAGTCACCTTGATCAGGGCATCCTGCCCCGGCCGGATGAAGGCGACGTCTCGCGGTGAAACACGTGCTTCGACCAGCAGGGTCTCGGAGGTCGGCACGATACCCGCGACGACCGCGCCGGGCTGGACGAAAGCGCCGACCGTGTTGATGTCGAGCGTGTTGACGATACCGTCGACGGGCGAACGGATGTCGGTTCGCGCCACCTTGTCGGTGGCGCCGCGAATCGTCTCATCCACCACCGAGAGGTCGGCCAGCGCCTGCGTGAGATCGCTGAGCGCTTCCTGTTGCAGTTCCAGGCCGAGTTCATTGACCTGAAGCTGGGCTTCCGTGATGGCCGACTTGGCTTTTTTGATGGTTTCTCCGGCGAGTGCCAGTTGGCCATTGAGTTCGGTCTGCTCGCGCTCGACGCGGAGCTGCTCGGTTCGCGCCATCAGGCCTTTCTTGACCATCGCTTCGACCAGCTTCGCCTCCTGGTCGCTGACGACCAGATTCTTGGTGAGGCGATCGGCATTGGCGTTGGCCTCGTCCAGTTCCTTCTCGCGCTGATCGAGGCGCGACTTGAGAACCGATAGCTTGACTTCGAAGTTGTCGCGGCGTGCGATGAGCAGCTTCTGTTCGTTGTCGCAGATTTCCGGCGCCACCTTCTGGATCTCCGACGGGCAGGGAAACGCGCCCTCGAGAGTGCCGGTCTGTTCGAACTTGAGCCGTGCAATGCGCGTCTGCAGCGCACGCGCCTTGGCCTGCTGCTCGCCAAGGCTGGAGGTGTTGAAGGTGTTGTCGAGGCGAATGATGAGGTCGTTCTTCTTGACGATCTGTCCGATCGTCACAGCGATTTCCTGAACAACGCCAGGCTCGCTGGCCTGGATGATCTGGGTTTTCGACGCCGGTATGATCTTGCCGTCGCCGCGTGCGATTTCATCGACCTCGGCAAAGGACGCCCAGGCGACCGAACTCGCAAAAAGCGCTCCGATGATGAATATCGACGCCGACGCGAAAAGCGGCGGCCGGTCTTCCCTGGCAAGCATTTCCCATGCCCCAACGTATTGAATGCACTCAACAAGTCTGTTTCTGTCAGGCGCTCGTTCTCTGCAGCGCCTGTATTACCTGGTCTTTCGGTCCATCGGCAACGATCTTGCCCTGCTCGATGACAATCAGCCGGTCGGCCAGCTCGAGCATGCTGAAGCGGTGCGTCGAAACGATCAGCGTCGTGCCGCGATCGAAGGCCACCTTGAGCTGCTTGATCAGCTGGCGCTCGGAAGCCAGATCCATCGAGCCGGACGGCTCGTCCAGGAAGACGATTTTCGGTTTGGTCAGCAACAGGCGGGCAATTGCCATTGTCTGCCTCTGGCCGCCCGAGAGATTGGTGCCGCGCTCGCCGACATTCATGTCGTAGCCGCGCGGATGGCGGGAGACGAAATCGTCGACGCCGGCGGCCTTGGCCGCTTCGACGATCTGTTCATCGGTCGCCTCCGGACACGCCATCAGGAGATTTTCCTTGATGGTGCCCGAAAACAGATCGTTGGCCTGGGCGACGATACCGACCGCGGCACGAACCTCCGATGGGTGGTATTGGCGGATGTCGATTCCGTCCAGCAACAGCTCGCCGGAGGTCGGCAGGAAGAGCCTGCCGATCAGCCGCCCCATGGTTGTCTTTCCCGAGCCTATGCGGCCGATGATGCCGATCCGCTCACCGGGCTTCACCGAGAAATTCACGCCGGTCAGAACTTCGTTTTCGGAACCCGGATAGACAAAGCCGACATTCCTGAACGCCATCGCGCCATTGCGAATGGGGCGGTTGACGAAACCAACCGTGTCCGGCCGATCCTCCGGCTGCGCCATGATCGAGTTGACAATTCGCAAGGAGAGCATTGCCTGACGAAGTCTGGACAAGGTGATAGCGATCTGCCCAAGCGGAGCCACCGCCCGCCCCGCCAGCATGACCGTGCCGATGATGGCGCCGGTCGAGACATGCCCTTCCGAAAAGGCATAGGCGCCGGCCACGATCAGGGCGACGGTCACCAGCTGCTGGATGGCCTGCGTTATGTTGCCGGCGGCAGCCGAAAGCTGCTTGATCTTCTCGGAGGTGTTTGATGCATTCTTGGAATGCTCTGCCCATTTTCGCAGAAGATACGCCTCTGCCCGCAACGATTTGATCGTTTCCAGCGTGGAGATGGATTCGACCAACAGAGCCTGGCGTTGCGAAGCCTCGTTCATGGACGCGGCAACGCGTTTGCCGATACGCCGTTGCGTGATCAGCCCGACGATCACGGAGGCGACAAAGGCAATGGCCGGTATGATGACCAGCCAGCCGCCTATCGCATAGATGACAAGAAGAAAGACGAAGACGAATGCTGTGTCGATGAAGACGCTGATGGTGTTCGACGTGAAAAACTCGCGCACGAACTCGTACTGCGTCACCCGATTTGCATATTCGCCGGTTGAGCTGGGCCGTGCCGACAAGGACGAGTTCAGCACCTTCTCGAACAGCATGTAGGAGATGCGAAGATCGGCCTTGCGACCGGCATAGTCGATCAGCGACGCTCTCGCGGTCTTCAAAAGCAGGTCGAACAGAATGACCGCGCCGATCCCGATCGACAGCACCCAAAGCGTCGATATCGCCTTGTTCGGCAAGATCCTGTCGTAGACATTCATGGTGAAGATTGGCGACGCAAGGGCCAACAGATTGATGAATACCGCTGACAGGATGACCTTCGAATAGGTGCGCCAGAATGGCCCCATTGTTCCGGTCAGCCAATGTCGCCGCTCAATCTTGGCCGCCGAGCCGACGCTCATCCCCTCGACCGCGTTGGCATAGGTTATCGAGAAGGAAACGCCGCCGCTTATATAGCTTCCGGCAAGTTCGGATTTGCTGATGGTTGTGCGACCGTCCTCCTGGGGAGCGGTGGTATATCCACCGTCCTCGGTCTCGGCAAGCAACGCAACCGGCAATTGGCTGACGCGAAACAGGATGGCGGGGAGGTCGATGCGTCCGCGAAGAAAGTCGCGATGGCTGAACTCGGTGATTTCAAGACCGACGCGTTCGGCAAGATGCCGAATGGCGTCGATATCGATACGGGTATCCGACAGCGGCACGCCGGCAAACAGCACGGTCTCGGCACTCGGCCTGCCGAGGTAGCCGGCAACAGCCGAAAAGCAGGCCTTGAAGGCCTCCTTTGGCGACAGGATTTTAGGTTGTGGGTTCACGATCCGCCCGCAGGACTATCGTTAGACCTTGGCCTTACTACTTTTTCCTTACCGGCGCGAGGATATCGAAAGGCAGATCGTTCTTTTGCTCCGACGGCGTGCGTGCATAGGTTTCGGTGTCGGCCGTTTCCGGTGCATTGAACTCGGCCTTGGCGTAGGCGGTTGCCTGTTTGGCCGGCTGAAGGTCCATGGTCTTCAGCAACTGTCCGGTTGCCGCCAGCAGCCGGTACTGGGCAAAAAGCGACGCGTAGGACGCGGTGTCGGCAAGCGTCGCTGTGTTGAACCGCGTGTTCTGTGCGTCAAGCACGTCGAGCAGCGAGCGCTGTCCGACCTTGAACTGCTCGCGATAGGACGCCACCAACTTTTCGTTGGCGGCTGCCTGAAGCTTCAGCGTCTTGGCCAGGTCGGCCTGCCGGAAGCGTCGATCCCATGACGTGCGGACGGCTTCTTCGATCTCACGCAGGACCTGGTGCAGGACAAGGCGCTGCTCGCTGGCGCGGCGGACTTGTTCCTGCTCGTTGGCCTTGTCGATGCCGCCGCGATAAAGGTTCCAGCGCAGCACGACCCTTGCCTGAAGGTCGTTCGTGTCGCCATCACTGCCATCAATGTCGGATCCTGCCCGGGCGACACCTTCGGCGGTGATCGAGGGCCCGAATTTTGCCCGTGCGGCATCCACGAGGGAAGCTGCGGCGTCGATATCACTGTTGGCCATATGCACGCGCGGATTGTTCTGTCGTGCCAGCCCGATTGCTTCATCAAGCGATCTCGGCAGCGCGGCGGACACATCGCCCGGCCTCGAGGCGCTGGTCAGCGGCTTTCCGACAGTCTTGAAGAACCGGATCTTCGCGGCCTCTAGTTCCTCTGTGGCTTCCTGCATACGGGCCTTGGCGGCGAACAGCCGCTCCTCAGCCTGCTGCCGATCGGCCTCGTTCAGCGCGCCGCCGGCAATGCCTTGCCGGATGTCGCCGAGAATTCCCTGATGGAATCCGAGGTTCTTCTTTGCTTCGACAACAATCGAGGCCTGCAACATGGCTTCGAGGTAATCCTGGACAACCGAGAGCCCGATGAATTCGGACCGTTCCAGAACCCGGAACGAGGCGCCGTCGACGCGCGAGGCCTGGCGGTTCAGTTCGGCGCGCCTTGCACCGCTGTCGTAGAGCGTCTGCGTGACCGTGAGGTCGGTTTCAGCTGGATAGAGCGTGTCGTTCTCGATGGAAAGCGAGCGCCTGTCCGGGTTGTCGAGGCGGCGAGCCCCCGCTGACGCTTCCAGGTCAACGCTGGGAAGATAAAGCCCCTTTGCCTGGCGCAGCTCGAATTCGATTGCTTCGCGGTTTTCGATAGCCTGGCCAATCTCGGGATTGGACTCCACCGCGACCGCCATCGCCTCTTTAAGAGTGAGCGCGTGAGCATTCCCGCAGCTCAATATGGCAACCGTTGTCAGCAGGCCAAGCCGCTTGCATATGGCCGACATAGTTGTCGAATTCATTTGACCCACCCCAACGTTCCCCCTGCACCTTCATTCCAAGCGCCGTAACCCAAGCATGATTGTCTACAAATTTACAATTTAGTGGCCGCTAAAACGGCGGACTCGAGCGATAAAGTTACGAAATGTAGCAAAAATAGCACATAAAAATGCCCGGCTGGGGTTTTCACACGCGACCTGCCCACGCTCGAACATGGCAAACGGGGAGGTCCACGAAAAGGGTTGTGAAACTGTCTTACGAGCAATCTTCCCAAACAGACCGACTATTTCTGGGTGCATATTTCTCCGCGGATACCGGCTACGCCTGGTTGGCAGCTGCTGTCGGCATGGGAGCTTAAACTTGGTTCCGATGACCTTCAAGCAGGAACGACACTCCGGTTAAGCGCCGCCTACCGCGTGCGGGTGTTTCATCGTCTGCGACCCTTGGAACTGACGGCGCCCGGGCGGAATGCCGTGCTGTGACCGGCAGGTGTCACCGCTTTCCTATTCCGTTGTGCTGGCTTTTTTCCTGCGCCGATTGGTGTGCGACTGCGCGACGGCCATTTGCAACTCGGGCGTGATCTCCAGAGGCGCATTCTCTGCCTCATGTGGGTTCTGCAGCCCCTGGACGTGGACGGTTGGGAATGGCAGTTCGATGCCCTGCTCCTTGAAGACCTGACGCAGCCGTACATAGAATTTGCGTTTCATGCCGAAAGCGCCTCCGGGTCTGGTCATGGCCTTGACCCTCAATACGATGCCGTACTCGCCGAACTCCTGTACGCCCTGCATCTTGATCGGGTCGAGCACCCAGTTCTTGAACTCGGGATCTTCCGCCAGTTCGAGGCCGATTCGCTTGATCAGCTTGCGGGCGAAGTCGATATCGGTGTCATAGCCGACGGTGATGTTGAATTTGTCGATAACCCAGTCACGGCTCTGGTTCTGGACTGCCCCGAGTTCACCGAACGGTATCGTGAACAACGGACCACGATGGTGGCGCAGCTTCACCGAGCGCAGAGAAAAGCTTTCCACGGTACCCTTGTAGTTGCCCGAGGAAATATATTCGCCGACACGAAACGCATCATCGAGCAGAAAAAACACGCCCGAAATGATGTCCTTGACGATGGTCTGTGCACCAAAGCCCACCGCAACGCCGACAACGCCAGCGCCGGCGATCAGCGGGCCGATCTGGATCCCCAGCGATGCGAGCATCATCAGCACCGCCATCACGATGATCGATGCGAGCAGAATGTTTTGGAGGATCGGCAACAGCGTGTGCAGCCGCGCCTGCTGCGGATCGAGGATCGGGACCTCCTCCTCGCTGATCACAGGGTGCAGTGGTTCGATGCCCAGCTTTCGTTCGATCAAAGCCTTGATGATCGACCAGCCGAAATCGGCTGCCAGGGCAATGACCACGACGTTGATCAGCCCGCGCAATATGAACATCGTCGTCGTATCGCTGTCGTGCATGGATTGCATATTCAGACCCCAGACACGCGCGAGAAAGTACGCCGCCGCCAGGATGAAAATCATTCGGATTGCGCGATCGATGACGGCGATCGTCACCGCCGCGATCGTCGGCCGGCCGGCTTCTTCCGAACCCGGCCGAAGAACGAAATTAACCCCGCGCTGCGTCAGCACGATTGCCAAAGGCAGGAAGAATGCGGCGAAGGTAAACCAGAAATAGGTATAAAGGCCCGCGATGCGCTCCAGGAACAGAACGACGAAATAAGCAGTCAACAGCCATGTCGTTTCCGCGTGACCGCCATGGCGCGCACCGTCTCGCTGCGTTCTTGGCCGGCGCCAGATGGCAAGCAGGAAGAGCACCAGCAGCACAAAATCGGCGCCCAGTGACAGGACCATCATTCCGTCCTGATCGATGCCGAGACCCGGCAAGAGGATGAACGCCGCGCCGAAGAAGGCGAAGACCCCAACTATCCTGGGTAGCCAATAGGCCCAATGGTCAGCCGTCTCGTTGGTGATCGGCAAGGCACGAACTTCGACGGCGTTCTCGACGTTCATGAAGGAGGGGACGAACGTGGCCATCACGTACAGGCGCACAGCCCATGTAAGGACTGCCGCCATCAGAAATGTCAGTACAATCTCGCGGATAAGCATTGGCCAGTCGAACAACATGAACGCGCCGGCGCTGCCCAATGCGAACGAGACGATCAGCATGCTGGAATAAAGTGCGCGGCCACCGATCTTCTTGGCTCGCCCGATGGGCGTATCCTTCGGTTGCGCAATAACCCAAAGACGAAATGGGCGGGTGACTTTGTACGTTGCCCAAGTGAGCGCCAGTCCGGCAGCGATGAACATCGCAGTCAGGATCAATACGCTGACGGGCCCCTTGCTGGACATATCCTGCATGGTTTCTGCCCGGACGCGCGCGAACTGGCCTGGCAGCAGGGGCAAAGTCCGCACGATCCTTTCGATATGATGCCTGATCCGATCGAGCGTCGAGGATGCCATCGTATTCATCTGGCCGGGTGGGGTCACGGCGTCGGGCGATGCGTCGGTCGTCGAAGCTCCCGTCTCGGCAGGTGTTGATCCGGCGTCCTGATTTCGTTGTTCGGCCACCCAGGCCTTCACTGAGGGATCGTCCAGAAGCTCGAACAGCTGTTTGACCCTTTCAGGCGGGACGGTCGCCGGCGCCTGCGCCTGTGCCTGACCAGCCAACAAAAGGGCGATCCCAAAGACGAGCGGCCTGGCAATCAGGATAAACATCGCCGTCAGATCTCCGAGGCGTCGTGCCGGGCGCGCCAGAGTCCTGGCTCCCAATCGTCGATTCATGAGTGGCATAGTGCTGTAACCTTCCGGTCAAATCGGCGAGCAAAGACAGCTAGGTCCGTCGTTGCTCCTACCTTGGACAAGCCGATGTTGTGGTGCAAGTCTCATCGTTCCTGGCTAGTCCATTGGGCAGGGCAGCTGGCGACCGGCAAGGCCTTCGTCATGGCCATCGTTTCATGCATTGGCGACAAGGGACGCTGCTGCGTCTTGCGGGGCCACATAGCAATTGGTTTTATTGATAAAAGTGACCCCAGCGCTTTGAGGTGTCCATCGCCATTCCTGTTGTTTTCGACATAAGCCTTATGTCTCTCCCTTATGTCGGAAGGGCTTTACAGTTCGGTAATTAAGGATAATTGATATCCACAAGGATGTGCAATATCCTTAATAGCGAAATTGACCGTGTCGTCATCATCGGCCGGGCCGACCTAGCAGGAGACAAACATGAGCCCAACCAACACCGCACCTGTCGAAAGGGCGAGGCCCGACGAGCTGGTTCCATCGCGCTACGCGCTGCGGATCGGCGACATCGAGGTGCTGATCATCAGCGACGGCGTGCTGCCTCTGCCAACCGAAACGATGTCCACCAATGTCGAGCCAGCCATTCGGGCGGCATGGTTCAAGGACATATTCCTGGGGCCGGATGCGTTCGACTGGGCGCTGAACGTCGTCGTGGTGCGTAGCGGCGGCCGGACCATCCTGGTCGACGCTGGGCTAGGGACGGAATTTCCGGGCTTTCCGCGGGCCGGGCAGTTGGTCCATCGACTGGAAGCCGCCGGTATCGATCTTGGGTCCGTGACTGACGTGGTGCTTACCCACATGCACATGGACCACGTTGGCGGGCTACTCGTCGACGGCGTAAAAGACCGGCTGCGTCCGGACCTGCAAATCCATGTGGCCGCCGCCGAGGTCAACTTCTGGGCAGAGCCGGATTTCTCCCACACCGCCATGCCGTCGCCGGTGCCGGATGTACTTCGATCGGCCGCCAAGCGGTTCTTGAACGACTACCGTAGCCATCTGCGTCCGTTCGAGGAAGAGCATGAGGTGACGCCGGGCGTGATCGTCCGTCGCACTGGCGGCCACACCCCCGGGCACAGCGTGGTTCGCGTATTGTCCGGCAATGAGGGGCTGACGTTCGCTGGCGACATAGTGTTCCCGGTCGGGTTCGACCATCCCGACTGGCACAATGGCTTCGAACACGATCCCGAGGAGGCGGTCCGCGTCCGGGTCCGACTTTTGCGGCAGCTGGCGGCGACCGGTGAGCTGCTGGTAGCCACTCATATGCCATTCCCGTCCATTGGCCGGGTGGCGGTCGCCGGTGACGCATTTCGCTGGGTGCCGGCCTTCTGGGACTATTGATCGGCTAAGCCTTCGTCCTGACGACCTGTTGACGGGCCGGCTTCTCATCAAGAGGGCCGGCTTTCTTTCAGGTTTTGCGGAAGCGCGGGGTGGGTCTCCGCTATTCGATACGGCAATTGACGATCCGGCTTCCATAGCCAGAACGGTCGGCCGGATTCAGAAGATCATCGACAAACGCCAGGGCAAACCTTGTCCGAGCGCACGTCGGCGCGTCATACGGGTGCAGACGCTTTCAGCGTCGAAATGCGTCGTGGACGCAAAATCAAAGCGATCTCAAGGCAAAAGCAACGCGCTCTGAAGGCCGCCTCAAAGCGCGCCTTCCAACGCTGCCGCATAGTCCTCCTGCAACACAGAGACAGCCGCCAAGCAGCGTCTGAAACCCCTGACACCATCAACCCGACCCTGAACGCAGGAGTACTTGAAATGACCAAGATCGCACTCACCGCCGCAGCCATCCTCATCGGCATGGGTACGGCTTTCGCACCTCCGGCCCTGGCCAAGACCGCCACCGGCGTCAAGAACATCGTGCTTGTGCACGGCGGCTTCGTTGACGGTTCGGGATGGAAGGGCGTCTACGACATCCTGACCAAGGATGGCTACACCGTCAACATCGTCCAGAACCCGACCGTATCTCTCAAGGAAGACGCGCTCGTCACCCGCCGTGCGATCGATGCCATGGGTGGCAAGGTCGTGTTGGTCGGCCACAGCTATGGCGGCGCGGTTATCAGCGAAGCCGGTACAGACGCCAACGTTGCCGGCCTCGTCTACATCGCGGCCTTCGCTCCGGACAAGGGTCAGTCAATCATCGACATGCTGGCCAACCCCGAGAAAGCAGACCCCGTGCCGCCGATCCTGCCGCCCGTGGACGGCTTCCTGTTCCTCGACAAGGCGAAGTTCCACACGTCTTTCGCCGGGGATGTCAGCAACAAACTCGCCGCGTTCATGGAAGCCTCGCAGGTACCATTCGGCCTTGAAGGAGCGGGCGGCAAGGTGAGCGACCCGGCTTGGCGGACAAAGCCTTCCTGGTATCTGTTGACCACCGACGACAAGATGATCCCCCCGCGCGTCCAGAAATTGATGGCGGAGCGCGCCAAGTCGCAAATCACCGAGGTCGCTGCCAGCCATGCGGTCTACGTGTCGCAGCCCAAGGCTGTGGCCAAGATCATCGAGAAGGCGGCCGAAGCTGTCTCGGCTCAATAAGCCAACGCAGCGGGGGAGATGTTCCCCCGCCGTCGCTCTGATCGGCGCCGTCCCGTGGTCAATCCGTCCAGTTCGCAAGCAGCGTGGCGGTGCTGGCAAGGGCGATCTGCTGCGGCATGCGCGGCAACAGAAGGTCCAAGGTCGCCTTGTGGGATTCCAGCGACCCACTGGTCACCGCATCCTTCACCACGACTATCCTGTACCCTCTGTCGATGGCGTCGAAGACCGTCGCGAGCACGCACACATCTGTCTCCACGCCGGTGATGACCAGCGTATCGACGTTGCGGGCGGTGAGCCGGTCCGCCAGCCCGCTGACGCCGAACATTGAATAGGTCGGCTTGTCCAGGGTTTCTGCCTCGCGCGCCAACGCGGCAAGTGGCTCGATCACGTCGACCAGGCCGGGGTCGCTCGACGATGCTTGCACTATTCCCGACCAGTGTTGGTAGTAGCTCTGCCAGTTGCCGTCGGCCGCGTCGGGCGTTTCAGGCACTGTAAAGCGCGCGAAGATCGTGCGGCCCGGCTTGGCCTCGATGATCTTGGCGATGTTGGGCACGATGTCGGCCAGCGTCGGTGTATGCCATTCGGTTTTTTCAGCGAACAGGCGCTGCATGTCGATGCACAGATGAACGGCATTGGGGCCGATGCGTACAGCTGTTTCGGTCATGCCGCCGCCTCCAGCGGAACAGTGTGCAAAGGCGACCATGTCAGTTCCACAACGTCACCAACCGAGTGCGGCCTTGCATCGCTGTTCTGGGCGAAGATCTTGAAGCTGAGCCCGTCGAAGGCCGCCTCGTAGGTCAGTGCCGTTCCCGCATAGACCGATGACGATATCGTAGCGCTGACGCGGTTGCTGCGGTCGGTGTCTTTGCCACCACGTGCCACGTCCCTGATGACAATCTTTTCCGGCCGCACCGCGACGGTTGCCTCGCTTCCCGCGGCGGGCAGCGGTGCGTCGACGGCCACGGTCGATCCGTTGGCAAGCCTGATGCCGCCTGCAACGACCGTGCCGGTGAGGAAATTCGTGTCGCCCAGAAATTCCGCCGCGAAGCGGGTCTTGGGGCGCTCGTAGACCTCCGTCGGAGCGCCGATCTGCACGATGCGGCCGCGATCCAGGATCGCCACCTTGTCCGATAGTGTCAGCGCCTCTTCCTGATCGTGTGTCACAAAGATGGTGGTCAGGCCGCTTTCCTTCTGGATGCGGATCAGTTCCACCTGCATCTCCTGGCGCAACCGGCGGTCGAGCGCGGAAAGCGGCTCATCCAGCAGAAGCACGCTCGGCTTGGTGACGATCGCCCTGGCCAGCGCGACACGCTGCTGCTGGCCGCCGGACAATTGCTTGGGTTTGCGGTCGCCGAAACCTGGCAGGCGCACAAGCTCGAGCGCGCGCTCGACCTGCTTGCGCGACTCCTCGCCCTTGATGCCGCGGCGGGCGAGCCCGAACGCGACGTTTTCGTTCACCGTCATGTGCGGGAACAGCGCGTAGGACTGGAACACCATGCCGATGTTGCGCGCCCAGACCGGTGTACGCGTGACATCGTTTCCGCCGATCGCGACATTGCCCTGGTCCGGGATGATGAACCCGGCGATGATGCGCAGCAGCGTGGTTTTCCCCGACCCGGACGGTCCTAGCAGGCTGGTGAACGACCCTTGCGTGAAGTCCGTCGAAATGTCCGTGAGGACGGGAACCGAGCCATAGCTCTTGGCGATCGAACGGACTTCAACGTTTGTCACTGACGCCTCCCGGCTTTGCGAACAGGGCGAAGATCACGATGACCGCCATCGAACCGACCAAAAGGATGGTCGAGATGGCGTTGATCTCCGGGGTGAAACCCTTGCGAATTGCCGAATAGATCTGCACCGGCAGGGTCGAGAATCCGGGCGTGGCCAAAAAGTACGAAATGACGAACTGGTCGAGCGAGACGGCGAAGGCAAACAGCGCCGCGCCAAGGATGCTCGGATAGAGCAGCGGCAAGGTGATCGAGAAAAAGGCGTGTACCGGCGTCGAACCGAGGCTCATCGCTGCCTCCTCGAGATCGGCGCGCACGGTCTGGAAACCCGTGCCGACGACCAGCACCACATAGGGGATGGCGAGTGCGACATGGCCGATCAGGAGTGCATGCAGACCCCGGCCGATGCCGCTGTAGAAGAAGAACACCAGCATCGCCGTCCCGGTGATCAGCCAGGGAATGGCGATCGGTGGCAGGAGCATCAGCTGAAGCAGCGTCTTGCCGCGAAAGGTTCTGCGCGACAGCGCGACGGACGCCATGGTGCCGAGCACCGTGGCGATGATCGACGTGGCGACTGCGATCCAGATGCTGTTGATGCCGGAATTGACGAGCGGAGCGTTGCCGGCAAGCGCCTGATACCAGCGCGTCGAGAAGCTGAAAGGCAGTTCGTAGAGCGGGGATTCGTTGAACCCCATCGCCATCATCACCAGGATCGGCAGATAGAGGAAGGCGAGGATGGCGGCGATGTAGAAGCGGGCGGCGATCTTCATCTTGGCATCCTCACAAGGCCGTGCCACGGCGCAGCACGCCGGAGAAGGTGGCGAAGATACCGAGGACGACGGCAAGCATGGTGAAGGACAGGGCGGCGCCGAGCGGCCAGTTGAAGGCCTGCGTGAACTGATCCTCGATCACCGTGCCCATTGTCACGCCGACGCGGCCACCGAGGATTCTCGGTTCCATGAACGAGCCGATTACCGGCACGAAGATCAGGACCGATCCGGAGATCAGGCCGGGCGCGGCCATCGGCAACAGAATCTTCCAGAGGATCGTCCACCAGCGCGCGCCAAGGCTGCTGGCGGCTTCGACGATGGTGTTGTCGATCGTGACCAGCGCGATGTAACAGGTCAGGATCATGTAGGGCAGGTAGCCGTGCACCAGGCCGACCACCACAGCTTGCCGCGTGTAGAGGAATCCGACCGACCCGGCGCCGGGCCAGACCGAATGGATCGCATAGTCGAGAAAGCCGCCTTCGCGCAGCACCATGGTCCAGGAGAACACGCGCACGAGACCGTTCGTCCAGAACGGCAGCAGCACCAGGATCAGCAGCGTCTCGCGCACCTTGCCCTCGGTGGCGCGGACCAGCGCCAGGGCAGCAAAGAAGCCAAGCACCGCGCAGAAAAACGTCGTCCAGAAGCCCATCAGCAGGGATTGCCAGGCAACGCCGAGCAAATAGGGTTGATCGATAAAGGCCCGGTATTGCTTGAATGTGAAGACGATCGGGGCTTTGCCCATCGGCGTTGCGGTCAGGAAACTGAACGCAAACATGGTGCAGAGCGGCAGGAACACCGCCAGCGTCAGCCAGCCATAGGTCGGCACCAACAACGCAGCCGTCGACGCCCATGGCGGCAACGGCTTGCGCGAGCCGCCAGGCTCGCGCAGTTGGGTGGAGTTGGCCGGATCAAGCGGCATAGAATGCCTTGACCTCTTGCCAGAGATTGTTGAACGCCTCGCGCTGTTCGTCGGTGAGGGCCGCCTGGATTGTCGACGTCTTCAGGTACTTGGGATCGTGGGTCAAGCGGGTCAGGTCGTCGGCCGGCAGCTTGTCCATGGCAGCGGTGTTCGCCGAGGCCGGAGCACCCACCTTGGTCGCCCATTCCACATAGAACTCAGGATCGATCATGTAGTTGATGAAGGCCAGGGCCGCATCCGGATTTACGCTGCCGGACACGACGTTCAGCGTATCCATCCAAACAAGCGCACCCTCCTTCGGAACGACGAACTGGACAGGAAGCTTGGAGATGTGTTTCGACCGCGCCGAGGACCCTGACCAGTAGACGGACAGGTCGAACTCTTTGGCGGCAAACGATTTATTCCACTGATCTTCGCTCGACCACATCAATTTGACGTTGGGTTTGAAGCTCTTGAGCTTGTCGGTGATGGCGGCCAGATCGGTCGGCTTGTTCATGTCCTGGCCGGTCAGCAGCGCGACAAGCGCCACCATGGTCACGGCATCGTCAGACAGCGCAACGCGCCCGACATTGGCCGGGTCGCCCAATGCCGCATAGCTGTCCGGGATCGTTCCACCTTCGCGAGCTGCCATGGCTGTCATGCCCCAGACCCACGGAACGCCGTAGCCTGTGCCGTCGATGTTGCGATTCGCGCTGTTGACCAGATCCGGCGAAAGCCCGGCGGCATTCGGCACTTTGCTGAAGTCGGCCGCAACGACCAGACTGTCGGCAACGGCTTGCGACACGCGGGCGCTATTGATCAGCACAACGTCGTAGACGCCGGGATTGGTTCTCAGCTTGGTCAGCATTTCCGGTTCCGAGCTGAAATAGTCGTGCACCACCTGGATTCCGGTCTTCTCGGTGAAGGCTTTCACCGCCCACGCCTCGTCGGTGCCGTAGCCCTGCCAGTTCAGAACCGTTATGCTGGTCGCGGCCCGTGCCAGCCTTGGCCCAGCCAAACCGGCCGCTGCGGCAGCGCCCATGATTGTCAGAAAACTGCGTCGTGTCTGTTGCATGTTCTTCTCCCATTTTTGTTAGTGTACAAACAAACTTCGAGATGGCTTAATTGTCAAGTGATCTCTAATTCGACCGCCGCCGCCCGCTCCGCCCATCATCGATCCACCGGAAATATCCCATGCTCAAAAACGTCAATTTGCCCGCCGAAAGCGCCTGGAACACATGGTCGGAACGGCCGGGAGAGATGGTGTTTTTGCCGCTCGGCGCACGCATCACGCCAGTGCTGTTCTCGTCTTCCGCGCGCAAGGCGACAACCATCCGCCCGCCTGCCGAAATTCGCTTCGGACGCCACGGCCTGCATGGCGAGGTCGTCGATTTCGAGACAACGCATGGCGGCACGCGGCTCGAGTTCTCCTACGCAAAACGCGATCCCTTCTGCATCGAAGGCCGCTGGTCGGTGCGTGAAAAGCAGGAGTGGGGTCTGCGCTACTGGGTCGTGCTTTGCCTGTCGGCGGAGGGTGGGGAAGAGGTCACCTACAGCCATGAAGAAGGCGCCGCGACCCTGGCCGTCGGACAGCGATACGTGTCGCTGGTTTCGCGCGACGCACCGGTACAGGTGACCGGTCACGAAAGCATCGAAGCCCTGGTCGCCGACATGGACGCCAACGGCTATTTCGATCTCTCGAGCCGTTCGAATTCGGCAAAAATCATCGCGCTGCGCTTCAACCTCGAAATGATGCCGGAGGCCCGGTTTGCCGCGGCGGTGGCTGACAGCCGCGTGCTTGCGGTGAAGACGGCGAAGAGAGCGCTGGTGGTGGACGCAGCACCCGCCGCGCCGCTTCACACCGGGCGCAACGAGGGCGCGCTCGACGCGGTGCGCGACGTGATCGGCTGGAACACGCTTTATGACCGCATCAACGCCCGACCTTACACCGCGATCAGCCGAATCTGGAATCTCGGTGGCTTCGCCGTCTGGTTCAACGACCAGACCTTCGCGGCGCTGATGGCGGGTCTTTTCGATCCATCTCTTGCGAGTGAAAATTTCGACGTCGCTATGGCCAGCGCGACCCCGCAGGGCAATTTCGCCTGCCTGCTGACATCGCGCGATTCCTGGGTCGACCGTAGCCAGGCGCCGCATGGTGCCTTTATCGCGTGGACGATGTATCTGCGCAGCCGCAACCGGTCCTTACTCGAAAACGCCTACGGCCCATTGCTGCGGAACAACCGGTGGTGGCGAGCCAGCCGCGATCCGGACGGGCGCGGGCTGGTTTCCTGTGGCACCTCGGACGTCGGCGACGCCCTCTACAAAGGCACAGCTTTCGGCGCGCGCAACGAAACCGGCATGGACAATTCCGCGACGCATGATGAGGCGGTCTACGATCCCGCCACACGCTCCCTGTCGACGTTTGACGTCGGGCTCAACTGCGCGCTGGCGCTCGACACCGAAATGCTGGGAAAGATCGCCCGCGAGCTCGGCCACGTCGACGATGCCGCAAGGTTCGAGGCTCTCGCGCAGGATACGCGCGACAAAATCCGGACCGAATTGTGGGACGAGGCGCGCGGGCTGTTCGCCAACCGGCAGCGCCATGGCGGTTTCGTCTCCAGCGTCGGCCCGACAACCTTCTATCCGCTGTTGTGCGGTGCAGCCAGCGAGGCGCAGGCAGCCCGGCTTCTTGAGCATCTCGCCGATCCCGCTACATTCGGCGGCCAGTTCGTTCTGCCCAATGCGTCGCGCAACGATCCCGCCTACAAGGAAAACGTCTATTGGCGCGGGCGCATCTGGGCGAATGTCAATTATTTCGTCTGGCAAGGCCTGCGCCGTTATGGATTCGAGCCGGAGGCGGCCGAACTTGCTCGCAAAAGCCTGGCTATGTTCGAGCAGTCCTGGACGACCGCGCGGCTTTGCGGTGAGAACTACAATGCCGAGACCGGCGAGATCGTCGATCAAGGCGATGCCGATCCCTTCTACACTTGGGGCGCCATGCTGCCGCTGCTCGGAGTCAGCCAGGTCATGGACATCGGCCCGTGGCACGGATGGGAGTTGGCAAACAGCGGCGAAACCGTGCGGCTGGGTCCCGTATCGAGCCCCGCCGGTGATGTCGTTGTCACTGTCGAAGCGGGGACGCTCACTCTCTCGGCTCGAGGCGCTGTGCTGTTTTCCACCGACTACAGAGGCCGCATCAGCCAGATCGTCGTGGAAAGAGGGCTGCTGTCAGTCCGTTTCCCGGAGGGCTGCTCGGGCAGTGCAAGCTTCCGGCTCGGGCCGGACATGGCCGCGCGCCTGGTATCAGCGCGCCTCGATGGGCAGGAGATCGCGACGGTGCCGGACGACGGATGCCGCGTCGTGGATATCTCGGGGGCAGGGGCCGGCGCGCGGCTTGACTTCCACCTCACGCCGACGCCGTGAGCGGCAAATTGCTTGATGGGCTCGAATGGTTCCGCAAGCCGGGGCCGAATTTTTGGCCGGCTGTCTTCTGGTTCTGGCACCGCATTCCGAACGTATCGGAGATTCGCCGGCAGTTGGCGGATATGCGCGAAAAAGGCGTCGGCACGGTGATGATCCAGGCGCGCCGCGCGCTTGCGCTCGAATCCTACATGTCGCCTGCATATCTGGACGCGTATTGGCGCGCGACCACCGAGGCGCAGCGGCTGGGCCTCAGGGTCACCATCTATGACGAGTATGGCTGGATGTCCGGCCATGGCGGAGGACGCACCGTCAATGGCGCGGATCATCTGCGCGAGCGCCATCTGTTCTGGACGCGTGGGGTGGTGAAGGGGGCGCGTACCGAACTCACGATTTCAAACATCCACTCGCCGTTCCTCGATTTCCTCGGCGAGGCCGGCCGCACCTGGTGCTACGAAGACGGCGTGCCGCGCTGGGGCGACTGGCAGGTGGTGCTCGCTGTCTCGCACCCGGACGACCAGACGGCAATTGCGGCCGAAAGCCCCGTCCGGCCAGTGATGGGTACGATGACGATCGAGGAAACCGGTGATGCCGCGTGCCGCATCGTGATCGAGCATGATGGCGCCGTTCCGGCTGGCAGCGCGGTTACCGTCTTTGCATCGGCGCGGTGCCTGACCTCCCGGCTCATCAATTATCTCCTGCCGGAAGCGGCGCAACGGTTCGCCGAAACCGTCTATGCGCCGCTGCTGGACGCCGCAGGTGGCGCGGCGGACGGCTTCTTCTTCGACCACCCCTATGCCGGGTTCCACGTCTGGGATGAGCACCATGGCAATCTCGGCAACAGCCTGCTCTGGGACGCTGCCGACCCGGCCGACCCAATGCAAATGCTGTCGCTGCTGCGCGATGTCGGTCCGCGCACGGCCGCGCTGCGGGCCGGCTTTTTCGAAGCCTATAGCCGACGCATGCATGAAGCCTTCTTCGGAACTCTATCGCGCTGGGCCACCGAGCGCGGCGTCGATTTTACCGGACACGAACTTCTGACCCATGTTGGCGCCTGGGGGCTGCATGCCGGCCTCACCGGCTTCGATCCGCGCAGCATGCCGGGCGTCGACTATTTCGGCGTCGACGCCTATCGCAGCGCAACGGCGGTCGACGCCGCCGACTATGCGCCGCAGCTTTCCGCCAAGCTCGGCGACAGCGTAGCGCGGGCGCATGGCCGCCGGCGCTGCATGATCGAGCAATATTCGACCGGGCGGGAAACCGGCGCGCCGGGCCTTGCCGGCCAATGGGGTCTGACAGCCGAGCGCTTACGCGCGCAAGCGATCCGCCATCTCCTGTTCGGCGCGCGGCAGATCCTGCTGCACGCCTGTAACGTCACCGATGGCGACAAGGGCGACGGGCTGCTCAGCGCACGTTTCGATTTTCCGCCAGCTTTCAACTTCGAGCCGTGGTGGGAGGACTGCCCTGCGATCTTCGCGGAACTGGCGCGGCTCTCGGCTTTTCTGGAGGATGGCGAACCGCTGCGGCCAGTGGCGCTTCTTTATCCGCTCGAGACGATCCGTGCAGAGGCGATGGCACCGGCCTGTGGGGACCATTTCGGCTGGTGGGCGGAAGCGCTGGCCCGCGCGGGGCTCGGCTATGACATTGTGGACGAGCGCTTGCTTGACACGGTGCTCTGTGCAGAGCCGCGCTATGAGACGCTGGTGCTGCCTGCGGTGACGACATTCGCCTCGATTGACACGGCCGAGATCATCGCCGCTTTCGTGCGAAACGGCGGCCGGCTGCTGGCGACAGGCCCGCTGCCGCACAAGACCAGAACCAAGGGAGACGAGCCGTCCGCGCTGTTGACCAGCTTTGCCGCGGCGTGCGGGCGTGTCGTGCATCTGCCGGATGCGGCACAGCTAGACATTGCGCGCCTTGTCGCGGCCGAACCGCGCGCGCTGCCTGACATCAGCTTCGAAGACGGCCCTTCCTGGAGTTCGGTTTCGCGGTGCGGCGACAGTTGGCGGCTGGCGGCTTTCAACGATCAGGCGATCGCGCAGCGTCTTAACATCCGATTCGCCGAGCCGGCGCCGGAAATCTCGTTCTGGAATTCCGAGACGGGCGAAGTAGCCGCCATGCCATACGCGATGATCGACGGAACGCTGACCCTTGATGTTGGTGCCCAGCGCCTGGTGTGCCTGTCGATCCGGAATGGCGACCAGGCATCATATCAGCCGGTCGATGCCGGCCGGCGTCACGCCGCCACGCTTGCCAATGCGCCGGCGCCGATCGTCCTTGCCGATGGCTGGACGCTGGAGATCGACGGTGGCGAACCCAGTCCGGTGGCCGTCGATCGCGGATGGGAGGTGCAAGGCCATGCCACTTTCGCCGGCACCGGGATCTACCGCCGGCAAGCAAATCTGCCTGACCTCGCCGACGGTCTCGTCTGGCATCTGCTGCTGCCAGGCCTGCATGAAACGGCGGAGCTTTGGCTCGACGGCGCGTTTATAGGCCGGCATGTCGCGGGAGACGCGCGCTTCGCGCTACCCGTCGTGCAGGGCGAGGTTGCAATCGAGCTTCGCGTCAGGAACACGGCGGCAAACCGCTATTATGCAGGCACGCCCTTTTGGGGCGGCACGCCACTGCCCTCGGGACTGACTGCGGCGCCATATCTCTGTGCTGGTCGCCACAGCCTGGTTGCCAATCCAAGGCCAGCCATTGAAACTGGGTTGCATTGAGGACCTCCTACCAAGTGAGAATTCGCGTATGAACATTGAGGGTATCTGCGATCCACGCTTTGCCGGCGTGCGCGAGGCGTTTGGTAGGTCTTTCGCACAGGGACTGGAGCATGGCGGCGCCGTGTCGGTTGTGGTTCGCGGCAAGACCGTCGTTGATCTGTGGGGAGGTCACGCTGATGCCGCGCGCACCCGCCCGTGGCGGCAGGACACGCTGATCAATGTCTGGTCCTGCACCAAGGGCGTTGTGGCCTTGGCCATCGCCATGCTGGTGGAGCGCGGCAAGCTCGATTATGCCGCCCCCGTTGCGCGCTACTGGCCGGAATTCGCGGCCGGCGGCAAGGAGCGCATCACGCTCGATCAGGTGATGTCGCATCAGGCCGGGCTGAACGGTCTCGCCGTGCCTATGGACGAAGCAGGGCTTCTGGCGTGGACGCCCTTTGTCGATGCGCTGGCGGCCATGCCGCCCTTGTGGGAGCCGGGCAGCCGCTGCATCTATCACGCCCTTACCTACGGCCACCTCGCTGGCGAAGTGTTGCGTCGGGTTGACGGACGCAGCATTGGCCGCTTCATCGCGGAAGAGATCGCAGGCCCGCTTGGCGCCGACTTTCATGTCGGTCTGCCGGCCAGCGAGGATCCCAGGGTCGCCGAGATGATTGAAGGTCCAAAGACTTCGGACTGGGTCGAGTTTGTCCGCGCCTCGCCATTTCCCCACGCTGGCGACAATCCCACACCCCGGGCATCGGCGCCCAACGACCGCGCCTGGCGCGCCGCCGAGGTGCCGGGCGGCAATGGCCAGTCGACCGCTCATGCACTGGCGCGCATCTACGGCATGATGGCGGCCGGTGGCGTCTGGAAGGGCAAGTCTCTGATCGGCCGTACCGCAATCGAAGAAGCAGCAAGACTTCGCATTCGCGGCATGGACGACAGCTTCGCGTTGCCGACAGCCTTCGCCGCCGGCTATCAGATGGAGGATCCCACCTATGCCGGCCGCGCGTCGCCGCAAACGTTCGGTCACAGCGGCTGGGGCGGCGCCATCGGCTTTGCCGATCCCGCCGCCGGTGTCGGGTTCGGCTATGTCACCAACCGTATGCTCGGTTTCGACGACCTCGATCCGCGCCGCAAGGGTGTAATCGACGCCGTTTACGACGCGCTCTGATGTAAGCACACACGCTGGCCGCTGATTTCGCTGACTCCGAACATCAGGAGACCAGAGCGCCAACCACCGCGGCACAGTCACCGGCTTTGACCAGGCCCGGAAAATGCCGCGCCGCCAGCATGCCGGACATTTTTGCCCTGATCTCCAGCGGAGCGATGCCGGTGCGGCCGGTGGAATGGATGCGCGCCAACACCGAGCCTTCTTTCACAGGCTCGCCGAGATCGACCATGGTTTCGATCATGCCGTCCTCCTCGGCGAAGGAGAAGCAATCGCCGGACGGCATGTCGAGCCATTGCGTCGGGCTCTTCTCGAGTGCACCCTCAACGATGCCGGCATGGCGCAGCACATTGAGGATGCCACGCCGCGCAATCCGCACGGTCTGGGCACGCGAGGTGCCGCCGCCGCCAAGCTCGGTGCTGACGAAGACCTTGCCCATTTCCTCCGCGGCCGTGTCGTACATGCCGACGGAGTCGATCTCGATCATGCGCATCGAGAACGGTGCGGAGAACGCTGCGACCGCGTCGAAGGCTTTCTGCTCCAGCGCCTTGTCGGGCACAGTGTGCGCGGCGCAGAACGGCACGAAATCGAGCGTCCTGCCGCCGGAGTGGAAGTCGAAAACGAGGTCCGCGCGCGGCAACAATTCGCGCTGAAAGTAATCAGCGATCTTTTCGGTCACCGTGCCGTCCGGCCTTCCTGGAAAACTGCGGTTCATGTTGCCCTTGTCGATCGGCGACGTCCGCGTGCCGGCACGAAATGCCGGATAGTTCATCGCCGGCACGATGATCACCGTGCCGCTGACTTGCTTCGGATCGAGGGTGCGGGCGAGATCGTAGAGCGCCAGCGGCCCCTCATACTCGTCGCCATGATTGCCGCCCGAGAGCAGCGCCGTCGGCCCCGCGCCATTGCGGATGACACAGATCGGGATCATCACCGAACCCCAGGCCGAGTCGTCGCGGCTGTAGGGCAGCCGCAGGAAGCCATGTTGCACGCCATCCTTGTCGAAATCGACGGTCGGCGCGATCGGCGATGGGCGGAGACTGGACGTCATTTTCAATTCTTCACCACCAGTTTGCGCGGCACATTTGCCAGGCACTCTACACCGGTTTCGGTGATCAGGATGGACTCGGTGATCTCCAGCCCCATCGTCTCCAGCCACAGACCGGTCATAAAATGGAAGGTCATGCCGGGCTTGAGTTCGGTGCGGTCGCCGGGGCGCAGGCTCATCGTGCGCTCGCCCCAATCCGGCGGATAGGACAGGCCGATCGGATAGCCGGTGCGGTTGTCCTTGACGATGCCGTATTTCTTCAAAACGGCGAAGAAGGCGTTGGCGATGTCCTCGCAGGTGTTGCCGGGTTTAGCAGCCGCAAGCCCTGCTTCCATGCCCTCCAGCGTCGCCTTCTCGGCGTCGAGGAATTCCTGCGTCGGCTTGCCCAGAAAAACGGTGCGCGACAGCGGGCAGTGGTAGCGGTTGTAGCAGCCGGCGATCTCGAAGAAGGTGCCTTCGCCCGACTTCATCGGTCTGTCGTCCCAGGTCAGGTGCGGTGCCGAAGCGTCGGCTCCCGACGGCAGCAGCGGCACGATCGCCGGATAGTCGCCGCCGATCCCGTCGACGCCGCGCGTGCCGGCATCGTAGATCTCGGCGACGAGATCGCATTTGCGCATGCCGACTTCTATCTTGTCGACGATGCGCTGGTGCATGGCCTCGACGATGCGCGCCGCCTTGCGCATGTAATCGATTTCGGTCGCGCTCTTGACCGCGCGCTGCCAGTTGACCAGCGCGGTCGCATCGACGAAACGGGCGTTGGGCAAATGCTTCTGCAGCGACGCGAAGGCGGCCGCCGAGAACCAGTAATTGTCCATCTCGACGCCGATGGTGAGCTTCCCCCAGCCGCGATCACTGAGCACGCTGGCCAAAAAATCCATGGGGTGGCGCTCGGTCGACTGCACGTAGTGGTCGGCATAGCCGACGATGTTGTCATGCGCGAGATAGGCGGTGCGCTTGGCGCCGTTGGCATCCTGGCCGCGGCCGTACCAGACCGGCTCGCCCGATGGCGGCACGATGACCGCCTGGTGCACATAGAACGACCAGCCGTCATAGCCGGTCAGCCAGGCCATGTTGGAGGGGTCGCTGACGATCAACAGGTCGACGCCCTTTGCCGCCATGGCTTGGCGAGTCTTGGCGAGGCGTTCCGCAAATTCGCCGCGCGAGAATTTCAGGTTCGGTTGCATTGTTCTTAGGTCCTCGTTTGTTGGGCCTCGAGCCTGTTTTCAACTGTGTTGAAACCGGCTCGTCGTTTTTGTTTGAGCGTGATCTTTTCGGAAAACCGGTTCCCACTTTTCCGGATCACGCTTTGGCCAGCATCAGCTTTCGAAAATGGTTCCGGCATTGGCCGCCCGCGCCCGGTCGCGGGCGAGCGTGGCGATCGCGGTATCCTGCACGCCGGTGCCGGTGAGGTCGGCGATGGTGATGTCGCTAGCCGAGCGCCTTCCGTGCTTTTCACCGGCGATGATCTGGCCGAGCTCAGTGACCTCGGCGTCAGCGCTCATCACGCCCGCCGCGATGGCGTGATGCAGTTCGCCAAGACGCCGCGTTTGCTTGGCGCTGTCGGCGACATAGAGATCGGCCATGCGCAGGATCGCCGGGGCGATCTCGTTCTTGTGCTCGGCGTCGGATCCCATGGCGGTGATGTGCTGACCGGCAACGACAAAGCCGGCCTTGATCAGCGGCTCGGTCGACGGCGTGGTGGTGACGATAATGTCGGCGCCGCCAACCGCCGTTGCCGCGTCCGGTTCGGCACGCACGAGGATGCCAAGCCTTTCACGCAAGGCGCGTGCAGTCGCCTCCGCCTTGACGGCATCGCGCGCCCAGATGCGTGCCTCGGCAATTGGCCGCACCAGTATGAGCGCTTCGAGCTGCAGGCCAGCCTGCACGCCGGCGCCGAAGATTGCGGCAACAGAGGAATCCGGCCGCGACAGATGTTTCGCCGCGACGGCGCCCGCCGCAGCGGTGCGGACATCGGTGAGGTAGCCATTGTCGAGCAGCAGCGCCTCGACCACACCGGTTCTTGCCGATAGCAGCACCATCATGCCGCCTCCGCTGGGCAGACCGAGTTTCGGATTATCGAAGAAGCCGGAACTTATCTTGACGGCGAAACCATCTATGCCAGGCACATAGGCCGACTTCACATCGACCTCGCCGCGATGCTCGTGAATGTCCAGCCGCAGGATCGGCGGCATCGCCACCGGCAAAGTGGCGAGCGCGCGGAAAGCGTTTTCGACACAGGCGACAGCGTCGAGATCGAGCCTCACGATTGTGCGCAGTTCTTTCTGGGTAAGGATCGTCATCCGGCTCATGCGTCGCGCTCCGCGGCTATCTCGCCGCAAACGACCTTGCGGTGCGTGTTCATGTCGATGTTTCGTCCGGACAGCAGCACAACCATCGGCCCGCTCGCCTTGACCTTGCCGGCGAGCAGCGCGGCGATGCCGACCGCGCCGGCGCCTTCGACGATCTCGCGTTCCTGTTCATAGGCGTGGCGGATGCCGGCTGCGATTTCGCCCTCGCTGAGCAGGATGACATCGTCGAGCAGATCGCGGCACATGGTAAAGGTCAGCCGGTTGTCGAGGCCGATGCCACCGCCGAGCGAATCCGCCAGCGTCGGCAATTCTTCCACCTCGACCGGCCGGCCGGCATCGAGGCTCGCCTTCATCGCCGCGCCGCGCGCCATCGAAACGCCGATGACTTTTGCCCCGGGGCTGACGCCCTTGAGGGCGGCGGCGATGCCCGAGGCCAGCCCGCCACCGGAGAGCTGCACCAGAACGAGAGCGGCGTCCGGAACCTGCTCGATCATCTCCAGCCCGAGCGTGCCTTGCCCTGCTATGATGGTGGGATGGTCGAAGGGTGGCAGCATCACCAGTCCCTCTTGCGCCACCAGCCGTTCGACCTCCTGTTGCGCCTCATCCTGGCTGTTGCCGATGATGCGGACGTCCGCGCCAAGCCGACGGATTTCGTCCAGCTTGTTCCGCGGCACCAGCCGCGACATGCAGATCACCGCGCGCATGCCTTCCAGCTTCGCGGCATGGGCAAGCGCCCGACCATGATTGCCGGTCGACGACGCAACCACGCCGCGCGCCTTCTCCTCGGCGCTCAGCGAAGCAACGGCGTTCGAAGCGCCACGCAATTTGAAGCTGCCGGTTGTCTGGCGGTGCTCAAGCTTGAGGTAGACGGGGACGCCTAGCTGCTCGGAAAGGCTCTGGGATAGCACCGTCGGTGTGCGCTCGATCTTGCCGGCAATGCGCTCCCGCGCGGCACGAATATCGCTGAGGGCAACTGTCGCCATGATCGTCAATCGCGCGGCAACGGCAGTGTCATCAGCCGGCCGAATTCGGGACGGGATGTCTCGTCACCGAAAAGGCGCAGGCAGTTCCAGGCGCTGGCCTGGTTGCTGGTCACGACCGGGCGGCCGATGGCCTCTTCCATGCCGGGAACCGCGAGCGCACCGCGCAGCGCGGTGCAGGACACGAACAGTGCATCGGCCTGCGCATGCGTTGCCTCCCGCGCCAGATCGACGATCGCTGCTGGCGCAATGCGCGCCATCTCGCGGTCGTCCTCGAAGCCGAGGCAGGTGAAGCTCAATATCTCGAAGCCACGCGCGGCGAAGTAAGCCGCCATCGGCCTGGAGGTTTCGACGGTGTAGGGGGTGAGGACGCTGATCTTCTTTGCGCCCAGCGCCTTCAGCCCCCGCACGCCGGCCATCGGCGGCGTGACCACGGGAACACCTGGTTTGGCAGACTGGATCGCCGCCTCGATCTCAGCATCGCCGATCACCACCGAGGCCGAGGTGCAGGAATAGCAGATGGCGTCGAGCTTCTCGTCGGGCAGGATGAGGGCGGCGCCCGCCGCCAGCTCCGGCTGCATCTTGCGAAGGTTCTCGGGCGTCGTCGGGTTCTTGTAGGGGATGCGCGCGACATAGACGCCGACCTGCTCGCTCGCCACCATGCGGCGGAAGTCCGGTTCGCTGGTGTGGTCGGTGGCAAGGATGATCAGGCCGACGCGCGCTTCCAGCGGACGCACGTCGAGCACCGGCCTTGTCGGCATCAGCCTGATTTCGGGCAGCGGTTTCATGCAAAAAATTACCTTTCGATCTTGCCGTAGCGATGTTCCAGCCAGCGCAGCAGCACGACCGAGAAGAGGCTGATGACGAGGAAGAAAGCGCCCACCAGCGTAATCGGCTCGATGTAGCGATAGTAGGTGTTGGCAACGCTCTTGGCCTGGTTCATCAGCTCCAGCACGGTGATCGCCGATAGCAGCGGCGTCTCCTTGAACATGGCAATGAAATAGTTGGCCAAAGCCGGGATCATCGGCGGGATCGCCTGCGGAATGATGATGTTGGTCCAGGTCTGCGTGGCGCTCAGATTGCAGGCCTTGGCCGCCTCCCACTGACCGCGCGGCACGTTGTCGATGCCGGCGCGATAAACTTCGGCTGTGTAAGTGCCGTAGTGCAGGCCAAGCCCAATAACGCCGGCGACCAGCGGCGGCAAAAGGATGCCGAAATCGGGCAGCACATAGAAAATAAAATAGAGCTGAACCAAAAGCGGCGTGCCGCGGATGAATTCGGCAGCCAAGCCGACGGTGCGCGACAGCACCTTGTTGGGCGAGCGGCGCGCCAGGGCGATGCCCAAGCCGACAATCGCCGCCAGCACGGAGCCGAGCAGCGTCGCCAGGATGGTGATCTTCACGCCCTGGATCAGCGTCGGCATGAATTCCCAGACGAAATTCCAATCCCAATCCATCATAGGGCCCAATCCATCAGACGCGCACCCCGTCTAGGCCGCGCGCCATACGGCGTTCCAGAGAACGCACGCCCCACGAGATGATCAGCGCCAGCGCGAAATAGATGATGAGAATGGTGGTGAACGGCACCAGCGTGTTGCCGGTCTGCGAGCGCACGACCTGCGCCTGGAAGGTGAGATCGGCGAGCGAGATCAGCGACACGACGGAGGTTGCCTTGAGCAGCTCGATGGCGTTGTTGCCGAAGGTCGGCAGCATGATCAGCAGCGCCTGCGGCAGGATGACGTGGCGCATGCCTTGCCAGCGGCCGAGATTGAGCGCGATGCAGGCCTCGTATTGTTCACGGCCGACCGACTGGATAGCGCCGCGCACCACTTCGGCCGCATAGGCGCCGACATTCAAGCCCAGCGCCAGCACGCCGGCTTGCAGCGGGGTCAGTTCGAGGCCGATCAACGGCAACACGAAATAGGCAAAGAACAGCTGCACGAAGATCGAAGTGCCGCGGAAGAATTCGATATAGACGGTCGCCAGCCAGCGCAGCGCGAAGAAGCGCGACACGCGCCCCATGCCGGCGAGGAAGGCCATGATCAGCGCGAGCACCGACCCCATCAGCGTCAGCTCGATGGTGACAAGCGCTCCCTGCAATATCAGGCCGAGATAGCCGGACCACTGGGTCATTGAATCGGAAACTTCCCACGTTTGCGGTTGTGCGAGGCGGCGACGAAGCTTCCTTCTCCCCGTTCACGGGGAGAAGATGCCGGCAGGCAGATGAGGGGCAGCGCTAGCCTCGCAGAAGTTGGCGCCGCCCCTCATCCGGCCCTTCGGGCCACCTTCTCCCCGTGAACGGGGAGAAGGTAGAAAGTGAGTGCTACTTCGCGGCGCAGAGCTTGTCGCGGGTCGTCGACATCGCTGCCGCCGCCGAGAAGCCATAGGGTTCGATGATCTTGGCGAACTCGCCGGATTTCTTCATCTTGGCGAGCTCGACGTCGAAGGCATCGCGCAAGGCCTCGTCGCCCTTCTTGAAGGCGGCGCCGTCGCAATAGACCGGCGCGCCCTGGACCGGTGCAATAACTTCGAGGTTCGGGTCGTTGGCCTTCTTGACCAGGTCATTGATCGACAGGACGGGCAGCGAGTAGGCGTCGATGCGGCCATCCTGCAGCATCTTCAGACCGCTCTGGCCGTCCGGAACGACGATGACGCGCTCGCGCGGCACACCGGCGTTGAGCGCCAGCTTCTCTTCGGTGCCGCCACCGGGCGCACCGATCGTGGCTGACGTGTCCTTGGCGACGTCCTCGTAGCTCTTGAAGCCCTTCGGATTGCCCTTCTTCACCAGCATCGCCTCGGCGTCGCACAGCACCGGTTCCGAATAGACGACCGCCGCGCAGCGCTCCGGCTTCATGAACAGGCCGGCGGTGACGACGTCGAAGCGGCCGGCCTGCAGGCCGGGGATCATCGCGCCATACTCCGAGATCGACGCGACGATGTCGCCAACGCCGAGACGCTTGAAGACCTCGCGCGCCACATCCGGCGCCGCACCCGAGACCTTGCCGTCGGCGGCGACCGCCGTATAGGGCGGCTCATTGGCGATCGCAACGCGGGCAAAGCCCTGTGCCTTAAGCTGCTCGAGCTTGCTGTCATCAGCCGAACCGGTGCTTGAAGCGGCCAGAACCGCCGTCAGTGCGAGACCGGCAACGCCGGCCAGAATGCCAAGTTTCTTCATTGTTCCCAACTCCTTGTTGTCTTCTTGGTTTTGTCGTTTCGGGACGACTGCGTCGCCTCGGCAAAGCGGTCAGACACGATGTCCGGCCGCGATGATCTTCTTCAGGAAGCCTTGCGTGCGCTCCTGCTTGGGATGGCGGAAAATCTCGTCGGGCTTGCCTTCCTCGACGATCCTGCCGCGGTCGAAAAACAGCACCCGGTCGGCGAAGTCATGGGCAAAGCCCATCTCGTGGGTGACCAGCAGCATGGTCATGTCGGTCTCGGCGGCGAGCTTGCGCATGACGTTGAGCACCTCCTCGACCAGTTCCGGATCGAGCGCCGAAGTCACCTCGTCGAACAGCATGATCTTCGGCGACAGCGCCAAGGCGCGGGCAATCGCCACGCGCTGCTTCTGGCCGCCGGACAATTGCGCCGGCATCGACTTCGCCTTGTCGGCCATGCCGACCATGTCGAGCAGTTCCATCGCCCGCTTCTCGGCAGCGGCGCGCGGCGTGCCCTTGGTCAGCATCGGCGCCAGCGTGACATTGTCCATGACGCATTTGTGCGGGAAGAGATTGAACAGCTGGAAGACCATGCCGATCTTCTGGCGCATCTTGGTCAAATGCCGCTCGTCGGCGGGCAGCAACTGTCCGTTGCGCTCCATGTGGTAGAGCTGTTCGCCATCGATCTGGATATGGCCGCCATCGATCTTCTCCAGCGTCATCAGGATGCGCAGGATTGTCGTCTTGCCCGAGCCGGACGGGCCGATCAGCGCCAGCTTCTCGCCGGGCATGACCTGCATCGACAGGCCGTCGAGCACCTTGAACGAGCCGAAGCTCTTCGAAATGGCGTCGACCTTGATGATGGGTGTGGACAAATGAATTTCCCCTGCTGGAGAAGCCTGTGCCCTTAACGATGCGGAACGCGCCAAATCATGTCAATTGGGAAAATAAAATCATGACAATATTTCCGAGGTCGCACAATTTCAGGGCAATTTCCGCTCAGATCGCGAGCAGCAAATGCTCCGGATCGCCAAGCAGCAGCTTGGTGACAACGCCAAGGCCGGCGCGCAGTTCCCCCTCGGTGGTCGAGCCCAGTGAAATGCGCACCGCCGGATGCCATGGCGCATCCGAGATGCGGAAGGACGTGCCGGGCGCGATCGCCACGCCTTGCAGACGGGCCTGGGCGACGAAGCTCTCTTCGGCACGGTCGGCGGGCAGCTGCAGCCAGACATGCAGCCCGTCGCGCCGGGCACGGTAGTCGACACCGGCCAACACTTCGGCTGCGATGTCCTGGCGCCGCCGCAAGGCAGCGCGCTGCCAGCGCACGAGCTCCATCGCGGTGCCGTCGGTGACCCATTTGGTGGCAATCTCGGCCACCAACGGCGTCGCCATCCAGTTGGACACCAGATGCCGGTTGGCCACCGCCGCGACATAGCGGTCGGGCGCCGCGAGGTAGCCGATGCGCAGGCCAGGCACGGTGATCTTGGTGAAGGACGTCACGTAGAGCGTGCGCTCCGGCGCAAAGGCAGCAACCGGTGGCGGCCGATCTTCAACCAGCGGACCCAGCACATCGTTCTCGATGATGGCGATGTCGTGCTTGCGCGCGACCGCGGCGATCTCTTCGCGCCGCCTCGCATCCATCAACGTCGCCGTCGGATTGATCACCGAAGGTTGCACGAATACCGCGCGAATGTCGGTGAGCTGGCAGGCCTCGTCGAGCGCTTCAGGGATCAGGCCGTTGCCGTCGATCGGCAAGCCTTCGAGGTTGAAGCCGAGATAGCGCGCCAACGGCACCAGCGTGTGGTGGCCGATGGCCTCGGTGGCGACGGTCGAGCCCGGCGGCGCGACACTCATCAGCGCCACAGTCATCCCGGCGGTGGCGCCGTTGGTCAGGCTGATGTTCTGCGCAGAGATATCCAGCCCACACAGTTTCAACCACTCCACCGCCACTGCGCGGTGGCGCGGAAACACCATGTTGGGCCGGAACGACAGCGCCGAGCTCGACGGCAGGTTTTCGGCCAGCCAGCCCAGCGCCTGCTTCAGCCGCTCCAGATGCATCGGCTCGCAGACCGGCTTCAGGATCGAGAGATCGATGACCTCGCCGAGGCGTTCGGGCAGATAAGGCGGCTCCGGTTCGCGGCGCTGCGTCTGGACGAAGCTGCCGCGGCCGATCTCGCCCGAAATCAGACCGCGCCGGATAAGTTCCTCATACGCACGGCTCACCGTCTGCACCGACAGTTTCAGATCGTCGGCCAGCCGGCGATGCGTCGGCAGCCGCGCGCCATTGGCCAGCCGCCCGTCATGGATGGCACGCGCGAACTGGTCGGCCAGCGATTGATAGGCTGGCCGGCGAAGGAGCGCGGGATCGGGTTGCCACAATGTCATGACTTATTAGGATCGAAATCAGTGCAATTGACAATCGAAATAATGCGCCGTCATGGTGATGCCGACAAAAAGTGGACGCCGATGACATCAGCGAAACTCGACGCGATCGACCTCAAAATCCTCGACGCCATCCAGCGCGACGGGCGCATCACCAAGCTGGCGCTGGCCGAACAGGTCGGCCTGTCGCCGACGCCGTGCTGGATGCGGCTGCGCAAGCTGGAGAAGGCCGGCATCGTCTCGGGCTATCACGCAAGGATCGCCATGCGTGTCGTGGCGCCGGTCGCCACCGTGCTGATGGAGGTGACGCTGGCCAGCCATCGCCAGGCCGATTTCGACCGTTTCGAGCGCGTCATCCGCGACATCCCGGAAATCGTCGCTTGCTGGTCTGTGGGTGGCGGCGTCGACTATGTCTTGAAGGTGATGGCGCGCGACATCGACGCCTATCAGCGGCTGGTCGACGGCTTGCTCGAGCGCGAGATTGGCATCGACCGCTACTTCACCTACATCGTCACCAAGACGGTGAAGGATGAAATCATTCTCCCGGTGGCCGACCTGCTGCCAGCATCGTCGTGAAGCCGGAGAGATTGTCTGCCGCGACGGCGCAATAGAGAGAGTCTCTCTCCTTCAAGGCGTGCAAACAGCCTCTCTGTCTGCTGACGGCAGATAGTCTTCCCGCATCGTCCGAACCGGGAGGCCTCGACCATGTCCGCGCATTTCGCCCGCTCGCATCGCCATGAAGCGCTCGACCGGCTCACCGATCGCCGGCTGCTACGCGAGCTTGCCTATGTCGATGGGCACTGGATGGCGAGCGAAGCGGCCGAAAGTTTCGAGGTGACCGATCCGGCGACCGGCAGCACGGTTGCGTTCGTCGCCGCCCTTGATGCGCACCAGACGACCAAGGCGATCGATGCCGCCGCGCGCGCCTTCCCGGCCTGGCGTTCGCTGTTGCCGCAGGAGCGGTCCAAGATTCTGCGAAAATGGTTCGAGCTGATCATCGCCGCGAAAGACGATCTCGCTCTGCTGATGACGCTGGAACAGGGCAAGCCGCTGCAGGAGTCGCTCGGCGAGATCGACTATGCTGCGTCCTTCGTCGAGTGGTATGCCGAAGAAGCAAAGCGCCTCAACGCCGAGAGCGTCACCAGCCATCTGCGCAACGCGGAAATGATGGTGCGGCGCGAGCCGCTTGGCGTTGTCGGCGTCGTCACGCCGTGGAATTTTCCGTCGGCGATGCTGACCCGCAAGGCCGCCGCCGCCCTTGCCGCCGGCTGCACCGTCATCGCGCATCCGTCATCGGAGACACCGCTGTCGGCGCTGGCGCTGGCTGAACTTGGCGAGCGTGCCGGCCTGCCCGCCGGCGTCTTCAACGTCATCACCGGCAAGGCGGCGACGATTGTCGGCCGGATGTGCGAGGATGCGCGCGTCCGCGCCATGAGTTTTACCGGTTCGACCGAGATCGGCCGACTGATCGCCGCGCAAAGCGCGCCGACGATGAAGCGGCTGGTGATGGAACTCGGCGGCCACGCACCGCTGATCGTCTTTGCCGATGCCGATCTCGACAAGGCAGTGAACATCGCCATCGATGCCAAATTCGCCACGTCGGGACAGGATTGCCTCGCAGCCAACCGTATCTATGTCCAGCGCCCGATCTACGATCGCTTCTGCGCCGCCTTCGCAAAGCGCATCGAGGCGCTGCGGACCGGCAACGGCCTTGCCGCTACGACCGACATCGGGCCGCTGATGCATGAGCGCGCTGTCACCAAGGTCGAAGAACAGGTCGCCAATGCCATCGCATATGGCGCGCGCTGCCTCACAGGCGGCAAGCGGCATCAGGCCGGGCCGCTGTTCTACCAGCCGACATTGCTGGCCGACGTCAGCGACGAAGCGCTGATCATGCGCGAGGAAACGTTTGGGCCGGTCGCCGCGGTGACGCCCTTCGACAGCGAGGACGAGGTGGTCGCCCGCGCCAATGCCACGGAGTACGGCCTCGTCGCCTATGTCGTCACCGAGAACGGCGCCCGCCAGCAGCGCATGGGTCGGGCCCTCGACTACGGCATGGTCGCCATCAACCGCGTCAAGATCACCGGCGCGCCGATCCCGTTCGGCGGCGTCAAGCAGTCCGGCATCGGCCGCGAAGGTTCGCGCCACGGGCTCGAAGCTTTCACCGATCTCAAATATCTCTGCCTGGACGTCGCATAAGTCCGTCCGGCTATCGCTCAAGGAGTCCAAAAATGCTCGACCAGTCCAACGAACTCAACGCCTGGGATCGCGACCACTTCTTCCACCCCTCGACCCATATGGGCACGCACGCGCGAGGTGAATCACCGACCCGCATCATGGCCGGCGGCGAAGGCGTCACCGTCTGGGACAACAATGGCAAGAAGAGCATCGATGCCTTTGCCGGGCTCTATTGCGTCAATGTCGGTTATGGCCGCCAGAAGATCGCCGATGCGATCGCCACCCAGGCCAAGAACCTCGCTTACTACCACGCCTATGTCGGCCACGGCACCGAAGCGTCGATCACACTGGCCAAGATGATCATCGACCGTGCGCCGAAGGGCATGAGCCGTGTCTATTTCGGGCTGTCGGGTTCGGACGCCAACGAAACCAACATCAAGCTGATCTGGTACTACAACAACGTGTTGGGCCGCCCGGAGAAGAAGAAGATCATCTCGCGCTGGCGTGGCTATCATGGCTCGGGTGTCATGACGGGATCGCTGACCGGGCTCGACCTGTTCCACAACGCCTTCGACCTGCCGCGCGCGCCGGTCCTGCACACCGAGGCGCCCTACTATTTCCGCCGCGCCGACCGTTCGATGAGCGAGGAGCAGTTTTCGCAACATTGCGCCGACAAGCTGGAGGAAATGATCCTGGCCGAAGGCCCCGAAACGGTCGCCGCCTTCATCGGCGAGCCGATCCTCGGCACCGGCGGCATCGTGCCGCCGCCCGCCGGCTACTGGGAAAAGATCCAGACCGTGCTGAAGAAGTATGACGTGCTGCTGGTCGCCGACGAGGTGGTGACGGGCTTCGGCCGTCTCGGCACCATGTTCGGCTCCGACCATTACGGCATCAAGCCGGACCTGATCACCATCGCCAAGGGCCTGACCTCGGCCTATGCGCCGCTGTCGGGCGTCATCGTCGCCGACAAGATGTGGCAGGTGCTGGTGCAGGGGTCCGACAAGCTCGGCTCGCTCGGCCATGGCTGGACCTATGCCGCGCATCCAATCTGCGTTGCCGCAGGTGTCGCCAACCTCGAACTGATCGACGAGATGGACCTGGTGACAAATGCCGGCGAGACCGGCGCCTACTTCCGCGCCGAGCTCGCCAAGGCCGTCGGCGGGCACAAAAATGTCGGCGATGTGCGCGGCGACGGCATGTTGGCGGCAGTCGAGTTCGTCGCCGACAAGGACGACCGCGTATTCTTCGACGCCTCGCAGAAGATCGGACCGCAAGTGGCGACGGCGCTTGCCGCCAGCGGCGTCATCGGCCGCGCCATGCCGCAGGGCGACATTCTCGGCTTCGCGCCGCCGCTTTGTCTCACGCGTGAGGAAGCCGACATTGTCGTCTCGAAAACCGCCGATGCCGTCAACAGCGTGTTTGCCAATCTCTGAGATCGATTCATGAATGCCATGACCAAGACCCTACCCGCCACCATGGCCGCCGTCCTGCTGACAGGGCACGGCGGGCCGGAGAAACTCGTCTATCGCACCGATGTGAAAGTGCCTGCGCCCGCCCCGGGTGAAGTGCTGGTCAAGGTCAGCGCCTGCGGCATGAACAACACCGATGTCTGGGTGCGCCAAGGCGCCTATGGCACCGAAGAGGACGCTGCCGCCGTGTCGACCTGGCGGCGGCAAGGCAACACACTTGCTTTCCCGCGCATCCAGGGCACCGACACGGTCGGCACCATCGCTGCCGTCGGTGAAGGCGTTTCGCCGGACCGTATCGGTGAGCGGGTGATGGTCGATTTCTCCATCTACAACCGCGACGACGATTCGCTCGCCGACATCGACTATATGGGCCATGGCCGCGACGGCGGGTACGCCGAGTATCAGACCGTACCGGCGCAGAACGCACATGTCGTTGACACCGACATGAGCGATGTCGAACTCGCCACCTTCTGCTGCGCTTACCTCACCGGCGAGCAGATGCTGGAGCGGGCGGGGCTCAAAGCCGGCGAGCGGGTGCTGGTCACCGGTGCCTCAGGCGGCGTCGGTTCCGGCATTGTGCAGCTGGCGCGGGCGCGCGGCACCATTCCCTATGCGGTCGTCGGTAAGGGCAAGGAACAAGCGGTGCGCGACATCGGCGCCGAGGCTGTTATCACCCGAGGCGTTGCCGACCTGCCAGCCGCTGTCAGCGAAGCGACCGGTGGCCAGCCGATCGACGTGGTCGCCGATCTCGTCGGCGGTGCGATCTTCAACGACTTGCTTCGCATTCTGCGACCCGAAGGCCGCTACACGACCGCCGGCGCGATCGCCGGCCCGGTCGTGCAGCTCGATCTCCGGACCATGTATCTGAAGCAGCTGCAACTGCACGGCTCTAGCCAGGGCACGCGTGCCGACTTCCGCCGCATCGTTGGATACATCGAGGCCAAGAAAATCCGGCCGCTGGTTGGCGGCGTCTACAAACTGTCCGATTTCCACAAGGCGCAGGCTGACTTCATCGCCAAGGATTTTGTTGGCAAGCTGGTGGTCGTGCCGGACGCCAAGTGGATCGATGGCCTGGGCTATTGACCCGGCGGGACGCGCCTTCGTGTAATTAGAAAAATCATCGCGAGCTGTCGGACCTTATCGATCTCGCCCGTCCAATCGCGCGATTTGGACTTATGCAAACGAGTCGCGGACTTGCGATTATATATAGTCCGGATTTGAACGGCTATCTTGGCATCATCCACAACGAAGGAGATTGCCATGAAGACCGCTTTCATCACTGGAACCTCGTCGGGCTACGGCCTCGAAACCGCCAGGCTTTTCCACGCCAAAGGCTGGAACGTCATCGCCGCCATGCGCACGCCGCGTGAGGATATCCTGCCCAAATCCGACCGCATCCATATCGTGCCGCTCGACGTCACCAATGCCGACAGCATCAAGGCCGCGGTCGAAGCGGCCGGGCCGATCGATGTGCTGGTCAACAATGCCGGCATTGGCATGTTCGGCGCCTTCGAGGCGACGCCGATCGATATCGCGCGCCAGGTCTTTGAAACCAACACGTTCGGCGTCATGGCCATGACCCAGGCGGTGATCCCGCAGTTCCGCGCCCGCCGCTCGGGCACGCTCATCAATGTCACCTCAAGCGCCGTGCTGGCGCCGATGCCGCTGGTTGCCATCTACACCGCCAGCAAGATGGCCATTGACGGCTTTACCGCGTCGCTAGCCAACGAGCTCAATCATTTCGGCATTCGCGTGAAGATGGTCCAGCCGGGCTACGGGCCGACGACCGCTTTCTCGCGCGATGCGGCATCCTGCATCAAACGCTTCATCCCCGAAGCCTATGCCGGCTATGCCGGCGAGATCTTCGCAGAGATGACCCGGCCGACGGCGCACACCGTGCCCGAAGACGTCGCCGAGGTTGTCTGGCAGATAGCGCATGATGACACCGCGACAATCAGCTTCCCCGCCGGACCCGACGCGGTGGCATTGAGCCAGGCGCGCCATGCTGTGGCTGCCTAGTTCCGCCGCCATGTCTGCCGCGCCGGCGAACATTGTCGCCAGGTGCGGCAGGGGCTCATTGCTGCCTTCGCCGGGCAGCCGCTCGCTTGGGTTCTCGGTCTGAACGCAGAAGCTTCTCTTCCTTGTCGCTCACCAAAGAGCGAATCCCCCGAAACACCAGGGTGATGGCCTCGTCGCGTCCGATATCGTCGGCAACCGCCTTGCGCAGCCAAAGTCCGTCGAGCAGGGCAGCGATGATCAGGCTCGCCTCGTGCAGGCGCCCCGCATCGAACATGCCGCCAAACACCGAAGCGAGGTTGGAGCGCAGCCGACGGTGGAACACGCGCTGGAGCCGGGCATATTGCTCGTTTACGCCGGCTTCGGCGCAGACGGATATCCAGGCGCTGGCGATGGGACGGGTGAAAGCCTGTGCGGGAAAGTTGCCCTCGACGACCGCTTCCAGCCGCGCCCAATTGGTTCGCGCTGCAGCGAGCCGCGCGATGACATCTTCCATCAGCAGCCGGTTATTGTAGCGCACCATGCCGAATAGGACTTCGTCCTTGCCCTTGAAATAATAGGCGAGAATGCCCGGAGACATGCCGGCCTCGCGGCATATGCGGGCCGAGGTCATGCCTTGCAGCCCATGCTCGAGGAATACGCGATGCGCGGCCGCGATCAGCTCGACGCGCCGTATGTCCTCGATTCTGGTTCGCTTGCCCTGAGTCGCCATTTCCCTTTCTAGCAAATAAGATTTTTGTACGCTCATACAAGATTCTATATTGACATACAGCGCAAACGCCATAGCGTTGGCTGGCAGTCGTCTCATCAAGAAAATGGGGAACCACAATGCGTACGACAGTCATCTTTGCCTTGATTTCGGGGTTGATCGCTTCACCCGCCATGGCCGCCGACGCGGCACAGTGCCAGAAGGTCCGCATGGCGGACCTTGGCTGGACCGATATCGCGCTCACCAACACCACTGCCGAGGTCATCCTCGATGCCCTCGGTTACGACGCCTCGCAGACCTTGCTCGGCCTTGGCGTCGCCTATTCGGCGCTGAAGGAGAACGACATGGATGTGTTCCTCGGCAACTGGCGGCCGGTCCAGGACGAGGAATACAAATCCTATTTCGACGAGGGATCGGTCGAAGTGTTGGGCGTGAATCTGGAGGGCGCCAAATACACGCTCGCCGTCCCGCAATATGTTGCGGACCAAGGGATCAAGAGCTTCGATGATCTCGCCGCCCACGCCGACAAGTTCGGCAGCAAGATCTATGGCATCGAGGCGGGTTCGAACAAGCCGCTGGTCGACATGGTGGCGGCCAACCGCCATGGGCTCGGCGACTGGCAGATTATCGAGTCCAGCGAGGCGGCAATGCTGACGCAGGTCGCGAACTCGGTGGCGGACAAGGGCTGGGTCGTGTTCCTTGGTTGGGAGCCGCATCCGATGAATCTCGACTACAAGATCACCTATTTGTCGGGTGGGGACATCGAGTTCGGGCCGAACTTCGGTGGCGCCACGGTGCGCACCATCGCCCGCAAGGGCTTTTCGGCGGAATGCCCCAACGCGGCCAAGCTGTTTGCCAACCTGGCCTTCGATCTCACCTATGAAAACTACGGCATGCGCATGATCCTGGGGGAGGGAAAGTCCGCCGACGAAGCCGCCCGCGAGATGATCAAGCGCAACCCCGACAAGCTGGCGAAATGGCTGGATGGCGTCTCGACCCTTGACGGTCAGCCAGGCCTGCCGGTCATGAAAAGCGCGCTGGGTCTCTAGATGAGTGAGAGCATGCTCGCAGCCGTGCTGGAGAGTGCAGGTCAGCCGCTGCGCGTCATGACTATGCCGCGGCCCGAACCTGGTCCGGGAGAAATACTGGTTCGCCTGGAAGCGAGCGGCATATGCCATACCGATGTGCATGTCTGGCAAGGTCATGTGCGGCCGGCATCGGGGCAGTCGACTTCTATCCTCGGCCACGAGGGCGTCGGCAGGGTGGTGGACCTCGGCGCCGGCGTTTCGGATTGGCGCCTGGGCGAGCGTGCCGGCGTCGCCTGGCTTCACGACACCTGCGGCGACTGCGACGAGTGCCACGCCGAAATGGAGTCTTTCTGTCAGCACCAGCGCGCGCACGGCTTCGATGTTGCAGGCACCTTCGCCGAATATGTCGTTGCCGATGCACGCTTTGCCGCGCGACTGCCGGAGGAGGGCGATGCGGCGGTGCTGGCGCCACTGATGTGCGCGGGCCTGACCGCCTTTGGCGCCGTGCAGCGGGCAGGGGTCAAGGAAGGAGAGATTTGCGCCGTCTTCGGCTGTGGCGGCTTGGGCCTCTATGCCATCCAGATCGCACGGCGACTTGGCGCAGTGGTCGTCGCGATCGATACGGATGAAGCCAAGCTTCGTCTTGCAGCTTCCCTCGGCGCCGAGCACACGCTTCTTGCCTCGCCCGAACTGGCCGGCAACTGGCCCGCCGCTTTGCGTGCCCATGTCTGCATCAATTTTGCGCCGACGCCGGCAAGCTGGGATGCCATGGTCGCGGCAATCCGTCCGCGCGGCCGGATCATCGCGGCGGCGATGGTCCCGCAGCCGGTGCCGCTCAGCCAGGAGTGGCTGACCGCAACCGGCGTCTGGATAACAGGGACAAGTGTCGGGACGCGCGCGCAGATGCGCGAGCTGATCCAGCTGCATGTGGCGCAACCCTTCGAGGCCCAGGTCCAGCGCGTCACGCTCGCCGAGGCAACAGGCGCATTGGAGCGGCTGAAAGCGGGAAGCGCCGAGGGACGGCAGGCGATCGTCTTTGGTTTCGACGACCGGCGCTGATACCGGAGCGCTGCGGCGGCATGTTGGTACGAAGACTATCGACAATTGACGGCCGGTCATCTGTTTGGAACAGTCCATTCCATGGTCGATCCGCTCTCCGAAATCATTGAACTGCTCCGGCCCCGGGCCGTGTTCACAAAGGGCATAAGCGGTGCCGGCCGCTGGGGCGTCCGCTATGGTGATTTTGGCCATCCCAGCTTCGCCATCGTAATCGAGGGCGCGTGCCGATTGGCCGTCGACGGACAGCAGGCGCTCACGCTGGAGGCCGGCGATTTCACCCTGCTGCCGAAGACACCGGGTTTCACCATGACTGGGTTTGAGCCCGTCATTCCAGAAGTGATCGATCCGCATGTCGCGGCCTTGATGGCGGAAGGCGAAGTTCGCCATGGCGCGCAGGACGGGCCGCCGAGCGTCCGCATCCTCGGCGGCTACTTCATCTTCGACAGCGAGGATTCCGGACTGCTGGTTTCACTGCTGCCGGATCAGGTCCATGTCCGTGGCGTCGAACGCCTGTCGATCCTTGTGAAGCTGTTGATCGAGGAGGCCGCCCGACGCCAGTCGGGACGCGAGCTGGTGCTGACCCGGCTGATCGAGATCCTGCTGGTCGAATCCTTGCGGCTGACACAAACGCCGGATGCACCCGCCGGACTGCTGCGCGGACTGGGGGATGTCCGGCTGGCCGAAGCCATCCGCCAGATGCATGCCGATCCGGCGCGTCCCTGGACGATGGCGGAGCTGGCAAAGGAGGCGGCGCTGTCCCGGTCGGCATTTTTCGACCGCTTCAGCCGCAGTGTCGGCGTGCCGCCGATGGAATATCTGCTGGCCTGGCGCATGGCGCTGGCCAAAGACATGCTGCGCCGGCAGGAGATTGACATCGCCGAGGTTGCCGAGCGCGTCGGCTACGGCTCAGCCAGCACCTTCAGCACCGCCTTCAGCCGCCATGTCGGCCAGCCGCCCGGCCGCTACGCCAAGGCGACGGCACACTGACGGCCGTCAAATCGAGGTGTAGCCGGCGTCGGCGGTGACGATGCTGCCGGTCATCAGGCTCGATGCGTCGGAGGCCAGGAACAGCACCACCGAGGCGATCTCCTCGGGCTTGCCCAAGCTTCGCTACTTCGCCTGATGCGCTGCGCCGCTTGGTAAGCTTTCGATTCTCAGGAGGCCGATGCGGACCGGCCTCTGACCGTGCCGGGCATCGCATGCCTTTCGGGCTGGCGCCGCTGCCAGAAGGCCGTATCCCACCGCGCGGCGGCGGCGTAGTGGGCCGCCAGTGCCGGGACGTAGTCGGCAAAGCCTTGCGCGGCGATCATTGCGTAGCGCCTGCGGGCGAGCTCGTCGCGGCCCTCGATCATATCCGAAGCGGCATAGGCGGCGAGGATGCCCGAGCGCAGCGCATGCACGATGCCGCGCGACGACAGCGGATCGGCGGCAAACAGGCAGTCGCCGGCCGCTACCCAGCGCTCACCCGCGGCCGGGTCGACGGTGGCCGTTCCCGCCGATTTCACCGACGCTGAGGTTTCGCGCGCGCCATCAGGCAACAGCGGTGCGATGAACCGTGTTGCCGCCAGTGCGCGGTACCAGGATTTCGGGTGGCGCAACACGCTGCCGAGATCAGGATCGGTCAGGCACGCCACCACCCGGCTGCCACCGGGCAGGTCGGCGCTGTACCACCAGCCTTCGGGCCTCGCCTCGATGACCATTCGGCAATCGCCCGGCGCGTGATCGAAGAAGCGTGTGTAGGCCGCAAGGTGAGCATGTACCTTGAGCGTCGCGCCGAAGGATCGCGCCAGCCGCCAGCTGCGGCCGGCCGCCCAGACCACGGCGTCGGCGACGATCTCTGCATCGGCGAGCTCAAGACGCCAGCCCTGGCCGTCACGCGCCGCCGAACGCACCGCGCAGCCAAGCCGCACCTCGACGCCTGCCGCCACTGCTGCCTCAACCAGCAGCCGGTCGAACCGCGCCCGGTCGAGTTGCCAGCCGGCGCCCTGGGCGGAAAAAATGCTGGGCCGTTCGTTGGGTGCTTCGTCGGCCCAGGCTGAAACGACCGCGCGGCTCTCTACAAAATTCTCGGCAAGGAACGGTTCCCAGGCCCCGAGCTGGCGCAGCAACCCTTGCGCCACTGCCGGCAACACCTCGCCTGGTTTGGCCCGGTCGTGCCGCCCGGCCTCGAACAGCACCACGCGCCGTGCGGGCGCGTGACGGCGCAAAGTCAGCGCCGCAGCGGCACCCGCCGGCCCGCCACCAATGATGACGAAATCAGCTTGCTCTGACGGCATAGAAGGATGCCACCACCCCTGCCGGGTTGGTGCTGCCGCCATCGCCCGAATGCGGGATGGTGCGCACCACCGAGCCGACGATCGCCGGTACTTCCAGCCGGTCGGTGCTGTTCGGCCAGACGGGAACGAGCCAGCCTATGTAATCGTAGATCCACTCCTCGCCGCCGACCACGCCCTTGCCCTGGAAGCGCACCTGCATCGGCGAGCCGTAGCCGAAGCTGCCGCGCAGATCGAGCGACCATCCGGGACCGCCGATTGTTCCCGAAAGCTCGGTCTGCGATTGCTCCACGATTGTCAGCGTGCCTTCGCCGAATAGGAGGTCGTTGGCCGCCTTGCTGATGTCAGGATCGTTGAGGAAGCTGCGATAGGTCCAGTTGCCGACAAAGGGATTGGTCATCGTCATTCTCCCGAATCTTCGACGCAGATGTATTTGATGCTGGGCGAGGGCTGATCGAGCCCGCCGCCGGGGTTACGCACCATGAAGCCGAGCTTCGACCACTCGGTCACCATTTTGAGGTCGCCCGCGAGCGTCTGCGGAATGCCGCGCGCCCAGTTGCGGAACTGAGGGTCGGGTTCGGCGGGGTAATAGACCTGCATCGGTCGATGCGCCGGCCACCACAGCGTCTCCCATACCCGCCGCTCGCGCGCCATCAGCGTGTTGCCGACGCTGTCGGGATAAAGGACGTTCCATTCCTCATAGGTGACGTCGATCGTCTGGGTGGAGCATTCGTTGAAATCGGCCTGCCAGGGCAGCCCGCTGAGCTTGGTCAGGTCGCCAGGCTGCAGCCCTATGTCGAAATCGCTGCCCAGCGACAGCGGATCGGAGGCGTAGGCGATGTAGCCCTCCTCGCTGACGCCCGCGCCCCAGCGGTTGGCGTTCTCCTGGGCGGCGGTCAGCGCGAACGTGTACCATTCGGGATCGGCCTTGATCCGATAGGGCTCGCGCCATATTGCCGGGTTGCGGATGATCCATGTCACCTCGCCGCCCGGGCAGAAGGCGCCGCCGAGCCCGTTCGAGAGCACGCCCTGGTCGAGGCCACGGCCGCCCGGCACATTCCAGTCCTTATAGGGTTGCCAAGGATCGATGGCCGGGGCGAAGCCGGCATCCACCTCGTCGATGAAAATACCCGCCGCCCATTGCCGCAAGAGGAACAGCTGCGTGTCGGTCAGCCGCAGGAATTTGCTCACCGTCTTGTTGGTGATCGGATTGTCGCCGGCCAGCAGCGGCATCAGCGGCAGATGATAGGTGCGCGTCGCTGGATTGGCCTCGAGCCGGAACAGGTTCTCTTCGCCCGGCTTGCGCAGCAGATCGAACAGATATTGCCGCGCTGAACGGCCGGGATCGGTGGTGGCGTCCTTTGCCGCCGCGGCAAGCGCGCGGTCGAACAGCTGGCCGGAGCGGTATTCGAACGCCAACCGCCGAAGTGCTGCCTCGATCGGCTCGTCGGGATCGGTGGTCCTGTCCGGTTCGCCCGGCTCCTGCCGCGACGAAGAGCGCGCGAGCTCCAGCATCGACTCCGGCGGTGGCGCAACGGCCGCGGCGATGCGCTCGATCACGCCCGTGACCGCCGCGTCGAAAGCACCGCGCGCCTCGGCATAGGCGGGATCGGCCACCGTATCATTATCGGCAAAGGTCTTTTGCCAGCGCGCGGCATAGGCGCGTGGCGCTTCGCCATCTTCCGGCGGGCAGACCGCGACGGTGAACGCCGCCGCTGCCGCCTTGAGCGTGGCGCCGGCTTCGCCGACCACGGCGTCCTTTGCCGCGCCCGGCGCCTGTGTTGCGTCGAGCAGCATCAGGCTCGGTTCCACCGCCGCTTCGAGCAGGCGTCCGCCGGCCTGATCGCCCCTGGCGCGCCCTTCCTTCGCCGCCAGTCCTCGCGGCGCGATGCGTGGCGGGATGCAAAGGCGATAGGGATCGAAGGTGCCGCGGCTCGACTGGTTGTGCGGAAAGTTCGACTGCTGGAGGATGTTGGCGAAATAGGAGAATTCGTCGGCGCGAAAAATGATCGGCCAGATGTCGCGCCAGAACCAAGGACGATAGGCCGGGTTCCACTCCACCGGTCCGGCCTTCCAATGCAGCAGGGCCGCCGTATCGGTGGGATCGATCTTCTGCGGCGCGTTGAAAGTCCCGGCCGTGCCGAACATGTCGGTGCGATAGGCGAATTCGCGGACCGACATGTCTTCGACCACGTCTTCCAGCGTGATCATGTCGAGCACTTCCGGCGCGTAACGGGGGTAGCCGACCAGCACCCAAGCCGGATATTCGACATCAATGTAGCGCAGCTTCTGGACGCGCTCCTCCATCATCACCAGCCGCGCCATCACCGGCCCGTCGGATATGTCGTCGAACCAGCCGTCGCTGTTGGCGTAGGTCTCAATGCGCGGATGACCGAAGCCTGAAAGAAACGAGCCGCTGTTGCCGTGCCCGCCGAGCACCAGCAGTCGCCCGTCATCGTCGGTCATCATGTCGCCCAGCGTGTCGATGTCGTTCGGCGCCATTCCGGTCGGCGGGAAGGTGACGGCATAGGCCGGATTGGTTTTGCGCCCAAAACTCGCCTTGCGCCGCGCGGTGGAACAGTCCACCGCCTGCGGGCCGGCGTCGATGACCAGATTCTGCCGTTCGATGAGGTCGGTGATATCAGGGTTGCGCAGCGGCGAGCCGTCGGGGTAGCCGGCTTCGCCGCGCAAGCCATCGAAGGTGAACCAGGCCGCCTTCTTGTTGGCGAGCTGCACGCGCCACTGGATGTCGACCAGCTTGCCGCGATTGCCGCCACCCTCGACAGGGTCGCCGATCTTCAGCGCGACGCCGTCGGGGTTGGCTTCGTCATACACGAAGATCTGGAAACGCGCCGCCTGGCGCTTGATGCGGCCCTTATTGTCCTTGAAATGCTTGATCGGCGCGTCGCCCTTGGCGGCATTGCCGTTGGCGTCGCACTCGATCGGCAGCTGCGCCGGCTTCTCCGGCGAGATGCAGAAGGCTTCGGGGCTGTCGCCGAGCCGGGCAATGCCGACCGCCGGGTGGATGCGATAGATTTTTGGGTCGGCCATTTGATTTCCCCTCGGTGCCAGTGCCGGCCGTGTCTGCTTAGTCAATCAAGAAAGTTGAGCGACACCCCGTCGAGCCGCAGAAGCTCGCGGTCTTCCTCATAGGAAGCGCCGATCACCACCAGGCTGACGGTAAGGCTGGTGGCGCCAGCCGCGATCAAACGTCGTGCCGCGCGCGTCACGTCGATGCGGTGGTTGCGCGGCGTGTTCATGCTGCGCTCACGCAAATCGAACTTGCGGTTTTCCGCTGGCGGCACCTCGCAATGTCCGGGCCCGCCATAGCATTCGCCATGGCCGAACACGGCGGCATAGCCGGCATAGCCCGGCACGTTGAGCGGCGTCGAGGCATCGGCATCCGGCGTGTTGAGGAAGACGCGGATGAAACAGGAGCGCGGCAGCTGCGGCACGCGGTGCAACCGCACTTCGGCCGAGCGGAAGCTCTTGGTCGCTTCGGGCACCGCGATCGGCGCCGAGACAAAGCGCCCCACCGGGTTGGTCAGGCCGACCGGCATCAGGCATCCGCCGCGAACATATTCATAGCCGAAGCGGTTCATGTCGAGCGTATCACGCACCGCGTAGCTCCACGGCGTCAGCGCCGAATCGAGGTCCGCCGGCAGGCCGTCGGGATGCTCCTGCTGCCAGCGCCACCACAGCCGGTCGATGTTGGCGTGCACCGGCCAGAAGATCGGGTCGTAGGACGCCGTCAGGTTCGAGAACATGTCGCCGAACTGCGGCTCGGAATAGAGATCGTCACGCTGGTGGAATTTGCGACCGGCAACACGCACCGCGCTGTTGCGATCGGCGGGAGCGTCGGTCTTGAAGGCCGGGTTCATGCCGCCGGTCCAGATATGCATGGTGTTGTGCGGGTTCTGGTCGAGGAAGCCGAAACTGTCGACATACAGACTGCCGCCGCCGAAGTCGCGGAAGGTGCGCAGCGACAGGATCTCGTCAATGTCCTCCTGCGCCGGGTAGTGGTAGTGGATGACGCTGTTGATCGAACCTTTGCCGAACTGGCTGGAATAGCGCAGCGGATACCAGAGCGAATTGGCGTCGAGCAGCGCATCGATCAGCCGCTTGCGGTTCTCGCCCGCCACATATTCCTTGCCGCAGGCCTTGCTGACAGCGTCGTAGACCTCGGTTGGATTGGCCCAGAGCTGGCCGACCAGCGTGTCGATCTTGGCCGGAAAACCCTTGTCGCGCAGGAAGCGCGCCGCGTCTGCCGTCAGAAAACCCTTGAACGCATCGGGGAGAATCGCCCCCTTACTCGGATCCCACGGCTTGTAGCGCTCGGCCGGGAAATCCCACCACGGCATGGTCACGTCGGGGCAGAAATCCTGCAAGGCCTGCTCGAATTCATAGAGGTACACGCGATGCCACGGCAGGAAGCGCTCCCAGCCATGTTGGCAGTGGTTCTGATGGATCAGCGCCAGATTGTTGTAGCTGCGCTTGTCGCCGACCCATTTGTTGAGCTTGTACAACTCGCGAAATGCATGGCGCAGCCGCTCTTTCTGCGGGTTATCAAGCACATCGACATCCATGCGCTGGCGCAATTCTCCCTTGGCATAGCGCCATGCCGCGGGATCGGATGCCGGGCCGAAGGTGGGGCCGGGAAGCCCCTTTACCTCGACGCGGGCCTCGGTCGCCACGCTGACTTCGCCGGCAAGCGCGACCGACTCGATCAGCTCTCCGGGACAGCCTTCCTCGATCCAGGTCTCGATCCGGTCGATGTCGTCGTCGGCGATCGGCTTTCCGCCCCAGGGCAGGCGAGGGAACTGCTTGCCGTCGAAAGGCGGCAGTCCGCGCAAGCCGCGGACCAGCACCGAGCGCGCGCCGCGCCCCTTGGCGTCGCTGGTGCCGCAGCACGTTGTGGTAAGCGGCGCGATCAGCGGCATGCCCTGCAGCTGGAGCGTCAGGAAATCCGGCAGCGTCAGTCCGGTCAGGCTGCCTGGCCCGTCTTTGCCGCCCGCAGCGGTGAGGATCGCCTCCACGTCGCTCCACGTAAACGGCGCATCGGGTTCCGGCGCCTGCGCCTTACTTGTGGGCATCGTGGCCACCCATGTCCATCTGCATGGCCTCGCTCTGCGTGGTGTCGCCCACCTGGTCGGGCAGCACCACGGCAACGTTCTGCATCATACCCTGGTCCTCATGGTCGAGGATGTGGCAGTGGAGCACGTATTCGCCGATATAGCGCTCGTAGCGAGTGCGCAGCGTGATCGTGTAGATGCCTGAAAAACCGGTGGGCAGGTTTTGCGGGATCAGGCTCTTGATCCACAGCGTGTCTTTCCACACGCCCTTCAGTCCAGGATATTGCGGGTCGGGAGTCCCGGCGATGTCGTCTATCGCCCCAGGAGCGCTGACGTCCTTGCCGAGAGGATCGGTGATCGAGACGATCTGGAACGGATTGACGTGGATGTGGAACGGATGGCTGACGAAATGCGATTGCAGCGTCCACACCTGCGCCTTGCCGAGCGGCAGATAACGGTCGATGTGGGTCGGGTCATAGGGCTTCACATCGGCTGTGTTGAGCGTGTTGCCGACCTCGAACTTCACATCCGGTCCTGATGTGTCGATGAAGAAGGTCAGCTCCTGCGTGCCGTTGCCCTTTACTTCCTCGTCGGTGACATCGGGGTGCGGCGTGAAGCTGGTGAATTTCATGCCAGCCTTGAGATCGGTCACCACCTTCGCCTTCACGTCGGCGGGCATGTTGGCCTCGGCGAGTGCAACCAGCTTGCCGTTGATGTAGGTCTCGACATTGTCTACCGGCTTGCCCGGCGCAACGTCGACCAGGCCGAGCAGTTGCGGGCCGACATCGAGCGCGTTGACGACGCCAGATTTCGGAGCTGAGGAATCGATCACGCAGTAGCGCCCGGCCTCCGGAAAGACCACCAGCGCGTCGAAGCGGTAGCCGGGCTGGAACGTCGCCAGCTTGGTCATTTGCGCCGCCGCCATCGTCAGGCCATCGGCGGCGACCAGCGCATAGGGCACTGGTTTGGTGTCGCAGGTGTCTTTGATGAAGGAAGCCGTGGCGTCAGCCTCGAGCAGCGTCTTGACGCCGGGCTTGAGCTTGCCGTCCAGCACCTTGAAGAACTGCAGGCTGATCGTATCGCGCACGCCGGCATGGATCACGCGCCAGCGCTCGATCTGACCCTGCGTCGCCTTCATCGGGTCGGCGGGATTGAACACCTTGCCGTTGAGCGAGGTGTAGCGCCCCGATGCCGGCCAGGTGCCCGGGCCGAACTGGTCGTAGCCTTCGATGCCGGCGACATCGCCGGGGTCGCAGAAATAGCGACCCTTGATGTTCTGCTTGATTGGGCCGAGGTCGCCGGGCTTGGCCGCCGGTCCGCGGCAGGCATACTGGATCTGCTGCATCACCAGTACCCGCTCGGGGATAGCCGAGGTCGGGATCAGCGTGTCGAGGTCGCCATGCGCTGTCGGCGTTGGCGGTCGGTTGCCACGGATGATCAGCGCGCCGGCCATGCCGCTCGATACCTGCAGCGCTGTCGAGCCATGGCGGTGAGTGTGGTACCAGAATGTGCCGGAGGGATGGTCCGACGGCAGGTTGTACTCGTAGGTGAACTTGGTCTGCGGGTTGATCGACAGCAGCACGTTGTCGCTGTTGCCGGTCGGGCTCACCCAGAGACCGTGCGTGTGCAAATTTGTGCCGTTGAAGCAGTGCGGAATGTCGGGCATCTGACCGCCGGGCATGCAGCCAGGATCGCCGGGCTGCGGCCCTGCCGGCAGCTGGTTGTCGAGGGTAATGCGCACCGTGTCGCCGGGGGCCGCCTCGATCGTCGGCGAGACATAGGGCGCGCTGGGATCGACGCCTTTGCCAGTGTAGCCGCGCAGATGCACCTTGTCGTAGCCGCCGGTGGACGGATTGTAGATCTGGTTGTCGATATACTGGATCTTGAGATCGAGCAGGCGGTCACCGCGAACCGGCGCGGTGTTGCCGGGCAGCGGCGCGGGGGCTTCCTCCGTCAGGATAGGCTTGGCAACCGCCGGGCGTTCATCCTGCAACACCGGCGGATTGAGGATCTCGGCTGCCGCGGGCAGCGCCGCGATTGAACCCAGGCTGCCGCCGAAAACACACGCGAAAATCCGCGCACGCGCCATCCATCCACCACACGACATGGTGCCCTCCGCCAATTTGACTCTAGATTGCGTTCGGAAAGCATAGTGCGACAGATCAGGAAGTATGTCCAGATTGCGAAGTTGTTAAAATCAAATTTACTTCGCAAAAAACTGTACGAGCGAGTTTGCCGGCTCGTTTATACGGCTAATTGTCGATTCGCTCCAATTTCGGTCTATTTTTAACAAGTTTACACGCAGAAGACGATCTCTGAGAACTATGGGTTCGGGGCGTTGTTCTCGCGTGTGTACATCGTCGGCTACGGCGTCGCCGCCGCTTTCCGCAACGCGCTCCGGCAAAGACAACACCCTCGCGGCCGCTAGGCCGCGAGGGTGAACATGAGGGACGACGGGTTTTCAGGCGCGCCCGAGATCAGAACGTTTTGCCCAGATTGACCAGGAATCCGTTGTCGGTATCGCCATCGCTGCCGAACAGGCCGCGATATTCCAGCCGCATGTTGAAGTCCTGCACCGTCTGCACATTCACCCCGAGGCCGAGCATGAAGCGGTCCTTGCCCAATCCGTCGATCGAGGTGTGATAGATAGGCCCGCCGAACATGTCAGCGTAGTTCATGGTGATCGCGCTGTCGCCCTGGAAGTCGTGCTGGTACTCCAGCCTCACCTGCGGCGAAACAACTCCGAAGTCGGCGGCGAACTTGTAGGCGAGCGTCAGGCCGAGATTGCCCGTCGTGGTGCTGATGTCCTGCTCGCCATAGTGCAGGGCCGAGGACGGATCACCACTTTCGGTGAAGGCATCCAGCGTCGCCTTCGCGACATCGAGACGTGCATAAGGCGAAATCTGCCATTCCTGGATCTCGAACTTCTTGCCGGCCGAAACCGAAGCGAACCATTGGCTACCATCGCGCTCGCCGTTGGCAAAGCCGCCACCGGACGTCAGATAACGCTTTGAGTCGAACGACAGCCACTGATATCCGACCAGACCGTCGATGAAGTAGTCCTGGCCGGGATGATAGCTGGCGTAGAGACCCGCCGTGTAGGCCTTGCCGGTGCTGCGGCTGCCATTGTCACCGATGTCGCTGACATCGCGGCCGTAACCCATGCCGAGACCGATCGCGAAAGCGCGGCTGAAGCGATAGTCGACGCCGGCGCTGAGGCCTGTGGTCTCGAACTTGTAGCCGTCATCGCCGTCACGCTCGCCGATATTGATCGAGCCGCCGGTCCAGATGGTTACCTTGCTTTGGCCGAAGCTGCCGGTGCCGAAGCCGCCGGGCGTGCCCGATGTGGTGGTGTCGTCAAGGGACGATTTGAACGGCCAGTCCGGGTCGGACGCCTTGCTGCGACCGCAGTCAGGTCCTTTTGCCGCTTGTTCGGCTTCGCCGCAGGTGCTGTCGAAGGAGAGCACGATGCCCTGGACGAAAGCCAGGCCGTCGGTGGGTTCCTGGCCATTGTCGCTGTCATGCAGGCCTTCCAGGCGCTGCTGGAAGTTGCCGATCTGCGAGGTGGCGAAACGGCGGGTCGCGGCGGTCTCGGCGTTGAGGATGCCCATGACCTCGCTGTCCAGCGTCGGATCTGGACGCTCGACGACCTCGATAGTGATCGCCGTCACCGCCGACGTCGCATAGGCATTGCTCAGGGTGAAGGTTACCGTTTCCGTGCCCTGGAAGGTCGCCGTCGGCGTGAAAGTCATCTGGAACCCGTTCAGCACCGTCGTGCCGGACGAAGACGGAGGCATCGAAACCAGGCTCGCACTGGTAAACGGCCCGCCGACCGCATCCTTGGTCAGGTCGACGACGACGGCCTTGCCCGACACCGTCGTTACATGCTGCGCGACCGGGACGGGGAGAGGCCTGACGTTGATCGTGACGGTGGCAGGCGCCGAGGTTCCGCCTGGTCCGGTCGCTGTGTATGTCAGTGTGTCCGACCCGTTAAAGGACGCTCCCGGTGTGTAGGTGATGTCGGTGCCGCTGGCGGTCGCGGTGCCGTGCGCCGGTGCAGTGGCGATCGCAACCGAGGTGATGGTCCCGCTATCGTTGTCCGCGACGTGGATAATCACGGGCTGCCCTTCAAGCGTATCGGCCGTATCCGGATTGGCGACCGGAGGGTTGTTTCCGATCGCCAGCGTGTAGGCGGCCGCGCCGGTGAAGCCGAAGCTGTCGGTCGCCGTGACGGTGATGTTGAACGAGCCGAACTCTGCCGGCGTGCCCGAAAGCACGCCCGCTGATGACAGCGTCACTCCGGTCGGCGGCGTGCCGGTCATCACGTAGGTGTAAGGGCCAGTGCCGCCATTGGCCGTCAGCGTCTGGCTGTAGGCAACGCCGAATTGACCCGCAGGCAGGGTAGCCGGAGCCAGCGTGATGGTCGGCGCGGCGATAACCAGCGTGTAGGGCTGGGATCCGGTCGCCGCAGTACCCGTCGTGCTGTCGGTCGCCGTCACGGTGAAGGAGAAGGAGCCGGCAACGGTCGGCGTGCCCGAGAGTGTTCCGGCTGCAAGCGTCAACCCCGCGGGCAGCGTGCCCGAAGTCACCGCAAAGCTGTACGGGCTGGTGCCGCCGCTCGCCGAAAAAGTCTGGCTGTAGGCGGTTCCGGCCGTGCCGCTGGGAAGGCTGGCGGGCGACACGGCCAGGCCGGGCACCAGGACCTGCAGGCTGTAACTCTGGGTGCCTGTCTGGCCATTGGCATCTTGCGCCTGAACCGTGATCGGAAATGTGCCGGACTGCGTCGGCGTTCCCGAGACGACGCCCGCCGTGCTGATCGACATACCAAGTGGCATCGGGCCGGAAGACAGCGTGTAGCTGTAGGGACCGATGCCGCCGGATGCGACAAGGGAGACAGGTGTGTAGGCAGCCCCCGCGGTCGCAGCCGCCAGCGTGGCCGGCGCGATCGTGATAGTCGGTGCGCCGACATTCAGCGTGTAGCTGGCTATGACGGCGAATGGCGCCCCGGTTCCAGTGGAGCTGTCGGTTGCCGTGACCGAAATCGGAAAGCTTCCGGGCTGGGTCGCCGTGCCTGACAACAGGCCTGTCGTGTCATCGAAGGACAAGCCGTTTGGAAGCGTCCCGGTGAGGGCGAAAGCATAGGGGGCTACGCCACCGGACGCCGAAAACTGCTGGCTGAACGGCGCGGCATAGGGAACGTTGAGAGTTCCCGCCGCCGGCGTCATGACAAGCGTTGGCGCAGCGACAGTGAGCGTGAAGGGCTGGGAAATCGGGAATGGGCCATTTCCGGTGCTGCTGTCGGAGCCTGTGACACTGAGGCCGAAGCTGCCTGCTGCGGTCGGCGTACCGGAAACGGTCACGCTGTTGGCTGTCGTCCCCGTGGCGGAAAGACCCGCCGGCAAGCCGCTCACCGACAGCGTGTAAGGCGCAGCACCTCCGGATGCGGTGAAGGTCTGCGTGTAAGCCACGCCAACTTGCGCGGTCAAAGCCCCGGATGCCCCGACGACGATCGTCGGATTGCTGACGGTAATGGTGACGGTCGCCGGTGCGGACGTCCCGGCCGTATTCGTTGCCGTGTAGGTGAACGAGTCGGCACCGGCGTAGCCGGTGGTGGGAGTGTAGCTGATCGTTGTGCCGCTGGCCGTGGCCGTGCCGTGGGTGGCCGCTGTGCCAACCGCAACCGACGTCGGTGCGCCGCCGGTGATGTTGAGCGTGATCGGATTGGCGCTGCTGTTATAGGCAACCGTGGCCGACACGGGATTGGCAACCGGCGGAATGTCGACGATGGTGAGGGTGTAGGCGCGGGGCGGGCTAGAATAGGGTCCGGTTCCCGTGCTGTTGTCGGTCGCGGTCACCGTGAAGTTGAATGTGCCGACCGCGCTTGGCGTGCCGGAGAGGCTGCCTGAGGCGGACAGCGCTATGCCCGCCGGCAGCGCTCCGCCTGTCACTGCATATGTGTAGGGCGAGGTGCCTCCGGTCGCCGGATTGAGGGCCGCCGAATAGGCGCTGCCGGCCGTGCCATCTGCTAATGTCGTCGCCGGCAAGCTGATGGTCGGCGCGGCAACAACCAGCGTATAGGCGCGGGTGCCGCTGAATGGCCCGGGCCCGGTGCTGCTATCTGTTGCCTGGACGGTGAAATTGAATGTGCCGCCGGCGGTTGGCGTGCCTGAAAGCGCGCCTGTCGTGTTCAAACTCAGCCCGGATGGAAGCGCCCCTGCGCTGATGGTGAATGTATAGGGGCCCGTGCCGCCGCTGCCGGTCATGGTCGCGCCGCTGTAGGCGACCCCGACTGTACCGCCAGGCACGGTCGTGGGGTTGACGACGATGGTCGGAGCGGCATTGATGACGACGGTTATGTCCTGGGTAACGAACCAGACGCCGCCGGTCGAGATCGTTGTGCTGTCCTGCGACTTGACCTTGAATGTGACGGTGCCCTGAGCGCTCGGCGTTCCGGAAATCAGGCCGCTGGAAGACAAGCTCAGTCCAGCCGGGAGTGGGCCAATCTCGACACTGTAAGTATAGGGCGCGGTGCCGCCGCTGGTGCTGAGTTGCTGGCTGTATGCAAAGCCTACGGCGCCTGCGGGCGGGTTGGTCGGCGAAACGACCAGGGTGGGCCCAGGGACGATGAAGCTGTAGCTTTTGTCGGTCGTCAAAGGTGTGCCGGCCGTGGAATCCACCACATGCACAGTGTAATTGTACGGGCCCGAGCCCGTCGGCGTGCCTGAAATCCTGCCGTTGGACGCAAGGCTGAGCCCCGGCGGCAAGCTGCCGCCACCCGACGTATAGGTATAGGGCGCCACGCCTCCACTGGAGGAAAGTGTCTGGTCGTAGAAAACGCCGACTGCCGGGGTTGGCAGGCTTGCCGGGGTGACGGTGATGGGCGAGCTGGCAGGCAGGACGGTCACATTGACGGTGACGACACCAGCGGAGGCGTCTTCAAAGGTGAAGCTGTCCGACAGGGCGCCGTCGCCATTGTTGACATAAGTCAGGAGTCCGGCAGACGGGTTGTCGATGGTGACATGGCCGTGTGCGGGCTGCACCACCTGGCTCTGCGGGTTTGTTCCGAAAGGATCGCATGACGACGCGTCGATCTGATGAGAGCCGCCGGATGCCACGGTAAACGTTATCGGGGCGGGGCAGCCTACGGATGGCGCGGCCTGTGCCTCGGATGGCGCCAAGGCAGCCATGCCAACAAGCGCAAGCATGGCAACCCACAGCAGGAACCCGCTGGCAATCGCGCCCGAACGCTCGGCGCAATACTTTACCGTCCGATCCAATGCATGCCCCCCGTGCCGCAAATCGATGCGCTTTAGTGTCGAGCCGAAAAATATCGACCGATCAAATCTTTAGCTGGCGCAGAATCCGAGTGCGATCATCCCATTCGGATTCGAAGGCAAAGTAAATCACACAGTCTTCACCATGTCTACTATGTAGAAAAACTCCCCTTGCAGAATCCATGGTTTATGAGCAATGATGAATTCAACGAACTTGCTGCACAATATTAGGGGGAGCTAATGGCCGAATATTTCCTCGGGCAGATCATGATGACGGGGTTCGGGTTCGCGCAAAAGAGCTTCGCCTTTTGCAATGGCTCGCTAATCGCCATCGCTCAGAACCAGGCGCTGTTTTCGCTGCTCGGCACCACCTATGGCGGCAATGGCACAACGAACTTCGCCCTGCCCGACCTGCGGAGCCGTACCCCGGTCGGCTTTGGCCCATCCGCCGATCCGAACTGGAACCCATCAGCCTATCAGTGGGGCGAAACCGGCGGCGTTGAAAACGTCACGCTGCTGTCTCAGCAACTGCCGGCCCACAACCATCTGGGCAACGCAACCACGGCGGCGGGTGCGGCGCGCAATCCCAGCGATGCCCTCTATGGCACCACCACAAATGCCATCTATGCCGCGCCGAATGGCCGTCTGGTTCCCCTGGCGGCTCCGACCGTCACCTATGTCGGCGGCAACCAGCCGCACCCGAATATACAGCCCTACGAGACCATCAACTACAACATCGCGATGGCCGGGATATTCCCGTCACGCAGTTGACGCCTGCGAGCCATCGCCAGATCACTGCGCGCCAAATTACTGTCCGCCAAATTACTGCCCGGAGGAGATTCATCGATGACCACGCCCTTTGTCGGAGAGATCCGCATGTTCGGGTTTTCGCGCGTGCCGAACGATTGGTTCGCCTGCGACGGGAGGTTGTATCCCATCTCGGAATATGAGGTGTTGTTTACACTGATCGGCACCACCTATGGCGGCGATGGCCAGTCTACGTTCGCCGTGCCCAGTCTCTCCGGTCGTGTACCCATTCATCAGGGCACCGGGTCTGGCCTTTCGAACTATGTCCTGGGCCAGATGGCCGGCAGCGAGAACGTCACCCTGCTCCCCCAGCAGATGCCGCAGCACAATCATTCGATGACCGCGACCACGTCGAGCGCCGATGGCAAAGCGGTTAACACGACGGCCGAACTTGGTGCCATCTCAAACGACACCATGTATGTGACCGATATTACCGGCGCGACGCCTTATGTCACCGCCCCACAATCGACGCAGTCCGTCGGCGGGACCTCGCCGCACGACAATACAATGCCGACGCAGACAGTGCAGTTCTGCATTGCCTGGGCGGGAATTTTCCCATCGCAGGGCTGAGCCCCGCGCTCGGGATTGTTTATGGAAACCGGTTCGCCATCCAGATCGCAAGGACATTCCAATGACTGAGCCCTTCCTCGGTGAGATACAGGTCTTCGGCTTCAGCTTCGCTCCGCGCGATTGGGCGTCCTGCAATGGCGCCGTTGTTCCGATCCAGCAAAATTCGGCGCTGTTCGCGCTGCTTGGCACCAACTACGGCGGCAATGGCTCGACCACCTTTCAGCTGCCCAATTTTACCAACCGCGCCGGCTGCAACCAGGGCACAGGCCCCGGGCTTTCAAGCCGCACCATCGGTGAGACGTTTGGCGCAAGCAGCGAGACGCTGACGGTGGCGCAAATGCCGGCGCACATGCATCAGTTCACCATATACAACCAGCCGGATCTGGCCAAGAAAACGGGGTCGCCCTCTGCCGGCAATTCATTGGCTCCGCCGGGAAGCACCAGTCCTTTTGTGGCCGACGCGCAGGTGAACGCGCAATTCCTGCCCACCATGCTTGGCATTACCGGGGGCAGTCAGCCGCACGAGAATCGCCAGCCTTACCTCGCGCTGAACTACAGTATAGCGATGTCGGGGGTCTTTCCGTCCTTCGGTTGATGGTCTCGATCGCAGCAGAAGAGTTGCCGGCATTTCCTGCCGGCGAAAACTCTCGGCTGGGCTTTGCGCGTGGCGCGTCCCGCAGTGCGAGGCTCGCGGACATTCCATTTCTGCGCCAGCTCTATTGGTCATTCCGCATGGAGGAAATGGAACCCGTGCCGTGGCTGCAGGAGATGAAACGGGCATTCATCGACGGGCAATTCAACCTTCAGCATCGCCACTATGTCAGCGTATTTTCAAACGCCGAGTTCCTGATACTGCAGGACAAGGGCAAGGCGATCGGACGGCTCTATGTCGATACAAGTGTCGAGCGTTGGCACATCATCGATATCGGTTTCCTGCCGGAGTGGCGCAATGGTGGCCGGGGGCTTGCCATGCTGAAGGCGGTTCAACGCCAGGCACAAGCCTCCGGGGCATCAGGTGTGTTCCTGCATGTCGAGCGGCGTAACGTCCGTGCGCAGGGCCTCTACCGCCGCCTTCAGTTTCAAGAAGTCGATGCTACCGATACCCATATCGGGATGGAGTGGTCGACCGCCTGACCGGCTGGCTCTTCTTCCCAACCGCGTTGTCGCCTCAATTGAAGATCGCCTGATAAACAATGCCTTCCTTGTCCCTGGCGACAGGGACCAGGAATATTTCCAGATTGCCCAGTGTCCCATTCTTCAACCTGTAGAGCTTCTGCGGCAGCACGACCTGCGAGCCGCTTCGAAACATCAGGGAAAAGGGCGATCGTCGCATTCCGGGAAATCCGCTTTCCGGCAGCGGCCGCGCCTCCGACAGCGTCATGGGCAGCGAACTCTCCCCCATATCGAGGTCGAACGCAGTGCCGACGCACCCGGCGAAATGCTCCAGCGTCACAAGTCCCATGAGCCCTCCACGTTCCCGCACTTTGCGCCGATCAGGCAACCGTTCCCCGTCTGATCATGGACGGCATGCCGATCGGGTCGATTGATACCGTGTTTTGGCACGGCATGAAAGTTCTGGCGAGCCCTTCCTCTTTAGCAAGACTTGGTCTTTCGCTCCAATCACTGTTAGCCGACTGCACGCGAAAGCAACATCGGTCGAGTGGCTTCGCGACCTGCAAACATTGGCCAGGATTGGACCGTGCCCGGCATCATATCGGGTGCAATGTCACCGATCGAGCGCGTGCTCTGGATCAGAGCATGATGTCATCCGAAAACCGCCGCACATTTTTCGGCATCATGCTCTGTGGCGTCACTCTGGAAGGCCGGCCTTGCGGAAGCCATCGACGAAATGGTCGAGCGTGGCCGTGTCGCGGAATGGCTCGGTCTGGACCCAGTGGCGGGTTGTGAAATGCGGGTTGGCGACAAGGAACAGGTCGACCTCAGCGCGCGCATCGTCGAGCTGGCCGAGTTGGGCAAGGCTTGCCGCCAGGAAACGGCGCGAGCTTGTCCGATACGTCTCGTCCCGGCGCAGCGTCTCGACGGCGGCTTCATAGTCACGCGCCGCATATTGCGCCTGGCCGAGCGTCAGATAGTACCAGCTTGCCGGAAACGGATTCAGCCGGAACGCCTTGCTGATATACTCGAGACCTTCCTCGACGCGCCCGGCCAGGACCGCGATGTCGGACAATGTCGCCCAGGCATCGGCCTCGTTCGGGTCGAGTTCGAACGCCCTGGCAAATTCGGCATCCGCCTCGTCGAACCTGCGCTCATAGGCAAGCAGGTTGGCAAGCACCCAGTGGCAGCCGGCATCGTTGGGGTCGATCGCCACGGCCTTGTGCGCCAGGTCCAGGGCAACGCTACGGTTCGGTTCAATGGGTTCGCCCCAATGCACCCATCCCATCCAGTGGTTCATGGCAAGCCAACGATACGCCTCGGCATAGTCCGGATCGAGCGCAACCGCGCGAGTGAGCATCAGATGCGCTTCCCGCGCCGTCTGCGGCGAATCGTCTATCAGCTTGCGCGCCCGCACGCACAGATCATAAGCCTCGAGATTTCCCGGCCGGTTGCGCGGCAGCGGCGCGCGCAGCCGGCCAAGCAGCGCCTCGACGATCTTGGCCGTCACCTCGTCCTGGACGGCGAAGATATCTTCCAGGCCGCGATCGAAGCGGTCCGCCCACAAATGCTCGCCGCTCAGCGCGTCGACCAGCTGCGCGTTGATGCGCACGCGCCCGGCGGCACGTCTGGCGCTGCCCTCCAGCAGATAGCGCACGCCAAGTTCCCTGGCGATCGCGCGAACATCCACCGCCTTGCCCTTGTAGGCAAAGGTCGAGTTGCGCGCGATGACGAACAGGCCGCCGATCCGGGACAGGTCGGTGATCAGGTCTTCGGTCAACCCGTCGGCGAAGGCTTCCTGCTCGGGGTCGTTGCTGAAATTGGCAAAGGGCAACACGGCTATCGATGGTTTGGCGGGCAGAGGCAAAGCCTGTCGTTTCGCATCGTCGAGCTGTTCGATGGCGCCGGTGAAGCGATAGCCGACGCGCGGAACCGTCGAGATCCATTCACCGCCATTGGCGGCCGGACCCAGCAGCTTGCGCAATTGCGCGATCTGGACGGTGAGGTTGCCTTCTTCGACGGCCGTGCCTGGCCATGCCGCGTCCATCAACTCGGCCTTGGCCAGGATCTCGCCGGGCCGGGCGACGAGCGCGGCCAGCAGTTGCAGTCCGCGGTGACCGGCTGCAACGGGAACATCGTCCCGAAGGAGCGTTCCCGCACCGGGATCAAGCACGAACGGACCAAAGGCAAAGCGCGATCCTTGCATAGCCGCGCATCTATAACCGGTTTGGAACTTTTGAGAACTATTTGGCTGCGCTTAATTACGGCGCCGTCCGCATGCTGCAGAGTTCAGCCTCTTACAAACCGAGGGCTCGTGCCCCTCAACCGAATGGAGGTTGCCATGAACGATACCCTTGCTTCTGCTCCGGCAGCCTGGCCGGAAAAACCCGCCGCGCCGACGCGCCGGCATCTGATCAGCCCGCGAAGCATGATTGCGGCCTGGCGTGAGCGGATACGCTTTCGCTGGGACCTGAAGCAGATGGCGGAGGCCAATCCGCATCTGATCGATGATATCGGCCTGACCAGACGCCAGGTCGAGGCCGAGATCGTCAAGCGCTTCTGGCAAGTGTGAGCCGAATGTTGCGGATAACACCGGACCGCCTGTTTGGGCGTGCCGCGGCGCTTCGCCGGACTTTGCACTTGCCGGAATGTGCCGATCCTGCTTCGAAGGCTGCATGAGCGCCGAAGACGCGACGTCACCACGAACGGACCGCATCCCATGGGCCGCGATGGCCGCCATCATCGCGACCGTCACGGTGTTCGCCGTGGCGCAGGGGCTGACCTATCCGCTGCTCAGCTTCATCCTGGAACGGCAGGGGACGACACCGGGCCTGATCGGCCTCTCGGCGGCGATGACGCCTCTGGGTTTCATTGTCTCGTCGCTGTTCACGCCGGCGCTGGTCCGGCGCGTGGGGGCGGCGCGCTTTGCGGTCCTATGTTCGATCCTGGCGGCAACCGCCCTGATCGCGATTGCCTGGACGCAGGACGTCTGGGCCTGGATGCCGCTGCGCTTCCTGCTCGGCTTCTTTGCCAATCCGCTCTACGTGATCAGCGAAACTTGGCTGGTCTCGATCACGCCCGCCGCACGCCGGGGCCGTATCATGGGCCTTTATTCCTCGATCGTTTCTGCCGGCTTCGGCCTCGGCCCGCTATCGCTAGGCCTGGTCGGAACGCAGGGGTGGCCGCCCTTCATCATCGGCAGCGCGGCCTTCCTCGTCTGCGGCCTGATCGTGCTTGCGGTGGCGCCGCGCCTGCCCGATATGCCCCGTGAGGGCGAGGCGGTGTCGGTCGGCGGCTTCTTCGCCCTGGCGCCACTGCTTCTGTTCGCGGTTTTCACCGCTGCCGCCTTCGAACAGGTTCTGCTGTCCCTGTTCGCGGTCTATGGCGCCGCGCTCGGCAGCGCCGAACAGCGCATCGCTTCGCTCATCACCTGTTTCATCGCCGGCAATGCCGTGCTGCAGATCGTCCTCGGGCGCGCGGCCGAACGGTTTGGCTCGACGCGGATGATGCTGTTCTGTGTCCTGGTGTGCCTGGCCGGTTGCCTGCTGTTGCCGTTGCTCTTCAACAATTGGCTGATCTGGCCGCTTTTCTTCATCTGGGGCGGAGTCTCTTTCGGGATCTACACGCTATCGTTGATCCAGCTCGGCGAGCGTTTCACCGGCCAAGCCTTGATCGCCGGCAATGCCGCCTTCGGGTTCGTGTGGGGCATAGGCGGCATCGTCGGCTCACCCGTGGCCGGGCTGGCAATGCAGCTGACCGGACATCAGGGACTGCCATCATCGCTTGGCCTGCTGTGCTGTGTGCTGGTGGTGTTTCTGATGGTGGAGAGAAGGCGGGTTTGAGCGAAGTTCAGGCGTAAGGCGTGCCTGCCATTGCGGCGTTCAGGCCGATGCTGCCCTTGTCGACAAGAGCGAGAAAGGCAGCACTCGCTTGGTCACTGTCCCGTGTATCTCGAAAAGTCCGGTGAGCCTGGATGAACGCCACGCTCCACGTCGTAAGGAGCAGGGCGGCCGCCAGACGGGCGTCGGGGTCGGCGGCGTCACGCCCCGCGCCTTCGGACAGCGCCACCGTCAGGACGTCTGCCAGCTCATCACGTATCGCCCGCGCCCGCGCCTTGAGCGTTTCGCTGCCCTCGACCGTTCTGATCAAGCCCTGGCTCCTGGCGGAGAATTCGACGACGGGGCTGCGTTCGGCAACCAGGCGATGCGCGAACAGCCGTAGCGCCTCGATCGGCGCGACGCCTGGATCGCGCTGCCGCAAAGCTTCGCGCAGCATCTCGCGGCCTTCCTCGTCGCGATCGAAGAGCATGTCCTCCTTGCGCGGGAAGTGATTGAACACCGTCATCCGCCCGACATCGGCGGCCGCCGCGATCTCGTCCACCGTCACATGATCGAAGCCCCGCTCGAAGAACAGGAGCGTGGCGGCATTGGAGATGGCTTGCCGCGTGGCGAGGCGCTTGCGGGCCCGGAGGTCGGACGGGGTTGACATGGCGTTCCTGACTTAATAGGTACTGAGTACAAGTTTGGATCGAGTATAGTAAGAGCTGAGCCGAAAAGCAAGCTTCTCCGCTCGATCTGACTGCTGAGACCCAGGACGTCAGCGCAAGGCGCGCGTCATGGGCCAGCTCATCATTTTCATCGTCTGGATCTCACCATGAATAAATCCCTCACTGTTATCTTCGCCGCGATCGGCCTCGACGCCGTCGGCATAGGCCTCATCTTCCCCATCCTTCCGCGCCTCCTCGAAGAGGTGACGCACAGCCCTGACATCGCACCTTACATCGGCATCATGACCGCGCTCTATGCGCTCATGCAATTCGTCTTCGCGCCCATGCTCGGCGCCTTGAGCGACACTATCGGCAGGCGTCCAGTGCTGCTCATTTCGCTTGCCGGTGCGGCCATCAACTACGTCGTCATGGCGTTCGCGCCACAGCTCTGGATGCTGTTCCTTGGCCGCGCCATTGCCGGCCTGACCAGCGCCAACGTCTCCGTCGCCATGGCTTACATCACCGACGTGTCGCCGCAGGACAAGCGCGCCCGTCGCTTCGGCTTGTTCAACGCCGTGTTCGGCGCCGGCTTCATCATCGGGCCGGTTCTCGGCGGCCTGCTCGGCGAGCACTGGCTGCGCCTGCCTTTCATCGCCGCCGCCGTGCTCAACGCCTGCAATCTCCTGCTGGCCTTCTTCATCCTGCCGGAGTCCCGCACACCGGCCCGCCAGAAGATCGATCTGGCCGCACTCAACCCGCTGGCGCCGCTGCGCTGGGTGATCTCGATGAAAGGGCTCCTGCCCATCATCCTGGTGTTCTTCATCATGAGCGCTACCGGAGAGGCCTATGGCACCTGCTGGGCGCTGTGGGGCATCGACACGTTCCAATGGAACGGTGTCTGGATCGGCCTTTCGCTGGGTGCCTTCGGCGTCTGCCAGACGCTGGTGCAGGCATTCTTGCCCGGCCCGGCGGCCAGACTGCTCGGCGAACGCTGGGCGGTTGTCGCCGGCATCGGCTTCGCCTGCATCGCGCTTCTGTCCATGGCTTTCGCCAGCCACGGCTGGATGGTGTTTGCCATCATGCCGGTCTTCGCTCTGGCAGGCATTGGCGCGCCGGCGTTTCAGGCCTTTGCGACAAGGCAGGTCGACCCGGCCCGCCAGGGCCAGCTGCAGGGCGTGCTGGCATCGGCGGTCAGCCTGGCCTCGGTCATCGCCCCGCTTGGTTTCTCAACCTTCTACTTTGTCGTCCAGAGGCAGTGGCCCGGAGCCGTCTGGCTCTCGGTGCTGATCGTCTATGCCATCGCCATCCCGCTGGTTCTTCTCGGCACCCGGACCGTTCGCTCCGCAGAGCCCGCGATCGCGTAGATCTCGCTCAGGTAAAGCGAGCTCGCGCGTCGGATCTGGAAGTATGGTATGCTCACCCGGATGTAACAGGAAGAGTATCGATGAAGAAGGCTTTCCTGACTGCTGTCATTGTCGAGATGGCATTTCTGGGCGCGGCGACAACGGCATCATTGGCAGATGATCTTCCCGCCTTGAACTCGAAGTGGCGCGAACCGCAACGCGGAACCTGCCTGGAGATTACTCAAATCTCGGATGCACTTCCTGGACCGGCAGGCTGCGCTCAGATTGCCGGTCGGATGAAAGACGATCTGATGATCGGTTATGCCTGCAAAAGCGGATCGGAAATCAGTTTTTTCTCCGGACTGCAAACCGACAATTCGATAAAGCCCGATATTTTCATCGGCCGGTATAGCGCGGAAGCCATAGTCGCCCAATTTTGCACCAGAATTAGCAACGACTGGCCTCCGGATTATGATTGCAAAAATGAAATGACGTTCAAAAGCGTCGCCAGTTGCGGACCCTAAAATCCGCCGCTGCGCAGATCGAGTTTGTGCGCCACCAATGTCTCAAGACGCCAGCAATGTCTTCAACTGCCAATCATGTCTTCAAACGAAGAACGGCTGCCGTACTTGGGAGGTCCGGCGGCCGTTGATGGCGGCGCTATATTCGCCCGAGAACAACCAGAATGATGATGATGATTAGCACCAGCCCGAGGCCGCCGCCGCCATAGTAACCGGTGCCGTAAAACGGTCCGCCGCCGAGGCCGCTGAAGCCACCGAGCAACGCGATGATCAGGATGATAATAAGAATGGTACCCAGGCCCATATGCCGTCTCCTTGCGCTGCCGCGCCATTCACGCCGCGCGGCTCGAAGACACAAACTCCCAGCAAGCCATCCTGTTCCCCGGCGATATTCATGCGACGGCTAAGGAACGAAACCCATCATGATGGCGTTTGCTGAGGTTCAGGCGCAAGCCGCAGCGCGCATCGCGCGCGCTAGGCGGCGCGGTAGAATTCACGCGGTAGATTCAGAGTTTCGGCGGGATCGCCCTTAAGACACGGCCTGCGGCTCATCGACCTGAACGCGCCGGTAGGCGGCGGGCGTGACGCCGAGCTTGCGCTGGAAGGCGCGCCGAAAAGTGTCGACGTCCGAGAAGCCGCACTGGTCGGCGACGAGTTTTGGCGCCGCACCGGTTTCCAGCAGGCGCTGCGCCGCCTCGACCCGGATCGCCTCGACCCAGGCGGAAGGCGTGATACCGACTTCCTGGCGAAACAGTCGGGCGAAGTGGCGCGGGCTCATGCCGGCGCGGCCGGCAAGCTGGTCGACGCCATGCTCTTCAGCCGGGTTGGCGATGACCCAGCGCTGCACCTGCTGCAGCGCCGAGCGTCCGGTTGGGCTGCCGGCACCCTTGCGGCTGTATTGAAGCTGGCCGCCGCTGCGGCGGAAATACATGACCAGCTGCGCCGCGACGCGCCGCGCGACATCGACGCCGAGATCCTCCTCGACCAGCGCCAACGCCAGGTCGAGCCCGGCGGTCACCCCGGCGGCGGTCCTGATCTTGCCGTCGCGGACATGGATCGCGTCGACATCGAGCATCACCTCGGGAAAGCGCTCCGCGAGCCGGTCGGCGACGGCCCAATGCGTGGTGGCGCGGCGGCCGTCGAGCAGGCCGGCTTCGGCCAAAAGGAATGCGCCGGTGCACACCGATCCATAGCGCCGGGCCGTGGTGCTGACAGAGCGCAGCCAGTCGAGCACAGGCCCACTGGGTTCCGTCCGCGCCAGATGCGGGGCACCCGCCACCAGCATCGTGTGGAAGCGTGGCATGCCGGCCTCTCCGATGACGAGATCGGGCAGCAACCGCGCGCCCGAGGAGCAGGTTATCGGGCCGTCCACAGCCGCGACGATCGATATGACGTAGGCTTGCCGGTCAGCCTGCAGATTGGCTTCGGCAAATACATCGAGCGGCCCCGAGACATCGAGCAACTGCGCGCCGTCCATGGCGAGGATGCCGATCCGCAAGGCCATCAGTCCATTCCTTCAACTTCGCCGCCAAGTCCGCATTGTGCGCGATTTGGCAGAAATCGTCGTAATAAAACAATTTCTGCCATAGCCGACCAGGCCTAGTTTGTCATCACCCATCAACAGGAGACGACATCATGGCCACCATTCCCGACGGCGCCGCCATTCCCGACAGCAAGCTGGCGCGCGCCATCACCGCCTTCATCCGCGACACAGAAACCGAACTGCTCTTCAACCATTCGAGCCGCGTCTATCATTTCGGCGCGCTGGCCGGTGTCCATCGCGGGCTCTCATTCGATCGCGAGCTGCTCTATGCCGGCGCGATGTTCCACGACCTCGGCCTGATGCCGGGCCATAGCAGCAAGCATGACCGTTTCGAGGTCGATGGCGCGCACGCCGCGCGGAATTTCCTGCGCAGCCACGGCATTCCCGAGGACGACGCCTACACGGTCTGGACCGCGATCGCGCTGCACACCACGCCGGGCGTACCGGTCCATATGCATCCGGTCGTGGCGCTGGTGACCGCCGGCGTCGAGATGGACGTGCTCGGCCTCACGCACAAAGACTATTCCGACGTGGAGCGTGAGACAGTGGTGAAGGCCTTCCCGAGAACGCCTGATTTCAAGGAGGATATCATCCCGGCCTTCTACGACGGCATCAAGCACAAGCCCGACACCACCTTCGGCAACGTCAAGGCCGATGTGATCGCCGACAAGGAACCGCATTTCCATTGCGGCAATTTCTGCTCGGTTATCCGCAACTCCGCGTGGCGTTAGAGCAGCATCATTCTCGACGCGCATGATCAAGATCGGCGGCGGGCTGCTGCTGTTCTACGCTATGGGGATCGAAGCCGCTGTCGTAGATTGAATTGCGGCCTGGGAAATGATCGCATGCAACCCGCGATGCAAGGACCTTGACCGGATCATGCAAAGGTCGGGATGCAACGAGGCGCAGGAGGATCAATGGCTGACGCGTCGTCCGAGGGAAATTTCGGCTGCCAGCGCTGCTGGCCGGTGTCGCCGGACGACGCCTGGGAGGCGCGCGCCGGCCTGTCTCACCAGGCCACGCGCATCGACGAGTCGCATCTGATCGCCTCGGTGCTCGGCTGCCCCGTCTGCTCGCAGCGCTTCGTTTCCGTCTTCATCGAGACCATTGACTGGGTCGGCGGCGACGATCCGCAATGCTGGGTCCAACTGCCGTTGACGCCTGAAGAAGCCGAGCGTCTGACGCGCGAGCCTGTCACGGAAGCCGATCTTCACGGCCTCGGTGGCGACAGGCGCTCTCTCCTGAAAGGCTTCCTTAGGGGAGGTGTCGAAAAATGCATGTGGACCAAGGGCCTGTCCATTGGCTGGCACGACTAGCCGCGAAGGCGACCATGGGCTGAGCGCAGCGTCCGTCCTGCTCACGTCGCCTTGCCGGCCGGCGCGCCTGTGTCTTCCTCCGACATGTCGTCGAACGAGGCGTAGTTCATATTGTAGAGCCGCGCATAGAGCCCTTTGGCCGCCATCAGCTGCTCGTGGTTGCCGCTTTCGACAATCTCGCCATTCTGCAGCACGATGATGCGGTCGGCGCCGCGGATGGTCGCCAGCCGATGGGCGATGACCAGCCCGGTGCGGCCTTCCAGCAGCGTGACCAGGGCCTTCTGGATCAGCATCTCGGTGTAGGAGTCGATGCTCGCCGTGGCCTCGTCGAGCACCAGGATTTTGGCGTCCGCGACCAGCGCGCGCGCAAAACTGATCAGCTGGCGCTGGCCGAGCGAGAGATTGCCGCCCCGTTGCTCGAGCTCGGTGTCGTAGCCGTCGGGCAAATGCTCGATGAAGTCGTGTGCGCCGACTGCCTGTGCTGCGCGCACCACTTCCTCGCGGGTAGCACTGGTCTTGTGGTAGCGGATGTTTTCCAGCACCGTTCCGGAAAACAGGAACGGCTCCTGCAGCACCATGGCCACCTGGTCGCCGAGCGAATCCTGCGTTACGTCGCGGACATCGTGGCCGCCGACCCGCACCTCGCCCGACCAGATATCGTAGAAGCGGTGCACCAGCGCCATGCAGCTCGACTTGCCCGAACCGGTAGGGCCGACCAGGGCGACGGTCTCGCCGGGATTGACGCGGAAGGAGACATTTTTCAGCACCGGCTGGTTCTGCCGGTAGCCGAAGGTGACGTTCCTGAACTCGACCGAACCGTCCATGTCGCGCGACAGCGCGACGGCGCCTTGCTTGTCGCTGACGTCGACCGGTACGTCCAGCACCTCGGAGATGCGCTGGCCCGACGCCATGGCCCGCTGCATGACTGAGTACTGCATGGTGAGCGAGCGGATCGGGTCGAAGAAACGCTGGATGTAGAACAGGAACGCCACCATGACGCCGATGTCGAGGCTGTGCGACAGCACCATCGAACCGCCGACGACGATGACCGTTGCCATGGCGATACCGGTCAGCGTGTCGACGATCGGCACCATCACCTGCGCATATTTCGCCGAGGTCAGATGCGTCCTGAGATTGGCCAGCACCTTCTCGTCATAGAGATCGAAATTGACGTGCTGGCGTTCCAGGCTCTGCACCGTACGCACGCCATGGATGCCTTCGGCGAGCGCGCCATTGGCGATCGAATTGGTCTCGTGCGCGGCCATGAACGCGACCTTGGCCCGCGGCAGCCAGAACAGGCGCACGATGAACAGCGCCGGCATGGTCGACAGCGTCAAAAGCCCGAGCCGGAAATCGAGCCACAACAGCACGCTGACGATGCCGAACAGGAGCACGATATCGCCCACCGACATGACAGAGGTCTCGAGGAACTCCTGCATCGAATTGACGTCGCCCTGCAGGCGCGACATCAGCCGGCCCACTTCGGTCTTGTCCATGAAGCTGAGCGACACGCGCTGCAGATGGCTGAACATGGCGCGGCGCAGGTCCGACAGCACGTTTTCGGCCACCTTGCCGACCACGCTTTCCTGCACATAGCTGGCGCCATAGTTGATCAGGATGATCAGCGCGAAGGCGCCGATCGCCCAGTTCATTACAGAGCGGTCGGGTCGGCCCGCCGCCATGCCATGGTCGATGGCGTAGCGGATGACCAGCGGGATCGCCAGCTGCGTCAACGTGAACACCAGCACCGCGGCAACCGAGATGAAGATCCGGCCCTGATACGGTTTTACGAAGCTCCAGATGCGGCGCACGATGCGCGGATCGTAGGCCTTGCCGAAAACCTCTTCCTCGTCGCGATGCGAGCCGACGACGGCCTTGGTCGGCCGCCGGCTGGTGTCTTCTTTCTCGTCGTCATTCTGTGTCGACATTATGCGGCTCCCACGGCCACCGGCAAATCGTCTTCTGGCCGCAGCTGCAGGTCGTAAAGCGCGCGGTAGCGCCCGTTGAGCGCCAGCAATTCCTGATGCGTACCGCGCTCGGCGATGCGGCCGTTCTCGACGAACAGGATCTGGTCGGCATGCATCAGCGAACTCAGCCGGTGCGAGATGATCAGCGTCACGCGGTCCTTGGCGAAGCGTTTCATCGCCGTGCGGATCCGCTGTTCGGTGCCGGCGTCGACGGCCGCGGTGGAATCGTCGAAAACCAGAACCGAAGGCCGCAGCATCAAGGTGCGGGCGATTGTCAGGCGCTGGCGCTGGCCGCCGGAAAGCGATGCGCCGCGCTCCCCGACGACCGTGGTGTAGCCGGCGGGAAGCCCGATAATGTAGTTGTGCAGCTGGGCGTATTCGGCGGCCTGCCCGATGCGGGTCTCGCGCGCCCAGGGGTTGCCATAGGCGATGTTGTTCTCGATCGACGTGGTGAACAGGAACGCGTCCTGCTGCACGACGCCGACCGCCTTGCGCAGCGATTGCAGAGTGACCTCGCGGATGTCCTGCCCGTCGATGGTGATCGCGCCCGACGTCACGTCGTAGAAGCGCGGGATCAGGTGCGCGATGGTCGACTTGCCGCTGCCCGGCGGGCCGACAATGCCCACGGTCTCGCCGGACCTGGCTTCGAAGGAAATGCCCGACAGTGCCGGCCGGCCGCCTGTGCCCGCATAGCGGAAGCCGACAGTGTCGAAGCGCAGCACACCTTCGCTGACGACAAGGTCCTTGGCGCCGGGTGCATCCTCGATGTCGAGTTCGGCGTCGAGCAGTTCGAACAGCCTTGTGCCGCAGGTCGAGGCGCGAGCAAACGAGTTGACCATCAGGCCGAGCTGGCGCACCGGCATCTGCAGGATCGTCATGAAGGTGAGGAACTGGGCCAGCGTACCGACGCTGATCTCGCCCGCAATCACCTTCTGGCCGCCGAACCACAGCACCAGGCCCATGGCGGCCAGGAAGGAGAAATTCATGGCGCTGGTGTTGGAGACGCGGATGTCGACGCGCTGATCGGCAAGCTCCAGCGCCAACTTTTTGGCGCGGTCGAATTTTTCCAGCTCATGCCGTTGCGCGGCGAAGGCGCGAACGACGCGGATGCCGCCGAGATTCTCATCCATCACCCGGCTCAGCACCGACAGCCGCTCCTGCAGCGTCAGCCAGGTGCTGCGCAGCCTGAGCTGGGTGACCGAGGAGCGCCAGGCGACGAACGGCACGAAGCTCAGGCTCAAGAGCCCGAGCTCGAGATCGGTGCTGATCAGCAGATAGGATCCGACCCCGATCAGCACACCGAGCAGCACCACGCGCAATATGCCGGTGGAAAAGAACATACGCACGCCGTCGAGGTCGAGCAGGCCAAGCGTGATGAGGTCGCCGGTGTGGACCCTGTCGTGGAAGGAAAAGCTCAGCCGCTGGATCTTCTCATAAAAGGCGAGGCGCAACTCATAGCCGGTGCGGTGGCCGACAGCTTCGCCGTAATAATTCTGCGCCATGGTGAAGAGGCCGCGCAGGATGCTGACGACGAGCAGTGTCAGCGCCGTCGTCCACAGCGCCTGCTCCGCTGCCGCACTACCCCCTGCGGCCACCACACCTTGCGCTTGATCGATGGCGCGTCCGAGCAGGCGTGGAATGAACAGCTGCAGCGTCGCGGCGATGAAAGTCGATATGATCGTGATCGCCACCTGCCAGGGATGGCGCAATGTCATGCGCACGATGCGCAGCAGCGTGCTGAGGCCCTTGCCCCAGGAAGCCTCCGCCACATGGGCAAACGATTTGCCGCGCTTCGCCGCGCCGCTGGTTACATCCGTATTCAAGGAAAATATCCAACCCGATCCGGACATTAGTCCGGACGAATGAAAGCAGACTCAGTTCCAGATGCTACGATGTTACGCCTCCATTTTGACCGTTCAAGGGCCAATGGCGGCATCGCACTGTGCCTGGACGGGCATGCCGCCAATTGTTGTGCGGAGAGGTGGCTCAGCGCCGCCTGCGTATCCTAGCGGCGATGGCCGCGTCCCACTCTCGTGGCAGTCGTATTCAGTCCCAGGTTGAACTAATTGGGAGAGTCTGGCGCGGACGTTTTCTCTACGATTTGTGTACTGTTACCAAACATCAAGGACACCGTCTGGTACGGCGCGCAGCTAGGGGACAGGCTTTGCTTTTCTTGAATTTGCGAGGCCACCAAATTCACATATCGACCTATAAGGTCTTTGAAAAACGCGATGTTGTAATCCGGAAACCCAGCATCGTTAGGCGGAACCACGTTGTCCAAAAGTTGATACAGTATGCCAATGGATTTTGGGTCGAAATCTTGACGAATTCCATCTCCGATACTGACGTAAGGATATATCCTGTACGCCGTCTCATTTTCGAGATAAAGTAGCTCTTGCGTTTTCTTATCTTTAAAATCGCTAAGAAAATAATCTCGCTTCGGAAACTTATCATAAAGTTCTTTTGCGGTTTGACTATTGCCAATTGCAGTGGCTGTAGCGAAGGCGCGATTGCTAATCTCGCCAATTATACGATTGTAACTAGTAATAGTATTGGCTGCATCTATGTTGCATTGCTTGCTGGTGTTATAGTAAATGGTGAAGGCCCCACCTATACCGGCGACAATCGCTCCCGCCATCCCGGTTTTTATAGCTGTAGATATTCTGCTGTCGCCCACCAGCTTCTATCCTTCGACGCAAGCCATTCCGGATGGGTTATATATACCATGCTTTGGATGGAAAGCATCATGCAAGTATTGAGAGATGCATGATATCCGTGCAATCCGCCGGCTTTGTCCACAAAGCTGGCGTACCGTGTCAGCCCGCCATCCAGCCGCCATCCACCATCAAATTGATGCCGGTGACGTAGGTGGCCATGTCGCTGGCAAGGTACAGCGCGGCACCCGCGACGTCGTTCGGCGTGCCGAGCCGCGGCCAGGGCGTGCGGCTGTGTGAATAGGCGAGCGCGTCGGGGTCGTTGGCGACACCCGGCTTGCCGGTGATGATCTTGCCAGGCGCAATCGCGTTGCAGACAATCAGGTCCTCGGCATGGTCGACGGCGATCTGTCGCGTCATCTGCACGATCGCGCCTTTGCTCACCGCATAAGGAAAATCGCCAGGGCAGGCGACCATGCCGTGCTGCGAGGAAATGTTGATGATACGGCCGCGAACCTCGTTGACAGGCGCCTGTCCGAGCATCTGCATGACGGCGCGCTTGGAGCAATAGAAGAACCCCGTCAAATTGACGCCGATGACGCGGTTCCATTGCTCAGGCGTGGTCTCGACCAAATTGGTGCTGGTGTAGATGGCCGCATTGTTGACCATCACGTCGAGCCGGCCGAAACGCGCGGCCGTTTTGCCGACAAGCGCATCGACCGCGTTCCAGTCCGAAATGTCCGTCGCGACATGCATTGCCGTCCCGCCAGTCGACTGGATCAGGGCGACGGTGCTCTGGCCGCCTTCGATCGGCACTTCGACCGTGTCGGCAATGACGACGGCGGCGCCTTCGGTCGCGAATTTCAGGGCGATGGCGCGGCCGATGCCGGAGCTTCCTCCGGTGACGATTGCGACCTTGTTCTCGAGCAGGGGCATTTCTTCTCCCTCAGTGTTCCCGGCGCACGACCTTGCCTTGCCCCGCACCGATCAGCGCCTGATCGCGTACGATCTCTCGCCCGCGCAGAAACACATTGGTCAGCCGCGCTTTGACGCTCCAGCCGTTGAATGGCGTGTAGGCCGCGCGGGAAACCTGCTCGACGTCGGAGATGGAGCTGGATACGCGCGGGTCGACGATCAGCAGGTCGGCGTCGTAGCCGGTGGCGATGCGTCCCTTGCGCCGGCCGAGCCCAAAACGCTCGGCCGGATTGCGCGCGCACATCCGCACCACATCGGGGTACGTGATCAGCCCCTCGTCGACCAGCTTCAGCATCACCTGCAGCAGCGTCTGCAATCCGGGCATGCCGCCGGGGATATCGGCGAAAGCGGCGTAGGCGGCGGCCTTCTCGGCCGGCGCATGCGGTGCGTGATCGGTGGCGACGATGTCGATCAGCCCACCCTTCAGCGCAGCGCGCAAGGCTTCGACATCCTGCCGCGACCGCAGCGGTGGCGAGCCCTTCAGCCTGGCGCCTTGCGTCTCGTAATCGTCGGCGGTGAAGAACAGGTTCTGAGGTGTCGTCTCGACACTGGCGTCCGCCCGGTCGCGCAGCCGGCTCCAGGCCTCGACACCCGGTTCCGAGTTGATCTGCCGGACATGGATGCGCGCCCCTGTCGCGGCGGCGGCAAGCACGGCGCGCGCAACGCCGCCGGCTTCCGCCAGCGGTGGCCGGCTGTCGAGAAAGGCGGCGATAGTCCCCGTGTTGTTGCGCTCATTGGCGCCGGTCAGCATCGACTGGTCGCCCGGCGAAATGCCGATCAGCGTATCGGCATGGCCAAAATGTCTGAGCGCCTCGGCAACGGCGTCGAAATTCCGAAACAGGAAGGCCTCCGGCACATCGGCGGTGAACAATTCGAACGACACCGGTGCGAGCTTGAGCAGGCCGGCGACCAGCGACAAATCGCGGCTGACCATGGCCTGGAAGCCGACATCGACATGGAGCCGGCCTGTCGCCATCGCCATCTTGTCGGCGAGCTTTTCGGCGCTGGCCGTCCACGGTTCATCGGTCGGCATGTCGAGCACCGTTGTGACGCCGCCGAGCGCTGCGGCATGCGTGCCCGAGGAAAAGTCTTCCTTGTGCGTCAGGCCCGGCTCGCGCAGATGCGCATGCGCGTCGACCAGCCCGGGAAGCAGCAGGCAGCCGGAAGCATCCAGCACCGTCGCGGCTTCCGCCGTTCCGCCGGGCGTGATCAGCGCCGCGACGCGGCCACCGGCGATGCCGACATCGCGCCGCTCTTGCCTGTCGGCATTGACGACGGTCGCGCCTCTGATCAGCGTCTCGAACATCTCAGCTTCGCCGCTCGAAGCCGGCACGGTTCTCCAGCCAGAAGCGGGCGATGTCCTCGCGCCGCATGAAGGCGGCAGTCGGTTTCGTCTTCACGTGTTCGATCACCTCGCGCAGTCCTGAGGCACGGTTGGGCTGGCCCATCCAGCGCGCATGGATGCCGATCGTCAGCATGCGGCCGCCGGTCTCGTCGGCTTCGTCGAGCATGTAGTCGATGGCCGAGCGGCAATCTTCGGCGAAGTCGCGCGGATTGCTGTAGCCCGGCGCGACAAGGTAGCGGCTGTCGTTGAGTGTCTTTGAGTAGGGCACGACCAGGATCTCGGTGCCCTGGTGGTCGAGGAAGTACGGCAGGTCGTCATTGCAGGGATCGGAGTGGTAGAGAAACCCGCCCTCGCGCACCAGCAGATCGCGCGTGTTGACGCTCGGCAGCGAGCGGCAGTTCCAGCCCAGCGGGCGCCGCCCCATCAGCTTCTCGTAAAGCGCGATCGCTTCACGCAGTTGGCGCTCTTCCTCGCTGCGCTCCATCGTCGTGTAGTCGACCCAGCGCAAGCCATGGCCGAGAAGGTCGTACCCGCGGGCGTTCATCCATTCGGCCACCGCCGGGTTGCGCTCCAGCGCGACCGCGCAGGCGGAGACGGTGATCGGAATCTGATAACGGTCGAACAGCCGCGCCAGCCGCCACACGCCGGCCCGGCTGCCATATTCGAAATGGGTCTCGGTGCCGAGGTCGCGCACCGGCGGGCTGGACGTGAGATTGTACTCGCCCCAATTGTCGTTGCGACCGTCCTCGAGCCAGGAATACTCCGAGCCTTCTTCGTAGTTGAGCACCAGATTGATGGCGAGCTTGACGCCGCCCGGCCAGGTCATGAAGGGCGGGCGCGGGCCGTAACCGACGAAGTCGCGCGGTTGCTGAAAATCGGTCGGCATCGGCTCTGCTCCTCAGCTTTCGTTGGCGGCGATCCAGTCGATGTAGTCGTGGAAGGCCTGCCTCGCCGGCGTCGGCCGCCAGGCTGTATCGCGCTCGATACGGGCAAGATCGTATTCGCCCCACATGCCCGTCTTCAGCGCTGCGTTCATGGTGATGTTCGCCGTCTCCTGCGGGCTGACTTCGCTCTTCAGGCCGGGGAACCGTTCGGCGGCCCAGCCGATGAAATCGCCGACCGTCTGCGTGCCGCCGCTGCCGATATTGTAGTGTCGGTAGCGCAAGGTCTCGGCATCGAGCAGCGCCATGACAGCCTTGGCGACATCGCTCGACAGAACGTAGTCGCCGAGCGGCTCGAGACTGTTAGGCCGGATCGTCTCGTTGCTGAGCGCCATATGCGCGACGCGGTTCGGCAGATGGCGGACATTGCGGCTGCCGGTGACCCGGTCCATCGGCCCGTAGACCGAGGACAGCCTGACCGAGATGGCGGACAGGCCGAACAGATCGGCATAGCGGTTGGTGACCATTTCGGCGGCGAATTTCGAAATGCCATAGAGCGTCAATGGCGCGACGTAGCCGTCCTCGGGCAACGGCTCGCGGCTCCAGTCCGGCCCGTTGTGGCGATAGACCGAGCCGGAACTGACATAGACGAAACGCTTGATGCCGGGACGGCTGCGTGCCCATTCAAGCATCCGCACCGTGCCCATCAGATTGACGTCGACGATGGCAGCCGGATCGTTGGCTTCGGGCGGTTGCGTCGGGTCGCTCGGGCGCGAGTTCGGCGTCACCGTGGCGCCATGAACAACTGCCGTGATTCCATGCGCGTCGAGCGCTGCCGCCCATTGTTTTGAATCCAGTATGTCGGCGGTGAGCACGGTGAGGCGGTCGCGTACCGGCGCGAAGAATTTCTCGGCGATGGCATCGAGGCCGGAGCGGTCGAGGATCACGGCGCGGGCTTGCGGATCACGATCCAGCCATTCGCGCGCTACCACGCTCATGACAAAGCCGGTGCCGCCAGTGATGAGCAGCGTCATGGGAACTCCTTTGAAATAGACTTGAAGAATTCAGCGCGTCGCATAGCCGCCATCCACGAGCATGTCGGAGCCGGTGACGAAGGACGCGTCCGGCGAAAGCAGGAAGGCAGCCGCCGCTGCGATCTCCTCCGGCTCGGCGATCCGGCCAAGCAGATGCGCCGGCCCGAGTGTGGCATTGGCCGCTTCGAAATCCGCGAAGCGGCGCAGCAGCCGCGTCGTCGCCACCGCGCCCGGCGACAAGCTGTTGACGCGGACCTTGTCGGGCGCGTGGTCGACAGCCATGGCCTTGGCGAGGTGAATGAGCCCGGCCTTGGCGGCGCAATAGGCAACCGCTTTGGTGGTGGCGACGCGGCCGAACTGCGAGCCGATGAAGACAACCGAACCACCGCCGCCGGCTGCGATCAGCGGCACCGCGAACTTGCTCATCAGGAAGGCGCCTGTCAGCCCGACATCGATCTCGCGCCGCCACGCGCTCTCTTCAAGATCGATGACGGTGGCGCTGGTCGACGGAGCGGCGGCGTTGTGCACCAGTCCGTTGAGCCGACCGAATTTTTGTCGCGCGAATTCGACGGCGGCCCGGGCGGAACCGCTATCCGTCACATCGCACTGGCAGGCGGCAGCCGAAGGACCGAGCGTATCGGCAAGTTGCGTTGCCGGTTCGAGATCATAGTCGGCGCACACAACTTTCGCGCCCTCGGCAATGCACCGCCTGGCGATCGCCGCCCCGATGCCGCTGGCGGCGCCCGCGATCAGGATGACGCTGTCTTGCAGGCGGCTCATAGCGGTCGTCATTAAACCCGTTCCTCGACGGTTTGCACGATCTTCGCCGCGATCGGCCGGCGCAGCAGATTGTAGCAGGCGGCAAGCGTCACCAGAACCGCGCCTCCGCCCAGCAGCAGGAACATCGCCGGTGCGCCCATATGCGCCATCAAGCCGGCGGAAACGCCGGGCGTCGCGACATTGCCGATCGAGTAGAGCAAAAGCAGCGTTCCGGAGGCGCCGACCATGTGCCGGCTGTGCAGCTGCGAGGCGCCGAAGGCCATCGCCACCGGATAGATCGTCAGCGCCGTGGCGCCATAGAGGAAGAACAGAACGAACAGCAGCGGTTCGGAGAAATTGCCGAGCCAGGCGATTGTGGCACACAGCACGACCGACAATAGGCCTTGCGCCAGCAGGATCAGCCGCCGCTCGAACCGGTCCGACAGCCAGCCGACGGGCGTCTGGGCCAGCATGCCGGCAATGCTGATGGTGGTGACGAGGCCGACCGTCGTTCCCGCCGACAGCCCGATCTGGGTGCCGTAGATCGGCGTCAGCACGAAGACGTTCATGTTGGTGATGCCACCCTGGAAGATGGCGACGACCGTCACCGGCGCCAGCCGGAACAGCGCCAGCGGGCCGAGGCGCTTGACCGGCCCGCTCACATGATCCGGCTCGGCGGGAGAGGCGGGCAGAGCCGGCCAGCTTCCGCCGACGAGTTTGGACACCAGCGCCAGCAGCACCATCGCCGTCGCCACCGGGAACAGATGCGGCGATTGCGGCCCGACCAGCGCGACGAGGATCTGCCCGAGCAGCACCGCGATTGCCGTCGTCAGCATGTAGAGCGAGAACATCGCACCGCGATTGTGCTGCTCGGCATAGAGGTTGATCCAGCTCTCGCAGACGACGAACAGCGATGCCATCGACATACCGCCAAGCAGGCGAAAACAGATCCAGCTCGGTACGAAATCGGTGAACACGAAGCCCGCTGCCGCCAGCAACGCCAGCACCAGGACCGCCACGAAGGTGCGCTCATGGCCGTAATGGGCGACTGCCGGACGGGTGACCAGGCAACCGACGAGAAAGCCGACGGGATAGGCGGTGAGCACGATCTGCACGACATCGGGGGAAACACCGGGCCTGCCGAGGTGCAGCGAGACGGCGGTCGTCAGCATGGCGCTGCCTATGCAGGCGAGACAGATACCGGTCATGATCGGCAGCAAAGCGCGCGAGCGCTCTGCGTTTTGCCACAGCCGCATCGCGGATTGGGCGATCGACCTCATGGCTGCGCTGCTCCCCTGGCCGCGCCGCCGCCGACGCCACCCTGAGCGAGAGGCTACACGGGGCAGCAATTGCTGCAAACGAAGATAGATACGGCTATGGCTTTGATTTTTTTGGGCATGCCGGTGACGGAAAGCGGCATCTTGGGCCCCGGCAGGGCTTTACAGCGGTTTTGTGCCGTCCATACCATGGGCAAGTCGCCTACATCGCGAGCTGCCTGATCGAAAGCAGCAGGGAGGAATTCCATGACGATCGAACGTCTTGAAAACGGCCAACGCTTCTGCCGGGTGCTCCGATACAATGGCACCGTGTATGTCGCGGGCCTGACGGCGGACGACCTTTCCGGCGATACCACGTCGCAAACCAAGCAGATCCTCGCCAAGATCGATGCCCTTCTGGCCAAGGCCGGCAGCGACAAGAGCAATATCCTCAGCGCCCAGATCTGGCTGCGCGACATCGCCGATTTCGAGATGATGAATACGGCCTGGGACGCCTGGATCGACCGCAGCGCCATGCCAGTGCGTGCCACGGTCGAGGCGCGCCTTGCCGGCGATCAGTACCGCGTCGAGATCATGGTGACGGCGGCTGTCGGCTGAGGCCGTTGGGGCGGGCAAACCGAATGCATGAACTGGTCATCAAAGGTGGACGCGTCGCGCTCGACGACGGATGGGCCGAGTGCGACATCGGCATCGATGACGGCCGCATCTCAGCCATCGGCAATGGCCTGTCAGGCGAGACGCTGATCGATGCAGCCAAGCGCTGGGTCATGCCCGGCGGCATCGACGCCCACTGCCATCTCGACCAGCCGGTCTGGGGTGGGGCGGGCAATGCCGACGATTTCGAGTCCGGCACCATCTCGGCGGCCTTCGGCGGCACGACCTGCATCGTCCCGTTCGGCATGCCGGGTCCTGATATGTCGACCATTGGTGCCATTGATAGGGCACTCGATCGTGCCGCGGGCCGCGCGGTGATCGACTACGGACTGCATGCCGTGGTGACCATGGGCACCGGCGCCGATGTCGAGCGGCAGCTGTCCGAGCTTGCAGGCCGTGGCATCGCCTCGGTCAAGCTGTTCATGACCTATCAGGGCTTTGCCGTCGACGACGATCTCTTCTTCAAAGTGCTCGATACTGCTCACATGCTCGGCTGGATCGTCATGGTCCATGCCGAGAACGACGCTGCGATCCGGCGCACGCGGCAGAGACTGATCGATCTCGGCCGCACCGACATCCGCTACCATGTCGTCGCCCATAGCGAGACCATGGAGCGCGAGGCAACGCATCGCGCTCTCGCCTTCGCCGAAATGACCGGCGCGCGCATGACCATCGTCCATGTCTCGTCCTGGCAGTCGGCTGAAGAGGTGGCACGCGCGAGGACGCGCGGTGTCGACGCCATCGCCGAGACCTGCCCGCAATATCTCTTCATCGGTGGCGCCGATCTCGACCGCCCGGCCCTCGACGCGGCGCGTTTCGTCTTCTCGCCGCCGCCCCGTTCGCCGCGCAGCCACGAACATCTTTGGCAGGCGCTGATCGATGGCGGCATCGATCTCTGGTCGTCCGACCATTCGCCCTATTACTTCGCCGACAAGATCGGCAAGGCGCAAACGCCTGATTTCACCACCACGCTGAGCGGCATTCCCGGCATCGAGACCCGTTTGCCGCTGCTGTTCTCCGAAGGGCTGTTGACCGGCCGGCTGACGCTCGAACGCTATCTCGATCTCACCTCGCGCAATGCCGCCGCCATCTACGGCTTCGCCGATCGCAAAGGCAGGATCGCTGTCGGGCTCAATGCCGACCTGGCGCTGTGGGATCCCGAAGCGAGATGGACGCTCGACCATGCCGCTTTGCATTCGCGCGTCGACTTCACGCCTTACGAGGGCAGGAGCGTGACAGGCAAGCCAACCACCGTTCTGGTGCGCGGCGTGCCGGTGATCGCCGATGGTGTGCTCACGGCAAAGCCGGGCTTCGGACAATTCGTCGAGCGCACCGCCGCCGATCCGGCCCGCTCTGGAAAACCAGTCGAGGAGACGACGCCATGGCTCGATGCCTGACCATTGCGGTCTGCCAGACCGGGCCGATCCAGCGCAGCGCGACGCGAGCCGAGACGGTCGGTCGCCTCGTCCATTTGCTGGAGCAATCGGCTGCTGCCGGCGCGGAGATCGCGGTCTTCCCGGAGATGGCGCTGACGACCTTCTTTCCGCGCTGGCGCATCGACGATCAGGCCGAGATCGACGCCTTCTTCGAAAGCGCAATGCCTGGTCCGGAAACGCAGCGGCTCTACGCCGCCGCCGCCCGCCTCAAGATCGGCTTTGCGCTCGGCTATTGTGAACTCGTGCAGGAAGACGGCTGCACGCGCCATTTCAACACCATGGACCTTGTCGGCCCGAACGGGCGCTTCATCGGCCGCTACCGCAAGATGCATGTGCCGGGTTCGGCTGAGCCGGAAGAGGGCACGACCACACATCTGGAGCGGCGCTATTTCGAGCCGAGCAATCTCGGCTTTCCGGTGTTCGATTATGGCGGCGTGCGCGTCGGCATGGCGATCTGCAACGACCGCCGCTGGCCGGAAACCTATCGCATGCTGTGCCTCAACGGCGGGGAGGTGGTTTTGCTCGGCTACAACACGCCGCTGCTGCTCGACGAAGCGCCGGCGCTCGCGCATCTCAGAATGTTCCACAACCATCTGCCGATGCAGGCCGGCGCCTATCAGAACACGCTGTGGGTGGCCGCCGCCGCCAAGGCCGGCCTCGAGGACGGCCAGGCGCTGATCGGCGGCTCCTGCATCATCGCGCCCACCGGCGAGATCGCGGCGCAGGCGATTTCGCTCGGCGACGAGGTCATCATCCATCGCGCCGACCTCGACCTCATCGCCACTTGCCGGAAAGTGAATTTCAATTTCGCGCTCTATCGCCGCCCAGATCAATATCGCCTCATCAGCGAGCCCGTCCGGTCGCATGTCTGACATGGCTCGCGATCGATCCGCTGGGTGCGCGGCATGACGTCATCGCCGACAGTCCCGCTATCGCTCAGTGAGATCGTTGAGAACGGGCTGTGCATCGGCTGCGGGCTCTGCCGGTCGCTCGTCGATCCGGCAGAGATCGAGATGATCATGACGCCGGAAGGGCGGCTGCGGCCAGTCGCCCGCACGGCGCTCAGCCATTCGACCCTGACGCGGATCAATGCCGTCTGCCCGGGAACGCGGATCGCGGGGCCGCCGCCGTCGCAAACGAACTCTGCTCCATTGATAGACACCGACTGGGGCCCGGCCCATCGGTTGGTCCTCGGATATGCCGGAGACCCGACCGTGCGGTTCCAGGCATCGAGCGGCGGTGTGCTGACGGCACTCGGCCAGTTCCTGCTCACCTCTGGCCGCGTCAACTTCGTGCTCCACGTCTCCGCGTCGCGAACCGCGCCGATACGCAGCGAGCGGCGGCTGAGCTTCGACGCCGCGTCCGTTCTCGAAGGTGCCGGCTCACGCTACGGACCAGTCGCGCCGCTTGAGGACTTCGGCGAGATCCTTAATCGTGGCGAACCCTTCGCGCTGATCGCCAAGCCTTGCGACATTACCGCCGTGCGCAATCTGGCGCGGCATGATCCGCGTGTCGACAAGCTCATGCGCTATGCCTTGGCCTTCGTCTGCGGTGGCGCTTCCGACCTGTCGAAATCGGAACAGGTGCTGCAGCGCCTCGGCCTCGCCGAAGATGAACTCGCGCTGTTCCGTTACCGGGGCTATGGCAATCCCGGTCTCAACCGGATCGAGACCAGAGACGGCCGCGCCTTCCAGCTCACTTACCGACAGCTGTGGGAAGACGAGGACAAATGGATGATCCAGCCGCGCTGCAAGATCTGTCCCGATGCGATCGGCCAGGTCGCCGACATCGTCGCGTCCGATGCCTGGCTGAATGGCGGGCCTGCGGTCGATGACGAGGCCCTCAACGGCATCATCGTGCGCACCCCGCGTGGCCTCGAACTGTTCGACGCGGCGGTCGCAGCCGGTGCGCTGGCGATCAAGCGCGAGACCAGTTTTGCCGAACTCGGCGAGCTGCAATCGCACCAGACGCGCAAGCGTCGCGCGGTCTGGGCGCGGCTGAAAGGCATCGAGATCGCCGGCAAGCCGGTGCCTGTCGTGACCGATCTTGCATTGGAAGATTGCGCCCGGCAAAACACGCTTGCCGACAATCTCTCCGAAGGCCGCGGCGCCCGCGACCGCGCCAAACGCGGAAGGCTGGGCGAGCCGCATCCGGTACCGCGCGGCGAAGCGGTGAAGGATGCATGTCCATGAGTGTCGCTGAAGAAACGGATGTGATCGTCATTGGCGGCGGCATGGCCGGCGCCGGCGCCGCCTTCGAGATCAGCCGGTCGGCCAAGGTGGTATTGCTCGAGCGCGAAAGCCATTGCGGCTACCACACCACCGGCCGTTCGGCGGCAAGCTTCACCGAGAATTACGGCAACGGCGTCATCCGCCGTATCGTGCTGGCAAGCCGCTCGTTCCTGACCGAGCCGCCGGCCGGCTTCGCTGACTATCCGCTGCTGAGCAAGCGCGGCATGATCACTGTGGCGCGTGCCGATCAGCTCGACCTTCTGGCACAGGACCTGGAGGCCGCGCAGGCGCTGGTCCCGTCCATCGTATCTATGACGCCCGCCGAGGCGATCGCACGCGTGCCGGTGTTGCGCGCCGACTATCTCGCCGGCGCCTATATCGAACCGCATTCGATGGACATCGACGTCAACAGCCTGCACCAGGGTTTTCTGCGCGGCGCCCGTGCGCGCGGCACGCGGATCGTGACCAATGCCGGCGTCAGCGCCATCGACCGCCAAGGCGGCCAATGGCGGGTCGAAACATCAGCCGGAACCTTCCTAGCGCCGCGCATCGTCAACGCCGCCGGCGCCTGGGGCGACGAGATCGCCGTCATGGCCGGCGTGCGTCCGGTCGGCCTGCAGCCAAAGCGTCGCACGGCCTTCAACATACCGGCGCCCGTCGGCATCGACATATCGGACTGGCCACTGGTCAACGATGTCGGCGCCGAGTTCTATTTCAAGCCGGATGCCGGACAGCTCTTCGTCTCGCCGGCCGATGCGATGCCGTCGGTGCCGATGGATGCCTATGCCGAGGACATCGACGTCGCCATCGGCGCCGAACGTCTCGAAAGAGCCACCACGATCGAGGTGCAGCGCGTGTCGCGCTCCTGGGCCGGCCTCAGGACCTTTGTCGCCGATGGTTCGCCCGTCGTCGGACCCGATGATGAGGTGCCGGATTTCATCTGGCTGGTCGGGCAGGGCGGCTACGGCATCAAGACCTCGCCCGCACTATCGCGCGTCTGCGCCAGTCTGATCGCCGGCGGCGGTTTGCCGGAAGATGTCGCCAGGCAAGGCGTGACGCTGGCCGACCTCGCGCCGCAGCGGCTGCGAAACGTTGAGCAGGCTTCCGCGTCATGACTGATTTGACGGCAGGCGGCAGGCTTGCTCAGCGCATTCTGGACCGGCTGGCGGAAGCCACCACCGATGCGCCGGGGATCACCCGCGTCGCCTACGGCTCCGGCGAGCGCTTTGCTCATGGTCTCGTGCGTGAGGAAGCGGAAAAGCTCGGCGCGGTCGCGCGCGTCGATGCGGCCGGCAATCTCTATTTGACGCTGAAAGGTCGCGACCCGGCTCTGCCGGCGATCGTCATCGGCTCGCATCTCGACAGCGTACCGCATGGCGGCAATTTCGACGGCGCCGCCGGTGTCGTGGCCGGGTTGGCGGTAATGGCCGAGCTGGTCGGGCAAGGCATTCAATTACAGCGCGATCTCATCGTGCTGGTGACGCGCGCCGAGGAAGCGGTGTGGTTTCCGCTGTCCTATCCCGGCAGTCAGGCTGCGCTTGGCCTACTGGCGCCTGCAGCGCTGGACGCGAAGCGGTCTGACAGTGGAAGTTCCCTTGCGGATCACATGCGCGACGAAGGCTTCGACCCTGACGCCGTGCAGCGTGGCGTACCAGGCATCGATGCCGGCCGCATCACGGCCTTTGTCGAAGTGCATATCGAACAGGGTCCACGCCTGGTTGCCGCCGGCGTGCCGGTCGGCATCGTCACCGGCATTGCCAGCGGGTTCCGCTATGTCGATGCCAAATGTCTCGGCGCCTATGCCCATTCCGGCGCCGAGCCACGCTTTGCCCGGCATGACAGCGTGCTTGGCTTCGCCGATCTGGTCGCCGGCCTCGAAGCGGAATGGGACGCGCTCGAGCAGGAAGGGCACGAAGCCACCATCACCTTCGGCCGGGTGGAATCCGATCCGAGCCAGCATGGCGGCAGCCGCGTGCTCGGCGAGTTGCGGTTCACCCTTGATGTGCGCAGTGCAGATGCGTCCGTATTGGAACGCATCGAAGCACGGCTGCAGGCGCTGTTCGCCGAAGTCGGCGCCAGGCGCGGCGTCACCTTCGAGGCTGGTCCTCGTTTCACCTGGGACCCGGCGACGATGTCGCCTACTCTGATCGCTAGGCTGGACCGCGCCGCCAGCGCGCTACAGATGCCCGCCCCGCATGTGCCAAGCGGGGCTGGGCACGATGCGGCCACATTTGCCGGCGCCAATATTCCGACCGCCATGCTTTTCGTGCGCAACGAGAACGGCAGCCATAATCCATATGAAGCGATGGAGATCGCCGATCTCGATCAGGCGATCCGTCTGGTCCTCCGTTTCGTCACCGATTTCGACAAGGACCAGCCATGAACCACACGGCTTTGCTCGTCATCGATTTGCAGAACGAATATCGCCCGGGCGCCGCCTGGCCGGTCGTCGGCTACGATGCGGTGCTCGCCAATGCGGCTCGCCTGATCGAAGCCGCCCGCGCCGGCGGCATTCCGGTCATCCACGCGCAGGCCTGGGTCAAGCCGGAAGAGCGCGCCGGCTATGCCAGGCAGGAGGAGATCCTGACCGAGGAATTCCGCTCGGCGGTGGCCGGCAGTGAAGGCGCCGGCATCTGCGCCGAAGTGGCGGCGCTGCCTGGCGACATCGTCGTCCACAAGCACTGGCCGAGCGCCTTTCGCCGCACCGATCTTTCGACGCGGCTTGCCGACCTCAAGGTGGAAAACCTGATCGTGACCGGCGTGCTGACCGACAGCTGCGTGACCGAAAGCGTCTTCGACGCCGTCTATCAGGGGTTCCGAGTCTGGCTGGTCAAGGACGCCTGCGGCAGCATGAGCGAGGCCATGCACCGCACCGGCATGCTCGACATGGCCAACCGCCTCTATGGCGGCGGCATTTTGCGCATGCTTGAGGCGCTCAAGGCGCTCGCCGGCCAGAGCTTCGAAGGCTGGCGCTGCACAAGGCCGGTCGAGTTCGCCTATACGCTGGAGACTGTCGACCGGCTCTACGACGCGCTGTGATCGGCGCCGCAGCCGCAGGCGCCTTTGACGATCATCTTTGAAGCGGCGGGCTTGAGAACCGCGCCAGGCAGCGCCCCGGTCGCCTTGCCGTCACTCCAGACGGACACGCCGTTGACAAAAACATGGTCGATGCCGGCGGCGGCCTGACGCGGCTTTTCGAAGGTCGCGGTGTCGATGATCGTCTCTGGATCGAAGATCGTCAGATCGGCGAAATTGCCGACCGCCAGCGTGCCGCGCTGCTCAATGCCGAATTCGCGCGCGGGCAGGCCCGTCATCCGGAACACCGCCTCCTCCAGGCTGAACAGGCCAACATCCCTGGCGTAGTGGCCAAGCACGCGCGGAAACGTGCCCCACAGGCGCGGATGCGGGTGGATGTCGTGCGGCAAGCCGTCCGACCCGACCATGCTGCGCGGATGGGCAAGGATGGTGCGCACATCGTTTTCGTCGAGCTGGAAATAGACCGCACCCGCCGGCAGCAGCCGCTCACCCGCCTCGCGCTCGCTGCAGTTCCATTCCCGCGCAATGTCGGCAATCTCGCGCCGCGCCATCTCCGGATGCGGCGTCGACCAGGTGATCAGCACCTTCAGCCCCGTGTCGCAGCGCTCGAGCCTGAGCACGGTCGAGCTCGCCGCATAGGGATAGACATCCATGCCGATATCCATCGTCGCGCGTGCCCGGTCGATCCGCTTCAGCGAAGGACCGCTCTTGCCGAAATTGGCGCGGCCCGTGCATTGGTGATGCGAGATGAACAACTTGCCGCCGGCATGGCCGGCGATGTCGATGGCTTCCTCGATCGCCTCGTCCATGGTCTCGAAGTAGTTGCGGGTATGGGTGACGTACGGCCCGCCAAGCCGTGCCACCGTCGCCGCCAGCGCCTTGACCTCGTCGGTCGAAGAGTTGACGGCGGGCGGATAGTCGAGCCCAGTGCTCAGCCCGAATGCACCCTCGGCCATGGCCTCAGCGACCGCCTCCTGCATCGCCGCCGTCTCCGCCTCGTTCGCCGGGCGGTCGGTCACCGGCATGCAGCGCTGGCGCAAGGTGGTGTGGCCGACGAGCAGGGCAGCGTTGGTTGCGATGCCGCGCGCCTTCAGTTCAGCGACGTAGTCGGCGAAGCGGTCGAAGCGAAAATTCTCCTGCCCTCCGACCAGTGTGAAGGGCGGTGGCGGGGCGCGGTCCAGCAGCAGGGGCGCAAGGCTGATGCCGCAATTGCCGGCGATCACCGTCGTCACGCCCTGGCTGATCTTCGGCACCATGCCGTCGGGCACCAGCAGCGCACCGTCATCATGCGTGTGCACGTCGATGAAGCCCGGCGCGACGATCTTGCCAGCGGCGTCGATCTCCTGCGCGCTGCGTGCAACGCCCAGATCGCCGATGGTGGCGATCCTGTCGCCGTCGATGGCGAGGTCGGCCTCGAAGCGATCCGAGCCGTCGCCGGAAATCAGCGTCGCATGGCGGATGATGAGATCGTATGGCATTGCTGTCAGCCGTCCGGATTGGCGGCGATCTCTTCGCGGCGGCGCGCGACATAGGCGTCGAGCTCCTCGCGGATCGCCGGATCCATCACCGGCTCCTCGTAATCATGCAGCGCCTGCTGCCAGAGCTCGGTGGCGCGCTCCAGCGCATCCTTGCCGCCCGCTTCCTCCCAGGCGCCATGGTTCTGCCAGTTGGACAGCATCGGCTGATAGAAGGCGGTGGTGTAGCGCGACATTGTGTGCTCGGCACCGAAGAAATGGCCGCCGGCCGGCACCGATTTGATGGCTTCGAAACCGAGATCGTCCTCCTGGAACGGCAGCGGCCGCAGAAACTCCATCATGTTCTGCAGGATCTCGACATCGAGCACGAGCTTTTCGTAGGACGCCGTCAGCCCGCCTTCGAGCCAGCCCGCAGCGTGATAGATCAGATTGGCGCCGCCAAGCACCGCGCCCCATGTCGCCATTTCGGTCTCATAGGCCGCTTGCAGATCGACGACGTTCGAAGCGTTCGCGTTGGAGGTGCGGTAGGGCAGATTGTAGCGCCGCGCCAATTGCCCGGCGATGATGTTGGCCTTGGCGTTCTCCGGCGTGCCGAAGGCCGGTGCGCCCGACTTCATGTCGACGTTGGAAGTGAAGGCGCCGTACATCACAGGTGTGCCTGGATTGACCAGCTGCGTCAGCACCACGCCGAACAACGCTTCGGCGTTTTGCTGGCAAAGCGCCGCCGCCAATGTCACCGGCGTCATCGCGCCCATCAGCGTGAACGGCGTCACCGTCACCGGCTGGCCGTGCTCGGCCATCGCGATCAGGCCCTCGGCCATGGCGTCGTCGAACAGGCGCGGCGAGTTGATCGAGATGATTGTCGTCACACCGGGCGAAGCCCGCATCTCCTCGACGCTGATGCCGCGCGCGATCGCCATCATGTTGATGCCGTCCATCGCCCGGGCGCGGCCGATCGCTGTGCAGTGGAAGGAGAGATCGCTCAGCGTCAGATTGGCGTAATAGGTGTCGAGATGGCGCGCATTGGCCGGCAGTTCCATCGGCGCCACCACCTGGTTGCCGATGATGTGGATGGCGTTGAAGTGGTGCGCCAGCCGGATGAAATTCTGGTAGTCGGGCAGATTGCCCTGGCGGCGGCCATTGATGCGGTCATGCACATTGGGCGGACCGGCGACCAGCCCGAACACCAGGGAATTGCCGCCGAGATGGACCTGCTTTTCGGGATTGCGGCTGGTCAGCGTGAAGGATGACGGCACCGCGCGCAGCGCTTCAGTGACCAGGCTTTCATCGATCCTGATGGTCTTCTCCTCGCGGTCGACAATCGCGCCGGCCGCCGAGAACAGGTCCATCACCCGCTCGCTCATCACGCGGATGCCGAGCTCCGACAGGATGCGCATCGATGTGTCGTGCAGCTTCTGCATCCGCTCTTCGTCCAGCAACTGCATCGGCGGATAGGGGTTCTTCACCTGCTGCCACGGCAGTTGCGCGATGCCGCCGCCGCTGCGCCCGAGCCTTGATCTGCGGCCACCGCCGCGCCTGTCCTGCGTCATCGGTCTCTTCCCCCTCGGCTCAGTAGCCGCGCTCCGGATTGACTGTGTTTTCCAGCGGCCGACCGCTGCGGTAGCGCGTCAGATTGTCGGCGAACATGCGCACCGATTTGACGTCCCAGCCCTCGTAGACCGCCGCGCAATGCGGGGTGATGGCGACATTGTCGTAGCCCCACAAAGGATGGTCCGCCGACAGCGGTTCGGCTGTGAAGACATCGAGCGCCGCGCCCTTGATCTGCTTGCCGTCGAGGGCTTCGAGCAGTGCCGCTTCGTCGGTCACACCGCCGCGCGAAATATCGATCAGCACGGCGGATGGTTTCATTGCGGCGAAGGCCGCCTTGCCGAGCAGGCCGCGCGTGCTGGCCAGCAGCGGCACGCAGCAGACGATGAAGTCGGCGCGACCGAGCAGAGCAAGCAGGGCATCCGGGTCGTGCACCTCGTCGAGGCTGGGTATCGGCTTCGGCCGGGCGCGGATGCCGAGTGTTTCCATGCCCATCGCCTTGGCGCGCTGGGCAATGGCCGTGCCGGTCTTGCCGAGGCCGATGACGAGGACCGTCTTGCCTTCGATAGGCTCGACGCGGCCCCCGCCCCACTGGCGCGCCAGCTGGCGGCGCTCGAAACCGCGCAGGTCGAGCGAGAAGGACAGCATGGCGCCCAGCGCATACTCCGCCAGCATGCCGGCGGCGACGCCGGCCGAATTGGTCACCGTGACGCGCGCCGGATCCCAACGTCCGAGATGATCGGTTCCCGAACCGCCGACCGATACCCACTTCACGGTCGGGCTCTCGACAAGAGCCTGGCGCGGAAAGCGCGGCGTGCCGTCGAAGCGGACGGTGTAGACCACCTCCGCGACTGTCTGTTCGATCAGAGTCGGTAAAGCCGCATAGCTCTCACAGGCGTGGACGGTGAGATCCGGGTGCGTCTCCCCAAGCACCGCCATCGCTGCGGCCGGCCGGTCGGTGTGCAAGATGACGGTGGGATGAGCCGACATTGCGCGAGCCCTCAGCCGCGGCCAATATGATCGGCCAGAGGGCCGAGCGCCGTCAGCAGCGTCTTGCCGCTTTCCAGCGTTGCATTCTCATGCGGCGCGCGCAGGTTCAGCCAGCGCTTGTCGCCGGAGCGCACCGCCAGCACCGCCTTCATCGCCGGGATCAGGCCGGCGTCCTGGATCACTTTGCGAAACGCCTTGATCGCGGCATCCGCTTCGCTGACGTCCTTGCCTGCGATCGCCGCGTCGTAGAGGGCGCGGATGGCCGCGGCGTTGAGGTTGACCGTGGCCGAGATGCAGCCCGCCGCGCCGCTGCCGAGGCCCTTGGTTAACTGCGCCTCGGAACTCGGAAACACGGCGACATTGGGTGCGGCGGCAATCACAGCCGCCGTGTTGTTCCAGTCGCCGGCGCTGTCCTTGTAGGCGACGACCGTTTCAGGAAATGCCGCGCTCAGCCGGGCGGTCAAAGCCGGGCTGACCGGCACGCCGGAGTTCTGCGGGATATGGTAGAGGATCATCTTCAGCGCCGGGTTGGCCACCCGCTCGATCAGCTCGCTGTAATAGCGCGCCTGGCCGTTGTCGCCGGCGGCCGTATAGAAAAACGACGGCAGCACCATCACGCCGGCGCAGCCGAGGCCGACAGCATGCTTCGATAGCTCGACCGTTTCGGGCAATGCGGTGACGCCGGTACCGGGCATCATCCGGGCAGGCGAAATGCCGGCCTCGACCAGCCACTCAAGCGCCTGCATGCGTTCGCTCAGCGAGAGCGACAGCGCCTCGCCCGTGGTGCCGAACGGCGACAGGAAATGCGCGCCCTGGTCGAGCACCCATTTGGCGTGCGAGATCCAGAGATCGCGTGCGATGCGGCCATCGTTCTCGAACGGCGTCAGGATCGGGGCGATGGTTCCTTGCGGGCGGGTCATGGATGTCCTCTATGCCTGATGTTGCGTGCAGTGCCTGCCACCGCCTCTATGGTCCGGGCGAAATACGCCGACGCGGTGACGTCGAACAGTACATCGAAACCGGCTGGCGTGCGGAAGGTGACGGCTTCGACATGGCCGACGCGCGACTGGGCGATGTCTTCGGCGCTGAATTTCTCGGCGCGCAGATCGAGCGCGCAGAGCCGGCTCATCGCTTCGGCAACTGCGGGACCGGAAAGGCGCATCCACGCCCAGCCTTCTTCGCGCCAGGACGAATAGCCTTTCGGCCCGGCGTCACTTTCCCAGGCGCTTCTGAGTTCGGCCTGCGCCTCATCGGCATTTTCGCCAAGCAGCAGAATATCCTCGTTGCCAAGCCGAAGCACGCGTAGGCCGCGGTGGCTGCCGATGCGGTTGATCGCGGGCAGGGGAACACCATGCGCCGTGAGCCAAGCGGCGCTGCCGCCTCCCTTCAAGCCGAAACGCGGGGTGGCGGTGAGATCGGTTAGCGCAACAGTGCCGGACGGCAGCATTGTGCCTTGCGCGGCGCCGCCTTGCGTGAAGGGAAATATGGGCATTGCGTCGATGCCCGCCATCTACATCTCCTGCCGCGCATTGGTCGGATCGAAGAAGGCGTGCCCAACCACCGGAACCTCGACCAGTGCGCCATTTCTGCACTTCACCGTCACCCGGCTTCCTTGTGTGGAGTCGTCGACATGGGCATAGGCCAGCGCGATGTAAGAGCCGAGCGTTGGCGAAAACCCGATCGAGGTGATCTGGCCGACGGGATCGTTGCCGCGCAGCACCAGGCAGCTTTCGCCGGGTATGTCCCCGGCGCCGGCGGGAAATTGCAGGCCGGCCAGCTTGCGCGCCTGGCCGAGCCTCGCGCGCATTTCGATGGAACGCTTGCCGACGAAGAACGGCTTCTTCTTCGACACCGCCCAGCCGAAGCCGAGTTCGTCCGGCGTGGTGATCGCGTCCGTATCTTGGCCGATCAGGATATGGCCTTTCTCCAGCCGCAGGATGCGCGACGCCTCCAGCCCATAGGGCGTGAGGCCATGCGGTTTGCCGGCAGCCATCACCGTATCCCACAGGGCGGGCGCGAGGCTGGACGGGCAATGCAGTTCGTAGCTGAGCTCGCCGGTGAAGCCGATCCGCATCACCCGCACCGGCACGCCGGCGACAACGCCTTCGCGGCCGCTGAGATAGGGGAAGGCTTCGCGGCTGAAGTCGATGTTGCTTTCCAGCGCCTCGAGCACCGACCGCGCCTTCGGACCGGTGACGTTCAAGCCGGAGAACGCGCCGGTGAGATTGAGGACATCGACCTTGAGCCGCCATTGCGCGTTCCAGAACAGCATGTCGGCATAGACGCGCGCGACGGCGCCTGTCGTGGCCGTGACATAGAAGCGATCGTCGGCCATGCGGTAGGCGACGCCGTCATCGACGACCGAGCCCATTTCGTTGAGCATCAGGCAATAGCGCACGCGCCCTATCGGCTGGTTGGCATGCGCCATGGTGTAGAGCCGGTCGAGGAATTCGCCGGCATCCGGTCCGCGCAGCTCCAGCTTGCCGAGCGTCGAGACGTCGAGCAGGCCGACGCCTTCGCGCACGGCCATGATCTCGTCGCGGATGGCCTTTTGGGCATTCCTGGCATCGCCGTAGAAATAGGGCCGCCACCAGGCGCCGACCGGTTTCATCACAGCGTTGAGCGCAAGGTGCCGGGCGTGCAGCGCGGTGCGCCGCTCCAGTGGTTCGTGATGGCCCGCAAGCACGCCGAGCGTCTCCGGGCCGACGGGAGGGCGCGCCGTCGTGATGCCGACTTCGGCCACCGTGCGGTCGGTGGCCTCGGCGACGATCCTTGCCGTCGCCAGCGCCGAATGCCGGCCCTGGCTCGGCCCCATGCCGACGGTGGTGAAGCGCTTGACCAGTTCGATCTCGCGATAGCCGTCCTTGATCGCATTGTGCAGATCCTTGACCTGCAGATCCTCGTCGAAATCGACGAAGTCGCGACCTTTGGCATTGGCAAGGATCGGCTGCACATGAGCCGGGCAGGATGGTTTCGCTGTGCCGAGGACTGCGTCTTCTGCAACCACATGGCCGAGCCGCTGCAATGCGATCGATGCCGCACGACGGCCGCCGATAACAGCGCCCTCCAAACCATTGTCTCCGGCAACGGAGCCGGCAAGCTGTACTGATCCCCGCGCCGGCGTGAGCGACATCGAGCCGATGGCGGCATCGTACCCGACCTTGGCGCCTGCCTGACACGGCAACTGCCACGCCGGCACCTCGCCAACGGAGATCGTCAACAGGTCGCATTCGACCCAGCGCCCGCCGATGCGAACGCGGGCAAGGTGTCCGCCGCGGCCTTCGGCGGCTTCGATCGTAGCAGCCTTCTGAATTGCCACGCCCTTGCCATGCAGTTCCGCTTCGAGCGGGCCGGGCAGACCGCCAACGCGCGGATCGACGACCAGCATGACCGAGACGCCCGCCTCGACCAGATCGAGCGCGACGGCATAGCCTTCGTCATTGCCGGTCAGCACTATGGCCCTTTGCCCGGGCCGCACGCCATAGTGGCGGATGAGCCGCTGCGCCGCGCTGCCCAGCATGATCCCCGGCAGATCATTGTTGCGAAAAATGGCTGGCTGTCCGATCGCGCCGGTGGCAAGGATGACCTCTCGCGCCCGTGTGCGATAGAGCCGATCGCCCTGGATCAGCGGCAGCCAATTGTCCTCATACCAGCCATTGCAGAGCGTGCCGGTCATTACACGGAGATTGGGCAGCGCCTCGAGACGCACCGTCAGGCCCGCAAGCACCGCCGGGTCATGGCGGCCATAGGTCAGCGATCCGCCGATCTCCGGGTTCTCATCGCAAAGCACGACATCGGCACCCGCTTCGGCAGCAAGGATCGCGGCATTCAGCCCGGCCGGACCGGCACCTACTACCAGTGCGTCGCAGTGAAGATGCGACTTGTCGAAATGCCGGTGCGCAGCCTTGGTGTCGACGACGCCGAGCCCGGCCTTGCGGCGAATGATCGGCTCCCAGAATTTCAGCCAGCTGTCGCGGCGCGGCCCCATGAAGGTGCGGTAATAGAAGCCGACCGGCAGGAACCGCCCCAGCCTGTCGATGATCGCATCGCGGTCATGCGCGAGCGAGCCGTTGACGTTCTGTGCGCTGACCTGCAGGCCGTCGCTGACCGGCGTGCGGTCGGCGGCGACATTCGGCTCAGACGGCAGTTGCACCAGGGTGTTGGCTTCGGCGCCGTTCATGCTGAAGACGCCGCGCGGGCGATGGTATTTGAACGAGCGCGACAGCATCCATTGCCCCGACGCGGCGAGCGCGCTGGCGATGCTGTCGCCGGAATAGGCCTCGAAGCCCTTGCCTTCGAAACTGAAGCGCAGCGGGCGCGTCCGGTCGATCCTGGTGCCGAAAGGAGCGGGCAGGCGGTTCATGATTGGCCGCTGCGTTGCGAGGCATCGAAGGTGCGAAGGATCTCGTTGCTGATCAGATCGCGCTCAGCGAGGAAAAAGTAATTGCTCGGCACGTGCCGCCACCACTCGACCACAACGCCTTTGCGGTTCTCGGCGCGGAACAGATGCCGCGACCAGTCGGCGTCGTCGGTCCGTTCGGGGTCCAGCTCATTGCGCACCGGTCCGAACGACTGGAACTCGTCAATGTTGCGCGGGCCGTTCATCGGGCAGGTCAAGATTTTCATCGTCAGTGTTGTTTCATGTTCAATGACTTGCCGCCGTCGCGCCCATTTCGTTGAGCAGCTGGAAGGTTTCGAACCGCTCCAGCGCGAACGGCTTGAGGATATCGGGGACGCGTCCAGTGGCGATGGTCTCGGCCATGCGCTTGCCGGCAACCGGCGTTGCCTTGAAGCCCCAGGTGCCCCAGCCGCAATCGAGCCACAGATTGTCGAGCGGGCTGGCGCCCATGATCGGGCTGTAGTCCGGCGTCATGTCGGTAATTCCGGCCCATTGCCTCAGCAGCCTGACACCTTGCAGGAACGGGAAGAGATGCACGGCGCCTTCGGCCAGATGCTCCTTCATGTCCAGCGTCGAGCGCGTCGAATAGAGCTGGTAAGGATCAGAGCCGCCGCCGATCACCACTTCGCCGCGCGACGACTGCACGAGATAGGTGTGCAGCGAGACGGAGGAGACCAGCGTGTTGAGCCATGGTTTCAGTGGCTGCGTCACCATTGCCTGAAGCGGATAGCAGCGGATCGGCAGCTCGACGCCGGCCATCAGCGCCACATCGTAGTTCATGCCGCCGGTCGCAATCAGCACCTGGCCGCAGGCGATGCGGCCGCGGTTGGTCTTCACCGCCTGGACCCGGTCGCCGACGATTTCAAAACCTTGCACCTCGGTGCGCTGGTGGATCTCGACACCGCGCCGCGACGCCTGCGCGGCATAACCCCAGGCGACCGCATCGTGCCGCGCGGTGCCGCCATCGGCATGCCAGAGACCGCCGAGGATTTCGAGCGCGCCGCCATAGTCCATGTTGAGGGACGGCACCAAGTCTTCGACTGTTTTCTGGTCGACCACTTCGGTGCGTGTGCCCAGATGCTTGCCCATCTCGGCGCGTGAGTGGAAGCTGCGCAGCGTCGCTTCGCTGTGTGCAAGTGTCAGCTGGCCGCGCTGCGAGAACATGACGTTGAAGTCGAGTTCCTGCGACAGCGTCTCGAACAGCGCCACACCTTCCTTGTAGAAGGCGATGCCTTGCGGCGTGATGTAGTTGGAGCGGATCGTCGTGGTGTTGCGCGCGGTGTTGCCGCCGGCGAGGTAGCCCTTCTCGAGCACCGCGACACTGGTGATGCCGTGGTACTTCGCCAGATGATGCGCGCAGGACAGACCGTGGCCGCCGCCGCCGATAATGACGACATCGTAGGACGGTTTGAGTTCGGGCGTGGCGGGGATATCCTCGCTGGCCGGATAGTCCCGGCTGAGACCGTATTTCAGCAGTCTGAGCGGCATGTCAGTCTACCACGCAGGCCGCTGGAGGATCTTGCTGATCACCGGAGGATCGTAGAGCAGGTCGGAGAGATCGGAAAAGCGGCTGTCGGGCTCGGTGAGCGACAGGATGGCGTCGCGGATCGCCATGGCGCGGCCTCGTCCGAGCACGGGCGTTGCGAACTCCATATATTTGGCCTCGATGTCCCCTGACGTCAGCGGCGCTTCCGGGCCGCCGCGTGCATGGACATCGCCCGAGGTCAGCACCCGTCCGTCAGTCGTGGTGATGATGACATCGGCCCAGCGGCCCGCCGGGAAGCGGGCACTGTGGCGCTCGTGCTCCGACACGCTGATGCGGGCGAGCATCTCGGCGACAGCTGCATCCTCAAGGCCGGCGTCGGATATGTGCTCCAGCCCGATGCGACCATGCAGGACGAAAGTCGCAACGGCAAAGCGCAGGCTGTACTGCGCCTTCGACGTCGTGTCGGGCATGCCATCGAACAGCGTCGCGGCATAGTGGAAACTGTTGACTTGGACATGGCCGATGTCGGCCGGCGTCAGGTGATGTGAAAGAACCAGTCCGCGCGTCGCGTCGATCGCTGCATGCGCCCAGCGGCAGATCGGGTAGGGCTTCACATATTGATGCAGCGTCTGCCAGAAGACGCCGAGGTCCCGCCAATGATCGGCGACTTCGGGCGCCTCGACGGTGATGGCTGGCGCGCCGGTGAAGCCGCGTTCGGCAAGCACCGCCGCCGACAGGCCGGTCAGCGCGCCGATGCCCGAACCGTCATGCAGCATCGTCGGCGTGGCGATCTCGCGCATCATCTGGCTGCGCGGACCGTGATACTCGGCAATGCCAAGCGCCTCGCGCAACTGCCCGTCACTCAGCCTGCGCAGACGCGCCGCCACGGCGGCAACGCCCAGCGCATTCCAGGCACCTGACGTATGATAGTCCGACACCGTCGCATGCAGCGCGATGCCGGCCCGTCCGGCGACCTCGTAGCCGATGACCAGGGCTGCCAGCGCGTCAGGGCCGCTAAGCTCAGGAAGCTGTTCCGCCAGCGCCGCCAGCGCCGGCACCACCACCACGCCGATATGGCCCTTGGTCGGGCTGTAACCGTCATGGCCGTCGAGATTGTCGATCTGCGTCGCGGCCGCGTAGGCCGCCCCCGCCGTCGAGGCGCGGCGGCCGTCGAAGAGCATGCGTGCGCAATGCTTGGGGTCGTTCGAATTGTAGAGCAGCGTCGCAGTATCGCGGGCAATGCGGCCGGCCTCCATCGGCCCCGCCGCAATCGCTATTCCAATCGTGTCGAGCAAGAGGTAGCGGGCCTGGTCCAGCACCGCCGCGGGGAAGACCGATGCCGGCCGGCGCAAGACGAAGTCGGCCAGGCGCACGGCAGTTTCAGCGCTCGCGTCCGGCCCTTCACGGCGATGGGGCGACACAGCCACTTGCTTCACTCCCTCTGTCGTCACGACATCATTAATTTGGGTCCATCGCGCTTTCACGCAATTAGTTCAGCGGCTTTGGCCAAAAATATCTATGCCATGTCGCTTGCGTGCAATTGAATGCCAACGGCTCCATGGTCTACCTATTCTGGCACAGCGCAGGAGCCGGAGATGAAGCCACCCCCGCCTTTGAACTATATCAGATCGTTCGAGAGCTCGGCCCGGCATCTGAGTTTCACAATGGCCGCCAAGGAGCTTGGCTATACGCAGGCCGCGGTCAGCACGCATGTCCGCTCGCTCGAACATTACATCGGCAGGCAATTGTTCATCCGCTATCCGCGCAGCCTCAAGCTGACCGAGATGGGTGAGGCGTTTCTGCCGACGCTGCGCCAGGCGCTCGACCAGATCGACCAGGCGACGGAGGCGATCGTGACCTCGTCGCGCAACCGCACCGTGGTCGTCTCCTGTCCGATGAGCCTGGCGGAAAACTGGCTGGCCGGCTGCATGGCCGCCTTCCGCAAGAAGCATCCCGAAATCGAGATCGTGCTGCACGGCACGATCTGGGAGGATCTCAGCGAGCAGATCGCGGACATCACCATTTCGACGCGGCGCTTCGACGATCGCCCGCCCGCCGCGATCCCGCTCTGGAACGACGAGCTGGTGCTGCTGTGCGCACCTTCGCTGCTCGAAGGCGAGCACGCCGTCAAAGCGCCGGAGGATATCCTTAAGGTCGACCGGATCTTTGTGCATGGCCGCCAGGAATACTGGCAGGTCGTTGCCACCGCGCTCGGCGTCGACATGCAGGATTTCGACAAGGGCCTGTCGACCAACGCCTCCAACATCGCGCTCGAGCTTGCCGCCATGGGCGCCGGACTCGTCGCCACGCAGCGCTCGCTTGCCCACGCCTACCTGCGGCGCGGACTGCTCGTCGAGCCGTTTGCGGTCCGGCCGCCAAGCCCCTGGAATTACTACCTGACCGAGACCCAGCTCTCCAAGGGCAACATCGCCCGCACGGTGCGGGAATGGATCATCGCAAGGGCGCAGGAAGACAGCGCCTGACCGGTGCTCGCCGACGCCGGGCAGCCATCGCTCGAAAAAAATTGAGACGCCAATGGCATTGTTTTATTAGGTCTCACAGGCCGGTTTTCAGCGGTTTGTGAGGCCTCAAGCCCTTCCGGGATTTTTGCATCGCCTCTAACATTCCCTGCGTAATGGGGAATGAACGGGCGGAAAGCCCAAACCGGAGAAGCAACAATGGCACTTTTCAGGAGCAACGGTGACCGCGTCCCGGCGGCCATCGAAAGCTACGCAGATGAAGTCAGAAGCGGCAGGATGGACCGCCGCGAATTCCTCGCCATGGCGAGCGTGATGGGCGCCTCGACGGCGTTCGCCTATGCAATGGCTGGCCTTCCCGCGCCTGCTGGAGCTGCAACGATGGAGCCCGGCAAGAAGGGCGGTATCCTGAAGATGCAGATGATCATCAAGGACATGAAGGACCCGCGCACATGGGACTGGTCGGAAATGGCCAACGTGCTGCGCCAGTGCAACGACTACATGATCCGCTACACCCAGGACTTCACCTTTGAGGGCCATCTCATCGAAAGCTGGGAGGTCAGCGACGACGCCACCGAATACACGCTGCATGTGCGCAAGGGCGTGAAATGGTCGAACGGTGACGAGCTCAACGCCGACGACATCGTCTTCAACATCGAGCGTTGGTGCGACAAGGCGGCCGAAGGCAATTCGATGGCTGGCCGCATGGCCACGCTGATCGATCCTGCCACCAAGAAGGCGATTGCCGGCGCCATCACCAAGGTTGACGACCATACGGTGAAACTGAAATGCGGCCAGTCCGATGTCACCATCATACCCGGTTTCGCCGACTATCCGGCCATCATCGTCCACCGCGATTTCGACAAGAACGGCGCCGACATGACCAAGACGCCCGGCACCGGCCCGTATGAGTTGATCTCCTACAAGGTCGGTGACTCAGCCTCGGTTCGGCGCCGCAAGGACTTCACCTGGTTTGGCGGTGAAACCTATCTCGATGGCGTCGACTGGACCGACTATGGCACCGACGCTTCAAACCCCGCCATCGCCAGCGCCTTCGAGGCCGGCGAGATCGACTGCAACTACCAGACCGTCGGCGGCACGGTGGACCTCTATGACGGCATGGGTCTGGTCAAGGAATCCGTCGTCACCGCCGGAACGATCGTGCTGCGCACCAATATCAGCAACAAGCCCTATGACGACAAACGGGTGCGCAACGCGATCCAGCTCGCGGTCGACAACGAGACGGTGCTGAAGCTCGGCTATAGCGGCCTCGGCCAGGTTGCCGAAAACCACCATGTCTGTCCGATCCATCCCGAATATTACGAACTGCCGAAAGTGCCGCGCGATCTCGCCAAGGCCAAGGCGCTGATGACCGAGGCCGGCCAGATGGATCACGAGTTCGAACTGATCTCCTATGATTCGGACTATGTGAAGGACCCTGCCGACGTCGTTGCCGCGCAGATGCGCGAGGCCGGATTCAAGGTCAAGCGCACGATCATCCCGGGCACTTCGTTCTGGAACGACTGGACGAAATATCCGTGGTCGACCACCGAATGGGGCATGCGTCCGCTGGGTGTACAGGTGCTGGCGCTCGCCTACCGCAGCGGCGAAGCCTGGAACGAGTCGGCCTACGCCAATCCCGAGTTCGACAAGAAGCTCAATGCAGCACTCGCCATCGCCGATACGGCCAAGCGCAAGGAGCTGATGAAGGATGTCGAGTTCATCCTGCAGGATTCTGGCGTTCTGGTTCAGTCATTCTGGCGCTCGCTCTACCGCCATCACGCCACCTATGTGAAAAACCTCAAGATGCATCAGACGTTCGAACTGCAACTGGAGAAGGTCTGGCTCGACAAGGCCTGAACTGCAAGCATCCAAGGGGCGGCATGACCGCCCCTTGGCATCAGCCAAGGCGACGCAACAATTCACCTGGCAGAACAGCGCAAACGCAAGGCGCGAAACGGTCGCCGAACAAAGGGAAGAAATCTCGATATGCGTACTCATGCACAAGCCGTAGTCATCGGCGGCGGCCTGATCGGCTGCTCGATCCTGTATCATTTGGCCAAGCATGGCTGGTCCGATGTCGTCCTGCTTGAGCGCGACGAGCTGACCTCGGGCTCGACCTGGCACGCCGCCGCCAACATTCATGGTCTGCATGACTCGACCAACATCAGCCGCCTGCAGCACTACACCATGGCGCTTTACAAGGAGCTGGAGACCGAGACGGGCCAGGGCTGCGGCATCTTCCAGCCAGGCTCGCTCTATCTTGCCCAGACCGAGGCGCGCGAGCACCAGCTGCGGCTGCAGGAAGCCAAGGCACGGCGCTACAAGATGAATTTTTACGAGGTCGCGCGCGACGAGGCGGAGCGCCTCCATCCGCTGGTCGATTTCGACGGCATACGCTGCATCATGTACGAACCCGAAGGCGGCAACGTCGATCCGTCCGGCGTCACCGCCGCCTATGCGGCAGGCGCGCGCCAGCGCGGCGCCGAGATCCATCGCTTCACCCCGGTCACCGGCACGGAAGCGCAACCTGACGGCAGCTGGATCGTGCGCACGCCGAAAGGCGATATCCACACGCAATGGGTGGTCAATGCCGCCGGCCTGTGGGGCCGCGAGGTTGCCGCCATGGCCGGCCTGCAATTGCCGCTGATCCCAACCGAGCACCAGTATTTCGTCACTGAGACCATTCCCGAAATCGCCGCCATGGGGCGCCGGCTGCCGTCGGTCGCCGACCGCGACGGCGAATATTACCTGCGTCAGGAAGGGCTCGGCCTGCTCATCGGCGCCTATGAACGCAACATGAAGTTCTGGGCCGAGGACGGTACACCGCTCGACTTCGGCCACGAATTGTTTCCCGACGATCTCGACCGCATCGAGGACAATATGATGCGCGCCATCGCGCGCGTGCCGGCGGTCGGCAAGGCAGGCGTCAAGCGCGTCATCAACGGCCCGATGATCTGGTCGCCCGACAGCGCCGTGCTGTTCGGCCCGGTCCCGGAATTGCAGAACTATTTCTGCTGCAACGGCATCATTCCCGGCTTCTCGCAATCCGGTGGCATGGGCAAGCTGGCGGCCGAGTGGATGATCGAGGGCGAGCCGTCGCTCGACATGTTCGCCTGGGACTTGGCGCGCTTCGGCCACTGGGCCGGCAAGGCCTTCACCAAGGCCCGCGTGCAGGACCAGTACAGCCACCGCTTCAAGATCCATTTTCCCAATGAGGAGCGCGCCGCCGGTCGCCCCGTTCGCACGCGGCCCGCCTACGAGATGCAAAAGCAGATGGGTGCTGTCTTCGGTCTCAATTTCGGCTGGGAGCATCCGCTCTGGTTCGCTGCCGAGGGCGAGCCGCGCGAGGAGACGAACGGCTTTGTCAGGCAGAATTGGTGGGGCCCGGTCGGGCGCGAAGCGCGCATGCTGCGCGAACATGCCGGCATCATCGACGTCTCGAACTTCGCCAAATACGAGGTCAAGGGGCCGGGCGCCGAGGTCTGGCTGAATGCGCTGTTCGCCAACCGCATGCCGTCCGAAATCGGCCGCTCCTGTCTGACGCCATTGATCGGCAAGCGCGGCGGCATCGCCGGCGACTTCACCGTGACGAAGCTTGGCCAAGACGAGTTCATGGTCTTCGGTTCCGGCATGGCCGAGCGCTTCCATCAGCGGTTCTTCAAGGCGGTTCCGTTGCCCGAAGGCACGACCTTCCGCTCGCGCACCGAGGAAATGGCCGGCTTCAACGTCGCCGGTCCGAAGTCGCGCGAATTGCTGCAGCGGCTGACCAATGCCGATCTGTCGAGCGAGGCCTTTCCCTTCATGCGCTCGAAGCGGATCACGGTTGGCGGCATCGACGTGGTGGCGCTGCGCGTCTCCTTCACCGGCGATCTCGGCTGGGAGCTTTATTGCCCGGCCGCAGACCAGATCGAGCTCTACAGTGCGTTGCTCAAGGCCGGCAGCGAAGTCGGCGCCGGCCCAGTCGGCTCGCGCGCACTGATGTCGCTGCGCGTCGAGAAAGGCTACGGCAGCTGGAGCCGCGAATACTCGCCCGAATATTGGCCGCAGGAGGTCAAGTTCGATCGCCTGGTCAAGATGGACAAGGGCGACTTCCTCAACCGCGACGCTTACGCGGCCATCTCCGAAAAGCCGGCGCGCGATCAGCTGATCATGCTGTCGATCGCCGCCAAGGATGCCGACGCCACCGGCGGTGAGCCGATCTTTCTCCCCGACGGCACGCCGATCGGTCAGGTCTCGTCAGGCGCCTACGGCTACTTCGTCGAGCAGTCGCTGGCGCTGGGCTATGTCAAGGCAGGCTCCGCCAAGGCAGGCGACAAGGTGTCGGTGGCGATCCTCGGCCGGCCGCACGACGCGGTGCTGTTGAGCGAGCCGCCGTTCGACCCGGAAGGCAAGCGCTTGAGGGCATAGATATCGCCTCTTCGAAAGAGGGAAGATTTCAACGACGAGAAAAAAGGGGAATCGCATGATCAAACGGCATCTGCTCAGCACCATGTTTGCCCTGCTTCTGACATCCTCCGCGCAGGCTGCGGACGTCAAGATCATCAATGACGACGCCTGGTTCGCCGAAGGTCCGATCTGGTATCAGGACAAGCTCTTCTACGTCGAATATGGCCGCGGCACCGTGGACGTATGGGACGGCAAGAAGAACGACATCTTCTGGAAGATGGATGGCTGCGGCCCTTCGGCGGTGTTGCCGACAACAGCTGGCGAGTTCCTCGTCACCTGCTACGACAGCAACTCCATCGGCCGCATCTCCGCCGACGGCAAGACGCTGCCGGCCTATGACAAGGATACCGACGGCAAGCCGTTCAGCGGACCGAACGATTTCGCACCCGACAAGGATGGCGGCATCTACTTCACTGGCTCCGGCAAGGGCGGTCCGCTCATCGACGCGTCGGCTTACTACATCGGCAAGGACGGTGCCGTGAAGAAGGTCGCCGGCGACCTGCACAATGCCAACGGCCTCGTCATGTCGAACGACGGCAAGATCCTCTATCTGGTCGAGACCGAGGACAACAGGATCATCGAATTCGATGTCCAGGCTGATCACAGTCTGAGCAACCGGCGTGTCTTCCTGCGCCTGGACGATCTCTTCCCCAACCAGCCGCACATCTGGCCCGACGGCATCAAGATGGACAAGGCGGGTGAGATGTATGTCGGCCAGAGCCCGCGCTCGCTGGATGCGCCGGGCAAGATCATCGTTGTCGACAAAGACGCCAAGCTGCTGCGCACGCTTTCGGTGCCGTCGCCCTCCATGCCGAATTTCGCCTTCGGACCGGACGAGAAGGTGCTCTATGTGATGGCGCTCGACCAGATCGACGCAGCACCCTGGCACGGCAAGGTCTACGAGGTTCCGAACAAATAGGCGTTCGCCGCCTCAGCCGCCGAAGCGATCCAGCCAATGCTGCGCGAGGTCGGAGCGGCGGCAGATCCAGATGTCGGGATTGTTCCTGATCTTGTCGAGGAAGCGGGCCAGGCCGACCATGCGGCCGGGCCGTGCGGCGAGCCGGCAGTGCAACGACACCGTCATCATGCGCGGTGCCGTCTCGCCTTCGGCCAGCAGCCAGTCCACTCCGTCGCTGACGTATTCGAAGAACTGGCCGCCGGTCTCCAGGCCCGAGCCGCGCGAGAAGCGGCTGTCATTGTTGTCAAACGAGTGCGGCACCACCAGATGCCGCTTGCCATCGACCTCGACGAAATAGGGCAGGTCGTCATTGTAGTCGTCGCAGTCGAACAGGAAGCCGCCATGCTCCGCCACCAGCCGCCTGGTGTTAAGGCTGGGCCGGCCGGTGTACCAGCCGAGCGGACGAATGCCGGTGAGCCGCTGCACCGTGTCGACGGTCATGGCGATGTGCTTGCGTTCCTCCGCCTCGCTCAGCGGTGCGTAATCGATCCAGCGCCAGCCATGGCAGACGATGTCGCTGCCGAGTTCGGCCATCGCCTTGCCGGCCGCCGGGTTGAGTTCCAGCGCCCGCCCGACGACGTAGAAAGTCGGAACGATGCCTTTGTCCCGAAACAGCGAGGCGAGCCGCCAGACGCCGACGCGCGAGCCATATTCGTAGAGCGATTCCATGTTGCGGTTGCGCAGGCCCAGTACCGCGGGGGACACGGCAAGATCGGACAGGATCGCCTCGGAGACGCCGTCGCCTTCATCGATGCTGTATTCAGCGCCTTCCTCGTAGTTGACGACGATGTTGAGCGCCAGCTTGGCTCCGCCGGGCCACGCAGCGGCAGGTGGTTTCTCGCCATAGCCGATGAAGTCACGGGCCGGCAAATATGGCATCGCTCAGATCTCCTCTGGTATCATCGCAAGTCAGCCGCCGCGCTGGTCGGTCAGGATGCGCAGCGCCCGGTCCATCATCTCCTGCGGGCCTACCGTTGCGCGCAGGCAGTCGGTCAGGCCGTAGCCGCCGAGGCTGCGTACGATGATGCCGGCACTGCGCAAGGCGGCATCGGCGGCCACCGCTGCGGCCGCATCGGCGAAGCGGATCAGCACGAAATTGGTCCGGCTTTCGGGAACGCTGTATCCCGCCGCTCGTAGGTCCTGGGCAAAGCGGTCTCGGATCGCGGCCGTGCGCGCCACCGTCTCGCGCATATAGGCCTGGTCCTCGATTGCCGCGACCGCCATGGCGAGGCTTGCCGCGGTGACCTGGTTCGAGTTCTGCAGCTTGCGGATTTCGGCGGCGATCGCGGGCGGAAACAATCCCCAACCGACGCGCGCGCCGGCCAGCCCATAGGCCTTGGAAAGGCTGCGCAAAACGACGGTGTCGCCGCGTGTGACCAGCGCAAAGACCGGCTGCGGGTCCTGGTCGTCGAACTCGCCATAGGCCTGGTCGATCACCAGCAGCACGTCGCCGCGCAAGGCGGCGCGCAGGCGCAGCAATTCGGAATTGCGGATGCGGGTGCCGGTCGGATTACCGGGATTGCAGATGAAGACGATCCGCGTTCCCGGCGTGACGGCAGCGAGGATGCCGTCGACGGAAACGACGAAGTCGCGCTCCGCCGCCTTGACATAGACGGCATCGACCCGTGAGGCGGCGGAGGCCGCGAAATTATAGGCGTAAGCGGTGGCGAGCACCTCGTCGCCTGGACCGGCAAACGCCGCGACGGTGCAGGCGATCAGGTCCATGGAACCCGCGCCGCACAGGATCAGTTCGCGTTCGACGCCATAGGCTTGCGCGATCGCCTCGCGCAGCACCGTCCAGTCCGGATCGGGGTAGAGATGGCTGCGCGCGATCGCGTCCTGGCCGGCAGCGATCGCTTTGGGGCTTGGCGGGAAGGCACTCTCGTTCTGGGCAAGCGTCGGCCGGTCATAGCCGCCGAAATTCGCCAGCGCGAAGGCTGACATAGCCTCGATATGGGTGGCGGCCTTCAGCGGCATGCCCGAACAATCCTGATGACGCTCATTTCCCCCGAACTGCCTCCGTCGGACCGGCTTTCGAGCAAGCTACAAGCCGCCGGCCCGTTCACAAGCAAAAACTCGCCGCGCAATGGCCGCGAAATTCTGGCCCTTCTGTCTGCCGCAATCGCATGCGCCGGCGTCAATGGTTGCAAATGGACCGACCAAGTCCGAAATATTGGGCACAGACCAGATCCGGAAACGGCATGCATCCAAGATTGCTCAAAACCTTCCTCGCCGTGGCACGGCACCGCAACATCACCCGCGCAGCGCGGGAGGTTCATCTGGCGCAGTCGAGCGTCAGCGACCAGATCCAGTCGCTGGAGAACGAACTCGGCGTCGCGCTTTTCATCCGCTCGCGTCACGGCCTCGACCTGACGGCCGCCGGCGAAGCGCTGAAACCCTATGCGGAAGAGATTTTGCAGCTGGCGGAGGCGGCCCGTATTGCCGTGGAGGCAAGGATGGGAACCACCGCGACGACAGTGACGGTTGGCGCCTTGGAAACGATCGCCGCCGTGAAACTTCCGCAATGGCTGGCGGCCTTTCGAGGCGATCACCCGGAGATCGGTCTGCGGCTGAAAATCGCCGGCAGCGATGCGCTGCTGCGGCAGGTCGAAGAGGGCGAGATTGACGTCGCCTTCTGTTTCGACAAGGGCGGGCTCGACGAACGTCTGGCCAGGCGCACGATATCGACCGAGCCGCTGGTGCTTGTCGCATCCGCCGAAGATGCGGCTGCATCGAGGCAAAACGATTTGGCCGCGCTCGCCGCGATGCGCTTCGTGGTGACGGAGACCGGATGCGTCTACAGGCATCTGTTCGACACCGCCTTTGCCGAGACAGGCGTAGCAGCGCCAAGACTTGCCGCCGAAGTCGGCAGCATCGGCGCCATTGCGGGCCTGGTGGCGAGCGGTGTCGGCATGGGCCTGGTGCCGCGGCTGGCGGTCGCCGACTCGCTTGATCGCGGTGAGATCGTCGAACTGCCGTGGCCGGGTTCGGCCCGTACAGCATCGCTGGTCATGATCTGGCGCCGCCGCCGCGTACAGCCGCCGGCGCTGAAACTGCTGCTGGCGGCAGCGGGCGAGACTTTCGCGCCGCTCAGATCAGCCGGTGACCGCCCTCGACGTGCAGAACCGTCCCCGTCGTAAAGCCGTTGCCCATCAGAAAGGCGATGGCGTCGCCAATATCCTCCGGTTGACCAACGCGGCCGACCGGCAGCCGCTTGGCCATGGCATCGAGCGTCTCATCCTTCTTGTCGCCGGCCACAAAACTCCAGATCGGCGTGTCGACCCAGCCCGGCGAGACGGCGTTGACCCGGATCGGCGCCAGTTCGACCGCCAGCGCCCGCACCAGCCCTTCCAGCGCCGCGTTGACGGCCGCGACGACCGAGCCGGGCGCCGCCGGCCGGTAGGCGGCGATGCCCGAGGTGAAGGTGATGGAACCGTTGGTAGAAAGCTGCGGCGCGCCATGCTTTGCCAGCAGCAGCGGCCCGTAGAATTTGCTTTCGACGACCCGCTGCGCCGCCTTCAGGTCGACCGATGGCAAAAACTCATAGGCGCCTTCGATATCGGCCGCGGTGCTGACGATATGGTCGAGCCGGCCGATCCGGCTGAACAGGTCAGCGACCTGATCTTCCCTGGCGATGTCGGCCGCGATGGCGCTCAAGCCAGCGGGGTTTTGCAACGCCTCTCTGGCGCGCTTCAGCTTGGCTTCACTGCGGCCGATGATGATGACTTCGGCGCCTGAGTCCAGGCATCGCCTTGTCAACGCCAGCCCCATTCCGGAGCTGCCGCCAACGATAATGATTTTCGAATTTGCGATGTCTGCCATGATGCCCGTCCTGTCCTGAACCGCTTCGGGCGAGACTTCGCAAACCGACGGCAGGAGTGGAAACGGAAGAAAACGATAGTGCCATCGGAGGCTCCGATGGCACTTATCGTCAATGCAGACAGTCCGGTCAGTAGCCAACGGTGAAGCGCTGGCGGATATGCGCAGGCTTTTCGATCTCGTCGGCCATGACGATGGCATAGTCCTCGAAGGAAATGCTGCTGCCCTTGTCTGACGTCAGCAGCGTGTCCTTGCCGATACGGTATTTGCCGGTCCGCTCGCCGGCAACGAACAGCGCCGACGGCGACAGCAAGGTCCAGTCGAGATCGCCGACGGTCCGCAGCGTGTCGAGGAAATCGGCGCCCTTCTGCGCCTCGGCCTTGTAGATCGCCGGAAAGGTCGGCGTATCGACCAGGCGCTTGCCCGGCGCGACTTCGAGGCTGCCGGCGCCGCCGACGACGAGGTAGCGCTTGACGCCGGAAGCACGCACCGCGGCGATTAGCGTGTCGGGATCGCTGTCGAGGAAATGCACCGAGGTGATCACCGCATCATGGCCCTTGATCAGGGCGGCGAGGCCATCCTTGTCGAAGACGTCGCCTTTCCTGGCGGTCACGCCCGGCAGGGCGGCGATCTTGTCCGGATTGCGGGCGATGGCGGTGATGCTGTGCCCGCGATCGGAGAGCTCTTTCAGCAGGCGCGAGCCGACCTGGCCGGACGCGCCGATGAGTGCGATTTTCATGGGGATTTCCTTTCGTCTGGGGGAGGATGCTTTGGTGGATCACGCCGCCGCGATATGGGCAACGAGATTGTCGTAGCTGCCGAAAAGTGCATTGGCGCCGATCAGGCGCGGTGCTGTCTTGCTGACCACCGCGAGCGCCGGAACGCCATTGGCGTTGAGTCGCTGGAACAACGCCCGACCGCGGCCGACGAGGTCGCGATGTGCTGCCATCAACGCATCGGTCGGCGCCTTCAGCAGACCGGCTGTGTCTGCCATCCCGGCGTCGGTCAGCACGGCGGCGACGCCATCGACCGTGACGATATCGCGGCCGTCGACATAACGGGCATGCTGGATCGCCTTCAGGGCGGGCAGCCGGCGGCCCGGCTCGTCGAGGCCGGCCGCAACGATGCCGAGCGTGGCGGCACTGGAATCGAGCAAGGTGCCGGAAACGTTGAGCACATTGTCCAGATAGGCTTGCGTGAAGCGTTGTCCGCTCAGCCGCTCGATGCGCTGGTCGTTATCCCAGGCATAGCCGGCGAAGCCTGCATCCAGCGGCCGTGCGCCGGCGCCGGAGAACAGGCCGGTCGGCACAAGCTCGAGCGCGACGCCGTTGGCGGCCAGCCTGTCCAGCATCGGCGTGGCGCCGTAGCACCAGCCGCAGAGCGGATCGAAGAGATAGGTCACGGTTGCGTCGGTCACGGCAGGCCTCATGCGTTGTCCGATAGATGGCAGGCGACACGCTTGCGAAAAATAGCGATCAATCATACAAACTGTCTGATCAGATCAGACAATGAGCGATCCGTGACCGAGCTTCTGAACCTCAACCGGCTCGTCTACTTCACCACCGTTGTCGAGACCGGCTCGTTCACGGCGGCGGCCGACCGGCTCGATGTCGCCAAGGCGGTGGTCAGCCATCAGGTTGGCAGGCTGGAGCAGGAACTGGGCGCGACGCTGCTGCGGCGCACGACGAGGCGCGTTGCGCCGACCGAGGAGGGGCGCCTGTTCTACGATCGCGCCGCCATCATCCTGCGCGAGGCGGAAGCCGCCTATGGCGACATTTCGCAGAGCGCCTTGAAGCCGACTGGCATGTTGCGGCTCACAGCGCCGCTTGACTACGGCGAGAAGGTCGTGGCGCCGACCATAGCTGCCTATCTCAGAAAATATCCCAAGATGCGGATAGAGACGATTTTCGACGATGCCGTCAGCAATCTGGTCGACGAGCAGATCGACCTCGGCATCCGCGTCGGCTGGCTGGCGGATTCCAGCAATCTGGCGCGGCGGTTGGGCAGCCTACAGCAATTCGTCGTCGCCAGCCCGGAGCTTGCCGCCAGGCTGCCGAAGGATGCCAGCCCCAGGCAGGCCAAGTCGCTGCCCTGGGTCGGCAATGCCCAGCTGCGCGGCGTCGGCCAATGGCTGTTCTCGATGGGCACGGAAACGGTGCTGGCCGAGCTCAACCCGGTCGTCAGCTGCGACAAGACGCCGGGCGTGCTGTCCTGCGTGCTGGCCGGCATCGGGCTCGGCATCTTCCCGGATTACAGCGTTGCCGACGATCTCGCGCGGGGGCGGCTGGTGCGGGTGTTCGCGGACTGGACCTTGCCGTCCGGCGGCATCCATGCCGTCTTTCCGCCGGCGCGCTTCAGGCCGGCCAAGGTGCGCGCCTTCGTCGACCTGCTGGTTGCCACGGAAAGGCGGCGGGCGCGCAGTGCCATGGCAGGTTGATTTCAATGCGTGCCACCGTACCTGCGAGGGAACCTTTGTTCGGCCGGCGCTTTTGGATATGCTGCGATTCCGAACCGTCAGAAGGGTGTTGCCGATGACCACCAAGATCTTTGCGACCTGCGCGCTCGTTCTCGCTGTCGGCTGCAGCCTGTCCAGCGCGGCCATCGCCAAGGAGAAGCACCGCCATCGTCAGCCGGAACCCGAACGCTACGTTCCCGCCCATCGCGACCTCATCTACGCCCTGTTCGGCGGCCCGCGCTACTATGACACCATGCTGACCACAACGGCGGCCGGCGCCTGCTCCTACAACCGGGTCGGGCCGGATGCGAATGCGCTGAACAAGATCAACGACCACCATTGCGGGAAATAGAAGCCTCTGAGGCAGCGCTGCCAGCGCCGGGCCATCGGTGCCGAAACAGGTGGCAAGCGGCCGGCGCGATGTCGAGCGCGATCGGGCTGTGCAGTGGCGTGGTGTCGCCGCCTCTCTACATTTGCCATAGGATTTGCGCGCGCCGCGCAATTTGAGCTTAGCCATGGCTTGCCTCCCCGGCGTCAGCGGTCGCACCGCTGTCCGTGTCGTCCTGCGCCATCGCCAGCGGCAAACCCGGTTCACCTTCCCACAGGACCAGGCTGGCGGCGCCGATCAACCCGGCGCGGTCGCCAAGCTCGGCGCGCACGATCGGCACGTCGCGGTAGGCCGGCATTGCCCGCTGCTGGACGATCGCCCGGATCGAGGGCGCCAGCAGGTCGAAACCGTTGGAAAGGCCGCCGCCCATGACGATCAGGTCGGGCGAATAGAGATGCAAGAGATTGGTGAAGCCGATGCCCAGCCACATGGCTTCCGCCTCGATCAAATCGAGAGCGTTGGCGTCACCGGTCCGCGCGGCTTCGACAACATGCCTGGCCGAGACGTCGCCATCATTCGACAGCCGCCTGAGCAAAGAGCCGTCACGAGGTGCTGTCATCCGCGTGGCGCGGCGTCCGAGCGCGGTTCCCGAAGCAACAGCCTCGAAGCAGCCGATGGCGCCGCAAAAGCAGCGGTCGCCTTCGCCGGTGATGGTCATGTGGCCGATCTCGGCCGCCAGCCCGCGCCTGCCGTGATAGATGTGGCCGTCGGCGACGACACCGCCACCGATGCCGGTCGATACCGTCACGAACACCAGCGATCCGCTGCCCCGTCCGGCGCCGAAGCGCCATTCGCCGAGTGCCGCCGCATTGGCGTCGTTCTCCAACCGCACCGGCAGGCCGAAATGCTGCCCCAGAATGTCGATCAGCGGCACGTCGTGCCAGCCGGCCAATGTCGGCGGCGCAATGACGATCCCCGCCTTGGGGTCGAGCGGTCCCGGTGCGCCGACGCCGATGCCGGCAATTTCAGCCTGCGGCCACTGCGCCATGAGATCGCCGGCGAGCGCAATGATCTGGCCGATCACCGCTTCCGATCCAGCCCCTGCCATCGTCGGCGCCGAAGCATGAGCAACGATGCGGCCGTCGCTTTCGACCAGCGCGCCGCGCAGCGCCGTGCCGCCGAGATCGAAGGCCAGTGCAAGCTTGCTCATCAGGCAGCGACCTCCAGCCCGTGCAGCCAGGCCATGCGCCGGGCAAGGTCGGGGTCGCCGAAGGCCAGCGAACCCAGCACCACGGTCTCAGCACCGGCAGCGCGCAGCAGCGGCACCGTCTCGTGGCGGATGCCGCCATCGGCGGCGAGCACGATGTCAGCCTCGCGGCCGGCCCTGCGCATCAGCGCGCGCGCCTCGATCAGGCGCGGGCAGGCGTTCTCCGACAGGCTCTGGCCCTTGACGCCGATGGAGGTACCGAGCAGCGTCACGAACGCCACCTCCGGCAGGAAAGGCGTGACAGCCGCGACTGGCGTTTCCAGCCGCAGCACGACACCGGCTTCGGCGCCGAGTTCATGCGCCAGCCGCACCGCGCGCAGGCCGGCCTCGCCATTTTCGGCATGCACGCTGATCAGGTCGGCGCCGGCCTCGATAAACTGCCGCGTCTGTTCCTCGACGATTTCGGCCTCGACCATCAAATGGATATGGATCGGCTTCGCGGTGAGCTTCGCGATACGCGCCACCAGGTCGGGGAAGAACAGGAAGCCGGGTGTAAAGCGGGCGTCGGCGACGTCGATGTGATGAATGTCGGCATGCTCTTCGATGCGACCGAGGTCGCGCTCCATATTGGCGAGGTCGGCCGACCACAGCGAAAACTCGCCGATCAGCCGGTTGCGCGGCAGTGCGGCGATTGCGGCGGGGCCGGACAGGGATTTGCTCGTTGTCATCGTCTCAGGCTCCGTAGCCGCGCATGGTCTGGCGGTTGGTCTTGACGGCACCGGCCGGATCGGCGGCGGCGGTTTCGGACTCTTCCTCCAGCACCAGCCAGCCGTTGAAGTTGGGCGCGGCGCTGGCGATCTCGATCACCTTCGCCGTGTCGCAGACGCCCTTGCCCAGCATCGCCCAGGTGCCGCTGGCATCGACATCCTTCAAATGCACATAGCGGATGCGGTCGCGATAGGTGATGAGCGTATCGGCCATATCCTGACCACCGCGCAAGATGTGGCCGGTGTCCGGCACCCAACCGGCCAGCGAGGCGTCGATCAGCCCGAAGATGCGGTCGTAGTCGGCGCGATCGAACAGCAGCGTGTTGTGATGCGAGCTCGGATGCACCGCGACCTGGACGCCGGCCTTGCGCCCGAGTTCGCCGGCCTTGTTGTAGATATCGGCGGCGATGGCGAACTTGTCATCTCGCGGGCCGTCGGAGACGACGGTCGCCGAACCCATCGACACCAGGGTGCCGGGAAAGGCTGCTGCAAAATCGATCCAGCGTTTGGCCATATCGAGGTCGGCGCCGATCTGATCCTGCAGCGTAAAACCGCTCTTCGAACCAAACGCGAAGGAGACCAGCGTCAGCCCGGATGCCTTCAGCGCAGCCGCGAATTCCGCTGGCTTGCCGGCATAGCGGCCGATCATCGTGTCGGTGATCTCGATGCCGGCATAGCCGCCATCGGCGATCGCCTTCAACAGATCGTCCGGGCCACCGGCGAACCGGTCTCCGAGCATTTCCCAGGTAAAGGTCTGGCAACCGACTTTCAAGTCTTTCACGATCGTCCTTTCATTCCTTGATGCCGCCCTGCGTCAGGCCTTCGATGATGTGGCGCTGGAAGAACAGCACCAGCACGATCAGCGGCGCCATGACGACGCCCGCGACCGTGGTGATATCGCCTGCCAGCAGAGAAGGTGCAATCCATCGATTTCGATGCGCGGCCTACTCCATCAGTTCTCCGTGAGAGGGACATCCTACTTGACCGAGCCTGCGGTCATGCCGGCGAGGAAGAACCTCTGGGCAACCAGATAGATGAACAAGAGCGGTAACGAGCCCAGCACGCTCATCGCCATCATCTGGTTCCATTCGAAGGCGTGCTGCCCCATCAACAGCTGGATGCCGATCGGGACGGTGCGCATGGACGTTGACTTCGTCAGCGTCAGCGCAAAGAGAAATTCGTTCCAGCACAACAGGAACGTGTAGACCGACGTCGCCACGATACCAGGCAGTGAAATCGGGACGATCACCCGCCAGAGTGCGGTCCAACTGGTGCCGCCGTCGACAGCCACCGCTTCATCGAGATCGCGGGGCAAGGTGTTCAGATATCCCGTCATCAGCAGGATCGCGTAGGGCAGCGTAAACACCAGGTAAGTCAGGATCAGCGCGACATAGGTGTCGAAGATGCCATACGAAACGACAAGCCCGAAGAAGGGGATCAAAAGCGTGATCGGCGGGATCGTCTGCGTGCTGATGATGAGTGTGTTGAGGCTGCCCTTGCCGCGGAAATTGAAACGGCTGAACCCATAGGCCGCCAGCAAGGCGATCAGCACCGTCAGCACGGTCACCGCTCCGGCCACGAAGTAGCTGTTGAAGAAGAAGCGCAGCTTTACCGGGTCACCAAGGATGGCCGCATACGCTTCCAGCGTGAAGGCCTTTGGCAGGACGGTTGGTGGCAGGGCAAAGATTTCGGTATTCGACTTGAACGAGCTGCTCAGCATCCAGTAGATCGGGAATGCCGCGAAAAAGAGCCCTGCGGCAAGCGCTATATGGAGCGCGACGGTGATCAGCCTGTCTTTCGGCGTATGCCTCTTCCTCATGGTGACTACCGAGCCTTTTGATAACGGATGTAGAACAGCGTCAGGCCGAGAGAGATCAGCAGGATGACCACGGCGCTCGCCGACGCCTGCGACAGGTTGTAGCTCGAAAACGCCAGCTTATACGTGTAGGTGCTGAGGACCTCGGTCGAGTAGATCGGACCGCCGCCCGTCGTTATCCAGATCAACGGAAAGACCTGCATGGTCCAGATGAAGTCGAGCAGCGAGATGCTGATGATGATCGGCATCAGCTGCGGGATGGTGATGAAGATCAGCTTCTGGTAGGCCTTCGCCCCGTCGATATCGGCGGCCTCGTAGAAATCCTTGGGAATGCCCTGCAAACCTGCGAGCAGGCTGACCATGAAAAGCGGGTAGCCCGCCCAGATATTGGCGAAGGTGACGGCGTGCAGTGCGGTCGCGGGCGAGGAAAACCACTCGACCTTGGAACCGATAATGCCCATCTGCATCAGAACGCTGTTCACGACACCGTTCGGCTCAAGCAGGAGGCGCCAGATCACGGCGATAATCACCGCGGTGAACAGCCAAGGCAGTATGTAGAGCACGCGCAGAATATTGCGCAGCGTCGGATTGATGCGGTCGCTGTTCAGCATGAGTGCGAAGACCATGCCGATGGTCATATGGAAGACGACACTCATGCATGTGAAGTAGAGCGTGTGCCACAGCGAAGCCCAGAACACGGGGTCGTCGAAGATCGCCTGGTAGTGTTTCAGTCCGGCAAAGGATGGGTCGCGACGCAGTACCGCGCTGTTCTGGAATGAGTAGGCAATCACCGTCACCATCGGCAGCAGCATCAGCAGCCCGATTATGAGCAGCGATGGCGACAGATAGAGGTAAGGTGCGACCGCTCGTTTCAGCTTGTGGTGGGAGCGCTTTTGCCGGGTCATGTGCCAACCTTGGGATACGCCTTCAAGAGAAGGTAAGCTTCGGAAACAGGTCCATTTCGAATTGCCGATCCGTTGGTGCCGGGTGGCCTGCCCGAAGTCAGGCCACCCGGTCGAAGATAGCAAACGGGAACAGGCCGATCAGAATTTCGCCATCCAGCCCTTCTGAGCGGCGGCGGCGGCTTGTTCCGGAGACTGCTCGCCGGCGAGCATCTTCTGGGCTTGCACGTCGAACTGGGTCATCAGGTCTTCAGCCACCGGCAGGCCCGTGAACTCATTGGCGAGATAACCGGTCTTGAAGATTTCAAAAGCCTTGCCGAAAGCCTTGTCCGAGGTCACGAAATCGGGCTTGGCGTTGACGTTGCCCGGGAAGGCGTTTGCAAGCGACACAAGCTTGGCGTTCACCTTTTCACTCATCAGATATTGGACGAGTTTCCAGGCCTCTTCCTGATGTTTCGAGGCAGCAGAGATGCCGATGCCCCAGGAGGCGTAGGGAAGGCCGCGCTTGCCGCTGTAATTCTCCACCACCGGGACCGGGATGAGATCGAAGTTCAGCTTGGGATTGCGTTTGCGGATGAGGTTCACATGCGCAAGCGAGTCGATCATCATTCCGACCCGATCGTTGACGAATTCCTCGACCTTTTCCTGCTCGGTCTTGGTGGCGATGCCGGGCGAGATGACGCCGGCGTCGTTCAGCGATTTGACGAAGGTGAGCATATCGACGACCGGCTTGCCCTCGAGAGCCGGCTTGCCGTCAGCCATCATCGATTGACCCGAGGCCCAGACCCACGACATCATGTCGTTCTGGACACCGGACGGCGTTTGCAGCGACAAGGGCAGCACCCAGCCATACTGGTTCTTGTCGGCATGCGTCATCTTCTTGGCGGCTTCGAGAAACTCCGCGCGGGTCGACGGCAGCTTGGTCACGCCTGCCTGGGCGGCGAGGTCCAAATTCACGAAGACCGGATAGACGAACGAAGCCACTGGAAACATCACCGCCTTGCCGTCCACCTTGATGATATCCGCGACCTGGGTCTTGTCGAACCCGCTCGCATCCATCATCGGGTTCATGTCGGCCAGCGCACCCTGCGCGTTCAGATTGTTCACCCAGGCGCCGTCGAGGCCGACGACGTCGCTAAGCGTTCCAGTTGCGGCACCAACCGAGATCTGGTCTCGCGTGGTCGCATAGGGGCCGCTGACCAGCGTCACTTTGATTCCGGGGTTTGCAGCCTCGAAGTCATTCATGATTGCTCTGAGCGATCCGGCCGGCAATTCGGGCTCCCACCATTGGGTGAATTCCAGCGTCGTGTCCGCCATGGCGCCGGTTGCGCCAAGCAACCATGCGGCCGCGGCCAATTTCAGCATCGCGGGTTGTATCCGAAACATCATTTTCTCCTCCTTCTTCAAGATCGGCCGCACAATGCGGACGATCGTCTGTTTTATTCAGAAGTCTCCTTGCAAGTATCTGCCGCAGGCACCTCGCTCCCGCCCGCGGTCTTCCGCAGATATTCAGATCGCCAGATGCGTCTCGGGATCGAAGAAATGGAACTTGGCATCATCCACGGCCAACCGGATTTCCGAGCCGGAGTGGACGGCGCTGATCGGCTCGAATCTCGCCACCGCGTTCGATGCCAGGCCGAAATCGTCCACCGCGTCCGGATCGCCGGAGTCCACCCGGACCGCGTCGATGTTCAGGTGGACGATCTGTTCGGAGCCGAGTTCTTCGATCGAAGTCACCTTTGCGGGTATCGTCTGATACTTGCGACCGGATTCGAGGCTGCTGTCATAAAGATCCTCCGGTCGGATCCCAAGCACGACCTTGCGCCCCGCATACGACCGCAAGCCCGGCCTGCGCACGAAGGCTGCATCCTGCAGCCGGACGGCGAAGGTGGCTGACATCAGTTCGTCGCCCGTCAGGGTTGCCTCGAAAAGGTTCATCGACGGAGAGCCGATGAAGCCGGCAACGAAGGCGTTCACCGGCGCTTCATAGAGTCTCTTGGGCGTGTCGACCTGCTGCAGCACGCCGCCTTTCAACACCGCGACCCTGTCCCCCATCGTCATCGCTTCGATTTGGTCGTGGGTCACGTAAATGGTCGTTACGCCGAGCTGCTTTTGCAGGCTGGTGATTTCGGCGCGCATTTGCACACGCAGTTTCGCATCCAGATTGGAAAGGGGTTCGTCCATGAGAAAGGCGGCCGGCTCGCGCACCATGGCGCGGCCCATGGCAACCCGTTGACGCTGTCCGCCTGAAAGGTTCGCGGGTTTGCTGTCCAGCAAAGACGTCAGCTGAAGGGTTTTGGCGATCTCGTCCACGCGCTTCTTGCGCTCGGCCTTCGGCTTGCCTGCCAGCCGCATCGAAAAGGCGATGTTTTCAGACACTGTCATATGCGGGTAGAGCGCGTAGCTCTGGAAGACCATCGCGATGTCGCGGTCCTTGGGCGGCATGTCGACCACGTCGACTCCGCCGATCCGAAGGCTGCCGCTGGTGATGTCCTCCAGTCCCGCGATCATTCGCAACGCCGTGGATTTGCCGCAGCCGGATGGCCCGACGAGAATCAAGAACTCGCCGTCCTTGACCGATAGGTTCAATTGGTCGATTGCGCGAAAATTGTTCCCGTAGGTTTTGCAGATATTCTCAAGAATGACTTCTGCCATATTCCTCCCTCCGCAAGTATATAAGCCACTGATTGTTATAATTCTTCTCGGCCTATGTTCGTCCGCGAAATGTTTCCTCGGATAATTTCAGATTATGCTCCAGCGTCGGCATTCACGGTTTTCAGTTCGACTGCTGACGGCGCGTTCGTCGATGTCAGGAGTTCCGTGACCTGGTCGTCGGTCGGAAGCGCCTCGCGCCCGCCCCGCCCCGTTATCGAAAGGGCCGCCGCCGCGGTCGCGAATGCGACCCGGCCTGCGGTATCGGCCCCGCGCGTCAATGCAAGGGCATAGGCGCCATGAAAGCAGTCACCCGCGCCGGTCGAGTCGACGACCACAACCCGGTGCGGGGGCAGGTGCCAGAGACCTGTCTCTTCACGCCCGCGATAGTACACGCCCCTGCCACCATCGGTCAGAACCACGGCGGACCGCGACGGCAACCACAATGCATCGAGCATCTCGGCGGGCGATCGGCACCCCGTGGCAGTCCGCGCAAAGCCAAGTGGAAGAATGAGATGGTCGCAGAGCGCGATCAGCCGCTCCGTGGCTGCGCCGCTGCTCCATTCGATATCGCCGAGGATCGCAAGGCCGAGCTCGCGAGCCCGAGCCACGACATCCAGCGACCGGATCGCATAGCTATCGACGATCAGGACGGTCGCGCGGCTGAGGATATCGTCCGGAAAGTCCGGAGCGGTGCCCAGCATCGCATCGTCGTCATACGCGATGAACCGTTCTCCGTCCGAGCCGACGGTGATCCGCGAGCGCACCGGGCGTGCATCGGGATGGCGCGGCGCGAATGCGGTTTCGACACCGCTCGCAACGAGGTCGCGCATCACGGCGTCGTCCTCGGCGCTGCCCAGCCATCCGACGAACCCGGCGGTTCCGCCGAGCCGCACGACGGCGGCCAGCGCCGTCGCGACATTTCCCCCGAAAGCGCGGGCACTTTGCAGAACCTTCCCCTTGCCCGCCGACAACGGCTGATCGACATAGACGATGTCGTCGATCGCAATAGCGCCGAAGCCGAGGATTGAAGGGACAGTGGGCATCGTTCAGGCACCCGCCTTCGCCAGGGCGTCTTGCGCCGAAAGGCCGTCATGGATGACGCCCCGAAAGGCAAGCGCTGCCTTCTCCGGATCGCCATGCCCCCAGAGATTGCGACCTACCACGGCACCGCGTGCGCCGGCACGGATGGCGTCCGCCGTCTGCTGAAGCGCGCCGAGCAGCGTATCGGTCTTCGGACCACCCGCGATCACAACCGGCACCGGGCAGGTCCGGACGGTCTCTCGGAACGACTCGAAATCGCCGGTGTAGCCGATCTTGATCACGTCGACGCCGGACTCGTAGCCGATGCGCGCCGCATAGGCGATCTCGTCGGGGGTGAAAACGATTTTTGCTCCGTCGGTGAAATCGCGAGGGTAGATATGCGCCACCACGGGCATGCCGTAGCGGGCCGCTGCATTCACCGAATCGGTCAGCCAGCGAATGTATTTGCCCTCGGTCGCGCCGCGCACCGGAATGGCCACGGCCAACGCATCGGCCCCGGCGCGTACCGCATCCTCGGGCGTTGCGATCAACTCGCTGATGCGATCGTCCGCAGTGAAGCAGCCCGCCTGAATCACCAGGGAAGCTTTGCCCGCATATTGCGGCCACAGATGGCGCGCGGTGCCAGGCTGGATGCTGACGTAGTCGGGTTTGCCCGCCATGACGCGTGCGAGCGCACCCGGCAGGTCGGCAAGGCCGCCTTTGCGCACGTCGCCATAGCCGACGAAGTGGTCGACCGCGCCGCCAAAAAGGTTCCCCGATGGATGCGAGAAGAGGCGCGCAAGACGCACTTTGGTTCCTAGGCTCATGAGTACAGAATTCCCTGATCGGTTGATTTCAAAATCCCGGACTCAGTGTTTCCGAAAGAAAAAAGAAAAACAATCTTTCGAAAGCTTTCGAATTTGCGTATTTTTGGTAAGGTGAGCCGAGGCCAGAGCGATTGCTTGGCGCAGGGAGGCAAGGGCAGGGCAATGTTGTCGGAGCAGAGACGCCAATCCATCCTGGGTGAGGTGCAGCGCAGCGGACAGGTGCGCACGAAGGACCTGTCAGACGGGTTTGGCGTGTCGGAGGTCACAGTGCGTTCCGACCTCGAGATACTGGACCGCAAGGGATTGCTGACCAAGACCCGTGGAGGGGCGGTGACCCGGACCACCGATTCGACCACGGCCGCGTTCGCCCGGCGGATGCAAACGAACCTCGACGCAAAGAAGCGCATCGCCCGGGCGGCGCTTGACCTGTTCGAGGACAACCAATCGGTCATCTTCGACGGCGGCTCGACATTGATGCAGCTTGCCATGCAGTTACCGCCGCTCAGCAATGTCGTGGTCGCCGCCACGGCCATGAATATCGTGCAGCATCTTATGCATCGTCCCGAGCTCGACGTTCATATGATCGGCGGCCGGGTCTATCCCGACACGGTGAGCACGCTGATCACCGATGCCGATACGGCTCTCGGCGGCTTGGTAGCGCATCAGGTCTTTGTTGGAGCGCATGCGATAGACTCGTCACTGGATGTGGTCGACGTGAACGAAGACATGGCGCGAACGAAGCGAAATCTCGTTCGCATGGCCCGGCGCGTTGTCCTCCTCGCCGATTCGAGCAAATGGGGCGTCAGCGGGACCTCCAAGGCATTTTCGCTGTCGGCCGTCGATGTGGTGATCACCGACGATGGCCTGCCCGGTCCAATACGCAGCCAGCTTGATAAGATCGCGGCCAAGGTGATCTATGCCTGAACCCGTCTCGGTCTCTGACCGCGACGGAATGATCCAATGCACGCATGACCCACGGGCTTCGTACCGGCGGTCGGCCGTCTTTCATGACAGTCATGTTCTCCTCCTCAGGCTGGCAGCCTCCCAATGCTGTGCCAGAATTCTCACATGCTCTATAAAAATTTTACGCGCGTCAACATTTAAAATCCTGTATAGCGGATTGTGAAGGTGGACCGCTGCACCCACGACGGTCCCCCAAGCATGCCAATGGCTTCGGAGGAAAAGCTGGAAATGCACGGAAAATCAAAGACAAAGCTCGGCATCGGCGTCATCGGTTGCGGCAACATCTCGATGACCTATCTGCGCAATGCAGCGCTCTTTGGCGGCGTCGAGCTGCGCGCCTGTGCCGATGTTTCAGCCGACATGGCTCAACTCCGCGCCAGGGAATATGGCATCCGCGCGCTTGGCGTCGATGCGCTGCTCGCCGACCCCGACATCGACCTTGTGTTGAACCTGACCATCCCGGCGGCACATTTCGACATTTCGTTCTCAGCGCTTTCGGCGGGCAAGCACGTCTTCACCGAAAAGCCGCTGGCTACTACCGCTGCCGACGGTCGCCGGCTTGTCGACGAAGCTGCAAAGCGCGACCTGCTGATAGGCTCGGCTCCCGATACCTTCCTTGGCGCCGCTGGACGCCGCGCCCGCCGCCTGATGGACGAGGGCGCCATCGGCAAGCCGGTGACCGGCACCGCCTTCATGATGGGACGCGGCATGGAGCACTGGCATCCCAATCCGCAATTCTACTACCAGCCGGGTGGCGGTCCGGTCTTCGATATGGGTCCCTATTACCTGACCATGCTGGTCAATCTGCTCGGGCCGGTCGACCGCGTCATGGCGATGGCGACGCGCGGCCAGGAGGAGCGGCTGATCACGGCTGACGGCCCGTTCAAGAACACGACGTTCAAGGTCGGCACGCCGACCAACATATTGTCGCTGCTTGAATTCCGTTCGGGCGCCACCGTCACCTTCGGCGCTTCCTGGGATGTCTTCAAACACTCCAACCATCCGATCGAACTGCACGGCACCCAGGGATCGCTCAGGCTGCCCGACCCCGACACGTTCGGCGGCACCGTCTCGCTGTCGGCGCGCGGCGTCGACTGGGCCGATTTCGCCAGCGAGAGCGAACTCTACGGCGCCCGCAACTGGCCCTATGCCGCGCCCGACCGTGCCAATTACCGCATGCTCGGCGTCGCCGATCTGTCGCGGGCGCTGGCGACAGGAAGAAAGCCGCGCGCCTCGGGCGACCTGGCGCTGCATGTGCTGGAGATCATGGAGGCGATTCTGGCTTCGGGCGAAAGCCGCGGCTCGGTTGCCGTCAACGGCACGGTCGACCAGCCGCCACTGCTTGGCGAGGACGAAGCGGCAAGCCTGCTTGCCTGATGGGAAGGCTCAGGCCGACTGACGCATCACAAGGGCGGCGTCGAGGCTGACTTTCGGCGCGACGCTCGCGGCGTCCTCGTTGAGCAAGGCGAGCAGCGTCTCGACACTGCGCCCGGCCATGGCGGCGAAATCCTGCGCGATGGTGGTCAGAGCGGGGCAGGTGTAGCGGCTCAGCGGATGGTCGTCATGGGCGGCGACACGCAGGTCGCAGTCCGCCTTGCGGCCAATCTTCTTGCCTTGCGCGAAGGCTGCCGCCATCACGCCGAAGGCCAGGCGGTCATTGGCGCACAGTATGGTCTTGCCCGGCAGGCCGCCAGCCCCAAGCATCCGTTCCATCTGCTCGTAGCCGATGCGCTCGAAATCCCATGTGTAGTCGCTTGTGTTGCCGATCACCACCGGCTCCTGGCCCAGCCGCTGCATGGCGCCGACATAGCTGTTCAGCCGCTCTGGCGAATTGTGGTTGACATGCGGGATATCGAAATAGACCGGCGCGTCGCCGGAGCGGCAGAGATAGTCGACGATGGTCGAGACGCTCTGGGCGTTGTTGTTGCCGACGAAGGGTACGCCGCCTTCGAGATAGGTGTCGAAATAGACGATCGGCATTGTCTGCGTCAGCTTCTCCAGCGTGCGGCGGTCCGAGCGCAGGCCGAGCGGGGCGATCAGCGCGCCTGAGACTTTCAGCGACTGGATGGTTCGCGTTGCTTCGACTTCGAGTTCGCGCGAGCCGTGCGAGGAAATGACGATCGGCCAGTAGCCTTCGTCGCGCAGCCGAAGTTCGATGCGGCTGACCATTTCGGAATAGAAGGGATCGGCCACCGTCGGCACGACAATGCCGATGGCGCGGGTGCGTTTGCGGTTGAGATTGCGGGCAAACAGATTGGGCTGGTAATCGGATGAGCGCAGCGCCTCCTCGATGCGCTTGCGCGTTGCCGGTTTGACGCTGGTCGGATCGTCGAAAAATTTCGACAGCGTCGGCCTGGAAACGCCGCAGGAGCGGGCGAAATCCTCCATCGTCTTGTGCTTCGTCATTCAATCCCTCGTCTGGCGGGCGCCAGAACCTTGGTCATCCCTTGGCGCCGCCCACGGTCCTTAGCCGGCGGGCAGCCCCGCAACCTTCAAGACGAAATTTACAGGAAACGTCAGTCTTTTCAACGCGCAATGACAAATTATCCCGTGCGTAAATTTAATCAATTGACGCGAAAATTGTCCCGCATCAAAGTCTCGACCGCAGCGAGCAAGCGAAATTTCCAGGAACCATGACACAACAGATCGATCAGCTTCTTTCCCAGCTTTATCAGCGGCTCGACGCCGCCGCTGTTGTCACCGGCAATGCCGTCGATCCGCGCTATGGCGATGACCTCTCCGGCAAGGGCGGAAGCCGACCCGAACTGGTCTTGCGTCCGCGCGGCGCCGCCGAGGTCGCCGAAATCCTGCGCCTGTGCAGCGGTATCGGCCAGAAGCTGGTCGTCCATGGCGGCCGCACCGGCCTGGCCGGCGCCGCGCGCGTGCAGCCGGGCGAAGCGGTGCTGTCGCTGGAGCGCATGACCGCGGTCGAAGCGCCTGACCGCGCGGCGGCAACCATCATCGCAGAAGCTGGCGCGCCGCTGCAAATGGTGCAGGAAACAGCCGATGCGGCCGGCCTTATGTTCGGCGTCGATATCGGCGCGCGCGGCACGGCGACGGTCGGCGGCAACATCGCCACCAATGCCGGCGGCATCCGCGTGCTGCGCTACGGCATGTACCGCGCCCAGGTTCTGGGGCTGGAGGCCGTGCTTGCCGACGGCTCCATCCTGACCTCGCTGCGCGGCCTGGCCAAGGACAATTCCGGCTACGATCTCAACCAGCTGTTCATTGGCAGCGAAGGCACGCTGGGCGTGGTTACGCGCGCCTGCCTGCGGCTGCATCCAAAGCCCGCCACCGAGGTCGCCGCTTTCTGCGCGCTTGGCTCGCTGGAGGCTGCTATCGCGTTGCTCGGGCTGCTCAAGCAGCGGCTCGGCCCCTTGCTGTCGGCCTATGAGGTGAACTTCTCGCCACTCTATGGCGCCATGATTGCCGGCATGGCCGCGCCGGCGCCGCTGCCTGCCGGCGCGCCCGTCTACGTGCTGGCCGAAATCCAGGGCAACCAGGCCGACCTGGACGGCGAGCGTTTTGCTTCGGTGCTGATGCAGGCCGTCGAGGACGGCATCGTCGACGATGTGGTTGTCTCGCAGTCGCCGCGCGAATTCCGTGCGCTTTGGGACGTACGCGAAGAGGCCAACCGCTTCCTGTTTGCGATCGGGGGCCTGATCGGCGCCGACATCTCCATTCCGCTGTCGACGATGGCGGCTTTCCTGCGCGATGCCGAAGCGGCGATCCGCGCTAGGGACAGCAGCGCCGAGATCTATGTCTTCGGCCATCTCGGCGACGGCAATCTGCACTACCAGGTCGACACCAGGGAACCGGCGGCGGCCTATGAGATCATCTACCGCGGCGTGGCGGAGAGTGGCGGCGCCGTCTCGGCCGAACACGGCATCGGCCTCGACAAGAAGAAATGGCTGAACCTCGTGCGCAGCGACGCCGAAATATCAGCCATGCGCCGCCTCAAGGCGGCGTTCGATCCGCACAGCATTCTCAATCCCGGGCGGATTTTCGATATCGCTTGACTGCTACGGGGTATGTTTTGCCGCAATTCCCTAGGGAAAGCGCTACGCGCTTTTCCCGGGAAAACCGCTGCACACTTTTCCTGGAATTGCTTTAGCTCGCAGCCGGCGAAAGCAGCGCGTGGAAGTCGACGGTTCTCACCTGCTCGACACCGTCCAGCGTCATGTTGCCGGCGACGTAGACGATGATCGCCAGGCCGAGCCAGCCGATCCAGCGGTATTTGGCAAGCAGAGCTGCCACCAGCGTCGAGGCGACCGCCATCAGCACCACCGACAGGATGAGACCGAACACCAGCGCGTTCATGTCGTGAGCGGCAGCACCTGCCACGGCCAGCACGTTGTCCAGCGACATCGAGACATCGGCGACCACGATCTGCAGGATCGCCGTGCGCAGCGCCTTCGCCGGCCGCACCGCCGCAAGCGCTGTCGCGGCAGGGTCGGCGTCGGCATCGCCTTGCTCATCGCCGCCGGCGGAACGCAATTCCTGGAACATGTTCCAGCACACCCAGAACAAAAGCATGCCGCCGACCAGCATGATGCCCGGAATTTCCAGCAGCTGCACCGCGATCACTGCAAAGACGACGCGGATCACCGCAGCCGCGGCGATGCCGGCGACGATCGCCTTCTGCCGCAACGCCTTCGCCAGCCCGGCGGCCGCCATGCCGATCACCACGACATTGTCGCCCGAGAGCACGAGGTTGATGGTGATGACTTCCAGATAGGCGGCGACAGTCGTCTGGTCGATATTCATAAAGCGGTCTCCCCGGACAGGCGCTCCGGTTGGTTGCGGCGGATCGGACCGATGTCTGCGCAAACGCGAAGACTGCTGATTTGAGTGCAGCCCGGCATTGAAACAAGACGTCAGGCACGGCCAATCGTTCCTCGTCCACGGAATTCATCGCCAGATCGTGATTCCCCGACCAGAAATGCCCTTTATGGAAGGGAAGACAAAAGCGTTCCGCTTGCCTATCAATATTGCCGACGAGAGGAGAGACGAGCATGAGCAAGACGGCACTGATTTTCTGGGGCGGCTGGGAAGGTCATACACCGGCCCGCAGCGCCGCTGTCGTCAGCGAGATATTGACCGGGCATGGCTTCGAGGTGCGGATAGAAGAGGGCACCTCCGCGCTTGCCGATCCGCAGCTTTCGGCAATCGATCTGATCGTCCCGGTGGTCACCATGTCGACCATCGAAAAGCCGGAGCTGCAGAACCTCGTCGCCGCCGTCAGCGGCGGATCCGGCCTTGCCGGCTTTCATGGCACCATGGGCGACAGTTTTCGAAACGAGACGGCCTATCAGTTCATGACCGGCGGCCAATGGGTCGCCCATCCCGGCGATATCATCGACTACCATGTCGACATCACCAGCGATGATCCGATCGTCAGAGGTATCGACGGCTTCGCCTACCATTCCGAGCAGTATTACATGCATGTCGACCCGAGCAACGAAGTGCTGGCGACGACGACGTTTAGCGGTGAGCATCTCGACTTCATCGACGGCGTCGTCATGCCCGTGGTCTGGAAGCGCCGCTACGGCAAGGGCCGCGTCTTCTTCAGCGCGCTTGGTCACACCGCGGATGAGTTTTCCGTGCCGCAAATGCGCACCATCTTCGAACGTGGCGTGCTGTGGGCCAGCCGAGCGGCCTGACCCTGGGCCTGTCGTCAAGCTGAGCGCAGCGGGACGGATTGCTTCGGGTCCGCGCATGGCGGCGGACTTGTGGCCTGGGTGGCGACGCAAGTCGGGGAACTAGGTCGAGCGGCGGTCTTTGTCCGGTCAGACAAAGAAGTCTTGGACGGCCTGCGGCTATTTTTCCCGCATGGCTCGACGGAAGTTCTGCGTGATCGGCTCGGCGAGGTAGGAGAGCACGGTGCGAGCACCCGTCCGGATCATCGCCTCGCTCGACATGCCGGGCTGCAGCTTGCGGCCCTCCAGCTTGGCGAGTTCGCTCTTGTCGATCAACACGGTCGCGGCGAAATACGGTGCCCCGCTGCGCTCCTCCACCATGCGGTCGGCCGACACGGTCTCCACGACGCCGTCGAGTGGCGGCAGGTTGTAGCGGGCGAAGGCCGGAAAGCTGACGCGCACGGGCTGTCCGGCGGCGATCGTCTCGACATCCTCCGGTTTGACCATAGCCTCGACCACGAGCTGCTGTTCGAGCGGCACGACTGTCATCAGTGTGTCGCCCGGTTTCACGACACCGCCCGCCGTGTGGACCTTCAGGTCCATGACGATGCCGTCAACCGGTGCGACGACATCGGTACGGGTAAGCACGTCCCTGGCGGCACGCTCCTGCTGTCTGAGATCAAACAACTCCGCCTCGACCTTGCTCAACTCGTCGACGGCGTCGTTCAGCCGTACTGTGCCGAGGTTCAGGATTTGCATATCGATCTCGGCCATGGCGCTTCTGGCACGAGCGATCGCCGCGACGTTGGTCGCGCGCTCCCCCTCGAGCTCCTGCTGTTGTCGTCTGAGCAACAGGTTCCGCTCGCGGGTGGTCAGCCCCTTCTTGAGCAGGCTCTCGAGGTCTTTGGTCTCACCCTCGATCGCCTTGATCTGCGTGTCCTTGGTGACGATAAGCTGCTCAAGTCCGGTTATCTCGTCCTGGGTCTGCTGACGGCGCTGGCTGAGGATCTCCTGTTCGTCCGTCAGATTGTGGTGCTTCGCCGCGAACACGTCGCGCTGCGCGGCCACCGCTTCCCTTACGGCCGTGGCGGGGTTTGCGAGCAACGCCGGATCAAACGCGATCTCGGCCTTGTCGTCACGCTCAGCCCTCAGGCGCGCGGCCAGCGCGTCACGCGTTGCTATCCGGTTCTGGATCAGGTCGAGCTGCGCCCTTGCCTGCGTGTCGTCTAGCCGGACGAGGACCTTGCCCGCCTTGACGATGTCACCGTTGGCGGCATTCAATTCCGCGATGATACCGCCCTCGAGGTGCTGGATGAGCTTGCGGTCGCCGGCGACCTTCACAACGCCCGGCGCCACCGCGGCGCTGTCCAGTGGCGCCAGCGCCGCCCAACCCCCGGCCACGCCGAAGAACAGGAACATGATCGCGAACCCGGTGGACGTCACGCCGGCAAGACGCAGGGGTACCGGTTCCAGCAGGGAGGGTGGCGGAAGGGGTAACGGCACGACGTTCATATCGGTTCTCGTTTCATGCCTGGTTCGCCACTACCGTCGTGCCCAATGCACGCGACGTACGCTTTGAAGAGGGAGGTGGGTCGTTGCTGACCCCGATCACGGTGGTGGAGATCTCTGGCGTCGGACTCGCTGGTATTTGATTTACCTGGCGGATGCGCGCGGCGAGTTCGTTGAAGACATAGTCGCGCGAACCGTAGAGGTCTTGTTGGCCCCGGTTGAGAACCAATATCTTGTCGACCTTCTCTATCATGTTCGCCCGGTGCGCGATCAGGATAATAGTCGTGCCCGCAGCCTTGACAGTGCCGAGGGCTGCAATCAAGGCGTCCTCACCGTCGCGGTCGAGGTTGGAATTGGGCTCGTCCAGGATAATGAGTGCCGGGTCGCCGTAGAGTGCCCGCGCCAATCCGATGCGTTGGCGCTGCCCGCCTGACAGCACCGCGCCGGAGTCGCCGATCTCGGTGGCGTAACCCTTCGGCAGCCCTTTGATAAGTTCGTGAACGCCCGCCAACTGCGCGGCCTTGACCACGTTGTTGAAGACCGCCGGGTTGAGTGTCGCGAAGCGGCAGATGTTTTCGGAGACCGTGCCGGCGAAGAGTTCGATGTCCTGCGGCAAGTAACCGACATGGTGACCCCGGTCCTCCGCGGCCCATTGGGCAACGTCCATACCGTCCAGCAGCGCACGCCCCCCGGACGGACGCCAGGCACCGGCCAGTATTCGCGCCAGGCTTGTCTTGCCGGCCCCGCTCGGGCCGATCAACGCCATTGCTTCACCCGGATTGAGCCGGAAGCTGATCCCTTTCAGGATAGACTCGCCACCCTGTCGGGCCAGCACAAGGTTCTCGGCCTCGAACCTGCCTTTCGGTCGTGGCAGTGGCAGAGCCGGTGTGGCCTCCAGGTGCTGTCCGGCGACCGCGGTGAGGCGCTTGTAAGCGGCACGCGCTCCGACCGTCGCCTTCCATGTGCCGATCGCTTGCTCGACCGGGGACAAGGCGCGACCCATCAGGATCGAGGCGGAAATCATGATGCCGGGGGAAGCCTCGTTGCGAAGCACCAGATAGGCGCCAAGGCCCAGTATGGCCATTTGCAGGGCCAGCCGGTGGCAACGCGCAATGGCGGCGATGACGCCGCCGCGGTTGGCGGCAAGAACTTGTCCTTTGTTTGCCTCGTCCTGCTGCGCCTTCCAGCCCTCCATCAGTGGCTTCAACATGCCCATCGCCTGGACGACCTCGGCATTGCGGATCGCCGCCTCGGCCTGCACGTATGCCCGCGACTGTGCGCTGGCGGCCTCGGTTAACGGTTTGCGTGTGATGTATTCGTTGAGCAACGCCAACGCGAACAGGACGATTCCGCCGCACAGCGCCAACCAGCCCAGCCACGGGTGCATCAAGAATATGGCGGCGAAAAACAGCGGTGCCCAAGGCGCGTCGAGAATCGGGAAGATGCTCGGGCTGGTGAAGAAATTGCGCACTTGATCCAGGTCGCGCAGCGGACGGGCGTTGGCGTGACCGGGCGCCGAGGCGGCATATTCCACCGATGCGGTCAGAAGAACTGGTCCCAACCGCGCGTTCATCCACGATCCGACGGTAGCCAGAAGACGCCCGCGCACAACCTCCAGCCCCGCCATCGTCGCCAGTGCCCCTGCCGCCATCAGCGACAGCATCACCAATGTCTCCAGGCTGTGGCTGGACAACACGCGGTGGTAGACCTGGAGCATATAAAACGCCCCGGTCAGCATCAGCACGTTGATGCCGCCGCTGAACCAGATAAGCGGCCGGATGGCGCGTCTGGCCTCTTTCATCACCACCTGCAGGGCAGGAGGCTGTTGGTTGGTTTTCTTCATTGAGACGACGTCCCCCATGCAACTGATCGCGAATGCTGATACGGGGGCGGCGCTGGCCGCCCCGTTGGTCAGGTGTCAGGCGACGTCGACAAGTATGTGCTGTATTGCCGACTGGTCCGCGTCCGCGTCCGCCACCTGGAACGCGAAGTCGAGGCTGGCTGATGGCGTCTCGGTCACGGTCGTGCTGAAGGCGATGTCCACGATCTTCAGCACGTCGTTGTCGGCGCCGTCGAAGGCCACCAGGTTGGTGGTCGAGCTGCCGCCGCCGCCGCCGGTCGTCCTGATCAGGTCGATCGCACTGCCGGTGATGCCGTTGCCCGACTGCATGATCTGGACACCCTGCAACAGGTACTCTTCGCCGGCTGCGTTGTAGTCGTTCTGCTCGATGATCACGAGGCCATCATTGTTGTCGAGTGTGAACTCGCTGCTGTACGGGGACGGGACCTGACCCGTCCTGAAGATGTCGGCGTTCTGCACGTACATAGCCCGCGTTATCGAGGTGTCGTCCGCTGTGCCGAAGATGTTGTCGACACCGTTGTCAGCCAGGTTGAGGATCAGCATCACGTCCTCGCTGTTGCCGATGCCGTCGAACTTGATGGCCATGCTGCCGGCGAAGGCCGAGGTCTGCGGCGTCTGCTGCACCTCGGTTGCGATACCGACGTTGTTGTCGAAGAACCGCAACGTGAGCAGTTCGCCTTTCTGGATCGTGTCACCGGCGACACCGTTGGTGCTCTGCGTCGCAGACACCCACGTTTCATTGTCGTTGCTCACCATGTCGTGACCATTGAACGTGAATGTGGTGTCAAAGGGATTGGATTTCCCCTCTCCATTGGGCGTCAGGCCGAACGGGTTGGCTCTGTTGACCAAATTGCCCGTGAACTGCACGTAGAAGTCTTCGTCGACATTCGGCGTGGTCCCGTCATCCGCCTGCAATTGTTCCACCACGACCTGCGGGTGGCCCGTGTTGCCCGTGGGCTGCTTGAACAAGAGCTCATTGGTGTGGATCAGGTCGAAGCTGAAGCCTTCGAGCGGATCGGTCAGGGTGATGGTATAAGTGTCGTGAACCTTGTCGAAGACGAGAGTGCCGCCCGCCGTGCCTATCAAGCTGCTATCCGTTGGGTCCTTGTGGTAGTCGAAGGTGAAGTCGAACGTCGCCGTGTCGGAAGTCTCCGACGCGAGCGTCACCTCCGGGCTTATGATATCTCCGCCGCCGCCGCCGGTGATCGAACCGGTGAGTGCGATCTGGACACCGGCGAGGACGTCGTCTGTGTCGACGAAATCAGAGTGCGTGTCGTCGTAGAACGTATCCGGGCGGCTGTCCGCACCGATGTCGTAGCCGAAGGCTCCGCTGGAGTGCGCACCGGCCGTGTTATCCAGGCTCTCGTGAGTACCATCGCTACTACCACCGGACGCATCACCGTCAAACGGCACCGTGATCGTTGGAGCATCGTCCTTGAAGACGAGGTTTGTGCCGATGTTAACGCTACTCAAGGCCTGATCGCCGTCACCGTCGGTGATGGTCGCCGTCAAAGTGACGAGATCATCGGACGCCAACGTTGTTTCCTGATCCGGGCCGGCGTCGGGTGAGTGTATGACAGCACGCGCCTGATCGAGTGTCACGAGGCCGGCGGCGCTGACGCTGACCGTGAACACGAGTTCGCCGGTGCCGGCGGTGCGGCCTTCAACGGCGCCGCTGAGATTGACCGAGAGGAGAACCGCCTCACCGGTTAAGGTGTCGGTTAGGCCGCTGTCGTTGGTGACCTGGTTGATGTCGAGCACATAGCTGATGGCGTCGCCATCGGCACCGGCATTCGAGGTGAAGGCCGTCGAGAAGCTCGCGCTATTGTCACCCAGGCTGGACTCGTCGACGGTCAGCGTCGGCTCCGTGCCGGAGGCGCTGATCGTCGGGCCGTCGTCCCTGATCTGCACCTTGTCGCCGATGGCGATGCTGGCGTCGCTGGTGTCGCCGTCACCGTCGACGGCGTGGAGCTTGGCAAGCAGCGCGCTGTCGAGCATCGTCGCTAAGTCGTCGGGATTGGTGCCGTCCGGATGCGCGATGGCGATGTATTGGGCGATGCTGAGGGTGCCGCCCTGGCTGATCGAGATGGCGATGGCAATAGGGTCGCCAGTCGTGCTGCCGTCGTTGCCGACGTCAACCCGACCAACGACGAGGCTGCCCTCGACATTGAGCAGGATGTTGTGGTGGTCGAGTGAATCGAAACCGGAATCGGCATTGGCGCCGCTGACGCCGAGCGACAGCGTCTGAGTACCCGGTCCGTCGGTGCCGAAGCTCGAGTTCGGCGTGACCACGGCGGAAGCGCTGGCCGCCCAGCCGATGGCCGTGCCAAGTGCCGCGAAGGCAGCGGGCAAGGAGATGAGCGTCTGGTCGTTCGAACTGGCATCGACGCCGGAAGTCTCGTCATGCAGCACCTTGGCCGCATTCTCGGTGAGGCCAGCCGTC
>NZ_JBFUDV010000010.1:0-187733 GCF_056404535.1 Mesorhizobium sp. P2_C5_2 | reverse complement strand
GATAAGAGGTTCAGCAGGACTCTGCCGCCCACGTTTCTCTTTCTTCAATATTCAATTTTCAAAGAACAGACATCGCAGACGCGGTGTCGTGGCCCGTTACGCCTATGGCTTCGGGGCCGTCCGAGTGTCGCTTACGCGGCTCTCTTGAATTCTCACAAGGGCTTATTCAGAAGCAAACTGCTTCGCCGCCAGCGGCGCACCGCCCTCGTTCGTGAGGCGTATATAGTCGCCACCCAGACAAACTGTCAACTCCATTCCACGATGTTTTTGAACTTTTTGCGACAGAAGTTTTGGAGTCCGCGGACTGCCCCAGGGGAACATTGGAGTTGCCCAGAAGGAGCCCTATTGCCGCCGCATTGCCGTTCGACACCAAGGCCAACAAAGAAGGCCCTGCGCGACCCGCGCGGCGCCTTCCTATAAGAGACCAAATCGGGGCCTGCGCATCACCGGTCCGGTGCCTCTTATAAGAGCGTAAAGACGCCTCTTTATAAGGGGCCGTAAAACAGAGCGTGTGAGTGGGGATTTCGCCGCTTCGTTGACTTCACCCGCCGTGACAGGCAAATGTCATGGCCCAACAAGAGCCGACAAGCCGTTCCGCCCGGGGAAGAAGCAGCCTTTCTGGATGCCAGACACGGAAGATGTCATAGCCGAACTCGGCAATGAGCCGCCGCTGATCGCGGATGGCCGCAGCGGACCGCCCGACCGGCGGGAGGTTTCGGCGCGCTGGCTGTCGGGCACCTTCCTTACTGGCGTGACCTCGAGCGTGCTGATGGGCGTGGCGCTGTTTGCCGCCCTCGACGGCCGCCAGCAACTGGCAACCCCGCCCGAAATCGCCGAACTGGCCCAGCTCGAAAGCGGCGGCGATTCCGGCGAGGTCGCCAAGACCACCAGACTGGTGGCGCCGCGCCAGATCGCCAAGGCCAAGGACCGCCGGCGCATGGAAGTGTCGATGGTGACCAAGGTCGGCGACCGCGACGTTATCCACACCGTGCCGTTCGTACAGATCAAGATGGCGCTGGCCGCCGGCCACACCACCAACCGGGCCTATCCGCCATTCGACCCGATGCAGGTGTTCGGCGACGACGGCGACTCAACGCCCGCGCAGCCGGCGACGGCTTCCGCGGTTGGCGGCCAGATCTACGGCGCCAAGGTCGAAAGCGAGATGAGCCTGAAGACGGTCGATTTCCCGATGGAGACGGCCTCTTTCGACGAAAAGAGCGACCTGTCCGCCGATGAGGTGGAAAAGGTGGTGCGCGAGGCCGGTACGGATCTCAGCGACGGCGCTATCCAGGTTGCTTCGCTGCATTATGTCGACCCGCAGCGATTCGGCGACGCCTTCGCCGAATCGATGGCCGGCTCCTATGACGTCAAGATCGTGCCGGAAAACGTTTCGGTGGCGCCGCGCGTCGCCCTCGACGACCAGACCCCCGCTTTCGCCGAGGAAATCATCCCCTTTACCAGGGACCGCGACATTGCCGAGGCCTTTGCCGATTCGGGCTATACGGGCGATGACGCGACCGGCATGGCCGAGGCGATCGGCAAGCTGCTCAACGCACCAGCGCTGAAGGCCGGAACCGTGTTGCGCGTCGGCCTCGAAGTGCATGGTGACGCCGCCAAGGTCGTTCGCACCAGCGTCTATGACAAGACCACGCATATCGTGACCATCGCGCTCGACGATCGCGGCCAGTATGTGCCAGCGCAGGAACCGGAGCCAAATCCCGAATTGCTGACCGCGTTCGATGATTCGTCGGCGCCGGTGGTTGTTCGCGGCAATCTGCCGAACGTCTATGACGGCATTTACCGCGCCGCCTATTCCTATGGCATGTCGAAGAAGCTGACCCAGCAACTGGTCAAGCTCCTGGCCTCCGGTGTCGATTTTCAGTCCAGGCTCAATCCGTCGGACCGCATCGACGTGCTGTTCTCGCAGCCGGACGGCGACGACCAGGCCTCCGACGAATCGGAACTGCTCTATGTCTCGTCGACCTTCGGCGGCCAGACACGCAACTTCTACCGCTTCCAGATGCAGGACGGCTCGACCGACTATTTCGACGAGGATGGGTCGAGCGCCGAGCAGTTCCTGCTGCGCAATCCCCTGCCCGCCGGAAAATTCCGCTCCGGCTTCGGCGCCCGCCGGCATCCGATCCTCGGCTATGTCCGCATGCATACCGGCGTCGACTGGGCAGCGCCGATCGGAACGCCGATCATCGCCGCCGGCAACGGCACCATCGAAAAAGCCGGCTGGGCCGGCGGCTACGGCAAGCAGATCATCATCCGCCATGCCAATGGCTATGAGACGTCCTACAATCACCAGAGCGCTTTTGCCAAAGGCATCGAGCCGGGCGTTCATGTCCGCCAGGGCCAGACCATCGGCTTCCTCGGCCAGACCGGCCTCTCCACCGGTCCGCATCTTCACTATGAGCTGATCGTCAACGGCACCAAGGTCGACCCGATGCGCGTGCGCCTGCCGGTCGGCAAGGTTCTGAAGGGTGACGACCTCGTCGCCTTCAAGCGCGAACGCGAGCGCATCGACGACCTGCTCAAGCAGGAAGACAGCAATTCGCTGAAGGTCGCGAGCGCCAAGATCGAAGGCTGAGCTTTCACAACGAACGCTGAATCACATTTGCGCCGAATCAAAGCATTTCGAATCAGCCCGCTCGAATCAGGTCGGCTGATTCTCTTCGGCTCGTGACCAGGGCAGCCTTTGCCCCGAAACGGTCGCCCAGGCGATAATAGCAGCCAGCAGGCAAAGCACCGCCGTCACCGTCGACACGGCCGCGAACGCCGCATCGCTGGCGGCGAGCCGCGTTGCATCAAGTTCGGGCGCCAGGCTGGCCAATGCCGGTTCGCCGAACCCCGGAATGCCCGGCCTGACGCTGGTGTCGAGCATCGTCGAATAGACCCAGGCCGCGAGCGAACCCATCGCCGCCACAGCGATCAGCCCGCCAATGCGCGAAACCGCATTGTTGATGCCGGAGGCGGCACCGGTATCCTTGTCCTCGACCGCCGTCATGATCGCCGTCGACAGCGGCGAGACCACCAGCGCCATGCCGAGCCCCATCACCGCCATCAGCGGAAAGGTGCCGGTCCAGAAATTGTGCATGCCGGCATGAGTGAGCAGTGCGAGCCCGGCAAAGGCGACGGCCACGACCAGGCAGCCGCTGGCTATCGGAAACCGCGGACCGATCCGATCCGACCATTGGCCAACGGGACCCGACAGCAGCGCGATCGACGCCGAGAGCGGCAGGAAGATGAAGCCTACCTCCTTGGTGCTCAGCCCCCAGCCGGCGATCAAGAGCATCGGCAGATAGAACAAATTGGCCGACAGCGCGAAGTAGAGGAAGAAGGTGGCGACGTTGGCGCCGGCAAAGGCGCCGATCCGAAACAGCTTGAGATCGATCATCGGCTCGCTCTGCCGAAGCTCGAAGACAATGAAGATCACGAGCAGCACCGCGCCCGCGGCGATGCTCGGCCCCGACATCAGTCCACCGTCTTCGGCGCTCATCGCGGTCAGTCCGTAGGCAAGCGCCCCGAAGGCAAGCGTGGCGAGAGCGGCGCCGCCGAGATCGAGGCTTCGCTTCTCCGTCGGCGCGTCGGCGGGAATCTTGGCCAGCAGCAGATAGATCGAGATCAGCCCGAGCGGCAGGTTGACGGCGAAGATCGCCCGCCAGATGCCGCCGCCAAAAGCCGACAGGACGAAGCCGCCCAGCACCGGACCGAGCGCCGTCGTCAGCGCCGAAGCGGCCGCCCAGATGCCGATCGCCCGGCCGCGCTCGTTCTTCGGATAGGACTTGGCGATGATGGCGAGGCTGCCCGGCACCATGATCGCCGCACCGACGCCTTGAATGGCGCGAAAGGCGATGAGCACCAGCGCATTCGGCGCCACCGCGCAGGCAAGCGAAGCGACAATGAACAGCGCAATGCCGGCGCCGAAGGCGCGCCTGAGGCCGAATCGGTCGCCGGCCGCACCGCCGGCCAGGATCAGCGCCGACAGCGTCAGCGCATAGGCGTTGGAAATCCACTGTGCTTCGGCCAGGCCGGCGCCGAGGTCGACACGCATGGCCGGCATGGCGATGGCCAGGATCGATCCGTCGATGAAGCCGAGAGCGGATGCCAGGATCGCCGCGACCAGCACGAATTTGCGCTGCGACGGCGGACAAAACGAACCGTTGGCAAGTGAGCTGGTCAAGGGGACGGCTGCGGCTTCGCTCGGAGACTTCATGAGCGCTTGCTTAGACGTCTTGCCGACCAGCAACAATTGGCCAGCGCTCCGCTGTCATGAATCCAGTCCCGCACAATGGCCTGCCCGCAGGGTCACATCAACCCGGATGTAAACCGCCGGGGTCGTGCTAGATTTTCAAGACGATCGCAAGCGAAGGGGAAGCCGCATGAAACGACCGCTCGAACCATCGGTAGAGGCGCGCGGGCGCGTCGTCGGCATCACCGATGGCGTCTTTGCCATTGCGCTCACCCTGATCGTGCTTGAGATTCGCGTGCCGGCGCACGAAATGGTCCACTCCGAGGGCGAGCTGCTTTCGGCAATCGCGGCACTGGCGCCACGCTTCCTGACCTATGCGCTGAGTTTCCTGACGCTGACCATCTTCTGGTTCGGCCAGCAGGCGCAGCACGGGCTGATCGCCAGGTCCGACCGGCGGCTGGCCACGCTGAACCTGTGTTTTCTCGCGTTCATCGCCTTGCTGCCGTTCTCGACCGACCTGCTGGCCGATTTCCTCGAGTTCCGAACCGCGGTGATCGTCTACTGGCTAAACCTGCTGATGCTGGGCGTGACGCTGTTCGCCAGCTGGTGGTATGCGGACAAGAACGGCTTTCTTGCAGAGGATGTAGATGCGGAGACGAAGCGCACCGTCTATGTGCGCATCGTCAAGGCGCAAATCCTGTGGGCCGTGGGCGCCGCGCTCTGCCTCATCAGCCCGCTGCTCAGTGTCGGCTTTATCCTGGTTGTGCAGCTGATCTATGCACTCGCGTTGCGCAGTTCACTGCTGCGCAACGTCATCGGCTGAGGGGCCGCCGACGAACTCGACGGTCACGCCCGGCGACACGAGTTTGGCCAGTTCACGCGCATCCCAGTTGGTCAGGCGCACGCAGCCATGGCTTTCGGTCTTGCCGATCTTGGAAGGGTCGGGCGTGCCGTGAATGCCGTAGGTCGGCTTGTCCAGCGCGATCCACACCGAGCCGACCGGGCCGTTCGGTCCTGGCGGAATGGTCAGGATCTTGTCGTTCTGGCCCTGCTTGAAATTGATGCTGGGGTTGTAGGTGTAGTTCGGATCGAGCGCGACGCGCGACACCGTATGGGTGCCGGTCGGCGACGGCGTGTCGGCGGAGCCGATGGTGGCGGGATAGGCTGCGACCAACTTGCCATCGGCGTCATAGGCGAACACCTGCTTCTTATCCTTGTCGGCGACGATGCGGGCAACCGGCGTTGCCACCAGCCTGCCGAAATTGGCGACCTTGATGATGGTGCCGGGACGATTGAAATCGGCCTCGGGATTGAGCCCTTTCAGGTAGTTCTCGTCCATGTGGAAACGTTCGGCCAAGGCTTCGGTGACGGAGGTGTAGGCCATGCGGTCGAGCTGCGCCTTCTGGCTGTAGTCTTCCGGTATCGAGGCGACATAAGGACCGGCGGCGTCCTCAGAGGTAATGGTATAATTGGCGAAAGCATCGCCGCCGGTTTGCGCCAGCGCTGCCTGGATGCCGACCGAATCGGTCGAGCGCAGATTGCTGCCGGTGATCTGGTTGTAGGCGGCAAGCGCCTTGTCGACATTGGAGCCGAAGCGTCCATCGATGACGCCGGGCGAGGCGCCGGCGCGGTCGAGCAGCACCTGCAAGGCAGCCACATCCTGGCGTGCGCCGAGTGAAAGCGAGGGATCGACGACGGTCTTGCCGCCCTCGGTCTTGGGCGGCAGAGCGGCCTCGTCGCCGGGCGCCGCCGGCTCGGCGGGATCGATCGAAGCTTCGTTCAGCGGCTGGCGCTTGACGGGTCCCGGCTCGGCCGAGTTCGGCGCTTCCGGATAGGTGTCGCTGTAGTTGCCGTCATCCTGCGGCGCCGACGGATAGGCATCCACCGAATTGCCGCTGTCAGGATCGTACTCGTTGTCCGGCGGAATGACCCTGCCTTCCTCTTCCAATTGCTTGCGGCGGAAACGCGCCATGTCTTCGGGATCGTCGAGATAATAGCGGTCGTCATCCCCGACCGGCGCGCGTCCAAGTTCGCGCGCCCGCATCTGGCGGCGCAGCGCACGGCGGTCGAGCCTGGTCTGCGGCGGCTGGATGGCGATGACCTTGCCGGTGTCGGCATCGACAATGACGCGGTTGCCCCTGGCGTCGTAGTAGATGTCGAGATTGCCATCCTGGGCAAGCACGATGCCGCCGCTATCGGCAGCGCGAACAACCGGCAGCGCACTATCCACCGTCGGCGATGCCATGGCGCTGGACGCAAGCAGCCCGGCGGCGAGCACCGAACAGGCAAAGATCGTGCGGAACATGGTGGTCAAACTCTCCGGTCCGTAATTGCCGCCGCTCCGGCAGTGTTCCCTTCAGAACGCACTCGCCTCCGTTTGGATGCGCAAGGAACGCCCTGACCGTCAAAAGCCTGCGGGCAAACCCCTTCGCCAGCAAACCAGAACATAAGCTTTCCAACATGAACCGGGCATGAAGATGGCGGATTTCAGGTCGCTACAGGCCCAATTCCTTGCGTGTCTGCTTCGTCAGCTTGAGGACGACGAGGCGATGGCTTTCGCCGAGATAGTCCTTCAGCGCACCATCATCCATGCTTTGGCTTGTCTGACGCTGGATCCATTTCATGCCGCGTGAGGCCAGATAGGGCGCCGGCCGGCAGCCGGGCTGATCCTTCAGAATGTCGAAGGCCATTTCGGAACATTTGAAGGTGACGAAAAGCTGGTCGCCATCATTCCAGCCGCCTATGGCAAAGACCTTGCCGCCGACCTTCCAGACATGGGCGCCACCCCACTGCACGACATGCGTGGTCTGCGGCAGCGAGGCGCAGAAGCTGTTGTAGTCATCCAGCGTCATGTGCGCCCCCCGCGAATTCACAAGAAAGCGCCGCGCGTCCGTTCGGGCGCGCGGCGTTTTGATCAGGCTGCTGCCTCGGTCGCCACCACGGTGGGCTTCGACCGGAAATTCAGCCGGTCGGAGCCGGCGGTGACCTTGACGGTCGAGCCGTCGAGGATCTCGCCGAGCAGGATCTTCTCCGCCAACGGATCCTGCAGGTCCTTCTGCATCACCCGCTTCAGCGGCCGCGCGCCATAGGCCGGGTCGTAGCCCTTGGCCGCCAGCCAGTCGATCGAGTCCTGGTCGAGCGACAGCGTGATCTTGCGGTCGACGAGCAGGCTTTCCAGCCGCTTGAGCTGGATCTCGACAATGCGGCCCATATCCTGCCGGCGCAGCCGGTGGAACAGGATCACCTCGTCGATGCGGTTGAGGAATTCCGGCCGGAACTTCTCCTTGACCACGCTCATCACCTCATCGCGCACGGCATCGACATCCTGGTCTTCGCCGAGATTGACCAGATATTCGGCGCCCAGGTTCGACGTCATGATGATCAGCGTGTTGCGGAAGTCGACCGTGCGGCCCTGCCCGTCCGTCAGCCGCCCGTCGTCCAGCACCTGCAAGAGTACGTTGAAGACATCCGGATGCGCCTTCTCGATCTCGTCGAACAGCACGACCTGGTATGGCCGGCGCCGTACTGCTTCGGTCAGCGCACCGCCTTCCTCGTAGCCGACATAGCCGGGAGGTGCGCCGATCAGCCGGGCTACCGAGTGTTTTTCCATGTATTCCGACATGTCGATGCGCACCAGGGCGCTCTCGTCGTCGAACAGGAAATTGGCCAGCGCCTTGGTCAGCTCCGTCTTGCCGACACCGGTCGGGCCGAGGAACATGAACGAGCCGATCGGCCGGTTCGGATCCTGCAGCCCGGCGCGGGCGCGACGCACGGCCTTGGAGACAGCCTGCACCGCCTCGCCCTGGCCGACGACACGCTTGCCGATCTCATCTTCCATGCGCAGCAGCTTGTCGCGCTCGCCCTGCAGCATCTTGTCGACCGGAATGCCGGTCCAGCGCGACACGATATGGGCGACATGGTCGGGCGTGACCACCTCTTCGACCATGCCGGCCTTGCCGTCCTGGGCTTCGGCTTCCCTGAGCTTCTTTTCCAGCTCCGGGATCTTGCCATAGGCAAGCTCGCCGGCGCGCTGGAATTCACCCTTGCGCTGGGCAATGGCAAGCTCGTTGCGAGCCTCGTCGAGTTGCTTCTTGAGATCGGCGGCGAGCCCAAGCTTCTGCTTCTCGGCCTGCCATTTGGTCGTGATCTCGGTCGATTCCTCCTCAAGGCCGACGAGTTCCTTTTCCAGACGGGCGAGCCGATCCTTCGAGGCGTCATCGGTCTCGACCTTCAGCGCCTCGCGCTCGATCTTGAGCTGCATGATGCGGCGATCGATCTCATCCAGCGCCTCAGGCTTGGAATCGACCTGCATCCTGAGCCGCGATGCGGCCTCGTCCACAAGGTCGATCGCCTTGTCCGGCAGGAAACGGTCGGCAATGTAGCGGTTGGACAAGGTTGCCGCCGCCACCAGCGCCGAATCCGAGATGCGCACCTTGTGGTGCTGCTCGTATTTCTCCTTCAGGCCGCGCAGGATCGAAACCGTGTCTTCCACCGTCGGTTCGTCGACGAACACTGGCTGGAAGCGGCGCGCGAGCGCCGCGTCCTTCTCGACATGTTTTCTGTACTCATCAAGCGTGGTCGCACCGACGCAGTGCAGTTCGCCGCGCGCCAGTGCCGGCTTCAACAGGTTCGAAGCGTCCATGGCGCCATCCGCCTTGCCGGCGCCGACCAGCGTGTGCATCTCGTCGATGAACAGGATGATGCCGCCGGCTGCCGACGTGACTTCATTGAGCACGGCCTTCAGCCGCTCTTCGAACTCGCCGCGATATTTGGCGCCGGCAATCAGCGCGCCCATGTCGAGCGCCATCAATTGCTTGTCCTTCAGCGATTCCGGCACATCGCCATTGACGATGCGCAGTGCCAGGCCCTCGGCGATCGCCGTCTTGCCGACGCCGGGTTCGCCGATCAACACCGGGTTGTTCTTGGTGCGCCGCGACAGCACCTGGATGGTGCGGCGAATCTCATCGTCGCGGCCAATCACCGGGTCGAGCTTGCCGGCACGGGCGTCGGCGGTGAGGTCGCGCGCGTATTTCTTCAGCGCGTCATAGCCCTGCTCGGCGCTCGCCGAATCGGCGGTACGGCCTTTGCGGACATCGTTGATGACCTGGTTCAGCGCCTGTGCGGTGACGCCGGCCTTGGCCAGGATATCGGCCGTCTTGGCGGACTTCTCCATCGCCAGCGCCTGCAGCAGCCGCTCGACGGTGACAAACGAGTCGCCGGCCTTCTTGGCCAATTCCTCGGCGGTCGAAAACACCTTGGCCAGCGGCTGCGCCAAATAAAGCTGGCCGTTGCCGCCCTCGACCTTGGGCATGGCTTCCAGCGCCGTCTCGACGCCGAGCTTGACGTCACGGACGTTGCCGCCGGCGCGCTCAATCAGCGAGGCGGCCAGACCCTCGTCGTCATCGACGAGGACCTTGAGCATATGTTCGGGAGTGAATTGCTGGTGATTGCGCGAGAGCGCCATGGTCTGGGCGGACTGGATGAATCCGCGGACGCGCTCGGAGTATTTCTCGAGGTTCATATCTGTCTCCTTCCATCACCGGCCCGCTTTGCGGCACCGGATCCGATTGCGGTGACGGACCCGCTCATCCGAGCCGGGTCCAGTTCACGCCAGATATGGGGCGCAAGCCATTGCCGCTCAAGACGTCGGGCTGATGATATTGCATGCCCGCGCAAACGAAAACGGCGGAGATTTCTCTCCGCCGTTTGCAAGCATTACCGTCTTTGTCCGGTCAGTTGTTGGCGTCGACGACGAACGGGTCGCCGGCAGGGTTTTCAGCCGGTGCCGCATCTGCCACGTCAACAGCGGCAACGGTCTCGCTGACGCGATCCATCTGGTCACCGCCAGACTGTTCGTCACCGACTTGATCGGCATTGGTGCGCGGGCGGCGCGGACGCCGCGGGCGGCGGGCAGCGCCGCTCTCGGCGGCTGCCTCATTGAGCTCGGCCCGGGCAGCAAGAGCCGCCGGCGAAAGGTTTTCGTACAGCGGTGCCGGCTCGGAAAAACCGGTCTCGGCCGCGGGCTCAGTTGCAGCGACGGTCTCGGCCTGTGCCGGCGTCTCGTTGAAGCGCTGCTGGTCGCCGCGCGGGCCGTTCTGCTCGCCGCGCTGGGCAAAGTCGCCACGCTGCTCGTTCTGGCCATAATTGGGGCGACGGTCACGGTTGCGGCCGTTGTTGTCGCGCCCGTTATTGTTGCGGCCATTGTTGTCACGGCCATTGTTGTTCTCGCGACCGTTTTCCTGGCCATAAGCCAGTTCGGCCGGGGTGCCTTCGATCGTCGGCTGCGGGCCGTTGCCGGGATTGGCCAGCGGAGCTTGCGTCTCGCCGCCATTGTTGTTGCCGGCATTGTCGAAATCGTCGCGATCTTCGTCGTCGTCGAAATCGTCGCGGTTCTGCTGGGCATTCTGGATCGGCATCTGCGCCTGAGCGGCGGCAATGATGCGATTGTAGTGCTCGGCGTGCTGGAGGTAGTTCTCCGCCATCACCCGGTCGCCGGAGCTTTGCGCGTCACGGGCCAGAGTGGCGTATTTTTCGGCGATCTGCTGAGCCGATCCGCGAATCTTCACGTCCGGGCCGTTGCTCTCGTAGTTGCGCGTCAGGGGATTGGGGCCCTTGCGGTTGTTGTTGTTATTATTGTTGTTGCCACCGCCGCCGCCATTGTTGTTGCGACCGCGCATGCGCCTGTTCTGCTGTTGTGGCCTCATTAGACTCTCTTCATTTTGAAATTTTCGAAAAACTCTTCACGAACGGAGGCGCTCATGCAGCCAGCCGTTTCGTTTCTTCACCGGCGTTCGCCCGCATCAATTGCGTTGGCGCCACGTGTCATCCTGTTCCGGTTACATCACTTGCCGGACGATTCCCGCACGAAGCTTGGGCGTCGTTTGCGCAAGAAGGCAGCTATTTCCAAGGAAAACCGAATCGCTAAGAGCACTGCCTGCTTCGTCTCATCCGGTTAAGGCGACCCTAGCCGCATTCCCCGGCATTGCCAAGCGCTTTTTTTGCACTGCGTCAAGGCTTTCCCTGTTCAAACACAAGAACCCTGTCGTTTCCGCCAAGATCGACAAATGCTCCAGCCAGCCTGTAGCCGGCTGCCGCGAAAATGTCTTTGACCTCATTGCGCTGCGTGTGGCCGATCTCGACCGCAATCTTGCCTTGTGCTTCCAGAAACCTTGCCGCCTCGGCTGCGATGATCCTGTAGGGGCCAAGACCGTCCGCACCGCCATCAAGGGCTCTGTGCGGATCGAAATCGCGGACCTCGTCCTGCAGATTTCCAATGTCTCCAGAGCGTATATAGGGAGGGTTTGCGGCAATTACATGGTACCGGCCAGAAACTTTTGCGAACCAGTCGGAGTGCAGTGCCTCGAACCGGCCGGCCAGCCCAGTTTGCCTGGCATTGCGGGTCGCGGTCGTGAGCGCATCTTGTGAAATATCCACACCGGTGGCGGTCGCAGCGGAAACAACGCTGAGCAGGGCCAAAGCAATGGCGCCGGTGCCGGTGCCAAGATCGAGGATGCGGCATTCCCCCAGCCTTTCGGCCGTTTCGCTGGCGAAGGGTAGGACCGCCTCGACCAACGTTTCGGTGTCCGGCCGCGGCTCCAGCGTTTCCGGCGACAGCGCAAGGCGAAGACCGTAGAATTCGCGGTAGCCGAGGATGCGGTGCACCGGTTCGCCGGCAAGACGGCGCTGCAAGGCGGCATCGATCGCCGCGACCGCACCCGCCTCGACCGCCCTTTGCGGCTCGGCGATGGCCTGCGTGCGGTCTGTGGCGGAGAAATGTTCGACGATCAGCCTGGCATCCAGTGCCGGGTCGGCGAGACCAGCCGCGGCAAGCCGTTCTCGCGCTGCCCGCAGCAGCGGCCCGAGCGTGCCGGGCAGGATGTCAGCCATCGAGGCCAATATCGGCGAGCAGCTTCGACTGGTGGTCGGCGATCAGCGCGTTGATGACCTCATCCAGCTCGCCCATCATCACTCGGTCGAGCTTGTAGAGCGTCAGGTTGATGCGGTGATCGGTAAGGCGCCCTTGCGGAAAATTGTAGGTGCGGATGCGTTCCGAACGGTCGCCGGAACCGACCTGCGATTTTCGCGCTTCGGAGCGCTCGTCGTCCGCCTTGCTGCGCTCCATGTCATAGAGCCGCGCACGCAGTATCTGCATGGCTTTGGCCCGGTTCTGGTGCTGCGACTTCTCCGCCTGCACCACCATGATGCCGGTCGGCAAATGGGTGATGCGCACCGCCGAATCGGTGGTGTTGACGTGCTGGCCGCCCGAACCCGAGGCGCGCATCGTGTCGATGCGAATGTCTTCGGCGCGGATGTCGATGTCGACCTCTTCGGCTTCCGGCAGCACGGCCACCGTCGCCGCCGAGGTATGGATGCGCCCGCTGGCCTCGGTCGCCGGCACGCGTTGCACGCGATGCACGCCGGATTCGAATTTCAGATGGGCAAAGACGCCCCGGCCGGAAATGGTGGCGATGATTTCCTTGAAGCCGCCGGCATCGCCGTCACTGGCCGACACCGTCTCGAAGCGCCAGCCGCGTTCGGCGGCATAGCGCTCATACATGCGAAACAGGTCGCCGGCGAACAGGGCTGCCTCATCGCCGCCGGTGCCGGCGCGGATTTCGAGGATGGCGTTCTTGTCGTCGGCGGCATCCCTGGGCAGCAACAGGATCTGGATGTCCTTCTGCAGTTCCTCGATGCGCTCCTCGACCCCGGGCAGATCGGCCTCGGCCAATGTCCTCATCTCGGCATCGGTGCCCTTGTCGGCAAGCATCGCCTCAAGGTCGGCCTGCTCATGCTCGGCTGAGCGCAGTTCCCTAACCTTGGCCACCATCTCCTGCAGCTCGGCATATTCCGACGCCATCTTTACATAGGCATCGGCCGCCGGCCCGGCCGACATCTGCGCTTCGAGCATCTCGAAACGCTTGACGACCTGATCCATACGCTCGCGGGGAAGATTGACCATGGCTGATGCTATAGCGGGATGGAGCGGTCGTCGGCAAAGGCCTGCAGCAGCGCCCGCATCGGCAGCCCATGCGCCGGCGCCATCAAATTATCATCGAAGAACGCCTGCAATTCCTCTAGCGGCAGTTCGGTCAGCATCGCCTTGACCGGACCGATCGAGGCCGGCGACATCGAGATCGAGCGGTAGCCAAGGCCGATCAGCGCCATGGCGGAGATGGGTTTTCCCGCCAGTTCGCCGCACAACGTCACCGGGGTGTGGTTGCGCGCGCCGGCGTCGGCAATCTGCTTCAGCACCCTGAGGAACGGCGCCGACAGCGTGTCGAAGCGGTTGGATAGCTGCGTGTTGCCGCGATCGACCGCCATGACGAACTGGAACAAATCGTTGGAGCCGACCGAGACGAAATCGACCGCCTTCATCAGATCGTCGAGCTGGAACAGCAGCGACGGCACTTCCAGCATGGCGCCGAGCTTAAGGCTGGTCGGCAGATGATGGGCAAAGCGCGAAAGATGCCTGACCTCGCGGTCGATGATCTCGCGCGCCTGGGCGATTTCGCCGAGTTCCGTCACCATCGGCAGCATCAGCTTCAATTCGCGTCCGCCGCAGGCCTTCAGCAGAGCGCGGATCTGGGTCCTGAGCAGGCCCGGCCGGTCGAGCGTCAGGCGGATCGCCCGCCAGCCGAGCGCCGGGTTTTCTTCCTGGATCGCACCCTTGAAGTAGGGCAGCACCTTGTCGCCGCCGATGTCGATGGTGCGGAAGGTGACCGGCTTGCCGCGCGCCGCGTCAAGCACGTCGCGATAGAGCTTCTCCTGCGCCTCGGCGCGGGGGAAGGTCGAGGCGACCATGAACTGCAATTCGGTCCGAAACAGGCCGATGCCGGCCGCACCCGCCTCGGCCAGCTGCGGCAGATCGACGGCGAGGCCCGCATTCATCAACAAATCGACCTGGACGCCGTCCTTGGTCACCGATGGCTTCTTGCGCAGTTCGCGGTAGACTTCCTGCCGGCGCGCCCGGAAGCGGACTTTTTCGGCATAGGCGGCCTCGAGATCGGGCTGCGGCCGCAGATGGATCGTGCCTTCCTCACCGTCGACGATGATGGCATCGCCGTTTTCCGCCATGGAAACGGCGCCCTTCATCTGGCCGGCGACCGGAATGCCCATGGCGCGCGCGACGATAACGACATGGCTGGTGGCGGTGCCGTCTTCCAGCACCACGCCGCGCAGTTTGTCGCGGGGATAATCGAGCAGCTCGGCCGCGCCCATCGAACGGGCGACCAGGATGGCGTCCTTCGGCAAGGACGCCGCGACATCCTCCGGCCCGCGGCCCATCAGCTGGCGCAGCAGCCGGTTGGCGAGATCGTCGAAATCGCTCATCCGCTCGCGCAGATAGGGATCGGTCATGTGCAGCATGCGGGCGCGCATGTCGCTCTGCACCTTTTCCACCGCCGCTTCCGCCGTCAAGCCGTTGCGGATCGCCTCTTCCAGCCGGCGCACCCAGCCACGGTCGTTGGCAAACATGCGATAGGCTTCGAGCACTTCGCGATGCTCGCCCTCGAAGGCGACGTCGCGGCGCTCCAGCATGTCGTCGATGGAAAGCCTGAGCGAACCGAGCGAGGTTTCCAGCCGGCGCACCTCCTCCTCGCTGTCCTCGTTGAACAAATTGGTGACGACGATGCGCGGCTCGTGCAGCACGACATGGCCGAGCCCGACGCCGTCGTTGAAGGACAAGCCGGTGAAGCTGACAGGACGGCGCAGGTCGAGTTCGAGGCCGGGCCGGGTCAGCCGAGCGAGATCGCCGGTGGCGATCATCTCGGCGATCACCATGGCGGTGGTTTCCAGCGCCTCGACCTCGTCGTCGCGGTAGTGGCGCATCGTCTTGTTCTGCACCACCAGCACGCCGAGCGTGCGCCCTGCCCTCAGCACCGGCACGCCGAGGAAGGAATTGTAGATCTCTTCGCCCGTCTCCGGGAGGTAGGCGAAGGCCGGGTGTTCCTGCGCATTGGAGAGGTTCAGTGGCCGCGCGCTGGCGGCAATCGTACCGACCAGGCCTTGCCCCAGCCGCAGCTGCGCCAAGTGGACGGCGTTCGGGTTCAGACCTTCCGTGGCGTAGAGTTCGAGCACCGAATCGGCGCGCAGCACATAGAGCGAGCAGACTTCGGCGACCATGTTGGAGGCGATGTCGCGCACGATCCGGTCGAGCCGCTCCTGCGGCTCCAGCGGCTCCTGCATGAGCTCGCGGAGCCGTTTCAGCAGAACGCGCGGGCCACTGGCCGTATCACGCATCGCGGCTTCTTCTCCAATGGGCATTTTGCCCGCCGCAGTTTCCACTGCGACCGGCGCACACGCAACAACTCAAATCGTTCTCGCTACTGCTTATCCAGACCGTAGACGGAATGCAAAGTGCGAACCGCCAGTTCGGTGTAGGGACCGTCGATCAGTATCGAAATCTTGATCTCGGAGGTGGTGATGGCGCGGATGTTGATCGACTTGTCGGCCAGCGCCTTGAAGGCGGTGGCGGCGACGCCGGCATGGCTGCGCATGCCGATGCCGATGACCGAAACCTTCGACATGCCGGCTTCGGACTGCACGACGTCATAGCCGATCGAAGCCTTCAGGCGCTCGAGCACGGCCAGCGCCTTGTCGACGTCGCCGGACGGCACGGTAAAGGTCATATCGGTGAACTTGCCGTCCTCGGAAATGTTCTGGACGATCATGTCGACATTGATGTTGGCTTCGGCCAGCGGGCCGAAAATGCCGGCGGCAACGCCCGGGCGGTCGCCGACGCGGCGCAGCGAAATCTGCGCTTCGTCCTTGGCGTAGGCAATTCCGGTGACGACCTGCTGTTCCACGATCTCTTCCTCGTCGCAAATGAGCGTTCCCGGGGGATTGAGCAAATCCCCCATTCCGGGTGCATCGGGATCGTCGAAGGACGACCGCACGAAGGTACGCACCCTGTGCACCATGGCAAGCTCGACCGACCGCACCTGCAGCACCTTGGCGCCGAGCGAGGCCATTTCGAGCATTTCCTCGAACGAAATCTTGTTAAGCCGCCGCGCCTTCGGCTCGATGCGCGGATCGGTGGTGTAGACGCCGTCGACGTCGGTGTAGATGTCGCAGCGGTCTGCCTTGACTGCCGCGGCGATGGCCACGGCACTCGTATCCGAGCCGCCGCGGCCGAGCGTGGCGATGCGGTTGTCCGGGCCGATGCCCTGGAAGCCGGCGACGACAGCCACCTGGCCCTCGCCGAAGCGCTTGATCAGAAACGCGCCATCGATGTCGAGGATGCGCGCCGCGCCATGCGCGTTGTCGGTCTTGATCGGGATCTGCCACCCCTGCCAGGAGCGGGCGTGCACACCCATATTCTGCAGCGTGATCGCCAGAAGGCCGGCGGTGACCTGCTCGCCCGAGGCGACGACCGCGTCATATTCGCGCGCGTCATGCATCGGCGAGGCTTCGCGGGTCCAGCCGACCAGCTCGTTGGTCTTGCCGGCCATCGCCGAGACCACGACAGCGACCTCATGGCCGGCATCGACCTCACGTTTGACGTGACGCGCCACATTGCGGATGCGGGCGATGTCGGCGACGGAGGTTCCGCCGAATTTCATCACGATGCGCGCCATGGAAGCGAAATGCCTTTGACTGAAGCCGGCCCGGAGCCGAAAGGGGAAGAAAGCGTCCGACAGAAGCCGGCCGCTGAATGCGCGGCCTCCTTAGCCAAATGATCACGGTTTCGCAAGGCTGGCCACGGATTGCCGGCTTCAGGACGACGGCATATTGCGTTCCGCCCCGCCGCCGCTTACCAAATGCTGCCCGCGGGGAATTCCTTTTGGTCCGGCATATCAAATGATTGCTCGTCTTCGACGTGCCGTGCGCTGGCAGTCGCTGCCGCTTTTCATCGGCTTCGCCGTGCTGGCGTTGATCGTCGGCACGCGCGCCGTTCTGGTCGAAGGCCAGAGGGCCAACCGCGAAGCGGCGCGCGAGGCTATCGAGTACCAGGAATCGCTGTCCGGTCTGCTGTCCTTGGCGCAGGACGCTGAGACCAGCCAGCGCGGCTATCTCCTGACCGGCGAAAAATCCTACCTCCAGCCCTATCGGCAGGCGGTCGAGGCCATTCCGGGCCAGCTTGCCCGCATCGACAGCATGACCGCGCCGGACGACGAACTCGTCCAGCAGATCAATCGCATCAAGGACGCGCTTTCGCTGAAGCAGGCTGAACTGGCACAGACGATTGCGCTTTACGATCGCGGCGATGCGACGAAAGCGCTGGAACTGGTGCGCGGCGGCCGGGGCAAGGCCGCCATGGACCAGATCCGGGCCAGCATGGACACCATCCGGCGGATCGGCGGCGCGGCCATCGCCGCCCGCGACGAACATACCGACCGGGTCGAAAGCTGGCTGCGCATCGGCTCGCTGGCGGCCTTGCTGGCGATCTTCCTGCTTGGCGCCTACACGATCCGCCTGTCGCGCCGCCGTTTTCGCGAGGTCGCTGTCGCCCAGGAAGAGCTGATGCGCAAGAACATCGAACTCGGCAATGAGATCCGGACGCGCGAAACGGCCGAATCGCAGATCCGCCAGATGCAGAAGATGGAGGCAGTTGGCCAGCTGACCGGCGGTATCGCCCACGATTTCAACAACATGCTGGCGGTGATCATCAGCGCCATGAACCTTGCCCAACGCAAGCTGGCGCGGGGTGAGCAAGACATCATAAAATTCATCGAAGCCGCGACCGACGCGGCGACCCGGGCTGCCAATCTGACCGCAAGGCTGCTCGCCTTCTCACGCCAGCAGCCACTGGCGCCGCAGGTGGTCGACACCAATCGTCTGGTCACCGGGATGTCGGACTTGTTGCGGCGGGCGCTCGGCGAAACCATCCGCATCGAAACCGTGCTGGCCGGCGGCCTGTGGAAAACCCATGCCGATCCGAGCCAGATCGAGAACGCTATCCTCAACCTAGCGGTCAATGCCCGCGACGCCATGGCCGACAATGGCAAGCTGACCATCGAGACCGCCAACAGCCATCTCGACGACGGCTATGCCGCCACCCATGCCGAGGTCAAAGCCGGCCAGTATGTGATGATCGCGGTCAGCGATACTGGCGAAGGCATGCCGGATGAAATCATGGCCAAGGCGTTCGAGCCGTTCTTCACCACCAAGCCGGTCAACAAGGGTACCGGCCTGGGGCTGAGCCAGGTATTCGGCTTCGTCAAGCAGTCGGGCGGCCACGTCAAAATCTATTCCGAACCCGGCGAAGGCACGACAATCAAGATCTATCTGCCGCGTTTCTTCGGCGCTGAAGAGGCTGTCTTGCCCGCTGGGCGGGGCGATAATCCCGCCGCGGTCACCGAGACGGTCCTTGTCGTCGAGGACGACGCCCGCGTACGCGCTTCGACCACGGATGCGCTGCGCGAACTCGGCTACACCGTCATCCATGCCGGCAGCGGCCACGAAGCCTTGCAGATACTGGCGGACAATCCGGGTGTCGCGCTTCTGTTCACCGACATCGTCATGCCGGTGATGAACGGTCGCAAGCTCGCCGAGGAAGCGCTTGCGCGCCTGCCGCAGCTGAAGGTGATCTTCACCACCGGCTTCACCAGGAACGCCGTGGTCCACAACGGCGTGCTCGACCATGACGTGCAGTTCCTGGCCAAGCCCTTCACCATCGAGCAGCTGGCGGCAAAACTGCGCGACGTGCTGGACGCCAAGTAGGGCGTTCGCTTGTACTTGACTTGGCTGCCGCCATCTCAGAACGGAAATTTGTTGCCTTGACATTCGCGGCCTCACACCCGACTTCCTAGTGCTCCCAGGCAATTCCAGGAAAAGTGGGAACCGGTTTTCCGTCCGAAATTGCGTCAGAATAAAAGAGCTCTAGGAGACCCGCCCCATGCCAGAGCCCCGTCGATCGACGATCGATGCCGGAGAAGTCGAACGCTTCTCAGCCCTTGCCGCCGAATGGTGGAACCCGAACGGCAAATTTCGCCCGTTGCACAAGTTTAACCCGGTCCGGCTGGCCTATATCAGGGACCAGGTGGCGGCGCGCTTTGGCCGTGATCCGCGGGCGGCGCGGCCGTTCGAAGGCTTGCGCTTCCTCGACATTGGCTGCGGCGGCGGGCTGTTATGCGAGCCGATGGCCAGGCTTGGCGCCGAAGTGGTCGGCGCCGACGCATCGGCAACCAACCTCGAGGTGGCCAAGCTGCACGCGGCCGAGGGTGGCGTTAGCGTGGACTACCGCGCAACGACCGCGGAAGACCTTGCCGATGCCGGCGAGAAATTCGACGTCATCCTCAACATGGAAGTGGTCGAGCATGTCGCCGACATCGACCTGTTCATCGGCAAGTGCGGCGAGATGGTGAAGCCCGGCGGCATCATGTTCGTGGCCACCATCAACCGCACGCTGAAGGCGCTCGGCCTCGCCATCATCGGCGCCGAATATGTGCTGCGCTGGCTGCCGCGCGGCACCCACCAGTTCGGCAAGCTGGTGCGGCCCGAAGAGCTGGAAAAGGCGCTGGGCAGCGCCGGCATGACCATCATCGACAGGACGGGCGTCATCTACCACCCGCTCGCCGATCGCTGGCAACGCTCCAAGGACATGGACGTCAACTATATGGTGCTGGCGGAAAAAGGATCGGTCTGAACGAAGGAGCGTTGGCGGCCGTGAACACTGTGAGGGCCCGAGAGCTGGCGCTCGATCTTCCCGAAACGGTCGAGAAGTCGCATTTCGGCAAGGCCGATTTCCGCGTCCGCAACCGCATCTTCGTGTCACTGCCGGAGGCCGACCGTGCCGTCGTCAAGCTGGACCGCGACCAGCAAGAGATGATGGCGGCCGCTGAGCCATCGGTTTTCAAGCCCGTTCCCGGTGGCTGGGGACAAAAGGGCTGGACGTCGATCATGCTCGAAGCCTGCGACGAACAGACGTTCCGCAGCGCAATTCGGACGGCCTGGCGAAATGTCGCCCCGCCCGCCCTGCGCAAACGCATCGACGCAGGCCAGATCTAGCCCGTCCTACGCCTTCTGACTTTGCGCTTTGGTCGTGATGATCACGCCGATGGTGATGATCACCGCGCCGGCCCAGGTCAAAAGCTGGTAGTGCTCGCCGAGAAAGATCGTGCCGGCAAACAGGCCGACGGCCGCGGCGACATAGCCGATCTGGCTGAGATAGACCGGGCCGCCCACGGCCTGCAGCCGGAAAAAGAAGGCAAACATCGCCGAGGCCGAGGCGACCTGCGCCACAACGACCAACGGCACGGCACTCAGCGGGGCAAAAGCGCCGACGCCGAATAGGGCGAGAATGCCGACCAGCAGCAGCGTTGCCGAAGCCAGATGGCTTCCGACGGCAAGCTCGATCGGGCCGGTGCCTTCCGGCCAGTCGACGGTGCGATAAATGTTGCCGGCGGCGAGGCTGACCGGGATCAGCAGCCCGATCACCACCCAGAAGAAATCGGCCGGCTGGCCGGCCTCGCCGCGCGTCACCGCCACCATGACCGCGCCGACGAAGCCGACGGCGATGCCAATGATACCGAGCATATTGGGCCGCCGGACGCCAAGCAGGATCGAGAACACCAGCGTGATGACCGGCGACAGCGTGAACATGATGCCGGTGTAGCCGGCCCCGAGATGCGGGATGGCCGAGAACATCAGCAGATTGGGCGCGGCGTAGGACACTGCCGCGGTGATGGAGAAATAGCGCAGCCTGTGCGGGGTGAGCCGCATGCGCTGGCCGCTGGCGAGCAGCGCGCACAACAGAACGCTGCCGGCGCCGAACGAGATAACGAAGGCCCAGACCATGGCCGGAACGCCGGCAGCTGTCGCCAGCTTGCCGAGCGGCAAGGTGAGGCCGAGCAGGCCGCCGGTGACCACCAGAAGGCCGAGCGCGGAATCCCAGAGAAATTTCATCGGATGGTCCCGTCACTCATTTGCGGCATTTGGCACTTGCGAAATTTGGCACTTGCGGCACTCGGCCAGTCTTGTATCTTCAGGTAAGATAACGAAAAGATTCTTAACGTCAAGATATTTAACGGTGAGACAAATGGATCGCGCGGCGAAAGCGGTCGAGCAGTGGAAACGGGAACGGCCGGACCTGGACGTCTCGCCGATGGCGGTGCTTGGGCGATTGAACGAAGCCTCGTCGCTGGTCGCCCGCGAACGGCTCGCGCCGCTCTTCGCCCGCTTCGGGCTGCAAGCCGGTGAATTCGACGTGCTGGCGACACTGCGCCGGTCCGGCCAGCCTTATGCGCTGACGCCGACCGCTCTCTACGAGGCGACGATGGTGACGTCCGGCGCCATGACCAACCGGCTCGACCGGCTGGAAAAGGCCGGACTGATCGTGCGCGGCCCGCACCCCAACGACCGGCGCGGCATTGTGGTGCAGCTGACCGACAAGGGTCTCGCCTTGATCGATGAGGCCCTGACAGCCCACGTCGCCAACGAACACGAAATCCTCGCCGGCCTGACCGTTGCCGAACGGGAGAAGCTGGCTGAACTGCTTGGAAAGCTGATTGGAAGCATCATCTAGCCCGTCAGCTTGCTGGTTGCCGCGCAAAACGGCGCCGGTGTTGCCAGCGCCGATAAAATACGGCGAGACCGACGAGCCACCTGGGCATGTTGAGGTAGAGAAGAGCATCTCGCAACCCGTCGAGGTCGCGTTCGCTCATTGCCTTGTCTGAGAGATCAAGCATGGCGGCAAGTGTCGCCTCAACTTGTCCAAGCCGATCTGTTCCGGGCCGATCTGTTGCGAGCGACAATTTGGCCGCAAAGGCCATCTCCCGACGCAGGCAAACCCGCTCCACCCGATCTCGCAGCGTTTCTTCATAGCCGATGCTGCGTCGCATCAGCCGCGCATGCGTGGCTTCATGGACGAGCGACGATGCAACGTGTTCGGCTGTCGTCCCCTCATGGATAAGGTAGCGTTCGTCCAGTTCGCAGGCGTGTGAAGAAACTGCCCATTGGCGACCGAAGCTGGAAGGGTTGCGACGAGAACCTGCCTGACATCGCGGAGCAAGCGCTTGTAGCGGATGGGATCGAAATCCCGAATGAGGTGGAGCGCCTCGACGATTTTGTCGGCGCCCTTGTCGCCGATGATCAGTAATCCGTCGATTGTTCGGCTGCCGCTGAACTTGACAACGCCCCGGCGGGCCAACCGGTTGACAACGCCCTTGATTCCGCGTTGCGGCTCATCCGCTTCCAGGTCGCGCAAAGCTCCCTTGGAACTCAGTTGCGGTCCTCCGGAAAGCTCGGGATCGGCATGAACTCCACGCCGTCCTCGGCCAGGCTCTTGGCCTCGTCCAGCGTTGCTTCGCCATAGATGCCGCGCGCGTCGCTTTCACCGAAATGGATCTTGCGCGCTTCCTCGGCGAATTTGTCGCCGACATAATCGGCATTCTCGCGCACCTTCTCGGCCATCGCCTTCAGCTGCGCCAACGCCTGCTTCTGGGCTTCGCCCATGGCCAGCGCGATTGTTTCCTGCTTGCGCGCGGTGGAGACGGCCGGCGCCATCAGCGCCTTTTGCACCTTGTGCGAACCGCAGGTCGGGCAATCGACGAAGCCGCGCTTCTTCTGTGTGTCGAAATCGTCATTGCTGCGAAACCAGCCCTCGAACTCGTGCTCATGCTCGCAGATCAGGGCAAAGCGGATCACGAAGCCGCGCCCCTGAGCCGGGGCGCCTCGGCCGTGCCCGCATTGACGGCAAAATCGCGCGCGTTCTTGAGATTGGGGATTTTTTTGCGCGCGGCCGAAGACTGCGCCGTGTCGATCTCGGCGACGATTACGCCAGGCTCGGCATGCGCCGCCTCGGCGATGATGCGACCCCACGGATCGACGATCAGCGAATGGCCGTAAGTCTCGCGGCCGTCCTCATGCAGGCCGCCCTGGGCCGCGGCAACCACATAGGCGCCGTTCTCGATAGCGCGGGCCCGCAGCAGCACATGCCAGTGCGCCTCGCCGGTCTGGCGGGTGAAGGCGGCAGGCACCGACAAAAGGTCGGCGCCGGCCAACGCCTCGGCACGGAACAGCTGCGGAAAGCGCAGATCGTAGCAGACTGCAAAGCCCAGCCTGGTGCCATCGATCTCGGTGACGACGGCCTCGGTGCCTGGCTCATAGGCTGCGGATTCGCGCCAGCTCTCGCCATTGTCGAGATCGACATCGAACATGTGGATCTTGTCATAGGTCGCAAGCGTGGCGCCGTCGGGGCCAAACAGCAGCGCCCGGTTGGCGAGCTTGCCGTCGGCGCGCAGGATGGCGGTCGAGCCGATATGCAGGAACACGCCGAGTTCGCTGGCGAGCTTGCGCGCGGTCGCCACGACAATGTCCTTGTCTTCCGATGTGAAGGAGGCTGCCCTGGCTTCCTTGTCGCGGATCAGCGCGCCGGTCATTTCCGGGGTCTGGATATAGCTAGCACCCAGGCCTACCGCTTCGCGCACCAACCGTTCCAGATCGACCGCGTTGCGGTCGGGGCTCTCGCCTGAACGCATCTGGATCGCCGCCGCCTTGAAAACACCCATCGTCATGCCCTCTGTGTCGTCGAGCCGTCGGCAAGCAGCCTGTCCAGCTGCCCCCGCGCCTCCAGTTCGTGGAGTTCATCGGAACCGCCGACATGCGTTTCGCCGATGAAAATCTGCGGAAAGGTGGTTCGCCCGTGCGCCCGTGAAACCATCTCCTGGCGCAGTTCCGGCGAAAAGGAAGCGTCATGCTCGGTGTAGGCGACGCCCTTGCGGTCGAGCAGCCGCTTGGCCGCCGCGCAATAGCCGCACATCATACGGGTATAGATCGTCACATCGAGCATCTGTCAGTGCCTTTCCCTGACCTTATATAGTCGCGGACTCATCGGCCCGAAAGTCCCCCGGCAAGACACGCGCGAAGGTCAGCACGTCGACCGCTCCGGCGCCGCCCCTCTTCAGCGCCTTGGCGACCGAGCGCACGGTGGCGCCAGTGGTGTAGACATCGTCGACCAGAAGCACGCGGCGGCCGGCGATCTCGATTTCCGCTTCCGTGGGCACACGGAAGGCGGCGCGCACATTGTCCTCGCGCTCCTGCCGCTCCAGCCCGACCTGCTGGCGCGTGAGCTTGACGCGCCGGATCGCCGATGGCGAGAAAGGCAGCCCGCTGAGCTGCGCGACCGCCCTTGCCAGTTCCGCCGACTGGTTGAACTGCCGCCGAAAGAAGCGCCGCCAGTGCAGCGGCACCGGCACGACGACATCGGCATCCGCGATCAGCTCGGCGCCGGCGCGCAGCATCCAGCGCGCCATCCATGGCGCGAGATCGGTGCGATCCTGGTATTTCAGCCCTTGCACCATCTGGCGGGCGACGCCCGAATAGGCAACGGCCGCCCGCGCCCGCTCGAAAGGCGGCGGATCGGCGATCGCTTCGGCCGACAGGAACCCCTCGCCCATATCGTGGGTGAATGGCGTGCCCATCACCGCGCACCATGGCCGCTCCAAGAGCCTAAGCTTGGGCCAGCAGGCGCCGCATAAAACGCCGGGCTGAGAGACATGCCTGCGGCAGCCGGCGCAGACCGGCGGGAACAGCACCCGCGCCGGCCAGTCCAACATCGCCAGTTTCAACATGGTTTGAGCCAGGCTCTTGATCTCCATCACCGGATCGGCCACGTGCTTTGTCGTCCGCGCCACGATATCACAAGGCGGACAAACAGGGATGTTGCCTTGCAGCCCATTATCGATACAGAGCTCTGGCTGGCACACAAGCGCCGGGCATTGGGCCATCCCGTGGCCGGCGCCGATTTTCTGATGCGGCGGGCAGCGGAAGATCTCGCTGACCGGCTCGGCGCGGTCGAGCGCAAATTCGGCAAGGCCGCCGTGCTGTTTTGCCAGACGCCGGACGCAACGGACGCGGTTGCTGCAAGCGGCAAGGCTGCGGAGATCGTGCGCGTCGAGGCCGACGCGGCATTTCTGGACGGCCGGCCAGGGCTGGTAGCACCGCCGGAGACCGTGCCGTTTCCACCGGAAAGCCTGGACCTCGCCGTATCGCTGCTGTCGTTGCAGGCGATGAACGACATTCCCGGCATGATGGTGCAGATCCGCCGCGCTCTGCGGCCCGACGGGCTTTTCCTTGGCGCCTTTGCCGGCGCCGGCACGCTTTCCGAACTGCGCGAGAGCCTGCTCGCCGCCGAGACCGAGCTTTATGGCGGTGCCAGCCCACGCGTCATTCCGTTCACCGACGTTCGCGACGCCGGCGCGCTGCTGCAGCGCGCCGGCCTGGCGCTGCCGGTGGCCGACGTCGAAACGGTGACCGTGCGCTACGACACTCTCTTCGACCTCACCGCCGATCTCAGGGCGATGGGCGAAACCAGCGCGCTGACCGATCGCAGCCGGCGGCCAGGTGCACGAAAGCTGTTTGCCCGTGCCGCCGAAATCTATGCCGAACGCTTTTCGGACGCCGATGGCCGGATCAGGGCAAGTTTCTCTGTTGTCTGGATGTCTGGCTGGGCGCCGGATGCCTCGCAGCAAAAGCCCTTGAAGCCGGGTTCAGCGAAGGTCTCGCTGAAGACGATACTGGAAAATCCCGGCGGGCGTTGACGCCGCTCCGGATCAGGGCTCGGCGAACGCGTTCGCTAGCTTGCTGTTGGTGTCGCTGAACAGAAACTGGATCGCATTGCTGACCTTGCCGATGCCGCCGACGATGGCAAGCGACAGCACGGCGACGATCAGGCCATATTCAATGGCCGTGGCGCCTGTTTCGTCTTCCAAAAATCGCTGCAACAATGTTTTCATGATCGTCGATCCCTCTTGTCACGACCATACCGCCGACCTGTTAAGAAAGGTTAACGGCACAAGCTTAACAGGCGATGAAACGGGGCCTGCGTTAAGGAAATCAATAAGCTTTTGTTCACCTTCTTCGTCAGCAGTCGCCGCTGCGCCGGCCGTCGGCGCGGATGATGCAGACCGAACTGGGTGAGGGCTGCAGCACGCTTCTGCGCAGCGTATAGGTGGCGCGCGAGCCGACGGAGCCGGTGCTCATCGTGTCCAGGCCGCTTGCAAGAGCATCGCGGCTGGATGATCGCGTCTGTTTGTCGAGGATGGGGACCGCGATCAGGGCAAGCGCCACCGCGGCCGAGCCGAACAGCAGCGTGATGCGCAATACGCTCATACCGGCATTGGCGGCGCGAAAGCTGCGATCCGGCCGGATCGAGTCCCATTCCTTGTCCAGGCTCATGCAATCGCTCCCGGCGAATCCGCTTTGCCGCAATTTTTCACGATGAGATAAATCTTCCATTAACGCTGGCTAAACCAGGCCGGCGAAATGCTCCTACTCACAACAGATCGATGAGGAACTGGATCAGCGGTGCGTCGGCCGGTGGCATCGGGTAGTCGCGCATCTGCTTTGGCCGCACCCATTTCAGCGCCTGCCCCTCTTTCGGCTGCGCGATACCGCGAAAGCGGCGGCAGACGAAGAGCGGCATCAAGAGATGGAAATCATCATAGGAATGGCTGGCGAAGGTAAGCGGCGCCAGGCAGGGTATGTCGGTCTCGATGCCGATCTCTTCCTGCAGCTCGCGGATCAGGCATTGTTCCGGCGTCTCTCCGGGTTCGACCTTGCCGCCGGGAAATTCCCACAGGCCGGCAAGCTGCTTGCCCTCGGGCCGCTGCGCCAAAAGCACGCGGCCATCGGCATCGACCAGCGCGCAGGCGGCGACCAGGAGCAGGCGTTTGCCGGTGAGAACCTGGCTCATGCGCCCGGCGGCCGGCGATAGTGGTAGCGATAGACTTCCTCGAAGCCCAGCGAGCGATAGAGCGCCAGCGCCGGCGCGTTGCCGGCCTCGACCTGCAGCCAGGCTTCCCGCGCGCCGCGCAGCCTGGCCCATTTCAGCGCCGACAGAATCAGGTTGCGGCCATGGCCTTGGTTGCGCACCGACTTGTCGGTGGCGATCTCGAACAGGCCGGCAAGATCGCCGTCATGAACGCAGATCAGCACCGCCAGCGGGTCGGCCTCGTCCTCGAGCGCAAACAGCCCGACCTCCGGCTGAATGGCGCCGATGATTTCCGAAAGACCCGGCCGCAGCGATACATCCGAGCCGCTGACCTTGAGCGATGCGCCAAGAAAGCGGCTGATGTCCTTCAGCGGTATCTGGTCCATGGCCGGGGCCAGTTGTGCGTCCGCCAGCGGCAGCCGCATCACCAGCGATTCGTCGAATGTGCTCCAGCCCTCATTGTCGAGATGCTTAGCCAGGTCCGGACCCGACAGCGGCGAAATGCGGAAGGTCAGCGGCCTGCCATAGGCGTCGAAGCGCCGGCTGGCGCGGCCGATGCGCTCGGCAATGTGCTGGGTGTCGCCTGGATCGAGCGGGTTGACCGAGTTCAGCCGCTTGGCCGGATGACCGGCCGTCAGCCGCACCACCCAGGTGCCGTCATAGTGGACGGCCGCCGCCGGCCAGGCGCGAAAACCCGCCGCCTCGTAGCGGCGCACGATGGCGAGCATGCTTGCCGGATGCCTGGGAGCCAACTCCATCAGCTCCGGTAGTCGCCATTGATGGCGACATATTCCTTGGTGAGGTCGCAGGTCCACACCGTCGCCTTGCCGCGGCCGATGCCGATATCGGCGCGGATGCGGATGTCGTCGCGCTTCATATAGGCCGAGGTCGCTTCCTCGGAGTAGCCGGGATCGCGTTCGCCCTCATACGCCAGCCGGTTGTCGCCGAACCAGATCGACAGAAGGTCGCGGTCGGCCGGCTCGCCGGCCTTGCCGACAGCCATGACGACGCGGCCCCAATTGGCGTCCTCGCCGGCAACCGCCGTCTTGACCAGCGGCGAATTGGCGATCGACAGCGCGATGCGCTTGGCCGAACGCGCCGACTTCGCCCCGGTGACGGTGACTTCGACCTGCTTGCGGGCGCCCTCGCCGTCGCGCACCACTTGCAGCGCCAGCGATTTCAGCACCTTGCCAAGTGCGCGGCGGAAGGCGCCGAGACGCGCGTCCTTGGGATCGCTGATGACAGGCGCGCCGCGCTTGGCGGCGGCACCGGTGGCGAACAACAGCAGCGTGTCGCTGGTCGAGGTGTCGCTGTCGACGGTGACCGCATTGAAGGTCTTGGCCGTACCGCGCGATAACAAATCCTGCAGCACCGGGGCGGCGATCGGCGCGTCGGTGGCGACGAAGGACAGCATCGTCGCCATGTCGGGCGCGATCATGCCGGCGCCCTTGGAAATGCCGTTGATGGTGACGTCGGTGTCGCCGAGCTTGACCGTCGCGGTCGCGACTTTCGGATAGGTGTCCGTGGTCATGATGGCCTTGGCCGCCTCGGTCCACAAATCCGGCTTGCCGTCCTTGACCAGCCCGGCCAGCAAATGGCTGAATTTGGTGGTGTCGAGCGGCTCGCCGATGACGCCGGTGGAGGCGAGGAACACTTCGTCTGGCGTGCAGCCGGCGGCCCTGGCCGCAGCCTCGCCGGTCAATTGGGTGGAGGCGCGGCCCTTCTTGCCGGTGAAGGCGTTGGCGTTGCCGGAATTGACGACCAGCACCCGCGCCTTGCCGGCGCCAAGGTTCTGCCGGCAGAAATCGACCGGCGCCGAGGGGCATTTCGATTTCGTGAACACGCCGGCGACAGCGGTGCCGGCATCGAAGACCATGGCCAGCAGGTCGGTGCGGTTCTTGTACTTGATCCCGGCCTCGGCGGTGGCGATGCGTACGCCTTCAATGGCAGGCATTTTGGGATATTTCTTCGGCGCGAGCGGCGAAATCGTTGCGGACATTGGGGACCTCGGGCGACGGAAAAACGCTGGGGAAGGCCGGTTTGCCCGATACCACGGCCCGGCGCAAGGGCGTTTTCGTCGCTTCGGGCGCCGGTACCAACCCGTGATTAAGCTTGCATTTCAAATCCGTTGGCGTCGGCGCAGCCTCTGGCGTTATGATTAGTGCCATGGGCAGGCTGGTGATCTTGGCGGTGGCGTTTATGGGGCTTTTGCTCCTGAGCGCCGATGCGCAGCCGGAACGGCGCGTGGCGCTGGTCATCGGCAACGGCACCTATGCAGAAGCCGGCACGCTCGCCAATCCGGTCAACGATGCGCTCGACATTGCCGGCAAGCTGCGCTCGATCGGCTTCGACGTCATCGAGGGCAACGATCTCGGCAAACGTGAGCTCGAGCGCAAGATCGGCGAATTTTCCGATGCCCTGCAAGGTGCGGGCGTCGGGCTTTTCTATTACGCCGGCCACGGCCTGCAGGTCGAAGGGCGCAACTACATCGTGCCGGTCGACGCCCGGCTCGACATGCCGGTCAAGCTGCAGCTCGAAGCCGTGCCGATCGACGAAGTCCTCGACATCATGGAACAGCAGACCAAGGTCAGCCTGGTGTTCCTCGACGCCTGCCGCAACAATCCCTTTGCCCGCAGCCTGAGCCGCACTGCCACCACGCGCTCGGCGACGGCGCTTGCTGGCCTGGCGCAGTTCGATTCGACGCGCGGCTCCTTCATCGCTTTCTCGACGGCGCCGGGTGCTGTCGCCATGGACGGCACGGGGCGCAATTCGCCGTTTGCCGCCGCCCTGCTGCGGCACATGGCCGAACCCGGCCAGAGCATCAACGACATGATGATCGCGGTGCGCCGCGACGTGGTTTCCGAAACCCGCGAGGGCCAGCGCCCCTGGGAACAGGGCTCGCTGCTCGAACGGTTTGAGTTTGTGCCTGACGGCGTGGCTGCCGCGCCGCCGCCGGCCGTTGCGCCGGCGCCGTCCAGCCAGGTGGCAGCGCTCGAACGTTCCGTCGGCGACGACAAAACCTCGATCGAGAAATTCCTGCGCGACGACTATCTGGCGCCGGACACAAGGGACATTCGCGACGCGGTCAATCGGGTTTACGGGCCATCCGTCACCATCTTCGGCAAACCCTACGACACCGAGGCGCTGGTGAAGGCGAAAGTCGACTGGTTCGCGCAATGGGCGTCATGGTCGCTCGGCCTTGAACCCGGCAGCCTTCAGGTGAACCCGCATGGCGGGGGTGAAGCGGAAGTGGTCTTCAAAATGAGCTACGACTATGAGCCGAAGGCCAAGTCGACGGCGCATTATACTGGCAAGACACGCGTCACGCTCGAACTCTTCAAAGCAGACGGCGGCTGGCGCGTCGCCTCGGAGACGCTGGCAGCGATGCAATGAATATCAGGCTGTGACGACCGCGCCGCAACCGGCGCCGCTATCTGCTGCTCAACTTAACAAAACCAGCCGTTTCGTTTGATTGCCAGGCCACCTATATTGCCGGCGAAACAGTTGGCGAGGACAGGAATGGCCGAAGATCCGGCGCGCAGATCGATCGGGGCGCGGCGCAATCCCGACAGCGCCGAGGCCATTCTCGAGGCCGCGGAGGCAGTGCTGGTCGAGGCCGGCTATGCCGGCTTCTCCATCGAAGCCGTCGCGCGGCGCGCACGCGCCGGCAAACCCACGATCTATCGCTGGTGGCCGAGCAAGGCAGCCTTGCTGCTGGAGGTCTACAAGCGGCAAAAGCGCGTTGCCGTCCCAGATACCGGCAATCTCGAAGACGATCTCGTCGGTTTCCTTCAAAACCTCTTCTCGCACTGGCGCGACACATCCTCGGGCAGCGTGTTCCGGTCGTTGGTGGCCGAAGCGCAGTCGGATGAAGCGGCGGCCGTGGCCCTGACTGGCTATGCCGATGGACGCCGGTCCCACACCGCCCGGATCATCGAGCGCGCCAAGGCGCGAGGCGAGGTTGCGGCCGATATCAATGCAGCGCTGGTCGCCGACCTTGTGGCTTCCTATGCCTGGAAGCACCTTTTGACCAACCGTCTCGACGACGATGAGGTTACAATCCGTGCCACCGTCCGCTATGTGGTAAACGGCATCTCTCGCAATTGAAAAGGGCGCCAAACGGCGCCCTTTTGCATGCGTTTTCGATGCTGGCCTTACTTTCCGGCTTCCATCGTGTCGACGGCCTTCTTCAGATTGGCGTCGGGGATTTCGACCTTAGCGGCGCCACGCAGCTGCTTGACCAGCGCAAAGTACTTGTCGCGGATGACCGCCTGCTTGGCCTGGTCCTTGACGTCGTCAAACGCCGGCGGCTGCTTGACGCGCTTGTCCTCGAGCTTGATGACGTGCCAGCCGAACTGCGACTGCACCGGCTCCTTGGTGTATTTGCCGATTTCGAGCGCGAAGGCCGCCTTGTCGAACTCCGGCACCATCTGGCCGGGTCCGAACCAGCCGAGATCGCCGCCATTGGTCTTGCCCGAGGGATCGCTGGTGTGCTCGTTGGCGAGCTTCTGGAAATCGGCGCCGCCGTCGAGCTGCTTGATGATCGCCTCGGCTTCTTCCTTCGTCTTCACGAGGATGTGACGGGCATGAACCTCATTGACCGGCGGCGTGCTGGCGATTTCCTGGTCGTAGCGGGCATGCACCTCGGCGTCCGTGACCTTGTCGACGACGCCCTTCTCGACCATCTCGCCATGCAGCGCGCGCTGCTGCAGGAACGCCATGCGGCGCTGGAATTCGGGATCCTTGTCGAGCCCGGTGGCGACTGCCTGGGCGGCCATGACGCGGATCTCGATGGCCGCCGAAAGGGCGGCGGCGCGGCGCTGCTCGGGCGGCAACTGTGCGAACTGCTGCGACAACTCACCCTCGGCAAGCCCAAGGTCCGCCTCGGTCAGCGTCTCGCCGTTGACGGTGGCGACGACCGCGTTGGGATCGACGGGGGCGGCCGCCGGCGCTGCGGCATCGGCCGGGGCGGGAGCGGCTTCCTGGGCCATCAGCGGAGACAGCGACAGGGCCGACAGGCCGAAGGCCAGGCCAAGGCTGGCGAGCGACGCACGGCGAAACAGTAAGGACATCAAGATTAACTCCAAGGGGGATTGGTCGGGCTTGCAGATCAGCCGGATTGTGGCGGAATTTGGCGCTGCCCATAGGGCTAACGCGGCGTTGACATCAGTTGAGCCCCCTCTTATCTGTCCAACGACTTTGCGTCCAGAACCGTTTTCCGGGCGCTTTTTGCGTTTGTCCGCGTTTCACGCGGAATTGATGGGGCCGGCCGGCGCTCATCTCAAGATTGAGAATTCTATCGAAAGGACCATTGGATGGTCAGTCTCGGCGGTCTCGCCCGTAAGGTTTTCGGCTCCTCCAACGATCGTCGCGTCAAGTCGACCCGGCCTCGCGTCGAGGCGATCAACGCCATGGAAAACGAGATGCGGGCGCTGTCCGATGCCGAGCTTCAGGCTCGCACGGAGAAATTCCGCCAGGACATCGCCAACGGCGCTACGCTCGATGACCTGCTCGTGCCGGCCTTCGCCACCGCCCGCGAGGCGTCTCGCCGCGTGCTCGGCATGCGCCCGTTCGACGTGCAGCTGATCGGCGGCATGGTGCTGCACAATGGCGGCATCTCCGAGATGCGCACCGGCGAAGGCAAGACGCTGGTCGCCACCCTGCCCGTCTATCTCAACGCGCTCGCCGGCAAGGGTGTCCATGTCGTCACCGTCAACGACTACCTCGCCACGCGCGACTCCGAATGGATGGGCCGCGTCTACAAATTCCTCGGCCTCTCGGTCGGCGTCATCGTCCATGGCCTGTCCGACGAGGAGCGCCGCGTCGCCTACGCGTCCGACGTCACCTACGCCACCAACAACGAGCTCGGCTTCGACTATCTGCGCGACAACATGAAATATGAGCGCGCCCAGATGGTTCAGCGCGGCCACAATTACGCGATCGTCGACGAAGTCGATTCCATCCTGGTCGACGAGGCGCGCACGCCGCTGATCATTTCCGGTCCGCTCGAGGACCGTTCGGAAATGTACAACACCATCGACGCCTTCATGCTGCAGCTCAGCCCGGCCGACTACGAGATCGACGAGAAGCAGAAGACCTCGATCTTCACCGAGGAAGGCACCGAGAAGCTGGAAAACCTGCTGCGCGCGGCCGGCCTGCTGAAGGGCGAGTCGCTCTATGACGTCGAGAACGTCGCCATCGTTCACCACGTCAACAACGCGCTGAAGGCGCACCGGCTGTTCCAGAAGGACAAGGACTACATCGTCCGTAACGACGAGATCGTCATCATCGACGAGTTCACCGGCCGCATGATGCCGGGACGCCGCTATTCGGAAGGCCTGCACCAGGCGCTAGAAGCCAAGGAGCATGTGGCGATCCAGCCGGAAAACCAGACGCTGGCCTCCGTCACCTTCCAGAACTACTTCCGCCTCTACAAGAAGCTGTCCGGCATGACCGGCACGGCGCTGACCGAGGCCGAGGAGTTCGGCAACATTTACGGCCTCGAAGTCACCGAGATTCCGACCAATCTGCCTGTCGTCCGCCTGGACGAGGACGACGAGGTCTACCGGACGGTCGAGGAGAAGTACAAGGCGATCGTCAAGGAGATCAAGGAAGCGCGCGCCAAGGGTCAGCCGACGCTGGTCGGCACCACCTCGATTGAAAAATCGGAGCAGTTGGCCGAGCGCCTGCGCAAGGAAGGGTTCAAGGATTTCGAGGTGCTGAACGCCCGCCACCACGAGCGCGAGGCGGCCATCGTCGCCCAGGCCGGCAAGCCCGGCGCCATCACCATCGCCACCAACATGGCTGGCCGCGGCACCGACATCAAGCTCGGCGGCAACGCCGAGATGCGCATCGAGGACGAACTGGGCGACATGCCCGCAGGCCCCGAGCGCGAGGCGCGCGAAAAGGAAATCAATGCCGATGTCGAGCGTCTGAAGGACAAAGCGCTGGCCGCCGGCGGCCTCTACGTGCTTGCCACCGAGCGCCATGAATCGCGCCGCATCGACAACCAGCTCCGCGGCCGTTCCGGCCGTCAGGGCGACCCCGGCCGCTCGAAATTCTTCCTGTCGCTGCAGGACGATCTGATGCGCATCTTCGGGTCCGAGCGCATGGACGGCATGCTGCAGAAGCTCGGCCTCAAGGAAGACGAGGCGATCATCCATCCGTGGATCAACAAGGCGCTGGAAAAGGCGCAGAAGAAGGTCGAGGCGCGCAACTTCGACATCCGCAAGAACCTGTTGAAATACGACGACGTCTCGAACGACCAGCGCAAGGTGGTGTTCGAGCAGCGCATCGAATTGATGGATGGCGAAGGCCTGTCCGAGACGATCGCCGAGATGCGCGAAGGCGTCATCGAGGAGATCGTCACCAAGAACATCCCCGAAAACGCCTATGCCGAACAGTGGAACGTCGCCGGCCTCAAGGCCGAGGTCGCCGAATTCCTCAATCTCGATCTGCCGGTCGAGGACTGGGTCAGGGAAGAAGGCATTGCCGAGGACGATATCCGCGAGCGCCTGACCGAGGCCGCCGACGCCGCCGCCAAGGAGCGCGCCGAGCGTTTCGGCCCCGACGTGATGAGCTATGTCGAACGTTCGGTGGTGCTGCAGACGCTCGACCATCTGTGGCGCGAGCACATCGTCAACCTCGACCATCTGCGTTCGGTCGTCGGCTTCCGCGGCTACGCCCAGCGCGATCCGTTGCAGGAGTATAAGGGCGAGGCGTTCGAGCTGTTCCAGGCGCTGCTCGGCAATCTGCGGCAGGCAGTCACCGCGCAATTGATGCGCGTCGAACTGGTCCGCCAGGCCGCCGAAGCGCCGCCTCCGGAAGCGCCGGACATGTTCGGCAGCCACATTGACGGCACCACTGGCGAGGACGACTTCCAGGGTGGCGAAACGGCACTTCTGGTCCGCCAGGAGAGCAACGCCATCGTCGCTCCCGAAGACCGCGATCCGAACAACCAGGCGACCTGGGGCAAAGTCGGCCGCAACGAAGCCTGCCCCTGCGGCTCCGGCAAGAAATACAAGCACTGCCACGGCGCGTTCGCGTAAGCGGGCTTGATTCGAAAGGCCGGAGGGACAGCGCCCCCCTCTGTCCTGCCGGACATCTCCCCCTCAAGGGGGGAGATCAGCAGCTTCGGCGGCCTTGTCTTCTTTTCAATGTCGACAATTGCGAAAGCCGCAATGACAGCCAATCTCCCCCCTTGAGGGGGAGATGTCCGGCAGGACAGAGGGGGGCGCGAAGGATCGCGACCTCTCAGTCCAACCTCCGTCAACCCTCACAACAACCCCGAATCGCGCGCCGCCGCCGTCGCTTCGCCGCGCGACACCGCATCCAGTTTTCCCAGCACCGCCGAGACATGGTGATCGACCGTTTTGGGCGAAATCGTCAATTGCTCGGCGATCCGCTTGTTGGACAGGCCGCGTTCGATCAGTTGCAGCACCTGCATCTGGCGCAGGGTGAGGCCGGCCAAATTGGCGCGCGTCGAGCGGCGCGGGCCACGGGCGATGCCGCCAATGCCGTTCTTGCGCATGATGTCGCGCAGGCGCTGGGCAGCTGGCCTTGCCCCCAAGCCGTCAAAGATATCCAGCGCCAGCCGCTGCCCCTCTTCGTCGCCAAGGATGAGCGCCAGTCCGCGCTCGTATGGCGCATTCAATTCGGCCCAAAGTGTCGAAGCCGAACGCCAGTCGCCGGTCAAAAGCAGCCGATATGGTGTCGCCATGTCGGCAGTATCGCCGGCCGGCATATCGGGAGCGAGCAATGCTCGCCACAACGCCAGTTCACCGACATGGGCGCGCGAGCGCACCGGCGTTTCGGCGCGGGTGATCAGCGTTAGCGCCTCTTGCCTGTCGGCCAGCCCCAGCCACGCCTGTTCCGCCATCAGGGCTGCGTAGGAGCTCAGCATCTGCAGGTCTGCACCACTTCCGACGAACCGCGCGATTTCGGCAAACAAGGGCTCGGCCGAGGGATCGCCGCGCCTCAGGCGCAGTTTTGCCAAAGCCAGCAGCGCCGGAAACCGGCCCACGGTCGTTGTCCGCTCATTGTCGATGACCTCGGTCGCCGTCGCGGCGGCCTCGTCCCATTGGCCTTGGCGGAGCTGCACATCGGCCAGCATGCCTCTGAGATAGTCGCGCCAGGTGCCGAGGTCGTTTTCGGTGCAATAGTGGATGCCGCTCTCAAGCACCGGCCGCGCCGCGTCGTAGCTCATCTGGGTGATCTCGAAACAGGCGCGGTTGGTGAAAGCACGCGCGGCATGTTCCTGGAAATTGCCCTGCAGCGCGATTTCGAGGCTTTGGTCGAGGCGCTGGCGCCCGGCGGCCGGATTCAGCCATTGTTCGACGCAACCGACATTGTTGAGAGCATGCGAGGCGATGTCGGGACGGTTCATCCGCTCGGCCAGCGCCGCTGCCTTCTCGCCATAGAACAGCGTGTCCTCCACCCTCTCCGACAGCATCGCCAGGTGTGACAGGTTTGAATAGGCCATGGCGAGTTCCGGACCGGCAGGGGCGGCTTCCAGCATCGCCACCGCCTCGGCGCCGAAGGCGGCGGCCGCTTCGCGGTCATCGCCCATTTCGCTGAGCCGTGAGAGCCATCTCAGGCTGTCGCCTTCCTTCAGCCTGTTGCCGTCAGCCTGATGTAACCGGCGTGCCTGTCCCTGCGCCGCAAGCGCGTCGTCGATCTTGCCGATGAGATGGCACTCGAAGGCATAACTTTCGTAGAGCGCGGCGCGCTCAATCACCGGCAGGCGGTCGGTCTGCCGCAAGGCGATTTCATAGTAGCCGGCGGCATCGCGATGGGCGCCGACACGCGACGCTTCGCGCGCGGCGATCGGCGCAAGTTCGCGCACCGCCGCCAGATTGTGCGCCTCGACCGCGTGATGCACCAGGCGGCCGGTGGAGACGTCGCCATTTTCGAGCAGCGCAGCCAAAGCACGCTGGTTGAATTGCCGCCTGTGCGAGGTCGTCAGCATCATTTCGATGGCACGCCGCGCAATGTCGTGGCGAAAGGCGTAGCCGTCACCGAGATCGTCGAGCAGGCCATTGGCCACACACTCGGCCAGCTGACCGGCGCTGGCGACGCCACACAGGCCCTGCAGTGCCCAGGCGTCGGCGCGGCGCGGAAACACCGACACCGCATCAAGCATCGCCCGGGCGCCAACCGACAGCCGCTCGGCCCGAGCCAGCACAGCGTCACGCACGCTTGCCGGCAGCGCCATTTCGTTTTCGGCGCACAGCAATTCGGTGACAAAGAAGGCATTGCCTGCAGTCGCCCGGTAGATGGCGTCGCCATCGCGTCCGGCCGCGTCGGCAAGCGACAGCACGGCCGCCTCGCTGAGCAGCGGCACGTCGATACGCGCCACACTGCCTGCCGGAATTTCGCCCAGCGCGCGGCGCACGCGCATCTGTCCTTCGCTGCGGTCGGTGCGCGCCGTGAGCAACAGCAGAATCTGGGTGTTGACGATACGCCGGCCGAGGAAGCGCACGAAATCGAGTGTCGCATCGTCGGCCCAGTGCAGGTCTTCGATCACGAGCAGGCTCGGCCCCTTGGCCACGAAGGCGTCCAGCGCATCGGAGAACAGCGGCAGTCTCTGCCCGTGCCGGGCGTCGATCGCGCGCGGCAGCGCCCATTGCGCCTCGCGGGCCAGATCGTAAAGCGGGCCAAGCGGATCGGGGATCGACAGGTCCTCGCAGGCGCTGCGCAACGTCGCCGCGCTCTGTCCGACATGGGCCGCGAACGCCTCGACGAGCGCCGTCTTGCCGGCGCCCGCCTCTCCCGCCAGCACCGCAACGCGGCCATGGCCGCCGATTGCATCGTTAAGCAGGGTCTCCAACTGCTGCAGCTGCGTCTGCCGTTCCAGAAGCATCATTATCATCGTCTCATACGATCGGAGTTTTCCCACCATGGCGGGCCGCTCACGATAGCCCGTGAAGAAAGCGTCGCAATGTGACTTTGCACACATTGCCGTGCCTCTTTCCACAAAGAACGACGCCAACATAGGGAATCGTCCCGCCCAATATGGGGAATCGTTCCGATGCGCGGCCCGGGCCAGCGTGGTCAACGTCCAGCAGCGCTCCGATCGAGCGTGAACCAATGGAAAAGGAAGCCTTCCATGCCTCGCTACCTGATTGAACGCACATTTCCGGACGGCCTCAACATACCGATGACCGACATCGGCGCCACCGCGGTGGGCGGCGTCGTCATGCGCAATGCCGAAAAGGGTGTCACCTGGATCCAGTCCTTCGTCACGCCCGACAAGAAGCGCAGCTTCTGCATCTACGAAGCACCCTCGCCCGAAGCGATCCGCAGCACGGCCCAGAAAAACTCGCTGCCGGTCGACAAGATCACGGAGGTGCGGGTTCTTGACCCTTACTTTTACGTCTGATCACGCAAACGGCTGGAACGGCGATGAGCATCAAGCTGCCTCTCTCGACAATGGTAAACTGTTTGACGGGTTGCCGGGCGGTGAAGCCGCAACTGTCGTGGGAGAGGCCGGACGGCCAACCTCCGTGTTCGGCCGTCTACGGCGGTTCGCGTCGAAGCTGCCTGCGTATCTGTCTGAAAGGCGGCGCTTGCCCCCGGAAGGCGATTATCTGAGGCGCGACATCGGGCTGTCTGAGCGCGAGGTCCCGCAGGAATATTGGCAATTTTACTTTTGGGATCGTTGATTTTGCTCAGTTTTTAACGCGGCGGCAAAAAGCTCGCCAACTGGAACCGCATCGCATGAATCGGGACGGACAAGCCCGTTCCTCAATCCTTGAACCAACGCCGCTGGCGTTTCGGCAGGCCAGATCGGCCGCCGTCGCCCCGAGCGTCAACAAACGAACGGAAGACCATGACCATAACTCTTTGGACGACACGCTTCGCGGCCCTGGCCGCCATCTCGATCGCGGCCGGTGCCGCCGCCCAGGCGCACGACGCCAATCCGCTGGCCGAAAAGGTGCGCGCGGCCAACAGCCGCTTCGAGAATGTGGCAGCTGCCACGGCCGAAGGCTACGCCCCGATCCCTTGCGCCAGCGGCATCACCGGCGGCGCCATGGGCATCCACTATGTCAACGGCGCCTATCTCAAGGACGATGCCGTAGATCTCGCCAAGCCCGAGGCGGTGATGTACGAGCCGATGGCCGACGGCAGCCTGAAGCTGATAGCGGTCGAATACATCACCTCGAAGGGCCCGGCCTCGCTCGAAGGCCAGTTGTTCAACTTCAACAGCGCCCCCAACCGCTACGGCCTCGGCCCGTTCTACGAACTGCATGTCTGGGCCTGGAAACAGAATCCGACGGGCGCCTTCGCCGACATGAACCCGCACGTGTCGTGCGACGCGATGAAGGGGATGTGACCTTCCCCATGTGACACCTCTGGCACCGGACACATTCCGTGCCAGAGCCTGTTCCATCCAGATGGAACCGGGATGGGGCTCTATCTCCTTGTTTGAGCATGATCTCTGGACAAAACGGTTCCCGTTTTGTCCGAGAAAACCGGTTCCACTTTTCGGGATCATGCTCCAGCCTTCCCCCTTGGCGGGGGAGGGGCGAGCGTAACGTCGACCGGCTCCCCAGTCTTCCCCGGCGTTCGCTCGCCTTTTCGTTCTGCCACCGGCTTGACGACTGACGTACCTTGCCCGCGCGGCTGTCCTTGGCCGCTCCGCGCACCCGCACCCGCCCACCCTTTCTTAAGGTGTTTCGGATACACCAAAAGCTTGAAAAGAGGCGGGAAACGGAGAGACATCGGGGTGCGCTTTTCCGCGGCGACGACGGCCGGGCGGTTCTTGCCGCAGCGCTTGGCGCTGCGCATGGGGCCGCTGCTTGGCCGCATCGATGCGGTGCTGTTCACCGCCGACGAGCGCGGCGAAGCCGGGCGCATGTCGCTGATCGCCTTTGCCATCCGCATCGTCAGCGCCGTCATCGCTTTCATCAGCCAGGTGCTGATGGCGCGCTGGATGGGCTCGTTCGAATACGGCATTTTCGTCCTCGTATGGGTGACGATGGTCATCGTCGGCAACCTCGCCTGCCTCGGTTTCCACACCTCGGTCATCCGCTTCATCCCCGAATATCGCGAACGCAACATGCTGGCCGAACTGCGCGGCATCGTCGTCGCCAGCCGCCTGTTCGTTCTGATCGCCTCGACGGCGATCGCCGGACTTGGCGCACTGGGCGTCTGGGTGTGCGCGGACTGGATCGAGAGCTACTATGTGATCCCCTTCATCCTCGGCCTGTTCTGCCTGCCGATGATTGCCATGGGCGACCTGCTGCAAGGCCAGTCGCGGGCCAATTCCTGGGCGCTGTTTGCGCTGTCGCCGACCTATCTGGTGCGGCCGGTGCTGATCCTGGCGCTGATGGCGCTGATGCTGGCAATGGGCTACGCGCCCGACGCTCGGACCGCGATCTTCGCCTCGATCGCCGCCACCTACGCCACCACGCTCGCCCAGCTCATCGGCGTCACCTCGCGCCTGGGCAAGAAGATCCCGGCCGGGCCGATGAAGGTGCATTTCAGCGAATGGTTCATCGTCTCGCTGCCGATCTTCCTGGTCGAGAGCTTCTTCTTCCTGCTCACCAATGCCGACGTGCTGATGGTCGGCGCCTATCTCCAGCCTAACGACGTCGCCGTCTATTTTGCCACCGTCAAGACGCTGGCACTGGTGCATTTCGTCTATTTCTCCGTCAAGGCCGGCGTTGCCCAGCGCTATGCGCAGTTCACCCATGGCGAACCGGAAAAGCTCGCCGCCTTTGCCCGCGAGACCGTGTCGTGGACGTTCTGGCCGTCGCTGCTGATGGCGCTCTTGGTGCTGGCGCTGGGCGAGCCGATGCTGGTGCTGTTCGGCCCCGAATTCACCGCCGGCTATCCGCTGCTGTTTCTGCTGGTGTTCGGCGTCGTGGCGCGCGCCGCCGTCGGCCCTTGCGAAAGCCTTTTGACGATGAGCGGCAACCAGAACATCTGCGCCGCCGTCTACGCCATGACGCTGGCCTTCAACATCGGCCTCAACATAGTGCTCATCCCGCTCTTCGGCCTGTGGGGCGCTGCGATCGCCACCAGCCTTGCCATGGTCTTCGAGGCGAGCGCTCTGTCCTTCACCGTGTGGCGCAAGCTTGGTATCGTCATGCTGATCTTCGTTCCCGCAGCCAAGGGAGCCGCCTGATGGCAGCCATCCCACTGATCGAGGAAACCAGCGGCGGTCCGGCCGGCGCCATGGTGTCGGGCCTTGCCGGCCTGGCGCGCGATTCCGATCCGGCGCATCTCGAGGTCCTCGCCAACAACCGGCCGCTGCGCAAGCTGGCGATCTATCCGGCCTCGGCCGGCTTCGACCTGGTCGAGGAGCTCGACTATCTGTGCACCCGCACGATCGAGCCAAACGTCTTCTTCAACCCACGCTTCCTGGCGCCGGCCATGCCCCGGCTGGAGGATCGCGAGGTCAAGCTGGCGGTGATCCGCGATGGCGACGAATACCGCAACCGGCTGCGCCTGCTGGTGCCGTTCTCGGTCGAACGGCCGGCCGTGCCGCTCGGCGTTCCGGTGATGCGCACCTGGTCAAGCCCGTTCGGCCCGATGGGCACGCCGCTGGTTGACCACGACGACCCCATCGGCGTCGTCGAGGATTTTTTCGGCATGCTGTCGCGGCCGCACCTGAAACTGCCGAAAGTCTTCGTGTTGCCCGACATGAGGCTCGACGGCCCGGTGGCCAGCGTGCTTGCCACCGTTGCCGAGACGCGCGGCCTGACCATGGTCACCACCGGCAAGGCGGACCGGCCGGTGCTCGAAAGTACGCTCGACGGCGAGGCCTATCTGAAGGCATCGCTGCGCGCGCATCACTATCGCGAATTCCGTCGCCTGAAGCGGCGCCTGGGCGATCTCGGCAAACTGGAACACATCGTGGCGCGCGGCCCCGACGAAATCCGCTACGCCATCGAAAGTTTCCTGACGCTGGAAGCCGCCGGCTGGAAGGGCCGCGAGCGCACCGCCATGGCCATCGACCGCTACCGCGCCGCCTTTGCCCGCGAGGCCGTGCATCGACTGGCCGAACACGATATGTGCCGCATCCATTCGCTGACGCTGGACGGCCGCACCATCGCCTGCCTGGTCGTCTTCGTCGAGGCCGGCGTCGCCTATACCTGGAAGACCGCCTATGACGAGACGCTGGCGACCTATTCGCCGGGCACGCTGTTGATGATCGAGGTGACCAACCAGCATCTCGACGACCCGAACGTCATGATGACCGATTCCTGCGCCGTGCCCGACCATCCGGTAATGAGCCGGCTGTGGAGCGAGCGCAAACCGATGGGCTCGCTGGTGATCGGGCTGACGCCGGATGCCGATCGCCTCGCCCGCCAGGCCGCCTCGCAGTTGCATCTCTACCGCGAGACCCGCAACATGGCCCGCCTGCTGCGCAACCGCATGAAGAGTTTGTTGGGGCGACGCTGAGCCGTGCACCCCGCGGGAGCCTTGAGAAAAGCCACTGGAACAGCGGCAAAACCCAAGCTATGGGTCGCGGCGGCAATTTCGGCCGGCCTTCACGACAAGCCATATTGATGATCAGATCCTTTTTGCGTCACACCGGTACCCGTGCGGCCTTCCTGCTGCTTGCGCTGCTGCCTGTCCGGTCCTGGGCCGATAGCTGTCCCGAGGATTGCAGCGAGCCCGCGCCGCCCATCAACATCTACAGCCACACCGGCGCCGGCCATCTCAGCCCGGCTACGCTGGGTGCATTGCCGCGCGTCTATGTGCCAAACCGCTCCTCCAACAGCGTCACGGTGATCGACACCATGACCCTCAAGGAAGTCGACAGGTTCTCCGTCGGCAGCAAACCGCAGCACGTCGTACCGTCGTGGGACCTGAAGACGCTCTGGGTCGCCAACAATGGCACCGGCAAGAACGGCAGCCTGACGCCGGTCGACCCGATGACCGGCAAGCCCGGCCCACAGATCGCCGTGGAAGATCCCTACAATTTGTATTTCATGCCGGATGGCAGCGCGGCCATCGTCGTCGACGAAGCCCTGGAGCGGCTCGATTTCCGCGATCCTCAAACCATGGCGCTGAAGTCGAGCCTGCCGACGCCCAACTGCCCCGGCATCAACCACGCCGATTTCTCGGTCGACGGCGCCTATGTGATCTTCACCTGCGAATACGGCAACGGCGGAGTGACCAAGATCGACCTGAAGAACCAGAAGGTGCTTGGCCATCTCGACTTCTCGAAAATGGGCATGCCGCAGGACATCCGGCTCTCGCCCGACGGCAAGGTCTTCTACATCGCCGACATGATGAATGACGGTGTGTTCCTAGTCGATGGCGACAGTTTCAAGGAGATCGGCTTTATCCCGACCGGCATCGGCGCCCATGGCTTCGTCGTCAGCCGCGACGGCAAGCGGCTTTACGTCTCGAATCGCGGCTCGCACAAGATGGAGCAGGGCAAGGCAAAGGGACCTGGCAGCGTGACGGTGATCGACTTCGCCACCCGCGCGGTCGTCGCGCAATGGCCGATCCCCGGCGGCGGCAGCCCCGACATGGGCAATGTCAGCGCCGACGGCAAACAACTATGGCTGTCCGGCCGCTTCGACAGTGCCGCCTACATGATCGACACGACATCGGGCGCCGTCACCAAATTTCGGGTCGGAGCAGAGCCGCATGGTCTGACGGTGTGGCCGCAGCCGGGACGGTATTCGCAGGGCCATACCGGGAATATGCGGTAGCGTTGCGCCAAGAAATGCAGCGGAACAGTCCGATCAGCAAGCGTCGCCTGTCAACCCAAACGAAGAGCCACTAGGTATCATCACCAATTCCCAAGATCGTCTCGACAACGCTACGAAGTTCATCAACCCCCAGCGCATCAAGGTTGATGAGTGCGCTGGAAGACAATCCGGGCCGCTCGGCGCGAATGAACATCAGTAGCTCGTGAAGCAACACTATCGTCGGACGATCGACATCTCTAACACCTGTCGCTTCCGGATTAGTTGTCCATTTTCTAAAATTTCTAACAAGTTTAGTCGACATCTCTGCAATAGCGTCTTCACTTTCATCTGACCATCCACCATCCAGCGGCAGCAGGGGTACATCTCGTTCTCCGAATTGGAATCGAACGTGATTTACAATCTTCCGTCGCAATACCGTATGTGTTCGCTTAAGAAGCCGCGCGATCCGCTCTTCGGTGGCGTTTTGCCGTTGCTGGTCTAACTGCTCACCCTGTATCTCCGTTTGCCTCCCAACGAACTCAGCACTCACCCTCGCAGTTTCTGACTGCTGTTCGATTGCCCTCTGTGTAGCCTCCGCCACCCCTCGATTTGCAACAAACTCCTGACGAGTGAGCTTCAGCTCTGCTCGCTGCGCCTTAAGCTCCTGAGCTTGGATAAGGACAGTAACGACGAGCCAAAGGAAGGCGAGCGGAGCGAATGCACCAGCGAGAAAATTACCGATGCTATCGACTTCCCTACAGGCCAAATGACGATGAAAAAAGTCCCACCAAGGATCGACGCTTGCGCAAGGTTTTGCCTGAGTGATAAGCGCCAGCAACAAGACCATCCACGCCCCGGTCAACCATAGCGAAATCTTGATCGCGCGGGGCAACTGGTCGTCCTTGCCAGTGTCGGCATCGCTGGCCATTGAACTTACCCCTCTTGCAGACGACTTCATCACTTCGCACGGTAGGACAGTGATACTAACTCTCTTCAAGTCACAGTAGTGATCCGCCTTCGATCCGATCGATTTTATCCGGAGCGTTGTGCTGGCGCGATCGTCCAAGATATTCGACTAGAACACAGAAGACGTCGCATGACCGCATACTTGCTGGACTAAGACCATAGCGTAGGCAGTTGACGAAGGGCCATAGGTCTTCCGACAATCTTCTCCTTTGAGCACATCACCGAGAGAGCGCTGACAGCTCTTAGATATCTCGGGTGGAAAATGGTGCCCCTAGCCGGAATCGAACCAGCACTCCTTGCGGAACTCGATTTTGAGTCGAGCGCGTCTACCAATTCCGCCATAGGGGCTCAGGCCGGGAGGCCTGGATGGGCGCGGACTATACGGTCGGAGGCCTGTTCGTCAACTGGCCAAATGCGCGGCCGTGCCCTGCTTGCGGCAAAAGCCCGCCTTTCGGTTTCGTGAAGCTCCTGCCATTGTGCGGCGCGGAAAATCTTTCTAGACAGGCCCGTATCAAAGCGCGTTGCGTCTGGGCGACATGCATTAGGAGAGCCGATGCTTCGCGGACTTTACGACTGGACCCTGTCGCTTGCGGCCCGCAAATCCGCCGAATGGTGGCTGGCTTTCATCGCTTTCGTCGAGAGCTCGGTGTTTTTCATACCTGCCGACGTCTTGTACCTCCCCATGGCGCTGGCGCGGCCCGAGCGCGCCTATCGCTACGCGCTCACCGCCACCATCGCGTCCGTGCTGGGCGGCATTGCCGGCTGGCTTATCGGTTACTATGCCTACGACACGATAGCACGGCCGATGCTGGAGCATTTCGGCGGCCTCGACACGTTCGAGAAGTGGCAGTCGTCCGGCACCGGGCTGATGCTGGTGCTGCTCGTCACATCCGGCGCTGCTCATCTGCCGCCGATGAAGGTGGTCACCATTCTGGCCGGGGCGCTTCACGTCAATCTTGTTGTCTTCATCGTTTCAGCCATCCTGGCGCGTGGCGCCCGTTTCCTGCTTCTTGCCTGGCTGCTGCGGCGCTATGGCGAAGAGATCAAGGAATTCATCGAGAAGCGTTTGGGATTGATCGTCGGCGCCGGCGCCGCCGCCCTGATTTTGCTCTATATCGTCGTCAAATACGCGTTCTGAGCGGACGGGCAATTCAACGGATCACAACACCATGACAGCGACGATGAATGCCGATACCGGACGCCAGCGGACACGCGCTGCTTTGTTTCTCGCCGTCGCCATGTCCGCCACGGTCGGCTCCGCGCTCGCCTTCCAGCACATTGGCGGCTACATCCCCTGCCATCTCTGCCTGGAGCAGCGCACGCCTTACTACATCGGCGCGCCGCTGATGATTTTGGCGGTGATCGCCTCGATGATCAACGCGCCCGCCTGGCTGACGCGCGGCCTGCTTGCCATCGGCGGTCTGCTGATGCTCTACGGCCTCTATCTCGGTGTCTACCACTCGGGCGTCGAATGGGCCTGGTGGCAAGGCCCGGCTGACTGCACGGCCGGCGCCGGCCCGGTCGACACCGGCGGCAAGGGCGTGCTCGATGCGCTCGACAAATTCGTGCCGCCGTCCTGCGACAAGGCCGCACTTCGCATCCTTGGCCTGTCGCTGGCCGGCTGGAACGCTATCGCCAGCTTCATCCTCGCCGCCGTCGCCTTCCGCAGCGCGCTGGCCCGCGACTAAACTCTCAAAGCGCCGACGCGAGATCGTTCAAAGAATTCGGCAGGCTGAGTCGGATGAAGTAATTTTCGAGAACCGGAGCGGAGCGTACTCAAGTACGTGAGCACCGGAAGCGCAGAAAATCGCTTCAGGCGGCCAGCCTCCCGAATTCTCGAACGATCTCAGGGTTCCAGTTCGACATCCCAGTACAGATAATCCATCCAGCTTTCATGCAGATGGTTGGGCGGGAACAGCCGGCCATTGTTGTGCAGATCGTGCACGGTCGGCTGGTAGGGCTTTTGCAGCGGCCACATCTTGGCATGCGCCGGCATCATGCCGCCCTTCCTGAGATTGCACGGCGAACAGGCGGCGACGACATTTTCCCATGTCGTCGCCCCGCCGCGATGGCGCGGGATGACATGATCGAAGGTCAGATCCTCGGGCGTGCCGCAATACTGGCACTGGAAACGGTCGCGCAGGAACACGTTGAAGCGGGTGAACGCCGGATGCCTGGACGGCTTCACATAGGCCTTCAGGCTGACAACGCTGGGCAGCTTCATCGAGAAGGTCGGCGAAGACACCGCATGCTCGTATTCGGCGACGATGTTGACCCGGTCGAGGAACACCGCCTTGATGGCGTCCTGCCAGGACCAGAGCGACAAGGGGTAATAGCTGAGCGGACGGTAATCCGCATTCAGCACCAGCGCAGGAAGCCCATCCGGAGATACGGCAACCGTCACCTTGTTGACCTCCTCGTTCTAGAACCGATCGGCGCGGATACTGTAAGCCCGACATGACAGGGATGTGAAGCGGATTGTCGCTCGCCAAAAGCGGCAAAAATGCAGGATTTTCATGCTTTTTTGCGGTTTCAGGCCGGCGGCGCGGCGTCCCTGCCCCTGGTTTCGCGATAATAGGACCAGAAAAGCCGCGATGCGACACCTCGCCACGGGCTCCATGATTCGGCCAGAGCGATGAGTGTTTTCTCCGGTGGACGTGGCTCGATGCCCAGCGCATGACCGACCGCGCTCTGCAGCGCGACGTCGCGCGCGGGGAAAATATCGGGGTGGCCGGCGGCAAACAGAAGATAGACTTCCGCCGTCCACGGGCCGATGCCCGGCACCGCTGTCATCTTCGCGATCGCCTCCTCGGCGTCGAGCGAGCAGAGGTGATGCAGGTCGAGACCGTCGACCACGGCCTGGGCAACCGCGATCAGGCCGCGCTGCTTCGGCCGCGACAGGCCGGCCTCGCGAAACATGTCCTCGCCGGCGGCAAGGATCGCCTGCGGCGTCAGCGGATCGACCAGTTTCACCAGCCGGCCGAAAATGGCATCGGCGCTCGCGCGGGACACCTGTTGCGAGACGATGATCGAGGCGAGGCTCCTGAAGCCGGGCTCTGACAGCCGCAGCGGCACCTCGCCAGCCATGCCGCGCACCTTTTCCAGGCGCGGATCGATTACGCAAAGCGCGTCGAGCCCTTGCGCAATGTCGTCAAGCGTGGCGATGCGTTGCATGCTTTCTTGTTCCTGAACCGGCCGCACGGTAGCAATTGGCAAAACCGCTGCACAACCCGATTGCCGCCTGAGACATGACGCTCCTGACATTCCGCTTCGCGCCGAGCCCGAATGGCGAACTGCATCTCGGCCATGCCTATTCGGCGTTGCTCAACCAGCAGCTGGCGCGCGCCGCCGGCGGCCGCCTGCTGCTGCGCATCGAGGACATCGACACCACACGCTGCACGCCGGAATTCGAGGCCGGCATTTTTCGCGACCTCGAATGGCTAGGCCTCGATTGGGAACAACCGGTGCGCCGCCAGGCCGAGCATTTCGCCGACTATCAGGCCGTGCTCGACCGGCTGATCCGCGAAGAGCTCGTCTACCCCGCGTTCATGAGCCGTGGCGAGATCAGGGCCTTCATCGCCGACAGCGAAAAGCGCGGCCGCGACTGGCCGCGCGACCCGGACGGCGTGCCGCTCTATCCCGCCGCCGACAAAGCGCTGCCGATCAGCGAACGCAACCGCCGGATCGCCGACAACGCACCCTTCGCCTGGCGCCTGGATGTCGATGCGGCACGGGCACGCGTCGGCACGGATTTGTCCTGGCGCGAATTCATCGACGAGACACCGTCGGCGACGCGGCACGTCGAGGCGCGTCCGCAGGACTGGGGCGACGTCATCCTGGCGCGCCGCGACATCCCGACCAGCTATCACCTGGCGGTCGTCGTCGACGACGCCCTGCAAGGCGTCAGCCATGTCGTGCGCGGCCAGGACCTTTATTCCGCGACCGGCATCCAGCGCCTGCTGCAGGTACTGCTCGGCCTCGGCCAGCCGGACTATTTCCACCACGGTCTCGTGCTTGGACCGGATGGGCGCAAATTGTCGAAGAGCTTTGGCGATACCGGCCTTGCCGCACTCAGGCAGGCAGGCGCTTCACCGAACGATGTCAGGCGGCTCGTCGGACTTCTCTAGCTGTTCCGGTGTATTGAGATTGAGGTCAGGCCGTGTCGAGAACGACTGATACCGAGAGCCGGAGCGGAGCGTACTTTTTGTACGTGAGCACCGGAAGCGCAGGGATCGGCCGTTCGCAGGCCGGCATCACCTCAATATCAATGCACCGTTAGAGGCGTGCCAACCCCGCCTTAAGCAGCGCCAACCCGCCGATAAACGCGAAGGCGCCGCCCAGTCCCCAGGCAACCGCGAGCTTCAGATCTCTAAGGACGATGCCATGCTCGTTCGCGATCATGATCGCGACGAAGAAGCCGAGCGTAAACAGCAGCGTGTTGCCGGTCGACCCAAAACCGTCCTCCTCCATGATGGCGTCGAGCGCCGAGCCGAAGAAGAAGCCGAACACGGCCACGCTCGCAACCGTCATCAACAGCCAGCTTGTGTCGAGATGCAACAGCATGCGCGCTCCTTGTCGAAGCCGAAACGCCATGTCGCCAGATCGATCGACAGAAGTCGATTGTCCGACGCCGCTCTTTGAATTCGGCCACCCCTACATCAGAGCAAGCTTATGTATCAATTGTTTCGCTTTGCTTGCCGGATTGAACCGCATTAGAGCAATTGCCGTATTTGTCTCTTCACCCAATCGGACCTCCTCCGGAAACGGCTTCCCCCAAAAATGCACAGTCTCAAGCGGTTCATCCCCGCCTCGTTCGTCGTCCTGTGGGCGACAGGCTTCATCGGCGCGCGCTACGCAATGCCTTGGGCGGAGCCCTTCACCTTCCTGGCGGCCCGCTTTGTCATCGCCGCCTTGCTGCTCGCCGGCCTGATGCTCGTGCTTGGCTCGAAGCGCGCCACAAGGGCCGAAGCGCTTCACGCCACAGGGGCCGGCATCCTCATGCATGGCATCTATCTCGGTGCCGTGTTCTGGGCGATCCATAGGGGCATGCCGGCCGGGCTTTCTGCGTTGATCGTCGGCCTGCAGCCGCTGATCACGGCCGTGCTTGCCGGCCGGTTCCTCGGCGAGGCCATCCTGCCGCGTCACTGGGCCGGCCTCGCCGTTGGCCTGATAGGCGTCGTCATCGTGCTATGGCCGAAGCTCGGCGCGCTCGGCGGCGGCGTCACGCCGGAAACGCTTATCGCCTCTCTCGTCTCGGTGCTGGGCATGAGCGCCGGCACCATCTGGCAGAAGCGCTATGCCTCGGGCGGCGACTTGGTGGCGGCGACGATGTGGCAATATATCGGCGGCGGCGCGCTGATGATCCTGGCTTCGCTGGCCTTCGAGACGCACACGGTCATCATCAACGGCGAACTGATCTTTGCCATGGCCTGGCTGGTGCTGGTGCTGTCGATCGGCGCCATCTTCCTGTTGATGGTGATGATCCGCGACGGCGAGATGTCGAAGGTCGCCTCGCTGTTCTACCTGGTGCCGGCTGTCACCGCCGTTATCGCCTGGGCGCTGTTCGGTGAACAGCTCAGCCTTGTGCAGATCGTCGGCATGGCAATCGCGACATTGGGCGTTGGCCTGGCCACGGCCCGGCCCGCCAAGGGGAGAACTGAGGAACTGAGGAACTGGGGGAACTGAGGAGCTGAGGAACTGAGGAACTGAGGAGCTGAGGAGCTGAGGAGCTGAGGAGCTGAGGAAAAAAGCTGAGGAGCTGAGGAGCTGAGGAGCTGAGGAGCTGAGGAGCTGAGGAAATCTGGCGCTGCGTGCTTCTTCTCCAATTCTCCAGTTCCTCAATTCCTCAATCCGGCCGTTATCGACTCATCCGACCCGGGCGCGCGCTTCGAGATAGCGGCTGATCGCGGCGTTGAGTTCGCCGCCGAGAATGAAGATCGCCGAGAGCATGTAGAGGAAGACCACCGCGATCATGATCGAGGCGAGACCGGCATAGGTCGTTACATAGGACGAGAAGTGATCGAGATAGGTGGCAAAGACGGTTGAACCGACAAGCCATGCGGCAAGCGTGAACAGGATGCCCGGTACGATCGAGACGAGGCGGCGCTTGCCCGCCGGCAGCCAGAAATGCACGGCAAACAGCCCGCCGACAATGACGGTCGAGGCGATGATGAAACGCCACAGCGTGATCGTGCCCATATAGGGCTTGATCCATTCGATATGGGCTTCGGCGAGCCGTGCGAGAAGCGGTGCGAACACCAGAAGCACGCTGATCGCCAGGAAGCCGGCCGTAGCAATCAGCACGAAGATGATGCTCTGCACCCGGCGATAGATGATGCCGCGCGTCTCAGCGACGCGGTAGGCGCGGTTGAGCGAGGTGCGCAGCGCCTCGATGCCGTTGGAGGCGAAATAGGCGGCCAGCAGCACGCCATAGGTCAAAAGGTCAGTGCGCCGCACCGTCAGCACGTTGAGCACCTCGCGTGCGATCGGCTTGGCGATCTGTTCGGGCCAGGTGTCGAAGACGAGATGCACGGCGGTATCGGCGAAGGCCTGCGCGCCCAGGAAGCTCGCCAGCGTGGTGGCAAAGATCAGGAACGGGAACAGCGCCATCAGCGAGGTGATCGCCAGATGGCTGGCCATCGCCCAACCGTCGTCGGTGTTGAAATGGCCAAGCGCGTCATAGAGCACGCGGCGCAGCACGACGATATTCCGCATCAAGAGCCGCGTTCCCTTCGATTGTCTCGACGCCGCGAATATGGGAAGGGATTGTGGCAAATGGCAACCCTTGCTCAAACCACGATCCCGCCGGCGAAAGAATTGCGCACCATCATCGTCACCGGTGCCTCTTCCGGAATAGGCGCCTATTGCGCCCGGGCGCTGAAGGCGGATGGCTGGCGGGTGTTTGCAACGGCGCGCAAACCGGAAGACATCGCCGCACTCGAGGCCGACGGCATCGAGGCCTTTTACCTCGACTACCGTGAGCCCGACTCCATCGCCGCGCTTGCGGCATCGGTGCTGGAGCGGACAGGCGGGCGCCTCGACGCCCTGTTCAACAACGGCGCCCATGCACAGCCCGGTGCGGTCGAAGACCTGCCCGTTGCGGCATTGCGCGAGCAGTTCGAGGCCAATTTCTTCGGCTGGCATGACCTGACCCAGCGCATCGTGCCGGCGATGCGCCGTCAGGGACACGGCCGTCTGATCCACTGTTCCTCGATCCTTGGCCTGACGCCGGTGCCTTTTCGCGGCGCCTACTCAGCCTCCAAGCACGCTCTCGAGGGGCTGATGCTGTGCATGCAGCAGGAACTCAGCGGCAGCGGCGTCCATGTCTCGCTGATCGAACCGGGGCCGGTGACGTCGAAAATCGCCAGCAACGGGCTGTTCTGGTTCCTGAAAAACATCGACCACGAGAATTCCGTCCACCACGTCGCTTATGCCGCGCAGCTGGCGCGGCTCAGGGCCGGCGGCAGCTCATCGCGGCTGAAAAAAGGGCCGGAGGTGGTCTATGCGGCCTTGCGCCATGCACTTCTGTCACGGCGCCCACGCCCACACTATGTGGTAACAGTGCCGGCTAAGATCGGCGTCATGCTCAAGCGCATCCTGCCGGCGTCCCTGCTCTATCGCGTGCTTGCCAGGCGCGCCTGAGCGAAACGAACTGGAGCCGCCAGATGGTCACAGTCTTCAAAATCCTCGCCGTTGTGGCCATGGCCGCGGTTTTGATCGTGCTGGTCCGCGGCCTCATCAACATGATGCGCGGCGGCGACGGCGTCACCTCCAACAAGCTGATGCAGGCCCGTGTGCTATTGCAGGCCGTGGCCTTGGCGCTGATCCTGCTGGTGGTGTATTTCACCCGCAAGTGACGGCCGTTCGGGAGGCGACGTGGTCAAGCTCAACAAGATCTACACCCGCACCGGCGACGACGGCACCACCGGCCTCGGCACCGGTGAGCGCAGGCTGAAGTCCGACCTGCGTGTCGATGCCTATGGTACCGTCGATGAAGCCAATGCCTGCATCGGCATCGCCCGCCTGCACACCGCGGCAACCCATCCCGCAATCGATGCCATGCTGTCCCGCATCCAGAACGACCTGTTCGATCTCGGCGCCGATCTGGCCGTGCCCGACGATGGCAAGCCGCTCGGCTACGAGCCGCTGCGCATCATCGCCTCGCAGACCGACCGCGTCGAAAAGGACATCGACCTTCTGAACAAGGACTTGCAGCCGCTCAAATCCTTCGTGCTCAATGGCGGCACGCCGGCGGCAGCCGCGCTCCATCTTGCCCGCACCGTGGCCCGGCGGGCCGAGCGGATCATGGTGGCGCTGGCGCAGGACCCGGCCGAGCACGTCAACCGCGAGGGGTTGAAATACATCAACCGCGTCTCGGACTTTCTGTTCGTCGCCGCCCGTGCGGTCAATGACAACGGAAATGCCGACGTGTTATGGGTGCCCGGCAAGAACCGCTGAGTTTTTTAAGAAGCGGACGAGGGCCTGGGGAATGTTCATCCCGCTTTACGACACCAACAGGTTGCGCCACATCCGGCTGCAATATGTGACGATCGGCCTGATCGCGGCCAATGCGCTGGTCTTTCTCGTCACCACGATCGGTGGCGAAAATTTCAACAACGCAGCCGTGCTCGGCCTCGGCTTCATTCCTTCAGTTGTCCACAACACAGCAGAGCTCTCGCCTGAATTCGTCGTCATTCCGGAGAGCCTGAGCTACCTCACCTATGCCTTCCTGCATGCCGATATCTTCCATCTCGGCGGCAACATGCTGTTCCTGTGGGTGTTCGGCGACAATGTCGAGGACGCGCTCGGCCACATCCGCTACCTCATCTTCTACCTGCTGTGCGCCATCGCCGGAGCCGCTTTCCAGGGGCTCGTCGCCTGGGATTCGCAAGTGCCGCTGATCGGCGCCTCCGGCGCCATCGCCGGGGTCGTCGCCGCCTATCTGGTCCTCTATCCCCGCGTGAAGGTGTGGGTGCTGATCTTTGCCCGCATTCCGCTGCGCATCCCGGCCTTCATCCCGCTGATCCTGTGGATCGGCTTCCAGGTGGTGATGTTTGCCGCCGGCGGCGAAAACCAGATATCCTGGGCCTGCCATATTGGCGGCATCATTGCCGGCGGCGTTCTGGTGCTCATTATGCGCAGCCGCGGCGTGCCGCTGCTTGCCGGCGACGACGGCGAGCCCGAACCCGCCGATCAGCCGGCCGCTTCTACCGGGCCGGCGCCAGCCGATCCCGCGCCCACGCAACCTGAGACGCGCTGGGGCCGGGGTGGCGCTTCCGGTCAGAACTGAACCGATTTGAGTGGTTTGGCCGCTGCCGTGGCATATTGACGTGCTGCGTTGCCACAACTACGGAGGACGCCACCGTTAGGCGGCAGAAGACAAGAATTCCGTCTGGCCAGAATTCCGTTTGGCCGGAATTCAGTCAGGAATGTCGGCTTTCGACAACTCTGCAGTGGCGCACGCTGCTATAGCGCGCCCGAATATCTCAGGAGAGGTGACAGGCAAATGAAGATCCTTGTGCCCGTGAAGCGGGTTGTGGATGCGAACGTCAAGGTTCGCGTGAAGGCTGATGGTTCGGCGGTTGAGCTCGCCAACGTGAAGATGGCGATGAACCCGTTCGACGAGATCGCGGTGGAAGAGGCGCTCCGGCTGAAGGAAGCCGGCAAGGCCGAAGAGATCATCGTCGTTTCGATCGGCCCGCAGCAGGCGCAGGAAACCCTGCGCACCGCGCTCGCCATGGGCGCCGACCGCGCCATTCTGGTCAAGACCGACGAGCAGACCGAGCCGCTCGGCGTCGCCAAGGTGCTGAAGGGCGTCGTCGACGCAGAACAGCCCGGCCTCGTTATCCTCGGCAAGCAGGCGATCGACGACGATTCCAACCAGACCGGCCAGATGCTGGCCGCATTGCTCGGCTGGGCGCAGGGCACTTTCGCCTCCAAAGTCGTGCTCGACGGTGACAAGGCCAAGGTGACGCGCGAAGTCGACGGCGGCCTGCAGACGGTCGAGCTGAAGATGCCGGCGATCATCACCGCCGACCTTCGCCTCAACCAGCCGCGCTACGCCTCGCTGCCCAACATCATGAAGGCCAAGAAGAAGCCGCTCGACGAAAAGAGCCCAGCCGATTACGGCGCCGACGTCAAGCCGCGCCTGAAGGTGCTCAAGACCGAGGAGCCGAGCGGCCGCAAGGCGGGCGTCAAGGTCAAGAGCGTCGCCGAACTGGTCGACAAGCTCAAGAACGAAGCCGGCGTGTTGTAAGGCTGGGAAGGGATAAAAACATGACCATTCTCCTCATCGCAGAACACGACAACGCAAGCCTTTCCGACCAGACCGCCAAGGCGCTCTCGGCCGCCCTGCAGATCGGTTCGGACGTACATGTGCTGGTTGCCGGCAAAGGCGCCAAGGGCGCGGCCGATGCCGCCGCCAAGCTGAAGGGCGTGAGCAAGGTGTTGCTGGCGGAAGCCGACGAGCTGGCCGAGCGCCTCGCCGAACCAACGGCAGCCTTGGTTGTTTCGCTGGCCGGCGCCTACGACACCATCATTGCGCCGGCGACGTCGTCGGGCAAAAACGTCGCGCCGCGGGTCGCAGCGCTGCTCGATGTCGCGCAGGTGTCGGAAATCATCGAGGTGGTTTCGCCTGATACCTTCAAGCGGCCGATCTATGCCGGCAACGCCATCCAGACGGTGCAGTCGAGCGACGCCAAGAAGGTGATCACCGTGCGCACCGCTTCCTTCCAGGCGGCGCCCGAAGGCGGTTCGGCCGCAGTCGAGACCGTCAAGGCAGCGGCCAACCCAGGCCTGTCCACCTTCGTCGAGAACAAGCTGTCGGATACCGACCGTCCGGAGTTGACCTCGGCCAAGATCATCATCTCGGGCGGCCGCGCGCTCGGTTCGGCGGAGAAGTTCCAGGAAGTCATCCTGCCGGTCGCCGACAAGCTCGGTGCCGCCGTCGGCGCTTCCCGGGCCGCCGTCGATGCCGGCTACGCGCCGAACGACTGGCAGGTCGGCCAGACCGGCAAGGTCGTGGCTCCCGATCTCTACATCGCCGTCGGCATTTCCGGCGCCATCCAGCACCTTGCCGGCATGAAGGATTCGAAGGTCATCGTCGCCATCAACAAGGACGAGGAGGCGCCGATTTTCCAGGTTGCCGATTACGGCCTGGTCGGCGACCTGTTCGTCATCCTGCCGGAGCTGCAAAAGGCGCTTTGACGCTTTCTGCCAAAGCGTATTAAATTGTGAGAGGGTGGGGTAGACGAAGCTGCCCCACCCTTTTAGTTTGCACTGCACAAAAAGCAGGCCGCAAAGGCCTTTTCGACGGGATCGCTGCAAATGGCCAAGATCGAGACGATCGGCATTATTGGCGCCGGCCAGATGGGCGGCGGCATCGCGCATGTGTCGGCGCTTTCGGGCTACAAGGTGCTGATCTACGATGTCTCGCCCGACCGGATCGAAAAGGGCATTGCCACCGTCAGCGGCAACATGGCCCGCCAGGTCGGCTCCGGAAAGCTTGACGAAAAGCTGCGCAACGATGCGATGGCACGCATTTCGGCGGCTCCCGCCATGGCCGATCTCGCCGGTGCGGATCTGGTGATCGAAGCAGCGACCGAGGACGAGACGGTCAAGCGCAAGATTTACGCCCAGCTCTGTCCGCAACTCAATCCGGAGGCGATCCTGGCGACCAACACGTCGTCGATCTCGATCACCCGGTTGGCCGCGCAGACCGACCGGCCCGAGCGTTTCATCGGCATACATTTCATGAACCCGGTGCCGCTGATGAAGCTGGTCGAACTGGTGCGCGGCATCGCCACCGAGGACCAGACTTTCGAGGCGGCCAAGGCCTATGTGAAGCAGCTCGACAAGACGATTACCGTCTCGGAGGATTTCCCGGCCTTCATCGTCAACCGCATCCTGCTGCCGATGATCAACGAGGCGATCTACACGCTCTATGAGGGCGTCGGCTCGGTCGACGCCATCGACACCGCCATGAAGCTCGGCGCCAACCATCCGATGGGACCGCTACAGCTGGCCGATTTCATCGGCCTCGACACCTGTCTGTCGATCATGCAGGTGCTGCATGACGGCCTGTCGGACTCGAAGTATCGCCCCTGCCCGTTGCTGGTGAAATATGTCGAGGCCGGCTGGCTCGGCCGCAAAACCGGGCGTGGCTTCTACGACTATCGCGGCGAGCATCCGGTCCCGACGCGCTAACCATCAGAACGCTAAGTCCCTTCCGCCGTCAGGACGCCGCCGCAAGCGGCGGCTTGGCCTGACCGCTTGACCCGGCATCATCAGGCGCCACCGAGACGCAGCCGCGGCCGGCGGCCTTGGCCGCATAGCAGGCGGCATCGGCCCGGGCGATGATCTCGTCGACCTCGCCGCTTCCGGCGTGGATCGGCGCCAGCCCGATGCTGGCATCGATCGCATGCGGTCGGCCCTCCCAGCTGAACTGCAGGCTGCGGACGGCGTCGATGATCGAGCGTGCGGCAATCCTGGCGCCGGCGCTCGAGCCGGATTTCAGGATGACCGCGAATTCATCGCCGCCGAGGCGAGCGACAATATCCTCCGGCCCAAGCGCACCGCGAATAGCCTCGGCAACTCGCTTCAGCAGGGCATCGCCCGCGGCATGGCCGCCAGTGTCGTTGACCAGCTTGAAATGGTCGAGATCGATGAACATGAAATGATGCTCGCCCGACCGCCTTTTCGCGCCGGCCTTGCGGCTCTGCTCGACCAGTTCCTCCATGGTGCGGATGAAGCTTGAGCGGTTGGCAAGGCCTGTGAGCGCATCATGCGCGGCGGCATAGGCGAGCTGGCGCTGCAAGGCGCGCGCATCGGTGAAATCCTGGAACACGATGACCAGGCCGCAGAACTCCTGGCGGTCGTTCATGATCGGCGACACCACCTGGCGGATGCTGCAGCGCGTGTCGTCGCGGCGAATGAGGACGGCGCGGCTGTTCTGGTCGGCGGGGCTGGCGCCGCCGAGCGCTGGCCGCGTCATACCGATCCGTTGCCCGGTTTCCTCATCAACCGCCCAGTAGACATGACCAAGCGTCTTGCCGAGCGCCTCGGCACCTGCAATGCCCGTCAGCTTTTCGGCGACCGGGTTCATGAAGGTGATGCGGTTGGCGGCATCGGTGCAGATGACCGCGTCGCCGATCGACTGCAGCGTCACCCTAAGCCGTTCCTTCTCGTCCGCCAGCGCCGCGGCCGACACAATCAGGCTTTCCTCGGTCTGCTTGCGCTGGGTGATGTCGGTAAGGCTGCCGATGGCCCGGATCAGGCGGCCCTCGCTGTCGCGTTCCAGTGTCTTGCCGCGATCGAGGATCCAGACCCAGTGGCCATCCTTGTGACGCATCCTGAACTCGGCTTCGAAAAACGGTGTCTTGCCCTCCAGATGGGCGCGATCGGCTTCGGCCACGTTTTCGCGGTCGTCGGGGTGGATCATAGTCAGCCAGCGGTCGGGGTCGCCGTCCAGCTCGCCATCGGCATAGCCCAGCATCTTGACCCAGGTGGCGGAATAGGTGGTGCCGCCCTTGCGCATGTCGAGGTCCCAGACGCCTTGACCGGCGCTGGCCAGGGCAAAATTCCAGCGCGTTTCGGCTTCGGCTATGCGCGCCTCGGATTGCTTGCGCGCGTCGATATTCTCGATCTGCGAGACGAGGTAGAGCGGCCGGCCGCTCTTCTCGTCGCGAATGACGGAACCGGCAAGATGGGACCAGACGGGTGTGCCGTCCTTCTTGAGGTAACGCTTTTCGAACTGGAAGGCGTTGACGGTGCCCGCCCGCATGCCGTCCATCGTCTCGCGGCCGATCTGCACATCGTCGGGATGGGTGATCTGGAAGAAGGTCAGCGCCTCGATCTCTTCCTTGCTGTAGCCGAGCATGGCGGCAAAGGCCGGATTGGTTTCTTGGATGCGGCCGTCGAGGCCAACAATTGCGATGCCGATCGCCGAATCCTCCATGGCGCGGCGGAAGCGCTGCTCGCTCTCGGCAATCTGCCGGCGGTCGTCCAGTATCCGGTAAATGAACAAAGCGGCGAGTATCAGCGCCACGGCGGCGACCGGCACCGATATCAGCAGGCAGAGCTTGAGCACTTCGGCGCTGACGTCGATCCGCGACAGCAGCATCGCCACCATGGCGGCGCAAAATCCTCCGGCCGCGAGCACCAAAGCCACGTGACTGTCAGCCCGCAGGCTTTTTCGTTTCCATCGCGTCACTGTGCATGCCACCCCGTGCGCAACACATTTCTGGGGAAAACCTTGGATGATCGATTTTAAGGAAAGGTTGCGCCGGAGCCATCGGCAGCACGGTTAACCCGCAAACAATTGCCGGCATGATTAAGGATCGGTGATCATTGCCGGCGATTGCAGGCCTGCTACCAGCGGACGAAGAACCGTCCCCCGAGCGCGCCGAGCCCGGCAAGGACGGCGATCGCAAGCGTATACCAGGTGGCGACGAAAAGCGGCGAATCGTCGAAGCAGTGCGCGGCGTAGAAGGTCGCCGCCAGGCCGCCGGCGAGCAGGCCCGCGACCGCGCCGGCCAGCACCGGCCGCGTCGGCGCGCCATAGCGCAGCATCCACAGGAAGATGGCGAGCGGTCCGATCCCGATCAGCGGTATGAAGCCCATGCAGATCATCATGTTGGAGCCGACCATGCGCGTGCTCCACATCGGCTCCGGCACCATGAACAGTTCGAGAGCCACGGCCACGGCCACCAGCAGCGGCGCAGCGGCCATCCAGGCGGCGGCTCTCGCTGTCGAAGCGCCCGGTGTCGACAGTGCCCGGATCAGTGCGAAGGCGGTGGCGGCAAGCACGAGGGTGAAGACGAATTTCGCCAGGAAACGCATCGTGTGCATGGCGATCATGATGTCGGGGCGCGGGCCGATGGTGACAAAGAAGACCACCGCAGCGATCACCGCCGCCGCAGCCGCGGCCATCCACCAAGCCGAGCGCAAAGGCATCGCCTTGCTGCGTGTGTCGGCGTCGAGTGCCTTGATCAGATCTTCGGTTCTCATGTCACTGCCGCCCGAACCGTTTGGCGATCGCGGCAAGCCCGCGATGCAGCGATACTCGCACCGCCGTCTCGCTTACGCCGAGCTTAGCCGCCGTCTCGCCGATCGAGCGGCCATCGACCGATATGGCCGAGACCACGGAGCGCTGCGCCGGCGGCAGACCGTCCAGCGCTCGGTTGATGTCGCGTTCGCTGACCGTCTCGGTTTCCGGCTCGGCAAAGGTCTCGGCGATCTCGTCGATCTCGATCTCGATGCGCCGCCCGCGCCGCCGGAAGGCATCGATGAGCTTGAAGCGGGCAATCGCATAGATCCACGGCAACACCGGTGCATCCTGGCGCCAGGTATGGCGTTTCACATGAATGGCCAGCAAGGTTTCCTGCACGACATCCTCGGGATCGACCCCGCCCTGTACGATCTTGCGCCTGACAAAGCCGCGAACCAGCGCGGCGATCCGGTGCAGAAAGTCGGCGTAAGCCCTTTCATCTCCCGCGATTGCGGCCCGCATCAGCCGGGAAAGCTCGGCCTCATCCTTGCCGCTCACAAGAGTTCACTCCCCGATCTTCGCGCTTCGGCGCTGATTTGTTACGTGGCCAACGAAATAATGTCCAAGCCAAAGTGCCGCAAAATCACGAAAGTTTGCAGCCGGGCGACCGATTGAAGCAGCCCGCCAATGTTGACTATGGTAATCAGGTATTGGTAGGAGCAGCCGTACCCAGAAAAACCAGATCGAGGACGACGCCCCATGAGATATGCCCTCTCCACTTTGATCGGCGCTGCCGCGCTAGCGGTGAGCCTGATTGGGGGCCCGGCAATGGCCGCGGACGCCGGCATTATCGTCTACAATGCCCAGCATGAAAGCCTCGCCAAGGAATGGGTCAAAGGCTTCACCAAGGAAACCGGCATCAAGGTCACGCTGCGCAATGGCGGCGACAGCGATTTCTCCAACCAGATCGTCGCCGAGGGCGCTTCTTCGCCGGCCGACGTGTTCCTGACCGAGAACTCCCCGGCCATGACCCTGGTCGAAGCCGCGGGCCTGTTTGCGCCCGTCGACGCTGATACGCTTGCCCAAGTCCCGGCTGATTACCGGCCAAGCAGCGGCAAATGGGTGGGTGTCGCGGCGCGCAGCACCGTCTTTGCCTACAACAAGACCAAGCTCACCGCCGACCAGCTGCCCAAATCGATGCTCGATCTCGCCGATCCGAGCTGGAAAGGCCGCTGGGCCGCTTCGCCCTCTGGCGCCGATTTCCAGGCCATCGTCAGCGCGCTGCTCGAGCTCAACGGCGAAGCCGCAACCGCCGACTGGCTGAAGGCGATGAAGGAGAACTTCACAGCCTATAAAGGCAACGGCACAGTGATGAAGGCGGTCAATGCCGGCGAGATCGAAGGCGGCGTGATCTATCACTATTACTATTTCGGCGATCAGGCCAAGACCGGCGAAAACAGCAAGAACGTCGAACTGCATTATTTCAAGAACCAGGATCCCGGCGCCTTCGTCTCGATCTCCGGCGGCGGCGTTCTGGCCTCGAGCAAGCACCAGAAGGAAGCTCAGGCGTTCCTGAAATGGGTGACCGGCAAGGGCGGCCAGGACGTGCTGAAGACCGGCACGTCCTTCGAATACGCAGTCGGCAAGGACGCGCAGTCCAATCCCAAGCTGGTGCCGCTGGCCGACCTGCAGGCGCCGAAGGTCGACCCGGCGACCCTGAACTCCAAGAAGGTGACCGATCTGATGACGGCAGCCGGCTTGCTTTAGTCTGGGTTCGTCCTAAAAGGGCAACGATTGCGCTCCTGCGGGGCTTTCCGCAGGAGCGCTCTGTTTTCGAGATGGCTTCGTCCATGACGACACATTGCGTTTCCGGCCGCACCTGCGGCGCCCCCGCCCCGGCGGCAGTGGCGCGGTCGAGCTGATGCAATCTGCGATCGATCTCGCACGTTCAGGCCCTGCAGCCGGGCGGTCGCGCCACCGACAACCCATGTCCTGGATCGCGCTTGCCGCCATCATCGTCTCGCTGCTGTCGCTGCTGCCGCTCGCCTTCATCATCTGGATTGCGGTGCAGACCGGCTGGGACACCGTCTCGGCGCTGGTCTTCCGGCCGCGCGTCGGCGAACTCCTGGTCAACACCGTGCTGCTGGTAGCGCTCACCGTGCCGATCGCCATCATGTTGTCGATAGCGCTGGCCTGGCTGACCGAGCGCAGCGACTTGCCCGGCGCCAGGCTGTGGGCCTGGCTCGCGGTGGCGCCGCTCGCCATCCCCGCCTTCGTGCATTCCTACGCCTGGATTACCCTGGTGCCGGGACTGCACGGCCTATGGGCCGGCGTGCTCGTCTCCGTGATCGCCTATTTCCCGTTCCTCTATCTGCCGATCGCGGCAGCCCTGCGCCGGCTCGACCCTGCTTTGGAGGACGCTGCCGCGGCGTTGGGCCTCGGACCGTGGCGCGTGTTCAGGCGTGTTGTGCTGCCGCAACTCAGGCTCGCCATTTGCGGCGGTGCGCTGCTGGTCGGCCTGCATCTGTTGGCCGAATACGGCCTCTACGTCTTCATCCGCTTCGACACTTTCACCACCGCGATTGTCGACCAGTTCCAGTCGACCTTCAACGGCCCCGCCGCCAACATGTTGGCCGGCGTTCTGGTGACCTGCTGCTTCGTGCTGCTCGCTCTCGAGGTGCTGGTGCGCGGCGAAGAACGCTATGCCCGCGTCGGCTCGGGCGCGGCGCGCCATCGGCAGCGCACGAGGCTCGGACGCGCCACGCTGCCCTGCCTGGCTCTGCCCGCCGTCACCACGCTGCTCGCCATCGGCGTGCCCTTCGTCACCATCGGCCGCTGGCTGGTCGCCGGCGGCGCCGATGTCTGGCGGTTCGACGAGATCGGCCTGGCGCTTGGCCAGACGCTGTTCCTGGCGCTCGCCGGTGCCGTGCTTGCGACCATCGCCGCCATGCCGATGGCATGGATCTCGATCCGCGCGCCGGGCCCGCTGCAGCGACTGCTCGAGGGCTGCAACTACATTGTCGGAGCGCTGCCCGGTGTCGTCATCGCGCTGGCGCTGGTCACCATCACCGTGCGCGTCGCCATGCCTCTCTACCAGACGCTGTTCACCATCCTGGTCGCTTATGCCCTGATGTTCCTGCCCCGCGCGCTGATCAGCCTCCGGGCATCGATCGCACAGGCGCCGATCGAGCTTGAACGTGCCGCCGCCAGCCTTGGCCGGCCGCCGCTGAAAGCGCTGTGGTCAACAACAATCCGTCTGTCGGCTCCAGGCGCCGCCGCCGGCATGGCGCTAGTCGCGCTCGGCATCATGAATGAGTTGACCGCCACCCAGATGCTGGCGCCCAACGGTACGCGCACGCTGGCGATGGCGTTCTGGTCCTATAGCGGCGAGATCGACTATGCCTCGGCAGCGCCTTACGCCTTCATCATGGTGGCGATGTCGCTGCCGCTGACCTGGCTACTCTATGTCCAGTCGAAACGGATGGCCGGACGATGAGCTTCCTCGAAATCAGCGGCCTCACCAAGCATTACGGCCCGGTCGCCGCCCTTGCCGGCATCGACCTCAGCGTCGCCAGCGGCAGCCGCACCGCGATCGTCGGCCCCTCCGGCTGCGGCAAGACGACGTTGCTGCGGCTGATCGCCGGCTTCGAGGCGCCGGACCAAGGGCGCGTCGTGCTCGACGGCGAAGTGCTGGCCAATGGCGGCCATGCGGTGCCGGCGCACCGCCGCGGCATCGGCCTGGTGGCGCAGGACGGCGCCCTGTTCCCGCATCTCAGCATCGGCGACAATATCGGCTTTGGCATGGCCCGCGGCGAGGACCAGCGCGCCGAGCGCATCGCCGATCTCGCCTATACGGTCGGGCTCGACAAGGCGATCCTCAAACGCCGTCCGCACCAGCTCTCCGGCGGCCAGCAGCAGCGCGTGGCGCTGGCCCGCGCCATGGCGATGAAGCCCAGGCTGATGTTGCTCGACGAGCCGTTTTCGGCGCTCGACACAGGGCTGCGCGCCTCGATGCGCAAGGCAGTCGCCGAACTGCTCGAAGCCGCGGGCATCACCACCATCCTGGTCACCCACGACCAGGCCGAGGCGCTGTCCTTCGCCAGCCAGGTCGCGGTGATGCGAGACGGAAAATTCTCGCAGATCGGCACGCCGCGTGAACTCTATATGCAGCCGAAGGACCGCATGGTCGCCGAGTTCCTTGGCGACGCCATCATCCTGCCGGCAAAGATTTCAGGCGGCTTTGCCACCTCCTCGCTCGGCCGCATTGCCGTCGACTCGAAGGAGCGTCGCGACATCGCCCGCATCATGCTGCGGCCGGAGCAGGTGCAGGTGAACCGCACGTCGCGCGAAGGCATGTCGGGCCCGCCGGGCACGATCTTCGCCGAGGTGACGGACTCGGAGTTCGCCGGCTCGATGTGCACGATTGCGGTGCGGTTGTTGAACAACCCCGATCCGCCCGATGCCGCGGCAATAGGCAACACGCCGCTGATGCTGCGCAAGCCGGGCATCGATGCGCCGGCGGTCGGCGAGATCGTGCGGCTGACCGTCTCCGGCAAGGCGCACGTTTTCACCTGACTGAACTGGTCTAGAGAACCCTCTGGCCCGTCGCCGGTGACCAGAGCGGCCAAGTCTCGAGAAAATCGTTGTTGTGCACGACCAGCCGTCGGGCGGCGGCATCGATAAGAATGATACCGTAGGTCGGCGGCGCCTGCTCCACGACCTCCTCGCCGACGAGGTCAAGCATGAAACGGGCATGCAGGCCGCGCTGCGCGGTGAACGGGATGCCGGCGACCGAGCCAGCAATGTCGCGATGAACATGGCCGAAGAAGATATGGCCGACATTGCCGTGGCGCGTCAAAAGCTGGAGGAAGCGCCGCGGCTGTTCCAGCCCGAGCGGGTCGAGCAGCGGCAGGCCGAGCTCGACCGGCGGATGATGCAGGAAGATGTAGGCCGGCCTCCCAGCTGCCTCAGTGAGCCGCGCGTCGAGCCAGGCAAGCCGCTTGTCGCAGAATTCGCCGGTGACGCGGCCTTCCGCCAGGCTATCGAGGAACAGCAGCGACGCGTCCGGAGTGTCGAAGACCGACTGCACGAAGCCATTGTCGTCGGTCGGGTTTTCGGGAAATGCCGCGACGAGATTGGCGCGCCTGTCGTGGTTTCCCGGCAGCAGCCGGTACGGCAGCGAAAGCCGGCTCAAGGCCGATTTGAGATCGGCATAGCTCTCGGGCGCTCCGGTTTCGGTCAGGTCGCCGCTGAACACGCAAAAGGCGGCATCGCCATGGCGGGCATTGATGTGGTCGATGCAGCGGTCGAGCCGTTCATGCAGGTCGACGCCGTAGCGGATCTCGCCGCGCCGTCCCAAATGGACATCGGTGACCTGGATGATCTTCATGTGACTTTTCCTTGGGAGACTGCTTTGCCGTTCATCCTGAGCGGACGGGAAGGCACTTGCCGATGGCCTGTAAGAATCAGAGTGCCGGTTCCGGCACCGACGCCTTGAACACGTCGAGCCGGGCTCCGGTCTCGGACGAGAAGAAGTGCAGGTCGGCTTCGGCAAACTGCAGGCCGACTGCGCTGCCCGGCACCGGATGGACTGTCTCCGATGTCACCACCGAAAACGGTGCGCCGTCGAGATCGACATAGACCACACGGCCGGCGCCGAGTTCTTCGACGAGATCGACGGTCGCTTCCAGAGCGCCTGGCGTGCCCGCCGCAACCAGGCGTACGGACTCCGGCCGGATGCCAACCGCAACCTTGGAGCCTACGGGAAGGCCCGTGCGCGAAACGTTGAGCTTGCGGCTGTCGCCAAGCAGCGACAGGCCGTCGAGCGTCACCGTGCCTTCAAGCATGTTCATTGCCGGCGCGCCGACGAAGGTGGCGACGAAGCGGCTCGCCGGCCGGCTGTAGACTTCGGCCGGCGTGCCAACCTGCTCGACACGACCGCCATTCATCACCACCAGCTTGTCGGCCAGCGTCATCGCCTCGACCTGGTCGTGGGTGACGAACACCGAGGTGGCGGCGAGCCGGCGATGCAGCTTGCGGATTTCCGAGCGCATCTGGACGCGCAGCTTGGCGTCGAGATTGGACAGCGGTTCATCGAACAAGAACACCTTCGGCTCGCGGATCATGGCGCGGCCCATGGCGACGCGCTGACGCTGGCCGCCGGACAGCGCCATCGGCTTGCGGTCAAGCAGATGCTCAAGCTCCAGCGTGCGGGCAACCGCCTGGATGCGCTGGGTCCGTTCAGCGGCGGGTACACCGGCGACCTTCAGCGAATAGCCGATGTTCTGCGCCACGCTCATATGCGGATAGAGGGCGTAGTTCTGGAACACCATGGCACAGCCGCGCTCGCGCGGCTCGAGCTTGTTGACGACGGTGCCGTCGATGGCGATCGTGCCGCCGGAAATATCCTCCAGCCCGGCGATCATGCGCAGCAGCGTGGACTTGCCGCAGCCCGACGGGCCGAGGATGACGACAAAATCGCCCGTGGCAATGTCGAGATCGACGCCATGCACGACCTGCATCTTGGCGTAGCTCTTTGTGACGTCGCGAATGGTGATGGAGGCCATTGGCCGTCTCCTTGTTATTTTTCGGTAGCGATCAGGCCGCGCACGAACCAGCGCTGCATGGCGACAACGACGATCAGCGGCGGCAGCATGACGATAAGCGTGCCGGCCATGGCGATGTTCCATTCCGGTATGCCGCCGACGTTCGGAATGAGCTGCTTCAGTTCGGTCACCGCTGTCGCATGCGACTGGTCGGTCGTGATCAGCAGCGGCCACAGATACTGGTTCCACGCCCACAGGAACATGATGGTGCCGAGCGCGGCCATGTTGTTGCGCGACAGCGGCAAAAGGATATCGATGAAGAAGCGCAGCGGGCCGGCGCCGTCCATGCGTGCCGCCTCTGTCAGCTCATCGGGAACCGTCAGGAAGAACTGCCGGTAGAGGAAAGTGCCGGTGGCGGTGGCGATCAGCGGCAGGATCAGTCCGGTGTAGGAATTGAGCAGCCCAAGGCTGAGCGAAACCTGGACGCCCGACACCTTCTCGATCAGCCAGGTCAGGCCGGTGATATCGAGGATGGTCTGGTAGGGCGACAGCACATTGGCGACGACCGCATAGGTCGGCACGATGCGCACTTCCAGCGGCAGCATCAGCGTCACGAAGATCAGCCAGAAGATGAAGGTGCGGCCGGGATAGCGGAAATAGACGATTGAGAAGGCGGTCAGCGCCGAGATGATCACTTTGCCGGCGGCGACGCCGGCAGCCATGATGAAGCTGTTCAAAAGCTTGGGGCCGAGGTCGGCCGTCGTCCACGCCGTCTTGATGTTGACCCAGAAGTCGTTGCCCGGCAGCAGCGACATCGGCACGTCATTGACGTCCTTGAGGTTGTGCGACGCAGCGATGATCACGACCACGAACGGCGCGATGCAAAACACGAAGCCGACGAACAGGATCACATGGGTGAAAAAATTGAGGAACGGGGTTCGCTCTACCATATCCGCCTCACCTGTAGTGCACGCGCCGCTCGATGAAGCGGAACTGGAAAATGGTCAGCACGACGATGAGCAGCATCAGGATGATGCTCTGTGCGGCGGCGCCCGAATAATCGAGCCCTTTGAAGCCGTCGGAATAGATCTTGTAGACCATCAGATTGGTGGCGTTGGCCGGACCGCCCGAGGTCATGATGTCGACAATGCCGAAGGAATCCTGGAAGCTTTCGGTGATGTTGATGACCAAAAGGAAGAAGATCGTCGGCGTGATCAAAGGGAACTGGATGTCCCAGAACCGCCTGATGACGCCGGAGCCGTCCATCGCCGCCGCCTCGATCAGCGACCGCGGAATGGCCTGGAACGCGGCGAGGAAGAAGATGAAGTTATAGCCGACATATTTCCACGAAAAGGCGACGATGATCGAGGCCATGGCGTCGGTGCCGTCGAGGCCGGGGTCCCAGAAGCCGGGCCACATCTGGTTGACGACGGCCATGAAGCCGGCTTCAGGCGCCAGGATGAACCGAAACGCCATCGCCAGTGCCGGTGCGGCGATGCCGTAGGGCCAGATCAGCACCACGCGGTAGAGGCGCGATCCGGCAAGCTGGCGGTCGGTAAGTGCGGCGAGCACAAGCGCGATGAACATCGCCAGCCCGGTGCTGATGCCGGCAAAGATGAGGCTGGCGCTGATCGAGTTCCAGTAGTCGGCGTTGGACAGGATCGAGCGGAAATTGTCGAGCCCGACCCAGATGTTGCCGCCGCCCCAGGGCTGCTGCAGCGTCAGCGACCAGTACACGGCTTGGCCGGCCGGCCAGTAGAAGAAGGTGAAGATCAGCAACAACTGCGGCACCGCGAAAAGGATGCCGATAGTCCACCTGCTGAAGGTAACGCGTTTTTCCATCGGTCCGCCGACGCCCGCCTGACAGCTGGCTTAGTGCAAGGTGAGGTTAATAACGAAATGGCCGCCCGTCGACCCTGGCACGATGCTCGGAAAGTGACGGGCGGCCCTGAAGTCCTCAGGCGATCAGGGCAGGGTCTTGCCCGGATAGGTCTGCTGGAAGCGATCGAGGATGGCGTCGCCATTCTTGACCAGTGTGTCGAGGCCTTCCTGGACACTGACCTTGTTGGCGAAAATGGCCTGCATCTGGGTGCCGAACTCGGCGCGGATCTGGGTGAAGTTGCCCAGGCGGATGCCGCGGGTGATTTCGGTCGGCTCGGACGCGGTCAGGCTGGCGATCGCGGTTTCACGGCCCTTGTAGGGCGCCTTGTCGTAGAAGCCCTGGCCCTTCATGTAGTCGAAGCCCGACTTGGTCACCGGGATATAGCCGGTGTTGGTCGACCAGAACAAAGCCGTCTTGGGGTCGTGGATGAAGTTCAGGAACGCGGCAGCGCCCTTGTATTCGGCATCCGACTTGCCGGAGAGCACCCACAGCGACGCGCCGCCGACGAGCGAGTTCTTGCGCTCGGTACCGGCATAGACCGGCAGTTCGGCGACATCCCAGTTCATGCCTTCCTTCTGCGTCTTGCCGACGGTGCCGTGGTCGCCGACAGAGGTCATGATGACCTGGCAGGTGCCGGAGGCGAAGGCCTGGACCATATCCTGGCCGAGATCCTTGGACTTGATCTTGATCAGGCCGGCGTCATACCACTTCTTCAGATCGGTGACGTACTGGACGAACTTGGTCTTGTTGACTTCCAGACGCGCATCGAGGCCGTCATAGCCGTTGTTCTTGGTCGCGATCGGCTGGTTGTGGATGGCCGAGAACTGCTCCATCAACTGCCAGCTTTCATTGGCCGAGATGTTGATTGCCATTGGGCATTCATAGCCAGCGTCCTTCATGGCCTGCAGGTCGGCGCCGACATCTTCCCAGGTCTTCGGCGCCTCGGTCTTGCCGATCTTGGCGAAGGCGTCCTTGTTCCAGTACATCAGCGCCGTCGAGGAATTGAACGGGAACGACAGCATCTCGCCCTTCGACGTCGCGTAGTAGCGGGCGATGCCGGGGAAATAGTCGGCGTAGTCGATCTTGTAGCCGTTTTCTTCCATCAGCTTGTCGGCGGGCTTGTAGGCGCCCGACAGCATCATGGTGGCGGTGCCGACGTCATAGACCTGCACGACGGCGGGCTGCTTGCCGGCGCGGAAAGCGGCAATGGTGTTCTGCAGCGTGGCGTCGTAATTGCCCTGGCTGGTACAGACGACTTCATAGTCGGCTTGCGATGCGTTGAAGTTCTTGCACAGCGTATCGACAACGCGGGCGAGGTCGCCCGAAAGGCCGAACCAGAAATCGAATTTGACCGGTTCCGCGGCGGCCGGCTGCGCCAGCGCGATGCTGAAGGCGCCGGCGGCAAGGGCAGCTAGGCCCTGCTTGAAGATCGACATGGATTTTATCCCTCTTGAGTGGCTGATGACATCAGGCTTGCGCAAGTCCCTTGCCGCTCTCATAGAGAAGGTATGTGACAGTTCTGTTGTGCCTTTTTCGGGCCTGTGGACAGCCGGTCTCTCCTCCTCGACGGCATGAAACCGTCACATCGGCGCTCTAGGTAGCTAGGGCAGCTCGGAATGGCGTAAAGACCCCGCCGCAAGAATGATTACCCGGCTAAGATGTCCGATCTGGTGACGGGCTTAAGTGGAGACACGAATGCTGGTCCAGCAATTGACGCATGTGCCCGCCGCCGACCGCCAGGCGATGCTTGAGGGCCCCCGTGACAGCGCCACCCATCTGCGCCATGCGGCCGCCATACCGGCGCTCGGTCAGGTCGAGATCGGCGGCACGGCGTCGCGCGAGAAGGCCGGCGACACCCTGAAAGTGGTGGCTTGGAATGTCGAGCGGCTGCGCCATGGCGATGCCATCGCCGCAACGCTTGCCGCCCAGGCTCCCGACGTGGTGCTTTTGTCTGAGGTCGACAACGGCATGGTGCGCTCCGGCAATGGCCATCCATTGCGGACGCTGGCTGACCGGCTCGGCCACACCTATGCTTATGGCGTCGAGTTCGTCGAGCTCGGCGGCGGTAACGAGGCCGAGCGCGCAACAACTGGCGAAGCCGCCGTGAACAGCGAAGGCTTCCACGGCAACGCCGTGACCAGCGCGGTGCCTTTGCAGCGGCCCTTTCTGGTGCGTCTCGACGCCGCCGGCGGCTGGTTCCGGCCGGAGCGTGGCCAGCCGCGCATCGGCGGCCGCATGGCGATCGGCGGCCAGGTGCAGCTCGGCGACCGTCGAATTACGGTCGTCTCGGTGCGTCTCGAAAACCGCACCGATCCTGCCGGCAGGGCTGACCAGACCCGCCACCTCCTCGATGCCATCGACAGATACGATCCCGAGGCGCCGGTGCTGATCGGCGGCGACTTCAACACGCTGACCGCCACCCATGAGGAACGCAATGACGATCCTGCCGCATGGCGAGCGCGCATCGCGGCCGAGCCCGGCCGGCTGATCGATGACGTCGAACGCCACGAACCACTGTTCGAAGTCCTTGCAGGGCGCGGCTATGGCTGGCAGGCAGCCAACAATCTCGATGTGCCGACACAGCGGCGCGAGGCCGGCAATCCGGCGCCGATCGGCCGCATCGACTGGTTCTTCACCCGTGGCCTTGCGGCAAGCGCCCCGGCGGTTCTGCCCGCGGTGTTGCCGGATGGCCGCCCGAGCTCCGATCACGAAGCGCTGCTCGTGACCGTCCGCCTGGAATGAAAAAAGATCGCCGCAAGGTACAACCCGAAAAACCCGCTGTAGTTGCAGTGCGCATAACCGATTCTTCAAGCGCCCCGTACTAATCAGGTCGATGGCTTGATTGCTGCGGGAGAGCAGGTGGGGCGAGATGCTGACGGTCTATAATTGCATCGTGCACGAGCACGATCTGAGACTGGTCGTACTGGCAGCCCTTATTTGCGGTATTTCTTCCTTCTCGGCGGTCAATCTGCTTCGCCATGTTGACCGCTCAAGCGAGCGCAACCGCTATACCTGGCTGATGATATCAGCCACTTCCACCGGCTTCGGTATCTGGGCGACGCATTTCATCGCCATGCTTGCCTTTTCTCCGGGAATCCCCAACGCGTACAATGCCGAACTGTCGGCGCTTTCGCTTGCCGCTTCCGTCGCCCTGACAGCCGCCGGCATGTGGATCGCCACCTTGCGCCGGCGCATCGACTACGCCCTGGTCGGCGGCGCGATCCTCGGTGCCGGCATCGCCGCCATGCACTATATCGGCATGGCCGCTTTCGAGGTCGAAGGACGCATCGTCTGGAACCCGCTTCTGGTCGCCGTCTCACTGCTTGCAGGCGTCACCCTCGCCGCGCTGGCGCTGCTGGTCGTGCTGCGACGCCCGTCCATGCAGGCGACCATTGGCGCCGCCGTCCTGTTGACGCTGGCGATCTGCACCCTGCACTTCATCGCCATGGCCGCAGTGTCGATCTTTCCGGACTCCTCCATCGAAATATCTGAGTTCACGGTCGAACCGGTGTCGCAGGCCTTCGCCGCCGCGGCCGTTAGCCTGGTCATTCTTGTGCTTTCGGCGGCAGCATTGTGGATCGACTTGCGCTTCCGTCGCCACAAGCTCGAGGCCGCGCGCATGCACGGCTTGGCCAACGCCGCCGTCGAGGGTCTGATCGTCTGCGACGGCGTCCGCATCGTCAGCGCCAATGACAGCATCGCCGCGCTAACCGGCATGGCGCCGGAAGCACTGAACGTGATGCTGCTCGGCGACCTGTTCGGCGAACGCACCGCGACCAGCATGTCCGACTGCAGCGGACAGGCACAGGAAGCCGAGTTGAGAAGCCATGACGGTACCGCCATCCCTGTCGAATTGATCGCCAGGAGCATCGACTATTGCGGCAAGCCGCACAGCGTCGTCGCCGTGCGCGACATCCGCGAACGCAAGAAGGCCGAGCAGGAGATCCTGCGCCTCGCCCACTTCGACCCGCTGACCGGGCTCCCCAACCGCCGCAGTTTCTCCGGCCGGCTCGAGGCCGAAATTGCCGCAATGGACCGCGGCGGCAAGGGCGGGCATCTTGCGCTGCTGCTGCTCGACCTCGACCGCTTCAAGGAAGTGAACGACCTGTTCGGGCACGGCGCCGGCGATGCCATGCTGCAGAAGGTGGCGCTATGCGCCTCCGCCGTGCTCCGCCACGGGCAGATGCTGGCGCGTCTCGGCGGCGACGAGTTCGCCATCATCGCCCCGAACCTTTCTGATCCGCAGGCAGCCGGCCGCATCGCCGAGGCGGTGCTGGCGTCGATGCGTGAGGAAAACCGGCTGTCGGTCGGTGGCGGGCTGGTGTCGGCCAGCATCGGCATTGCACTTTATCCACTCGACGCCGACGAGCCGACAGCCCTGGTCAGCCACGCCGACACCGCGCTCTACCGCGCCAAGGCCGAGGGCAAGGACACCTATCGCTATTTCGAGGCCTCGATGGGCGCCGAGGCGCGCGACCGGCGGGTGATGGAGCACGAACTGCGCCAGGCCATAGCGCGCAATGAGTTTCGCCTCGTCTACCAGCCGCAGAAGGAGATCAGCAGCGGGCGGATGGTCGGGTTCGAGGCACTGATCCGCTGGCGCCATCCGCAGCGCGGCGACGTGTCGCCGGCGACCTTCATCCCGGTGGCCGAAGACAGCGGCGTCATCATCCAGATCGGCGAATGGGTGCTGGTGACGGCCTGCGCCGAGGCAGCGCGCTGGAAGAACCCTCTCACCGTCGCGGTCAATGTCTCGGCGGTGCAACTCCACAATCCGAATTTCAGCCGCAAGGTGCATGAAGTCCTGCTCGGCTCCGGCCTGACGCCCGGCAGGCTCGAACTCGAGATCACCGAAACGGCGCTGGTCAAGGACATGCCGCGCGCTCTGGCCACCTTGCGGCAGGTCAAGGCGCTGGGCGTGCGTGTGGCGATGGACGATTTCGGTACCGGCTACTCCTCGCTGTCCAACCTTCGCGCCTTCCCCTTCGACAAGATCAAGATCGACGGCTCGTTCATCAAATCGGTCGACAGCAACGGCCAGGTGGCGGCCATCGTGCGCGCCGTGCTGGGGCTTGGCCGCGGTCTTGGCCTGCCGGTTCTGGCCGAGGGCGTCGAGACGCTGGGCGAACTGAAATTCCTCGACGCCGAGGCCTGCGAGATCGGCCAGGGCTATTATCTTGGCCGGCCGAGCCCGATCGAGAACTTCAGCGAACTGACCGGCGTCACCGCGCCGGCGACTGAGGACTACGCCCCGATCAAACAGCGCGGCGGCAGCATCCTGATGCTCGAACCGGCGGCGGCCCTTCGCTCAGCCTAGGGGGCTAGCGCGGCCTCGACCAGCCGCTTGGCATCCGGTCCCGACCATTCGGCCGGCCCGTTCATATGCGCAACCAGGCAGCCTTCGCCGTCGATCAGCATGGTGACAGGGAGGCCGAGCGCCAACCCGCGCGTCTTGACGTCATTGAACAGCGCCAAGCTCGAATCCCGATAGTAACCGAGCTTCTCGATACCGATGTCGGCGAGGAACTTCTTCGGCTTCACATCGTCGCCGGCATCGACATTGACCGCGATCACCTCGAAGACGTCGCTGCCCTTTTCCTTCTGCAGCGCATCGAGCGCCGGCATTTCGGCCCGGCAGGGCGCGCACCATGTCGCCCACAGGTTGAGCAGCACCGTCTTGCCGGCATGGTCGGCGATGGTCATCGGCTTGCCGTCGGGACCGTTGAAGGCGAGGTTTTTCAGCGATTGCGGCGGATCGGCCGGCAACAATGCCGCGACCTGGCCTGTGGCTGCGGCGGCCACTTTCTTGGCGCGGTCGCTCTTGGCGGCGCAGGCGACATCGTCCTTGCTGCCGCCGGCGGCAGCTTGCGCTGGCGCGCTGCCGGAGGCTGCGTTGTTGCCAGAACCGCTCTCGCTGACATATACCGCGACCGCACCGGCCAGCACGCCCGCCAACAGGGCCGCAAGGATCAGGCGCGGGGCCGGGAAGTATCTATTGCCGTTTGCCATTATTCTAAAACTGCTCCGGAGCACGGGTTATAGCGATGAGCGACAAGAAGGCCAGCAACCAGATGTGGGGCGGACGTTTTGCCTCGGGTCCGGCCGCAATCATGGAAGCGATCAACGCGTCGATCTCGTTCGACCGCAAACTTTATGCACAGGACATAAGGGGTTCGATCGCGCACAGCGAAATGTTGGCTGAAACGGGCATTATTTCGACGGCCGATCAAGAAAAAATCGCTCACGGCCTGAACACGATCCTGAAAGAGATCGAAGCCGGCACGTTCGAATTCTCGACCCGGCTGGAAGACATCCACATGAATATCGAGGCGCGCCTCGCCGATCTGATCGGTCCGGCCGCCGGCCGCCTGCACACCGCCCGCTCGCGCAACGACCAGGTCGCGGTCGATCTCAGGCTCTGGGTCAAGGACGAGTGTTTCCGGGTTGCCGAAGCACTGAAAGGACTGATCGTCGCTTTCCTCGAGCGGGCTGAGGAGCATGCAGCAACCGTCATGCCGGGCTTCACCCACATGCAGACGGCGCAGCCGGTGACCTTCGGCCACCACTGCATGGCCTATGTCGAGATGTTTTCGCGCGACCTGTCGCGCGTCCGCGACGCCATCGAGCGGATGGATGAAAGCCCGTTGGGCGCGGCAGCCCTTGCCGGAACCAGTTTCCCGATCGATCGCCACAGAACCGCCAAGGCGCTCGGCTTCCGCGAACCGATGCGCAATTCGCTGGACAGCGTCTCCGACCGCGATTTCGCGCTGGAGTTTTTGAGCCTGGCAGCGATCTGCGCCACGCATCTGTCGCGGCTCGCCGAAGAGATCATCATCTGGTCGACGCCGCAATTCGGCTTTGTCAGGCTGTCGGATTCTTTCTCCACCGGCTCCTCGATCATGCCGCAGAAGAAGAACCCGGACGCCGCCGAGCTGGTGCGCGGCAAGACCGGCCGCGTCACCGGCCATCTGGTCGGGCTGCTGACGGTGATGAAGGGCATGCCTTTGACCTACGGCAAGGACATGCAGGAAGACAAGGAATCGGTCTTCGACGCCGCCGAGACGCTGGACCTGATGCTGGCGGCGATGACCGGCATGGTGCGCGACATGACGGTGAATGCCGCCGCCATGAAAAAGGCCGCCGGCTCGGGCCACGCGACCGCGACCGACCTCGCCGACTGGCTGGTCCGCACGCTGGGCCTGCCCTTCCGCGAGGCGCATCATGTCACCGGCCGCGCGGTGGCACTGGCCGAAGAGAAGAAGGTCAGCCTGGAGAAGCTTTCGCTGGAGGACCTGCAGTCGATCAACCCCGGTATTACCCAGGACATCTTCTCGGTGCTGGCGGTGCAGAATTCGGTGAAGAGCCGCAGCAGCTTCGGCGGCACCGCGCCGTCGGAAGTCAGGAAGCAGATCCGCACCTGGAAAAAGCGCATCGCCAAGGCATGATGCCGGGGTGCAATGCGCCGAAAACTCGGTTAAAAGCGGCAGCACATAAAAGTTTCGGACGGATGGATCGATGACCGCAAGCAGGATTTTGGTGACGCTGACACTGCTGACGGCGATGGCTGCCGTGACCGCCTGCGGCCGCAAGGCCGGTCTCGACACGCCCTATGAAGCGGCCGTCCAGGCGCGCAAGGACGCCGAGCGCGCCAAGCAGCCCGTGCCGCCGGAGCCGGAAAAACCGGTCGTGGACAAGAAGTTCATCCTCGACCCGCTGCTCTAGAGCCGATGAGACCGGCTTAGCGTTTCTAACCAGGTCTCGTGCTCCAACTTCCGGAACCACTCTCGTGAACCATTTCGATTACCGCGACGGCGTACTCCATGCCGAGGACGTGGCGATACCAGACATCGCCGCAAGCGTCGGCACGCCGTTCTATTGTTATTCGACGGCAACCCTGACTAGGCATTTCCGCGTCTTTGCCGGGGCCTTCGCCGGGCTCGACACGCTGGTCTGCTACGCTTTGAAGGCGAATTCCAACCAGGCGGTGCTGCGCACGCTGGCAAGGCTCGGCGCCGGCGCCGACACCGTCTCGGAAGGCGAAATGCGCCGCGCGCTCGCCGCCGGCATTCCGGCCAACAAGATCGTGTTTTCGGGCGTCGGCAAGACCGCGCGCGAAATGGATTTCGCGCTCGAGGCTGGCATTCTCTGCTTCAACGTCGAATCCGAGCCGGAGCTGGAATTGCTGTCGGCCCGCGCCACAGCACTCGGCAAGGTGGCGCCGGTCTCGCTGCGCATCAACCCGGATGTCGACGCCAAGACCCACAGGAAGATCTCCACCGGCAAGGCCGAGAACAAGTTCGGCATACCCTGGCAAAAGGCGCGCCAGGTCTATGCCCGCGCCGCCGGTCTGCCGGGCATTAAGCCCATCGGCATCGACACCCATATCGGCAGCCAGATCACCGAGTTGCAGCCCTTTGACGACGCCTTCGCGCTTCTAGCGGAACTGGTCGGCGCGCTGCGCGCCGATGGCCATGCCGTCGAGCACGTCGATCTCGGCGGCGGCCTCGGCATCCCTTACCGCACCGACAACAGCCCGCCGCCTCTACCCGATGCCTATGCCGAGATCGTCAGGAAGAATCTCACCAAGCTTGGGGTGAAGGTGATGTTCGAGCCGGGCCGGCTGATCGTCGGCAATGCCGGCATCCTGGTCTCGGAAGTGATCTTCGTGAAGGAGGGCGACGCCAAGAATTTCCTCGTCGTCGACGCCGCCATGAACGATCTGATCCGGCCGACGCTCTACGATGCCTTCCACGACATCAAGCCGGTGGTGCAGCCGCCGGCCGACACGCCGCGCATGGCGGTCGATGTCGTCGGTCCGGTCTGCGAGACCGGCGACTATCTCGGCCTCGACCGTGACCTGCCCCGGCTGAAGTCTGGTGACCTGATTGCCGTCGCCACCGCCGGTGCCTATGGCGCGGTCCAGTCCGGCACCTACAACACAAGGCTTCTGGTACCCGAGGTTCTGGTCGACGGCGACTGTTTCCACGTCGTGCGCCAGCGCCAGACCTATGACGAGCTGATCGGCTTGGATTCAGTGCCCGACTGGCTGAAATAGAAGCCGCCGTGCCGGCTGCGCTACAGCCGGTTCTGGATGAGCATCCTTGTGTCGGCGATCCTGTCCTCGTCGCGGCGGTAGAACGTCCATTGCTTGATGCGCTTGGGGCGCAGCAGGCCGGCCTGGGTAAGCACGCGCATATGTTCGGAGAGCGTCGCCTGCGTAATGCCGAGCTTCTCTGCGATCAGCAGCGCGCAAACGCCGTCTTCGACCAGATCGCCGTCTGCCTGGGCCGGGAAATGCGCCCGCGGATCCTTCAGCCAGTCGAGGATCTGCAGCCTGCGTTCGTTGGCGATCGCTTTGAAGACATCAACCTCTTGCATTTAGTTATTTTGCCAAGTTACTAATTGCTGTCAATCCCAAGGAGATGGTCATGACGAACGGCAACACCATCACGCGCGAACGCATTGCCGCGATGGAACCGCGCATCCGCCCCTATGTCAGACACACGCCGGTGCTGCGCGTCGACATGGCCGATTTCGACCGGCCACCGCTGGCAGTCGATCTCAAGCTCGAATGCCTGCAGCATTCCGGTTCGTTCAAGGCGCGTGGCGCCTTCACCAATCTGCTCGAACGGCCGGTGCCCGCGGCCGGCGTGGTCGCGGCATCGGGCGGCAATCATGGCGCCGCCGTCGCCTATGCCGCCATGCGGCTCGGCCACAAGGCGACGATTTTTGTCCCCGAAGTCAGCCCGCCGGCCAAACTGCAGCGCATTCGCGGCTACGGCGCCGAATTGATCGTCGGCGGCGCCCGCTATGCCGAGGCGCTCGCCGCCAGCGAGGCTTTTGCGGCAAAGACCGGCGCGCTGCAGATCCACGCCTTCAACCAGGAAGAGACGCTGGTCGGCCAAGGCACGCTCGGCCTCGAGATCGAGCAGGACCTGCCTGAGATCGACACGCTGCTGGTCGCCGTCGGCGGCGGTGGCCTGATCGGCGGCATCGCCGCCTGGTTTGCCGGCCGCATCAGGATTGTCGCCATCGAACCCGAGGGCGCGCCGACGCTGCATCGTGCCTTCGAGGCCGGCCACCCGGTCGATGCGCCCGCCGAAGGCGTCGCCGCCGATTCGCTTGCGCCCAAGCGCGTCGGCGAAATGATGTTCCCGATCGCCGAGGCCTTTGTCGAACGCTCCATCCTCGTCACCGACGACGCCATCATCGCCGCGCAGAAGGCGCTGTGGGAGCGGGTACGGATCATCGCCGAGCCGGGCGGCGCCGCAGCCTTTGCAGCCCTTTTGTCCGGCCGCTATACGCCGGCGCCGGGCGAACGAATTGCCGTCCTGGTCTGCGGCTCAAACACCGATCCTGCGAAATTCTGATTCTTGCTTTGACTAAATTGCGGGTGGAAACCCGCCAAAGCTCTTCAAGTTTTCCGGAACCGCCTCGCCTTTGCCGTGTTTGCTGGTAAACTTCCATCTGTTGAGTCCGGGCTATCCCGCCCGGGCAGGAAGGGCCGATGACGGAACGCCCCATTTCCAGCGGCGATCGCAGCCTGGCCGGGCGGCTTGCCCTGAGCCGGCTGGCAACACGGGTCTCGATGACGGTCGAGCGCGGCTGGCCGCTGCTTCTGCCGCTGCTCATCGTCGCCAGCCTGTTCATCAGCCTCTCCTGGCTCGGCCTCTTTCCCCGCCTGCCTGATATTGCGCGCATTGTCCTGGTCACGGCTTTCGGCATTGCCGTGCTTGCGGCGCTCTATCCACTGCGTTTCTTCAAGCTTCCATCCGCCGCTGAAGTCGACCGCCGCATCGAGGCGGCCAACCAGTTGCAGCATAGCCCTGTGCTGGTGCAGACCGACCGTCCGAGCGGCAAGGAAAGCATCTTTTCCCAGGCGCTGTGGCGCGAACATCAAAAGCGCATGGCCGACAAACTGGGCAGCCTTGGCGCCGATCTGCCGCGGACCCGCGTGCCGGAGCGCGACCCCTGGGGGCTGCGCGCCGTGGCGGCGCTGCTTTTGGTCACCGCTTTTGCCTTTTCTTTCGGCCCGTCCGGCGGCAGGATATCCGATGGCTTCCGCGCCCATGCGGCGCGCGACATCGTACCGCCGCGCATCGATGCCTGGGTGACCCCGCCCGCCTATACCGGCAAGCCGCCCATTTTCCTGACCACCCCAGTCATCGACAACAATGCCAAGCAGGCAACCGCCACCTTTACCGTGCCGCAAGGCAGCGACGTCTCTCTGCGCGTCACCGGCGGCTCCGGCGAGGAAACGCTTAGCTTCGCCGACAAGGGCGGCAACGCCCGCGCCATCGACCCGACGGGTCCGCAGGCGGCAGCCGTCAAGGCAGCAGCAGTGAACCCGGCGACACCCAAGCTGCGCCAGTTCACCGGCAAGCTGACGGCCGACGGCACGCTGACGCTGAAATCGGGTGAAGCCGATCTCGGTCAATGGGCCTTCGCCGTGATCCCTGACAAGCCGCCGACGATCCGCTTCGTCGGCGAGCCCAAGCGCGCCGTCAACGGCGCCTTCGAGCTCAACTACCAGATCGACGACGACTATGGCGCGGCCACCGCCAAGGCGGTTTTCGCGCTGGCCGACCCGGCGGCGCCCGATGCGCATCCGCTCTATGGTCCGCCTGAAATGCCGCTGGCGCTGCCGCGTCGTGGCGGCAAGGCGAACGCCGCCAAGACCACCAAGGACCTCACCGAACACGTCTGGGCCGGCGCCAGCGTCAAGCTGTCGCTTGTTGCCACCGACGATGCCGGACACACTGCGACCAGCGAAACCAAGACGTTGTTCATGCCCGAACGGCCCTTCGCCAACCCGCTGGCGCGGGCGGTGATCGAGCAGCGCCGCCTGCTGGCGCTCGACGCCAATGCCAAGCCGCGCGTGCTCGACCTGATGGACGCCATCACGCTTCGGCCCGAAGACACGTTCGACAACATGTCGCATTACCTCGCCATCATGAGCGCTAGCAGCCGGCTGAAGATGTCCGACAGCGACGACCAGCTGCGCAACGAGGTTGCCTATCTCTGGGAAATCGCGCTCGGCATCGAGGAAGGCAATCTTTCGGCCGCCGAAAAGCGCCTGCGCCAGGCGCAGCAGGCGCTGCAGGACGCCATCAAGCGTGGCGCCAGCGACGAAGAGATCGAAAAGGCGATGAAGGAACTGCGCGAGGCGATGAACGAATTCCTGCAGGAATTCGCCGAGCGCGCCAAGCAGAACCCCAACGCGCCGCAGATGCAGCAGAACGGCCGCGAGCTGCGCCAGAGCGACATCGACCGCATGATGGACCAGATCGAAAACCTGGCGAAATCTGGCGACCGCGACAAGGCGCAGGAGCTGCTGTCGCAGCTGGAAAACATGATGAACAACCTGCAGGCAGGCCGTCAGCAGCAAGGCGGCGAGCAGGACAGCGAGATGCGCCAGCAGATGGACAAGCTGGGCGAGATCATGCGCCGCCAGCAGGAGATGATGAACGACACCTATCGCATGGACCAGATGCAGCGCGGCCAGGGTCAACGAGATCAAGACCAGCAGCAGGATGGCGACCAGCAGCTCGGCGGACAGGATCAGGACAAGCCCGGCCCCGGTGACGACCGCGATCCTCTCGCCAAACCGAAGCCGATGACGCCGCAGGAATTCGCTGATGCGATGAAGCAGTTGCAGGAAGGCCAAGGCCAGCTGCAAAGCGAGCTCGACAAGTTGAAGAAGGGCCTGGAAGGCATGGGCATGCAGCCCAATGAGGGATTTGGCGACGCCGGCAAATCCATGGGCAATGCTGAAAAGTCGCTTGGTGAAGGTGAAGGCGACCAGGCCGTCGGCCACCAGGGTCGCGCGCTGGAAGCGCTGCGCAAGGGCGCCAAGGAGATGATGAAGCAGCTGCAGGCGATGCAGGGCGACCAGGGCGGCAGCCAGGAAGGCGGCCGCCAACAGGATGCCGACCGCGATCCGCTCGGCCGGCCGCGCGCCAGCCGCGGACCCGATTTCGGCGATTCAGTGAAGGTACCCGACGAGATCGATGTGCAGCGCGCCCGCCAGATCCTCGAAGCAATCCGCAAGCGGCTCGGCAACGCGCTCAGCCCCGACATCGAGCGCAGCTATCTCGAGCGCCTGCTCGAGCTGAAGTAGCCTCCAAGGCAACATCCGTCGAACTGAATGGTATCAGCGCCATGCCGAAACTCGGTGCCGTAACGCCCATCCTGCGCATCTTCGACATCACCAAGGCGCGCGAATTCTATCTCGACTTCCTCGGCTTCGAGGTCGAGTTCGAGCACCGCTTCGACGACAATGCGCCGCTCTATATGGGTGTAATCCGCGACGGCTGCGTCCTGCATCTCAGCGAACATCACGGCGACGGCGCGCCGGGCATAGCCATGCGCATCAAGGTCGAGGACATAGCGGCGCTGCACCGCGAACTCATCGGCAAGAAATACCGCTTCGCGCGGCCGGGTCTTGAAACCACGCCATGGCAGAGCCGCGAAGTGTCGGTCTCCGACCCCTTCGGCAACCGCCTGCATTTCTATGAAGATACGGCGGGCTGAGCAGGTCCAGGGGGGAGCCTAATCGGACCTGTTGACGAACGCGTCGCGGATCGCCTCCTGCATGCCGTCGATCGCCTCGCCTGAGGCATTGGGATTGCGATGCATCACCACATTCGAGGAATCAATGTGGCCGAACCCGTCGGCGGCGGTGAGCTCGCGGCAGCCATCGGGAATGTTGCTGTGCGAGATCGGCGCGATCGCCAGGCCAGAGGTGACGGCGAGCTTCAGGCCGCCGGTGGTGTCGCTGGTGTAGGCGACACGATAGGCTAGCCCGCGCTGCTCCAGCGATTTGATGGCAAAATCCTTGCACCAGCCGGCCCGGTTGTAGAGCGCGATCGGTACCGGCCGGTCCTCATGCATGTGATGCAGGCTCGATGTCACCCACACCGTCGGATCGTGCATCAGCACCTCGCCACCGCCAGGATCCTGCCATTCGAAGACCACGGCGAGATCGAGCTCGCCGGCGGCCAGCGCCGCCAGCTGCGCGCCTGAATGTGCGTATCGTACGGTGACCTCAACCTTGGTGTGGCGCTTGGAGAAAGCGCCGAGCGCGCGCGACAGAATGGCGTGGCCATATTCCTCCGGGATACCGATACGAACCGGCCCGCCGAGCGGGGCCGCCGCCATCGAGGCCGCCGTTTCGTCAAGCAGGGAAACAATGCGACGGGCATTGACGATCAGCTCGCCGCCACGGCGCGTCAGCGCGACGCCGCGCGAGCCGCGTTCGAACAGGCTGTCGCCGACCAGCTCCTCGAGCTTCTTCATTTGCATCGACACCGCCGACTGGGTGCGGCCGGCCTGCTCCGCCGCGCGGGTGAAATTGCCCGCTTCGGCAATGGCGACGAAGGTGCGCAGGAGATCGCTGTCGAGGGTTGGTCGCATCGAATCCGTCATAAGCAAATTTGATTGCTGGTATCATTCCAATTCGTTTGCAACATGTCAAACGCCGGACGATAGTCCGCCTACCCATTGGATATGCGGCCGCGAAATCGGTTGCGGACCAATCGAAGAGTCCTCACTCATACCCGCTGCCCGAAACGGTGGCGGGTTCTTTTTACCCCACGGCCGGGCGGCTACGGGCAGGCAAGGGGCCACTTGAACGACATGCGCAACCGGATCGTTCTCGGCATCATCAGCCTGTGCCTTGGGGTGCTGGTGTTCTCGCTCCAGGACCCGCTGGTCAAGGCGGTGTCGGGCGGCTATCCCGTAACCGAGGTAATGTGGATCCGCTCGATCGTTGCCTTGCCGATCCTGATCGTTCTCGTTCGCGCCGATGTCGGCTTGCGGGCCATTGCCTCGAAGCGGTTTGGCCTGCTGACGATACGCGCCTTCATCCAGTTCAGCTCCTATACCGTCTACTATCTGGCGATCGCCGCTCTGCCGCTCGCCGACGCGGTGGCGCTCTACTTCATGGCGCCGCTGTTCATCATGGCGATGGCCGGCCCCTATCTCGGCGAACGCGTCTCCTGGCAGACGCTCGCCACCGTGCTGATCGGCATGTTGGGCGTGGTCGTGATGCTGCGCCCGGGCGCCGGCCTGCTCGACTGGGCGGCGCTTTTGTCACTGGGCTCGGCGCTGCTCTACGGCTTTTCGCAGCTGATGGCGCGCAAGATCGGCGACACCGAATCCTCCACCGTCATGGCGTTCTACCAGAACGGCGCCTATCTCGTCGGCGCTGCCCTGGTTGCCGGTACATTCTGGCTTGCCGGCATTACCCACGCCGTCCATCCCAGCCTCGAATTCCTGGTGCGGCCATGGGTCTGGCCGACGACACCGGACTTCCTCAAGATGGCCGCCTGCGGTTTCGTCGCTTCGGCGGGTATGATCCTGCTGTCGCAGGCCTACCGGCTGGCGCCCGCCAACCGCGTCGCCACTTTCGAATACACAGGGATCATCTGGTCGCCGCTGTGGGGCTTTCTGTTCTTCAACGAGGTGCCACGCTCGACCACCGCCATCGGTGCCGCGCTGATCATCGGCGCCGGCTTGCTGGCGCTTAACACCGAACGGCGCAGGAGTGCCGGCCCGGTCCTTGCTGCAAGCCAGGATGCTGCCTGAGGCGTATCAGGCGAAGCAGGCCAGCGCCTGTTCGACCCGCGAGCGGATTTCGGCGAGTGTGAAGGGTTTCTGCACGACGTCAATAATAATGCCGTTCAACTCCTCGGCGCGCTCGCGCTGGTCGGCATAGCCGGTCATCAGCAGAATCTTCATCGCCGGGAAGAGCCTGGCCGCGGCGATCGCCATCTCGATGCCGTCCATCTCCGGCATGCGGATGTCGGAGACGACGAGATCGTAGCCGCCGCCCGCCGCGCTGATCATCGCCAGCCCCTGTGCGCCGTCGGCGGCGATATCGATTGTATGCCCGGCGCGTTCAAGCGCGCGGGCGGCGAGGGTGCGGACGGACTCATCGTCCTCGACGATCAGAAGCTTTGCCATGGGCCGGAATTTGGCGGGCAAAAGTTGACTTTTTCTGAAAATTTGAAGCGTCAGGGGCCTTTTCTCAGGCATCACCTTTCACGACGCCGACAAACGGCAATTCGCGGAAAGCGTGGGCGACGTCCATACCGTAACCGACGACGAAATAATCGGGGCAGTCGAAGCCGACATAGTCGGCGTTGAGCTCGGTCTGGCGGCGCATGCGTTTGTCGAGCAGCACCGCGATGGCGCAGCTTTTGGCGCCACGCGACAGCATCAGATTGCGGGTGAAGGACAGTGTCTTCCCTGATTCGAGGATATCGTCGATCAGCAGCACGTCGCGGCCGGCGACCTCATTGTCGATGTCGCGCAGCACCCTCACCTCGCCACTGGTGGTCCCGGCGCCGTAGCTGGAGATGAAGATGAACTCGACCTCCGGCGACAGTCCGACATCGTGCATGGCGCGAATGAGGTCAGCGGCGAAGATGAAGGAGCCCTTCAGCACCGAAATCACCAGCAGGTCGTGATAGTCGTGCTCGGCGATCTCCTTGGCGAGTTCAAGATTGCGCCGCGCGATCGCGGACGCCGAAAACAGGACTTCGATGTCCTTGCCGCGCACAACTGGCATCAATAACCTTTCCGAGAGATCGTCGCCTAACCGGCGAAAGTGACCGAGACGGCCTTCACACCGTTTCTAGGCACGTCGAGACGGCTGGAAAAGCCGAATCTTTCGCCGGGCGCCAGCGAACGGTTGGATGTCCCCAACGTATAGCGGGTGATGCGGCTGTCATTGCCGGTGACGCGGATCTCGAGCGGCGGCAACCGCCCGGCTTTCAGCCCGCCATTGACGGCCTCGCCATCGACGAACAGAACCGGGGTGGTGCCAGACGCATCGACACGCGAGGTGACGCCGGCGATGCTGAGTACGGCGCCCGCCGGCTGCTCAGCCGCAAAGAACGGCGTCTGCCGCACCAGCGCGTGGCCGCCCGCGACCCAGAAGGCAGCAAAGGCCGCACCGACGCCGGCGATCCAGAAGATTGGCCCGCCACGCGATGCCGGCGGCCGCACGGTTGCGGCTTCCGGTTTGCGCAGCATCTCCATGCCCGCCATCGACGGCGTTGCAATACCGCGTTCCGGCAGCGACGCCGCCTCGATGCGCGGAACCAGGCGCGGGAGCACCTCATAGTCAGCATCGACGATGTCGGTCGCCACAGGACGCAATTCCGGCGCGCCATTTGTCCCCAGCCCGGTCATGATTTCGCCGGAAACCGGGCGCGCGGTTCGTTGCTCAGCCATTATGGCCCCGCTGTTCGCTCTTCGTTTCTTTTTCGTAAATGGAAATGGTTAACGCTTCCCCACCGGAACCTTTGTGACGTATTCAAAAACAGCGAAAATTAACCGACGGTTAACCATGGCGGCCGATGGTCGTTGGACAGAAAGGGCTGGCACGCCGCCGCCACACATTTCAGGTCGTCGCACGTGATCCGCTTTGAAAATGTCGGCCTCCGCTATGGCATGGGTCCGGAAATCCTCCGCGACATCTCCCTGCACATTCCGGAGAGCTCCTTCCAGTTCCTGAGCGGGCCCTCCGGCGCCGGCAAGACGACGCTGCTGCGCCTTCTGTTCATGTCGCTGAAGCCGACACGCGGGCTGATCACCATTTTCGGCAAGGACCGCTCGCGCATCTCGCGCGCCGAGCTGCCGCATCTCAGGCGCCGCATCGGCGTGGTGTTCCAGGATTTCCGCCTGCTCGACCACATGACCACCTATGAGAATGTCGCCTTGCCGCTACGCGTGCGCGGCCGCGAGGAAGCGAGCTATCGCACCGACGTCACCGAACTTTTGAAGTGGGTTGGGCTGGGCGAGCGCATGCATGTGCTGCCACCGGTCCTGTCGGGCGGCGAAAAGCAGCGTGCCGCGATCGCCCGCGCACTGATCGAACAGCCCGAAATCCTGCTCGCCGACGAGCCAACCGGCAATGTCGACCCGCCGCTGGCGCGCCGGCTGCTCAGGCTGTTCATCGAACTCAACCGTCTCGGCACCGCGGTGGTAATCGCCACCCACGACCTCGGCCTGATGGAGCAGGTCGACGCGCGCCGCATGATCCTGGCCGGCGGAAGGCTGGATATATATGACTGACTTGTCCGCCGAACAGCTGCATGAAGAGGTCGCGGAGCCGGCGGCAACGATGCAGCGCGTCCAGCGCCGCATGGCGCCGATCGTGCCGGCGCAGAACATTGCCGGCCGCGCTTTGGTGCTGGTCATCGCCATCATGACCTTCCTCTCCTGCCTAACCTTCGGCGCTGTGACGCTGGTGCGCGACACCGCCTCGGTGTGGGAGAACCAGATCTCGCGCGAGGCGACGATCCAGATCAAACCTGTCGACGGACTCGACATGGAGGCGGCCCTTGCCCAGGCCTCGCAGATCGTCGGTGAATTCCCCGGCGTGAAAGCGACCAAGATCATCGACCGCGATGCGACGGCCCGCCTGTTGGAGCCATGGCTAGGCTCGGGGCTGAACATCGACGAACTGCCGGTGCCGCGGCTGATCATCGTCACCATCGACGAGACCAACCCGCCCGACTTTGCCGCCATCCGCGCGGCGATCACGCCCAAGCTGCCAAGTGCTTCGCTCGACGATCACCGCACCTGGGTCGACCGGCTGGTCGCCATGGCCCGCACCACGGTCACCATCGGCATCGCCGTTCTGGTGCTGATGCTGTCGGCGACGGTGCTCACCGTGGTGTTCGCGACGCGCGGCGCCATGGCTGGCAACGGCCATATCATCGAAGTGCTGCATTTCGTCGGCGCCGAGGCGCGCTTTATCGCGCGCGAATTCCGCTGGCATTTCCTGGTCACCGGTATGAAGGGCGCTGCCGCCGGCGGGGCCGCCGCGATCCTCGTTTTCATCGTCTTTTCCTGGTGGTCGTCGCGCAACATGGCAACGCCGCAGGCCGACCAGGCCACCGCTTTGTTCGGCAATTTCGCCATCGGATCGGCCGGTTATCTCGGCGTCGGCCTGATGGTGCTGGTGATCGGCGGACTGACGGCAGCAACGTCGCACGCCACCGTCGTCGCCTATCTCAGCGACATCGATGTCCGCCAGCCGGATGCAAGTTGAACAATGACAGCAGAGGCGAAAAACAGGTCGGGGGCCAAGGACAGGAACAACGGGGCGATCACGGATCGAAAAACGACGTAACGCAATGTGCGCTTTTTTCCTTATCAAAGCGGCATTTCAGGATTAACCATAGGATGATGGACGCGCGGAACTCGACCGGGACGGCTGGACAGATGCCAGTGGTGGGTGCGCGTTCGCGTGTGCGCACCGGCCCGAATCGTTTGCGGACCGCGCTGCGGCTCGCTTCCCTCTGTCTGCTGCTGCTGGTGGCGCTGTTTGCCGGCGGCTTTGGTTGGTTCGCCAGCAAGGTCAGCCACATGACCACCCCGGCCAATCCGGCCAAGGCCGATGCGATCATCGTCTTGACCGGCGGCCAGGCCCGCCTTGACGCCGCACTCGATCTCCTTGCCTCCGGCAAGGGCGAGCGGCTGCTGATCTCAGGCGTGCATCCCTCCGCCAGCCGCCGCCAATTGCAGGCCGCAACCGGCGGCGACAAGGCGCTGTTTTCCTGCTGCATCGACATCGACCGCGCCGCGCTCGACACGATCGGCAATGCCGAGGAAAGCGCCAAATGGGTGGAGAGCCACGCCTATGGCAGCGTCATCCTCGTCACCAACAACTACCATATGCCGCGCAGCCTCTTGGAAATGGGCCGCCTGCTGCACGGCGCCAAGCTTGAACCCTATCCGGTGGTCAACACCAATCTCGACAATGGCGACTGGCTGACCAAGCCGGAAGCGCTGCGCGTGCTGCTGACCGAATACAGCAAATACCTGCTGGCGCTGGCGCGCGGCATCGTACCGGTCCGCCAGGCCGCCGACAGCGTCGCGCTGGCCGAGGTTTCGACCGCCAAGGACTAAAGCAATTCCAGGAAAAGTGCGTAGCGGTTTTCCTGGATTTGCGCAAAAAAGACGGCTCTCACGGCGCCCGATTATCCCTTGGCCGCGCCGTCCGAGGCGCCGCGCAGCCGCGCAATTTCCTGTTCGAGTCGCTCAATCCGCTTGTCGCGTTCGGCAAGCGCTACCGCCACATCGGCGGCCTCGAAGCGCTGCGGAATGTGTTGCGGACAATTGGCATCCCAGGCCGAGACGGTGAACAGGATGACCTGCTCGGGGCGCGCCTTGTAGTCCTGCGGCATCAGCTTTGCCAAAAGCTCGGCATCGTCCTCGACGACGCGCGCCGTGCCCCAGATCTTGACGCGCTGCCGATGCGCATAGTCGATCAGGAACAGGAACGCCTGATTGTTGTCGGCAAGATTGCCCTGGGTGATGAACTGCCTATTCCCCGAGAAATCGGCAAAGCCGATGGTCTTCTCGTCCAACACGTTGAGGAAGCCGGCAGGCCCGCCGCGATGCTGGATATAGGGCTGGCCCTCGCCATTAGCCGTCGACAGGAAGACGCTTGTCTGCGCCGCGATGAAGTCGGCGAGGTCTGGCGTGATATGGGCGCGCCATCCGCCGCGCTCCTCGGCGCTGGCATAGCCCTTGCGCGATCCTTTGCGGGTCTGGATTGCCTTGACCGTCGGCGTGAAAGCGACATCGCTGGTGAAGGTATGAGCGTTCATGGAAGCGTCCTCGAGGCCAAACCTTTGGCCATCGTACGGGTAGATGTAGAGGCTTCCATGTTTTGGATGTAGATGGCATATTCGTAACAAACCCTTCCAATTTTCGGAAGAAGCTATGGATCGCCTCGAAGCCATGTCGCTGTTCGTCGCCGCGGTGGAAGCCGGCAGCCTTTCCGCTGCCGCCCGCCGTTTCGGCATCCCCCTGGCGACGGTCAGCCGCAAGGTCTCCGACCTCGAAAAGCACCTGAAGACGCGCCTGCTGAACCGTTCGACCCGGCAGCTGACGCTGACCGATGCCGGCCAGGCCTATCTCGCTGCCTGCCGCCGCATCCTGGGCGAAGTCGGCGAAGCCGAGCGCACCGCCGCCGGCGAATACAGCACGCCGACCGGCGACCTGTTCATCACCGCGCCGATCGTCTTTGGCCGCCTGCATGTTTTGCCGGTCGTCACTGACTTCCTCGCGGCCTACCCGCAGGTGAACATCCGCCTGACGCTGGCCGACCGGGTAACCCAGTTGGTCGATGAACACCTGGATCTCGCCGTCCGCATCGGCCAGCTTCCAGACTCGAACATGATCGCCGTCCGCGTCGGCTCGATCCGCCGCGTCGTGTGCGCGAGCCCGGCCTATCTGGCCAGGTATGGCGTGCCACAAATCCCGCAGGATCTCGCGGCGCACGCGTGCATCAGTTTCGAGGGATCGGCAGCTCTTGCCAGCTGGAGCTTTGCAACCGGCAAGGGCGAACTGACCGTACCGATCCGCTCGCGGCTGCGCGTCAACACCGCGGAAGCGGCGATCGATGCCGCGATCGCCGGCGCCGGGGTGACGCGGGTGCTGTCCTACCAGATTGCGGACGCGGTGCGCTCCGGCGTGCTCGTCCCTGTACTGCGGTCCTTCGAGCCGCAGCCATGGCCGGTGAACCTCGTCCATGCCGGCCAGGGCCTGCTGCCAGTGAAACTCAGGGCGTTTCTCGATTTCGCCGCTCCCCGGCTGAAGCAGCGGTTGCTGCAGGCGACATGGTAAGCTGGGGTTGCCTGCGAACCTATGGACCCCGGCCAGTCTGCGGCCATTGCGGCGTTTCCTTTTTGCCCGCGCTTGGTGTAACCAACGCACACCTCCTCAACGGGCCCTTCCCCGCATGCTCTATATCCGCTCGCTGGCGTTCAACTTCGTCTTCTACGTCAATCTGGTCGTCCAGATGATCCTCTGGACCCCGTACTATTTCCTGTCGCCGCGCCACCGCGCCTGGTTCGTGCCGAAATTCTGGTCGCGCACCAGCCTGTGGCTCTACGACAAGATCGCCGGCACCAGGAGCGACATCACCGGCGTCGAAAACCTGCCCGAAGGCTCCTTCATCCTGGCGCCGAAACACCAGTCATTCTGGGACGCGATCGCTTTCTTTCCGTTCCTCCACGACCCGCTTTACATCCTCAAGCGCGAGCTGACCTGGATCCCCTTCTTCGGCTGGTACATCCTGAAGATGCGGATGATCCCGGTCCACCGCGGCAGCCGCTCCAAGGCGTTGAAGCAGGTCGTTGCCTCCACCAAGGAGGAGATGGGGCGCAATCCGCGCCAGCTGATCATCTATCCCGAAGGCACGCGCCGCGCGCCGGGCGACGAGCCGGCCTACAAATACGGCATTGTCGAACTTTACGCGCAGCTTGGCGTTCCGGTGGTGCCGGTCGCCCATGTCGCTGGCCTCTACTGGCCGCGCCGCAAATTTCTGCGCTTTCCCGGCACCATCAAGGCCCGCTTCCTGCCGCCGATTCCGCCCGGGCTCGCCAAGGACGAATTCATGGACCGGCTGATCGGTGAGACGGAAGCCGCTTGCGACCAGCTGCTGGTCGAGGCGTCACAAGCGCCGAACCCGCCGTCCATGCCGCCGACGGCGATCAAGCGGCTGGCCGAACTCGCAGCCGCCGCGAAGATCAAAGCCTGATTCTCGGCGCCGGTTGGCTCACGGCCATGCCGCTAAAGCGGTGGTCAGCACCAGCGTTGCCGCGAACACCAGGTTGATGATCCGCGACGCCAGCGGCTGGCGCAGATACCGCGCGAATGCCGCTCCGGCCAGAAGCCACAGCACATGGATGGCGACGATCATCAAGGTGAGAACCGCCAGCCTGGCCGGGACACCGAGAGCATCGGCGCCGGCGGCCGTCGAGGAGCCGACAAGGACCGCGGCAATCGCCACATAGGCTTTCGGGTTGGCGACAGCGAGCAGTAAGCCACCGAGGAAGGTTGGGAGAACCGCACTGCTGTCGCGCGCGGCCAGCGGCGGCGCCGTCGCGATTCTGAAGGCGAGATAGAGGATATAGGCGGCGGAAGCGATCGCCAGCAGCGGCGCTACCCCCGGCATCGAGGTGAGGACAGCCGTGATGCCGGTGGCCACCACCAGCAGCACAGTGACCGTGCCGAGAACGATCCCCGAGGCATAGCTAAGCGAATTGCGCAGGCCGAAGGCCGCGCCTATCGCCGTGACGCTGATCGTCGCCGGGCCCGGACTGCCCATGACGACGGTTGCCGCCAGCACCAGCGCCAGCAATTGCTGCCAGGGCTGCGCCTGCGAAACAATTTCTGCGGCCATGCTGCTCCCTCTCCCACGATACTGAAGAGCAGTGTGGCAAGGCGGACTGCCGTCGTCTTGAACGATCGTGCCGAACCTGATCGGCGGCCTTTGCTAGGCACTAGCCTTATCCAGCGCCGCGAGATCCTCCGCGCTGAGCTTCAGCGATGCCGCGCGAACCAGGCTATCGACCTGGTCTAGCGTCGTGGCGCTGGCGATCGGCGCGGTGATGCCTGGCTGCGCCATCACCCAGGCGAGCGCCACTTCGGCCTGTTTGGCCGAATGGCGCGCCGACACAGCGTCGAGCGCCGCAAGGATGCGCATGCCGCGCGCATTGAGATAGGCTTTCACGCCACCGCCGCGCTCACTTTTGCCAAGATCGGCCTCACTGCGGTATTTGCCGCTGAGAAACCCCTTGGCGAGGGCGAAATAGGTGATGACGCCGATATCCTCCGCCGCGCACAGATCATGCAGCGGCCCGTCGAAGGAAGATCGATCATAAAGATTGTATTCCGGCTGCAGCACGGCATAGCGCGGCAGCCCGCGCAGGCTGGCCACATCGAGCGCGGCGCGCAGCTGGCCGGCGTCGAGGTTCGAGGCGCCGATATGACGAACCTTGCCCGCGGCGAGCAGCTTCTCGTAGGCGCCGAGCGTCTCCTCGTAAGGCGTGGTCGGGTCCGGCCAGTGCGACAAATAGAGGTCGATCACATCGGTCTGCAGCCGCTTGAGCGACGCCTCGACCGCCCTTTCGATATGGGCGGCGGACAGGTCCTTCTTGCCTTGCCCCATATCCGAGCCGACCTTGGTGACGACGACGATCTTGTCGCGGTTGCCACGGCTTTTCATCCATTTGCCGATGATCGTCTCGGACTCGCCGCCCTTGTGGCCGGGCACCCAGCGCGAATAGGCGTCCGCCGTATCGATGGCGTTGAGACCGGCGCCGGCGAACCGGTCGAGCAGGTCGAAGGAGGTCTTCTCGTCGGCGGTCCAGCCGAAGACATTGCCGCCCAGAACCAGCGGCGCGATGGAAAGGTCGGTTTGACCGAGACGACGTTTCTGCAAGACTGGGCTCCGTGATGCTGGCGGCGGGCGAACCCGAATGCTTCGGGCCGCAGCTAAGCTAGGTCTCGCCGCGCCGAGGTCAAAGGCCTCAGCCAATTTTCCAGCGGACCAGCGCTTCACAAAGGCGCGACCGCTTCGCCCATAACCTGGCCAATGTCTACTGGCTTTGGCGCCGGTATTCGCCGGGTGGCAGTCCGACTATGCGGTTGAAAAGCCGGCTGAACGAGGCCGCATCCTGATAGCCGACCTGATAGCATATCTCCGCAATACCAAGCCTGGTGCTTTCGAGAAGCGTCTTGGCGGCCTCGAGCCGTTGGTCCTGAATCCATCGGCCGGGAGTCGTGTGCAATTCATCGGCAAACCGGCGCGCCAGCGTTCGCGGCGACAGGCCGAGTTGCGAGCCAAGCAGTGCAAGGTCGAGCGTTCTGAGCTGTTTTCGTGCCAGGGCTTCGAGCCGGTCACGCAACGGCTCATGCAAGGGCAGCAGATCGGCGAGCGGGAATTCATATGGCGCCTGGCTCTGGCGCGACGGCGGCAGCACCAGCAGCTTGCGAACCAGCCGCTCCTCCTGGACGAAGCCAAGATCCTTGAGAAGCGCCTTGCCGAGTTCCAGGCCTGAAAAGCCGCCGCCGCAAGTATAGATCCGGCCGTCCCCGACCAGCACGCGGGAAGCGTCCCAGCGCACTTTCGGAAAGCGGTGCTGGGCATCGGCCTTCAGCCACCAGGAGATCGTCGCCCGTTTTCGATCGAGAAGGCCGGCATCGGCCAGGAAATAACCGGCGCCGCAATGCGCGGCGATGATGGCGCCGTCGCGCTGCGCTCTGGCGATCAGCGGCGCGGCATGGCGGCTCTCTTGGGCCAGCGCGGCAACAAGCTCCGGCACCTGCATGCCGGGCATGGCAAGCAGGATCAGCAGGTCCATCCGCTGCGAGGGTTCACGTTTGGTGTGAAAGGAAATTCCCGGCGTCGTCGTGGCATCGGCCTGCCGCGCCACGAATTCGAAGGAAATCGCCGGTGCGCCGCGAATGGTGTTCACCAAGTCGAACATTTCGACCAGCGTGGCGGCGACCGCCGAATAGAAAGTCGACGGCAGCCAGATCACGGCGTGGACGGGACGTTTTTCCAAGATGTGTCCTCAAATTAGCAGTATGGCAAGTTTAGCATATCGATTGTCAATTCTGCCAATTCTGGTTTTTCCCAGCCGACCTAAATTCCGCGGTGCCGATGCAAATGTCGGTGCTCGCGGTCTGGTCGCCTCCAAGCCGCTGCCATTTGGAGACCGACATGAAAGCAATTGTGTTCGACGAGATCGGCTCGCCGCGGGACGTGCTCTACCTGGACGACGTTCCCACGCCGCGGATCGGCGATGGCGAGGTGCTGGTCAGGATGGTCTCGGCTTCGGTCAACCCGGGCGACTTTCTGTTCATCCAGAACCTCTATCCCGAACCGAAGAAGCCGCACTTTCCCCGGCAGATCGCCGGAAATCATGGTGCAGGCATTGTCGAGGCGGCAGGGACAGGCGTCGCGCTGCAACCCGGCACGCTTGTCGCGTTCAGCCACTACAACACCTGGGCCGAGTACGCCGCCATTCCCGCTGAATGGCTGATCCCTTTGCCCGCCGACTATCCCACCGAACGCGCCGGGCAGATGGTGAACCCCATCACGGCCTGGGACCTGCTGGTGGATTCCAGGGTGCAGCCTGGCCAGTGGCTGGCGGTCACGGCCGGCTATTCTTCGATTTCAACCATGGTGATGCAGTTCGCCCAACGGCGCGGCATCAACGTCATCGCGGTGGTGCGACGTCAGCATCAAAGCCCAGACCTGAAGGAGCTTGGCGCCACCGCCATCCTCGATCTGTCGGACGTGAAGGGCGACATCCGGGAGGCCGTCATGGACATGACCGGCCGCGCCGGACTGAACGGCATCATCGACAATGTCGGCGGGCCCGCCAGCGGCGAGTTGATCCGCACCCTTGCTCTTGGCGGGCAGATGGTCATCAACGGCGGCATGAGCGCGGAGCGTTTCGAACTGCACAATTTCGACGTGCTGCTGAGCGGCGCCGAAATCAGGGCAAACATTTATCGCTACTTTTTTTCGCCGCCTGTCGAAGCCGACCGGCCGATACTGCGCGAGATTGTCGACATCTTCGGCCAGCCTGGCTTCCATATCCCTGTCGGCGGCATCCATCCGCTGACCGAATTCAAGCTTGCCGTCGCAAACAGCCTGGATCGCGCCGATCTGGGAAAACAGATTTTCACGATGTAGCGTTGGGCGCGACCTGTCTCGCCACCTCTTCCAGCCAGTGATCCCTGATACCCAGTGCCTGGAGGTGGTTGACCGTGCTCAGCACATAGTCCTCATTGTTTCCGGACTGGCCGACGGCACCCCGGATGACGCTTGCGGCATGCATGGCATCGAGTCCGCCGGCATATTGTTCATGCTGGCGGTCGACGATGTAGGCGACCGCTTTCACCCTCTCACCTGTAGCCGCGCCATTCCCGTCGAGGCGGATCTCGAGCACGCGCTCGAGATAGACGTTGGTGACCAGTTCGCGCTCGCGCAGATAGGCGAGCACCTCATCGCGCAACTCGCCGGGCACGCGAAAGGCCAGCCCGATGCAGGAGCCGCCGCGGTCGAGGCCGAGCACCAGACCCGGCCGGTCACGCGTGCCGCGATGCACGAAGGAATAGACGCAGAGTGACCGGCGATAGCCGTAAAGGCGGGCGCGGCGGGTCTCGACATGCGCGAATCCCGGCCGCCACATCAGCGAACCGTAGCCAAAAACCCAAAAATCGCCCATATCGCGAAGCCTGATTGCACGAGAGTGACGACGCCTCATCGGAATCGGTGCTCTTCTGTCTATTTGCTTGTTGCGTAAACCACAGTCCACCAGCAACACGCCGCGTTAATGAAAGCCGCAGCATGACGTCAACTGACGAGCGTCCGTCAAAATTTCGCCGCCGGCTGTTCTGGCTCGCCGCTGTCGTCGTGATGCTGTTCAGCGTCTACAGCGCGGTCTGGTTCTATGTTGCCGGCCGCGTCAGAAGCGAAGCCGACAAGGCGGTGGCGCAGCTGAACACCAAAGGCATTGAGGCCGGCTGCGCCAACCTTACGGTCAGCGGCTATCCGCTGAGCTTTGCCGTCTCCTGTGACACGCTGGCCTACGAGGACGACACCAGGAACGTCGCCGCATCGACCGGCAGCTTCAACTTCGTGGCCGAACTCATCCGCCCGCTGTCGCCCGCCGCCGAACTGCGCGGGCCTCTGCGGACGTCAGTTCCCGGGATGACGCCTTTATGGATCGACTGGGACAATCTGCAGGCGAATGCAAAGCTGTCCTGGCCCTTGCCTCGCAGCATTTCGCTGCAGGCCGAGGGCCTGTCCGGTCAGACCGATCCGGCTGATGACACCGACCCGGTCTCGCTGTTCAGCGCCGGAACGGCGGCGGGGGCGCTGCAGCCCGACGGCCTGGACGTCGGCTATGTCGGGAGCTTCACCGACCTTGAGATCGATGCCGACGCGATCGGCGGGCGCGTGCTGCCGCCGCTCGACGGCAGCGGCGATGCGACGCTGAAGAATGGCGTGGCGCTGATGAAGACGCAGGCCAGGAGCCTGCGCGGCCAGGCGGCCGACATCCACAAACTCGACCTGTCGTCGGGAACCGCGCGCATCACCGTTTCGGGCCCGGTATCGGTCGACGAAAATGGTCTGGTCAATGCCGACCTGACGATCAAGCTCAAGGATCCCAAGGCCGTGGCGGCAATCCTCGCCACCGCGATCCCCGAGCAGAAGAGCCAGATCGAGCAGGGCTTTGCCGGCCTGGCTTTGCTCGGCAACGAACCGTCGATGCCGCTTAAGGTGGTGAAGGGCAAGGCCTCGCTCGGCTTCATTCCGCTGGGCAAGATCAAGCCACTCGATTAGAGCATGATCCCAAAGCGGGAACCGCTTTTGGGGAGAGATCATGCTCAAGCAAGCCAACACATGAGCCGGCCAGTAAAACTGCTCAGCGTTGGCGCGCTGACGCTGGATACGATCCTGCGTGTCGAAACCTTGCCCACGCATCAGGGCAAGTTCATCGCCTCGGACGGCGTCCAGATCGCTGCGGGCATGGCGACAAGTGCGGCCTGCGCCGCACGCCGTCTCGGCGCCGAGGTATTCCTGTGGGCAAGTGCGGGTGACGATGCCGTCGGCGATCAGCTGCTGGCCGGCATCGAGGCCGAATGCGTCGATTGCAGCTTTGTCCGCCGCGTCGCAGGCGCCCGCTCGGCGCTGGCGTCGATCCTGGTCGACGCCCATGGCGAACGCATCATCGTGCCCTTCTATGACCCGAAGGCGCAGGCCGACCCCGAGGCGCTGCCCGTCGCCGACCTCGCCGCCTTCGACGCCGTGCTGGTCGATGTACGCTGGCCTGGTGCCGCCGCACTTGCTTTGACCGCCGCGCGCGACGCCGGTCGCCCGGCGATCCTCGACGCCGACACCGCGCCGCTCGAAGTGCTGGAGCGTCTGTTGCCGCTGGCGTCGCACATCGTCGCTTCGGAGACGGCCGCGCGTATCGTCTGCGGCCACGCCCTGGATCCGGAAACCGCCTGTGCCGACCTCGCCAGCCGCACCGACGCCTTCGTCGCGGTGACCGGTGGCGCCGCGGGGAGCTGGTGGCATGATCGGTCCGCCGGCGGCGTTCGCCACATCGCAGCGCCGAAGGTCAAGGCGGTCGACACGCTGGCCGCCGGCGACGTGTTTCACGGCGCCTTTGCCGTCGGGCTCGCGGAAGCTATGCCCATCGAGCAAGCCTTGCGCTTCGCCAGCGCCGCCGCCGCGCTCAAATGCCAGCGCTTCGGCGGCCGGCTGGGCGCACCCGACCGGGCCGAGACGATGGCCATGGTCGCGGCGACCTGGCCTACATCCCAACAAGGCTAAGCGTGAATATCAGCTCCCTTTGGGATGCTCGACGGCCTGGCGGCCGAAGTCCGGCACATCAATGTCCTGGCCGGCCTCGATGATCGAACGGCGTACGGCGCGGGTGCGGGTGAAGAGGTCGAACAGCTTGTCGCCGTCGCCCCAGCGGATCGCCCGCTGCAGCGAGGAGAGGTCTTCCGAAAAGCGCGCCAGCATTTCGAGGATTGCGTCCTTGTTGTGCAGGCACACGTCGCGCCACATGGTCGGGTCGGAAGCGGCGAGACGGGTGAAGTCGCGGAAACCCGAGGCCGAATATTTGATCACTTCCGACTTGGTCACCGACTGCAGATCGTCGGCGGTGCCGACGATGTTGTAGGCGATGATGTGCGGCAGATGCGAGACGATTGCCAGCGTCATGTCATGATGCTGCGGGTCCATCGTGTCGATGTTGGAGCCGCAGCGCCGCCAGAACTCAGAGAGCTTTTCCAGCGCGGCCGGATCGGTGCCCGGCAGCGGCGTAAAGATGCACCAGCGGTTTTCGAACAGCTCGGCGAAGCCGGCATCCGGGCCCGACTTCTCGGTTCCCGCCAACGGATGTCCCGGGATGAAATGCACGCCGTCAGGCACATAGGGCTGCATTTGCGCGATCACCGAGGCCTTGGTCGAACCGACATCGGTGAGGATGGCGCCCTTCTTCAGCGCCGGCGCGATCTCTTCCGCCACCTCGCCCGACGATCCCACAGGCACCGAAACGATGATCAGGTCGGCGTCACGTACGGCTTCCTTGGCGTCGGTGGTGTAGCTCTCGCCAAGACCGAGCTCCTTCGCCCGCGCAAGCGTGGTCGGGCTGCGCGTCGCGATGGCGACATGGCGGGCCAGGCCCTCGCGGCGGATGACACGGGCCAGCGACGAGCCGATCAGGCCGATGCCGACCAGCGCGATTTTCTCGAACATCGGTGATGTCATAGCTTCAGCTTTTCAGGAATGTCGTGAGGGCGTCGATGACGCCGCGATTGGCTTCTTCGGTGCCGACGCTCATGCGCAGCGCGTTGGGAAAGCCATAGCCGGTAACGCGCCGCAATATGTAGCCGCGCTGGGTGAGATAATCGTCCGCCGCCTCTGCCGAATGCTTCTTGTCCTGCGGAAAGTGGATGAGGACGAAATTGCCGACGCTGGGCGTCACCCTGAGCCCAAGCTTCGTCAGCTGTTCATTCAGCCAGGTCAGCCAGGTCTCGTTGTGCAACGAACTGCGCTCGACATGGGCGCGGTCACGAATGGCGGCAATGCCGGCCTCGATCGCCGTTGCGTTGACGTTGAAAGGGCCACGGATGCGATTGATGGCGTCGACGATGTGCAGCGGGCCATACATCCAGCCGATGCGCGCGCCGCCAAGGCCGAGCTTGGAGAAGGTGCGGGTCATGACCACGTTCTGCGCGCTGCCCGCCAGCTCGATGCCGGCCTCATAATCGTTGCGCCGGACATATTCGGCATAGGCGGCATCGAGCACCAGAAGCACATTGCCCGGCAGGGCGGCATGCAAACGGCGGACCTCCTGGAACGGCAAATAGGTGCCGGTCGGATTGTTGGGATTGGCGAGGAAGACGATCTTGGTCCGCGGCGTCACCGCGGCGAGGATCACGTCGACATCGGCGCGCTCGTCGGTCTCCTTGACCGTCACCGGTGTGCCGCCGGCCGACTGGATGTAGATCTTGTAGATCATGAAGGCGTGTTCGGTGATGATGGCCTCGTCGCCGGCCGCCAGATAGGTTTGCGCCAGCAGGCCCAAAATCTCGTCGGAGCCGTTGGAGCAGATGATGTTTGCCGGGTTGAGGCCATGCACTTCGGCGATCGCCTCGCGCAGCCGGCGGGCCGTGCCATCGGGATAGACATCGAGCTTGCTGGCCACTTCACGCGCGGCCTCGATCGCCTTCGGCGACGGGCCGAGCGGGTTCTCGTTCGACGACAATTTATGGACCTTGGCGACGCCGGCCGGCGCGGTGCTCTTGCCAGGCACATAGGCGTCGATGTCCATGATGCCCGCGCGGGGCGTTGGCCGTGCCTTGTCCGCTGTCTTGTCCATGTCGCAAATCCGTCGAGAATACCTCCGTCCGGAGGCCGCAGCGGAAATACAAGCCGTGGCCACGAATGTCGAGAGGCGGCGGCAATAGCTTGCCGTTGACGCCGGGCCGCGCGAGTTCTAGAAGAACGCAACAGTTCCGTGGTGATTTGGCCGGTCGGCTTGCAGCCACGTTAAACAACTCGCTAAAGGGCCGTTTGCGTGACGTAACCGGCTTTGCGATCGCATTGCCGGTTTTTTATTGCCTGACGGCGGGCAAGGAGAGTCACATGACCGCGCTCCGCGCTGCAAAAACCAACAACGAGGCCGACAACCCGTCGAGCCCGGTGTTGCGTTTCGGCCCTGACAAGCCGCTCAAGCTCGACGCCGGCACGCTTTTGTCGCCGTTCCAGATCGCCTACCAGACCTACGGCACGCTGAACGACGCGCGCACCAACGCCATCCTGGTCTGCCACGCGCTGACCGGCGACCAGCATGTCGCCAACACCAATCCGGTGACCGGCAAGCCCGGCTGGTGGGAAGTGCTGATCGGCCCTGGCAAGATCATCGACACCAACCGTTTCTTCGTCATCTGCTCCAACGTCATCGGCGGCTGTCTCGGCTCCACCGGCCCGGCCTCGACCAATCCCGCCACCGGCAAGCCTTACGGGCTCGACCTGCCAATCATCACCATCCGCGACATGGTGCGGGCGCAGCTGATGCTGGTCGACCATTTCGGCATCGAGAAGCTGTTTTGCGTGCTCGGCGGCTCGATGGGTGGCATGCAGGTGCTCGAATGGGCATCGTGCTATTCCGAGCGCGTCTTCTCGGCTTTGCCGATCGCCACCGGCGCGCGCCATTCCTCGCAGAACATCGCCTTCCATGAGGTCGGCCGTCAGGCTGTCATGGCCGACCCGGACTGGCATGGCGGCAAATATTTCGAGCACGGCAAGCGCCCTGAAAAAGGGCTGGCGGTGGCGCGCATGGCGGCCCACATCACCTATCTGTCGGAAGCCGCCCTGCACCGAAAATTCGGCCGCAATCTGCAGGACCGCGACGCGCTGACCTTCGGTTTCGACGCCGACTTCCAGATCGAGAGCTATTTGCGCCATCAGGGCATGACCTTCGTCGACCGCTTCGACGCCAACTCCTATCTCTACATGACCCGCTCGATGGACTATTTCGACCTTGCCGCCGACCACGGCGGCCGGCTGGCCGATGCATTTACTGGCACAAAGACGCGCTTCTGCCTGGTATCGTTCACCTCGGACTGGCTGTTCCCGACCGAGGAGAGCCGCTCGATCGTGCATGCGCTGAACGCCGCCGGCGCATCCGTCTCCTTCGTCGAGATCGACACCGATCGCGGCCATGACGCCTTCCTGCTCGACGAGCCGGAACTGTTCGCCGCCATCAACGGCTTCATCGGCTCGGCCGCTCGCGCCAGGGGGCTCGCCTCATGAGCGTCAACCGCGCCCAGCGCGTCGACCTCGAAGTCGTCGCCGGCCTCATCCCGCCGCTCTCGCGGGTGCTCGACGTCGGCTCCGGCGACGGCCTGCTGCTCGAATTGCTGCAGGAGACCAAACAGGTCGACGGCCGCGGACTGGAACTGTCGCAGCGCGGCGTCAACGAATGCGTGGCGCGCGGCCTCTCGGTCATTCAGGGCGATGCCGACACCGACCTCGAATTCTATCCCGACAAGGGTTTTGACTTCGTCGTCCTGTCACAGACCCTGCAGGCGACCCGCAACCCGAAGCTGGTGCTCGACGAACTGTTGAGGATCGGCAATCGCGCCATCGTCTCCTTCCCCAATTTCGGCCATTGGCGGGTGCGGCTGTCGCTGTTCTTCAAGGGAAGGATGCCGGTGACCGAGGACCTGCCCTATTCCTGGTACGACACGCCCAACATCCATTTCTGCACCATCCGCGACTTCGTCAACCTGGTCGAGGAGCTCGGCGCCTCGGTCGAGAAAGCCACCGCGCTCGACGGCAACGGCCAGAAGATCGGCCTGTCGATGCCATGGTGGTTCTGGAATTTCTTCGGCCAGCAGGCGGTGTTCTTGCTGAAGCGCTAGGGTTTGCCCTATTCCAGCACGTCTGTGGCCTTGTGCGGGTGCCTGACCCCGTCGGCGATGACCACATCGGCTTGGGAATTGTCGGTACGCAAGGCCAGGATCTCCCGATAGGCAGGCGAATCATACCAGCCGCGCGCATTTTCCCTGTCCGGAAACTCGATGACGATCAGATGCCCGGGCCATTCGTTCTCGATCACGTCCAGGTCGCCGCCATGGACTAGAAAGCGGCCGCCGAACGGCTCCAGCGTGGCGTCGATCCTCTGCAGATACTCGACAATCTGCGGTCCCATCGTGACTTGACGCATATGGGCGACGGCGTAAGCGGTCATGACGGAACTCCCTGTTCAAACGGAGCCGAACGACCGGCTTCGTGGGCGCAATCTGCCGGGACGATGGCCATCGGTCGATTACGCCTGAGGTAATAGGAACGCGGCCATCGAGGTGGCACGCCTATCCTCCCTCCAACGCACGGCTCCCGATCCTGCGAGGGTGTTGCCATTGGGGCGCGAGGCTCGAAATTCGTCATTTCAGGCTGGTCGCCGCTCGCATCGCGTGATGACATGGGAACATGTTCTTTGTAGCGTTGCCTCGCAGGTGATACTGAGCGGGGCATGGAACGGAAAAATCCGACCTATTCGATTGTTGTCGAAATGGAGAATGCCAAGTCCATCAACGAAGATGAGATTGGCGTTGCATTCACTGCTTTGGCGCGCGAGATCGAAGAGGCAACGGCGGACGAACAGTACGCCAAACCGGAGCTTATTATCGTCCACAGCGGGCAGAATACCGATACGCCGCTGCTCCAGCAGCGTATCTGCGAACTTGTCCCGCGACTTGGCACGGTAGCAAACCTGGTCTTCGGCGCCTGCACCGGCGGCCGATACTATGAGGTCAAAAACAAGGGCGCCCAGTGTGCAACGGGCGACGTCGTCATTTTCACCGATTCGGATACGGTTGTAGAGAAAGGCTGGCTGTCGGCGCTGCTCAAACCGTTGGGGGACCCGGCGAAGACTGCCGTGAGTGGCTACACCTATCTCGACTGTGACGATTTCGCCTCGCGGACCTTTGCCCTTCTGTGGTTCTTCCCCCTGCGCGAGGGTGACCAGCGTTTCGCTTCAAAGCGGGCAATGAACGCCAACAATTGCGCTTTTCGTAGAATCTGGTTAGCCAACCACCCCTACCCTACCAGCAACGGTTTCAAGGTTTCTTGCACATTGCTGACGAGCCAGTTACGAGAAAGCGGGTATGACTTTGTCAGGGTCGATGCTCGGGCCAGCCATTATGCCCCCGCGGCTGGCGCTTTTTCTTCTGGCGTGCCCTGGTTACCGGGCGCGACGCGGACCGCAAATATGTGGCGCTGGAATCATCATCGCAAGGCAGGCGCATGCTGAAGGCGACAAGGCACTGGTTTTCAACATCCTGGCGATTGAGCCAGCGCGTCGTTGCGCATGCGGCACCACTCGGAATGCCAATCTGGCAGATTCCGTTTGCCCTGATCGTCGGGTTGGTCTTTTGCACTCTGGTTTTTGTTTCCCAGATGGCCATGGCGCTTGGTCTGATCCGGGATGAACCGGAACATGTGCCTCTTTATGTGGGTCATAGCTGAAATGGCCAAGACCTTGGATATCGAGCCCCTTATCTCGGTGATCACGCCCACGCACAACCGGCGCAGCAAGGTCGTGCGCGCCGTCGAAAGCGTTCTGGCGCAGAATTTTACCCGATTCGAACACATTGTCGTCGATGACGGCTCGACCGACGGCACGGCCGCGGCACTTGCCGAAATCCGTGACCCGCGGCTGATCTATGTCGGTTCGAAATGGCGCGGCGCCAATGCCGCCCGCAATGCCGGTATCGAGCGGGCGCGGGCGCCGGTGGTGGCGTTTCTCGATTCAGACGATGTCTATTTGCCCGACCGGCTGGAGCGGACGCTGCAGCGATTCGACAACAATACCTCGCTCGAAGTGCTGATCAGCTCGTTTGTGTCGCTGAAGGGCAATCGCCGCACCAACTGCGTCAATCGCGAGGCGTTTCTGAGCCGCGACACACTAGAGCGGGCCCTCGTCGCGCAAACGATCTTCATTGCAGGCTCGGCAATCACTGCCCGGCGCGAGTCGCTGCTGGCCATCGGCGGTTACGACAGCGACGTCACGCGCATGCAGGATCGCGAATTGCTGCTGCGCTTTGCCCGTCGCAGCGGCGCGCAACTGTCCGAAGTGATCGACTGGAAAAAGTACAATTCGGAGAATTCGATCTCCGGGCAGCGCGACGGCTATGTCGAAGCCTATGCCAGTTTGATTGACAAGCACCCTTACATCGCCGACCGCTATCCCGACATTCCGCCCTACATGATCGCCCGGCAGATCATCGCCGACGCGCTCAAGGGCAGGGTTTCGCAGGCCTTCTCCGGCTATATCGCCAACCGATCGTCGAAGGCGCTCGGCTATTCGGTGCCGCAACTGTTGCGCGGCTATGTCGGAGGCCGGCGCTGGCGCCGCGATCTCTACGCCGAATTTCGCGACAAATACGGTGCCCGGCCGGCCTGAAACTTCCCGGGAAGCCGCACGGCTGCTTTCCCTCCGGAAATGCCTCAAAACCTCATTTGTCGAGTTCCGGGAAATACGGATCGGAATAAAACCGCCGGTCGCGTTCGCCCTGCAGGCAATCCATCGGTGCGGCCGCATCGATCGGGACCATGGTCGCATCGGCAATGCTGCTCACCTCCAGGATCAGCTTGCGGCGTATGGCGGTGGCGAATTCGGAGGCCGCGTAGATCGGCAGCACGAAGGAGCCGGGCCCGCCGGTGACGCAGTCGTCATAGTATTGGTCGAGATGACTGAAGGTCGGCGACGGGCTGATCAAGATCGGCAGGCCGTTGATGACGATGCCCTTGGCCACCGCGGCATCGCGTGTCGTGGCGACCGGCAACCCGGTATTGTTGGGACCGTCACCGGAAATATCGATGACGCTGCGTGGCGCATCGAACCCGGTGCCCTCGAACAGTCCGGCGCCGAAGGCAAGCGCGCCGGAAATCGAGGTGCCGCGAAAGCTGCGGAACGGCCGCGCGGCTATTCTGTCGGCGAAGGCGTTGGCGCTCTCTTGGCTGTCGATGACCTGCCAGGCGATGACGCCATCCTCGCGCACGACGCCTGCCCATTCGAAATAGGCAAGCGCGATGCGGCCGGTCGTGCCCGAGCGCACCGCCTTGATGAAATCGGGATGCCTGAGCGCCTCTACATAGCCGGCGCGCTGCAAGGCGAACTCCCTCTCGTCCATCGACTGCGAGATGTCGACGGCCAGCACCAGTTCGACATCGACGGCAACGCTGTTGGCCGGGGCAGCCACGGGCGTGGTGCAGGCAAGGCAGGCAAGCAGGCTGAGCGCATCCAGCATGGCCGCACCACGGATGTTTCGATCCGCAAATCTTCGCCGCGATCGCGGCGAAATAAAGCCGTGGCTACTTCTTTCGCGGGCGAGCCCCTCTCGGCGGCGGGTCGATGGCGCCGGCCCTGACGCGAGCGGGCTTCAGCGCCGGCGCACCGGAATCCTTCACGATCGTCAGGCCGCGCGGAAAGAACTGAGTGTTGTACTGGCCGCGCCCGATATTGATGATCGCGGCTCCCTTCAGATGCTTTTCCAGCATCGCCAGCACGCGCCTCAGCGAGGGTCCGTCGAACGCATCCATCGCTTCGTCGATGATCACCCACTTCGGCTGCCGCAACGCGAGCCTGGCCACGCCCAGCAGGCGCTGTTCGTCATCGGCCAACTCATGGTCCCAGCGCCCCACGCGGTCGAGCGACGATGACAGCCGTTCAAGACCAACCTCGGCCAGCACGGCCGAAATGTCGGCATCATTGGCGGGCGCATGCCCGTTCGCGTGATTGAGCACCTCTCGCAACGTGCCGGCCGGCAAATACGGGACACGCGGCACGAAGATGAGGGTTTCTCCAGCCGGCAGGCCGATTTTCCCGCTGCCCCATGGCCACAGGCCTGCAATGGCGCGGAAGAACAGCGTCTTGCCGGCGCCCGGCTCGCCGGTGATCATGACGCGTTCGCCGGGATGGATTTCGACATGTTGGTCGGAAAGCTTGGTGCAGCCTTCCGGCGAGGCCACTTCAAGCTTCTCGAAGGTTAGGCTGCCATTGGCGTTGTCGCCGAACTCGATGCGCCTTTCCTTGTCGTGCAGCACATCGGTTTCGTCGAGCGCGATGCGGAAGTCGGCGACGCGCATCAGCGTCGCGCGCCAGTCGGCGATGCCGCCAATATTGTTGATGAACCAGCGCAGGGATGAATGCACCTGGTTGAAGGCGCCGACCGCCATCATCAACCCGCCAAAGCTTATATCGCCCGAGAAATAGACCGGCGATGCGACCAGGATGGGCGCCACCACGGTTATCCAGCCATAGGTGTCGGTGACCCAGGACAGGTTGATCTGCGCGGTGTAGATGCGCCGCATGGCGCCCAGCACCGTGCCGAGGTCCATTTCGAGCCGGCGCCTGGCATCGGCTTCGCCATGGTAGAGCGCAATGGCATCGACATTCTCGTTGACGCGCACCATCGAGGAACGCAGCTCGGCTTCACGCGTGTAGCGGTCGCTGTTGAGACGGATCAGCGGCCGCCCGACCAGCCAGCTCAGCCAGGAGGCGATGCCGGCATAGAGAAACGCGGCCCAGACCATGTAGCCCGGTATCGCCAGCGACCAGCCATTGATGTGGAAGACGAAGCCTGACGACAATTGCCACAGCACGCCGACGAAGGACACCAGCAGGATGAAGGATTGCAGCAGTCCGACGCCGAGGTCCGTCGACAGGTCGGACAGGTGCGCGGCATCCTGCTGCATGCGCTGGTCGGGATTGACGCCGATGGCGCCGGCATTGGCGAGCCGGAAGGCCCTTGCCGGCCGCATCCATTGGTCGATCAGGTCGAGCGTCAGCGCCTCGCGCAATTTCAGCCGGATCATCTGGTTGAGCCAGGTCTGAGCGATGTTGAGCACCAGCAGCGTGCCGGCGATCATTGCAAAGATCATCAGCTGATGCAGGAAGGCCCCCATGTCACGGCGCGCCAGCGCATCGTAGAAGGGCTGGTTCCAGCGGTTGAGCAGAACCTGGCCGATCGACGTTGCGACGATGACCGCCATGATGCCGACTGACGTCCAGACCAGCCATTTGCGCACTGGCGAGCCGACCAGCGCCCGTTTGATGGTCGCCACCTGATCGCGCAGGCTGCTGGCTTCGACCGTTACCGGCTGGGCGGCGGCGTTGGTGTCCGGGTGATCAGCCATGGCCTGGGTCCTTGCGTTCAACAGCGGTGCTGAAACCGGATGGAGGGATTTGAAGGCATCCGCCGCTCAAACGGACCGCGAATGCATCTGCGACAGATAGGTGGGAGAACCCCACGCAACACCAGTTTTCATCATGATCACGAAGGTGTCACCTGACGCGCGGTCGATGTCATCCCTTCGGCCCGGCGGCCAAGCCGCGTCGCGCCGTGCGGCGACAACGCCGGCACGAAGACGCGGCGCGAGGCGCGCTGCGCGGCCGGCACGCCCTGATAGAGCCGCTTCTGCGCCTCGACCACGATGACACCGGAAAAGATCGGCCAGAACCGTCGGCCGGCGCGCTCCAGCACATTGTGGAACCGCATCATGAAGCGCCGCGGCGATGGCGGGAAGAACAGCGCATCGGACCAGGAGGCCGGCGTGAAGTTCGCCTCGCGCAGCAATTCGGTGAGCTGGCCGCGCGAGAACGGCCGGCCATTGCCGAACGGCGTGTGCTCGAACCGGGCCCAGACACCGCGCCGGTTGGGCACGACGATGACGACGCGGCCCGCCGGCGACAGCACCCGCCAGATCTCGTTCAGCGTTTCGCGCGGGTTTTCGACATGTTCGAGCGAATGCACCAGCAGCATGCGGTCGATGCAGGAATCGACCAGCGGCAATTCCTCGTCGAAGACCAGTGCCGTCGAAGTCGGCCCGCTCGCCGGCCAGACCACGGCGCCCTGCGTGGCCGGCATGAAGGCAAAGACCCGCTCGGCATCGGTGCCGAACCGCTCCAGCCACGGCAAGGTATAGCCAAGCCCGACCAGCCGCTCGTTGGGCACGGCAGCCCATATCGAGGACAGCGCCATGGTGATCGAGCGTTCGGCCAAGCGACCGAGCGTAGTCGAGTAGAAGGAACGGAGGTCGACGATATCGGAATGCATGCGCGGGACGGTAGCTGCGATGCCGCGCAAGTTCAACAAAGGCGCCCAGCTCAACAAGAGCTAAGTTCAACAAAGCCCGATGACATCGGCGGCCAAGCGCCCTATGTCTGCGGCGACAGATGGAGAGATGAAATGCCGGTCGAAATCGAACAGTTCATGTGCCGCAGCGACAATTTCGGTGTGCTGGTGCATGACCCCAAAAGCGGCGAGACCGCCATCATCGACGCGCCCGAGGAGGCGCCGATCCTGGCCGCGATCGAGCGTACCGGCTGGAAGCCGACGATGATCCTGACCACCCACCACCATGTCGACCATGTCGAGGCCAATCTGGCCCTGAAGGAGCGTTTCAAGCTGCGCATCGTCGGACCGGAGGCGGAAAAGGAAAAAATCCCCGGCATCGACGAGACCGTCGGCCAAGGCTCGGTCGTCCATCTCGGCGGCGAGCGGATCGACGTCATCGCCACGCCTGGCCACACGGCCGGCCATGTCTCTTATCACCTGCCGGCCTCTAAAGTCGCCTTCACCGCCGACACCTTATTCGCGCTCGGCTGCGGCCGGCTTTTCGAATGCAAGCCGCCGGTAATGTATGACTCGCTGAAGAAGCTGGCGGCACTACCGGCCGACACGGTCATCTATTGCGGCCATGAATATACGCTGTCCAATGCCCGCTTCGCGCTGACCGTCGACCCGACCAATTCGGCGCTGAAGGAACGGGCGGCGAAAATCGAGACGCTGCGCGCCGACAACAAGGCGACGCTGCCGACCACGATCGGCGAGGAACTGTCGACCAATCCGTTCCTGCGCTGGCACGACCCGGCGATCCGCAAGCATCTCGGCATGGAAAAGGCCAGCGATGCTGACGTGTTCGCCGAAATCCGCAAGCGCAAGGACAATTTCTGAGCATCGTTCTGGGAACAGCCATGACCAGCGCCGCTGAAATCATCGCCACGCTTGGCCTCAAGGCTCATCCGGAAGGCGGCTGGTATGCCGAGACCTTTCGCGACGGCGCCGGCGGCGCGCGTGGTCATTCGACAGCGATCTATTTTCTCCTGGAGCAGGACCAGATTTCCGCATGGCACCGGGTCAAGGACGCGGCCGAGGTCTGGCATTTCCATGCCGGCGCGCCGCTGGCGCTGTCCATGTGCGAGGAAGGCAGTGCGATGATCGAGCAGGTGCTCGGCATTGAGCTTGCGGCGGGCGAGCGGCCGCAGATCGTCGTGCCGGCCGGCTGGTGGCAATCGGCGCGCAGCCTCGGCGAATGGACATTGGTCGGCTGCACCGTGGCGCCGGGCTTCGACTTCGCCGCCTTCGAGATGGCCGAACCCGGCTGGGAGCCCTAACCTAGCAAGAAACCGAGCGTAATGGCCAGTTGTGCGGCGTAGTACAGCGCCCAGACCGCGTAGCGGATGCCGGCGCGATAGGGTGCGATGGCCGGCACCAGGAATTTCTCGGCGGCAAGCAGACCGTCCGATGCCATGAACATAACGGCGCCGCCGATGACCCACGGATTGTCGAGCGTCAGCGCCGAGATGCCCATGGCCAGAATGGCCGCGATATAGACGGCGATCGGCAGGCGCAGGCCGGGGCCGACACGGCGCCAGAGTGCCGCCAGCATAACGACCACGAAAGCCGCCATGGCGAGTGCGATGGCGCCGCGCCATGTCTCGGTGCCCAGCACATCCAGCCCGCCGCCGCTGCGCACGAAGAGCGGCACATAGAGGATATGCGCCGCCAGGAAACTGGCCAATCCACCGAGGAAGGCCTTTTCGCCGTCACGCGACAGGAAGGCGTCGCCGACGGCGCTGAGGGCAAGTGCCGCGACAAGCAACAGCGGCCCTCCTTGCATGAAGGCGAGCACGGCAAGCATGGCCACGGCCAGCGTCTTTGCCGCCGAGCGGGCAAGTGTGGGCCGCATGTCCAGGATGAAGGCGTAGATCACCGCCGCCACCAGCGAAAAAATCAATGTCGCATTGGCGTTGGCGTCGATACCGCCGGCAAACGGCATCGTCATGCGCTTGCTCCACCCGTTGCAGGCTTGCGCAGGAACAGCGATTTCGCCGCCAGGGCCGCACCGCCAGTGATCAGCACGCAGGCGGCAAGGATACGCAGGGATGGCTCGGCGACGCCGGCCGCGATCAGCACCAGCGTCGACAGCAGCGGCGCCGCATAGCTTGCCGCGCCCAGCACCTGGATGTTGCCGCGCTTGACGCCGATATCCCAGGCGTAGAAGGCCGCACCCACCGGCATCAGCCCGAGACCGAGCACGGCCAGCCACTGGCCGGGACCGTCGGGCAGTACCGTCTTTTCCAGCAGGAGATGGCAGACGAGGGAAAGCGCTGCCGTGGCTGCACAGAACCAGGTGACGATCGAGGTCGGCACCGCCGGAAAGCGCCGCGACAGCAGCGAATAGGACGACCACAGCAGCGCGCAGACCGCCGCCATCGCATAGCCAAAGGTATAGCGCGCATCGAAGGCAAGACCGCCGCCCTTGGTGACGATGAGAACGGTGCCGGCGAGCCCGAGCAGCGCGCCGACGACATGGTTCCAGGCCAGCTTCTCGCCCGGCATCAGCGCCGAGCCGAGCACGATCAGCAGCGGCCATAGATAGGCGATCAGGCTTGCTTCAACCGCTGGCGCGTTGCGCAACGCGGTGAAGTAGAAAAAGTGGTAGCCGAACAGGCCGGCAATGCCGATCACCCAGACTTGGCGCGGGATCTTCTGGCTTTTATCGGTAGCCGGCATGAACAGCCGGGCAACCAGCCCGACCGCCGTGCCGATGGTGAAGGTGATGGCCGACAAAAGAAAAGGTGGCACGGCGCCTGATGCGTCGGTGAGCAACGCCAGCAGCGCCCACATGGCAACCGCCGAGAAACCGATCAGTGTTGCGCGCGCCATGCCCATCTCCGGCAGCGCGCAAAGCACGCCTATTCAACAGCTTCGAACCGCCCCGCGCTGACGGTCAAGGTGCCGATCTGCGTCCCGACCGTGGCGTGGATCGGCGCATATACGCCGGTTTGGCCGAGCGGTGCAAACGTCACCATCATCTGGCTCTTGTTCTTCAGGTAATTCAGCGCCTTGCGGCCCTTTCGGTAGCCTGCCACCGGCTCGAAGCTCATCTTGCAGGTGACGGTGTCGCCCTTATAGCCCTTGACCGAGATCGAGCCTTTCGAGGCGTAGGTCAGGGTCAGGTCGGCGCGCATCTCGCCATCATAGAACTTCACCTTGCGTCCGCAGACCTTGTCGAGGCTGTCGGCATGGATGACGGTGGCGGCCATTGGATCGAGCACCGACGCCAGGTCGCTGCTGCCCAGCGGTATCCAGGTCTTGGGATTGCGCTTTTTTGGCTCGGGGATGACCTGGGTGGCGGTAACCGCGCCATTGGCAAAGCGGATGTCGACCACGGAAGCCTTCTTGCCGGACTTGTAATCGGCGCGAAACGCCTGCGGCTGCATCTGCTGGCCCAAGATCTTGCCCTTTGACGAGATGGTGCCGCTCGTATCGTCGAACAAAGTGGCGATGCCTGCGCTGGAGACGGTGCCGTCGATGGAATAGCTATCGCCCTGATAATGGCTGGAAAATTTCGCCTTTGCCACCGAAAGGCCGAGGAACGACACCGTATATTCGCCCTTGAAGGACTGTGCGGTAGCTGCCGGTGCGGCGGCAAGCGTCGAGGTTGGCAAGGCAGCGGCAAGCATGGCGACAACGGCATGTGACGAGCGAAGCATGGCGGGGATCGTTCCTTGAATTTTCCAAGCCGCAGATGGGCAACTCCGGCCTAGCATGTCCCTATGCGACCGCTTATAGGCTGAATTCCGGCCTTAATATGAAAAGGCCGCCGCATGTCAGGGGAAGCCGGAGCTTGACGCCTCGGCGAAATGCAACTATGGAACGCCAACTTTTTCCATAAGGCCGCCTGACCGAAACCGCGCGCCACCCGGCGCGGGAACGAAGGTTTGGCAGGCTTAGAAAGAACTGAAGGTTAGAACCATGTCCCGTACCTGCGAACTCACTGCCAAGGCAGTCCAGACCGGCAACAATGTGAGCCACGCCAACAACAAGACCAAGCGCCGCTTCCTGCCGAACCTCGTCAATGTGACGCTGATTTCGGAAGCGCTGAACCAGAATGTGCGCCTACGCATTTCGGCCAACGCGCTGCGTTCGGTCGAGCATCGCGGTGGCCTCGACGCCTTCCTGGCCAAGGCCGACGCCAAGGAATTGTCGCAGCGCGCGCGCCTCTTGAAGAAGCAGATCGCCAAGAAGCTGGCCGACCAGCCCGCTGCTTAAAGACTTTAAGGCGGGGGACGACCGCCTTGGGCATCGGAGCGATCCGATGCTCAAAATCATAAGGCAGCGCGATCCGGACTGCGGATAGCGCCTGGCTGGTTCCATTACCCAGGATAAAAAAATGACTTCCTTCTCGCGATATTTGCCCTTTGTGGCCGCCATGGCGCTTGTCGTCGTGGCATCGAACATCCTCGTGCAGTTCCCGATGCAGGGCCAGGTCGGCGGACTGTCGCTGGCCGACATCCTGACCTGGGGCGCCTTCACCTACCCCTTCTCCTTCCTGGTCACAGACCTTGCCAACCGCCGCTACGGCCCGACCGTCGCGCGCCGCATCGTCTTTGTCGGCTTCATGACGGCGGTGGTCTGCTCGATCCTCATCCCGCCCTTCCTGTTTCGCCACGGCCTGATCGAATTCGAGACCGCAGCCGACCGGCTGGTGCGTATTGCGGCGGCTTCCGGTGCAGCGTTCCTCTGCGCGCAATTGCTCGACGTCACCGTGTTCAACCGGCTGCGCAGGCAGAGCTGGTGGCGGGCGCCGATCGTCGGCACGCTGGTCGGCTCGGTGTTCGACACCGTCGTGTTCTTCAGCGTCGCCTTCTCCGCCCTTTTCGCCTTAGCCGGCCCGAACGACAGCTTCGCGCTGGAGACGGCGCCGCTGATGGGCGTGCTGCCGGTCGAGACCATGCGCTGGGTATCCTGGGCGCTCGGTGACCTCTCGGTGAAGCTGATCATCGCCGTGGTGGCACTGATCCCCTACCGGCTGCTCGCCACCCGCTGGAGCCAGCCGGCCGTGGCCGCTTAAGCCATGATCCTGAAAAGTGGTTTCCGGTTTTCGGAAAAGATCATGGCCACACAAAGAGACCGCCCGTGATCCCCTGGGTTCAGCTCGACTCGGCTAAAACGCCGGACGGCGGCCAGGAACTGCGCCTCAAGCAACGTGGCAATGAGTTCTCGATCATGCTCGGCACCAACGAGCTGATGAACAGCCGCCTCAGCGGCTCCGAGGAAGCGCTGGCAAAGCTTTCCTGCGAGAGGATCGTCGGCCGCAGCCAACCGAAAATCCTGATCGGCGGCCTCGGCATGGGATTTACGCTGCGTGCAGCCCTTGCCGAGCTTGGCGCCGACGCAGGCGTCACTGTCGCCGAGCTTGTCCCCGCAGTCGTCGCCTGGGCACGCGGCCCGATGGCTACCCTTTTCGCCGGCTGCCTCGACGATCCCCGTGTGAGCGTCCGCGAAGCCGATGTCGGGCACATCATAAGATCCGACAAGGCGGCCTGGGATGCCATCCTGCTTGATGTCGACAATGGTCCCGAAGGCATCGTCCACAAGGGCAACGATGCCCTCTATGGCGCCGCCGGCCTCGGTGCGGCGCGTGCCGCACTGAAGCCGGGCGGTGTGCTGGCTGTTTGGTCGCAAGGGCCGGACAGCGGCTTTACGCGCAGGCTCAAGCAAGCGGGCTTTGTCGTGGACGAGGTGAAGACGCGCGCCAACGGCAAGCGCGGCGCCCGCCATGTCATCTGGATTGCCAGCAACCGTCCGTAGCCGCTTTGCAAGGGACGGCGGCGGATCGCTCCGATCCCGCCCGCCAGCGATGGCGAAGCCTATCTCGACAGTTCGGCGGCAAGGGCTTCCAACAGTCCGCGCGTGCCCTCTTCGCGGCCTTGCGCCGAATCGACGCCATCGAAAAACACGCCCTGTTCGGTGAAGGTCAGGCGGGTGCCGTCACCGGAGGGCGACAACTCGACGGTGGTCAGCGACGCCGACATTGGCTGCGGCCCGACTGCCATCCGGTAGGAAAACACGATGCGCTGGTCGGGAACAATGTCCTGGAACTGCGCGTCGAGCTTGATCTCCGGGCCGCCCTCGTAGCTGAACCGCGACACCTCGGCGCCGCCGACACGGAAGTCGAAGCTGAACTCGGCGATGGTGAAGCCGTGGCCTTCGACGCGCCAGCGCCGCACCGTCGCCTTGTCGGCAAAGGCATGGAAGACTTTGGCGGGCGATTGAGGATAGGTCCGCTCGATGGTGAAGGTGGAGTGGATGGCGGAGTGCTCTTCTACGGGGGCGATCTGGTTCATTGCTCTTGGTCCTTGTCCTGATTTTTCTTGGGGGATTGGTCTTTGGGGTCCGTCTCGGCCAGGATCTGGCCAAGGCGGTCAAGGTGGCGTTCCGCCGGAATGCGGCGTTCCGCGATCCAGTCGGCGAGCGGAGCGAGCCCGCCCGGCTCGATCCGGCAGGTGCGCACCCGCCCGATCTTTTCACTGCGGATCAGCCCACAGGCTTCCAGCGCCTGCAAATGCTGCAGCACGGCGGCAAAGGTCATGCCGAACGGCTCCGCCAGCTGGCTGACGGTCGCCGGTCCGCGGCTTAGTCTTTCCAGGATCTGGCGGCGTGTCGGCTCGACAAGAGCTCGCAGGATGCTGTCGATCTCGGAATAGTTAAGCATGGACTTGAGTATTCCGGCGTAAGAAAATTGTCAAGCCGCGACTAAAGTATTTTCACGAAGTGACGCGATCGACCGGCTCAAGCCAGGCAGGATTGAAAGCGAGGGACAAACGAAAAGGCCAATCGTAAGGATCGCAACTGCCGCAGCAAGGCGGTCGGCAGTGAAAAAGCGGATGCGCCTTACCTCCACGCCGTGAGCGTCGAAATACCGGTACAGGGTGGAAGCATTCCAGCCATGCGGCGCTTCGCGACGGACATCGACATGGTCTGTGTCCTCGAAGCTCAATTCGGGCGTGGATCCTTTCAACGTCGCCGCGCTGTAATCCAGCGTCACGGAGTCGCCCGTGTCGGCAAAGGAGATGGTGATCTTGCCGTCGCCATAGCTGATGTCGGCGTCGTCGATCGAACGCTCGGCGAAGACGATCGTTGTCTCTCCGGCAACGCGGACGACGTCCTTGCCGTCGCCGCGATCGAAGAACAGCTTGGCCTTGCCGGTGCCGGTAAGATCGATCCTGTCGTCGCCCAACCCGCCCGAAATCGCGTCGGCTGTGCGTGCATTGATCCTGATCGTATCGTCGCCGCGACCACCTTCGACGCGATCGACCTTCGCGATGGCGATGGCGTCGTCACCATCGTCCCCACGGATGCCAACGACGGCTTGCCCGCTCGCGATAGTGATGATGTCAGAGCCTTGGCCGCGGGAAATGTCACCGACCGTTCGCCCGGCGACAGTGATGATGTCGCGGCCCTGGCCGCCTGAAATACTGCGCGCTTCATTGCCGGCCGCAACGGTGATGATGTCGTCGCCGGCGTCCCCGGTTATGTTGTCGATGTTCATTCCACCGGCAAGCGTAAGCACATCGCGTCCGTCGCCGCCCCAGATGCCTGAGATGTCCCGTCCCGCGGAAACGGTAAGCGTGTCGTCGCCTTCGCCGGCCGAGACGCTATAGACATCCCGTCCGGCAGCAATGTTGACGACATCATTGCCGGCGCCGGCGAAGATGCCGCGACCGTCTGGCACGAAGACGGAGATTTCGTGGTTGACGGCATCGGATGCCTTCAGCGCCATGGCGCCTGCCGTTGTGCTGCCCTGCCAGTAGTCTGATGTGGCATCCTCTGTGGCCACCAGATTGAGCGATCGTTTCCGTCTCCGAGCGAGATGTAGTTTGGAGCGGTGTCATCGCCGGACGAGGTAATGTTGACCGTGTCGTTGCCGGATCCGCTTTCGATGAACTCTGCGTTGACGGGCACCACGACCAGAAATCCATTGCTGGCCCAGGCCCCTTCCATCGACAGCTTGATGATCCTCTCCAGCGCACTTTTCTGCGCGCTGTCGCCTCGGCGAAGGCTGGGCCATCGGTCAGCAGGCCGATCGGTTTCGGCTTTTCACCGGAATCGCCTCTCAGCAGCAATTGCAGGGCCACCTGCTGTCGAGATACGGATGAGACGCTCATCATGGGTCCGGAACCGGTTGCACGGTTCCAGACAAGCGTCGCCGACTGAAACCAGGGATTGCACGGCAGTTTGCCGATTCGGCGTTACCAAACCGCATGGTGCAAACGGGAAGCCGAAATCCGGTCGGCTCAATCCTCGTGCAGGATGAATTCCAGGTAGAGGTTGCGCTGCAGGATCGAATGGTTGTCGTCCGAGATCAGCGACACCATCAGCGCGCCGTCATCGCGGGTCCAGACGTCGAGCCCTTCCATATTGTCGATCTGGTAGCCCATGTCGGCTTCCATCAGCACCGGCCCGTCGGCAACAGCGCCCCTCTCGACGCTTTCGCCATAGATGCGCCTGAGCCGCATCCTAACCCCGCCAGCCATCGAAAAACTGCGCTCCAAAAGCAGCAGGTCGCCATCCGGCAGGAAGGCGCCGTCGGTGATGTCGAAATCGCCATTGCGCTTGACCGTGAAGACGCCCTTGTGCGGCCCTTCGATGATGGCGGCATAGATGTTGCCTGATTTGTCGAGGCTCTTTTCCGAGACCACGACCAGCCCGCCCGCGTGCTGGCCGTGAGGATTGGCGTGGGTAACGGTCTCGAAGCCGCGGTTCTGCCGGAGCTCGTGAGCCGGAACCAGAAAGTTCAGCTGCTTGAACGGCGCCTTCATATTGTCGGGGTCGATCTTGAACTGGGCGACGCGCTGGTCGCGCTCGAAGCCGACGGTGGCGATACCATCCTTGACCGCAAGGCCTTCGGCGTCGACCTCCCATTTCTTGTCGATCGGCCGGCCCGATGCATCGACCATCTGCTGCATGCGGAAATTCTGGATACCGGACGGCCGCTTGTCGGCATCGTGGGTCAGCGTGCCGAAGAACCAGAAACCGGTATCGGCGACGCCGATGAAATCACCGCCGGGTTTCAGGAAGCGAAGCGCCGACAGCGCTCCGAAATCGCGCGTCGTCGAGGTCATCTCAAGACCGCCGACGAATTCCAGCGAGCCGAACTGTTTGTCGGCGCTGCCGATATGGAAGGCGCCGATCGGCCGTGCCGAGACTTCAACCGGCTCGACCGAGCTTGGACCGGCGGCGATGGCCGGTGCCAAAGCCATGCCGAACAAGGCAGTGGCGGCGAAAAGCGTCTGCCCGAAGCCGCCGCGCAAGAAGATCATCCGGCGCGCCGATAGCCGCCGCGGCGCGTGTCGCGCGCGTTTTCCTCGGCAAACAGCGAGGCCAGCTGCTCGGTCATGGCGCCGGCCAGTTCCTCGGCATCGACAATGGTGACGGCGCGTCGGTAGTAGCGAGTGACATCGTGGCCGATGCCAATGGCCAGAAGCTCGACCGGCGAGCGCGTCTCGATCAGTTCGATGACAGCGCGCAGATGCCGCTCGAGATAATTGCCTGGGTTGACCGACAGCGTCGAATCGTCGACCGGGGCGCCGTCCGAGATCATCATCAAGATCTTGCGCTGTTCGGGCCGGGCGATCAGCCGGTTGTGCGCCCACAGCAGCGCCTCGCCGTCGATGTTTTCCTTGAGCAGGCCCTCGCGCATCATCAAGCCGAGATTGCGCCGCGCCCGCCGCCAAGGATGGTCGGCGGATTTGTAGATGATGTGGCGCAGATCGTTGAGCCGGCCGGGGTTTGGCGGCTTGCCGTCCTTGAGCCACTTTTCGCGCGCCTGGCCACCCTTCCACGCCCGCGTTGTGAAGCCGAGAATTTCGACCGAGACGCCGCAGCGTTCCAGCGTGCGCGCCAATATGTCGGCGCAGGTGGCGGCCACCGTGATCGGCCGGCCGCGCATCGAGCCCGAATTGTCGAGCACCAGCGTCACCACCGTGTCGCGGAATTTGGTGTCGCGCTCCTGCTTGAACGACAGCGGCTGCATCGGGTCGATGACGACACGCACCAGCCGGGCCGGATCGAGATAGCCCTCTTCGAGGTCGAAATCCCAGGAGCGGTTCTGCTGCGCCATCAGGCGCCGTTGCAGCCGATTGGCGAGCCGCCCGACGACGCCGGAAAGATTGGCCAGCTGCTTGTCGAGGAAGGCGCGCAGCCGGTCGAGTTCTTCTTCCTCGCACAGCTCCTCCGCACCAACCGTCTCGTCGAAGGCGGTGGTGAAGATCTTGTAGTCGATTTCCTTCGGCAGATTGGTGAAGGGATTGTCGTTGCGGCGGGCTTCACCGGGCGTCTCGGCGTCCGCATCGTCATCGTCGGAGAGGTCGTCGGCGGTGGCGTCGGACGCCTCCGTCTCGGACGACTGTTCGTCGTCAGCCGACGCCTCGGCATCCTCGGATTGCGACTGCTCGGAGCCGGAATCGTCTTCGCCGCCCTCCTCGCTCTGCTCCTCACCTTGCGGCTGGTTCTCGTCATTGTCCTCGGAGTCTTCGGTTTCCTGGTCGTCGCCGAGTTCCTCGGCCATCTCCATGGACGCCAGCATATCGCGCACGACGCGGGCGAAGGCCTGCTGGTCGCCGAGCTTGGCCGACAGTCCGTCGAGGTCTGCCTTGGCCTTCTCCTCGACCCAGGGGCGCCAGAGTTCGACCAGCCGCTCACCGCTCTTCGGGATCGGACGTCCGGTCAGCTTCTCGCGCACCATCAAGGCGAGGGCTTCCTCGATCGGCGCGTCGGCCTTGTCCTTGACGTCGACGAGGTTGGCCTTGGCGTATTTGTCCTCCAGCATCGAGCCGATATTGTCGGCGACACCCTGCATGGCGCGGCTGCCGATCGCCTCGACGCGGGCCTGTTCGACGGCGTCGTAGATCGAACGCGCCAGCTTGCCTTCCGGCGCCAGCTTGGTGTGGATGCGCTGATCGTGGCAGGCGCGCTTCAGCGCCATGGAATCGCCGAGGCCGCGGGTAATGGCGATATCCTCTTTCGAGGCTTTCTTCGGCAGTTCCGGCAGCCGGGCCCGGCTGCCGGCGAGTGCCGGCCTGTCCTTGGCGAAACCGACTTCGAGTTCCTTGTCGCCGGCAATGGCGCGCATGCAGACGGTGACGGCGCGCTTGAAGCTGTCGGCTTCAGACCCCGTCTTCGACTTGTTGCGCGTGTTGTCGCCCGGACCCGCCATCGAGGCTGTGCTTAGCCCAGCACCACATTGGCGGCGCTCTCGGGCAGATCCTCGCCAAAGGCGCGCTGGTAGAACTCGGCCACCACCGAGCGCTCCAGCTCGTCGCATTTGTTGAGGAAGGTCAGCCGGAACGCCATGCCGATATTGCCGAAGATCTCGGCATTTTCGGCCCAGGTGATGACGGTACGCGGGCTCATCACGGTCGACAGATCGCCATTGATGAAGGCCGAGCGCGTCATGTCGGCGACCCGCACCATCTTGTTGACGATCTCCTTGCCCTTGCCGTCGCGATAGTGCTTGGCCTTGGCCAGAACGATGTTCACCTCATTGTCGTGCGGCAGATAGTTCAGCGTGGTGACGATCGACCAGCGGTCCATCTGCGCCTGGTTGATCTGCTGCGTGCCGTGATAGAGGCCGGTGGTGTCACCGAGGCCGACCGTGTTGGCGGTCGAAAACAGCCGGAACGCCGGATGCGGGCGGATGACCCGGCTCTGGTCGAGCAGCGTCAGGCGGCCCGACGATTCCAGCACGCGCTGGATGACGAACATGACGTCCGGACGGCCGGCGTCATACTCGTCGAAGCAGAGCGCGACATTGTGCTGGTAGGCCCAGGGCAGGATGCCGTCACGGAATTCGGTGATCTGCAAGCCGTCCTTGACGACGATGGCGTCCTTGCCGACGAGGTCGATACGGCTGACATGGCTGTCGAGGTTGACGCGCACGCAAGGCCAGTTGAGGCGGGCGGCGACCTGTTCGATATGCGTCGACTTGCCGGTGCCGTGATAGCCCGACACCATGACGCGGCGGTTGTAGGCAAAGCCGGCCAGGATCGCCAGCGTTGTCGCCTTGTCGAACAGATAGTCCGGATCGATGTCCGGCACATGCTCTGATGTCACCGAATAGGCCGGCACCACCATCTTGGAGTCGAAGCCGAATTTGTCCTTCACCGACACTGTCGTGTCCGGCAAATTGGCGATGTCGCGATCGACCTTGTTCATCTCTATCCACGTCTCCACGGGCGAAATGCCTCATTTCGCCGGCAATCGATTTTGTCCGGGGGCGGTCTTAGAGCCTTTTCCACCCTTATGAAAGTTGGAAAACGACACGAACCGTTGGGTCGCTCAGCACAAACCCGCCTGCTTGAGCACGCGATAGGCCTGCAGCACATCGCGGAACCGGTCTTCCGAACCTCTATCGCCGCCATTCGCATCCGGATGGTGACGCTTCACAAGTTCCTTATAGCGCGCCTTGATGTCCTTGCCAGTCGCCTTTGTATCAAGGCCAAGCGTTTCCAGCGCCTTGGCCTCAAGCGGCTTGGCCTTGCGTTCGCGCGCCTCGCGCGGGTCTTTCGGGCCTTTGAACAGGTCGAAAGGGTCGCGCATGCGGTTGTAATAGCCGGCGCGGCCGGAACGCATTTGCGCCATATCGGGCGAAGAGCGGGTCGAGGCGCCGGCGAGGCCCATCTTCCATGTCGGCCGGTGGCCGGTCATCGCTTCCTTCTGGAAGCGGGCGATCTCGGTGTCCGGGACGCCGGAGAAGTAGTTGAAACCCTTGTTGTATTCACGCACATGGTCGAAGCAGAACTGGAAATACTCGCCTTCCTTCATGCGTCCGACCGGCGCGCGATGGGTGCCGGCCTCCTTGCAGCCGTCCCACTGGCAGATTGGCGAGCGCGACTTCAGCTCCGCGTCCTTTTCGGGACGGATCCGAATCTTCTCGAAATATTTGGGGTACGGTTTCATCTCACCCATTTATGGGCTGTTCGCACGTGCGAAACAAGAATTGACATTTTCGCGATGATCGCCCTAACCGCTGAATCGCGGCATAAAGCAAGGCGAATGGTGATTTTTGAGGCGGCCCGGCGAGATCGATCCCGATTTCCCGATCACGCCTTGCAGATATGGTGAAGGGAAACGGCGATGTCCATACAGGCGACCATGGAAGACAAGCTGAACAAGGCGTTTTCGCCGGAGCGGCTGGTGATCGTCAATGAAAGTCACCTTCATGCCGGCCACCATCATCACGGCTCCGACCATCACGGCGCCTATGACGGCACTGGCGAGACGCATTTTCGCGTCCGCATCGTCTCATCAGTCTTTGCCGGCATGAGCCGCATCGACCGCCACCGCGCCGTCAACGAACTGCTGGCGGCGGAGCTGCAGGCCGGCGTCCATGCGCTGGCAATCGAACCGGCAGCACCGGGCGAAAAGACCCGCTGGTAGGGCTTCAGATCACCGCTTCGATCAGAAACGGCCCGGGGCGCGAGAGCGCACTGTCGAGTAACGCATCGAACCGCTCGCATGTATCGGCGCGGGCCGCTTCGACGCCCATGCCGTTGGCCAGCGCAACCCAGTCCAGCGCCGGATGGTCGAGATCGAGCATGCGCCTGGCGTTCTCGCCGAACGCATTCACACCGACATTGCGCATTTCGCCATGCAAGATGGCGTAGGTCCGGTTGGAAAAAATGATGGTCACGACGTCGAGCTTTTCCCTGGCCTGCGTCCACAGTCCCTGCACCGTGTACATGCCGCTGCCGTCGGCTTCGAGATTGATCACCTTGCGATCCGGGCAGGCGATCGCCGCCCCGGTTGCCATCGGAATGCCGCCGCCGATCGATCCGCCCGTGCCCATCATGTAATCGTGCGGCGCGGCAAAGGCCGACAGCGCAAAGGACCGCCTTGCCGAGGTGATCGCTTCGTCGCAGACGATGGCATTGGCCGGAAGTTTGCGCGCCACGGAAAGCGCGATCGCATCGTCCGTCAGCGTGCCGCTTGGCGCTGGTTCATCTGGGAAGGCCGTTGCGGCGGTGAATTGCTGCGTCGGCTTGATGACGAGTTCGTCGGCAAGCGCTTCCAGCGCCGCCTTCAGATCCTCGCCATGCGCCGCCAGCGAAAGTACCTGGCAATCGTCTCGAACCAGCCGCCCAGGCTTGCCGGGATAGGCGAAGAAGGCAACCGGCTCCATGGCGCCGACCAGCACCAGCACGTCGATATCCCTCAGCGTGGCAGTCGCGGCATCGACCGGATACGGAATGCGGGTCGGCGCGACGCGGCCGCGACCGCGCTGCATGCGGGCGATCAGAACCTCGCTGAACAGGCGGACATCGCCGGCCGCCGAGATTCGACCGGCGATTTCAAGCGCATCGGCTCGCGCCGCCAGTCCGCGCACCACCATGCCGACACGGCCCGGCGCGGCGCGGATTGCTTCGGCGACCTTGCGCACGGAATCCATGTCGACGGCTGCTGGCGGCGCCAGCTTCACTTTGCCAGGTGAGACCGCATCAACCTCGCCCCAGGCTGCATCCGCCGGCAGGATCAGCGTCGAAACACCTGGCGGCGTCAGCGAGGCACGGAAAGCCGCCTCTGCAGCCGGGGCGATGTCGGCCGGCCCCTTGACGCGGCCAACCCAGTTCGACATCGGCGCCGCTAGGCCCTCTATATCGCTGGTCAGCGGCGCGTCGAGCGGCAGATGGTAGGAAGCGTGATCGCCGACAATGTTGATCATCGGGCTCCGTGCACGCCTTGCGTTGTGCATGTTGGCAAGCCCGTTGGCCAAGCCCGGCCCGGTATGCAGCAGCGTCGCTGCCGGGCGGTCGGTCATGCGCGCATAACCGTCGGCGGCACCCGTCACCACGCCTTCGAACAGGCCAAGCACGCAACGCATCTGAGGTTTGCGGTCAAGCGCGGCAACGAAATGCATTTCGGATGTGCCGGGATTGGCGAAGCAGACGGTGACGTCATTGGCCAGGAGCACGTCGCACAGCAGGTCGGCGCCATTCATGAAATTCTCCCCCAATCACCAGTCGGAGAGTGCAATAGCACCCGTAAGCACCGGCACGGCAATATCCCGCCGGCGCTTTTGGTCTGATCCAGGACACCTTCGAGGATTGGCGATCAGCTAACCGCAGATTTGAGGAACGCCAGCGCGGCGGCGGTCAACGCGTCGCCGTCTTCACCAAAGTCATGATTGATCGACATATGCGTGTAGGCGCTGCCGTCGAAGAGTGTCACCGCCGTGCCAGTGGCCCGCAGGCGCTTGGCAAAGGCCGTCGATTGCTCGTCGCGGCCATCGGCGCGCGAATATGCGATGAACGTTGGCGGATGTTTGTGTCCATCGACATAGCTCGCTGGCGAGAGTGCCGCCCATTGAGCAGGGTCGGAAAAGACGCGGGCATAGGCCCGGACCATGCCGCCGCTTTTCTCAAGCGCGGCAAGGTCATAGGCCCTGGTATCGTCGAGAAGCAGCCCGGCAACGCCGGGCAGTCCGCCGCGCATGCCGGTCAGTGCGATAAGGTGGCAGCCGGCCGAATGGCCCATGCCGACGATGCGGTTGGGGTCACCGCCGTGCTCAGCGATGTTGGCCCTGATATAGGCATAGGCCTTTTCGACATCGCCGGCCTGGGTGGCGACATCGGCCTCGGGCAGCATGCGATAGTCGATGGAGACGAAGCAGAAGCCATTGGCGAGCAGGAAGGCAGGCTTGGCGCCGACCTGGCTGCGCTTGCCGAACTGCCAGGTGCCGCCATGGACGAAAAACACCACCGGCCGGCCCCTGTCGCCGTCGGGCGCATAGATGTCGAGCTTGGCCGGCCCGTAGTCGAAGCTCTGGGGAGACGGCCTCCCCGATGCCGCGGCGCCGCCGGCCGGCAACAACGCCATCGAGGCCAGAAGCAGAGTTCGCCGGTCTATCATCATCGTCTCCTGACCTCCCGAGCGTGAAAATGCACCCCGGCGCCGTCGAGTTCCAATGAAGGATTGGTAATGCGGGTCAGGTCTCCCCGGCCGGCCTGATCCTGATCCTGGCGATCCGGTTCTTGTCGCGCTTCATCACCACGAAGCGCTTGCCGTGGAAGGTAAAGGCCTGCTTTTCCTCGGGGATCGACTGCGTCTCGTGGATGACAAGACCCGCAATGGTGGTGGCTTCCTCGTCGGGCAGGTTCCAGTCGAGCGCCCGGTTGAGATCGCGGATCGGCACGGTGCCATCGACGACGACGGAGCCGTCGGCTTCCTGCTTGACGCCCTGAATGTCGACATCGTGCTCGTCGGCGATCTCGCCAACGATCTCCTCGATAATGTCCTCCAGCGTCACCAGCCCTTCGACCTCGCCATATTCGTCGACGACGATGGCGAAATGCGCCTTGGCGCGCAGGAAGGCGTTGAGCTGTTCCTGCAAGGTCGTGGTGTCGGGCACGAACCAAGGCTTCGACGCGATCTTCATCACGTCGATTTTGGTGAAGTCGTTGCCAACCTCGTTCAGCGCCCGAAGCAGGTCCTTGGCGTGCAGCACGCCGACAATGTTGTCGAGTGAGCCCTTCCACAACGGCATGCGGGTGTGCGGGCTCTGCAGGATCTCGCGCACCACCGCTTCCGGCGCATTGTCGGCGTTGACTGAGCGCATATTGGTGCGGTGGACCATGATGTCGGAGACTTCGAGTTCGGCGAGGTCGAACAGGCCGCCGACGCGGTCGCGGTCCTCGCGCACCATCTGGCCGTCACGGCGGAAATCGTCGACCGCGCCGCGCAATTCATCCTGCGTCGAGCGCTGCGGTTCGATGCGCGACAGCTCATAGCCGAACATCGCAAGCAGGCGCGTGCGCACGGCAACGACCAGCAGGATGAGGATGGCAAGGACGGCGACGACGATCCAGCCGGGCTCATCGGTCATTTTGGTTGGCCCGGATGGTTCTCTCTTAGGAACGAAAGCACTTCGGACGCCGGCACGTCCTTGGCAATAAAAGCCTGGCCGATGCCGCGCGTCAGGATGAAGGTCAGCGCACCGCGCGACACTTTCTTGTCCTGGGTGATGAAGCCCAGCAGCGCCTCGGCGTCGGGCAGTTCGCCGGGGATGTCTGACATGCGCCAGGGCAGGCCGACGGCGTGCAGATGCGCCTCGACCCGTGCCGCGTCATCGGGGCTCGCCAGGTTGAGCCGTGCGGAAAAACGGTGCGCCAACGCCATGCCGATGGCGACGCCTTCGCCATGGACGAGACGGGCGCCGTCATACTGTGTGGCACCTTCCAGCGCATGGCCGAATGTATGGCCAAGATTGAGCAAGGCGCGATCGCCGGTTTCGAACTCGTCGCGGGCGACGACATCGGCCTTGGCCCGGCAAGCCTCGGCGATGGCCTCGGCCCGTTCCGCACCGCCAACAAATACTTTTGTCCAGTTCCCTTCCAGCCAGGCGAAGAAATCCGGCCGGTCGATCAGCCCATATTTGGCGAGTTCGGCATAGCCGGCACGGAATTCGCGGATCGGCAGCGTGTCGAGCACCTCGGTGTCGGCCAGCACCAGCTTCGGCTGGTGGAAGACGCCGACCAAATTCTTGCCGCGCGGGCTGTTGATGCCGGTTTTGCCGCCAACGGAGGAATCGACCTGCGCCAGCAGCGAGGTCGGGATCTGCACGAAATTCATGCCGCGCCGAACGATGCCTGCAGCAAATCCGGTGAGATCGCCGATGACGCCGCCGCCAAGCGCGATGACGACGTCGCCGCGCTCCAGCTTGGCGGCAAGCACGCCGTCGACCACCTCTTCGAGATGGGCAAAGCTCTTGGTCTTTTCGCCGGCCGGCAAGGTGATGACCGCAGGCTGGATACCGCCTTTTTCGAGGCCCGCCTTCAGCGTCTCGAGATGTGCCGCCGCGACATTGTTGTCGGTGACCACGGCCGCCCTCGTGCCGGGCAGACGGCGCGACAGTTCCACGCCGGCGCGCGCCAACAGGCCGGGGCCGATAAGGATGTTATAGGCGCGCTCGCCAAGGCCGACCTCGACAATGACCGGTTCGCTCATGACCGCACCTCGCCCAGCGCCGTGGTGGCTGGAACGCCGAAATGCCCGCACAGCGCGTCGACGACCTCGGTTGCGATGACTTCCTTGCGGTCATCGCGTGTCGGCACGGTGATGTTAGACGTGGCATAGACCGGGTAGCGCTCGCCCATCAGCCGCTCCAGCACGGCGCGCGGATCGGGGCTTTTGAGCAAGGGCCGGTTCTGTTTCTTGGACACGCGCTCCATCAGCAGATCGAGTTCGGCCTTCAGCCACACCGAAACGCCATGCGACGCGATCGCGTCGCGCGTCTGAGCATTCATGAATGCCCCACCGCCGGTCGACAGCACCTGCGGGCCATTTTCCAAGAGGCGCAGGATGACGCGCTGCTCGAGCGCGCGGAATTCGGTTTCGCCATAGCGCTCGAACAGTTCCGGTACCGTCATGCGCGACACGATTTCGATCTCCTGGTCGCTGTCGATGAAGGGCAGCGACAGCATGGTCGCCACCTTGCGGCCGATCGCTGTCTTGCCGGCGCCCATCAGGCCGACAAAGACAATCGAACGACTGCCCAGCCTGTCGAGCAGCTCGGCATGGCTCTCGCCGGGAGGGTTTGCTGGTGGCGCGTTCATGAGATCATGCTGTTTCTAAGCCGTCTTTGCCGGCGTATCGACATCAAAAGCCCGTTTGCGTCAAGCATGGCACCCCTGGCACACAGAACCCTTCGTCCTTGAATTGACGGAATTAGCGTCCCATAAGGGCACAGGGTTTGGAATCGCAAAGCAAGAAGACGGGCGAAGATTGATGCCGACACTGTTCCGCTTTGTCGTGACACTGATGATTCTTGCCGGCATTGCCTATGGTACGATGGTGGCGCTGGCGATGTTCGTCGAGCCGAAAAAGGCGGAAATTACCGTGCGCATTCCGCCGGAAAAGCTGAACCCGAAGAAAAACTGACCCTAGAGAAAAACTGACTTCAGGAAATGAACAGCGCGGCTCGCATCGAAGCCTTTCTCGAAATGATGAGCGCCGAACGCGGTGCCGCCGAAAACACGCTGTCTTCCTATCGCCGCGATCTCGAAGACGCCTCGCAGCAGATTGGCGGCGGACTTGCCGGTGCTGCCGCGGCCGACATCCGCGCCTATCTCGACGACATCGCCGCGCGCGGCTTTGCGCCGACCTCGCAGGCGCGAAAACTGTCGGCGATCCGCCAGTTCTTCAAGTTTCTCTATGCCGAGGGCCTGCGCGGCGACGACCCGACCGGCACGCTCGACAGCCCGAAAAAGGGCCGCCCGCTGCCCAAGACGATGAGCGAGGCCGATACCGGCCGGCTGCTCGACCGCGCGGCCCTCGAGGCAGGCGATGACGTCAATGGCGACCGGCCGGCGGCACTGCGCCTGCACGCGCTGGTCGAGGTGCTCTATGCCACCGGCCTGCGCGTCTCCGAACTGGTCGGCCTGCCGGTGACCGTCGCCCAGCGCGACGACCGCTTCTTCATGGTGCGCGGCAAGGGCGACAAGGAGCGCATGGTGCCGCTGTCGGTCAAGGCGCGCGTGGCCATGCGGGCCTGGCTCACGGCCCGGGCGATGGTGCCGGCTTTCGCCGACAGCCCGTTCCTGTTTCCGGCCGCCGGCGACCGCGGCTTTCTCTCCAGGCAGGTCTTTGCCCGCGACCTGAAGGGCCTTGCCGCGCGGGCCGGCATATCGGCGGCGAAAATATCGCCGCACGTGCTGCGCCATGCTTTCGCCAGCCATCTCTTGCAGAACGGCGCCGATCTCAGGGCGGTGCAGCAGCTGCTCGGCCATGCCGATATCTCGACCACGCAGATTTACACGCATGTGCTGGAGGAGCGGCTGGTGCGGCTGGTCAACGATCATCATCCGCTTGCCGACTAGGCCTCATATCGCTATGTGAAGGCACGTTCCACCGCGCGGAGCCGCCATTTCCCGGGTCCCGCCAGTCTTTGCCTTCCGACGCATCGGTCCGCTCAAGAATGTACAATTACCTCGATTTCGAAAAGCCGGTGCAGGACCTTGAACTCAAGATCCTCGAGCTGAAGAAGCTTGCAGAGAATGGCGAGGCGGTCGATGTCGGCGATGAAATCAGCCGGCTCGAGAAGCGCGTGCGCGACGCGCTGCGCGACATCTACAAGGCGCTGACGCCGTGGCAGAAGGTGCAGGTGGCGCGCCACACCGACAGGCCGCATTGCCTCGATTACATCAAGGGCCTGTTCAACGATTTCACGCCGCTCGCCGGCGACCGCAATTTCGGCGAGGACCAGGCCATCATTGGCGGCTTCGCCCGCTTCCGCGGCGAGCCGGTGGCCGTCATCGGCCAGGAAAAGGGCTCGGACACGGCGAGCCGGCTCAAGCACAATTTCGGTTCGGTGCGGCCTGAAGGCTACCGCAAGGCGGTGCGGCTGATGGAGCTTGCCGACCGTTTCAAAATCCCCCTTCTGACGCTGGTCGACACCGCCGGCGCCTATCCCGGCGTCGGCGCCGAGGAACGCGGCCAGGCCGAAGCCATTGCCCGTTCGACCTCGGCCTGCCTTGGTCTCAAAGTGCCGTCGATCTCGGTCGTCATCGGCGAAGGCGGCTCGGGCGGCGCCATTGCCATCGCCACCGCCAACCGCGTCTACATGCTGGAACACGCTATCTATTCGGTGATCTCGCCGGAGGGCGCCGCCTCGATCCTGTGGCGTGACACCACGCGTTCGAAGGATGCGGCGACCAACATGAAGATCACCGCCCAGGATCTTCTGGAAATGAAGATCATCGACGCCATCATTCCCGAACCGCTCGGCGGCGCCCAGCGCGCGCCCGAAACGGTGATCGCCGCCACCGGCGACCTCATAGCCAAGACGATGAAGGATTTTGCCGGCGCCAACACCGATTTTCGCGAGCAGCGCCGCGAAAAATACCTGGCGATGGGCCGCAGCCTCTGATTTCAGGCCGGCCGCGCGCCGCAATGTGGCGTCGGGAGCAATTTCGCCACAAAAATGCCGCCGCATTCAGTTCAATGAAAAGTCCGTGACATCGAGCGAATTGCCGTGGGGGCAGCCATCCGGAGCTTGCGGTAAGGAATTTTCAAGGTTAACGGGCTTAGGGTCCGTGAAGGTTTAGTGTGTTGGCCTGCGGCTGCGAAGCCCCACGCCCCGGGAAAAAGACATAGCCGTAACCATGTTTGCCAAGCTTGCCCGCACCGGAATCCTGATCGCCGCCCTTGGCGTTGCCGGCTGCAACGATTCCTCGATGAAGAATTTCGCGCCGGAGGCCAGCAAGCCGCTGCCGGACAAGATCCTCGCCGACATGAAGGCCAAGGGCATGGTCCGCACCTCCTCGGTGATGGCCCGCATCTTCAAGGAAGAGGGCAAGCTCGAGATCTGGAAGGCCAAGACCACCGGCCGCTACGAGATGGTCGCCAGCTACGACATCTGCAAATGGTCGGGCAAGCTCGGGCCGAAATACACCGAAGGCGACCGCCAGGCGCCGGAAGGGTTCTATACGGTTCGCCCGTCACAGATGAACCCGCGCTCGAACTATCACCTGTCCTTCAACATCGGCTACCCCAACGCCTATGACCGCGCCAATGGCCGCACCGGCGCCAATCTGATGGTGCACGGCGCCTGCTCGTCGTCGGGCTGCTATTCGATGACCGATCCGCAGATCGAGCAGATCTATGCTTTCGGCCGCGATGCCTTCCAGGGTGGCCAGACCGAGTTCCAGATCCAGGCCTTTCCGTTCCGCATGACCGCCGCCAACATGGCGCGCTATCGCAACGACCCGAACTACGAGTTCTGGAAGATGCTGAAGGTCGGCTACGACAATTTCGAGATCACCAAGGTGCCGCCGAAGGTCGATGTCTGCGAGAAGCGCTATGTCTTCAACCAGGTGGCGCCTGACGGCACGACCTTCGATCCGACCGGCGCTTGCCCTGCGAGCACGCAGCCGGATTCGCTGAAGAGCGCCTACAACGCCTATCAGAGCAGCTATGACGCGGCCTTCACCGGCGCGGTCAAGGCCAGCGTGCCGGCGCCCAAGCCGACCATTGCCGGCATCAAGGAAGCCAGCATCGTTTCCGACTGGTCGAAGCGCCGCGCCCGCGGCGAGCGCGTGCCGATCGATCCGCCGTCACTGAATTCCGACGGCACGGTGACCGAGACGGCGCGCATGGGCCGCATCGATTCGCCCGCCGGCCGCAAGATGGCGGCGCTCGACGCCGAGAAGGAAGCCAAGCGCAAGGCCGAGGAACAGCGGGTTGCGGCCATCGAGGCAGCGAAAGCCGCCAAGGCCCAGGCACTGGCCGAAAAGGAAGCTGCCAAGGCCCAAGCGCTGGCCGAGAAGGAAGCCGCCAAGCAGGCCGCTCAACAGCCGGTCGCCACCGCCAGCGTCGAGGCAGCGCCCGCCGAGCCGCCGGCCGACGAAAGCCGGATGTCAAAGATCAAGAACAAGCTGCTCGGCATGTTCGGCGGCTGAGCCTTTGGCCAAGCGCGCATCCGTCTATGATCTCAAGGGGCTGAATTGCCCCCTGCCCGTTCTTAAGGCGAAAAAACGCCTGGCGGCGATGCGGCCGGGCAGCCAGCTTTGGCTGGAGACCACCGATCCGCTGGCCGTCATCGATATCCCCGCCTTCTGCGCCGACGCCGGCCACCAGCTGGTTGAAACAACGGCTGTATCCGGCGGGCATCGTTTTCTGGTCGAGCGCGGCGAACCGCAAGCCTGAGTATCAACCCCCGGCAATCGCTAGCGGATTGCTCTCCAGCGCCGCGCGATCCGGCGTGTCGATCGACGGCCGGTTGGTGAAGGCGGCAAACAGCCGGCGCACATAGTCTTCCGGCATGTCGAGCGTGATCAGCACCAGCCTGGTGCCACGTTGGCCGTCCGGCCAGGCCGGCAGCCGCGCCGGCGGATGCAGGATCTTCTTCACGCCGTGGACGACCAGCGGCCGCGACCGATCTTCCGCAAGCTCGATGACGCCCTTCATGCGCAAAAGCTTGTCGCCATGCGTCGAGCGCAACAGGTCGAGGAACATCTCGATCGCCGAAAACGGCACCGGGCCGTCATGGACCAGCGAATAGGAGCGCACACGGGAATCGTGGCGATGCTCGTGCTCGGCGTGATCATGATGACCATGGTCGTGATCGCCATGATGATGCTCATGATCATGCGCGGCTTCTTCGCCGAGCCAGCGCTGGACGTCGGCGGACTTGGTTGCCGGATTGTAGAGGCCGCAATCGAACAGCGCCGCGACGCCGGTTCCGCTGTCGCCCGCTTCAAGCACTTTCGCGCCTGGATTGAGCTGATGCAGCCGCGACCGCAAAGCCTCGACATCGGCGGGATCGCCGGCCAGATCGACCTTGGTCAGCACAATGCGGTCGGCGACCGCAACCTGCTTGACCGCCTCGACATGCCCATCGAGCGTGGCATTGCCGTTGACGGCGTCGACCAGCGTGATGACGCCGTCGAGCCGGAAGGCCTGGACAAGGGCAGGATGCGCCATGATCGACTGCAGCACCGGCGCCGGATCGGCGAGCCCGGTGGTTTCGACGACGACACGGGCCAGCTTTGCGATGCGCCCGGTCTGCAGCCGGTCGACGAGGTCGGCCAGCGTGTCGACCAATTCGCCGCGCACCGTGCAGCAGAGACAACCGTCGGACAGCTGGATGATACCGTCTGAAGCCTGCTCGACCAGGAGATGATCGATCGCCACCTCGCCGAACTCGTTGATGATGACGGCGGTATCGACGAGCGCCGTATCCTTGAGCAGCCGGTTGAGCAAAGTCGTCTTGCCGGCGCCGAGGAAACCGGTGAGCACCGTGACGGGTATCGGAAAGCCCGCCATCTCGCTAGTTCGCAGCCTTGACCGGCTGGTCGCCCTGCACAGCCGTTGCCGAGCCAACCACGACCGGTTCCGAGCCCTTTGGCGCCGGGATGTCGGGCCGCCAGTTCGGCAGCGGAACATCGGCATAGTCCTGGCCGCCCTGGTCGAGCATTGCTTTGGGCGCCGGCCCGGTGGCGCCGCCAAGGCCGACGGCGACCAGCGTCGGCACATGGTCGAGCTTTTCCTGATAGGGCGATTTCGGTGCGGCCGCGGCGTCTTTTGCAGCCACCGGCGGCGCTGCCTCGGACTGCTCTTCGCGTGCCTTCTTTTTGCAGATCTCGTCATGCATGTCGTTGGGCGACATGGTGTCGCCATAGGAAGGCATGGCCGCCACCGTGAGCCAGTTCGGGTCGGTCATGGCAAAACCCTGGTCGAGCAGCCTGGCGGTGGTCTCGGCGCGGCTGACCGCCGATTTCTCGCCAAGCACGACGGCGACCAGCGTGCGGCCATTGCGCGTCGCCGAGCCGATCATGTTGAAGCCCGAGGGGCAGACGAAGCCGGTTTTCATGCCGTCGGCGCCGGGATAGCGGCCGATCAAGAGATTGTAGTTGGGGATCGCCTTCTTGCCGACGGCAAGGCCTTCGATCGAGAACCAGGGGGCGTATTGCGGGAATTCCTTGCGGATCGCCATCACCAGCAAGGCAAGATCGCGCGCTGTCGTATACTGGTCCGGCGAAAACAGCCCGTTCGGGTTGACGAAATGCGTTCCGGTCATGCCGAGCCGCGCGGCTTCAGCGTTCATGCGGGTGGCGAAGCCGGCCTGCGAGCCGCCTATATTCTCGCCGACGGCCATGGCGATGTCGTTGGCCGATTTGACCAGCATCATCTTCAGCGCATTGTCGAGCCGCATCACCGAACCAGGCTTGAAGCCCATCTTGCTCGGCGGCTCGCCGGCGGAATGCTTGGTCACCTTGATTGGCGAATCGAGCTGGACCTCGCCGGCGGCAATTGCCCGGAAGGTGACATAGGCGGTCATCAGCTTGCTCAGCGAAGCCGGATACCAGCGGCTGAAGGCGTCCTGATGCTGCAGGACCTTGCCGCTGTTCAGGTCGAACAGCACAATCGGATTGGCCGAAGCCGGCCCGGCCAGCAGCGGCAGCGCCAAGGCGCCCGTTAGCAGTAATTTGAGGATATGGCTGTGCCGCATCATGGAATCCGAAATCGCCTCTTGCCGTAGTCGCCCCTGGCTCCGTAAGATTTCGTTACGCGATGGCCAGCATGATACGATCCGGCCCTCAATTTCCGGAACACATCGTTGCGGTGCTATTTACCCTATGTGACGCCAAGATGGCAAAGTGCCTGGCAATCACAATTGCAAAAGCAGCAGGCCAGACCGTCTGCTCCAACAGCGAGATGGAACCATTATGCCGATTCTCAACCGCGCTGCCGAGATGCAGGATGAAGTTGCCGGCTGGCGACGCCATCTGCACCAGACGCCAGAACTGAATTTCGACGTCTTCAAGACCGCCGCCTTCGTCACCGAGAAGCTGAAGGAATTCGGCTGCGACGACGTGGTGACGGGCTTGGGCAAGACCGGCGTCGTCGGCATCATCCATGGCCGCAAGGGCGAAGGCGCGACCATTGGCCTGCGCGCCGACATGGACGCACTGCCGATCAACGAGATCCCCGGCAAGCCCTACGCCTCGACGGTTCCCGGCAAAATGCACGCCTGCGGCCATGACGGCCACACGGCAATGCTGCTCGGCGCCGCCAAATATCTGACCGAGACGCGCAATTTCGCCGGCTCCGTGGCGGTGATCTTCCAGCCGGCCGAAGAAGGCGGCGGCGGCGGCAACGAGATGGTCAAGGACGGCATGATGGAGCGCTTCGACATCTCCAGGGTGTTCGGCATGCACAACATGCCGGGCCTGCCGGTCGGCCAGTTCGCCATCCGGCCGGGCCCGATCATGGCGGCGACCGCCGAGTTCACCATCACCGTCAAGGGCCGCGGCGGCCATGCGGCGATGCCGCACGGCACGATCGACCCGATCGTCATCACCAGCCAGCTCGTCGGCGCCTTGCAGACCGTTGCCTCGCGCAGCACCGATCCGGTCGAGGCCGTGGTGGTGTCGGTGACCAAATTCCACGCCGGCGACGCCTACAACGTCATTCCCGAGACCGCCGAGATCGCCGGCACCGTGCGCACGCTGAAGAAGGAGATCGCCAAGAAGTCGGAGGAGCGCATCCGCGCCATCTGCGACGGCATTGCCACCGCTTTCGGCGCGACCATCACGGTCGACTATGACGCCAACTACCCCGTGACCTTCAACAATCCGGAAGAAACGGTGTTTGCCGGCGATGTCGCGTCAAGTGTCGCCGGCGACACCCATGTCCATCGCGCCATCCAGCCGGTGATGGGCGGCGAGGACTTCTCCTATATGCTGGAAGCCCGCCCCGGCGCCTTCATCTTCATCGGCAATGGCGAGACCGCCGGCCTTCACCACCCGGCCTACGACTTCAACGACGAAGTCATTCCGCACGGCATGAGCTATTGGGTGAAACTGGCCGAAACCGCGCTCGCCGCCTGACCTATGCCGCTGAAAGGCCGGTCGATTTGCCTTCGGCCGGCCTTTCGATTGCCTTAGGCGAGCCTCTTGGCGAAACGATCCGAAGCGGCTATGTGTCGGGCCGCGTGGTCCCGTAGCTCAGTAGGATAGAGCGGCAGATTCCTAATCTGTAGGCCACTGGTTCGAATCCAGTCGGGATCACCAATATTTTCAAACACTTAGAGAAATTATTTCCGTACTTTTTTGGGAGATTTTTTCGAAATTAGTACGGAGAATTTCGTAGACCTTCAAACTTTTGACGCGCATGCCTGAGGAACAAATGGCCGAATTCCACTGCGAAGCAGAGCGCTACGATGCCCGATTGAGAGTGGTTGTCGGGTGTTCCCAGCCACCCTCGCCTGTTTTTCGACGCACTGGCGATCCAATGGTCTTCCTGGAGAAAACCAGTCCTGCTACCCTGCCTTCCGTGGCAGCTGCTGTTGCGCTGATCGCCCTCCCGCTTAGCTGACCGCCTCGAGCCAGCACAACGGAATCTCGTCGCTGCTCTGGCCATTCTTACGCGACCCATGGGCGGCTGTACTGCTGCGAATCATTGCGGCCATGATCCCTTGCAGGGCTAACCGTAAACGACCCCCGGCTTACTCTGGCCCACTTCGATGATGTAGCCGTCCGGATCGCGAATGTAGCAGCGCGTCTCGCCGTACTTTTCCATCGGCTCGGTGATGAACTTAGCGCCCCGGGCTTGCCAGCGTTCATAGCAGCCGTGGATGTCGGCAACGCGGATATTCATGAAGCTGCTGAGTGAATCCGGATCAGGGGGTACACCGAGCGTTACCGACGGTTTGTCAGGTGTTGGGCCGCCCCCGACGTTGACGATGAGCCACGTGTTGGCCAACTGGATATATCCCGGCGCGCCACTGCTATCGCCAAGGCTCAGGACGCGGCCTCCGAAGACCATCTCATAAAATCGCGCAGAGCGTTCGATGTCGGCCACCGTGAGAAAATGCGCGACGGTAAAGCCATGCCGCGGGGGCATTGTATAAACTTCATCCTCGCGCGCGAGTTGGACGGTAGCGATCGGCATGGTGGATCTCCCTTGACCGGTTGAGTCAGTGGCCAGCGCTCTGGCCGCCGTCGACATGAAGCGTTTCCCCTGTCACGAAAGGAGCATCCTCCAGGTAGAGGACCGCGCCGACAATGTCGGAAATCTCCCCCAGGCGACCCATTGGATGCATCGTCGCCAGCGCCTCGTATGTCTCTGACGCGTGCATCGGGGTCCTGATGACGCCAGGCGACACTGCATTCACCCGGATTCCACTGCGGGCATATTCGATCGCTAGACTTCGGGTCGCGGCGTCGACACCCCCCTTGGTCAACGAAGCGAGCACGGACGGCACCTTCGAGTTGGCCTGCTTCACCAGGCTGGTGGTGACGTTGACGACATGGCCGCTGCCCTGGCGTTCCATTGCGGCGATCACGGCCTGGGTAACGAAGAAGAAACCGGTCAGGTTGGTCGCCACGACGCGGGTATAATCCTCCGCCGAGTAATGCGTAAAACGGCTGGCAAGGAAGACGCCAGCGTTATTTATCAGTGTATCGATCCGTCCGAAGCGCTGGAGTGTTTGCGCGACCACCATCGGCCCCGTAGCGGGGTCGCCGATATCACCCGTGATCGCAAGCACGTCCGATCTATCGGAAGGTTTGACAGAGCGCGAGGTGGCAACGACGCGGTAGTTCCGGCCGAGATAGGCCTCAACCAGCGCTGCGCCAATGCCTTGCGACCCGCCGGTGATGACAACCACTTTCTGTTCAGGTTCCACGACTGACCTCAATGATCTTGGGGCCACCGACCCAACTGCGCCGCCCCCATTCCGGACTGTGAACATGTGGACAATCAAGACTCGCAACCATTGTCCAATGGTGTCGCGTATACTTTGGTGTCGGCGGTTATAAATGACCTGCCGCCACACTCGGAGCGCCAATCCACGCGGCCTACCTCCGTCTTAAGTATTGCCGACACCTTGGCGCAATGGAACGTTTCGGCGGGATCTGCTGTGATTTTTCCGTAACATCGCGAACGGCACTCCCGTGGCGGGGCGGCGTTGCCGGAGGATCTGGCCGTGCTAACAGGATGTGCGAATCCATCAACCGTATCGTGCCAGCCGCTGGCATCGCATCTGGTCGAAGAGATCAGCCACCGGGTGATCAACGAATATAGCGAAGCGATAGCGATCCTGTCGCTGGCCGCGTCCCGGGGAGAGGTTAAGGCCGCGCCGGCGTTGAGGCGCGCAGCGGACCGTCTGCAGGCGATGGCGGAGGCGCATCGATCCCTTCTCGTACCGATCGCTGAGGAAGACATCGACCTGGGTCATCATGTCGGGAAGTTGTGTTCCAGCCTGTCGCGCGCGTCCCTCGGCGAGCGGGGTATTCAGTTGACCGTTGCAACGGACGAAATCCGGCTCGACGCCGCGCGGTGCTGGCGCGCCGGTCTAATCGTCTCCGAACTGGTCCGAAACGCAGCACGCCTTGGCCTGAAAGATCGCCAGGGTTCCATCCGCGTCTCACTGAACAGAAGTGGCAGCAGCGTCTGGTGCGTTGTCTGCGACGATGGATGCGCGGCCTCCGATCCGCCAGAGGGACGCGGGCGGCGGTTGATACGCGCGCTGACGGCGGAACTTGGCGGCTCTGTGCAGTGGAAATTCACCCCGTGTGGATCGGTTGCGGGTGTGCGCTTCCCTCTGATCACGCCTTAGTTCTGCACCCGAAAGCTTCTGAACCCAAAACTGCCAGCAACGCCGTCTGCGCTCCTATCAGAACGTGCGCGGTACCAATGAGGCTGAGCCAACTTCGGGCAGGAAAAGCCGATGCGGATCAATGCCACCCGACCAGCGGTCAGCATGCTTCCCCGTCGACTTGCACCCCAATCAGAACCGAAGGCGCGATCCTTGTCGACGGTTGTCCCGGGCGTGCAGAATCTCGCCCGCCGCCTTGCCCTTTTTTCGCTCAGGCGCGGCAAATCTCGTAGAGAAACCAGCTGCGCCGTTCGCCTTCGTCGATCCATCCTTCGATCAGACTCGCGGTGGCCATGTCCGAATAGCTATCGCACAGCTCATGGACGCGACGCAGCTCGGCCACCAACTGCTTATTGTCGCCGTGAAGCTCGGCGAGCATGTCCTGCGGATCAACATAGTCGGCATTGTTGTCGAGGATGCGCTGGCGTCCCGCGATATCGGAGATCGAACGGATCGTAGTGCCGCCGATCTTGCGCGCGCGCTCGGCGATCGCGTCGGTCATCGCGAAGATCTGGTCGCCATGCTCGTCGAGCAATAGGTGATAGTCCCGGAAATTCGGCCCACTCATGTGCCAGTGAAAGTTCTTGGTCTTGAGATACAAGGTGAAGACATCAGCGAGCAGACCGGCGAGGCCAGCAGCGATGTCGCGGGTCGCGTCGGAACCAAGATCTGTCGGAGTGCGAAGGAAGCGATCCGAACCGGATGTCTTGCTCAACTGTTGCGTCATGATCCCAGGTCTCTCTACAGGCCGCACACCGGCGTCTTTCGATATGTCAGAATACGAAATGCCCTTTTCTGATCCAATCAGACGAAGGTATAGGCGCGCTCGCAGGGACGCGATTGCATCTTAGTCAGGCCTTCACGAGCGAATTGACGCAAGCCGGATTTGACCGCAATCACCGTCAAACCAGGCGCCTGAAAACTTACCGCATTGGGATGGCGGCGCTCAACCTGCCACCGACACCAAGGTGCTATGGACCGTGTCGGGCAGTACGGGCATCGTGTAGGCATCGCTGAACCGACATCCAACTGACCAAAGTCCCTGTCGCCGCCGGCGTTCGGCCGCCGGGTCGAGCCCCAGGGCGCGGCAGCATCGTGTCGCCAGGTGAAACCTTCGTGACCAAGCTGGAAACCTGCCTCGCCCTGAATCCACCCGACGTGTCTGTCGTTCTGGGCTAGCGGACTGGTCGGGGAGCGGCGGCCGTCGGCTATCTTCATCTGGTTCAGCATCGCACATGAACGAAGGATCTCGGTAAGACTGACCAAATGGACAATCAGGCCACCGTTCAGCCGATCACCATGGCCATCGAAGCCAGCAGCCTGCGCGATCAGATGGCGACCATCGGGCAGGCGCTGACGGGATCGCCGGTTCGCAAGACACTGCTCTGGATGTCGGTCGGCATCATGGCCGTGATCATCGCAACGTCGATCGGCCAGGTCCTGCTCAACCGCTGGAACCAGCCGTTCTTCGATGCGCTGGCGCGTCGCGACATGGCGGCCTTCCTGCACCAGTTTCTCGTCTTCGCGGCGATAGCCGGCGGGCTTCTGGTGCTCAATATCGGCCAGACCTGGCTCAACCAGATGATCAGGCTGAAGCTGCGCGAGGCGTTGACGGCGGATCTGATCGACCAATGGATGCGGCCGGCGCGCGCCTTCCGGCTGGCCAATGCCGGCGCCATCGGTGTCAATCCCGACCAGCGCATGCAGCAGGACGCCGCGCATCTGTCCGACCTGTCGACTGATCTCGGCGTCGGCCTGCTGCAGTCGTGCATCCTGTTGGTGTCCTTCGTCGGCGTGTTGTGGGAACTGTCTTCGGGCTTCGTGTTTCATCTTGGCGGCACGTCCCTGGCCATACCGGGCTACATGGTCTGGGCAGCCATCCTCTATGCCGGCACAGCCTCCTGGCTGAGCTGGCTGGTCGGACGGCCGCTGATCCGCCTCAATAGCGACCGCTACACGCGCGAAGCCGAGTTGCGCTCGTCGATGGTGCGCGTCAACGAGAATGTCGACGCCATTGCGCTGTACCATGGCGAGGCCGACGCCAAGCGACGGCTCGGACTCGACCTCGATACGGTGCTCGGCGCCATGCGGCGCATCTACAGCGCCCAGATCAACCTGTCCTGGGTAACTGATACCTATGGCTGGATCACCGTCGTGGCGCCCATCCTGGTCGCCTCGCCGGTCTATTTCTCGGGCGATATCAGCTTTGGCGGGCTGATGATGGCGGTCGGCGCCTTCAACCAGGTCCACTCGTCCTTGCGCTGGTTCATCAATAACATCGGCGCCATCGCCGATTGGCGCGCCACGCTGATGCGTGTCGCCGACTTCCGCATCGCGCTCAATGAAACCGATGTGCTGCACGACACGGAAAGGCGCATTGCCTTCGGCGACAACGCCAATGGCAGCCTGACTTTCGACAAGCTCGAAGTGGCCTCGCCGGAGGGCTGCGCCAGGCTCACCGACCAGCATGTCGAGATCCATCCCGGCGAACGCGTCATGATCACCGGCGAGCCGGGCGCTGGCAAGACGTTGTTCTTCCGCGCCATTGCCGGGCTGTGGCCGTGGGGCAGCGGCAAGATCGGCCTACCGGCCGGAGAAACCCTCATCTTCGTGCCGCGCGTCCCGTATTTTCCGGTCGGTACGTTGCGCGAGGTCCTCGACCACCCAAACGGGGCTGCGCCGGCGAGCGATGCCGACATTTCCGCGGTGCTTGCCGAGGTCGGTCTTGAACGGCTGCTGTCGTCGCTCGACCGCGTCGGGCGCTGGGACCATGAGTTGGGCGATGACGAACAGCGCTTGCTGGGCGTGGCCAGGCTCGCCTTGCGGCAGCCGAAATGGGTGATCATCGACGAAGCCCTGGACGCGTTCGACGGACCCCCGTTGCGGGGTGTGCTATCGATGCTGGAGAAGCGCCTGCCCGGAAGCGCAATCCTCAATATCGGGCGTGGCCAGCACAACAATCAGTTCTTTCCGCGCGCGTTGACGATCGTCAAGGATACCAGTGCAACGGCGCTGAAACCGGTCCGTGTCAGGGCCGGCGCGATCGACCCGCCGCCCATCGCCTTACGCCGCGAGCAATAGACCGATGTTCAGAATCGCGCCGGGCGGCGCCATCGGTTGGTCACCGCTCCTTACGTCCCTATGTTGCGCGACGACCACGCAGTTCACCCGAGGCAGCGCTTATCCCGGGGGGAGGGTCTGCTAGACCAGAAGCTTGCAGCGCGATTGGGGGCGGCACGGCCACTGTTTAGACGGGTTGGTAGCCCGTTTGATCACAGAGCAGTCGGCCCTGCCCTGACAGACCGACACCATGGTCTTGGCGATACGTTCGTCCAATCGCGGGCCAGAACCCAATGCCTCATCTTGGAGGCATCGAGCATGTAAACATGGAAGGAGGTTCCAGTGGACGCCAAAACAGTTACCTCGCAGATTCGCCTTACACGCCGGACGCCCGCCTATTGGCGAGTCACATTCGACAATGCGCCGCTCAATGTCATGGGTCCACAGATGGTGCAAGAATTCACACATCTGATTGACGCCATTGAGGCTGACGGGGACGTTCGGGTTGTGGTGTTTGACAGTAGTGTTGACGGATACTTCCTCAACCATTCGGACTTCAAGGCGCGGATCGAGGATATGCTCGCGCTACCGCCGGGCCGGACCGGCCTGCCGCCCTGGCCGGATTTTCTTGTGCGGCTGACGCGAGCGCCGGTTGCTTCGATTGCCCTCATCCGGGGTCGCGCTACGGGCAACGGGAGCGAGATTACCCTTTCCTGCGACATGGCTTTCGCTAGCAAGGAAAAGGCTATCATTTCCCAGTGGGAGGTTGGTGTGGGTATGGTAGCCGGCGGTGGACCGATGGCCCGCCTGCCCCACCTCGTCGGCCGCAATCGCGCCATGGAGATCCTGTTGTCCTCTGAGGACATCCGTGGCGAACAGGCCGAGGCGTATGGGTACGTGAACAAGGCCCTGCCCGACGCAGAGCTCGACGCCTACGTCGATGCGCTCGCCACTAGGATCTCCAGGTTCGACAAGTGGGCGATCGCGCAAACCAAGCGCTTGGTCAACACCAGCCTGACGCCGGATGTCGAGCTCGGCGCCGGCTGGGAAGCCTGCATAGCTTCGCTGAGCCGGCCCGCCGCCCAGGAGGGGATCAAAGCGCTGACCGCCAAGGGCTTCCAGGCGCCGGGAGATGTCGAGGATCGACTGGCATTCCACTTGGGCGAGTTGCCACCGCGCTAGACCGCTGTCGATGGAGACGGCGTCCCCTCAAAGAGAAGGAACAACCCATGGATCTGCTCATCAAAGCGAAGTCGGTTGCCGAACGTGTGGAGGCAGAGGCGACAAAGGTCGACGTCCCTGTCGCAGTATGCATCATCGACGTTCACGGCAATCTGGTGCTCCAACACCGGATGAACGGCGCGCCTGTGTTCGCGCTCGAGATTTCCGAGCGTAAGGCGTATACCTCGGCCCTCGTGCGCCTGCGCACCGCGGACATCCTGCCGCTCGTACAGCCGGGGCAATCGCTGTATGCGTTGCCGACGGTCGGCGGCGGGCGCTTTTGCCCCATGGGTGGAGGTATCCCTCTGGTCGACGAAGACGGTAAGATTTACGCGGGTGTCGGCGTCAGCGGCGGCACCGCAGAAGAGGATGTTGCCATCGCCGAGGCTGCTGTCCGCTAACCAAGCTTCAGGCGAATTCGCCAGAGCCTCGGCCAAGGGCGACCGGATCACCTTCGAGCCCGACGGAATATCGGTTTTTGCGAGAGACAGCAGTCCCTAAGCTTTCAGCGACGGCGGCATCGCCCTGCTGGTTCAGGTGGCCTGTCATCCAACGAAATCCGCGTCGGTGCGGTCTGATGGCGAACGTCACGATCGATAAGGCCCGCAAGGCACATGGTCCGTTCGAGATGCTTCATGGCGTCTCGTCGACATTCGCGAACGGTGAGTTCGTGGTGCCTCGTCGACCCGTCCGGCTGCGGGAAATCGAGGCTGCTGAGGATGATCGCTGGGCGTGAAAACATCGCCGGCGCGACGATCGGCATCGGGTGCGGGTTGTTAACGACCTGCCGCCCAAGCAGCGCGACATCTCCAATGTTCCAGAACTATGCGCTCTATCCGCATATGACAGTGGCCGAGAACATGGCGCTCTCACTGATGCTGGCCGACGCGCCAGACAAGCAAAAGCGGGATGCGGACGCCGCTGAGATACTGGGGCTGACACCGCTTCTCGACCGCTATCCGCGCCACCTGTCGCGCGGCTAGCGGCAATGCGCGGTTATGGACAAGGTCGAGGCCCTCTGAGGTCGTTGTTGAGGTCGAGCGGCCGGCCGACCAGCTCGACATGGCCGCCATTCATCACCACAATCCAGTCAGCCATCGTCGTGGCACCAGGCCGGAATCTTTCACCATCGCCCCGGCATCCCTGCCCGGATGTGGTCGTCAAACCCCTGGCCACGAAACGCAGGTAACCGCGACCGTCGGGGAACAAACATTGATGCGATGTTTCACGAGCGGATCAACGTGCGACCTGATTAGACAATCTGCCTGCAGTTGCAGGCCAATCACGTCCGCTTGTTCGACACCACTGGACGGCATGGACTTAGACCCCTGTCGATACCGTCAAAAAATTTGGGGGCCCTACCCACGAACCTCTCCCTGCATCCAAGACGTGGATCCAATGTATCGATGTCCGTTAGCTACATGCATGCGGCCTGCTACTGCCTCTCTTGTCCGTCTGGAAGAGACGGCAATAATGAGCCGGCCACGGCTAGAATGATTGTTCTAACTGCCAGCCATACAATGAGCAGGTTTGCGGCCGCAAAAATAGGAAGAGCCAAGACGCCAGCCAAATCCGCGTCGCCGCGTACGGCCAGTTTTTCAATCGTTGTCGCCAATGCTGTGGCGCCAAAACTAACGCTCCATAAACCGACGGAAAAGCGGTCAACTATCCGTGGAAGCACGCCGCCAAGGACAACTGCCTGCAGGATTGCGTAACCGATGAGACAGTGAACAAAAACGTCTCCGGAGGTGCCCGACGAGTTAACATAGGCTAGCGAGCAGACCGCCGGAGGGGCGAGCTGGACCCCAAGGGTCGACCGAATCTGATCTCTAAGCGGCTCGCCAAAATAGAGCCGGTAGAACAAGACGGAATCGATTGTAAGCCACGAGAAGAGCCCCGCACCCAAAGCCAATTGGGCCCACTCAGAATGCCCAAATGTCGACAGGCCAATGCTAAGGACGAACGACCCGGCAGCGACAGGCAAGTACAAGGCCGGCGTCGCGTCCGATAGAGCGATTGTCGCTTTCCAGATCATTTGCGAGTGCCAAAACCCAAATCCAACCGCGAGCACCCCACCGATGCATAGGAGGATGGTAGCCGCTGTCGTGCTAAACGGCAGCGCGCTCACCGCGGTTAGCATAATTCCAACACCCGCCAGACCAGGAAAGCAATTCTGAACGGGATCGGCGAGTTCGGCTCGCACGGCCAATGGTGCTAACCACAACTTCAAAGCGTAAAGTGTTAAAAGAACTGCCCATATGCATATGGCCAATATCACGACCGCTACAGCAATTCCTTTCGGAGCTGCCCACAGTTGAACCGCAACCTGCCACATGACGGCAAAAGAACTTGTCCCCAGGCCAATGGCAAAGAACGAGGCCGGAAACCGGGCTATTAAAGATCGCTCTGTCGGCAGATCGATCACGGGATGCCGCTCTAATGCCACCATTCCTTCGGGACGCAGTCCACTCAGTTGCGCGACGCCGTCAGATTCGGACCGCTGTTTCATAATTGCACCCTCACAAATCTGCCCCGAAATCGTAGAACCTTCCAGCCAACGTCTAACGGATGTGGGCGACTGATCGTACGACCTGCCCCTCGAGCCCCTAGCGCACCACAGGCAATCGCAACGTCATCGTCGTGCCCGATCCAATTACGCTCTCAACATCGACACTCCCTCCCGAATCTTCGACGAAGCGTTTGACCATGGGCAATCCGACGCCACCCAACCCCTCGCCCTTGGTCGTAAAGAAGAGATCAAATGCCCGAACCATCGTCTCGCTGGTCATTCCAATTCCATGGTCTTCAACACGAACGTCCACCCGGTTGGAATTTTCCGATACTAAGGCGTGCACTGAAATCAAACCGCCGTCAGGCATTGCATCGCGCGCATTGAACAGAAGGTTGAGGATTGCATTCTGCAACCCAACCCGATCGCACCTTACCAACGGAAGGTCGGAGCCGACGCAAACCTCGAGATGGATGTTCTCATCCCAGGCGCTTCGAATGAGAGACTCCACGTCGGCCAAGCAAATGCCGACGTTCGCATGCGCGACTACGCCTTCGATCTCTCTGGCTGTCCTAATGGTCTGCCTGACAAGACAACCGGCTCTTTCCAGAGCGGTTTTCGCGCCAGCTATTACGATTCCCGCTCTTGGTGCCATTTTGATATTCGGGTCTCGGCCCAGGTGATTCAACGCGGACGAGGCGACCTGAATGAGATTCCCCAGATCATGGACGATGCCGGCAGTCGACATCTGCAGGGCTAGACGACTTGGCGGAATGGTCCCCCGGTCGCCAAATATGTTTTCATCTATTTCTGGACCTGACATTCCATTCCTCCGTTTGCTCGCCCGACAGTTCTTGCGTTCCGAAGCGCACTCACCATCGCTATCCTGTCCCGTTCGAGGACAAGCTAACTGGATGCCAGGAGCAATCTCCTCGGTATTTGTTTCAAAGAACTCCGGAGCACAATCCGACGCCGACAGCCGCGCAGATCATCCCAGCAATGCGGCTGAATGGATCTGGCGCGGCGCGTTGCAAAGTGAACCCCAAACCGATGCCAACGGCATGCAACATGACTGTGGCGAGCGCAAACCCTGCGACGTACTCCAGCCCATTCACTGTTTGGGCGACCTCGGCTCCGTGAGCATGTCCATGCAGTAGCGCAAAAACACCAACGATCGCGGCGCCGACCCATGCAGGCGGATTGACCGCCAACGCCACCATGAGCCCCAGCACGACGACCGAGGCCAGAATGCCGGCCTCGACAAAGGGCAAGGCGATCTGTGTCAGGCCGAGCAACCCGCCGACCAACATGACTGCGACGAAGGTCAACGGCCACAGCCAGAGAGCGCGGCCCCCTTTTACAGCAGCCCATAGGCCGACTGCCAACATGGCGGCAATGTGATCGAGGCCGCTTAGTGGGTGAGTGACGCCGGCCGCGAAGGAGACGGCCGAACCGATACCCGGATGCGCCGAGGCCGGCATCACAAAGGCTGCGGTCAGAGCTATGCAGGTCGGGATCAATCGCATCGTAGTCTCCTTTGAAAACAGATAGCGGGCGTTACATGTCTGCTCGCAGAAAGGAGCAGGTCTGCGTCGATGAGAGGTGGGATGCCATCAGTCGTAGGCGCCATGCGGCGGCCCTAGATAGGGGAACTCAGCAAGCAGATCGCTATGCGCGCCCACCCCGTCCCCCGCTAACTTACCGTTCGTAAGGATGGCCATAAAAGCATCCGCGGCATCGTCCGTCAGTGTCCTGCCATTTTCCGGAAAGGACGCAGGCCGTCTCGGGTCATAAGGCATGATATCTGGCAGCAATGTCCTTGCCACCCGCTCGGCTTCATCCGACCGATATCCACCCGTGTGCTCAAGAGCGTGCGCGAATGTTGCGACAAACCGGGCGTCATCTGCAGGCTCGCTGGCGAGATAAGCCTCTTTCTCCTCACCGGGCAGAAATACGGCCTGCTGAGGGCGTGCGCCCCGTTCAACCTGCACCCAACCCTCACCTTGCTTGTCCAGCGTGCGTGCCCACAGGCCAACCGGCCTGGTCCCCAACGCGGAGTTGGGCACTTCCAGAACGATGCTGCAGACGTCTTTGTCAGAAAAGAAATCAGCGCCGGTGAAATGCAGATCGTTCACGGCACCCAAGGTGTCAAAGAAAAATGCTTCGCTTCGCCAGCCCGCGAAAAAACGATGGTCACCGGCCTCGGTCACCTGCGCATCCCGGCCTGTCGACACCGGAGCCTCCAGAAAGACAACCTCTCCACCGTGGTCTGTCCCAGCGGCCAGTGCGCCCTCAACCCGGCGTACCGTGGCGATCTGCATCGCACCTGGTAAGGAGGAAACGCGGACACGATAAGCAATGTCGGCGACCGCATCGCCATTGGTGTCAATCTTGATCTCATAGAGGCCGTCAGGCGAGAACGGTTCGTTAGTCGTAGGCTCCGGATCGATTACCGTAGAGGACGGATGTACATTCATGATCAGGATCGACTTCTCCGCGTCCCCCGGCTTCGGAAAGGCATAGAGATCAGTTAGATCCAGACGCGCATCTGCCCGCGGGAACCCGAAGTTGGGACCTGAATAATGATGTGACATCGTCATATGCTCCTCAGCGGGAAATTGATTGACCCGGTCGAAATCCGGAATGACGGGCGCTTGCATCGTCCAACATCAGCCACCTGCACCCATGCCGATCAACAGCGTCCAACTAATTGAGTCCTGACAGCGGTCAGGGCCGGAATATATTGAACGATGGTATTCCCGATACCTTGGTGTCGATCGCTTCGATGCCTCGACGTGCTAGTTTCCATTGGTAAGCGCAGACGCTGAGCATCCCTCGGTGACGGCTCGCTGAATGAACTGGCTGGCAGTGGCCGGCGGAAGGGACGGAGTGATGGCTCGCTTGCTGTCAGTCAATGTGGGCTTGCCGCGTGGCATTCCATGGCAAGGGAAGACCGTCGACACCGCAGTCTGGAAAGCATCAGTTCAAGGCCCGCGCCAGGTACGCCGGCTCAACGTCGATGGCGACAGGCAGGGAGACGTGACGGGGCACGGCGGCGAGCAAAGGGCGGTTTTGGTCTATCAATCGGAATCCTATCGCTTTTGGCAACGCGAGCTGGGCCGCAAAAACTTTGCCTATGGACAGTTTGGGGAGAACTTCACAGTCGATGGCCTGCCGGATCATGAGGTATGCATTGGCGATCGCTACCGGATCGGGAGCGCCTTGTTCGAAGTGACGCAACCGCGCGTCACTTGCTACCGAGTTGGTATTCGTATGAACGAGCCGCGTATGGCCGCGCTGCTGGTTGCACGTGGCAGACCGGGTTTTTATCTGCGCGTCCTGGAAGAAGGCCAAGTCGAGGCTGGGGACGAGATCGTCCAGGTCGGGATAGGTCCTGAGTGCATGACAGTGTCCGAGGTCAATGCGCTGTTATACTTGCCCGATCACCCTCGCAGCCAGCTCGAGCGAGCGCTGCGCATCCCGGCGCTAAGCCCAGGCTGGCAGGGATCCTTCCAGGCGCTGCTCGCACAAAACGAAGGTGGTAATGCCACGAGGGGAAATGCCGGGCTCGATCCCATGTCCGGACCCCCTGCTGCGTGGACAGGATTTCGTCCGCTGCGCGTGGTGCAAAAGGCCCGCGAGAGCAACAGTGTGATGTCGCTGGTGCTAGAGCCCGTTGATGAATCTCGCCTTGCGGCAGCTCTTCCTGGCCAGTTTGTCGTGCTGCGCCTACGAGTGACGCCGGATGCGCCGGCGCTGATGCGCAGTTATTCTTTGTCGAGTGAACCTGGTGAGCGCTGCTACCGAATAAGCGTAAAGCGGGAACTGCACGGTGTGGCGAGCGCCTATATTGACGACCGGGTCGAGATAGGCGACGTACTGGACGTTAGCGCACCACGAGGCAGCTTCACTCTTCGGCCCAGCGATGGTCCAATCGTCCTTCTGAGTGCTGGGGTCGGTGCGACTCCCGTCATGGCGATGCTTCACGCTTTGGCGGCAAATGCCTCGACACGGGAAGTCTGGTGGCTCCACGGAGCCCGGTGTGGCCATGAGCATGCTTTTGCCCAAGAGGTTCGAGACTTGCTCAGCGCCCTGTCTCACAGTCACAGCCATATAAGCTACAGCTCGCCCGACCGCGAGGATAGGCAAGGTGTCGATTTCGATGCTGCGGGACATTTGGACATCGAGGTGCTCCGAGAACTGGACGTGCCTCGCCATGCCAACTTCTATATCTGCGGGCCGTCGACCTTTATGGGCGACCTGAGCGCAGGCCTTGCAGCCTGGGGTGTCGCCGCGGACCGAATTCATATGGAGCTGTTCGGGCCACGTCCCTCGAATACCCCGGGCATTGCCATCTCTCCAAGCCGGCCGCCGCATCTACCTCCCGAGCGTTCCCGTGCGGGACCGCTCGTTTCGTTCGCACGGAGTGGCTTGAGCGTCCATTGGGGTTCGGACTTCCAGAGCCTGCTTGAACTTGCTGAAGCCTGCGACGTCCCCACGCGATGGTCGTGCCGCACGGGCGTCTGTCACACTTGCGAGACCGGGCTTGTCGCTGGAACAGTCGCGTACCACCCCGATCCAATCGATCCACCCTCGACCGGCAATACATTGATTTGCTGCTCCCGGCCTACGGGTGACGTCGTTCTTGATCTCTGAACTGGCAAGATATGACGTCTTTGCGGCGCATGTCGCACTCGATTTCAGCGCCGGGCAGCTACGTGGCCGCACCGACTTCGATCACTGCGTCGGCGAAAGCCTGCGGCGCTTCCTGAGGGAGATTGTGCCCTATTCCGCCGGTGATCAAACGATGGGAGTATCTCCCTGAGAACATCTTCGCATAGGCGCTGGATTCTGGATGGGGAGCACCATTGGCGTCACCCTCCAGCGTGATCGTGGGGACGGTGACGACCGGCGCCTGCGCAAGCCGCTTCTCCAGGTCCTCATAGTGAGGCTCGCCTTCGGCCAGACCGAGACGCCAGCGGTAATTGTGGATGACGATCGCCACATGATCAGGATTGTCAAACGCGGCCGCGCTGCGCTCGAAAGTAGCATCGTCGAAGTTCCAGCGCGGCGAAGCGAGATGCCATATTAGCTTCGCGAAATCGCGCGTGTATTTCTCATAACCCGCGCGACCACGATCGGTCGCAAAGTAGTACTGGTACCACCACTGCAATTCCGCGCTCGGCGGCAAAGGCTGCCTGCCGGCGTGCTGATTGCCAATCAAATAGCCGCTCACTGAAACCATGGCCTTACAGCGCTGCGGCCACAGTGCAGCCACTATGTTGGCTGTTCGGGCGCCCCAGTCGCAGCCAGCGATCGTGGCCTGCTCGATTCTCAGCGCATCCATCAGTGCAATAACGTCGAGAGCCACTGCCGACTGCTGGCCGTTGCGCATCGTCTTGTCGGAAAGAAACCGAGTCGTGCCGTAGCCGCGCAGATAGGGTACGATGACCCGATACCCCTTCGAGGCCAGCAAGGGCGCGACGTCGGCGTATGTGCGGATATCGTAGGGCCAGCCATGGAGCAGGATGACCGCCGCGCCGCTGGCAGGGCCGGCCTCAGCGTATCCAACACTAAGCAATCCGGCGTCAATCTGCTTCAACGAATCGAACGACTTTTGAGCCGCTTTCGTGACCAGGCTCCGACCTGGATTATTCACACGGGGTCCCGCCAGCGCCGCCTTGTCTGTTCCCAGCTCAAAGGCGGTGAGAGCTACTAGCGCGGTGCCGAGTAGACGGCGGCGATCGTGATCAATCTGTTTTGGCGCGTCCATGTCTAGGCCTCCTCGATCAGGGAACTGATCCCGTGGTTTTTGCTCGGTTCATAGGTGGCGCGCGAAAAATCAAATGCGCGGCCGGGTGGGGGGCGACCCGGCCGCGCTACTGGGCGAAGGCGATGGGGGGGTCGCCTGAACTCGCCTCAGATTGATTGGCGCAGCGGCCTGAACGCTTCTCCGAGTTCGGCAGAAAAGATTTGAGGCTGCTCCCACGCCGCGAAATGGCCACCCTTCTCCACTTCGTTCCAGTCAATGAGATTGACGAACCTCTTCTCGCCCCAACTCCGTGCCGCGCGGCAAATCTCGGCCGGGTAGACTGTGACCGCTACGGGAAGTTTCGGGATGTCGAACGCGTCGAAGGGCCCGCCGCCGGCTTGCGCACCCTTTGGCGATAGCGATATTGCTGACATCACTTCCTCCTCACTCAACCGACTCAGTCGGATACGATTTGAAGATCTACATACGCACCGCACAAATCTATTACACGATGGTATCGGCAATACTTTCTGGTCAGTGAAAACAGGCTACCGACGCTCATGATCCATGTCGGTCGCGCATCGCCGGGGCTTCGCGCGGTATTGCAGGCAGACACAGGTGTCCTGCACCCTCGAACGGCTCGGCGGACAGCCGTGATGTGGATGTGAATCTCCAAAACACCAATCAGCCGCCTCGGCCTAACCGAGGACAACCTGTTGAGGCTCCACATCTAGAGCACCCCATCGACGTTCGACGGTTGACCCAGCGCATCCTTGGTTCGATGCCAACCGTGGCATCGTCTCTCGCCCGCCAGGAGCGACCAGGTCGCTGCTCACGTCGGCAGCGGCTTGCCGGTCTGTTCCGCTACCATGTACTCGGCGTACCAATCGGGCCAGTTCTCATCCCGTTGTCCGCCCGTCCGCTTCTCATGCTCGCCATGGGCGTCCGCCGCTCGCCGCAGCGCCGTCGCAAGCTCGCTCGACGAAGCGAACGTCGTGGCGGCTTCTACTCGTCCAGGCAATCGCGCGGTGATTTCCTGTAACAGCCACGCATTGCCATCGGGATCCTTAAACGAGGTGAAAGAGTTATAGGTTCGCCGCTCTGGATCCCTGCCTTTGATCGCCGGCTGTCCGGGCCCTGTACGGTATGACACTTCGCTCGCGTCGACCCCGTGAGCCACGAGTTCGGCGTGCGCTGCTTCGATATCGGAGACGACGAGATAGAGCCCCTGTACCGAACCGGGTACGGCGGACGTGAGGCCGATCCCGAAGTGGATCGAGCTTGGCGAACCCGGAGGCGTGAACTGGACGACCCGAAATGTGTCACCGAAGGCAAAGTCGGCGTCGAGCCTCCAGCCCAGGTCGCCGTAGAACCGCTTGGCCCGATCGACATCCGAAACAGGAATGACAACGACCTCGAGCTTCATGTCGACTGCCGGCGATTCCTGCCGCTTTTTCGCGGCTTCGGTGCGCGCTACATCATCGCTCATATCAACCTCCCTCGGTTCGGCGGCAACACCTGCCCAAATGCGGATACGAGAGCAGAGCCATGCGGCCTCATCAATTGCCCAATGGTATTGGTGAACGCCGTTCCACTGTCCGCTGTGGTTGGATTGAGCAGCCGCCTCACCATAGCGGACGCCAGCTCGCGTAGAATCGTCTCGGGTCCATATCTTGAGCGTCCCGGGAGGGGCGCCGACGATCCCTACAGTCGCCATCGCCGCAAAGAACTCGCGCTCTGCAGGCAATAATGATCTTCTTGGCATAACCTTCGGCCTCATTCGCTACCGATGGACAAAAGCTAAGATCTATTTTTGGGCAAGGTCGAGCCGGGTACTTGATACAATCTCCTCGGGCACACCCGAACCGTGGGTCGCCTGAAGTACGAAGTCCATGACGCTTTGGTATCGGTCCTCAGGTGGCGTGGGCATTGGCATCGCGCCAAAGACTTCCGTGCACACGGCGGGAAGCAATTGGAGCGCTGAGCAAGAACGGTCGATCACACCGGATCCCTTCCGCGGCGTCCGGCAGGCGCACCTCGGATCCGCATTTCTCAACCGACCAATGCCAAAGTATCGACAATACCATCGCACAATAGATTCGCGCCGACCTACGGATAGATAACAATCATTCCGGTTAAGTTCCGGTCGCCAGAAATCATCAGTAGAGATCATCATCGCGGTTGTCGGCTCGGCGATTGCCCCATTGAGGAGAAGGAATTCGTCATGAACATTAGAGCTAAATGTCTCACTGCAGCATTTGCACTCTCGGCACTCGGGGGAACTGCATCTGGCGGCGCACTTGACGTCATCGACCCGATCAACCAGCAGTCGTTTTTTTATACCAGTTCAATCAAGGGTCCGACCCACACGGATCCGATTATGAGAAGCAGGTTTAGGGCAGCCCTTGAAACCCTGCCGATGGGGAAGCGCAAGGCAATGATGAGAGATTGCCAGGACGCGGGGATGACCAAACCTTACGCGGAATTCTGTTCTGATCTGAATGCTCTTGGCCACGGGCATTAGCCGCTCGAGCCGAACAGTGGTGGTCCTAGCGTCCCGCCACTGTTGTTCGAGGTGCTAGCTGAATCGGCTTATGGCCGTGGGGGTGGGCTGACTGCCCGGCCGCGCGGTGTATTTTCAGGGGATTATGAGGAAGTTGCAGGGCAACTTTGACACCAAAGTATTCACGACACCTAAGAATAATACCAACCTTCGAATTTATCGGCAAATCATCCTTGCTAAACATTATTGAAAAATAGGAGATTTGTTATGCTTCTCTTCCGTTCCGGACTTTCGAGGGCTGCGGCGAACACCGGTACCCTGCTGGTCACTGTTGGACTCGGTTTGGCGCCAATTCAGAGCGCCCGCGCCGAGACATTGCCGGGGCAGCCTGGCGCCCCCTACCAGAGTATGCCGTCGCTGGCGCCGATAGGCACGCGCGTAGACCACTACCTTCCGGTTCCCAAGGAAGACGTAACCCCGGCCATCGACCCGAAGAAGGGATACCGGACCCAACAGTTGGGCCGTGGCCTCTACATGATCACCGACAACGGTTACCAGTCGATGTTCCTGGTATACGAAACCGGCGTCGTAGTGATCGACGCCCCTCCGGGATATTCGGCTCACATACGCCAGGCTATCGCCGAGGTGACCGATCGGCCGATTACACATGTCGTCTACAGCCATGCGCACGTGGATCATATTGGCGGCGTAAACGACCTTGGCGGTCATCCAATCATCATCGCCCAGGAAGAGACCCTGCGGCTGCTCGAACGGGCGAAGGATCCGAGGCGGCCTGTGCCTACGGTCACGTTCAAGGATCGCTACACCCTGAAGGTCGGCAGTCAGGTTCTTGACCTGAGCTATCCCGGCAGCAGCCCTCATGAACCGGGAAACATCTTCATCTATGCTCCCGAACAGAAGGTCCTGATGGTGGTCGACGTTGTCTTCCCCGGCTGGATGCCTTGGCGTCGCTTCGCACTTGCGAAGGACATTCCCGGTTACTTCGACCAGGTGGCGTATATCGACACATTGCCGTTCGAAACGCTCGTCGGGGGCCATGTCAATCGCGTGGGCACTCATTCCGATGTCCGCACCCAGCTCGAATTCATGAATGACCTGAAGGTAGCTGCCGCTGTTGCCCTGAAGTCAACGCCCCCCGGCGAAGAAATGGAAGCCGAGGACAAGCCCAATCTCTGGGCCGTCTACGATAACTATATCGACCGCGTCGTTGTGAAATGCGTCAACGCCGTCACGCCCAAGTGGCAGTCCCGACTGGCCGGCTATGACGTGTTCATCTGGGACCAGTGCTACGCGATGGAGCAGAGCCTTCGTATCGACTGAAGAGTTGGCAAGCCGAGAGCGCAGACGGGGTCGTCGTTATGCGACGGCCCCGTCGAGAGGCAGTGCGAGGTGTGGTCCAAGGGATTTGCCGGAGTAGCAGACCAACACTGCGACTGGTCGGCAATCCCGGACATGACGAAGCCAATTCGCAAGATTGACCACCCCCGCATGTTGGAGATTGGATCGTTGAGATGCTCCGAGTTGAAGGCCTTGAAGAACCCACGCAATCGGCGTTGAGGAGTGACGACGAATCGCAACCGGCGGCGTCTCCCGTGTTCCACCTGGTGGCTTCGCCAAAATCAACGGAAGCACCAATAAGCTGGGCTCGAAAGACCGCTATTCTGGTGGTGGCGACTGTGACGATGTCACTGTCGGCAGCCTGGGCCTGGCAATGGTATTTCCACGGCCGTTCCGAAGAGACTACCGACAACGCTTATGTCCGCGGTGATATAACGAGTATCGCGCCCAAGCTCTCCGGCTATGTGGTGGAAGTTGCAGTTGGCGACAACGCCGACGTTCGCAAAGGGAGTTTGCTGTTTCGCATCGACGACAGTGACTACCGGGCGAAACTCGATGAAGCCATTGCCACTCTGTCTACGCGACAGGCCGATATCGCAAACATTGAGGCAACGCAGAAACTGCAAGATGCCCTGATCGAACAAGCGGCGGCACAGGAGCGGTCGGTCTCGGCGGATCTGCTGTTGGCGAGAGCCAATCTTGACCGCTACACAGCGCTCCGAAAGAGCGGGACGGCCAGCGAACAAAAACTCCAGGATACGCAGACCGGGTTTGCAAAGGCCGAGGCTGCGGATAAAGGCGCGGCGGCCAATACTCTGGCACAGAGGCTGAAGCTTGGCGTACTCGACGCCCAACTCGCCGGCGCCCAAGCAGCGATGGCTCAGGCGAAAGCGTCTGTCAGCCTGGCCAGGATGGATCTCGCCAATACCCTCATCCAGTCGCCCATCGACGGTGTCATCGGCAACCGGCAAATTCGCGTCGGGCGGTACGTCACTCCCGGCACCCCGGCGATGGACATCGTTCCGGTACAGGATGTGTGGGTCGTCGCCAATTTCAAGGAGACCCAGCTCAATCGAATGGAGATCGGGCAGCCCGTTCAGGTGATCATCGACGAGTACCCTGATGTTCAGATTGATGGTGTCGTCGACAGCTTCGCCCCGGGTAGCGGGGCTGCCTTCAGCGTGCTGCCACCGGACAATGCGACCGGCAACTTCATCCGCGTCGTCCAGCGCGTTCCAGTCAAGATAAGACTTACACGCAATCCGTTGCCTGGTCGCCTGGTTCCTGGACTTTCAGCGCACATTGCCGTCCGGGTGGGTAGGGAAACCGATCCCGCGACCACCACTTCGAACCCGACTGGTGACCTTGCGGAAAATCGGCCCGGTACGGGACAATGAGCCGTCAGATCGAACCGCGACAGTTACTGACGAAGCTCGAGGCGCTGGGCGCCGCGTTGGTCTTGACCGGAGTTGTACTAACCGCCGTCATGGATTCGATCGCCAGCACGGCGCTCTCTATTGGGCGCCTGGATATGCTGGGCGACATACATGCCACGACCGACGAATTCGCGACTTTCGACATCGCATTTCTCGCGGCCAAGCTGACCGGCTTTTTGGTCGCGCCGCTGTTTGTTGCAGCGCTAAAGCCTACGCCCTGTTTGCGCGCCGGCACGGTCGCGCTTCTCTTGGCGTCTGCTGCAATGATCTCTTCCGCCGATATTGCCTGGATTGACTTCTGCCGCATCGTTCAGGGTTTTGCCGGCGCGACCGTGCTCGTGGCGGGCCAGACGCTGCTGTTCTTGCGCTTCCCGAGCCGTCATCAACCGATTGTGCAAGCTCTTTTGGCTCTTGGCTCCGTCATGGCCCCGACGACAGTGACGCCAGCGCTGCAAGGTTGGCTTGTCGACCACCTGTCATGGGACTGGATATTCCTGAGCAACGTGCCGGTGGGCATTGTCGCCCTGGTCATGCTGGCGGCGGACCGCCGACAAACGTCCCGCGACAAAATCCGCATCCCCTACATCCAGATCGCGCTGGCTGGAATCGCCGCTGCATCTTTGACCTACATGTCGCAGCAAGGCAGCAGGTTCAATTGGTTTGACGACGGGCACATCACCCTTCTCACCGCGACCGGCCTGCTGGCGGTCATCCTCCTGCTGCTGTGGGAGTTCCGATTTGCATCGGATCGTCTGATCCTTGCCACGTCGCCTTTGGGTGATCCCGACTTTCGCTTCGCCCTTGTCGTCAGTCTGGTAGCCGGATTCGCCTTGTCCGGCAGCGCCTTTCTCATCCCGGCCTTTGCCTTAAACGTTCTCGCCTTCACGGCTACGGATGCAGGAACACTTCTTCTGCCGAGTGGAGTCATCTTGGGTTGCACACTGCTGGTTGCGGGAGTCGGCGTACAAAAAAGCGGAATCAATCCGCTTGCCCTGGCTCCTGTCGGTGTTGTGTCTTTCGCCTCGGCAATGTGGCTCCTGTCTGGTTCGACAAGCGACAGCGGAGCTGTGGATCTGGAGTTTCCGCTGCTGCTGCGCGGCTTTGGACTGGGTCTCCTGTTCATCAGCCTGACGCTGTTTGCCTTCATGCGGCTTCCTGCCAAGGCCCTGCCATTCGGCATCGGTCTTTTCGATCTTGGCAAGCAGGTTGGTGGTCTGGCCGGCACCGCTCTGGTGCAAACTTATCTCGATCGACAACTTGCCTATGACAGGACAATCCTGGCGTCGCACCTGGGTGTTGGGGATGTTGTCCTCGAACAGCGCCTCAAGGCAGTGGCGGGCCAACTTCAGGCTAGGGGCCTCGACAGTGCTGTTTCTGGTAAAGCCGCGCTATCGGTTCTGCGGCAGGCTGTCGATAGGCAAGCCATCACCCTTTCCTTCAACGAGGCCTTCTTGGCCCTTGTGCTTTTCTTCCTGGTTGCGGCGCCATGCTTGATCCTCGCAAAAAAGGTGCTTGGCCGTCGATTCGCCGTCGCCGCAGGTACTTCGAGGGTCTAGTCAGCTAGTGCTGGCTAACGTCTGCAGACAGCCACCGTATCAACGAGATCGCACCTTTAAGCGGCCTGACTGATAAGCGGCCTGACTGAATTTTCCCGTTTGTGCTTTCGCGACCTTACCGGGCTGCGCGCCAGTGAGTGGGAACAAGAGGTCCTAACGGTCCTCTTGCCCAACTAAGCTCCGGCTCGAGACCTCTCCGCGGACCAACATCACCCAGTCCGCAAAAGAGCTCATCACCTTAGCTAAGAAGTCACGGGCCTCAGGAGACTTTAGCCGGTCTTGGTCGTCGAACATAGCCGCAACCTCGGGCAGATACGCCTCTGGCTGCTGCATCACCGGCATATTCAGAAAAACGAGGCTCTGCCGTATGTGGTGGTTCGCGCCGAACCCGCCAACCTTGGAGGGCGAAGCACTGACGACGGCGACCGGCAAGCCATTCCATACGCTCTTAAATGGCGGGCGTGAGCCCACGTCAATTGCGTTCTTCAATCCACCGGGGACAGACCGATTGTACTCCGGCGTAACGATCAGCACCGCATCCGCATCGCGAATCTCGCTGCGAAATCGTGTCCAGGCTTCCGGCGGAAAACCGTCCGAATCCTCCGTGTAGAGGGGCAGATCCGCGAACTCCACGATGTTGCAGTTGAGGTTCACCGGCGCCAGGCCGATCAGGGCGCGTGCAATCTTCCGAGTGTAGGAGCCAGTGCGAAGACTGCCCACAAGCACAGCAACGGTGAATCTCCGGGTCCTTTGGGCAAGCTCCTCTTTGGTACGGCTGCTTTTTGCGGAAGCGACACTGACTGACGTTGGGGCAAATCGCGCCAACCTGAGCCCGACGGGCGGAGCATACAGGCCAGCAAAGGCGAACGGCCGGGGTGACCTGTTCTGCTTAGTAACGCGGTCGCTCGCGACACGCCGATCGCAATCGGTCTCCAAGTCGGGCATCTCAGTGATCTCCGATTCGCATTCCCGGGGAATTACATGCCTACAGACGTACGTCCGGGTGTAACCGCTGATAACTCGGCTTCAATTCACTCGCGCGGTAGTGGGACGATTAATCCCGATACTTGGCTGTATATTGCTCCAGGTTCTTCTCGACGGCGCCGGGCTGCTGCAACCCTTCATCGACAAGGACCTTCACACGCGCCTGTGCCGCAGGTCGTTGTACAGAAGTGATAAATGCGTCCCAGCCCGGCTGCATTTCGGAGTCCGGGGGCAAACTAGCCTGGTTGATCAGGTTCTTGGTGTCAGCAATCGCCTGCCCATCGAACGAAGCGATGCGCGTCGCCAAGGCGTCGACAAAACCGTCCAATTGTGAATCGGGGAGCGCCCGGTTCACATAACCGTAGCGCTCGGCAAGTTCGCCATCAAAGCCCTCGGCACCGATCAACATCTCCATAGCGCGGCCGCGGCCGACCAGCCGAGGCAGCCGCGCCATAGGGCCGCCCCCAGGGACGAAGCCGGCGCCAACTTCAAACTGCGACACCACCGCCTTCTCTCGACTTGCAAAGCGCATGTCTGCCGCGAGCGCAAGCTCGCTGCCTATACCACTCGCCCGACCACGAATTGAAACAATCGTCACCGCCCTCAGGCGGCTGAGGCGCACCATGATGTCGGGCACGGGATGCATTCCCGTTGGCCCCGGCTTCATGCCGCTGGAATCCTTAAGCGGACTCAAAAGGTCGTAATGAGCGATGAAATAGTCTGGCACCGCGCTGTCAAACACCACAACCTTAACCCTCTGATCCGCTTCGATCTGGTCAACAATTTTTGCAAGCTCGCGGACTTCGGACGGACCAACGATATTGAGTGGCGGATTGTTGAAAGTGACTTCCCAGTAGGCCTCACTCTTGCGTGTCAGGCGGATCTTCTCCGTCGTTGTGCTCAGTGTCGCTGCAAGCGGTCCGCTAGCAGCACTGGGCAGCTTTGATTCCTGTCCGAAAACGTGCGCAGACCCTTGCAGAACTGCGACAACGGAAAACAACAATGCCGACTTTTGGAACTTATAATATTTCATAGCCACTTTTACCTCGCTAAACGTTAGATCCGCCGCATCCAACATGATTAAATCAAGTCTCCGAGAGCTGAGTTAAGTCACTCCCATGCGCAAAGGCCGCCTATGGTGCCGCCTAACCGCTCTCTCCGCATCTGCTCTTCTCAGTATATTTCTCGTCTGCTTCGCACATCACAATAAGTGTACGAATATCGCCGGTAAGGCGATAGTACGATGGTGTTGTCGATACCTTGGGATTGATGGGGCTTCCCACCGCGCGATGGCGTTTGAATCGATACGCCCGGCGCGGAGAAAAAGCCTCTACTCAGCGATACGGAGGCGGGCCGCCATGTTCACCAGTTCGGCCAGCGAGCGGGCCTGCATCTTGCGCATGGCCTGGCCACGATGTGCCTTGACTGTGATTTCGCTGATGCCAAGCTCAAAGCCGACCTGCTTGTTCATGAGACCAGAGACGACCAGCGTCATAACCTCCTGCTCGCGACGGCTGAGCGATGCATGACGATGCCTGAGGGTCTGCAACTCAGAGTCCAGAGCAAGTGCGGTCTCACTTTTTTCGAGTGCCAGCTTGATCGCACCCAAAAGTTCCTCGTCGTCGAATGGTTTGGTCAGAAACTCGACAGCCCCACCCTTCATCGCTTTGACCGTCATCGGTACGTCGCCGTAGCCGGTTATGAAGATGATGGGCATGTCGGTACGCTCGACAGATATCAGATTCTGCAGGTCGAGCCCACTCAGATCAGGAAGATTCACGTCCAGGATCAGACAGTTCGCAACCAGCGGACGTGACCGATCGAGGAATTCTTTTGCCGAAGCGAACGTCTCTGGTCGCCAGCCCACAGAGCCGATGAGTAGTTCCAACGACTCGCGTACCGAAACGTCGTCGTCTACGATGAATACGACAGGTGTTTCGTGCGACATGGATGACGATCTTCCCCCACCGTCCCGTTGAGCCGCTAGATTCGAGTACATCGCAAATTATCCTCCCGAGATGACATTAACAATCCACCAGGTTCAAGGACCACGGAGCGCCGAACTAAGCGCTTCCTGAAGGACCTGATCGCTGAACGGCTTGAACAAACACTCCACTGCACCTTGTTCGATGAGACGCTGCCGGATCGCGCTATCCCTTTGCGCGGTGATATAGATGATCGGAATCCTCTTTCCGAGGCGTGCTAGCTCCGCTTGCAACTCGGGTCCTGTCATGACAGGCATGGCAACATCGAGAATGAGGCACTTAGTCTTATCGACGGCGTCAGACGCGAGAAACTCCATCGCTGAAGAGAATGTATTCGCGCTAAACCCGAACTCCTGCAGCAAATCTGGTAGGGACTCGCGTACCGATTTATCGTCATCGACCACCGACACGAGTGCATGCGTAAGCTTCATCTAACCCCCACTGTTCTTAGAGAATCGCCGACCTGAGCACAGTGCTTAGATTCACATCCTCTGCCGACGATCGGTACTTGGCGTACTCGGGTACGGAAAACGTAAACGTAGCCCCCGGGCCGTCATTCGCTGCCGCCCACAGGCGCCCGCAATGGCTATCGATAATGGAGCGGCTGACGGACAAGCCTATCCCCATGCCTTCATTCTTGGTTGTGTAGAAAGCCTCGAAGAGCCGCTCCGAACCATCGGCGCCGAACCCGGTGCCTGCATCTTCCACCGAGAGACGCACATAATCGTCTTCGTCGTGTTCAGTTCTGATGACCAAACGCTTGGGCCGATCTTCGACGCCACTCATCGCATCCGCAGCATTTCGCACCAGGTTCATAATCACTTGCTGAAGTTGGACGCGATCGCCGGCGACGAGCGGAAGCCCCTCATGAAGTTGGGGGTGTAGAACCACGCGACTTCTCTGAAGGTCCCCCGCCGACAATGCTATTACCTCGCGTGCAACCTCGTTCAGATCTACCGGCTCGATCGTAGGGGCTCGCTTGCTGAAGAGCGCACGCAATCGCGCGATCACATCGGCGGCTCGGTTGCCGTCGCGAATGGTGCGATGTGCCGTCTCGCGTGCGCCGTCAACATTTGGCGGATCGGCGGCCAACATCCGAAGGCAGGTACTGGCATTGGTGATGATGCCCGACAGCGGCTGATTGACTTCATGAGCTATCGAGGCGGTCAGCGCTCCGAGACTCGAAACCCTGGTGACATGTGCGAGCTCAGACCGAGCCTTGCCAAGCGCTTCCTCCGCCCGCAGGCGCTCTGTGACGTCCTGAACCGCAGTTAGGCATTCCATCCGGCCGTCCTGATGACGGATAACCCGGCCGAAAGTGCGAAGATACTTGACCCTGTTGTCCGACATCCGTAGCCGGATCTCGTAGCCCAGATAGCTCTGACCGCCGCGAACCCGAGCCATTTGCGCAGTTAGTGATGGAATGTCGTCCGCGTGGATTCGCTCACGGATCTGCTCAAGTGTCACTGGGGCATTTGGGTCGAATTCAAAGATGCGATAAAGTTCCTCGGAAAATGCAATCTCGTCTGTGTCCACGCGCCATGAGAACGCCCCGGTGGAACTCAGACGTTGAGCTTCCGAGAGCAAAGTTTCGGTCCGCCTAAGCGCAGCTTCGATCAGGGAACGCTCGATAGCGATGCTGGCGATCTGCGTGGCGTGCGCAATGATATCCTGGTGGTGCGGCGACGGGGCCGCTGGCTTTCGTTGAACGATGCAGAACGTGGCTAGCACCCGCCCTTCTTTGGAACAGACCGGCGTGCTCCAGACCGACCTATATCCGTGCTGCAGAACATGGGACCGAACAGGCGAGGTATACCAGCGTGGATCTAGTTCGATGTCCACCGCGACCACCTGCATCTTTTGAAGAGCCGCTATGCCACATGGCAACAACTCGCCGCTGACTGGCATCCCCGCAATCGGGTCGCTGTAGGCAGAAGGCAGAGAAGGAGCCACGGCATATTCAAATGTCGAGCTGATCCAATCGATCATGTGAACATCACAAAAGCAGTCAGGGGCAGCCCCCTCAATAAATTCGCACAACGCGCTTAGAACGTCGCGGAGCAAACTGCCTGACGCGATCATCTCCAGCAGCTGTTTTTCGCCCGCGAGGAAAGCTTCTGCCTGCTTCCGACCCTCAATATCGTGACTCATACCGTACCAGCGGATCACTTTGCCGGCTTCGTCGTGGAGCGGCACGCGACGGGCAATGTGCCAGCGATACGTACCATCGACCGCTCGCACTCGGTACTCATGTTCGAACGGTTCCCCTGTCGTGACACATGCGCGCCATTTGCTCTCTTCGAGTTCGATGTCATCTGGGTGGATTGCGCCCCTCCAGCCACCATTCGTCACATCCTCAGCAGAGAGCCGCGTGAACTCGCGCCCGCGCCTGTTGATAGAAATTTGCGAACCGTCGGCGTAATAGGCCGCAACCAGCGCCGGTATGCTGTCGATTGTCCGTTGTAGCTCGCCCTCAGCTTCGACGGCCTTGCCCTCAGCCCGCTTCCGCTCATCGATGTCAATGTTCACCCCATACCATTTGACGATGTTGCCCGATTCATCCCGCAACGGGTTAGCGCGGATAAGAAACCACCGATAACTTCCATCAAATCGGCGCAATCTCGCTTCGGTTTCCCCGACTTTACCCGAGGCTATGATTGTCTGCCATATGGTGATCAGCCCATCCAGGTCGTCAGTATGGACCACAGCCGTCCACCCCCAGCCGCTCGCCTGCTCGGCGGAGAGGCCGGTGTAGTCTAGATAGTGCTGGCTTAGAAACTCGGTGGGGCCGTCTGGCCGAGCTGACCATGCCATCGCAGGAATGGTATCGATGATGAGTTTGAAATTGTGCTGGCTTGTCACGAGGGCTTCTTCGCTTTTGCACAGTGCTTCTTCTGTTCTGAGGCGCTTACGCCAAAGGCCTCATCGTCGCCGTTGAAGAAAGCACGGGCATGACCCACTTCGCCGAGTTCAGATCCAGCGAAGGAAACGGATGCGGCGGTTTTCTTCATGGCCGTTGTCGCCTAACAGAACGGGTCCACGTCCTAGGGGAGCATGCCCCCGGACAACACGAACGTCTATTATGCCTTGGTGTTGATTTTGGTGACGGAGATCGAAATGCGCGATGGGAAAAAGCCAACTCAAACGCTTCAAGGCAATGACAGGCAATGTCTGCGACCCGCGATGGCATTCACCATCAAGGGGAGCAAACCCTGAACAAGCCGGCGTCCGACGCCGAACGCCTTTCCCTTGGCAAGCGGCGGATTCTGCTAGGGCTCAGCAACCTCGGCCTTAGCCTAGCGACCGATATTCGATGCTGGAGTAACCATTATTCCATGGTATCGGCGACACCATCGCATAATGGATTTTGATACCTCTCCCGGCTTTTTATGGTCCGTCCGGCCAAAATGGTTCTCAACCTCCGGGACATTCAGTGAGGCTTTCAGATGCGCTCCGACATCATTCCAGGATCGATTTTTCCGGATTATGAGCTACCGGATCATGGCGCCGTGCGGCGAAGGCTTTCCGAATTGCAGGGAGAAGACCCCATGGTCCTGGTTCTGGGCAGAGGTGGGTATTGTCCTAGGGACCGACGGCAGGCTGAAGGGCTTGTTCAGCTCTATCACGAAATGGCAGTGGGTTATTGCCGGCTCGTCACCATCACCACGGATAATCTCCTAGAGACAAACGAGTATCGATTGAGCGCTGGCGCTCATTGGCCTTTTCTTTCCGACCCGCGGCGCGTGATCCAGAAAGACCTCGACATCGCCGAGTACACGGATCCCGCGCACAACCCCATGATCCCTCACGTTATCGTCATGGAGCCGGGTCTTATCGTCTACAAGGTCTACAATGGGTATTGGTTTTTCGGGCGACCCACCGTGGAGGAACTGCGGCAGGACATGCGAGCGGTGACCATGAAATGCCGACCGGATTGGGACATCACCAGGCCGGAACTCAAGGCTGCGTGGCAGACGGGTCGCAAAGAGCTTTTCTATCCTTATGGAAACACTTCGCGAAAGGGAATGAATTCGAAGATTATCGGTGCGCGAGAGCGGGCTGGCAAGGTGACGAGCTTTAGTCGCTGTGCGAGGTTAGGGCCTTAGGGGGTTAAGAAGATTTGATATGGAAGACCGGGAGATACGAGCGGCTCTGGATCGCCACTGGGCCGCCTCCGATGCGGACGTTCTCGAGGCGGAACATCAGATTTATCGGGAGGACGCGGTTGCTTGACTATCCGCAATCGGGCGAGCGCATTCGCGGACGGCGAAGCATTCAGTCGTCCCGCGCCGCACAGCCGAACAAGAAACGCTTCACGGTGCGGCGCATCATCGGCACGGGCGACCTCTGGGTCACGGAATTTGTCCTGACCTATGACGGGCGGCCGTCCTACACAGTGAGCATCATGGAGTTCCTCGATGGCAAGGTGGCCCGCGAGACCCAGTATTTCGGCGATCCGTTCGAGCCGGGGCCTTCGCGTGCGGAATGGGTCGAGCGGATTCCCTGAACCCTGGCCGCCATAAGGATGGTCATCCGCCGCCCACTCGCCCGCCCGGAGCTGCCGAACGATACGGCCGCCCTCGCCCGCTATCTCATTGGCAAGTCGGTGGTTCGCGAGTTGCCGGAAGGCGTCGTCAGCGGTCGCATCGTCGAGACCGAGGCCTATGTCGTCGGCGACGCCGCCGGCCACGGCTACCGCGGGATGACCCCGCGCAACCGCTCGCTGTTTCTTGAGCGCGGGCACGCCTATGTCTATCTCGCCTACGGCATCTCCTACATGCTCAACGTCTCGAGCGAGACGCCGGGCACCGGCACCGGCGTCCTGATCAGGGCGCTCGAGCCGCTCGAAGGCATCGAGATCATGCGGGCAAATCGAGGCATCGAGCGCTTGCGCGACCTGGCGTGAGGACCGGGAAGGCTCGCCCAAGCGCTGCGGATTGATCGTTCGCTCGACGGGCTCGATCTTTGCCGGAAAGGCCCTCTGTGGCTCGGACATGGTGAGGACGACGAGCCCGGCGAAATCGGGCAGAGCACCAGGATCGGCATTTCGCGGGATGCGGAACGACCCCTACGGTTCTATGTCAGGCAGAGTCCGTTCGTCAGCGGTCCAAGATCGCAACCCGTCAGCCGAGAACAGCGTTGAGCGCATCAAGCAACGCAGTATCCGTGAACGGTTTTAGGAGACATTCGATTGTCCCACTCCGACGCAGACGCCCACAGACCTGTTCATCTCCATGGGCTGTAATGAAAACGATCGGAATCTGCCGACCCTGTTGCGTCAGCTCGCGTTGAAGCTCGATCCCGGACATACCAGGCATTGCGATGTCAAGGACCAAGCATTTGGCTTGATCGATCAGTTTCGAAGCCAGGAATTCTTCTGCCGAGGAGAATGCCTCGGCTTCATGGCCGAACATGCTGATTAGGTCCGGAAGCGACTCGCGAATGGACTCATCATCGTCGATTACAGCGATGTATGCTCGTCGTATCATTATGCATTTCCAGTACTATCCGCGAAACGTTGGCGGGGCATGATCAAAATTGTTGGCCGATACCCCATAATCAGAGAGGAGCGGAGAAAGCAGGCCTTAGGGCCTGGGCCGTCGTTACGCTCGGCCCAAACGCGGCCCTGGTGATTCTCGATTATGGTCTTGCTGACAGAAAGACCGATGCCCCATTTCATTGCTTTTGGTCGTATAGAATTGCCCAAAGAGTTCCTCGGGCCTTAGGGGATCAAATCGGCTGAGGTAGCGCTGAAGCCACTTGTTCTCAGAAAGGAGAACCTCGAGCTTCATGGTCAGCTTACAGTTCGCGGCGAGAGCGCTTTGCGGAGCGCGCTCAAGCAGCATAGGCTGCGCTAGCGTAGCCACCGAAGTCCCCTCCAAGCCCGCGGGATTTGATGCCGCACCAATGGACGCTGCCCGCTCCCAATCCGAAAATCCATAGCACCTTGGTATCGGTCTAAGGTTTTTTCCGTGAACTTTGGTCGTTGAGCGGAGGCAAGGCCCCGATTTCCGCCGGAGATTTCAAAAATAAAGTGTCCGCGCGTGACAATCATCGACGATGACATCATGAAGAAGAAGAGCCAGCCCGCCCTACAGGGGACGGGCCGGCGCGCAGACCGCCCTGAGCTGGGGGCGCGGGCAGGTCTGCGCTGGCAGGGGTCAGGCGCTATGCAACGACCTGAACGCGGCCCTGAGCTCGTTGGTGAAAACCTGCGGCTGTTCCCAGGCCGCGAAATGACCGCCTTTCGGGAGCCGGTTGTAGTGGATCAGCTTGGGATAGGCCTTCTCGGTCCAACTCCGCGGCGCTGTGTAGATCTCGTCCGGGAATGCACTCACAGCAGTGGGGAGCGGCACGCCTTTCGGCGCGAAGAAAGCTAGCTTGCTTTCCCAGTAGAGGCGCGCTGACGAGACCGCAGTGTTGGTGAGCCAGTAGAGCGCGATGTTGTCGACGACATCTTCCTTGGACAGACCCTCGGACTTTCCGTCGAAGACGCGGGCGATCAGGTCGTAGCTGCGTGCATCGTGGTCGAGCATCCAGGCTGCGAGGCCGATCGGTGAATCGGCCAGCGCGTACAGCGTCTGCGGCCGGTTCGCCATCTCTTGGGCGTAGGCCAGCCCGTGCTTCCAAAAGAAGTCGAGTTGATCCCAGGCATAGCGTTCGTCGGCCGACAGACCGGAGGGCGCGGGGCCGCCCGCCGCGAGCGCACTCGAGACCTCATCCGGCAAGGTGGCCGGCATGTTCGTGTGGATGCCGATCAGGCCCGGCGGCGTCTGCAGCGCCATCTGCTCGGTGACGGCATTCCCCCAATCGCCGCCCTGCGCCACATATCGCGTGTACCCTAGGCGCGTCATCAGTTCGCCCCAGGCTCGCGCGGTCCGGATTGGATCCCAGCCGGCCGCCGTCGGCTTCCCTGAGAAGCCGTGTCCCGGCAGCGAGGGGATGACAAGGTCAAAGGCGTCGGCGGCGCTCCCCCCATGGGCCGTCGGATCGGTCAGGGGGCCGATGATCTTCAACTGCTCGATGATCGAGCCGGGCCATCCATGGGTGACGATGGCCGGCAGCGCGTTCGCATGCTTCGAGCGAATGTGGATGAAATGGATGTCCAGCCCGTCGATCTCGGTAACGAACTGCGGTAAGCCGTTCAGATAGGCCTCGCATTTGCGCCAATCGTATTCGGTCTGCCAATAATGCGCGAGCGCCTGCATCGTCGCGAGCCGAACGCCTTGGGTGGTGTCGTTCACCGTCTCGCGCTCGGGCCAGCGCGTGGCATTGAGACGCTGCTTGAGGTCTACGAGATCCGCTTCCGCAACGTGGATACGAAACGGGCGGATAGCCGCAGATCCGCCACTCGTCGAAGTGGCCCCAGCGAGACCCGCCGAGGTAATCATTGCAATAGCGCCCGCGGCGGATGCCGCGAGGACTTCCCGGCGGGTGGACATGGAAGATATTAGTGACATCTGTACCTCCTCATAGCTTGGTCAAAGCTGCTCGCGTCGAGGCAGCATCAACCCATCTGGCCAGTAAGTTCCGGTCGGCTCTATTGGACGTTGGTATCGCCGATACCTTGGTATGCTCCCGCGTCAAACGCATTTCACCGCAACGCCGAGGCTCCGCCACGTGACCTCGGGGCTGATGCCTGAGGCGCCTGCGGTAGGACAGCGACAAGGGCGGGCGCACCGACGCCGTCCTCGTCGGTACAAAGGTATCGGCGATACCTGGGTCCAATGGATTTTGCGGGGCGGCACGGGTCTGATCACAGCGAATCCATACTTCGGCGGCGACGTCGATCTTCCGAAAGGGAATCGCGATGGGCAAACCGATCAGAGCAGGGGCGCTGACTGAGGCCATGAGCGTGGCCACCTTTGCGTGGGCGCAGACCGGTGACATCAGGCCGACCGTCGCGCTGGTCCACGGGACCGCCTGGGACGGCCAAATGCTGCTCCTCGCGCAGAACGGTTTCTGGGTGGTTGCGCACGCCCGACGCGGCCACGGCAGGTCCAGCCACGCCACCCACCAGGATCAGATCAACGCCGACCTGCTCGCCTTCATCTCAAATCACGATCGCGCGTCGTCAGCAATTCCACGGAGGTGCCAATGACCATTTTTGGCAACCTTTCGCGAACCTTGAATCGCGTGTCAGGCGGCGCGCGAGGCCAAACGTTGTGCGCTCGCATAGCCGAGCGGTCGCCTGAATGCTGGTTCTGTCAGATCATGTCACGGATGCTAGAGCCGAACCATTGCGCCATCGAGCTGGCGCGCTGGCACAGGCGCGGAACAAACGCCGCGGCACGACTACCGTATGGATAACCACGGCCGCTAATGACAACATATGGAGCTTATGCCGATAATTGGCAGGCTGGGCTTACGCATCAGTCGTGATCGACCCCCGTGCGTCCCTGCCGTCCGCGGTGGCTGAGGCTGTGCGGGTCGCGTCTTGCGCAACGCAGAGGGCTGCTGGCTAAGGACCGCCGGCCGAATGGCCGCCCTAAGATCCGCAGTATGGTGGCCGGGGTGGACTGAAGCAGGCGACTCTGACTTCAAGCTTCGCCCGCCTCGCCAGAGGGTTGGAGGCGAGTGACGTCGGGCTTTTTGGCTGGCAACGAAAGATGTGGCCGGACGTTTGGACACAAAATGAAGCCGAGACACTGAAGGTGCGCTAGCCAGGCAGAAAATGTTCCCAGACTGGCGCACTGGAAGAGTTCCCCGTCGGTCCAGGCGATTTCAATATTGCATCGCCAAGGGAGAAAAAGATGGCTGAAGATCATACCAAACCCAACGGACCGGATCTGGTCCATGGCATCGCGCTATCCGACCTTCCCGATGGCGGAAAGCTCGTCGGCCATTCTGGCGATGAACAGGTGTTGTTGGTGCGCCGCGGGATCGAGGTCTTCGCCATCGGATCGACATGCACACATTACGGCGGGCCGCTCGTTGACGGTCTTGTGTTTGAGGACACCGTTCGATGCCCGTGGCATCACGCGTGCTTCCATTTGCGTACAGGCGAAGCCTTGCGTGCCCCTGCCTTCAATCCACTCGATTGCTGGTCGGTGGAGCTGCGCGATGATCGGATATTTGTAAGAGAGAAACAAAAACGGACGGCACCGAAGCAGCGCGTTGGAGGCTCCGGCCAGGCTCCCGGGAAGATCGTCATTGTCGGCGGCGGCGCGGCCGGTTTCGCAGCAGCCGAAAAACTGCGGCGCGAACACTATCCAGGCAGCATCGTCATGCTCAGTAACGACGATGCGCCGCCGGTTGATCGGCCCAATCTTTCCAAGGACTATCTGGCTGGCAAAGCGCCGGAGGATTGGATTCCGCTCCGCGGAGAGGGCTTTTACGCAAAGAACCATATCGACCTGCGTCTCAATACGAACGTTGCCGGCATCGATGCACGTTCTGGCGAGGTTGTGCTGGCGGACGGGACCCGGACTCCTTACGACAGGCTACTCCTTGCAACCGGAGCCGAGCCGGTGCGCCTCACCATTCCTGGCGCCGACCAGCCACATGTTCACACGCTGCGCTCGTTCGCAGATTGCAAGGCCATCATCGAGCACGCCTCGAGCGCGCGCCGCGCCATCGTGCTCGGCGCCAGTTTCATTGGCCTGGAAGTTGCCGCGGCCCTGCGCTCGCGCAATATCGAAGTTCATGTCGTGGCGCCTGATAAACGCCCCATGGAGCGGATTCTTGGTGCGCAAATGGGCGACTTCATCCGCGCCCTCCACGAGGAGAATGGTGTCGTATTCCATCTCGAGGACACCGCGAGCAGCATCGATGGCAAGACGCTGAAACTCAGCAGCGGCAATACGCTGGAGGCGGATTTTGTCGTCGCCGGCATCGGCGTGCGGCCACGGATTGGGCTCGCCGAAAAGGCTGGGCTCAACATCGATCGCGGTGTCGCAGTAGATGCCTTCTTGGAGACGAGCGCACCTGGGATCTTCGCGGCAGGCGACATTGCGCGGTGGCCAGATCCGCACAGTGGCGAGAACATTCGAGTCGAGCATTGGGTGGTCGCCGAAAGGCAGGGGCGAACTGCCGCACTCAACATGCTCGGTCGTCGCGAGAAATTCGTCGCGGTGCCGTTTTTTTGGAGTCAGCACTACGATGTTCCCATCAACTATGTCGGCCATGCCGCGCAATGGGACGAGATCGCGGTGGATGGAGACATTGGTGCTAAGAACTGCCTGTTACGCTTCAAACGCGAGGGGCGCACGCTGGCTGTTGCTTCGATCTTCCGCGACATCGAGAGCCTGGAAGCTGAGGTGGAAATGGAACGGTAAATGACTGCCGGGAAATCGTAGGGGCTTATGCACGACCCACAGCATTTCCCACGTGTTTCAATTTTGAGATGACCACGCACGGCAAAGAGGTGGCGGCTCGAGTTCGGGTTGTCGATCGCGCCGTTCGAGCTGAATCCACTTAGACACCAAGGTATCGACGACACCTTCGTTCAATAGATTTGGCGTCACTGCGCGGCTCTGATGATCAGGCATTTATTAGAAAGGTTGGGCCATGCGCAGCTTCGTCAATATTGGCGTGATCGTTGGGGCATTTAGTCTGGCCGGCGCCACTGCCGCCCTCGCCAGTGACCCGAAGCCCACCATAGTCTTGGTCCACGGCGCCTTTGCGGAGTCCGCCAGCTGGAACGGCGTGATCGCGGATCTGACCCGGGACGGGTTCGCAGTGATCGCGGCGGCCAATCCTTTGCGAAGCGTCGGTGGTGACGCGGCCCATGTCGCAAGCGTCGTTGGTTCAGTAAAAGGGCCGGTCGTTCTCGTCGGCCACTCTTACGCTGGGGCGGTGATCTCCGCTATGGCGGACCAGGTATCTAATGTGACGGCGCTCGTCTATGTTGCTGCCTTCGAGCCCGACGTTGGTGAGAGCAGCCTCGAACTGACTGGCAAATTTCCGGGAAGTACGCTCGGGCCTGCCCTCGCGCCCCCAGTCAATCTGCCAAACGGCGAGCAGGACCTATACATCCAGCAGGACAAATTTCCGGCCCAGTTCGCCGCTGATGTCCCTGAGGCCGACGCGCGGCTGATGGCTGCGGCCCAGCGCCCGGTGAATCAGGCCGCCCTGGCCGACCGAGCGGTTCGGGCGGCCTGGAAAACCATTCCGTCCTGGTCGATTTACGGCGCAGCAGACCGCAACATTCCGCCCGCTGCGATGGCCTTCATGGCTGACCGCGCCCATGCGCGGAAGACCGTGGTCGTCCCAGGGGCTTCCCATTTGGTGATGGTTTCCCACCCCCATGAGGTGGCCGCGCTGATTGAGGATGCAGCGAACGCAAAATGATGACGCGCCGCAAGCGCCCGAAAAAACGAGTTCGAAGCTTGAGCAACCTACGCTGCAGCATTTCCAACACTGAATAGCCTCGCGAACTGGGTTGGCTATGCTGACGGCGGTGACCAAGTTGGTCCGGACCCGCTGCAAGTGTGGAGGTGGTCGTTGGTGACAAGGATTGAGAAGTTCATCCGCCGCCAAAGGTCGCGCCACCTAGCCGGCTTGGAGTCGCTGGTGGTGATGTCCGCTTTCTGGTGACAGACCTATTCTGGAGCTACCGGACCGACATCATGCCGCATTGATTGGGGCTACGCGGTCATGGGAAGCGGCTGGAATGCAAAAGCTGAACGTCGCGCCCGGCCCGTCGTTGACAGTCGCCCATAGACGGCCGCCGTAGTTTTCGATGATCGAACGGCAAATCGACAGGCCAACGCCCATTCCGTTTGCCTTGGTCGTGTAGAAGGGTGCGAACAGTTTTTCGACGGCGTCCGGATCCACGCCTGTGCCTGAGTCCCGAATCGCCAGCTTGACGCTGCCGTCGTTGTCGAGGTCCGTCTTGACCACGAGCGTTCTTGGGCGATCCTCGATCTCGGCCATGGCATCGGCGGCGTTCAGCAAGAGGTTCAGGATGACTTGCTGCAGCTGGATACGATCGCCGCTGACGAGAGGGAGGCTGTCCGCGAAATCCGTCTGCAAAAGTACACGGCTGCTTTGCAACTCGCCCGCCGACAGGGCGAGCACTTCCCGCGCGGCGTCATTGACGTCGACCAGCTCGATGAACTGGGGGCTCTTGGAGAACATCGTGCGCAAGCGCTTGATCACCTCAGAGGCGCGATTGGCGTCTCGGATCATCCGCCGCGCCGTTTCGGTGGCGCCGGCCAGATTGGGGGGGTCGGCGGTCAGCATCCGCACGCAGGTGCTGGCGTTGGTCAGGATACCAGACAAAGGTTGGCTCACCTCGTGCCCGATAGAGGCGGTCATCGCGTTGAGGGTCGCCACACGTGCCACATGGGCGAGATCGCCCTGCGCGCGGCGCAACGTCTCTTCGGCCCGCACGCGTTCTGTAACGTCGCGAACGGCGCCCACAAAGTCGAGGTTGCCGGCATTGACCGCTCGGCCAGAGGTGTGCACATGCTTCACTCTGCCGTCCGGCATCAACAATCGATGTTCACTATCGAAATCCGTCTTTTCCCTAATCGCATTGTCAAGAAGCCGCCGAACACGATCCCCGTCGTCGGGATGAATTCGTTGTAGTGCGAGATCCATGGAGGCTTGGACACCTCGATCGTATTCAAGGATGTTGTAGAGTTCCGCAGACCAGTAAAACTCCCCGCCTGCAACGCTCCAACCGAAGTTGCCGGTGTGACTTATTCCTTGCCCTAGAGCCAGGACAGCTTCGCTGCGTTGCAGATCGGTGTAGAGCGCCGCATTTTCCAGTGAAATCGCAGCTTGTGAAGCCAGGAGCTCCAGAACGGTAACCCGGTCCGTCGTGAAGGCGCCCGGGGTGAGGTTGTTCTCCAAATATAATGCGCCGACAAGCTTCGCTTGCTTGACGATTGGCAGGCACAAAACCGATCTTGAGTGCTTCAGCCGCACATATTCGTCCTGCGAATACACGTCATCGGACAAGGCATCATCCAAGAGCACGCGCTCCCGGGTCCGGATCGCGTAACGCAGCACGGATTGAGGCAGATCGGACGGCGTGATGGCTGCGTGCCGAGGTGCGACCGCGATCTCGTCCACGGTGGTCGTAGCCTCCGCTTCGATCCGCAGCTCAGTATCCCGGCTCAGGATCAACAACCCCCGCTCGGCCCCGGCATGCTCCACCGCGATTCGCATGAGCCGCTCGATCAACTTGGGAAGGGCCATCTCACCTGAAAGCGCCTGAGATGCTTTGACGACGGTCTCGACGTCCAGCTGAGCCGACGTTGTTGCCTCTCTCGTCCCTAGAGATGGATCGGCAGTAGCCAATGTGGGATAGTAGGCCTCCAGCTGCCTCACCTTGCCCAATGCGCCCCAGCGCAGATAGCCGTCGCGCGCTCTTGCAAGATATATTTCGGAGAAGTCCTCAAAGCCGCGGGCGGCGTAGAAGCGCGCGGCTGTTTCATAGGCGATCGCCTCATTGTGGATAAAGCCGTTGACGTGGGCGGAGCGAATAGCCTGCTCGTACAAACGCTCTGCCTCGAGATCGCGACCCTCCAGCCGCGCAAGCTCCGCACCGACTAGCGCCGCCCGGTTTTCGAAATTCTCCGGACAATTCTCCGCCCATACCTCGAGCTGTTTCTGATGCGCCGCCAACGTCTCCAAACTCTCTTTCTCTGGGGCAGCTGCTTTTGTTAAGGCCTCGGTGGACAATGCGGAAGACTGGGATGAAGGATCGGCAGATTTTGCAAGGACGGGATCGCGGAAGGCCGCAAGGGAAAGCGCAGCATAGAAATGATATTCTGCCGTTTCAAACATAGCGGCGGATGTCCAAAGTAATTCACGCGCTCTTGCCGCAGCGATTAATGCTGAGGAATATTCTCCTGCAAAAAAGCGCGCCTGAAGTTTTCGAATCCAGTACCAACATTCGGGTTGCTTCGTTGCTGGGTTGGCCGCGAAGCTCTGTTCTAGCTCAATCTCGTTCACATGCTCGTCATCGAAACAACCAAACTTGTACGTTAGCCCCCGCAAACTTCGGATGACACCGAGCTGCGTCTTCATGATATCGATTATGTGGTTGTATTGTGCGCGCTCGGCGAGCTCTAGGCCTTGCTCAGCCTGGCGCTGGGTCACTTCAAGTGGATCGCCTGCCGCTAAGAAATTCGTATTGAGGTTATCGAAGCTATACACAGTAAAGGTCAGATCGCCGACTTTTGTCGCCGTTTCGAATGCCCGCCAAATAAGCGCTCGACTGACGCTCACATGTTTGGTCCAGGTTAATGAAAACTGCGCAAACCAAAGATAGGTCCGTGCTCGAAATCGCTCGAGGCCACGCTTGTCTACCAATTCATAGCCGAGCTGACCGAATTGAAATCCTGCTTTGTAGTCGCTGAACTGCGGCCCGGCTATTTTGCCGAAAAAGACGTAAGCGACACATGAGCCGTCGCCGTGTCCTTGCTCCAGGCTCAGATTAATCGCGCGGCAGATGGCTAGCGAAAGAAGATTTGCATCGGTGAAAAGCGCCGACGGAAAGATCCTTGTGAGCACGTCCAGCGTGGCGAGAGAAACGGCGTCGCTCATTAAGGGCAAATCGACAAGTTCCTCTATCGTCCGATCGCCGATCTTCCTCCAGATTTTGTCGTATTCGCGCTTCAACTGGGCTCGTGTCGGGTGCGGCGACCAGTTCACTCCTAAGTGACGCAGGTACCCGATACAAATGCCAACGGCTTTGTCGCATTGATCGAGGGTCGTGTACAAATCAATGTGCAAGCAAGCGACGGTCGCTCGCTCAAGCGTATTTGCCGCTCGGGAAGTGAGCTTATTCAAACGTTCGTCGGCAGCTCCCATCTCACCGACAAGGAAATCGCATTCAGCCTGGTAGAACTCAAGGGCAAACGCGAGTTCATGGCGGCCTACCCAAGCGTCGGCTGCCAAAAGTGATGCGCCAGCCGCGAAATACTTGAGTGCTGGAAGATAGGCCGTCGATGCCCGGGCTCGCTTGCCTGCAATCAGATTGAACTCGGCCAGTTGTTCCCGCTCTTCTTGCGAGAAGATCAGTGCTGTGGCGCGGTTAAGGTGATTGACGATGTCGAAGTTCATCTCCTCTCGCTGCGTAGGCGGCGTGTACAGGACTAACAGTCGACCGATCCGAAGGTGCGCCTCCGCCAGTCTTTCCTGTGGAATCAGCGAATAGGCAGCTTCCTGCACCCGGTCGTGAATAAATCTATATGACTCGTCGCTCCGCTCGATGAAGTCGCGGCGGGCAGCCTCCCAGAGGGCCGTGTGGACATCGTTCTCTGAGATTGCGAGCACCGTCGAAAGCATCGCGGTAGTGGCGCTCGTCCCAAGACAAGCGAGTTGCTGCAGTGCAGCTTGCGTATCTGTTGGCAATTGCCCGAGCTTGCCGACCATTAGTTCGACCACGTTCTCAGTGTATGCCTTGCTGCGAATGCGGTCGGGATCCCAGGACCACCCGCCGATGGTTGGATCGAATGCGACCAAGCCTTCGTCGGCAAGCGCCGATAGGAACTGCTTTACGAAGAAGGGATTACCAGCGGTCTTTTCATGAAGGATCCGAGCTAGAGGGACGGCGTGCGCCCGTGCGCAACGCAACGCATCCACGACAAACTCCTCAAGACGTTTTCGGCTAAGGGGCGTCAGCCTGATCTGTTCGACTACAAAGCCTGCGCCTCGAATGGTCTCCAACTTGCGCACGAGCGGATGGGTCGGGTCGACTTCGTTGTCTCGATACGCGCCAATCACCAGCAGGTGGCGCAGATCGGAGTGGGTCATCAGATCTTCGAGGAGTTCGAGCGACGCCGCATCGGCCCAATGCAGGTCATCGAGGAAGAGTATCAGCGGATGTTCTGCAGTGGCGAATACGCCGACGAAGCGTCGAAGGGCGATTTGGAATGCCTGCTGGGCCTGCTGCAGAGGAAGATCTGGAGCGGGGAGTTGCTCGCCTATGATCAGCTTTAGCTCGGGCATGAGTTCGACTAGAAGCTGTCCCTGTGTCCCTATGGCCTCGCGCAATGCCCTGCGCCAGCCTTCCAGTTCGGCGTCGCTCTTCATTAAAAAGCTGCGGATCAACCGTTGGAAGGCCTGTGCGACGGTTGCGTACGGAATATCGCGCTTTTCCTGTTCGAATTTGCCCGAAGCAAAAAGACCATGAGACGGCACGAAGGCCTTATGCATCTCGTTCACGACCGAGGATTTTCCAATCCCGGAATAACCGCTGATTAGCATCAACTCCGGCGTTCCGGTCGTCGCGACGCGGCCATAAGCGCCCAGTAAGGACGCGATTTCGAGCTCTCTCCCGTAGAGCTTCTCTGGCATCAATAGTTGATCGGGCGTGTCGAGGACGCCCGTGGAAAACGGCGAGATCCGTCCCTCGGCTTGCCACTGTATCAGGCAGCGCCGGAGATCATGCTCAACCCCAGTCGCGGTCTGGTAGCGCTCGTCGGCTGTCTTTGCGAGCAGCTTTGTGACTATACGGGAGATCGCGACCGGGATATTCGCTACTCGTTCGCTTGGCGGCGCTGGAGTCCGAGCAATGTGGCAATGAATTAATTCCATGGGGTCGGATGTGGTGAATGGCAACACGCCCGTCAGCATTTGGTAGTAGACCACCCCGAGCGCATAAAGATCACTACGAGAGTCGATCGAGCGGTTCATCCGCCCGGTCTGCTCGGGCGCCATATACGCGAGCGTCCCCGCCATGACCTCTGGTGAACTCAGTGCCTGACGCTCTCGGGGTAGACGGGAAGCGTGGCCAAATCCGGTCAGCCGCACTCGTCCGCTTGTCCCATCAACCAGAATGTGGGTCGGCTTCACATCCTTGTGGACAATGCCCCGTTGATGAGCTTGGCTCAGAGCCGCGGCGGTGCCTATAGCAAACTGAAGGAATTGAGGTACGGACATCGGTTCGCCGATGTGCCGGTCGAGCGTTTCGCCACCGGGGTCCTCTAAAATCAGCATTGTTCGATCGCGGTCGCGAACGAGTTCTAGCGGCCGGGCGGCCCACTCACTTTCAAGATAGTCTTTGAGTCCGAATTCATGCTCGAGATGAGCGATGCTCGCCGGCCGCGGGAGCGCCGCGGTCAAACGCAGCGCAAGCACATTGCGTGGCGGCGCTTTATTGTAAGCGAGTATTCCTCGATAGAGAGCGCGCTCGCCGTCGTCCCATAGAAGTTGCGGACCGCCTTCGCGCCCACCAAGCGAGATCTGCGGATCCATCCATCAGGCTCCACGGTGTTTCCAAATTGGATCTGGCAGAGGACCGTTTCACAAAGAAACCTTACTGACTAGGCTCCGCTCGCTGCGGTGCCACTATTCGGTGACAGTCCGCCGAGATTCAGGCCAAAAAAACGCAGCGCTGTCCATATGGCGGGTCAATTTCGAAAAGACAGACGCTGACCAGCCGCTGTCACTGCTGCATCCGTGGCGAGGGCGTTTGAACGAGTTCTGGCGGCCAAGGTGGCGAAGCCGTCGCGCGAGCGGCTCGCGCCGATCCGCACTTTTGAGCAGCTTCGCGATCTTGAATTCGGGGTCCCCATTCTGTGAAACGTGCCTGTCTCATTTGCCAAAAAGATGGGGTTTGGTACATTCATTAGATATGCGGAATGCCCGGCTCCGCCGCGGGACGGGAGTTGGTGCTCAAGAAGAGCGCAAGGGATGCAACGGAGGGAAAAATCATGGTCAATAAACTCGGGTTTGTAGCCATCTCACTCGCGCTCGTTTTCGGCTTCGAAGGCGCCGCCATCGCCAAGCCAACTTTAATAATGGTCACCCATTCGCCAGCGTCCGATACATACTGGGCGGGCGTTATCAAAGGTCTAGAGCAAGCAGGCAACGACCTTGGCGTGAAGGTGCAATATCGCGGCATCGAAAATAATCTTAATGATCCCAACCAGGAGCGCCGAAACCTCGAAGCCGCGATAGCTGCCAAACCTGACGGCATTATTGTGTCCGATCCAACGCCCGCGTCGCTAAACGGGACTATCAAGAAGGCGTCGGACGCCGGCATTCCGGTGATTGTCGTCAATCAAGGGGGCGATCAGGTTGCAAATGTCGGCGCACTGGCGTTCGTTGGCGATAACCCCGGCAAGCAGGGCGCGGTGGGCGCGGCACAATTCAATGCTCTCGGCTCGAAACACGCGCTGATCATCACCGCCCCTATCGGCGCATTGCCCTTCCTTGATGCGCGTACAAACGGGTTCAAGGAGGCATTTACGGGAACGTCAGCGTTGGCGGAGATTCCCCTGACTGATTTCAACAATTCAAACCGGATCAAGACGATTACGGAGTCGCAACTGCAAAAGGACTCCTCGATAGACGCCGTATTCTCCATCGGTGGCTGTTGCATCGCGGCAATGACCCAGGTCCGCTCCGACTTGGGTGACCGCGGCAAAGGGATGCACTGGGGCACGATCGATCTGACAGCGGGCGCCATGCTGTCCCTCAAAGCGCACGAACTTGATTTCGCCCTTGATGCCCAACAATACGCTCAAGGCTACTATCCCGTGGTAATGCTGGCCTTGTACATTCGCCAAGCCATCCAACCAGCGGAGCCGGTACTCGTTACGGGGCCAGTCGTCATCACCCCGAACAACGTCAACAGACTTGAGGCCTCCACTCGCTAAGCAGTATCCAGAATCAGGGTTGGAGACGCTGCATGTCATTGCATCTCAAAGCGGCACCAAGGGTAACATGAGTGCCAGGCACATCGTTTCCGTGTTTGCGCGCCCGGAATTGACCGCTGTCGCCGGGACGATCATCGTCTTTGTCTTCTTCGCTGTTTTCACGGGCGAGGCAGGGTTCCTCACCCTGCCGATGACACGCAACTATCTGGAAGTCGGGGCGGAGATCGGCATTATCGCCGCGCCAGTCACGCTACTAATGGTTGCGGGCGAGTTCGACCTTTCTGTTGGGTCGATGGTCGCGGCTAGCGAGTCGATTCTAGGCTATCTTTTGGTTCACAGCGGTTGGCCGCTTCCGGCAGCCCTAGCCGTCGCCCTCGTCGCGGCAATAATCGTTGGAACGATCAACGGCTTCCTGGTCGTGAAGACCAAATTGCCCTCCTTTATCATAACCCTCGCAATGCTGTTCATTCTGCGCGGCGCTGCGCAAGGCGGCTTACGGATGTTAATCGGCACCAGCACCGTGGACGGCGTCCGAGATGTCACGGTCGGGGATCCGTTGGCGGTTTTGTTTGCATCCTCGATCGGCCCCTTCTCGATTTCCCTAGTCTGGTGGATCCTTATAACGATGCTAGCGGCATGGGTTCTGGAAAAGACCGCTTTCGGCAATTGGATCTACGCGACGGGCGGAGACCAGCGGGCCGCTGTGCGGTTGGGGATTCCCGTCAAAAAGGTGAAAATCTTACTTTATATATCAGTTGCGGTTTCGACGACGTTGGTCGCAGCGCTGGACATCTTTGCCATAAACCAGAGCGATGCCAACGCAGCGGTGGGACGCGAATTCGAGGTGGTCACGGCGGCCGTCATTGGTGGTGCGCTCCTGACCGGCGGCTATGGGTCGCCGATCGGTTCCCTCTTCGGCGCGCTTCTCTTCGGCATGGTCGACCAAGGCTTCTTCTTCACTCCGCTGCCCGACGTCTGGTTCATGACATTTCTTGGTCTAATGCTTCTGATAGCGGTGCTCATTAATAACTACACGCGATTGAAGGCGATGAAACCGTAGGGGGCGGCTCATAAACAATGAACCTTACCTAGAGGCCGTCTGCGTCTCAAAATTCTACCAGAATGTTTCGGCGTTGGAGAACGTGACTCTTTCCGTCCGGCCCGGCGAGGTGGTCTGCCTGCTCGGTGACAACGGAGCCGGCAAGTCCACGCTGGTCCAAATTTTGAGTGGCGTGGAGAAGCCCAACAAGGGGAGCGTGCGCATATCAGGTATCAATGTGCGTCTAGGTTCGCCCACGGACGCACTTGATAGAGGCATAGCAACGGTCTTCCAGGACCTCGCTCTAGTGCCTATCATGCCCGTGTATCGCAATTTCTTTCTCGGGCGAGAGCCAAGGATTGGCTGGGGGCCGTTCCAGCGATTTGATTCCCGCAGAGCGATCGCGACAACTGAGGACGCTCTGCGTGATCTAGGCGTCAACTCCGCCGCCGTGCGTAGGCCGATCAACACGCTCTCCGGCGGTCAACGTCAATGCGTCGCGATCGCGCGAGCCGTGCATTTCGGCGCTCGTATTCTCATTCTCGATGAACCTACTTCGGCCCTTGGCGTGAAGCAGGCCGAAATCGTGCTTGGCCATGTGAAGCGAGCGAAAGAGGCAGGAATCGGCGTGATCCTGGTCACGCATAACGTCCAGCATGCTTACTCGATCGGAGATACGTTCGTAGTTCTGTTTCTCGGGCGGCAACTCGGAACCTTCAAGAGGTCTGACCTCACGGAAACCCAACTGATGAGGATGATGGCGGGCAAGATTGATGAAGCGAACGGAACTATGGAACGCGGCGCAGGATGACAGCCCTCAGCCTGGTCGCAATTGTCAGGCAAACTGTGTCGAAACCCTTGAGTGCGTTACCGGCCGGCAACGCCGAACCCACGTGACCATCGCGGTGATTATCGCCGCCCTCTCTTTGCCGCTTGTCTCGATCGCCCTTGGCAGCGTCGGCCGCGCGCCGCTGCTCGAGGACGTCAGCCGTGGGTTGCTCGGGCTAATCGGCCTGTGGATGATATGGCGGGCGCTGAGCCACGGCCATCATCACCGGCATGAGGGTGAGGCCGTCGGTGTCATGGCCGGCCTGATCCCGTGCCCCCTGACGCTGTTTGTGATGACCTTCGCCATCTCCAGGGGCGTTCCGGTGGCCGGCCTTCTCTTTGCCCTCACGATGATGGCCGGCGTGGCGCTGACGCTATCCACGGTCGCCATTCTCTCGATCTTGTTCCGTGAACGGCTGGTGCTTTTTTTTGACAACCGGCCACGCCTGTTCGATGCCATTTCCCGCAGCATCGAAGATACCGCCGGTTTGGTGCTTGCTGGTGTCGCCGTGTGGGAAATTTCGTCGCGTTAAGAGGCCTTGGACTTTCGGGCTTCTGCGTGAGCTAGTGGAAGATATCGTTGTTATCGGGTTCGCCGGACCATACGAGATGATCCAGTCTCATATGACGGTTCTCATCCACGTCAGGAAGGACTCTATTGTCGCGGATCGCGGACTGTGGTGCATCCATACGACATAAAAGCTGTAACCCGGCAACGACAATGGATGCGCTTTAACGAGCGTGCCGTTTTCCAGTTCGCGGCCAACCACAACGTCACTACAGATCGCGATGCCTTGCCCGGCGACAACCGCTTCGATGGCATGCAGTTCCTCGCGGAAGCTCAAATCCCAGGCTTTGTCCTCGATCAGGTCCGGATCGATCGAACGGGCCGTCGCCAGCCATCTGCGCCAGGTGGGAGCGTCCGGATCCCGGTTCATCCAGTCGAAATGGATCAACGGATAGCGCAGGAGATCGGCGGCACGCTCGATCGCCCGCCCATCGCTGGCCAGCAATCGCGGACTGCAAATTGGAAAGAAGGAATCGCGGCACAGCTCTTGCCCCGCAAAGCCCACAGGCGGGCGACGTGTGTAACGGATCGCCAGGTCCGCGGCGTCGGCGCGCAGATCGAGCAACGCGTCCGTCCCTATGATTTCCAGCGGCACGGCCGGATTGGCCTCTCGCCATTTCGGCAAGCGAGGCACCAGCCATCGGCTGGCAAAAGCATTCGGGCTTGTCACCCGCAATGGCACTTGGACATCCGGCTCGGCGACCGCGGCGAGGGAGCCGGCTAGAAGATCGAAGCCGTTACGCAGAATAGGAAACAGCCGCGCTCCCGCGCTCGTCAGCACAAGCGGGCGCGGCCGGCGCTGGAACAGCTTGCGACCGCATATCTCTTCCAGGAGGCGGATCTGGTGGCTGATCGCTGTCGGCGTGACGCCTAGCTCCGCCGCCGCGGCCTTGAAGCTGCCATGCCGGGCTGCGGCCTCGAAGGCGTGCAAGGCGCGCAGCGGCGGACTGTTCTTCATGCCGGCAGTGTAGATGAATTCCGCTCATCCAGTAGCTAAGAATTTCGCTTTTGCAGATGGCCGGGCGCTGTGAGAACGTGGTCCCGTTGGAACCGAGGATGGCAACGATGGAGCTTCCACTACAGACCGACGTGCTCTCGGGCCGATCCCCTTCCTCGATTGCGGCGATCGAACGGCTACGGCAGGGCTTGCAAGGCGAATTAGTACTGCCGGCGGACGCAGGCTACGACCAGGCGCGCAGGGTCTGGAATGGGGCGATCGACAAACGCCCTGCCGCAATCGTCTTTTGCGCCAATCCCGATGACGTCGTGCAAGCCGTGACCTATGCCAGGTCGCAAGGTTGCCTCGTAGCCGTTCGCAGCGGCGGCCATAACGTCGCCGGCCTGTCGGTCTGCGACGATGGGATGGTGATCGATCTAGGCCGCATGAAGAAAATCGTCGTTGATCCCGAGCGCCGCATCGCCAGGGCCGAAGCCGGCCTGACCCTCGGCGAGTTCGACGCCGCCACACAGGCGCACGGCCTCGCGACGACCATGGGCGTGAACGGCGACACCGGTATTGCCGGCCTCACGCTGGGTGGTGGCTTCGGCAAGCTCGGGCGAAAGCACGGACTGAGCTGCGATAATTTGATCGCGGCTGAAATCGTCACCGCCGAGGGACGGCTGTTGCGGACAAGCGCCAGCGAGCATCCCGACCTGTTCTGGGCCTTGCGAGGCGGCGGCGGCAATTTCGGCATCGTGACGGCGTTCGAATACCGGCTGCACCCGGTCGGCCCGGCGCTTCTCGTGGGCTCGGTGCTGCACGATTACAATCATGCGCGCCAGGCCATGCGGTTTTACGACAAATTCTCCCGCGACGCCCCGGACGAGGTGAGCGTCGATGCCGCGCTCGTAACGCTGCCCTCCGGTGACCGGGGCTTCAGCATCTCGGCTTGCTATGTCGGGTCACCCGAAGCTGGCGGACCTGTCATTGCGCCTCTGATGAAATTCGGATCCCCCATCGACAGTCGCCTTCAGGCCGTTCCTTACCTCCAGATTCAATCGGCGGGCGACAGCCTCTTTCCACGCGGGCGACGCTATTACTGGAAAGCGCAGTTCCTGCGCGAGATCAGCGATGGTGCGATCGAGGCGCTGCTCGACAGTTACGCGAGGGCTCCCAATCATTCCTCCCTGCTGGTTTTCCAGCAGGTCGGCGGCGCGATCGCCCGTGTGCCGGCGTCGCACTCGCCCTACGCCAACCGCGATGCGGCGCTTGACTGCTTCCCGATCGCGATCTGGGATGATCCGGCCGATGACGAGGCAAATATCCGCTGGGCGCGCGACCTGTGGAATGCGGTCAGGCCATTCTCAACCGGCGGCGTCTATGCCAACAATCTCGGTGATGAGGGTGACGAGCGCGTGCGTGATGCTTACGGCGCCAATTATGCGCGCCTCGCCGCTATCAAGAAGCAATACGACCCGACCAATTTCTTTCGATTGAACCAGAATATCAGGCCTGAATAGTTCGGAATATCAGGGGGAACCGTGCGCAGTCGCTGGACGATCCTTGCTGTCCTGTTTGTCGCCCGCGCCGCAATGGCGTTTCAGTTTCAGAGCGTCGGTGCCGTCGCGCCTCTTATCAGCGACAGCCTCGGTGCGAGCCTGGCCGACATAGGTATTCTGATCGGCCTCTATCTTGCACCGGGACTAGCGTTGGCCCTGCCCGGCGCGACTATCGGTCAGCGCTATGGCGACAAGGCGACCGTTCTCGCCGGCCTCCTGATGATGCTGGCGGGTGAAATGCTGATGACGGCGTCGACGTCCTGGAGTTTGCAGATCGGCGGCCGGCTGATCGGCGGCACAGGCGGTGTCCTCCTCAACGTCCTGATGACCAAGATGGTCGCCGACTGGTTTACCGGCCGGGAAATCGCAACCGCCATGGCCATCTACATCAACTCGTGGCCAGCAGGCATCGCCATCGCTCTCCTGCTGCTGCCGGCAATCGGAACGACGTTCGGGATGACCGCCGTGGACGTTGCCGTTTCGATGCTTGTCATCGCCAGCATCGGCCTAATGACCTTGATCTATCGCACGCCGGAGGTGCGGCCCGCCGGCGGGATCGAACGCTCTGGCATTTCGGCGGGGACAACCTATGCCTCATTGCCGCCGGCCTGATCTGGTGCCTCTACAATGTCGGCTTCGCAATGGTTTTCAGCTTCGGTCCGTCGATGCTCGTTGAGCGCGGCTGGTCCAACTCTGCGGCGGGATCGACGATCAGCGTCGTACTTTGGCTGGCCACCCTTTCGGTCCCCCTGGGTGGCTTCCTGACCGATCGCACCAAGCACGGCGGCGCGGTTCTCGCCTTGGGCTGTGTCGGCTTTGCACTCCTGATGATCGTTCTGTCGCGACGCGGACCAGTGCTGCCCCTCATCATTACCATGGGGGTCGTATGCGGCCTGCCTGCCGGCGCGATTATGAGCTTGCCCGCGCGGCTGCTCGATCAGAGGACGCGATCGATCGGGATGGGGGTGTTCTACACTGTCTACTATGCCGGCATGCTGGCTGGGCCGGCGATTGGCGGCAAACTTGCTGTTTGGGCCGGCACCGCGATGGGCGCGCTCGATTTCGGCGCTGCCGCACTCCTCGTGTGCCCTCTCCTCCTTTGGTCATTCCATCGGATCAGCCGCCTCCCACAGCCGATGGTGGTTCCATCCAGGTAAGGCGGCTGGTTGCGCCGGGACCGCTGGTACGGCGACATCAGCACGGTTGTCCCGGCTCCGGTCTGACCGATTCTATGGCTCTACTCTGGCAGTCCAGCGGCACGCAGCGCATCACCAAGGCACTCCGCGAGCGCCGGAGCACAATTCACGCCCGCAAACTGGCGGCTATAACTGAACGTTGGATGCAGTTCGAGCACCCGCGCGGCAGCTGCCCTCGCTTCTTCCAGCCGGCCGAGTTTGGCAAGGGCAGCGGCCAATTGCACGTAAGTGATGCTATGTGCGGGATTGGCCTGAACGGACCGGTAAGCGGCGCGACAGGCTTCGTCATGGCGGCCGCGCAGCAAATGGCTCATCGCCTGTGCATCGAAAGCGGCGAAAGCCCACGGGTCGAATGGGCTTAGCCGCATGCCTCGCTCGCTCCACTCGATGGCTCGCTCCGCTTCTCCGCCCCATCCGAGGATGACGCTGCCCAAAATGTAGGTCAGGGCGGATGAAGGACTGATGGCGAGTGCGGCCTCCAATGCGGTGAAAGCAGCCTTGCGGTCATGTCCATCCATGCCGATGGAAAATCCAGCCAAGGTCAACGCGGACGCATCGTCCTGCCCAGGGAGGACGGCGGAGCGGGCATAGCGGACCGAAGCGGCACGGTTTGCTTCCTGCAAGCCGGCGCGGAGAAAGAGGCAATGGTGGCACATGGCGGCGTTGCCGTGCGCCAGCGCATAGGCCGGATCGAGCTCGATGGCACGTTCGAGCAGCACGAGCGCTCGTATCACTCGCTCAGGCATGCCGGAATCAACGTCAAGTTGGGCCCGCAGCACAAGGTCGTAGGCATCTAGGCTATCGGGACGAGTGCGCTTCACCCTGTCGATTTCGGCACGCCGCAGGCTCGGTGCGATTGCTCCGACAGCCGATATCGCAATCTCGTCCTGAAGCGCGAAGATATCATCGGAGCTGCGGTCATACCGCTCGGCCCAGACATGGGCGCCGGTCGATGCATCGATCATCTGGCCGGTCACGCGGACTCTATCATGGGCTCTCCGCACGCTGCCTTCGAGCACGTAGCGGACGCCAAGCTCGCGCCCGACCTGCTTCACGTCCACCGCGCGCCCCTTGTAGACGAATGTCGAGTTACGCGCGATGACGAAGAGCCAATTGATGCGTGCCAGACCAGTGATTATGTCCTCGACTATTCCGTCGGCGAAATAATCCTGTGCAGGATCGCCGCTCAGGTTCGAGAACGGCAAAACCGCGACCGAGGGTTTGTCCGGCAATGTCAGCGTTGCCGTTGGCGCACCCCCCACTGTCGGATCCCGGCTTGCGCCCGTGACCGCCGGCCCAACATAACGATAGCCGCGTCGCGGCAGCGTTTCGATCCAGCATGCGCCACCCACCAGTTCCTCAAAGAGCCGCCGGACTGCCGCAATCTGGACCGTCAGGTTGCTGTCCTCGATGGCCTGTTTGGGCCAGGCCGCCTCGATCAGCGCTTCCTTCGGAACCGGCGCGCCCGCCTGCTCCAAGAGCAGCGCGAGCAGCGCAACCGCCCGCTGGCCGAGCGGCGTCGGCTCGACGCCGTGGAATAGAATTCCAGCATCGGTGTCGAGGCGAAACGGGCCAAACGCAAGGGTTGTCGCCATTCGCGAAGAAGATACCGTTTGGGAATTTTTCGCAACGATTTCGGAACCGCTTCACGACTTGTCGAAATGTCGAGCGCATCTTGACCAGGTGCCTGCCGAATCGCACCGAGCCAATGGAGGATCAAATGAGCGTCGCTCCCGTCATTCGCATGCCAGGCGAGAACAATGGGGTCATGCTGCGCGGTTATCCGATGGCATTTCTTGTTACTGGCGAGGATACAAAGCACACTAGCATGTTCGACTGGACGATCCCGGCCGGTTTCGCCACCGGCCTCCATGTTCATCGCGTGCAGGAGGAAACCTTCTACGTACTCGAGGGCGAATGCGTCTGGCACGTCGGGGATAAGTCGATCCGCGCGACCCCGGGCACGTACCTGTTCATTCCACCGGGCGTTCCGCACAACATCACCAATGTCAGCGAAGAGCCGGCGCGGGTGCTGATGACCGTCTCTCCGCCTGGACAGGAGCACTATTTCGAGGAGCTTGCTAGGCTGGCTGCGCACGGTTCTCCGGATCCGACAGCGCTTGCTGACCTGCGGAACCGTTACGATACCGATCAACTGTCGACCCTGACAACATGAGCTTAAGTGCGATGTCGGGTTGGGGGCCGACAGCGGAATGGCGGCTTTTGGCGTCTGAGCCCGGTGGAACGAAGGTCTGAAGCTGACCCTAAACGGTCCTTCTGACTGTTCCGGCCGAATGACCGCAATGGGTGGCTTGCTGACACGGCGGTGTCCCCAAGCGAAGGGGCAGGAGCAGTCCATTGCAGGATCGGGCCCTTCAAGGATCGCTGAGCGCAAGTGGCGCTATTGCGCCGCTTCCGCGAGCTGTCGGCAATACTGTGTAAGCCGACGCGTATCCACGTTGGTCACGCCGAGCAAGAGCCCCTGCCACGGGGGTGATCGGACGCACCATTGAGAGAGGGGCGACGGAGCCAGGCCGAACGAGCGTGCGCGGCGCGCGATCTCCACGTCCGACAGAGAGGCCGTTGTCGAGACAATGACGGCCAAGCCAGCGGTGGCTTCGACTTTCAGCGACTCCGATCCGACCTGTGCGAGGCCCTCGAGCAGGGCCTGCCGCCGAGACGCGTAGAGGCGCTTCATGCGCCGCAAATGCCGAATATAGTGCCCCTCGCGCAGGAACTCGGCCACCGCGCCTTGGAGCGCTACGGCTGAAGCCGGCGCCAGGCACGCGCATACGTCACCGAACCGGCCAGTCAGTTCGATGGGCGCAACGACGAACCCGAGGCGCAAACCAGGGCTGATCGTCTTGCTGAAGCTGCCAATATGCAGGACCCGTCCACCGTGATCGAGCGAAGCGAGCGCCGGAGCCGCCCGGCCGGTCAGTTGCAGCTCGCTCAGATAATCGTCCTCGATGATCCAGGCGTCGCTCCGCCGAGCCCAAGCGAGCAACGCAAGCCTGCGGGTCAGCGACATCGTCATCCCGAGCGGTGCATGTTGCCCTGGCGTGACGATCGCTAGCGCTGCGTCCTGAGCGCTCCGGATGCCGATAGCGACATCGAGGCCTTCGACGTCGACCGGTATGGCCGTCACGGTGATGCCGGCCAGGTCGAGCGCTTTGCGTGTGATCGGGAAGCTCGGATCCTCAATCAAGGCTCGCGATCCCTCGACGCGCAGAGCACGCAACGCCAGACCGATCGCTCCGGAATAGCCTGCAGTAATGAACACCTGGGCGGGGCTGCACCGCAGACCCCGCGCGATCCCGACATAGGCCGCGATCTCCTTTCGCAGTTGCGGATCACCCCGGGGATCGGGATAGCTGACCGGCGCGGCCGCCCCCCGCCGCGCCGCTCGCGCGCAGACGCGCGACCACAGCTTGAACGGAAAGGCGTCTTGCGAAGGCACGCCCATCTGGAAGGGCAGGGGCGGCGTTCCATAGGTATGGAACAACTCCGGCAAGGGCGGCACGTCTGGCGACCACAAGGGCGCCGACGAAGGCGACGGGCCCTCGGCGACACGGGTGCCCGCCGCGCCGGCGCCGACCGCGAACTGCTCGTCAATGAGGCGCTGGTACGCGACGCGTACGGTGCCGCGCGAGACGCCGAGCTGAGCGGCCATGTCACGCCAGGAAGGAAGCTTTGTTCCCGGGTCCAGCCGCCCCGTCTCGATGGCGTCCCGAACCGCCCTGTATATCTGCGTGGCCAGCGGCGTCCTCGCGGCGCGGTCGACATGGATGGACATAGTGGCCATGGCGCAACGGTACCATCATTCCCGCCAATCTTGGTCCTGTTTCGTGACCAGAGCTGGACATATCTACCGGCCATCGCCACGTGACAAATGACGGAGGAGACAATTCCGATGAAGGCAATCGTAGTAACGGACCAGGCCGCGGGAACGGCCGGGATGAAGCTGGCGGAACGACCCGAGCCACAAGCGGCTATAAACGACGTCGTCGTTCAGGTTCATGCGTCGGGATTCGTCCCGACTGAGCTGACGTGGCCCTCGACCTGGACTGATCGCGTCGACCGAGACCGAACGCCATCGATCCCCGGGCACGAGCTGGCCGGAGTGGTCACCGCGGAGTGGTCACCGC
>NZ_JBFUDV010000009.1:0-199677 GCF_056404535.1 Mesorhizobium sp. P2_C5_2 | reverse complement strand
CACATCCAGAAATTGGATGGAGTGGAATCTTCTCTTTTACGATAGGCCCGCCAAACGGGAGCTCGGGCCGCGCAAGCGGCCCTTTCATTTGGCGGCCCTTCTAATCCAGTAAGCCTCGGCTTACTTGTAAGGTTGACGCGGGGTGGAGCAGCCCGGTAGCTCGTCAGGCTCATAACCTGAAGGTCACAGGTTCAAATCCTGTCCCCGCAACCAAATCAAAAGGCCCGCCTCGTGCGGGCCTTTTTGTATCCGCTGCCGGTTGGACTGGTTCAACCACCGCCGCCTGCCCTAGTATTTCGATCTGCGCGAAGCAGCCAGCTCCCATCAGCCAGGAGACTTATCCAATGCCGCTCGAATGCATAAATCCCAGTGATCTGCCGGTGCCGGAAATCTACAGCCAGGTCGTCATCGCGACAGGAAGCAAGCTGGTGTTCGTCTCGGGCCAACAGCCGGAAGACATACACGGCAAGCTCGTTGGCTATGGTGATTTCGCGATCCAGGCGCGCCTGGCGTTCGGGAATCTTGGCCGCGCGCTTGCTGCCGTCGGCGCTCGGCCTGAGCACGTCTGCAAGATCACAATTTACATCGTCGATTACAAACGCGACGAACACGTGCCGATCATCGAACAGGCCCAGATCGAGTTGTTCGGGGAGCACAAGCCAGCAAACGTGGTGGTCGGCATAGCTGTGATGTCTCCTGGCTACCTGATAGAGGTCGATGCGATCGCGGTCATCGACTCCTAGGGCTAAGTGAGGACGCGTAAAGCCGCCAAAGCGGCCTGAAGCGAACATCCTTTTCTGCCGCCTGCCGAAGCCGCTTGTCAGCGGTCTGCTCGACCTCGGGTTTCACTTCTACCACGACCGCTGGGAGCCAGGCATCGTCCGCTTTGTGACCTCGTTTTCGACCACGACCGAAGACGTCGCCGATCTGGCCGGAGCGGCGTCATCGCTGCAGCATGGCAGGAAATCCGCCTCGACCGCATAGCGCCAACCAGCGTTATCAGTAAGGTTTGGCTTACTTTCTGATCCTGGCTCAGATCCAAAAACGGCCCGCTCTGTGCGGGCCGTTTTCGTTTGTGTCCGTTGCCACTCAATTCCGCAACGATGCCTGATAGATCAGCGAGGTCCAGCTATTGCTGGAAGCGAGGTGGCAATAGAGCAGCGCCAGCGCGCCGGATTTCCTCAGATCGAGAAATGCCTCGTCGCTCAATTTGTTGAAGGCCGGCTCGTCGATCACCTGGAAGTCGGTGAGGTTGAGGGTCTCGCCGCCTTCCAGCGTCACCTTGCTCTGGCGCGGCGCGAACAGGCCGTGCGCGTCGATCTTGTCGATCATGGCGCGCGTGGCGTTGAAGTCGGTCTGGAACTGGCTGCAGAAGGCGAGCGCCTGTTTCGAGGCCTCGGCTGGCTCATTGCCGTCGAAGAAGGGCGCGATCTTGCCGCCGTCTGCGCGCGATGATGCCTGATCAACGACGCGATCGCTGGTGCGGTCGACGCACAGTGTCAGCCGGCCGGTCGTCTTCGATTCATCGGCGAGGATGAAGGGATAGCGGCGGACATAGGCGGGAATGTAATGCGGCTCCGCCCATTTGCCGTCGGCGCCGACGAACAGGTTCTGGTCCTGGCGCAGGCCCGTGATGATAACAGGCGCCCTGGCGGCGCCAATAAAGACGATGGGGTAGGAGCGCATCGCCGCCGGCATCTCCGAGGCGACCACGGGTATTGCGTGCGCGGTGCGGGCAAAGGAGAAATCGGCCCGCGCGGTCAGGCCAAGCGAACTGTGCCGTGCCGGATTGAGCGCCTCGGGCTTTGCGTAGAACAATGGCAACGCGTTGACCGCCGGGGCCGGGGCCGTCTCCTGTTTCGCATCGGTCATCGTCGTTGCTCTCCTCTTGCGCCCAACCCGGGTTTAGGCCCGCAGCGGCTAGGGTGCAATGTGCCGCCAGCGCCTATGGGCAGCTTGTCGCCGAGCGGCGACATTGGCGGGCAAGGGAGGCGATTCAAGGCGAGCGAGCGGCACGGCATCGGCTGACGCAAAGCCCTGCCGCATCACCTCACACGTGCTTGCGGCCGCCGCTCGCGCGGAACCAGCTGTCGGGGTAGGGATACCACCAGTCCTGGATTGCCGGCTTGTGGTCGATGATCACCATCTTCGAGCGGCGGAAGGCATCGAGCCCCTGGCGGCCGAGTTCGCGGCCAAGGCCTGAGGCCTTCCAGCCGCCGAAGGGCAGGGCGTCATTGTCGATCAGCGGGTTGTTGACCCAGACCATGCCGGCCTCGAGCCGCTCGGCCGCCTCATGCGCCTCGGTAAGATCGGTGGTGAAGACCGAAGCGCCGAGCCCGAACGGGCTGTCATTGGCAAGCCGGATCGCCTCGTCGAAATCCTTCACGCGGCAGATCGCGGCGACCGGCCCGAAACACTCTTCGCGCACGATCGCCATATCGGGGGTGACGCTGGTCAGGATCGTCGGTTCGTAGAACCAGCCTGTGTTGTGCGCCGGCGGGATGCGGCCGCCGGTAACGGCTGTGGCGCCGTTGCTGATAGCATCGTCGACCAGCCGCATTACTTTCGCCCGGGCCGCCTCGCTGACCAGCGGGCCGATCTCGGTCTTGTCCATGCCGTTGCCGATGCGAAGCGCTCGCGTCTTCTCGGCGAAAAGTTCGACGAAACGATCATGCACGGAATCTACGACGAAGAAGCGCTCGGCCGAAGTGCAGACCTGGCCGGTGAGGTGGAAGGCGGCGGTGACGCTGCCGGCCGCGGCCACCTCCAGCGGTGCGTGTTGGCTGATGATCAGCGGATCGCTGCCGCCGGCCTCGATGACGCAAGGCTTCATGCGTTCGGCGCAGGCGACCGCGACCGCCTTGCCGGCGGCGACCGAGCCGGTGAAGGCAACGGCGTGGGTGCGGTCGGAAGCGATCAATGCCTGCGCGGTGGCGGCTGCGCCGGGCAGGCAGGAGACAAGTCCCTGCGGCAGCGAGCGGAACACCATCATGTAGTCGAGCGTGGACAGCGTCGTCGCCTCGGCCGGCTTGATGATGCAGGCATTGCCGGCGGCAAGCGAGGCCGCGACCGTCCAACACATCAACAGGATCGGGAAATTGTAGGGCATGATGTGGACGGAGACGCCATAGGGCTCGTAGCGCGCATACTGGAACGAGCCGGCCTGCGTCGTGCCGGCGACCTTGCCGGCATCGTCGCGCGCCATTTCGGCGTAGTAGCGGAAGATCGGCGCGCAATTGGCGATCTCGCCGATCGCTTCGGGATAGGGCTTGCCCATCTCGCGCACCATCAGTTCGGCGCAGCGGGTGAAGTCCGCCGCCTCGATGGCGTTGGCGACGGCATGCAAGTGCTTGGCCCTGCTCTTGGCGTCGAGTTTCTTCCAGGCGGCCTGCGCCTTGGTTGCGGCAGTCAGCGCGGCGTCGATCTCGCCATCGCTGGCCGCGGCGATGGCGCCAACCGTTTCCAGCGTCGCCGGGTCGATCACCGGTTTTGCCGCGCCGGTCATCGGCCGGTAGTCCGGATTGACGAAGAAAGCCGGCCGGTCAGCGGAGAAATGCATGGTTGTCCTTTCAGGTCCGCTCAGCGGATCATGTAGACCTTCTTGATTGTCTCATGGACGGTGCAGACGCCTTTCCAGTCCTGCGGAAAGAAGGCGGCCGTGTCCGGCTCGATCTCGATCACTTCGCCGGATTCATGGACATAGGTGCAGCGCCCTTCGAGGAAGTGGCAGAACTCGTCGCGGGTGACATGGCAGTGCCATTTGCCGGGGGTGCAGACCCAGAGGCCGCATTCGGAGCGGCCTTCCGGACCCTTGTAGAGCAGCTTGCCCGAAGTGTGGGACTCTCCTTCGATCATGGTCGGGATGACGCCCCAGTCGACGAGGTCGGTGATGGCGAGCGGCGATTTCATGATGGGCGTGGTCATAGCGATTTCCTTGAAAAAGAGCTCAGCGGCACATGAAGGCCTTGGTTAGCGTTTGGGTGACTGTCGAGGTGCCGGTCCAGCCGGCCGGGAAGAACACCAGCGTGCCGGCCTCGACCGGAATTTCTTCGCCATTCTCGTGGACATAAGTCCCGTGGCCGGACAGGAAATGGCAGAACTCGTCAGCGGCAAAGGTGACCTTGCGGCTGCCCGGCGTGCATGACCACAGGCCGCATTCGCTCGACCCGTCCGGGTTCTGCGACAGGATCTTGCCCGAGGCTCGCGGTGAGCCGGCCAGCGTGTTGCTGCCCGCCCCCCAATCCTCCAGTTCTACGGTCGAGGCTTTTGGCCAGTGCGGTGTCGGCATGTCGTGCTCCCTGGATTCTTGGTTAAGCATGATCTCGTCCGAAAACCGGTTCCCACTTTTCGGGATCAAGCTTCTCAAGCCAGCATGTAGACGTTGCGCATGGTCTCATGCACCGTGCACTCGCCAGTCCAGCCGGCGGGGAACATGACCACGGTCCCGGCAGCGACTTCTATCACTTCCCCGACATCCGACCGGTAGGTCGCGCGGCCGGCGACGAAATGGCACAATTCGTCGTGCGGGATCGAGAGGCGCCAGCTGCCGGGGGTGCACACCCAGATGCCGGCTTCCGGCTGGTTGTCAGGTCCCTTGTGAACGAGCTTGCCGGTCGAGTGCGAAGCGCCGTCCAGCGCATCCGGCTGGACGCCCCAGTCGACGAGGTCAGTGCGGGAGGAAGCCTGATAGAGGTGCGGGGCGGAGGAGGTCATGCGGATGCTCCGGCTGCGCGAGGCCTCACGCTGACATGTCGCGCCAGGGCACCCCCCTCTGGCCTGCCGGCCATCTCCCCCGCAAGGAGGGAGATCAGATGTCGTCTCGGCTTTCGCCAATCACCAAGGCTGCAGGGTGAGAACCGGCGGTGAAGCCGCCAATCTCCCCCCTTGCGGGGGAGATGTCCGGCAGGACAGAGGGGGGTGCTCAGGCTCGACATCGCACTCACAGCAGCGCCTCCAGCAGCCCGGCAGCCTTTTCCGGACCGTTCTGCGCCTGCATCTGCGCCGAGGTCTTGGCCAGCTTCGCCTTCATCTTCGGGTCGGTCAGGCAGGTCTCGATCTTGCTGATCAGCTGGGCATCGCTCCAGTCATAGCGCGGCATGCCGAAGCCGTGGCCGGTTTCCTGGACCCTTGTGGCGTTGTCGTGGCCGTCCCAGACGTAGGGCATGATGATGGCCGGCTTGCCGAAGTAGAGGCACTCGGTGAACGAGTTGTTGCCGCCATGGTGGATGACAGCATCGACCTGCGGGATGACTGACGGCTGCGGGAACCAGCTCTCGACAATGACGTTGCCGGGCACATCGGTATACTGGTCCTTGTAGCCGCCGACATTGACCAGCGCGCGGTAGCGCGTCTTGCCCAGCGTCGCGATGATGCGCTTCAACAAATCGACGTCGCCGGCGCCGAGGCTGCCGAAGGAGACATAGAGCAGCGGCCCGTCATTGTTCTCGGCGAAGGTCGGTATTGCGTAGGGTTTCTCCTGCCGGACGCAGCCTTCCAGATACTGGAACTTCGCCGGGTCGAGCGGGTCTCGGCGCTTGAATTTTGCCGCTTCGGGGTAGAGCAGCAGATTGAGATAGGGCGAGGCCTCGAAGAACTGACCGATCGGATAGGGCGCCTCGTTGTTGGCGGTGAGGAAGGCGTTGAAGTCGTCATGGATCGGCTTGATCACCGCGTTGAAGTGATCGCGGTAGCGCTGATGGCCGACATGGTCGTTCTCGCCGCAGCCCGAGAGATGCGGCGGGATGTCCTCATCCTCGATCTCGTTTTCGGAGCAGGAGATGACGCGCACCCACGGCTTGCCGAACTGTTTTATGCCCGGGAACAGGATGACATTGTCGACGCAGATGACGTCCGGCTTTATGGCGGCCAGAACGCGCGGCAGATCCTTCTGCGCCCATTTGGCGCTGTCGACGATCGCCGTCCAGCAATCCTTCACATAATTGTCGACCTGGTCGTAGGGCGACTTGCGGAAGTTCGGGATGTGGCCGTTGATAAAGTCTTCCCAGAATTTCGCCATCTGCTCGGGCGGCATCGGCTCCGACAGGTTCACCGGATGCGCCTCGAAGCCGTAGCCCTTGTAGACATCGACGAAGCCGGGATCGGACAGGAACACAGCCTTGTGGCCGCGTGCCTCGACGGCTTGCGCGATGCCGACGGAATTGAGCGCCGGGCCGTAGGCCGCTTCGGGAAAAAACGCGATCGTCTTCTGCGCCATCAGGCTTCTCCTATTCTGCGAAAATTCTGACATCGGCAGCGTCCCAGCCGAGTTCGACCTGGTCGCCCGACGCGACCGGCCGGCGGTCTGCCGCATCGGCAGTGACACGTACCAGGAAAGGTTTCGGCGACAGGGCAGTGCGGACATGCAACTGCAGGTCCAGCCCATGATAGGCCAGCGCCTCGACCGTGCCCGTGGTGCGGTTGGCGGTCTCGGCTGAGGGGAACAATCGGATGCGCTCGGGCCGTACCGAGGCGACAGCGGAAGCACCGGCCGAAAGCGTTGCGGGAACCTTGCCCGTGATGTGTGCGCCGTTCGCCGCTATCACGCCGTCGGCTGATGCCTTGCTCGGCACGAAATTCATCACGCCGATGAAGTCGGCGACGAAACGGTCGGCGGGGTGTTCGTAGATCGCGTGCGGCGTGTCGCATTGCAGCAGTCTGCCGTCTTTCAGCACCGCCATGCGGTCAGCCATGACAAGCGACTCCTCCTGATCATGGGTGACGATGACGAAGGTGATGCCGACCTCGTGCTGCAAGCGCTTCAGTTCCAGCTGCATGGCGCCGCGCAGCTTCTTGTCGAGCGCGCCGAGCGGCTCGTCGAGCAGCAGCAGGCGGGGCCGCTTGACCAGGGCGCGGGCGAGCGCAACGCGCTGCTTCTGGCCGCCCGACAACTGCTCCGGCTTGCGGTCGGCGAACGGGACGAGTTCGGTGGTCGCCAGAATGGCGTCAACGCGGGAGCGAATTTCAGCCGCCGGCAGGCGCTCCATCTCCAGGCCGTAGGAGACATTGGCGCGAACGCTCATATGCGGGAACAGCGCGTAGGACTGGAACATCAGATTGACCGGCCGCTTGTTGGGCGGGGTGCGGGCGATGTCCTTGCGATCGAGTAGGATGCGTCCGTCCGTGGGCGTCTCGAAGCCAGCCAGCATGCGCAACAGCGTGGTCTTGCCGCAGCCGGAGGGACCAAGCAGGGCGAAGAACTCGTTTTCCCTGATATCGAGCGAGATACCGTCGACGGCGGTGACGCGGCCGAAATTCTTCGACACGTTGTCGATGGCGAGCAGCGTGCGCGGTTCGCTCATTGGCCGATGATCCCACGGTTGAGCCGCTGCGACAGGGTGAGCGCGGTGATCGAAACCGCCATGACGATGGTCGCCAGTGCGTTGATCTCCGGCGTGATGCCGAAGCGGATCATGGCGTAGATCTGCATCGGCAGCGTGGTCGAGGCGCGGCCGGCGCCGGCGGTGAAGAAGGCGATGATGAACTCGTCGACCGAGAGCGTGAAGGCAAGCAGGGCGCCGGCGATCACCGCCGGCGCGATGACCGGCAAGGTCACGCGCCGGAAGGTGGTGATGGCCGAGGCGCCGAGATCGGCGGAGGCCTCGACGATCGACCAGTCGAAACTCTTCAGCCTTGCACGCACCACCGAGCAGACGAAGGCGAGGTTGAAGACGACATGGGCGAGGATGATGGTGTGCAGGCCCATGGTCAGGTTGAGCATGGAAAAGAACGACAGCAGCGCGATCGCCAGCACGATGTCGGGGATGATCATCGGCGCGAAGATCAGGGCTTCGAGCCCCTTGCCGTATTGCCGGCGCATCTCGACGCCGATGGCCAGCAGCGTGCCGAGCAGCGTGGCGATGGCCGTTGAAACCAGCGCCACGATCAGCGTGTTGAGCGCGGCGGACAGGATCGCGGAATTACTGGCCAGAGAAATGTACCATTTCAGCGAAAAGCCCGACCACGCCGTCGGCAGCCCGCCTTCGTTGAAGGACAGCGCCACCAGCACGGCGATCGGGATGTAGAGGAAGGCGAAGACGAGAATCAGGATCGTCCGCATGCCGAGCGTACGGGTGAAGGAATGGGTCATCGCTAGCCTCCGACAATTGGGAGGCTAGCGAACGACCAGAGTCCTTCTCCCCGTTCACGGGGAGAAGATGCCGGCAGGCAGATGAGGGGCAGCGCTGAGCGTCGCAAAGGTTGACGCGGCCCCTCATCCGCCCCTTCGGGGCACCTTCTCCCCGTGAACGGGGAGAAGGCAAGGATCGCGCCGCGCTCAGCCATCGGCGTCACCCTTTGCCTCAGCCGCACGCCCCGAGGCGCGGTCGGCGGCGAGCGCCTGCGCCATCAGCACCAGAAGCATGATGGCGATCAGCGCCATGGCAAGCGCTGCGCCGAACGGCCAGTCGTTGGCGGTCAGGAACTGATCGTAGACAAGGTTGCCGATCATCTGGAAACGCCCGCCGCCAAGCAGTGCCGGGGTGACGAAATTGCCGATCGACAGCACGAAGACGAAGACGGCGCCGGCCGCAATGCCCGGCACGGTCAGCGGCAGGATGACACGGCGGAAGGTGGTCGCTGCCGACGCGCCGAGATCGCGCGAGGCCTCCGCGAGTTCCGGGTTGAGCCGCGACAGCGGCGCGTAGCAGGCGAGGATGACGAAGGGGAGGTAGTTGTAGACTAGGCCGGCGATGACGGCGCCTTCGGTGTAGAGCATCGATGGCGGCTCGCCGGTGTAGCCGAACCAGCGCAACAGCTGCGTGATCAGACCTTCGCGGTTAAGCAGCACGATCCAGGCATAGGTGCGGATCAGATAGTTGGACCAGAACGGCAGCACGGCGAAGAACAGGAAGATTGGCTGCCACCGGCGCGGGGCGGCCGCGATCGCATAGGCGGCGGCATAGCCGATCACCACCGCGATCAGGGTCGCGGTGCCGGCGATGCGCGCCGAATTGAGGAAAATGCCGGCATAGAGCGGGTCGAAGACCAGGCCGAAATTTTCCAGCGTAAAGGTGTAGTCGATGCCGCCATAGATGCCGCGCCGGAAGAAGGCGAGCGCCAGCACCAGCGCACATGGAATAACCATCAGCGCAGTCAGCCAGACCAGCGCCGGGGCCATCAGCAAGGAGGAACGAAGTCGGGTCTGGGACAATTCTTCAGGTACCGCTCAGGACCGGCAGCAGAAGCACCGCCGGCCGTGATGTCTGCGCCGCTTACTGCGCGGCCTTGATCTCGCTGACGATCTTGGAATAGTCGCGCTGGGCTTCGCCGACGTCACGCAGCTGTTCGAACTTGACGAGGTCGGCCACCGGCATCGCCATATTGGGGAATTTGGCCAGGAAGTCGGCCGGCAGGCTTTCCATGGCCGGCTTGTTCGGCACCTTGTAATCAATGTTCTGTGCCGCCCAGGCGTGGTTCTTGGCGTCGAGCATGAAGTTGATGAACTTGAAAGCGTCGTCCTTGTGCTCGGACGCCTTCATCACCACCATCGTGTCGACCCAGAGATCCGAGCCCTCTTTCGGGATGACGTATTTGATCTCGGGCTTGTCGGCGATGCCGTAATTGCACCAGCCGTCCCAGGCCTGCACCATCAGCGCCTCGCCGGACACCAGCTTGGAGTAGAAGGTGGTGTCGTCATAGGCGAGCAGGGTTTTCTTGGCCGAGATCAAGAGGTCCTTGACCTCGGCCATCTTGGCCGGGTCGGTCTCGTTGACCGAATAGCCCTTGTCCAACTGCCCGGCGGCCAGCAGCCAGCGATCGGTCGCCAACATGGTGGTCTTGCCCTTCAGCTCATCGGAAGGCGCCAGCAGGTCGCTCCAGCTGGTGGGCGCTACCTTGACCAGGTCCGAGCGATAGCAAAGGCCTGTCGTGCCCCAGGTGTAGGGCACGGAGAAATTGTTGCCGACATCGTGCGGCAGCTTGGTCGCTTCGGGGTAGAGGTTGGCAAGGTTGGGGATCTTGGCGTGATCGACCGGCTCGGTCAGGCCGAGCTTGTTCAGCACCTCGGCGAAGGGCGAGGAGACGAAGACCACGTCATAGCCCTTGCCGCCGGCGGCAATCAGCTTGCCCATGATCTCTTCATTGGTGGCGTGCACCACCACTTCGCCGGAGACGCCGGTGGCGGTCTTGAAGGCGGCCATGGCGTCGGGCGCCATGTAGCCGTCCCAGTTGGAAATGACGAGGTCGGCGGCCATCGCCGGCGCCGAGAGCGTCAGAGCGAAGCCGAGAGCGATTGAAGATATATTGAGCGCACGGCGCCGCAGGCTGGTAGCGGTCATGGCAGACTCCCATTCGGTTTGATCGTCGAAATCATTTGCCGGACCAAAGCCGGCGACCCGCGCCGCTGCCTCGATCCTGTTCCCTCGGTCTTTTCTCGCCGATTGTGCTGACAGTACTATTGCAGAAAAAAGTACGTCAATCCATAATTTGTCGACCGACCCAGGAATCTGGCCGATTGCACCCGTTCCGGCAGCCGGCCAAACCAATGCGGTCACATTCGTATTCGGGAATTGTCATGCAAGCCGTAGCCCGACGACCTCGCACCAACCATCTCGATCTGGCGCAGCGCATCCTGGATGTGGCGCGCCAGCGCCGCTTCGAGCCCGGCGCGCGCCTGCCCGAACAGCAGATCGCCTCGCTATGCAATGTCTCGCGCACGCCGGTACGTGCTGCGCTCAGTCTGCTCGCAGAGCGGGGCGTGGTGCGCTGGGAGGCCGATACCGGTTATCATCTGGCGGTCGACCTCGCCGCGCAGCCGGCTATCGCAGCCGAGCTTCCCAACGCCGAGGAAGACGAGCTTGCTGAAGCGATCCTGCGCGACCGCTCGGCGCGCAGGCTGGACCAGACGGTGACCGTCGCGGGGCTGATGCGGCGCTATGATGCCGAGCGCAAGACGGTACTAAAAGCGCTCAACAAACTGACCGATGAGAATCTTCTGGACCGCGCACCCGGCCAGTCCTGGCTGTTCCGCCGCGCGCCCGACGATCCGGAGGCGCAGGGTGAAAGCTACGAGTTTCGGCTGCTGCTGGAGCCGGCAGCGATCCTGATGCCGGGCTTCCGGCTTGACGGCACGCGGGCGGCAGCGTTGCGCCAGGGCATGGAAGCGCTGTCGGCATTGCCGGACGCGTCATTCGACACGCGCGAGTTCCAGCGGGTGGACATGGATTTCCATGGCATGATCGCCGAGGGCTGCGCCAACCGCTTTGTGTCCGATGCTCTGGCCGACCATCTGAGACTGCGCCGGCTGCCGGGCATCTATGCCGGCGTCAATGTGTTCCGGCTGCGGCAATCGCTGCGCGAACACTTAGGCATACTCGACTATCTTGAAAGCCGGCAGTATGAGGTGGCTGCCGATCTGCTTCGCATCCACCTGCGGCTCTCCCGCAACCAGCGACCGCAAGCGGCCAGCCGCGGAGCTCCCGCACTGTTCGGCATGATCAGCCGGCCGGACTGAAGAGGAATAATTGACGCGTAAAGCCAGCCCGACCATCGCGCTGTTCCCCGAAGCCAGTTTCGGCGCCGCATTGAATTGCGTCGGTATCGCACAGGCATTGCGCGCACGGGGCGCCCGGCCCGTCTTCATCTGCCATGCCGGTTTCTCCGGCGTCTTTGCCGACTATGGTTTCCAGGAATACCAGCTGCCGACCGACGAGCCGCTGAGCGACAGCGAACGCCAGAGCTATTGGCAGGCCTTCGTGCGCCGGCATCTGCCGCATTTCAGGTTGAGCCCGATCGACCAGCTCGAAACCTATGTCGCGCCGACCTGGCAGGCGATCGTCGACACCGCGGTCAATGCCGAGGCGCCGCTGCGCCAATTGCTGGCGCGGCTGAAGCCGGATGCAGTGGTGCTCGACAATGTCATCATGTTTCCGGCGATTGCTGCCGCCGGCTGTCCGTGGGTGCGCGTCGTCTCCTGCGCCGAGACGGAACTGCCCGATGCCGAGGTGCCACCTTACCTCTCAGGGATGGCTGCCGATGACCCGAAACGTGGGGCGTTCGAAGCGCGCTATCTCTCTGCATCGGCGCCGGCACATGACCGCTTCAACCGTTTTCGCGCGGATGCCGGCCTGGCGCCTTTGCCCAAGGGCCTGTTCCTGGAGACATCGCCCGACCTCAATCTGCTGCTGACGCCGGCGATCGTACGGCGCGGGCGCGCCGAGCCGCTCGACCCGGATCGCTTCATCTATCTCGAAGGCTGCGTTCGGTCGGAAGGACCGTTCGAAGTGCCGGTGTTTCCGCGCAATGGCGGGCCGCTGGTCTATGTCAGCTTCGGCAGCCTCGGCGCCATGGATGTGGGACTGATCGAGCGCATGCTCGCGGTCTTCGACCGGCTGCCGGCGCGCTTCATCGTCAATGCCGGCGGTCTGCGCGACGCCTATCGCGCGGTGCCGGACAATGTCTATCTCGACGCCTGGTTTCCGCAGCCTTCGGTGGTGGCGAAGTCGGACCTGTTTATTCATCACGGAGGAAACAACAGTTTTTGCGAGGCGCTGCGGTTCGGCGTGCCGTCGCTGATCATGCCCTATTGCTGGGACGGTCACGACAATGCGCAACGCGCGGGAGAGACGGACGTCGGCGACCATATCGGCCGCGACGCCTGGACCGAAGGGGGATTGGAGAGAGCCATTCTCGGCCTGTTGGCCGACGACGCCATGCGCGCCCGCCTCAGGGACAATGCTCCCAAGATGGCGCTGACCCCTGGAACGGATGTGGCCGCGCAAGCCATACTCTCTCTCATAGGTACGTGAACCAAAATGCAGGACAAAAATACGAACACCGCTCTCTTCACCGGCAACGATCCCAAGAGCTGGCTCGCCCAGCACGGCATCACGGAAGTCGAGTGCCTGGTGCCCGACATGAACGGCGTGCTGCGCGGCAAGGCGCTGCCGACGGCCAAATTCCTCAAGGCGCTCGAAGACCGCGCTCTCTATCTGCCGAGCAGCGCTTTCCTGGTCAGCATCGATGGCCGCTATTCCGGCTCGATCGACGAGGGCTTTGCCTATCAGGACCCGGATATGCGCATGGTGCCTGACGTCTCGACGCTGTGCCTGGCGCCGGGCGGCGGTGCCGGCAAAGCCTATGTCTTCGCCGATGCCTTCCACATGGACGGCAGGCCATGGATGGCCTCGCCACGCCATGTGCTGCGCGCCGTGCTCGATCTCTACCGCCAGCGCGGCTGGCGCGCGGTGGTGGCGCCCGAGGTCGAATTCTATCTGACCGCGCCCAACCCAAACCCCGATCAGCCGCTGACCGCGCCGGTCGGCGCCAATGGCCGCGCCGAAGGCTCGCAGCATCCCTATGACATGGTGGCGCTGGAAGAATTCGAACCGGTGATAAGGCGCGTCTATGACTGTGCCGCGGCCGCCGGCCTGCCGCTCGACACGCTGATCCATGAATCCGGCACGGCGCAGCTGGAAATCAATCTGCTGCATGGCGACGCGGTGCCGCTGGCCGACCAGGTGCTGCTGTTCAAACGGCTGACGCGTCAGGCGGCGCAGCAGAGCGGCATGCACGCCACCTTCATGGCCAAGCCGATCGCGGCGCAGGCGGGAAGCTCGATGCACCTGCACATGTCCATCATCGATGAGAAGACGGGTGCAGCGCTGTTTGCCAACGCTGACGATACCGACACCGAAATGTTCGGCCACTTCATCGGCGGCCTGCAGAAATACGTGCCCGAGATCATGCCGCTGTTTGCGCCGAACGTGAATTCGTTCCGCCGCATAAGGCCAAACCACAGCGCGCCGGCCAACATCGAATGGTCGCATGACAACCGCTCCTGCGGCCTGCGCGTGCCGGCCGGTGGCCGCGCCGCACGGCGGGTGGAGAACCGGCTGCCGGGTGCGGATTGCAATCCCTATCTGGCAATCGCCGGTTCGCTGCTCGCCGGCTATCTCGGCGTCGAGCAGAAACTGGCGCGCTCGGCCGAAGCGTCGGGCAATGCCTACAAGATCAAAAGCACGCTGCCGAAAACCATGGAGGAGGCGCTTGATCGTTTCACCGCTTGCGAGCCGGTGCGGGCGCTGCTGGGCGAGGATTTCTTCCAGACCTATCTGCGCGTCAAGAGCGTCGAGCTCGACCTGTTCCAGAGCGTGGTGACGAGCTGGGAACGTGACCACCTGCTGCTGAAGGTGTGATCATGGCCTCCAGTTCAACGGGTTTCAATTCCGGTCTCGATATCGGCAAATCCTATTATGTCGCCACCGCCAATCCGGCGCCGGATCATCCGGCGCTGGTGGGCGATGTCGACGCCGACCTGGTGGTGGTCGGCGGCGGCTGCACCGGCCTGTCGGCCGCCCTTCATGCCGCCGAGCGCGGCCTGAAGGTGGTGCTGCTCGAAGGCGGCAAGATCGGCTGGGGCGCATCGGGCCGCAATGGCGGCCAGATGATCCCCGGCCTGCGCAAGGGCGCCAAGGGGCTGGTCAAGCTCTATGGGCCCGAGCGGGCGAAGGTGCTGTTCGACCTCGCCTTCGAGGCGCGCGGCCTGGTGCTCGACATCATCGAGCGCCACGCCATCGATTGCGATCTGAGGCTGACCGGCCATCTGGTCGGTGCAGTCAACAGTTCGGACCTTAGGGACCTCGAAGAAGAGGCGAAATGCCTCGAGACCGCGATGAAGTTTCGTGACGTCGAGATTCTGTCGGCGGCGCAGGCACGCGACAAGGTGGACACGCCTTACCATGGCGCGATGTATGAGCCGCTCGGCGGCCATATGCATCCGCTGAACTATACGCTCGGCCTTGCCCGTGCAGCCGTGGCCGCCGGCGTCGTCATCCATGAGAATTCGGTGGCGGTGAAGCTGGAACGCGAGCCTTCGATCCGGGTCTCGACAGCAAAGGGGTCGGTCAGGGCCAAGCATGTCGTGCTGGCGGGCGACGCGCTGCTGCATGGGCTGGAGCCGCGCGTCAACAGCCGGATTATGCCGGTCGGCAACTATATCGTCGCCACCGAGCCGCTGGAGGGCAAGCGCAATGTCATTCCGGCCAATGTCGCGGTGTCCGACACACGCTTCGTCGTCAACTATTACCGTATGTCGGCGGATGGACGCCTGCTGTTCGGTGGCGGCGAGCGCTACACGCCGTCGCCGCCGGCCGATATTGCGGGCTTCGTGCGGCCGCATATGGAAGCCACCTTTCCGCAGCTCAAGGGCTGCCGCATCGACCATGCCTGGGGCGGGCTGGTGTCGGTGACGACATCGCGGCTGCCGCATGTCGGGCACTATGGCGAGGTCTATTTCGCGCATGGCTATTCCGGCAAGGGCGTCATCCTGTCGACGCTCCCGGGCAAGCTGCTCGCCGAAGCCATCACCGGTGATGCCTCACGGCTCGATCTGTTCTCGACGCTGACGCCGATGCCGTTCCCGGGCGGAACGGCATTGCGCGGTCCGCTCTATGTGCTGGGCATGTTGTGGTACGCCATGCGCGACCGCATCAAGCATTGAGGCTGCGGAGAGACGATGGAGAGGTTTGCGCCGCGCTACGATGCGCGGGCAAGAAAGGTCTGGTAGTCGGATTTTGCCTGCAGCAAACGAAGGATGTTGTTGCGTGATCCGCGGATGTGCGCGCGGGTCAACTCGACGGCCCGCGCCGCGTCGCCAGCGCAGATGGCCTCGACGATCTCGAAGTGCTCGTCGCGGGCTATTCCCCATTCGTCCAGCCTGAGCAGTTCCATCCAGACATAGTGCTGGCATTTGTCGAGGATGCCGTTCAGCAAACCGCTCAGCATCACATTGCCGCTGATTTGAGCAATGGTGCGGTGGATGTCCATGCCGATCTGCAGTTCCTGGAACATGTCATCCGAACTGCGTGTCGGCAGCGCGGCCAGCCGCTCGCATTCCCGCACCATTTCGCGAAGGCGTTCCTTGTCCGCGGCCGTGACCTTGGCGGTCGCCAGCTCGGTCGCATAGCCGTCCAGCAATTCCCTGATCTCGAATGCCTCGCGGAACATATGGATGTCGAATTCCTTGACGAGGTAGCCCTGGCGCGGGCGGCCGACAACCAGGCCGTCCTGTTCAAGCCGGTTGAGCGCCTCGCGCACCGGCGTGCGGCTGACCTTCAACCTGATCGCCAGATCGTTCTCGGTGACGCGCGCTCCGGGAGGTAGCTGTCCGGTGACGATCATCGCTTTCATCGATCCGTAAACGGATTCGCGAAGCGTGTTCTTTTTTCTCGTGGGCATTGCGATGTTCCGTCTCCCGTACCGGTCGTCGAGGCCTGATCCAAAAGGCCTTGCGCTGACGAAGTCACGCCCGGACGGCGTGGCTGCGAACCCTGCGAAGACCAAGGTGCATCTTCCGCCATGGCGCGGCAAGCCTGTTGGAAAAAGCGCGATCTTTCAAGTTGACATCCGTTTTCTGAGCAAGTTACATTCGAAATTGTATACAAAATAGAATGCCAGATCAACAAATGGCTTCAGGGGAACACGACGATGAGAAAATCGAGAGTTGCCAGCGCGTTAGCTGTGATTGGGATAACCATACCTGTTGCACAGGCGCTTGCCGCAGATACGATTGCGGTGGCTTCCTGGGGCGGTACTTATCAGGAAGCGCAGGCCAAGGCGTTCTTCAAGCCGACCGCCGATGCGCTCGGCATTACGATCAAGGAAGACACCACCAACGGTCTCGACGACGTCCGACTTCAGGTAACCGGCAATGCCGTCAAATGGGACATCACCGAGCTTGGCGCGGATGAATGCGCGCGGGGCTCCAAAGAAGGCCTGTTCGAGAAACTTGACTACAATGTCATCGACAAGAGCGGGATCAATCCGAAGCTTGTGCATGATGACTGGGTTGGCATCTCCTATACCTCGGTCGTGCTGATCTACAGGACCGATGTCTTCGGCGAAAAAGGACCGAAGACCTGGGCCGATTTCTGGAACGTCGAGAAGTTTCCGGGCCGGCGTGCACTGAGCGGAAGCCAGGCGACTGAAACGCTCAGCGTAGCAGCGCTTGCGGAAGGCATCCCCATCGACAAGGTCTATCCCGTAGACGTCGACGGCGCGCTGAAATCCGTCGACAAGATCCGCGGGCATATCGATGCCTGGTGGACCTCCGGCGCCCAGGCCATGCAGTTGGTCAAGGACGGCGAAGTCGACATGGCAAGCATCTGGAACGGACGCGCCGGCACCTTGAAGAAAGAAGGGGCCCCGGTCAGCTTCTCGTTCGATCAGGGTGTGCTGACAGCAGACTGCATGGTCATTCCCAAAGGTTCGAAAAACAAGGACATCGCTATGAAGGCGCTTGCCATGTTCGTGAGCCCGCAACTCCAGGCCAACCTGCCATTGTATGTCGACAATGGGCCAGTGAACGAGAAGGCTTTCGAAACCGGCAAGATTCCGCAGGAGAGGATCAAGGACATCAATTCCGCTCCCGAGAACGTCAAGAAACAAGTTCTGCAGGATGCGGAATTCTGGCGCGACAACCTCGTGGAGGCCACGGAGAAATTCGACAATTTGATCCAGCAGTGAGCAGGCCAATCGATGATTGGCTGATCCAGCGGACCGACGCAGGTTCGATCGGCCGGCTGTCCGCTTCGCGCCGCAAGTATCCGAAGGAGCACTGAAATTGTCCATTGCGCGTTCGGCGCCGCCGATCAACATTCGAGGGATCGCCAAGCGTTTTGGCAGCGTGCCAGTCCTCAGCGACCTCAACCTCGATGTGGCTCCCGGCGAATTCCTGACGCTGCTGGGTCCATCGGGATCGGGCAAGACCACACTGCTGATGATCTTGGCCGGGTTCGTCCGCGCCAATGCCGGAAGCATCGGCATTGGCGGCGAGGAAGTCATCGCCAAGCCGCCGCACAAGCGCAACATCGGCATGGTGTTCCAGAACTATGCGCTTTTCCCGCATATGAACGTCTTCCACAACATCGCCTTTCCGTTGAAGCAGCGCCGCACGCCCGCGGCGGAAACGGCCGAGCGCGTGGAGAAGGCGCTTGATCTGGTGCAGTTGCAGGGTCTGGCCGACCGTGGTGTCGACCAATTGTCGGGCGGACAGCGTCAGCGCGTCGCGCTGGCGCGGGCGATCGTGTTCGAGCCGCGCATCGTGCTGATGGACGAGCCGCTTTCGGCGCTCGACAAGGGGTTGCGCGAACATATGCAGATCGAGCTGCGCAGCCTGCACCGCCGGCTCGGCATGACCACTGTCTATGTGACCCACGACCAGCGCGAAGCGATCACCATGTCGGACCGCATCGCGGTCATGAACAAAGGCCGCATCGAGCAGCTCGACCGGCCCGAAACGCTCTACGCCAGGCCCCGCACCAGGTTCGTCGCCGGCTTCATCGGCGAATCGAACTTCATTCCCGTCGAATGCCGCAACGACAGTGTCTGGTATGCGGCAAAGCGTGTTTACACCGCTTCGCCCTTGCCCTCGCCGGGGCGGCACTGGCTGGTGGTGAGGCCGGAAAGGGTGCGGCTCGCCGCCGATGCCGAACCAGTTGCCAACGCCAACCTGCTCGACGCCACGGTGCGCGATGTCGTCTATCAAGGCGACAGCTTCATCTGCTACGCCACGCTGGCGGATGGCCAGCAGATCGCGCTGCGCGATTACTGCCGTGGCGACGTGCTGACCCGTCTGCCGGGCGCCGGCCAACCGGTGCGGCTTCGCATCGAGGCGGAGGATGCGATCCTGTTGGCGGACGAGATATGAGCGCAGCACCCGCAGACCTTCCAGACCGCGGCGGCCTGAACGCGGACGTGCTGAGCGCCGACGCCCGGCGTGAGTCTTTGGCTCTGCTTGGCCTGTGCTCTCCCGGTATCGTCCTGGTGGGCATCATCATCGTCCTGCCGATCGGATGGCTGTTCTGGCTCTCGCTGTTCGACGAGACAGGAATGCTGAGCGGCGCGAACTACGCCCGCTTCGTCGAGCAGGCTTCCTATGTCAGGACCTTCATCACGACATTCGAGGTGGCGTTCATCGTCACCGGTCTGTGCGTTCTCCTCGGTTATCCGCTGGCCTATATGCTGTCGCAGCTGCCACGGCGCGCCGCCTCCATCTGCCTGATCTTCGTCATCCTGCCGTTCTGGACATCGGTGCTGGTACGCACCTACGCCTGGCTGGTGATCCTGCAGCGCAAGGGCCTGTTGAACACCTGGCTCATGGATCTTGGTGTGATCAGCCAGCCGCTGCCGCTCGCGCATAACTTCACCGGCGTCGTCATCGGCATGACGCACATATTGCTGCCGTTCCTCGTGCTGCCGCTCTACGCTTCGATGAAGGCGATCGATGCCGACTATCTGCGCGCGGCGATGAACCTCGGCGCACCGCCAACGGCGACTTTCTGGCAGATATTTTTTCCGCTTTCGCTTCCGGGTCTCGCCGCCGGCGTGGTCATCGTCTTCATCCTGTGCCTCGGGTTCTTCGTTACCCCCGCCTTGATGGGCGGCGGCAAGGTCATCATGTGGGCAATGCGCATGGAGCAGACCACCAGCCTCTATTCCAACTGGGGCGCCGGCAGTGCGCTGGGTGTCGTTTTGCTCGCCGTCACGCTCGGCTTGCTCGGCGTGTTCCGGTGGCTGTTGGGCGCGCGGGCGACCAGCGCGTGGGGTGCGCGATGAACGACGATCTCGGCCTGCCGATTTCGCACGGGCGACGGCTTTGGCTCTATACAGTTGGCGCCCTTGTGCTGTTGTTCCTGATCGTGCCGTCGCTGATCATCGTGCCGATGTCATTCTCCGGCTCGACGCTGTTGCAATTCCCGCCGGAAAGCTGGTCGCTGCGATGGTACGAAGCCTATTTCCAGTCGGTCGAATGGCGCGACGCGACGATTGTCTCGCTGAAGGCGGCGGTGTTGACGACCATGGTCGCGACACCGATCGGTGTCGCCGCCGCCTATGCGCTCAATTCGGGGGCGCTGCGTCTCGCCGGGTTCATCAATGCGGTGCTGACCGCCTCGCTGATCATTCCGGTTATCCTGATCGGCATCGGCACGTTCTTTCTCTATGCGCGCATCGGCCTCAACAACACGCTGACCGGCCTGGTGCTGGCGCACACGGTGCAAGCGCTGCCGCTGGTCGTGCTGACGGTCCTTTCGGGCTTTCGGTCCTACGACATGAACCAGGAGCGCGTCGCACGCAGCCTGGGTGCCGGGCGCCTGGCGGCCTTCTGGCAAGTGACCGTGCCGCAGATCCGGTTTTCCATCGTTTCCGGCGCATTGTTTGCCTTCATAACCTCATTCGACGAGGTGGTGGTGTCGCTATTCATATCAGGCGGCGAGACGACAACCCTGACGCGTCGCATGTTCAGCGCGCTGCGCGATCAGATCGATCCGACGATCGCCGCGATTTCGACATGCCTGATCGTGCTGTCGGTGGTCCTGCTTTCGGCAGCACAGCTTTTTGGCCGCAAGCGTTGGAGCATGACGCAAAAAAGTGGAATCCGGTTTTCGGAAAAGATCATGCTCAAACAGAAAGTAGAGGCCCATCCCAATTCCATCGGGGTGGCACAGGCTCGGAATTTTCCTCGGTAGATTGGACAGTGCATGCGTGATTTTCAGTTCCCCGGCCGCTCGCCGGTTCGTGCCACGGAAGCTATGGCGGCGACATCGCATCCGCTGGCGACGCTGGCCGCTATCGACATGCTGCGCTCCGGCGGCAACGCCATGGACGCCGCCGTCTGCGCGGCGGCGGTACAAGGGGTGGTCGAACCGCAATCGACCGGCATCGGCGGCGACTGTTTTGTGCTCTACTGTCCCAAGGGCGAGGGCGAGGTGCTGGCCTTCAATGGCTCAGGGCGCTCGCCCGCTGCCGCGACAGCGGATTGGTATCTCGGCAAGGGATATGCGGAACTGCCCGGAACCGGACCGCATGCAGTCACCGTGCCCGGTGCCATCGATGCCTGGTGCCGATTGCTCGAGGATCACGGCAAGAAGGGCATCGACGCCGCCTTGGCGCCGGCCATTCGCTATGCCGAACAGGGCTATGTCGTTCACGATCGCGTCGCCTTCGATTGGGCGGACGATGCCGCCCTGCTCGCTGCCGACGAACATGCCACGCGCATCTTTCTGCCGGAGGGAAAGGCGCCGCTAGCTGGCGATATGCATCGGCAACCAGAACTCGCGAAAACCCTGCGCATCATCGCGAGCCAAGGCCGCGTCGGTTTCTATGAAGGCGAGGTCGCGGACGATCTGGTGGCGCGTCTTCGCGCGCTTGGCGGGTTGCATGCGTTGGACGATTTCGCCGAGACGAAAGGCGACTACGTTCAGTCAGTGAACTCGTCCTATCGCGGCTACGACATCCATCAGATGCCACCGAACAATCAGGGCATGACGGCGCTGATCATGCTCAACGTGCTGTCCGGCTTTGCGCTTAATTCGCTGGAGCCGAACAGCGCCGAGCGGCTGCATCTGGAGATCGAAGCCGGCCGGCTTGCCTATCAGGACCGCGACACTTTCATCGGTGATCAGAATTTCGTCAATGTGCCGGTGGAGCAATTGCTGTCCGGCGCCTATGCCGACCGGCTGCGCGCCGCCATCGATCCGGCTCGCGCCATGACGCATCTGCCACGGCTCGAGCTTCCGCGCAGCGACACCGTCTATATCTCGGTGGTCGACCGCGACCGCAACGCGGTCAGCTTCATCAACTCGACCTTCGGCTCGTTCGGCAGCGGCGTCGTCGGTCCCAAGACCGGAGTCATACTGCAGAATCGCGGCAGCAGTTTTCGACTGGCGGAAGGCCATCCAAATCGCATCGCGCCGCGAAAGCGACCGATGCACACCATCATGCCCGGCATGGCGACGCGAGGGGGTAAGGTGGTGATGCCGTTCGGGGTGATGGGCGGCGGTTACCAGCCTTTCGGTCATGTCCATCTCCTCACCAACATGTTCGATTTCGGGATGGACCCGCAGCAGGCGCTGGATGCGCCAAGGGTGTTTTACAAAGACAATGCGGTATTGGCGGAGCGCGGCATCCCCGCCGAGGCGATCGCCGGCTTGCGCCAACGCGGTCATCAGGTTTCCATTGCAGAAGAGCCATATGGCGGCGGTCAGCTGGTGCTGATCGATTGGGAGAAGGGCACGCTGACCGGCGCCTCCGATCCACGCAAGGACGGCTGCGCGCTCGGCTACTGATCTGCACTACTGGTATGGGTATTCAGAACCAGATCAGCCAGACCAGTTGCAGGATGACCAGGGCAATGGCGTCCCAGAAAATGAGTTCGCCGGTCGAGAACCAGTGCCTCGACCGGTTGAAGCTGTAGAACAGCCGCCAGACCAAGACTGCAACGGCCAGAGGCACCAAAGCGAGCAGCGTGCTCACGGCAGTCGTGCTCCCGACACGGAATCGAACACATGCAGCGCTGCCGGCGGAAAACGCAGATGCAAAGGCTGGCCGGGATTGTAGGCGCTGTCATCGTTGACTGTCCTGACGATTAGCGTGTTCGCCTCGCTCTTGGCGAAGATCAGCACGTCCGGCTCGACCGGCTCGACGACATCGACGGTAAACCGGATCGCATCGGCGGCGGAGACGTCGACAAGCTGGATCTGCTCGGGGCGGATGCCGAGCGTAATCGGACCGTCAGGCTTTCCCGGCAACGGGCAGGTAAAGCCGCTGGCGTGGAAGACGCCGTCGCGGACATCGCCGTCGAATGTGTTCATCGCCGGACGGCCGATGAATTCGGCGATGAAGCGGTTGGCCGGTCGCCGATAGATTTCGCGCGGGTCGTCGTACTGGATCAGTGCGCCTTCGCGCAGCACCGCGACCCTGGTCGCCAGCGTCATCGCTTCTTCCTGATCGTGGGTGACGAAGACGAAGGTCTTTTTCAGTTCGCGATGCAGCCGCTTCAGCTCGGTGCGCATGTGGAGCCGCAGTAAGGCGTCGAGGTTGGACAGCGGTTCGTCCATCAGGCAGAGGCTCGGCTGCCAGACCAGCGCGCGGGCCACCGCGACGCGCTGCGCCTGGCCGCCCGACAGTTGCGAGGGGCGGCGGTCGAGGTAGCGGGCGATTTCGAGCAGTTCGGCCATGGCGCGCACGCAGCGGTCGAGCTCGGCGGTCGGCATCTTTCGGATGCGCAAGGGATAGGCGATGTTCTCGTAGACGCTCTTGTGGCTGTAGAGCGCGTAGTTCTGGAACACCATGCCCATGCCGCGCAGCCGCGGCGGCAGGTCGGTGACATCGCGACCTTCGACCATGATGCGGCCGGCTGTGGGACGTTCGAGGCCGGCAAGCAGCCGGCAGGCCGTCGTCTTGCCGGATCCCGACGGGCCGAGCAGGACCAGGAATTCGCCGGGCTCGAAAGCAAGGTCGAGCGCCTGCAACGCCACCGTCCCGTCCGGGAAGGCCTTGGTGACGCCGTCGAAAACAATTGCCATGCAAGATCCCTTCAACCCTTGACCGCGCCGAAGGTGAGGCCGCGGACGAGCTGTTTCTGGACAAGGAAAGTGAAAAGCACGATCGGCAGCGTCGCCACGATAGCGACCGCCGCGACCTGGCCCCAAAGCGTGCCGTGCGGTGTCACCAATCCCGGTATGCCGACGGTCAGCGGCCGCCCGTCGAAGGCGACGAGAATGAAGGCATAGAGGAACTCGTTCCACGACAGGATGAAGCAGAGCACGGCGGTGGCGCCGATGCCGGGAGCGGCCAGCGGTGCGACGACAAACAAGAAAGCGCCGAGCCGCGAGCGGCCGTCCATCATCGCGGCTTCGTCGATCTCCCTGGGGATTTCGGCGAAGAAGCCGCGCATCATCCAGACGACGAGCGACAGGTTGAAGGAGGTGTGGGCGATCACCACGGCATAGATAGTGTCGATCAGGCCCAGCGACGTGAAGAACAGGAACAGCGGCACGGCGATCGAGATCGGCGGCGCCATGCGCGTGGTCAGGAAGAAGAAGAACAGGTCTTCCTTCCCCGGAAAATCCGAGCGGGCAAAGCCGTACGCCGCCGGCGCGCCGATGACGATGCACAGCACCGTCGACGACACCGAGATCAGCACCGAATTGATCGCCAGCGGCCAGTATTCCTTGTCTATGAAGACGGCCGGATAATTGGCGAGTGTCGGCGCGAAGCTCCATTTCGGTACCGACGACAGAAGGTCGACGCGGTTCTTGAACGAGGCCAGCACCATCCAGACGTAAGGTGTCAGCGCCACCACCACGGCGACCAGAAGTACCGCCCAGGCAAAGCTCTTCCAGGCGCGGTTCGAGGATTGGTCGATCATCGCGGCGTCCTCAAAACGCCGCCGCCGGCTTGCGGCTCGACCAGTAGACGGCCTTGTAGAAGACCGAGCACAGGATCAGCACGACGAGATAGATCATGAAGGCGACCGCCGCGCCGTAGCCGAGGTCCCAATTGCGGAAATTGACGCGGTAGGCGTAGATCGAGACCAGCTCGGTCAGCGTTCCCGGACCGCCGCCGGTCATCAGGAACACCTTGTCGAATTCCTTGAAGGCGTCGATGCCGCGCAACAGCAGCACCAGCGCGATCACGGGCCGCAGCAGCGGCAGCATGACGTCGCGAAAAATCTGGAACGGTTTGGCGCCGTCCATCATCGCCGCCTCGAATGGCGCGCGCGGCAGGCTCATCATCCCGGCCAGCATGATCAGGGTGACGAAAGGCGTCCACTGCCAGACGTCGATGGCGACGATGGTCGGAAACACCAGGTCGGGCGCCGAAAGCACTGCGGCGTTCTGCGCCAGCAGGCCGACCTTCCGCATGTAGAACGTGAGCATGCCGAAATCGCCCTGCAAAAGCAGGCGCCAGATCAGCCCGACGGCGATCGGCGCAATCATCATCGGGATGAGCAGCAGCGTGGTCAAAAGCCGCTGGCTGGCGACGAAGCGGAAGATCAGGAAGGCCAGCGCAAAGCCGAGTAGAAATTCGAGCCCCACGGCGATGATGACGAATTTCAGCGTCAGCAGAAACGACGCCCAGAAGAACGGGTCGTTGCGCATCAGCTTGCGAAAATTGTCGAAGCCGACGAAGGCGCCGGCATGGCTGGCATCGGCGAAGCTGAGGTCGGTCAGCGCTGTGTAGACCATGTAGTAGAACGGGCCGACCAGGAAGACGACGACGAGCAACGTCGCCGGCAGCATCAGCAGCGGTCCCACCCCACGGTCGAGAAGCGGCATTCCGCGCGGCGATGGAGTGCGGTTCGTCACGGGCGTTTCCTGCGGACAAGAACGGCTACCCGCTTGTGCGGGTAGCCTCTGCGCGACATTTGAGACCTATCGTGCCGGATAGGTCATGGGTGCGCAAGAACCGAGCAATGTCGAGATGTCGGTGGCGGCGGTGTCGAGGGCAGCCTGCGCTTCCTTCTCGCCGGCGAGGTAGGACGACAGCTCGCGCACCAGTATGTCGGTCATCTCGGCCGATTGCGGCAGCGTCGCCTTCGGCACCGCATGCTCGTTGGCCTCCATCGATGCCTTGGCGTAGGGCAGCTTCTGCACCTCCGCCGAGGCGTAGACATCGGGCCGGCCGGAAGCGCCGCCATTGAGATGCTGCTCGAGCTGGCGGTCATAGCCCATCATCCACTGGACGAAGAGGAAGGCGGCTTGCTGGTTCTTCGAATAGACCGGGATGAGATAGGTCCAACCCTCGACCTGGCCGATCTTGCCGCCGTCGCCTTGCGGCACCAGATCGAAGCCGACCTTGCCGACGACGGTGGAAGCCGTCGTGTCGACCGACACAGCATAGGTGGCGTCATTCCACATGATCAGCTCGGCGACCTTGGCCTGCTGCATCAGCGCCATGACGTCATCCCAGAAATAGTTGAGGCTGTCCGGCGGCGAGAATTGCAGCAGGCTCTTGTAATATTCGAGCGAGGCGACAGCCTTGGGGCTGTTGACGATGACCGGGCCGCAGGCCGAGCCGCTCTTCACGTCGAGCACGTCGCCGCCGAAGGAATAGAGGAAGTTGAGCCACTCATACCACAGCGCCTCGTGGCGCTTGCCCTGCAGGGCGGTGCCGTAAAAGCCCTGGTCGGGGCGATAGAACCATTCGGCGATATCGCGATACTGCTTCCAGTCCTTTGCAGGCGCCAGGTCGTAGCCGTACTTGGCCTTGAAGCCGGCCTGCTCCTTGGGATCGGCGAGCAGGTCCGAGCGATACCACATGAACATGTTGAGCACGGTGAAGGGGAAGCCGTACTCCTTGCCGTCATACCAGGAGATTTCGTGCCAGGCGGTCTGGTAGAGTTGCTTCTCCGGCTCGAACGTCGGATCGCGCAAAGCCGGGTCGGCCATCATCTTGGCGATTTCCACCAGATGGTTGTTGGTGGCGAACTTGCCGAGTTCGCGGTGCGGCTGGATGATGACGTCGTAGCGGCCGCGATGCGAATTGAGATCGAGCTGCACCTTGTTGACGGCTTCCGAGTGCTCATACATCTCGACTTCGACATGGATGCCGGTCTGCTTTTCGAACTCCGGCGCCATCTTCTTCAGCGCTTCGAGCGGCGGCAGCGCCTCGCCGACCATGCGGATGGTCTGGCCGCTGTAAGGCTTCGACGCCTCCGTCAGGTCCCACGCCGCAGCCTGTGTGATTTGCCACATAAGGGCGGCGACGACGAGCAGTCCGGATGCGGTACTCCCACGTCTCAGCGGCTTGAGCATTCTTCCCTCTCCCTAGAAGTCGTGCCTGGCGGGCCGGCGCCCGTTCTGTCACAAAATGTGTGGTACTGCAATTTAAAATGTGGCACCTTGCAACAAATGGTTGGGAGATGTTAACGACCGGCAGCAAGCCGGCATTCCCGACCCAGGCGAGGGACCTTTCGGATGGACTTCATCTTCATGCTGACTCGAAACGATCGCACGGTCGAGGACTGTCTCGACCTCGTCGACCTGATCGAGCCGGTCGGCCTGAAGCATGTAGGCTTCAAGGATGTTGGCGTTTCGCCGGATGTGCTGCGAAGGCTCGCCGGCGCCATTCGCCGGACAGGCGCTACCACTTACATGGAAGTTGTCTCGACGACGGCCGAGGCCTGCCTCAATTCCGCGCGCATCGCGAGGGATCTCGGCATCCAACGCTTGCTCGGCGGCACCCAGGTCGATGAGATCATGGCGCTGCTGGAAGGGAGCGACACCGAATACTACCCTTTTCCGGGTCGGCCGGTCGGCCATCCGACCAAGCTCGGCGGCTCCCCCGGAGATGTCGAGGCCGACTGCCGCACCTTTGCCGAGAAGGGCTGTGCGGGATGCGACATCCTCGCCTATCGAGCCACCGAGGCCGACCCGGCCGAACTGGTTCGCGCCGCCCGACGCGGGCTTGGTCCGACGCGGCATCTGATCGTCGCCGGCGCCGTTGCCTCGGCCGATCGGATCAAGGCAATCAAGCAGGCCGGCGCAGACGCTTTTACCATTGGCACAGCGGTTTTCGACGGTTCCTATTCGCCGACGAAAGGTTCTATCCTCTCGCAACTGCGGGATGTCCTCGCGGATTGCGAGCGTGTCTAATGCCAGTCATCGGCATCGATCTCGGCACACAAAGCCTGAAGGCGATCGTCGTCGATGACGAATTGCGGCTGCGTGGCGAGGCCAGTGTGCTTTATCAACCGGCCTTCCCGGCGCCGGGATGGGCCGAACAGAACCCGGCGCTGTGGCTGGCTGCGCTCAAGCCGGCCATTGCCGGCGCGCTCGACAAGGCTGGGCTTGCACCGTCCGACATCAAAGGCATTGCCATTGCCGGTCAGCTCGACGGCTGCGTCGCGGTCGACGGCAGTGGTGAGGCACTGGCGCCGTGCATCATCTGGATAGACCGGCGCGCATCGGGAGAGATCGCGGGCATAGATCCCGGTTTCATCCGCGAGCGCACCGGTCTCGTCCTCGACGCCACCCATATGGCGGCGAAAATCCGCTGGGCAGCGCGCAACCTGCCCGAAGCGCGCCGCGTGGCGCTCTGGCACCAGCCGGTTTCGTTCGTGGTCGCTGCGCTGTGCGGTCGTGCCGTCATCGACCACGCACTTGCCTCGACGACCATGCTCTATGGGCTGAAGGAGCGCGACTATGCCAGCGATCTGCTCGCGGCCTTCGACATCGATGCGGATAGGCTGCCCGGCATCGACGATGCATCGGCGGTCGCCGGCGCCTTGACTGCGGCCGGCGCCGGACTGACCGGCCTGCCGGTGGGGATGCCGCTGGCAGTCGGTACCGGCGATGATTTTTCCGCCGCCATCGGCGCCGGCGTTGTCGTGCCCGGTGTCGTTGCCTGCAATCTCGGCACGGCCGAAGTGGTCGGTGCAGTGTCCGACACGCTTCGCCTCGATCCCGGCGGCCTGGTCGAGACGCATGGTTTTCTCGGTGACCGCTATTTCGTCTCCAATCCCGGATGGCTCTCGGGCGGCGCGGTAACCTGGTTTCTATCCACCTTTGGTGTCGATTCGCCGGCGGCGATGTCGGAGCTGGCGGCGACGGTGGTTGCCGGCAGCGATGACCTGCTGTTCCTGCCGGCATTGTCCGGCGCTATGGCGCCGCGCTGGATCGCCGAGGCGCGAGGCGCATTCTACGGGCTCACATCCTTCCACGGCAAAGCGGCCTGCGCCCGCGCAGTGCTGGAAGGCTGCGCGTTCGCCATGCGCGACGTGGTCGACCGGCTGGACGAGCTTGGCATCGCCACAGGGCGCATCAGGCTTTCCGGCGGCGGCGCCCGCAGTCGGGTGTGGGCGCATATTCGCGCCGATGTCAGCGGCAGGCCGGTGGAAATCGCCGACGCCGCCGATGCCTCGCCGATCGGTGCGGCAATCCTTGCCGCCACAGCCATCGGCCTTTCCTCCTCGGTGCAGCAGGCGACCGAAAGGCTGAGCGGCGGCATCGAGACGATCGATCCCAATCCTTCGGCCAAGGCCGCCTACGAAAGAGGTTACCGCCGGTATCGGACCCTGTTCGATGCCTTGACCCCCCTTTATGCTGACTGATTGGACGGCATCCCGATGTCCAGACAAATGCTCGATCGCCTCATCGCCGGTACCCTGCCTGACCCGGATAGCGAGGGGATGCTGTCGGTGCCTCTGAAGACCATCGTCATCGGGCGCGGTCTCGGCGACGAGGCCGATGCGCTGGTCAAGCCGCTGCCGCTCGGCCGCAAGCTCGCCGTGGTGATGGATCCCGACACCCGCCTGGCGCTGGGCGAGAGGGTGTCGATTGCGCTGCGCGGCTCGAGCGATGTCGACAAGATCATCCTGCCGCGCCATCCGCATCCGGACATGGACGCCGTGCGGTCGGTGATCGCCCGCACGCAGAATGCCAGCGGCCTGGTTGCGGTCGGATCGGGCTCGATCAACGACATCACCAAATATGCCGCGCATCTGACCCAAAAACCTTATGCGGTGTTCGGCACCGCGCCGTCTATGAACGGCTACACCTCTGTGTCAGCGGCAATCACCGAGGACGGTCTCAAGAAATCGCTGACGGCGAGCCTGCCGGTGGGCGTATTCCTCGATCTCGATGTGATGGCGCGGGCGCCGCACCGGCTGATCGCCGCCGGCTTCGGCGATTCGATGGCGCGGCCGACCGCCCAGACCGACTGGCTGATGGCGCATCTTTTGATCGGCACGCCCTACAGACAGGCGCCGTTCATGCTTCTGGCCGAAGACGAGAAGGCACTCATCGCCAAGGCCGGCGACCTCAGGACAGGCGACCTTGAGGCAATGGAAGTGCTGGTGCGCACGCTGGTCATGTCCGGCCTCGGCATGACACTGTGCGGTGGCTCTTATCCGGCCAGCCAGGGCGAACATCTGATCGCCCACTATATCGACATGCGGGGCAAGGGATTGCCCGAGGCGCATCACGGCGAACACATAGCCGTGACGACGTTGACGATGGCGCGGCTGCAGGAGCGGGTGTTGGCATTGCCGGAACTGCAGCTTGCGCCGTCCGCCGATACACCGGACCGTTTCATCGAGATCTTTGGCGAAACCCTCGGACGCTCCTGCTGGGCAGCGTTCAAGCCCAAGCTGCTCGACCATGAGCGGGCGACTGCCCTCAACACCATGCTGACCGAGCAATGGCGTTCGTATCGCGAAAGGCTTTCCCGCGTGGCCCGCCCGGCGCGTGAGATCGCAGCAGCACTGCGTGCCGCCGGCGCGCCGACGACGCCGCAGGAGGTCGCCATACCGGCTGCCTTCTACGAAGAGGCGGTCGCCAATGCCCGGCTGATACGCGACAGGTTTACGATGCTCGATGTCGCCGCCGCTTCGCTCGAAACGGTCGCGGCGGGAGCCTGAGCGGGTGCTGCGTCCGCTCGCCGACTTCACCGCCCTGGACCGGCGCAGGATCGCCGTCGTGCTGACCGATATCGACGACACCTTGACCGATAAGGGACGGCTGCCGGCAAAGGCCTATGCGGCACTGGAGCGGCTGAAGCAGGCCGGATTCATCGTCGCGCCTGTCACCGGCCGGCCGGCCGGCTGGTGCGACCTGATCGCGCGGCAATGGCCGGTGGATGGCGTGATCGGTGAAAACGGCGCGTTCTATTTTCGCTACGACGACGCCCAAAAGCGGATTGTTCGCCACTACGCCAAAAGCGCTGCCGAACGGCAGGCCGATGCCGCGCGCCTCAAGGAGATCGAGCAGACCGTGCTTGCGGAAATTCCGGGCGCGGCGGTCGCTGCCGACCAGGCCTATCGTGAGGCCGATCTGGCGATCGATTTCTGCGAGGACGTGGCGCCGCTGCCCAAAACCGAGGTGCTGAAGATCGTCGGCATCTTCCAGCGCTATGGCGCGACGGCGAAAATTTCGTCGATCCATGTCAATGGCTGGTTCGGCAAATACGACAAACTGTCGACAAGCCGGCTATTCTTGCGCGACTGTTTTGGTATAGACATAGACCACGACAAGGACAGCATTGTCTTCGTCGGCGATAGTCCAAACGATGCACCAATGTTCGGCTTCTTCCCCAACAGCGTCGGCGTCGCTAATGTGCTGGACTTCGCCGGCGAACTTCTTGCGTCTCCCGCCTTCGTCACAAGCGGGCGAGGTGCGGAAGGATTTGCCGAGCTTGCCGACGCACTGATTGCTGCAAAGGGAATGGAATAGTCATGGATCAAGGCCGACTGACGAAGAAGGAGCGGCACGCGCTTATCCTTTCGGAAGTGCGCCGGTCGGCGTCCATACGCATCTCCAAGCTCGCCCGGCGAATCGGCGTCGCCGGCGAGACCATCCGCCGCGATCTCATCGAACTCGGTGATGCCGGGCTGATCAACCGCACTTATGGCGGCGCGACGATCTCGCTGGTGACGTCCGAACCGGTGATTTCCGAGCGCGGCCTGACACTTGTCGAGGAGCGCGCTCGCATCGGCCGCGGCGCGGCGGGCCTGGTTCAGAAGGGCCAGATCGTGATGATCGATGGCGGTTCGACTACCTATGAGGTGGCGCGCAACCTTTCGCAGTTGAAGCGCGACCTGACTATCATCACCAATTCTACCGGCGTGGCCTCGGTAGCCGGCGCCAATCCGACCTTCCGCGTGCTGCTTTGCCCCGGGACCTATGACAGCCGGGAAGGCAGCGTGCTTGGCGAAGACACAGTCGAGTTCGTGCGCCGCTACAATGCCGACGTCGCCATCATCGGGGCGTCGGGACTAAGTGCCGACGGTCCGAGCGACATGATCTCGGGCGCCGCGGCAGTCAAGCGCGCAATGATATCGCGTTCACTGTCCGCGGTGCTGGTGGTGACCCACGACAAGTTCGGCCGCTCCAGCCTGGAACGCATCTGCGGACTTGACGACATTGCCGATATCGTCACCGACAGCGAACCGAAGGCCGACCTGCGCACTGCCGCCGAACAAGCGGGTACGGAGCTGCATGTGTTTGCCGGCGACTGATCAGCAACTGCCGCGGCCTATCCGGCGGCATCCCGGTTGGTCAGCGCGATGTGGCAGCAGCCGGAGCCGTGGCCCGGCGTCCAGGTGACATTGTCGAAGCGCACGCCCGTCGCCTCGAACAGGCCGCGGTCGAAAGCGCCGGCGATGCGGCAGAGCGTGGCAAGCTTTTCGTCACCGACGCCGGCCTCGACCCAGGCGTCTTTCAGTGGACAACGCTTCACCTTGAAGGCGATGTGGTCCGGCCCGCGCTCGACATCGGTCGGATACATCAGGCCGCCATCCGGGCTGACAGCCAGGAACGCTTCGCCGATGGCCGGTGCGTCGTTGGGTCCGAAGCGGCCAAAGGCCGCCGCCGCCACTTCCTTGCCGCGCTGTTCAATGGTGCGGATCATGATCGCCTCGGCCTTCTCCGCGCCAAGTTCGCCAGTCAGCTCGTCGAGAAACAAACGGTAGAGATCGGCGCGGTTGCGGAAGGCGGAATCGAGTTCTCGCGAGAGTTTTTCAGCTCTGGCTTCTGGGTCGGTCATGGTACCTGCCTGCTGCTTCTGTTCAATCTTGGCGCCGCCACCACCAGCGCCTTGCCGATTGCCGATTGCGGCGCGTCGATGACGGCGCGGGCATCGCCGCCCTCGGCGATCCGCCCGGCGTCGAGAAGGACGACGCGATGGGCGATGGCACGGACCACGCCGAGATCATGCGAAATGAAGAGATAAGCGATCCGTTCCCTGGCTTGCAGGTCAAGCAGCAGCTCGAGGATTTGCCCGCGCACCGAAACGTCGAGCGCCGACACCGCCTCGTCGAGCACGATCAGCGACGGGTTTGTGGCGATGGCGCGGGCAATCGCCACACGCTGACGCTGGCCGCCTGAGATTTCGTGGATGGCGCGCGGGGCGAGATCGACTGCCAGCCCAACGCGCTCAAGCAAGGCAGCGATGCGGGCCGGCCGCTCGGTGCGAGAAGCTATGCCATGAATGCGCAAGGGGTCGTCAAGCACGCGCGCCACCGTGGCGCGCGGGTTGAAGGCGGAAAGCGGATCCTGGAACACCATCTGCAGGCGAGCGCGGCGCGCGCGCAAGGCCGTACCACTCAGGGCCAGGAAGTCATCGCCTTCGAACTGGACGCTTCCGGCATCGGGTTCGATCAATCGTAGCACCAGCCGCGCAATTGTCGACTTGCCGCTGCCGGAGGGGCCGGCCAGCGCCAGCGTTTCGCCGGGTTCGATGGCAAAGGAGACGCCGTCGACGGCGGCGATGGTCTTGCCGCCGCGGCGATAGCGCTTGGTGAGGTCGCGGACGGCGAGCAGGCTCATGCCGGCGTCCGTCGCAGCAGCGGCGATGCGTCGAGGCCAAGATGGGCGTCGAGCAGTGCACGCGTGTAGGCCTGGCGCGGGGCGGTGACGATTTGCTCCGTCGCGCCGATCTCGACCAGTTCGCCATGCCGGAACACAGCGATGCGCTCGGCAAGCTCGGCGGCAAGTGCGATGTCGTGGCTGATGAACAGCAGCGTCATGCCGTCCTCTGCCACCAGTTGCCGAATGAGGCTGACGATCTCGGCTTGTACGATGGTGTCGAGCGCGCTGGTCGCCTCGTCGGCGATCAGCAGTTTCGGTCCGGCGGCAATCGCGGCGGCAATCGCGACACGCTGTTTCTGGCCGCCGGAGAGCTGATGCGGGAAGGCGCGCATGGCCGAGTCCGGGTCGGGCAGGCGAACACGTTGAAGCAGGTGCTTTGCCTTGGCATAGGCCTGCGGCCAGTTGAGGCCGAGATGGGTGCGGGCGACTTCGGCGATCTGTTTGCCGATGGTCATGACTGGATCGAGGCTGGCGGAGGGGTCCTGGAAGACGAAGCCGATATCGCGGCCGGGGAGGGGACTTGCGCCGGATAGGGCGCGTTCTGTCGCGCCCCCCTCTGTCCTGCCGGACATCTCCCCCACAAGGGGGGAGATTGCATTGTCGCTTCCGTTTTCGCCAATCTCCAACGCTGCAGACCGAGAGCCGGCGGCGGAGGAGCTGCCAATCTCCCCCCTTGTGGGGGAGATGTCCGGCAGGACAGAGGGGGGCGCGAAGGAATGAGAAGATTCCGATATGTACCAATCGATGCGCCCATCAACCCTGACTGACCCCGGCAACAGCCCCGCAATCGCCAGCGCCAGCGTGCTCTTGCCCGAACCGCTTTCGCCGATGATCGCCAGCCGCTCGCCTGCGACGACATCAAAGCTTATCCCCTTCAGCGCCGTCACCTTGTTGCCATCGTGGCGATAACGCACCGACAAATCGCGTATCTCAGCCAGCGCGGTCACGACAGGCTTCTCCTCACGGCCGTCGTCTCGACCACGCCTTCGCCGGCGAGGTAGACGCCGAGCACGGTCAGCACGAGTGCCACGCCCGGGACGATCGACAGGAAGGGTGCGGTGCGCAGAACGGTGCGGCCCTCGGCGATCATACCGCCCCAGGTGACGCGGTTGGGGTCGCCGAGGCCGAGGAAAGACAGTGCTGCTTCGGTGAGGATCGCGGCGGCGACGATCACCGAGGACAACGCCAGCACCGGCGGCAGAGCGTTGGGCAGCACTTCGCGGAAAGCGATCGCAAGCGGATGCATGCCGATGACGCGGGCGCCGGCGACGTAGTCGCGCTCGCGGATCGACAGCACTTCGGCGCGCGCCACACGCGCCGGTCCGGTCCAGGCGCCAAGCGCGATGGCCGCGACGACGATGCCGAGCGAGGGGCCGACGACGCTGACGAAGGCCAGCGCCAGCAGGAAACTCGGCACGGTCTGGAAAGCATCGGTGATGCGCATCAGCACCTCATCGACGAAGCCACCGGCAAAGCCGGCCAGCGTGCCGACAACCGCACCGATGAAGAGCGCGGCTGCTGCTGCTGCCAGCCCAACCGCCAGCGAGGTGCGGGCGCCGTGGAAAAGCTCGGCCAGCACATCGCGGCCGAGCCGGTCGGTGCCGAGCGGCAGCGACCAGTCCTTGAACGGCGGCAGCAGCGCCGGTCCGGCAATCGCCTGTGGGTCGCCGGGGAACAGCAGCGACGCAAACAGTGCCATGGCGAACAGCAGCGCCAGGATGATCGCGCCGGCGACCGCTTCCGGCCGGCGCAGGAGCCGACTGAGCGGGCTCACGCGCCGGCCTCGCTGGCGCCGACGCGCGGGTCGAGGAAGGCGTAGGCGATGTCGACGGCAAGGTTGATGGCGATGACCAGCACAGCGCTGGTGAGGATGATGCCGAGCAGCAGCGGCGTGTCACGCGATGCCACCGCCTCCTGTGCCAGCCGGCCGAGACCGGGCACGGCAAAGACGCTTTCGATGACGACGCTGCCGCCCAGCATCTGCGCCGATTGCAGACCGAGCATGGTGATGAGCGGCAGCAGTGCGTTGCGGGCGACATGGGCAAGCACGACGCGGCGCCGTGACAATCCTCTGGCGCGGGCAGCGAGGACAAAATCCTGCCGCCAGGCCTCCGCCATGCCGGCGCGCATCATGCGCAGATAGAGCGCGAGATAGATGAAGCCGAGGGCGGAAACTGGCAGCACGAGATGGACGGCGATGTCTGCGGCGCGGGCGAGCCCGGTCTTGTCCGAGGCCAGGCTCTCGATGCCGCCGATCGGCAACCAACGCAGGTCGACGGCGAAGATCACGATCAGCACCAGGCCGAGCCAGAATCCCGGCACGGCATAGAGTGCGAGCGAGCCGATGGACAGGAAGCGGTCGCGAAAGCTGCCGGGTCTGGCGCCGGCATAGATGCCGAGCGCCGAGCCCAGACCGAAGGAGAGCGCGGTGGCGCTGACCATCAGGAGCAGTGTCGTCGGCAAGCGCTCGAGGATGATGTCGCGGATCGGCCTGGAGAAGGTTACGGACTGGCCGAGGTCGAGATGCAGCAGCGCCCAGAGATAGTTGGCCAGCCGCGTCAGCTCCGACTGGTCGAGGCCCCAGCGATGGCGCAGCAATTCGATCATGCCGGCGTCGCCGCCAGTCGAGACAATGTAGGCATCGACGGCGTCGCCAGGCGCGGCTTCGAGCAAAAGGAAAGTGCCGATGACGACGATCAATAGTACGAAGATGCTGCCGACGAGGCGACGGCGGATGAGGGTGAGGGCGCGGGTCATAGGGAAAAGGGGTCGCGCGCAGGCATCTGAAGTTGCGCTCTACGGCGCCCCCCTCTGTCCTGCCGGACATCTCCCCCACGAGGAGGGAGATCAGCTGTCATCGCTGCCTTCGCCAATCTCCAACGCTGCAGGACTGAGCGGGCGGCGAAAACTGCCAATCTCCCCCCTTGTGGGGGAGATGTCCGGCAGGACAGAGGGGGGCGCGAAGGAACTCTCATCCCTGATGATGAACATTCGTCCAAACGATGCGCAAGCATCCCATGCGGATCGTGCTAACCCGCCAGATACGTGTCCGCCCAGTTCGAAACCGCCCAGCGCGGGTTGTTGGCGATGTTGCCGACCGTATCGCGCGCAACGCTGATGAAACTCCATTCGGCGACGTTGATCAGCGGCAGGTCGGCGGCCACCTCCTTCTGGAATTCCTTGTACAGATCGGTGCGTGCCGTGGTGTCGAGCGTCTCGGATGCCTTGGCGATCAGCGCGTCGAGCGCGGCGTTCTTGTAGCCACCCTGGTTGGAGAACGGCACGCCGTCGGGAATGCCGCTCTGGACCAGAATGGTGGTCGAGATCGCCGGGTCGCCGCGGAACACCGGCGGGCCGACGGCGAGGTCGAAGGCGTGGTCGGTGTAGACTGCCTTGATGTGCGCTGCGGAGTCGTTGTTGACGATCTCGGCGTCGATGCCGATGGCTGCCAGCGCCTGGCGCAGATAGTCGCCGAACTGTTTTGTCTCGTTGAAGTAGGGCGCCGGCAAAAGCCTCAGCGCAAAGCGCTTGCCGTCATCGGCCCTGGTATAGCCGGCGGCATCCAGCAAGGCGTTGGCCTTGGCGACGTCGAATGGATAGGTCGGCACGTCGGCTGTGTAGAATTGCGGATCGTTCTTCGGCACCGGGCCGGTGGCGGTGGCGGCATAGCCGAGGAACACCGTCTTGACGACGAAATCCTTGTCGATGGCATGCGCGATCGCCTGCCGCACGTTCAAATCGGCCAGTTCCTTGCGGCGATGGTTGATCTCGACGACGAGCTGATAGGTCAGCCCCTCATAGCCCTTGGAGATGACCTTCAGGCCGGGCACCTTGGAGATGCGGTCGAGGTCGGCCAGCGGCACGGCGGAGAAGGCGGCGAGCTGGATCTCTTCGGCCTCGAGCGCAGCTGCAGCCGAGGTGCGGTCGGGCAGCACCTGATAGATGATCTCGTCGAGATAGGGCTCGTCCTTGCCCCAGTAGTCCGCATTCCTGGTCAGCTTGTAATATTGGCCGGCCTTGTACTCGCCGAACTTGAACGGCCCGGTGCCGATGGGCGCGTTGTTGGCCGGGTTGTCCTCGATCTTGCCGACCTCGTAAATGTGCTTCGGCACCACGCTCGACAACGCCGGCAGCGCGTTGCGGATGAGCTGGAACGGCGTCGGCTTGGCGAATTTGAACACGGCGGTGAGATCGTCGGGGGTGTCGACGCTGGCCAGATCCTTGAACACGGTGCGGCCGAGATTCTGCAGCGGCTTCCAGATCTGGAGCGCCGAGAAGGCGACGTCGGCCGAGGTGAACGGCTTGCCGTCATGCCATTTGACGCCGTCGCGCAGTTTGAACGTCACTGAGAGCCCGTCGGCGGCACCTTCCCAGGAGAGCGCAAGGCGCGGCTCGAGCCCGTCCTTGCCGTCGAACGAGGCTTCGGCCAGCGTTTCGACGATCTTGCTGGAGATGAAGAAGACGCCGTTGGAGGCGACGATCGCCGGATTGAGGTTGCGCGGTTCGGAATCGGCGGCGAGCACGAGGCGGCCGCCCTTCTTCGGTGTCTGCGCCCAGCCAATCGCCGGCATGGCGGTGGAGGCCAGCAGCAAGGCTGATCCCGAAAGCAACGTGCGCCTGGAAATGGTGAAATCTGACATGATCGAACTCCGTCCTCTCCGCGACCCAATTGGGCGCGCCCCTTGATGCCGGCGGCCCCGCCAGCATCCTTGCGGCGATTATGGCCCTTGCCAAGGGTTTCGCCAGAGACGGAATTGGCGCATCCTTGCTTGGCTTTGAAATTTTCGTCCGCTGGACCAGTTTTAGAGGTGGCCTTCCATTCTGATATTCTGGTAGGACCAGAATTGCCTTGATGTGCATCAATGACGACTTGGTGACCGCCTGCTGAAGCAATTTGACCTGTTTCTGGCTGGACCAGAGTGGACAAAATGGTGCAGATTTGACCGACAGCCAAGGGATCGGGCGCAGCGCGACCGGCGATCCCGGACAATTCAGGGAGGGAGAGATGAACATTGCCCCGGGCAAGAATGCCGTCAGCAATATCCCGTTCGACCAGGCGAGAGTCGACCGGCTGATGGAAGAGGCCGGCATCGAAGTTCTGCTGGCGACCTCCAAACACAACACGCAATACCTGCTCGGCGGCTACAAGTTCATCTTCTTTGCCGCCATGGATGCGATCGGCCACAGCCGCTATCTGCCTGTCGTTGTCTATGAGAAGGGCGGGCCGGACCATGCCGCCTATATCGGCAACCGCATGGAAGGCGCCGAGCACCAGAACAACCCGTTCTGGACGCCGACGCTGCACGCTGCCTGCTGGGGCACCCTCGACGCCGCCAATCTTGCGGTCGAGCACGTGCGCAAGATCGGCAAGGCAGGCGCCCGCATTGGCATCGAACCGGCTTTCCTGCCATCGGATGCCTATGCGTTGATCCGCAAGGCGCTGCCGGATGCCAAGCTTGTCGACGCGACCGACATGCTGGAGCGCATGCGCGCCATCAAGACCGATGCTGAGCTGGAAAAACTGCGCATCGCCTCCGAGCTGATCACCGATTCCATGCTGGCAACCATCCAGTGGGCGCGCGAAGGCACGACCAAGGCCGAAATGATCGAGCAGTTGCGGCGCGAGGAAACCAATCGCGGCGCGCATTTCGAATATTGCCTGCTGACGCTGGGCGCCAGCCACAACCGCGCCGCCTCACCGCAAGCGTGGAAGAAGGGCGAGGTGCTGTCGATCGATTCCGGCGGCAACTATCACGGCTATATTGGTGACCTCTGCCGCATGGGTATTCTGGGCGAACCGGATGCCGAGCTGGAAGATCTGCTGGCCGAGGTAGAGACGGTACAGCAGGCGGCATTCTCCAAGGTCAAGGCAGGCACAATCGGCGGTGACATGATTTCGCATGCGGAGGGCGTGCTGAAGGCGTCGAAGGTCGCGCCCTACACCGATTTCTTCGCCCACGGCATGGGGCTGATCACACATGAAGCGCCGTTCCTGATGACCAACCATCCGGTGACCTACGAAGGCACCTACGCGGCCAAGCCGTTGGAGACGAACATGGTGCTGTCGGTGGAGACGACCATGCTTCATCCGACGCGAGGGTTCATCAAGCTGGAGGATACGCTGGCGGTGACGGATGCGGGGTATGTGATGTTTGGGGATAGGGCGAGAGGCTGGAACAGGGGTGGGTGAGCAGCCGGTTCGCGAAGCGAATTCATCGTGCCAGTGGCACGATGAAAGGCCGGCGATCGCCGGGACGCTGCGAAGCAGCGGGGACCGGCTGGGCAACCGTCGTACCGTCTGAAACGCTTACTTCCCGCCCGCCGGAATCAGCCTGAAATCCGGCAGTTCCCGCAGCACCAGTTCCGGCCCGGCCGGCGAGTAGACGACGAAGAGCTGCATCGGCCCGTCGCCCGTGTTCAGCGTCGAGTGGAAACGGCTTTCCGGCACATAGACGGTGCAGCCGGGCCCGACCTTGGCGACGACCGGATTGCCGTCCTCGTCCTCGACCATCTGCTCGCCATTGCCCGAGATGACGAAGATGATCTCTTCCGCGCCGGGATGATTATGGCGCGTGTGGCCCTGGCCCGGAGGCAGGTCGACGACGCCACCGGAAAAACGCTCAGCGCCATTCACTTCCGGAGCGACTGTCAACGACAGTTTCCCCCAGTCGAAGCCGAAAGCGCTGACGTCTTTCGGGTATACGAATACCTTGCTATTGTCGGCCATCTCTCATCCCTTCTTCCTGTTCGGCGTTGTCTTGCGGTCATGCAGCGTGACGGCCTTGAAATCAGCAGTCTGCCTGGCGATCGCGGCTTCCGCCGGCAGCCGTTCCATCGAGCTTGCGCCATAAAAGCCATGCAGGCCCTTGCAGCGGTCGAGGATGTAGCGGGCGTCGTCCGGCATCGAGATCGGCCCGCCATGGCAAAGCAGGATGACGTCCTTGCGAACCGAACGCGCGGCGTTGGCGATGGCGTCGATCTGGACGACGCAGTCGTCGAGCGACTTGGCCGACGTGGCGCCGATCGAGCCGCCTGTGGTCACCCCCATATGGGCGACGATGATGTCGGCGCCGGCCTTGGTCATGGCGCGGGCCTCGTCCGGGTTGAAGACATAGGGAGTGGTCAAAAGGTCGAGCTTGTGCGCCTCGGCGATCATGTCGACCTCGAGGCCGAAGCCCATGCCCGTCTCTTCAAAACTCTGGCGCATGCTGCCGTCGAACAGGCCGATGGTGGGAAAATTCTGGACACCCGAAAAGCCCATCGTCTTCAGCTCGTTTAGAAGCAGCGGCATGATGACGAAGGGATCGGTGCCGTTGACGCCGGCCAGCACCGGCGTCTTCTTCACCACCGGCAGCACCTCGTAGGCCATTTCCTTGACGATCTCGTTGGCATTGCCATAGGCCAGCAGGCCGGCGGCCGAGCCGCGCCCGGCCATGCGATAGCGGCCGGAATTGTAGATGATGATGAGGTCGATGCCGCCGGCCTCCTCGGCCTTGGCCGACAGGCCGGTACCGGCGCCGCCGCCGACGATGGGCACGCCGTCGGCGATCATCGCCTTGAACTTCTTCAGTATGTCCTTGCGCGGTATGGCGGGCATGTCTGGATCTCACTGTCTGGCGATGTCGAGGAAGGCCGCGGTTGCGGCCCTGGCAAATTCCGGGTCGTTGATATGCAACGGCAGCCGCGTCACGCGGCGCGTGGCGTTCGGCTTGATGGTGCGCTCGATAGCCTCGAACAACACTGCGTCGGCCTCCGGATCGAAAAAGGCGCCGCCCTCGATGTCGAGCGCCGAGACGCCCTTTTCCGGGATCAGAAATTGAACGGGACCCTCGCAGCGGGCGAGCCGGCCGCCGATCCATTCGCCGATGCTGCGGCATTCGTCCGCGGTGGTGCGCATCAGTGTGACGTTGGGATTGTGCTCGTAAAACAGCCGGCCCCGATATTTCTCAGGAATGGTCGGCGGCGCCCAGAAATTGACCATGTCGAGCGCGCCGACCGAACCGACATAGGGCAAGCCGGCGCGGGCGATGGCGCCGAAGCGATCCTCGGTTGCCGGCAGCACGCCGCCGAACAGCAGGTCGCAGACCTCCGTCGTGGTGATGTCGATGACGCCGGCGAGCAGGCCCGAATCGGACAGCTTCTCCATCGAGCGGCCACCGGTGCCGGTGGCGTGGAACACCATGCAGTCGTAGTCCCCGCGCAGCTGGTCGGCGATGGCTGTCACGCAAGGGGTGGTGACGCCGAACATGGTAAGCCCGAGCGCCGGCTTACCGGTTGCGGCCGGCGCCGGCTTGGCAGCCATTCCCGCGATGGCCTGCGCCGCATTGTGCAGCACTGTGCGGGAGAGCCGGTTCAGTCCCGCCATGTCGGTGACCGACGGCATCATGATGATGTCGGAGACGTCGACATAGGGTGCGGTGTCGCCTGAGGCGAGCGTCGAGACCATGACCTTGGGTAGCCCAAGCGGCAGTGCGCGCATGCCGGCAGTGATGATCGACGTGCCACCGCCGCCGCCAATGCCGATCACGCCTGAGATGTCGTCGCGCGACTGGATGAAACTGGTGAAGGCGGCGCCCATGCCGGCCACTGCCGTGCCGCGATCGTCGATGCCGAGCACGCCGCCGGCTCCAGCCGGATGATGTGCCGCGACCTCGCCGGCGGGAATATCGACCGGCACGGTGGCGCCGCGCGTGCCGATGTCGACGCGGGCTACAGGGCTGCCGGTGGCAGCAATCGCATCGGCCAGGAAGGCAAGCTCCTCGCCCTTGGTGTCGGCCGTGCCCACCACGTAGATGCGCTTCATCTGCGCCTCCCGGTGCTGGCTAGCGCATGAGAATGCAGCGCTCTACGGCGCCCCCCTCTGTCCTGCCGGACATCTCCCCCACTTGGGGGGAGATTGGCTGGCGCGGACCACAACACTTGTTCCGCAACGTTGGTAGTTGGCGAAAGCGGAGACAAAGTTCGATCTCCCCCCAAGTGGGGGAGATGTCCGGCAGGACAGAGGGGGGCGCCGTAGAGTGTCAACATAACCACTCCGAAACTGGGGAGGCCATTGCAATTTTTTGAGACGCGCGTATCGTATTGATATGAATGTCTCACGTCAACAAGCGGCAGTGAACGACGACACCAAGGAGGCTGCCGAACGCGGCCCCCGTGCCCGCACAAAACGGTTGATGCTGGAGACGGCGACAAGGCTGATGCAGGCGGGCGTCACCCCATCAGTCAGCGAAGTCGCGGAGGCGGCTGAAGTGTCGCGCGCCACCGCCTATCGCTATTTCCCGAGCCAGGCAGCCCTGGTGCATGCCGTGGTCGACGAGGGGCTGGGGCCGATCCTGACCTGGCACTCGGCCTCGAAAGATCCACAACGCCGCGTCGCCGAACTGTTCGACACCGCCATGCCGCGCATCGAGGCCTTCGAGGCGACCTTCAAGGCGGCGCTGAAACTGTCGCTCGACCAGTGGGCGCAGCGCCAGGCGGGTACGTTGGGGGGCGAACCGCAGTTCACACGCGGTCATCGCGTCGAGCTGTTGAAGGATGCCATTGCGCCGCTCAAGGGGCAGCTGCCGCCGCGCGAATTCAAGCGCCTGGCGCAGGCGCTGTCGATGATGTTCGGCGTCGAATTGCTGATCGTGCTGAAGGACATATGGGGGCTCGACAGCCGCGGCATGCGGTCGGTCGCGCAATGGGCGGCGGGCGCCCTGGTGCGCACGGCGATGGCGGAATCGATGACAGAAGCGGATGCGGTTCGGCCGGCGGCGGCGGCGACATAGCGCCAATCTGGTTCGACCAGATTTGAGCGACCACTACTGATGTTAACCAGGATGCAGGTGCCGAAACAAGGCTCTCCTATATCAAGGAGTAGGAAAATTAAGGGAAAACAGTCGGATACATGGAGAATCCGGTCATACAAGCTCCGGTAGCGATCCAAGAAAGAGCTTGACGGCTATCCAAAATTGGTAATACCAGATCAGGACAGAAAAAGCGGATCGAAAGTGAGAGCTGCGATCCATTTTCCGGCAGGGCGAGGAGGCCCGGAACCGGAAAGGCGCGATCTCGGGAGGAACTACCAGGGCCGGCTTTATCGCCGGCTCGCATGACAAGGTAGAATGCGCACAAGGGAGGAAATCATTATGCGCAAGACAATGACCAGCCTGCTTGCTGGTATCGGCTTAGTGCTTGCCTGCGGAACGTCCGTTTACGCGCAGGACAAGGAACTCACCATCTTCTGGGCGGAATGGGATCCGGCCAATTACCTGCAGGAACTCGGCAACGAGTACGAGAAGGAAACCGGCGTCAAGATCACGGTGGAAACCACGCCCTGGTCGGACTTTCAGACCAAGGCCTTCACCGAGTTCAACGCCCATGGCGACGCCTATGATATGGTCGTCGGCGACTCGCAATGGCTCGGTGCCGGCTCGACCGGCGGCCACTATGTCGACCTGACCGACTTCTTCAACAAGCACAAGGTCGGCGAAGTGATGGCACCGGCGACGGTGAAATACTACGCCGAATATCCGGGCGGCAGCAGCAAGTACTGGGCGATTCCGCTCGAAGGCGATGCCGTCGGCTGGTCCTATCGCAAGGACTGGTTCGAAGACCCCAAGGAAAAGGAAGCCTTCAAGGCCAAGTACGGCTACGATCTCGACGTGCCGAAGGATTTCAAGGCGCTGCGCGACATCGCCGAATTCTTCTACCGGCCGGATCAGAAGAAATACGGCATCGCCATCTACACCGATAATTCCTATGACGCGATGGCGATGGGCTTCGAGAACGCGCTGTTCTCGTATGGCGGCGAGCTGGGTGACTATTCGACCTACAAAGTCGATGGCATCATCAACTCCGACAAGGCGATCGCGGCGCTCGATGCCTACAAGGAACTCTACAAGTTCACGCCTCCGGGCTGGGCCAAGTCATTCTTCGTCGAGGACAACCAGGCGATCACTGAAAACCTGGCCGCGATGAGCATGAACTACTTCGCGTTCTTCCCCTCGCTGATCAACGAGGCGTCGAATCCGAACGCCAAGAACACCGGCTTCTTCGCCAATCCTCCAGGCCCCGGCGGCGACCAGTTCGCCGCGCTCGGCGGTCAGGGCATCTCCATCGTTTCCTACTCCAAGAAGCAGGAAGAGGCGACGAAGTTCCTTGAGTGGTTCATCAAGGACGAGACCCAGAAGAAGTGGGCAGCGCTCGGCGGCTACACCTGCAGCGCCGCCGTGCTCAAATCGGAGGAGTTCCAGAACGCCACGCCGTACAACAAGGCCTTCTACGAGACCATGTTCAAGGTGAAGGACTTCTGGGCGGTGCCGGAATATGCCGAACTGCTGCAGCAGCTCAACCAGCGCGTCTATCCCTACATGATCGGCGGCGAAGGCACCGCCAAGGAAACGCTGGACGCACTCGCAGCCGACTGGAACGCGACCTTCAAGAAATACGGCCGCGGTCAATAAACAATATATCTCGCGGAGGGGGTCCTTGTGCCTCCTCCGTTTTCTTTTTGTGAAACGGGAGCAGGGTCTTGGCGACCACGATGATCACCACGCTGGACAGGACCTCACGGGCCGCCGCGCGCGGCCTGAGCGACATGTCGATCCGCAATCTCTTCATCATTCCGACGATCCTGTTCCTGATCGTCTTCAACATTTTCCCGCTGATCTATTCGCTCGGCTATTCCTTCACCGATTTCCGCGCGTCGACCAACGCGCCGGCAAATTTCGTCGGGCTGCAGAATTATCGCGACCTGCTCAATGACCCCTATGTCTGGTCCAACTTCGCCATCACCGCGAAGTACGTCATCATCTCGGTCGCCGGCCAGCTGCTCGTCGGCTTCGGCGTGGCCATGCTGCTCAACCGGGATATTCCCCTCAAGGGTCTCATCACAACGCTGCTGTTGCTGCCGATGATGCTGTCGATGGCCGTCGTCGGTCTGTTCTGGAAACTGCTCTATGATCCGTCATGGGGGGTCATCAACTATGCGCTCGGCCTCGGCAATTTCGAGTGGCTGGCCGACCCCAAGATGGCGCTCTATGCGGTTGCGCTGACCGACATCTGGATGTGGTCGCCCTTCGTCATGCTGTTGTCGCTGGCCGGCCTTTCGGCGGTGCCGAAGCATCTCTACGAAGCAGCGGCGATCGACCGCGCCGGACCGTTCTACACCTTCTTCCGCATCACGCTGCCGCTGGTCGCGCCGATCCTGATGATCGCGGTCATCTTCCGCACCATGGAAGCGTTCAAGACCTTCGACCTTGCCTACATCCTGACCAGCCAGCCGACGGCCGAGCTGATCTCGATCCGGCTCTACAAGATGGCGTTCCAGGAATGGCAGACCGGGCGCTCCTGCGCGCTCGCCTACATCGTGCTGATCATGGTGCTGGCCATCACCAACATCTACGTCAAGTACCTCAACAAAGTGAAGGAGCGCTGAGATGGCCGCCGTCCGCACTTCTTCCGAAATAGGCTTCAACCGCGTCGCCATCGTCGCCGTCCTTTTGGTGACGATCATCTTCCTGGCGCCAATCTACTGGATCGCCTCGACGGCGTTCAAGCCGCGCAATCTTGCCACGACGATCCCGCCGACGGTGGTGTTCCAGCCGGAGATTTCGCCCTTCGTCAAGCTGTTCACCAAGCGCTCGCAAATGCGCAACCCGCCGTCGCCTGAAGAGTATGCAGCAGCGCCGTGGTGGGAACGTGTCGTCTTCGACGGCGGTGAAAAAATCGTGCGCGACGGTAAGGGCCAGGTGCAATGGTCGGGTTATCCGAGCCGCTTCATGAACTCGCTGATCATTGCCATCACCTCCACCGTGCTGGCTGTCGGCATGGGCACCTTCACCGCCTACGGCTTCTCGCGCTTCAAGGTGAAGGGAGAGGCGGACCTGCTCTTCTTCATCCTGTCGACGCGCATGCTGCCGCCGGTGGTCGTCGCCATCCCGATGTTCCTGATGTACCGGGCGGTAGGGCTCAACGATTCCCATGTCGGGCTGATCATCCTCTATACCGCCTTCAACCTGTCCTTCTCGGTCTGGCTGATGAAAGGCTTCATGGACGAAATTCCGAAGGAGTATGAGGAAGCAGCCCTCGTCGACGGCTATACGCGCATGGAAGCCTTCTTCAAGATCGTGCTGCCGGAGGCCGCCACCGGCATCGCCGCCACTGCGGTTTTCTGCTTCATCACGGCGTGGAACGAATATGCCTTCGCGCTGATCATGACCAACCGCCGCGCCCAGACGGCACCGCCCTTCATTCCCAGCCAGGTTGGCGCCGGCTTGCCGGACTGGACGGTGATCGCTGCCGGAACCTTCCTGTTCCTGCTGCCGGTCGCAATCTTCACCTTCCTGCTCCGCAACCATTTGCTGCGCGGCATGTCCTTCGGAGCGATCCGCAAATGAGCTTTCGTGACATCAACCAGAAATATCTCGAACCCGGCTCGCAGATCCTGATGGTGCTCGGCATCATCGCGCTTTGCCAGCCCTGGAACCTCCTGCTGCACAGCTATGGCGTGACCATCATCCTGATCGGCCTGATCGGCTTCAACATCACCTCGAAGATTGCGCCGGAGGAGAAGGCCGGTACCGGCCAGGTGCGCAATCCGGGAGCAGAGCATTGACCCAGATCGAGCTTCGCGGCGTGCAAAAATATTTCGGCGCCGTCCAGGTCATCAAGGACCTCAACCTCAAGATCGACGACAACGAGTTCATCGTGCTGCTCGGTCAGTCGGGTTGCGGCAAGACGACGACGCTGCGCGCCATTGCGGGGCTGGAGACGATCGACGGCGGTGACATCCTCATTGACGGCAAGCCGGTGCAACACCTCAAGGCCGCCGACCGCGACATCGCCATGGTGTTCCAGTCGTTCTCGCTCTATCCGCATATGAGCGTCTACGAGAACATTGCCTTTCCCTTGCGTGCCACACGCAAGAGCAAGGCCGAGATAGACCAGGAAGTACGCTCGGTCGCCAAGACGCTTCAGATCACCGACCTGCTGGGCAAGAAGCCGTCGGCGCTGTCGGGTGGCGACATGCAGCGCGTCGCCATCGGCAGGGCGCTGGTGCGGCGTCCGAAGGCAATGCTGATGGACGAGCCGATCGGCGCGCTCGACGCCAAATTGCGCGAGGAAATGCGGGCCGAGATCAAGCGGCTGCACATCAAGCAGGGCTCGACCACCATCTATGTCACCCACGACCAGATCGAGGCGATGAGCCTCGCGGACCGCATCGTCATCATGCATGAAGGCGTGCTGCAGCAGGTCGGCTCACCGGACGAGGTTTATTCGCGGCCGGCCAATCTGTTCGTGGCGCAATTCGTCGGCAGCCCGGTGATGAATGTCGCCGATGCGTCGGTCGCCGAAACGGCGTCGTCGGCCTCGGTCACGGTTGGCGGTGCTGCCACAGGTTTCGAATTTCCGCGCGCGCTTTTGTCCAAGCTCAACGGCCATGCCGGCGGCCAGCTTGCGCTCGGCATCCGGCCGGAAGGTGTGCTGGTTCGCCACGAGGCGGCGGAAGGGTTTTTGCCGGTCGAGACGCAGATCGTCGAGCCGCTCGGCTCCTTCGACATTGTCGACCTCAAGGTCGGCACCGAGATGCTGCGCGCACGCACCAAGAGCGGTTTTGTCGGCGGTCCGGGTGAAAAAGTCTTCGCCAGGATCGATCCGACGCAGGCGCATTTCTTCGATACGGCAAGCGGCAAGTCGCTCGAGGTGAGGCTCTGATGGCTCATATCCAGCTCAAGAATATTTCCAAGAGCTTCGGCAACCACACCGCGCTGACCGGGCTCAATCTCGAGATCGGCGATGGCGAGTTCTTCGTGCTGCTCGGCGAGACCGGCGCGGGCAAGACGACGACGCTGCGCATGATCGCCGGTCTGGAGAAGCCGACCGAGGGCCAGGTCTTCATCGACGGCGTCGACGTCGCCGACTGGGGCGCTGCCGAGCGCGACGTGGCGCTGGTGCTGCAGCAATATTCGCTCTACCCGCGCTATACGGTGCGCGAGAATCTCGAATTCCCGCTGAAGCCGAAGATCCGCCGGCTGCCCGACGCCGAGATCAAGGACCGGGTTGCGCGCGCCGCCAAGACACTGCGGATCGAGCATCTGCTCGACCGCAAGACCGATCGCCTCTCGGGCGGCGAGATGCAGCGCGTCTCCATCGGCCGCGCCATCGTGCGCAAGCCGCGCGTGTTCCTGATGGATGAGCCGCTGTCGGCGCTCGACGCCAAGCTGCGCGAAGCGCTGCGCACGGAACTGAAGAACCTGCAGATACAGCTTGGCGCCACCTTCCTGTTCGTCACCCACGACCAGATCGAGGCGATGTCGATGGGCGACAAGGTCGGTGTGTTGAACCATGGCCGCATCGTCCAGACCGGCACGCCGCACGAGATCTACAACAATCCGCGCGACACCTATGTGGCGAGCTTCGTCGGCTCGCCGCCGATGAACCTCATCGACGGTCGGCTGGTCAACAACCGTGCGGTGATGGCGCCGATGAATTTCGAGCTGCCACTTACAATCGGGGCCAAGACTTTTGGGGGAGCCAAGACGGGCGCGGCGACGGAGGGGCGCCCGCTCGTCTTCGGTATCCGTCCCGAGGACGTCTATCTCGAGAGCGGCGCGCCGGTCGAGGCGCGCGTCCATGACGTCGAGAACCATGGCGTCGAAAAAATCCTGACTCTGCGGGTCGGCGACACCACGCTGCGCGCTACCGTGCCGGCAAGGACCGATGTGGCGATCGAGCAATCGGTGCGCTTCGCCTGGAATGCGGACAAGGTCGTGCTGTTCGACAAGGGCAGCGGCGTGAGCTTGCGGCACGCCAGCTAGTTGCGGTCGAACGACGGTACCGCCTGACTATTTCTGGAAATAGGTCTCGTAGGGCGTGTCGTTGATCAGCAGGATCACGCACTCTGTCTCCGACAGGCAGGCGTCGTCGTGCATCTCATTGGCCTTCTGGGTCCAGTAAGACCCCGGCGGCAGTTCGACCTTGGTCGCTTCGCCACCCTCCATCTGCCAATGCGCCCACAGCCCTTTTATGACCACCGCGCGGTAGTCGGCGGTGTGCGCATGGACCGGCGCTCGCCAGTTGCCCGGAACTTTCAGCAAGGTGCCGGCCGGGCCCTTGGGGCGCTCACCCCATAGTGGGCCAAGGCGATGCGGCTGGTCGGGCACTTCGGCGACATAGGGGATCTTGCCGGCCGGGAGGTAGCTGTCCTCGAGGGCAAAGGCGCGAGCGGGAAAGACGCATAGAATGGCGAGCGCCAGAAACGCAGAACGATTGGTCATGGCGGGTTTCCTCCACCTCCCAGACTATGGACGTTCGGGCGGCTTGCAATGACATGCCGTCCAAAAGATTTGGCAATTTCTCCAGCCCGCAGGGGACTGACGGGACGTCCGAATCGCAGGAGTGCCTGAATCTCAGGGGTGTCTGAAGCTCAGGGGTGAATGTTGCCGTCGCCGGTGTTGCGCAGGTGGCTCGGCGCCACGCCCATCACCCGTTTAAAGGCGCGGCTGAAGGAAGCTTCCGAATCGTACCCGAGTTTTGCCGCCGCCACCGACACTCTCAAACCGTCGCGGGTAAGCCATTGCCGGGCCTGATGCATGCGCACGCGCAGCACGTATTTGGCCGGCGTCTCGCCGACGACGGTGGCGAAGCGCTGGGCGAAGGCGGAGCGCGAAGCTCCCATCATCCTGGCCAGCGCCTCGACCGTCCAGTCACGGTCGGGCTGCAGGTGAATGGCGGCGAGCACCTTGCCGACATCGGGATTGCGGACGGCGGCAATCCAGCCGGAGGCATCGCCGCAGCCATTCTCCACCCAGGAGCGGATGATGGTGGCGGCGAGGACGTCGGCAAGACGCGCCAGAATGCCGCCGGAGCCGACCCGGTCCATCGTCACTTCGCCTGCCATGGCATCGAGCAAATGCTGGATGCCCGGCGCGTTGGTCATCAGTTTATGCGCCTGCATCAGATTGGGCATCATGTCGAGCAGCGGGTGCGAACCGTCGAGGTTGAAATGCATGCTGCCGCAGAACAACAACGTCTTGCAGCCATCGCAGCCGTTGGAGACGTCGTAGATGTTCTCGCATACCGGTTCGATTGAGTAGCGGCCGATCGGGACGGGCGGCACGCCTGGCGCGCTGGCCAGAATATGCTCGTCGCCGCGCGGGATCAGCAGCGCGTCGCCGACCGACAGTTCGATCCACTCCTTCGACGGCGAGAACAGCCAGCAGCGTTGCTGTCCAATGAAATGGAACCGCGCCGCTTTCTGCGCGGGAAAGGAAACGGCCCAAGGCTCGCCAAGCACGCAGCGGCCATAGTCGACACCATCGAGGCGCAAGCCGCGCAGCATGTCGGTCAGCGGGTCGCCGGACGCGGGTAAAGCGGCTTTGGACGAATTGTAGTTCATTTCGGTGTTTTTAATATGGAAACTCCAGGCCGTCACTCCCTATGTTGCAGTGCAGCGCCGCAGACAGATCAGGGAACGGCCTCATAGCCAAGCCGCGACGGCAAGGCATGTAACGGGTGGAGCCTCCATCCGGTCGTTCCCTATGTGGCGCTGCAAACAGATCGGAGACTGACCATGGCCGAATCCTCGACGGGCGTCATCGACGCCACAGTTCTAAACCCTGCCGAATCCGATGAGCGAACCGAGCCTGCCTGGGGCGCCGTGGTCTCGCTGGCGCTTGGTGTGTTCGGTTTGGTGACGGCGGAATTCCTGCCAGCCAGCCTGCTGACGCCGATGGCGCGCGATCTCGGCGTCAGCGAAGGCATTGCCGGACAGGCGGTGACGGCAACGGCAATCGTCGGCGCCATCGCCGCCCCCACAATGGCCATCATCACTAGGCGGATGGACCGCCGGCTGGTGATGTGGATGCTGTCGAGCTTCCTGATCGTCTCCAATCTTCTTGCCGCCTTTGCCTCGTCGCTGCCGATGCTGCTGCTCGCCCGCGTCATACTCGGTGTGGCGCTTGGCGGCTTCTGGGCGATGTCGGCAGCCATGGCGCTGCGGCTGGTGCCGATGCGGTTGATGCCGCGCGCCATGTCGATCATCCTGACCGGCGTTTCGCTGGCCACCGTCACCGCTGCGCCGGTCGGCGCCTATGTCGGCGACATCTGGGGTTGGCGCACGGCGTTCATGATCGCGACCATCGTCGGCGGCCTGGCCTTGCTGGTGCAACTGGCGACCATTCCGAGGCTTCCGCCGGTCGGCGTCGCAAGCTTCCGCACCTTGCTCGAAGTGCTGGAGCGGCCGTCGATCCGCGTGGCGCTGCTGGTCGTGCTGCTGGTCGCATCCGGCCACTTCGCCGGCTTCACCTATGTCCGCCCCTTCCTTGAGAAAGTGCCTCTCTTGCACATCGAGACGATCTCGCTGGTGCTGCTCGCCTATGGCATTGGCGGCTTCTTCGGCAACATCGTCGGCGGCATCGTGGCCGAACGCAGCCTCAAGGCGGCCGTGGCGCTGGCGCCGTTGCTGATTGCGGTCGCCGCCGCCTCGATGCTGTTCCTCGGCGCCTCGCCGACGATCGCAGCGGCTTCGGTTGCCATTTGGGGCTTTGCCTTCGGCGCGGTTCCGGTCGGGCTGCAGAGCTGGCTGGTGCGGGCCGCACCCGACCAGGCTGAAAGCGCCGGCGGACTGATGGTCGCGACGTTCCAGATCGCGATTGCGCTCGGCGCAGTCTTCGGCGGCCTGCTGGTCGACAATGCAGGTGTAGCCAGCGCCTTCGCCTATTGCGGTGCGGCAACCTTGCTGGCGGCGATCGTGGTGTTCGCGCGCGGCCCGAATAGCGTTGAGTAGCCAATACCCGTCCGCGGCTTTCGAAGCGGCTCGAGAACCATCAAGGTTTTCGGGCCGTTGTTTTTATGGTGAGCGGCTACCGGTAAGGTCAGACCGCGCGGCCGTCGAAGTCGAAGACCGTCAGGCTGGTCGGATCGATATCTGCAACGCAGTTGAGGTTGATGTAGGCGCTGCGTTCACCGCCTTGGCGAACATCCTCGGCAAAGGGATGGATGCCGCAGGTGCGGCAGAAGCGATGCGCCATTGCGTGATTGCCGAATGTATAGGTGCCGAGATCGTCGCCCCAGGCGAGCAGCCTCAGGCTGTCATGCGGGATGGCGCATAGAAGCGCGCCCTTGCGCGAGCAGATCGAACAATTGCACCGCACGGCGCCGGTCAGCTCCGCCTTGAATTCGAACGCGACCTTGCCGCAATGACAGCTGCCTTTATGGAGCATTGGTTTTCTTCCTTCCGTCCGGCAGGATATGAAACGACCTGCGCAAGTTTCAAGTTTCGGCAAGCCATGCGCTGGCCTCTACCCCTTAAGACGTTGCAGCCATCCGGAGTCCGACATCCAAAATGCAATCCGTGCGCGATCATCTGGAAACCTTGCTTGCGCGCCTTGCCGCCCGTGCCGGTGACGAACGCGTGTTCACCAGGCTCTATGCCGAAGCCGCGCGGGCCGCGGCCGATGCCAGCGATGCCCGCAAACGGGTCGGTGTGAGCCTCGGGCCGCTCGACGGCACAATTGTCTCGATCAAGGATCTATTCGACGTCGCCGGCGAGCCGACCACGGCTGGTTCGCTGATGCTAAGGGACACCGCACCCCGTCGGCACGACGCGGCAATCGTCAATCGGCTGCGGCAGGCCGGCGCTGTCATCATAGGCAAGACCAACATGACCGAATTCGCCTTCACCGCGATCGGTGACAACATGCACTACGGCACACCGGGTAATGCCGCCGATGCCAGCTTGATACCTGGCGGTTCGTCGTCCGGCGCCGGCGTTTCCGTGGCCGAGGGCACTTGCGACATCGCCATCGGCTCCGACACCGGCGGCTCGGTGCGCATCCCGGCATCGCTGAACGGTGTCGTCGGTTTCAAGCCGACGGCGCGGCGCGTGCCGCTAACCGGCGCCTATCCCCTGTCCGGGACGCTGGATTCGATCGGGCCGCTTGCGCTGAGCGTTGCCGCCTGTGCGCTTGCCGACGCGGCGATGTCGGGCGACGATCTGCCACCATTGCACCTGACGCTGCCGCTTGCCGGGCTTCGTGTCGGCATCCCGCGCGGCCTGCTTTTCGAAGACACCGAAAGCGGGATCGGCACGGCGTTCGATCGCAGCCTTGTCAAAATCGAGCAGGCAGGCGCGCGGCTGACGGATGTTTCGATCGACGATCTCGTTGCCGACCTGCGCGCGGCCACCAAACGCGCTTCGATCGCGGCCATGGAAGGCGCGGAAATCCACGCCGACTGGCTGGCGACAGGCGCATCGGTGCCGGTCGATCCCTATGTCAGCGGACCGCTGTCGCGGGCGGCGGCAATACCGACGCCGGTCTATATCAGGGCGATGCGCCGCCGTGCGGCACTGTGCATTGCCATGGACGAGCGATTGGTCTCGGTCGATGTGCTGGCGCTGCCGACCACACCGGTAACGGCGCCGACCATCATCTCGATGGCCGGGGATTCCGCCCTGCATGAACGCACAGAAGGCCTGCTTCTGCGCAACACCCAGGTCGCCAACCAGTTCGATCTCTGCGCCATCTCTCTGCCGATGCCCGGCATGACGCTGCCGGCCGGGCTGATGCTGGTGGCGCGCAACGGTCATGACCATCATTTGCTGCGCATCGCGGCTGAAGTCGAGCGCTTGCTTGGCCGCTGATCGGCGTGCTCGTCAGGGCGACGAGCAGCGCTTGCGTTCGCTGTCCTTGGCTGTGCGTAGGATACCGGTCGCGACCAATGTCGGCAGGCTGTACCGCTTGCCGTTGAAGCTGTGCGGCCGGTTCTCGATCGTACCCGTGACAACAAGCTTGCCGGCATAGAGCTTGTCGGACAGGTCGAGCGCCTTGTCCTGCTGCGGCAGGCCGTCAGTATCGACCCACACCCCTTTGACGATCTTGCCGGTGGTGAGGTCGAGCGCGCTGGTGGAAGGGCAGGGCGCCATCACGCAACGCAAGCCATTGTCGCAGGGCACGTAGCTGCCTTGCCCATCGGCGTGAGCCTCAGCCACCACGCAGGTGCCGGCAATCAGAACAAGAATTCTGGCGACGCTCTTGAGCATGGCGGCGAAGGTCGTCGTCAAATCCGCGAAAATTGAGGCGGCTCGCAGAACGTCAGTCTGCCGGAAACCGCCTGCGGTAGTGCTCGACCACGTCGGGGTTGCGCAGATTGACCGGCAGCCGGTTCGCCAGCACCAGCAGCGTTTCGCCGGCCGCGCCGACGCCCATGCGCATCATCGACTGCTCCGTAATCCCGGCCATGTGCGGGGTGACAATGACATTGTCGAAACTGAAATAGGGATGATTTGCCGGCAGCGGCTGCGTCGCAAAGACATCGAGCGCGGCGCCGCCAATGCGGTCTTTGCGCAAGGCATCGATGAGCGCCTCATCATCGATCACCGGCCCGCGCGAAATGTTGATCAGCAGCGCATCGGGCTTCATGCGCGCGATGCGTTCGCGGTTGATCAGGCCGCGCGTCTCCTCGGTCAGTGGGCAGCAGAGCACGATGATATCGCTCTGTTCGACCAGCGCGTCGATCGACAGGAAGCCGATCCTGTCGGGTGCCGGCTGCATGCTGCGCGTCGTCGCCACGACGTTGAGGCCGAAGCCATGCGCGGCGATGTGGGCAACCGCCTGGCCGATGGCACCGAAGCCGATGATGCCGATGGTCTTGCCGGCAAGCTCGTTGGCATGGCTGGCGTGGTCGCGGCCGGCATTCCAGCCCCTGGCGCGCAGATCGCGGTCGACCGAGCGGAAGCGGCGAAGCAAAGCGAGCGCTGCGAACATCACATATTCGGCGACCGAGCGCGCATTGACCGCCGGCACGTTGGCGACCAGCACGCCGGCGGCTGCCGCGGCCTCCATCGGCACCATATCGAGCCCGGCGCCGTGGCGGACCGCTGCCCGAAGCTTCGTTGCGTTTTCGAACAGCGCCGGAGGCAGCGGCGCGCGAACGATGATGACGTCGGCGTTCTTCGCCTCGTTGGTCAGCGTTGCGGCATCGAGGGCCGAGGCGACGACGAGTTCGCCGGCGCCCGCCAGCATGGCGGAGGCACGCGGATGCAGCGTGTGCGTCGACAGGATTCTGGGCATGGGGCTCCCGTTTTTTTGTCGCAATTCCCTAGGGAAAACGCCACGCGCTTTTCCCGGGAAAGCGTTTTCACACTTTTCCCGGAATTGCTCTAGACCTTTTCGAGCGCGGCGGTTTTCTGCTCCATGCCGCGGCCCTCGATGATGCCCTTCCAGTAGCTTTCCGCGCCTTGCAGATGGGCGCTCATCAGCGCCTGGGCGAGGTTGCCGTCGCGACGCAGCAGCGCCTCGTAGATCTGGATGTGCTCGGCATGCGAGCGCACTGAGCGCTCGGGATCGTTGAAGTAGATCGGCAGCCGCTGTTCGCCCATCAGATAGTAGACACTGCAGATGTTATGGAAGACGCCGTTCTTGGTCGCCCGGACGATCTCGAGGTGGAATTCGCGGTCCTCCTTAGCGAGGCCTTCGCCGGCGGCGATGCGCTCCTCCGAGGCTTTCAGGATTTCGCGCAGGCGCTCGAAATTCTCCTCGGTGGCGCGCGAACAGGCAAGTTCGGCGGCCTTGATCTCATGGATCTTGCGCAGTTCGACGGTCTCGTAGATCTGCACCGGATCGAGCGGCAGGCCGGCGCGGGCAAAAAGGGCCAAGGCTTCCACACTGGCCTGCCTGGTGTCGACATAGATGCCGGATTTGGCGCGGCGTTCGACGATGCGCATGGCTTCGAGAATGGCCAGCGCCTCGCGGATCTGGCCGCGGCTGACGCTGAAATGCTCGGCCAGTTCGCGCTCCGAGGGCGTGCGGCCGGTCTCCTTGTCCGAATGGGAGAACAGATAGGCTGCGAGTTCGGCGAGAAGGTTCTTTTCTTTCATCGTCAACCGCGTTGCGCGTGCGCCTCCAGGAACCGCTCCGAAATGGTGAATCCCAGACCCGGCTTTTCAGGGATCGCTATCATACCGTCCTTTGCTTCGACAGTCTCTTCGATAAGATCGTGGATCATCGGGTTGGCGCCGAGCGAATATTCGACCGTGAAGCTAGCCGGCGAAGCAGCGCAGACATGCAGCCCGGCAAAGAAGCATGGCGCGCCGGCCCACAGATGCGGCGCGAAGCGCAGGTTGAAGGCGCTAGCGATGGTGCCGATCTTCATAGCTTCGCTGATGCCGCCGCAAAAGGCCGGATCGGGCTGGAATATGTCGGCCGATTTCAGCACGGCGAGATCGCGGAAGGCATAGCGCGTCGCTTCGCTCTCGCCGGTGGCGATCGGGATCGAGCCGGAGGCGCGCACCTCTGCCATACCAGCCTTGTCGTCGGCGATGACCGGCTCCTCGAACCAGGCGAGGTCGAGATCGGCGGCGAGGTGGATGAAGCGCTTGGCTTCGGCCACCGTATAGGTGCCATGCGCGTCGACCATGAGCTCGACATCGGGGCCGAGCGCCTGCCGTGCGGCGCGGGCGCGGGCGGCGGAAATATGCGGGGCGCCGTCCATGGCGCCGACGCGCATCTTCAGCGCCTTGAAGCCGCCCTTGGCGATGTAGGATTTCAACTGCTCGCCGATGGCGTCGGCGGCAGCCCAGCCGCCCGAGGCATAGGCCTGCATGCGGTCGACCTTGCGGCCGCCGAGAAGCCGCCACACCGGCTGTCCCAGCGATTTGCCCAAGATGTCCCACAACGCGATGTCGACGGCGCTGATGGCCGCAACGCTCATGCCGCGCCGCGCCAGTTGCGGCATGGCGTGGCCGGCATGCGCAGCTGTCTCGTGGCGGACGCCATTGTAGAGCATCTCCCAGATGATGCCGATATCGGCGGGATCTCGGCCGATCAATTGCGGGCCGACCTCGTGGTTCAGCATGTGGACCAGCGCGCCGTAGCTGCCGGCACTGCCGGCGGCGTTCTTGCCTTCGCCCCAGCCGACCAGCCCGTCATCGGTCTCGATGCGCAAAATGGCGGCGTCGAACGTCGTCACCTGGCCGAAGTCGCTGCGATGCTGCTTCGCGGCTTCGATCGGTATGCGGACCCACCAGGCCTGGACGTTTCTGATGCGCATGGTCATCCCCGGCCCCACCGCCGGCAGGCGGAAGGGCGCATTCCAAATCGGATCGGCTACTTGATCAGCGGCAATATTGTTTCGGCGGTAATGCGCATCTGGTCGGTGTAGAATTTCTCCGTCAGCACGCTGGAGCCGTGATCCTGGATGAACTTCAGCTGTTCGGGCGAGATGTCGACCGGATGGCGCTCGACCATGTCGGGATAGGGCGCGGCCGGTGTGCGGTCGACGGGTGCGACGAACTCGTTGGTCAGCGCGCCGTCATAGCCGACTTCCCTCAGCGTCTGCACGATCCGTGGCCAGTCGATCTGGCCGAGGCCGGCGGCAAAGCGGTTGTTGTCGGCGACGTGGAAATCGAACAGGCGTTTGCCGACCTGACGGATGGCGTCATGGACGTTAAATTCTTCCATGTGGATGTGGTAGGCGTCGAGGCAGACGCCGCATTCGGGGCTGACCGCGTCGGCCAGCGCCAGCGCCTGGGCGCCGCGGTTGAACAGATAGGTCTCGAACCGGTTGAGCGGCTCGACCGCAATCTTGACGCCGACCTTCTTGGCATGGGTGAAGCATTCGCGGGTGGCGTCGACCACCCACTTCCACTCCTCTTCTTCGGTGCCGTCAGGCACCACCTTGCCGACGGTCGCAGGCACCAGCGTGATGATCTCGCCGTCGAGTTCGCTGATCATGGTCAGCACGTCCTTGACGTACTGCACCGAGCGCTCGCGCTGGCCTTGATCCCTGGCGGCCAGGTTGCGTTCGCCAAGCATCAGCGTCACCGCGCCCCAGCAGCGTATGCCGTGTTCTTTCAGCAGCGCGCGGGTCTCCTTGGTCTTGTATTGCTCGGGCTCACCGGAAATCTCGATCGACTCGTAGCCGAATTTCTTGATGCGCTTCAGCGTCACCTCCAACGGCTCCGCGCGCATCCAGTTGTGCGTTGAAAGATGCATGGTCTATCCTTCCCAGAATTCGTCTGTGCCAGTTCGCCTGCGATGCGCCTCAGCGAAGCGCGTCTCATGATTCCTCCCCAAGGCGCTCCAGCATTTTTAAGCAAACTGGTTCGACCAATTGGGCCTGAATGGAGGTCTACAGCAATTTTCTTCGCGCGGCAAGAACTGCCGCTGCGCGATCGCGGCATCCATGTACTGTGTTGATTATGCTTGCATATGTTCCGCGTTTTAGGGTGCGCGGTCTGCTGCGCTCGGGAGTCAAATGGCTTGACCCATTTTCGGTATTTGGTAATACCAGAATGGCAATACGAGAATGGACATCACAAAAGACCAAAGAGGCTGGCCCTGCTTTCATCAGGCGCTATGCTTGGTCCTTGGAAAAATGAATTGGGAGGATGCCGATGCCGTCGACAATGAAAGGTCCGGGGCTGTTTCTGGCGCAGTTCGCGGGCGATGCCGCGCCGTTCAATTCGCTGGCCTCGATCACCAAATGGGCGGCCGGTCTCGGCTACAAGGGAGTACAGATCCCGACTTGGGACGCACGCCTGTTCGATCTCAAGAAAGCGGCGTCTTCCAAGACCTATTGCGACGAGGTGAAAGGCATCTGCGCTGACGCCGGCGTCGAGATCACCGAGTTGTCGACGCATCTTCAGGGGCAGCTGGTGGCGGTGCATCCGGCCTATGACGGGCAGTTCGACGGTTTTGCGCCGGCGTCGGTGCACAACAACCCGAAGGCGCGGCAGAAATGGGCGGTCGAACAGATGAAGTTCGGCGCCAAGGCTTCGAAGAATCTCGGCCTCAAGGCGTCGGTGACGTTTTCCGGAGCGCTGGCCTTCCCTTACCTCTATCCCTGGCCGCAGCGGCCGGCCGGCTTGATCGAAGAGGCCTTTGCCGAACTCGGCAAACGCTGGAAGCCGATCCTCGACGTCTATGACGAGAACGGCGTCGATGTCGGCTATGAGATCCATCCGGGCGAAGACATCTTCGATGGCGCCACCTTCGAGATGTTCCTCGACGCGGTCGGTGGCCACAAGCGCTGCAACATCAACTACGACCCGTCTCATTTCCTGCTGCAGCAGCTCGACTATCTCGAATTCATCGACATTTATCACGAGCGCATCAAGGCCTTCCACGCCAAGGACGCCGAGTTCAATCCGACCGGGCGGCAGGGCGTCTATTCCGGCTACCAGAGCTGGACCAACCGCGCCGGCCGCTTCCGCTCGCTGGGCGACGGGCAGGTCGATTTCGGCGGCATCTTCTCCAAGCTCACCCAGTATGGTTACGATTCCTGGGCGGTGCTGGAATGGGAATGCTGCCTGAAGCATCCGGAGGACGGTGCGGCCGAAGGCGCGCCCTTCATCCAGCACCACATCATAAGGGTGACGGAGAAGGCATTCGACGATTTCGCCGGCGGCACGACTGACAAGAAGATGCTGCGCGCGATGATGGGAATTTAGCGTTATTTCCCCTCCCCCTCGAGGGGAGGGTGGCCCGAAGGGCCGGGTGGGGTCGGTTCGTACTGGGCTCTACTTTTCAACGACCCCACCCGATCCGCTGTGCGGATCGACCTCCCTAAAGGGGGAGGTGAACAACGAGGAGAGAAAAATGGTCGGCGCATCGAAGTCGGAAGCGGGAGGCGGTCCGATCCGCTATGGCATGGTCGGTGGCGGCCAGGGCGCCTTCATCGGCGCCGTGCACCGGATCGCGGCGCGCATGGACAATGACTTCGTGCTGGTGGCCGGCGCGCTGTCGGCCAATCCCGAGCGCGCCAAGGCTTCCGCCGCCGAACTCGGGCTCGATCCGGCGCGCAGCTATGCTTCCTATGCCGAGATGGCCAAGGCCGAGGCCAAGCGTCCGGACGGCATCGAGGCGGTGGCGATCGTCACGCCCAACAATGTGCATGTGCCGGCGGCCAAGGCGTTTCTCGAGGCCGGCATCCACGTCATCTGCGACAAGCCTCTGGCCACGACACTGGCCGAGGCCAAGAAGCTTGCGGCCGTGGTCGAGAAGACCGGCAAGGTGTTCGTGCTGACACACAACTACACCGCCTATCCGATGATCCGGCAGGCACGCGAGATGGTGGCCAAGGGCCAGCTTGGCGATATCCGCATCGTGCAATCCGAGTACCCGCAGGACTGGCTGACCGAAGATCTTGCCGCCACCGGCCAGAAGCAGGCGGCATGGCGCTCCGATCCCAAGCAGGCAGGGGCGGGCGGCGCGCTCGGCGACATCGGCACGCATGCCTACAATCTCGCCCGCTTCGTCTCCGGGCTGGAACTCGATTCGCTCTCGGCCGATCTCGACGCCTTCGTGCCGGGGCGGCAGCTCGACGACAATGTCAACGTCATGCTGCGCTTCAAAGCGGTCGGCAAGACGCACCCGGCCAAGGGCATGATCTGGGCGAGCCAGGTGGCGCCCGGCCACGAGAACGGTCTGAAGCTGCGCATCTATGGCTCGAAGGGCGGGCTGGAATGGGTGCAGGCCGATCCGAACTATCTCTGGTACACGCCGTTCGGCCAGCCCAAGCAGCTGCTCACCCGCAACGGCGCCGGCGCGCTGCCGGTCGCCGGCCGCGTCAGCCGCGTGCCGTCGGGCCATCCGGAGGGCTATCTCGAAGGCTTCGCCAACATTTATCAGGAGGCCGCGCGGGCGATCCGGGCTGCACGCAAGAAGGGCGGCAAGCCGGGCAAGGAGGTTGTGTTCCCGACCATCGAAGACGGCGTCGAAGGCATGGCCTTTATCGAGGCCTGCGTGAAGTCTTCGAAGAAGAATGGGGCGTGGACGAAGCTTTAAGCGGCGCCTTCCCCTCACCCGGATTACCAGCCGAATTGCGAAGCGCAATTCGGGGCAATCCGACCTCTCCCCGGGAGGAGAGGAGGTGCTGGCGCCGACGCTAAGTCTCTTCTTCCCTCGGGGAGAAGGTGGCCGCGAAGCGGCCGGATGAGGGGGCATGGCGCGAAGCTGGCGAAAGAGACCAGCGCGCCGTCACATGGGGAGGAATTGTCGATGAAAATCGGCATGTGCATGTTCTTGTGGACCACCAGCGTCTCGAAGAAGCACGAGGCGCTGCTTCGGGACATCAAGGCGACAGGTTTCGACGGCGTCGAGATCCCGGTCTTTGCCGGCGCGCCTGACGACTATAGAAAGCTCAGCGATCTGCTCGATCGCATCGGACTGGAGCGCACCGCTGTTACGGCGATGGGCGATCCGGCGATGAATCTGATCTCGCCGGATGCGGCGACCCGCAAGGCCGGCATCGACTACATGAAATGGGCGATCGACTGCAGCGTGGCATTGGGCGCGGATAGGCTGAGCGGTCCGTTGCATTCCACGCTCGGCGCCTTTTCCGGCAGCGGTCCGACTGCGGCGGAAAAGAAGCGCTCAATCGCCTCGCAGCGCGCCATCGGCGATCATGCCGGCAAGCGGGGGGTCACGATCGGGTTGGAAGCGCTCAACCGCTTCGAATGCTATCTGCTCAACACGATGGCGGATCTGTCAGAGCATATCGACGCCATCGACCGGCCGCACATCAAGGCGATGTACGATACGTTCCACGCCAATATCGAGGAGGCCGATCCGATCGGCGCCTATACGAAGCATCGCAGGAATATCGTGCACATCCACATTTCCGAGAACGATCGCGGCGTGCCGGGGCGCGGCAACATTCCGTGGAAGGAAACGTTCTCGGCTATCCGCAAGAGCGGCTATGACGACTGGCTGACCATCGAGGCGTTCGGGCGTTCGCTGAAGGATTTGGCCGCGGCGACGAAGGTGTGGCGCGATTTTTCGGAGAGCCCGGAAGCGGTTTATCGCGAGGGGTACAGGCATATCAGGGATGGGTGGAAGAAGGCGGCTTAGGGTAACGATGCGCCGTCTGACGAGCGCCGCGTTCCCTCACACCCCCCTCTGTCCTGCCGGACATCTCCCCCGCTAGGGGGGAGATTGGCGGTTCCGCTGGCGGCGCCGTTCTTCCAACGCTGAAGATTAGCGAAGGCCGATGGACATCCGATCTCCCCCCTTGCGGGGGAGATGCCCGGCAGGGCAGAGGGGGGTGTTGTCCCGCCGACCTCTCCCTCGATCACTCCACCGCAGCGATCACCCCTGCTCGGCCTGGATCCTGTTGTAATCATGGATCGTGCGGCTCAGCCTGCGGCGCAGGAAATTCGAGATGTTGTCGAAGATGAAGACGACAAGCAGCGTCAGCAGCACCATGTAGAAGACGTTGGCCCAGTTGGAATTGGTGCGCATCGCTTCCCAGAGTTTCAGGCCGATGCCGCCGGCGCCGACGGCGCCGATGATCGTGGCGCCTCTTGTGTTGGATTCCCACTGGTAGAGCGTCTGGCTGATGAAGACCGGGATGACTTCCGGCATCACGCCGTAGCGCTGCACCAGCAGGCCGTTGGCGCCCGTCGACTTGATGCCTTCGCGCGGTTTGTCGTCGATGTTTTCCAGGCTTTCCGAATAGGTTTTGCCGAGCGTGCCGATCTCGGTAAAGAAGATCGCCGCGCTGCCGGCGAGCGGGCCGGGGCCGAATGCGCGGGTGAAGAACAGTGCCCAGATCAGCATGTCGACCGAGCGCATGAAATCGAAGAAGCGCTTGAGCACCTGGCTGAGCAATCCGCTCGGCGTGATGTTGCGGGCGGCGAAGAAGGCCAGCGGGAAGGCGACGAAAGCGCCGAGCAAGGTGCCGAGAAACGCCATGACGATGGTCTGCAGCAGCTTCGTCCAGACGTCGCCATGCTGCCACTGCGCATTGTTCCAGATGTTGTCGCCGGCCAGTGCGAGGTTCGAGGTGCCCGCTTTCAGTTCCGGTCCGGACCAGATCAGCGAGATCACTTCACCGGCCGATTTGCCGAAGAAGGGCGAACGGGTGTCGAAGACGAAATTCGCCCAGCCGAGGAAGCGCTTGCGAACTTTCACGCGGTCGACGGTGACGCGCACTTCGCCGACAAAGCCCATCTTGGCGACGACCTCGTCGTCATGCGCGGTGATCCAGTCGGGCACCGGACCTGATATCACCGGCTTGCCGCTGGTCAGGGCGACAGGCACCGTTTCGCCATTGGCGACAATCGTCGCCTTGGTCTTGTCGAAGGTGACGGACTTGGCCTGGCCGTCGATCAACACGGTGAAAGTGCCGTCGGCGTTCCTGATGACCCAGTCAGGATTGGGGTTGTCGCCAAGGGCGGAGAAGCGCGGGTATTTCGGCGTGATCTCGGGCTGGTCGAGGCGGAATTCCGGCTGCAGGTCGTAGCTGATCCATTGCGACAGGAAGAGCGGCAGGCGCTCCCAATGCGATTCCCTCAGCACCTGCGGCAGGCTGAAGAACCACAAGGCATAGATAAGGTAAAGCACGGTGCCGGCAACCAGGAACAGCGGCCAGAAGCGCTGGAGGAACGGGCGATGGAACACGTGCGGAAAGCGTTCTTCGATCGCTTTGATTTCGTCGACAGTCATGGCCATGGTCACGCGCCTCCCATCAGGAAGGCCTGCTCACCCACCAGCTTGCGGCGCAGCCAGGCGGAGAACTGGTCGATGATGAAGATGGTCGTGAACAAGAGCAGCACCAGCGCCAGCGTCTTGGCGCCGAAGCCGCGCGAGATGGAGAGCTTCAGTTCCTCGCCGATGCCGCCGCCGCCGACGGCGCCGATGATGGTCGATGCCCGTACGTTGATCTCGACGCGCAGCAGCGTGTAGGACATGAAATTAGGCAGCACCTGCGGCAGGTCGGCGAAGCGCACCCGCTCGAACCAGTTGGCGCCGACCGCTTTCAGGCCTTCCTCGGCGCGCATGTCGATGTTCTCGTTGATCTCGTAGAACAGTTTGCCCAGCGCGCCGATCGAATGCAGGCCGATGGCGATGATGGCGGCGATCGGCCCGGTTGACACGATGGCCGCGAACAGGCCGGCAATGACGATCTCCGGAAAGGCGCGCAGCAGCTCCATGAAGCGCTTGACGACGAGCCGCAGCGCCGGATGCGGCGTCAAATTGCGCGCGGCGATGAAGGAAAACGGCACGGCGAAGATGAAGCCGATGAAGGTCGAGACCAGCGCCACGTTCACCGTGGTCAGCATCAGCTCGAAATATTCGGGGATGTAGAAGCCGCCCCAGATATAGACGCGGCCAAGCGGAAAGTTGAATTCCTGGGTGCCGGTATCATGCGGCGAGGCGATGTCGAACAGCGCCCGCCAGACATCGTTCCAGTCCTTGGGGACCAGCCAGCTAAGAAAGTCGAGGAGATGCGGCAGCCGGTCGAAGAAGTGTCCGGCATTGGCCTCGTCGGCGAACCACATGCTGGAAAACATGGCGGCAAGCAGCAGGCCGATGCCGAGCACTGTATAGAGCCGACGCAACGATGTCTGGCGTCGCCAGGCATCGGCCATCTGGTGGGTGACGCCGGAGGGCGCTGTCACGGAAAGGGTCATGATCGGAGATGCAAAAAGGGCGGTGTTTTAGAACACCGCCCTTTCCGATTTCGCCGTTAGCCGCCGATGGCTGCCTTACGGGCTTCGACGATGACGCTGTAGAAGTCAGGCTTGACGGGAACGTAGCCGGTGAAGTCGCCACCTTCGACGCCTTCGAAGCAGGCCTTGTCCTTCTTCGGCAGGTCGGTGAAGAACGCGGTCAGCTTGGCGGTCATGTCGTCACCGAGCGCGGTGCGCACGACCAGCGGGCCGTTCGGGATCAGGCCCGAGCGCCAGACTTCGACGAAGTCGTTGGGGTCGACGGCGCCCTTGGCGACTTCCTTGTGGAAGGTGCCGGAGGTGTAGCCGTTCTTGAAGTCGCCGATGCCCGAGGAATCGTCCACCGCCACGTCGACCTTGCCGTCGCGGACAGCCAGAACGTTGTTCTCATGGCCGCCATTGAACTGGGTCGAAGCGAAGAAGGTTTCGTTCGAGGCGCCAGTGTCCTTCGGGATCTGGGTCAGCGGGATCAGGTAGCCCGAGGTCGAATCCGGATCGGCATAGCCGAGCTTCTTGCCCTTGGCCGACTTGATGTCGGTGATGCCCGAGGACTTGAGCGCCAGGCCGATCGAATAGTAGCCGGTGGCGCCGTCGGTCTGCTGGGTGGTGAGGATCGGGGTGACCGCCTTCGGGTCCTTGATGTAGACGCTGGCGTAGCCGGAAGCGCCGAGTTCGGCGAAGTCGAGCGTACCGCCGAGCAGGCCCTGGATAACGCCGTCATAGTCGGCGGCCGGGAACAGCGAGACCTTTTCGAAGCCGAATTCGGTCTTCAGGTGGTCGGCCAGGCACTGGTAGTTGCGCAGACGGTCGGTTTCGTTTTCACCGCCGAGGATGCCGACGCGGAATTCCTTGAGGTCGGCCGCGTGAGCCATGCTGGTTGCCATGGCGAGCACCGATACGGCGCCGAATACCATCTTCCTGAACATTTTATCTCTCCTGTAGGTTCCGGCCCCGCGCCGGCAGCGTTCTTGATTTGAAGGTGCCCTTGACGCGGGCTGGCGATCCCAGCCGCTCAGTATCCCGGGAATGCGGGCTCGAGCGGGCTGGCGGATGCTTCGATCTTTTGCTTGTAGGCGATGCTGGTCGAGGTGATGGCCTCGGAGATTTCAGCGCCGTTGGCGTCGGCGCCATAGACCTGGCGCACGGCTTCGCGGTTGAGCGCTTCAGGCGGGCCGTCGAAGACGATTTTGCCGGCAGCCATGCCGATGATGCGGTTGCAGTAGGTGCGGGCGGTGTCCAGCGTGTGCAGATTGGTGACGACGGTGATGCCTTCGCGCAGATTGATGTCCTGCAGCGAGTCCATCACCACCTTGGCGTTGAGCGGATCGAGCGAAGCGATCGGCTCGTCGGCGAGCAGCACCTTGGGCTGCTGCATCATGGCGCGGGCGATGGCGACGCGCTGCTGCTGGCCGCCGGACAGCGTGCCGGCCGGCTGGAGTGCAGTGCGGGCGATGTCGAGGCGTTCGAGCGCGGCGACGGCTTCGGCGCATTCGGCGCGGGTGAACATGCCAAGCAAATTGGAAACGGTCGAACGGTGGTTGAGTCGGCCGAGCAGCACGTTGGTCAAGACGTCGAGGCGCGGCACCAAATTGAACTGCTGGAAGATCATGGCGCAGTCGCGCTGCCAGCGCCTGAGCGGCGAGCCGCGCAGCCGCGAGACTTCGGCGCCGTCAAAAAAAATCGACCCCTGGCTGGGGTCGATGAGACGGTTGATCATGCGAAGGAGGGTGGATTTGCCGGCGCCCGAACGGCCGATAATGCCGACCATCTGGCCCTGCGGGATCGACAGGTCGATGGCGCTGACGGCGGTGTTCTTGCCAAATCGGCGGGAGACGCCGCGGATTTCGAGCGTTGCTGACATGGCGTAACTTTCAGTCCGGTCGCAGTTCGAAGGTCTGTTAACCTTCGCTAGCGCAGCCGCATGAACCTGCGGTGTCGGATTGATGTCAGTTTTGTTACTGCCCACAGGCGCGGGCGGCGGCGATAGTGCGGATGGTCAGCCCAGCACCAGCAGCTCCTCGAAATGCTTCATGTCCTTGAAGTTGCAGAAGGCTGGCGGCTGCAACTCGATCACCTGTGCCCTGCGGGTGAACTCGGCGAGACTGTCGTCGAACAACTCCTGCCACGCGGCAGCCCGGTCATCGGCGAGGCGCTGGATCTGGTAGGCGAAGGTGACGTGGAAGGCGTAGCTGTCGTGATCGGGATGGCGGTAGCCGAACGGCACCGACAGCGCATCGCGCCACGCGCCCATGACGCGCCGGTCTTCCTCGGTTGCGCCAGCAACGGTCAGCCCGGTCGGCACGACTTCGATGACTTCGACATTGAATGCACCGCGGCCCTCAAAGCCCTTGAGCCGCTCCAGATAGAGACTGGTCATGTCGTCGATGCTGGTGTCGAGCGGCACGTCCTGCGGCCAGTAGGGCAGGCGGCGACGGTATTCAATGATGCCCTGGAACAGCGTCATGTGCAGGCTGGAGATCGGCGTGAAGGCCAGCCGGTCGGCATCCGGCATGGCACGCATGCGCTCACGCACCTCGATGACGACGGCCTCCGAAGGCGATCCACTTACGAGATGGCTGACGACGGTGTTGCCAGGCTCAAGCAGGAAGTTGCCCGCTGTGTCGTAGCGGGTGCCGAGATGCACAGGTGGCTTGGGGTTGGTGCCTTCGAAGAAGCCGGCGAGCGAGGGTCTGATGGATTGAGGCATTGCGATCTCCTTGGGAAGACCGCTTCCTGTCCCGAGTCCTGTGTCAGGGATATGAATCGGGCCGGTCTTATGACGATGATGTGATCGGCTATCCGCCGTATTTTTCCAAGAAGGCGTCCGCTTCCAGCTCGCGGAAATCATCGAGCGCGGCGCGCAGCCTGGCGTGGTCCCAGTCCCACCAGGCAAGCGCCTGGTAGCGCTCGGCAGTGCGGCGGTCGAAACGCTCGCGGATCGGCTTTGCCGGCACGCCGCCGACGATGGTGTAGGGCGCGACATCCTTCGACACCACCGCACCCGCACCGACCGCGGCACCGTCGCCGACAGTCACGCCGGGCAGGATGGTCGAGCCGTGGCCGAGCCAGGTGTCGTGGCCGATGGTGACGCGTTTGGCACGGCGCTGGGCGAAGAATTCTGTTTCGTGCTCGGCGTCGTCCCAATAGTCGGAGGCGCGGTAGGTGAAGTGGTGCAGCGTCGGCCGCCATGTCGGGTGGTTGGTGGCGTTGATGCGGACGCTTGCTGCAATGTTGGAGAACTTGCCGATGGTCGCGCACCAGACGGCGCAGTCTTGCATCATGTAGGAATAGTCGCCGAGGATGCTCTCGGACACCCGACTGCGGTCGGCGATCTCGGTCCAGCGCCCCAATGTCGAATTCTCGACCTGCGCCGTCTCATGGACGAATGGCGCTTCCGACAATTTCCGGCTCATGCGGCGATTTTTCCAGCGGCGAAAGAGGTGACGTCGATGATGCGATCGGCGACGGCGTCACGCACATCCAGGTCGTGGAAGATGCCAAGCAAAGCGACACCGGCTGCCTTCTTGGCGGCGATCAGGGCAACCACCACGTCACGGTTTTTCGCATCGAGCGAAGCGGTAGGCTCGTCGAGCAACAGAACCGGATGTTCGGTGATGAAACCGCGCGCGATGTTGACGCGCTGCTGTTCGCCGCCGGAGAAAGTCGCCGGCGGCAGCGCCCAGAGTTTTTCGGGCAGGTTGAGCTGGGAGAGCAAGGCGCGGGCCTTTTCGCGCGCACTCTCGCGCTCTTCGCCGCGCTCGACCAGTGGCTCGGCAACGACATCCAGTGCCGAGACGCGCGGCACGGTGCGCAGGAACTGGCTGACATAGCCGATCGTCTGCCGGCGCACGGCGAGCACCGTGCGCGGGCTGGCATTGGCGAGATCGATCAGGCCGCCCTCATGCTGGACGATGATCTGGCCCTCGTCGACGGCATAGTTGCCGTAGAGCATTTTCAGGATCGAGCTCTTGCCGGCGCCCGAGGGGCCGCCAAGCACAGCGCATTCGCCGGCCCGGATCGAGAACGAGACACCAGCGACGACCGGCAGTTTGATGCCGTCGCGTAGATGCATTGTGAAGCTCTTGGCGACGTCGGAGACAACGAGGGGCGTAGCCATGGTCACACCTGGAGAATCGAGGAAACGAGAAGCTGGGTGTAGGGCGCGCGCGGATCGTCGAGGACGCGGTCGGTGAGACCGCTTTCGACGACGCGTCCATCTTTCATCACCATCATGCGCTGCGACAGAAGCCGCGCCACCGCGAGGTCGTGGGTGACGACGATCGCCGCCAGGCCGAGATCGGTGACCAGGCCGCGCAAGAGGTCGAGCAGGCGTGCCTGCACCGAGACGTCGAGGCCGCCGGTCGGCTCGTCCATGAACACTAGCCGCGGTCCGGTGACGAGGTTGCGGGCGATCTGCAGGCGCTGGCGCATGCCGCCGGAAAAGGCGCGCGGCTCGTCGTCGATACGGTCCTCGTCGATCTCGACGCGCGACAGCCAGTCGACAGCCGTTGCGCGGATCTTGCCGTAGTGGCGGTCGCCGACCGCCATCAGCCGCTCGCCGACATTGGCGCCGGCCGATACCGTCATGCGCAGGCCGTCGGCGGGGTTCTGGTGGACAAAGCCCCAGTCGGTGCGCATCAGGAAGCGGCGCTCGGCCTCGCTCATGCGGTAGAGTTCGCGAAACTGGCCATCGCGCATGCGGTAGCTGGCGGTGCCGGAGCTTGGCAGCAGCCGCGTCGACAGGCAGTTGAGCAGCGTCGTCTTGCCGGAGCCGGACTCGCCGACCACCGCCAGGACTTCACCCGGCCACAGGTCGAAGGTGACGTTCTCGCAGCCGACGCGCGAGCCGTAGAATTTGGACAGTGCTGAGACGCGCAGCAGCGGTTCGTCGGTCATTGCGCCGGCTCCATGGTTTCCGAGGTTTCGGGAGCAAGGTGACCGCGATGGCCATCGGCACGCCGCTTCTCGCAATGGTCGGTGTCTGAGCAGACGAACATGTGGCCGCCATGGTCGTCGAGGATGACCTCGTCGAGATAGACATTCTCGGCCGCGCACAGCGCGCAGGGCTGGTCGAAGGTCTGCACCTCGAACGGATGATCCTCGAAGTCGAGGCTGACGACATCGGTGAACGGCGGCACGGCGTAAATGCGCTTTTCGCGTCCGGCGCCGAACAGCTGCAAAGCCGGTGAGCGGTGCATTTTCGGATTGTCGAATTTCGGCGTCGGCGACGGGTCCATTACATAGCGGCCCTCGACCTTGACCGGATAGGCATAGGTTGTGGCGATGCGGCCGTGTTTGGCGATGTCCTCATAGAGCTTCACATGCATGAGGCCATATTCCTCCAGCGCATGCATTTTGCGGGTCTCGGTCTCGCGCGGCTCGAGGAAGCGCAGCGGCTCGGGGATCGGCACCTGATAGACCAGAATTTGGCCGGCGCTGAGCGGATGCTCAGGGATGCGGTGGCGGGTCTGGATAATCGTGGCGGTTGCCGTGTCGGTGGTGACGGCGACATTGGCGACCTTCTTGAAGAAGGCGCGGATCGAGACGGCATTGGTAGTGTCGTCGGCGCCCTGGTCGATGACCTTCAGCACATCATCCGGGCCGATGATCGAGGCGGTGACCTGCACGCCGCCGGTGCCCCAGCCATAGGGCATCGGCATTTCACGCGACGCGAACGGAACCTGATAGCCGGGGATGGCGATGCCCTTGAGGATCGCCCGGCGGATCATCCTTTTGGTCTGTTCGTCGAGATAAGCGAAGTTGTAGGTGGCGATGTCGGTCATGGCGATCACATCCACATTGTGCTATCGAATTGGCGTCCAGGACGCGCAAACAAGGGCGAAATCGGATGACCCAAACCGGTTGGATGCATCTTGGAATTCTGCTGCTGGCATTCGTCGGCGTGGTCGCTTTTCTTCTTCGAAGAATGGTTCTGCCTGCCCCAAGGGAGGGCGCGCATGGCGAGAACATCGGCGGCAGCGACAATTACGGCGGGGGGTATGGCGGCCATTCCCATGATGGCGGCGGCGGTCATAACGGGTCGGGCGACTAGGCTCATTCCGCGGCCTCTTTCTTTTCTTCCAGCACGTCGGTATTTTCGCGCGCTTCGTACTCGGCGCGCATGCGGCGCACGAGGTCGAGTTCGGCCTGGAAGTCGACATAGTGTGGCAGCTTCAGATGCTCGACAAAGCCGGTCGCCTGGACATTGTCGGAGTGCGAGATGACGAACTCCTCATCCTGCGCGGCGGCGACGACATCCTCTCCCAGTTCGGCAGCGCGCAGCGCGCGGTCGCAGAGCGCCATGGCCATCGCCTTGCGCTCGCTCTGGCCGAAGACCAGGCCATAGCCGCGGGTGAATTGCGGCGGTGCCTTGGCCGAACCCTTGAACTGGTTGACCATCTGGCACTCGGTGACGCGGACCGAGCCGAGCGGCACGGCGAAGGGCAGTTCCGGCACGTCGAGCTCCAGCTCGACCTCGCCGATGCGGACCTCGCCGACAAAGGGATGGTTGCGGGCATAGCCGCGCTGGGTCGAATAGCCGAGCGCCAGCAGAAAACCTTCATCGCCGCGCGACAGCGCCTGCAGGCGGATGTCGCGCGCCATCGGGAATTCCAGCGGCTCGCGGGTGATGTCGCCGGGAACATGGTCCTGCGGCATCTCACCATCCGGCTCGATCAGGCCTTCACGGGCGAGGATCGCCGAGACGCGCGGCATGGCCTGCGCTTCGGTTTCGCGCTGCAGCGGTTCGGCGACGTCGGCGCCGGCGGCAAGCTCGGGATCGAGTAGCCGGTGGGTGTAGTCGAAGGTGGGTCCAAGCAACTGGCCACCCGGCAGGTCCTTATAGGTCGCCGACACGCGCCGCTCGACCAGCATGGCGCCGGTATCGATGGGATTGCTGTAGCCGAAGCGCGGCAGCGTGGTGCGATAGGCGCGGACCAGGAAGATCGCCTCGATCATGTCGCCACGCGCCTGGACGATGGCCAGCGCGGCCAGTTCGCTGTCGTAGAGCGAACCCTCGCTCATCACCCGGTCGACGCCGAGCGCCAGCTGCTCGACGATCTGGTCGAGGCGCAGTGCCGGCACCGAACGGTCGCCGCGCCGGCGGTCGGCGAGCAGGCTGTGGGCATTGGCAATTGCGGCTTCGCCGCCTTTTACCGCGACATACATTTACGCCTCCATCGTCTTGATGCGTGTCGTGCGCGGCAGGCAGGCGATACCGTTGGGTGCCGCCAGGATGATGTCGACGCCGCGTGGAAAGCGTTGGCTGTTCTGCTTCCACTGTTCGACGAAATGACGCGGCATCTGTGCCGGCGCGATGGTGGTAGAGGTTTCGATGCCGGGACCTTCGAGCAGCAGCGGCGCGCCGGAGACGAGATCGCTGACCTGCAGGATCAGCGTCGTCGACCGGTCGGGATAGTCCTGCGTGCCTTGCGAAAAGCCGTCGAGGGCCGCCATCTCCGCCGGGTTGGCGATCACAGCGAAATGCGCATCGGCCGGGGTGTTGGCGAGCGGCGCGCCTGTGTGGAAGCCGAGCCAGGACTTGACCGCCGCGGACCCTTGCAGAGCGGGGTCGAGCCAGAGCGGGGTGTCGTTGTCGCACAGCGCCAGCGCGATGGCGCCGGCGGTGGCCGACAGCGGCGCCGGCGGGCGGGCGAAGGCCGGCAAAGGCTGTACGCTGCCCGGCCGCGCCATGGCGTCCATGACGGCGCGGAAGACGGTCTGGGCGTTGAACACCGGATCGGCGAAACCGCCATCGATCGATTGGGCTGCGATGTCCATCAGTCTTCTCCGCGCACCATGGTGAAGAAATCCACTTTCGTTGCCGCTGTCTCGGCGCGGCGTTTTTCGCGCGCCTCGCCTTGGGCGGCGCGTAGCGGTGCGACCAGCGCGGCCTCGACCGTCTGGCGCTGCGCCGGGTCCTGCCAGAGCGCGTCGGCGATTGCCGCGAGCCTCGCCTTCTTACGGTCGCGGCCGAGCGTGTAACTGTGGCCGACCTGCCCGGAGGGGAGCCGGACGGTGGCGCGCGTGACCGTGGTTTCACCGACATTGAACGGCGCGCCGCCGCCGCCGATGCGGCCACGCACGGTCACCAGGCCGGTTTCCGGCCCGCGCAAAAGTTCGGCTTCAGAGGTCAGGCCGGCCTCGTTCCAGAGCCGGGCGATGTCGTCGCCGCTCGCCTGCGCCAGCGTCGCCATGACGGCCTTGCGCTCGGCCTGGTCGCGGGCTTCCTGTCCTCGCATGGGTAACTCCCTGAATGTGTGAAATTTGTCTAGTGATATAGACAACTATACAAATTATACCTATTATCTAACCCGTGTCCATGACGGGTGGATGACATGGGTGTGATCGGGGGGCAAAAATGGCTGGCCAACAGATGGTGAGCAGCATCGAGCGGCGCAGCGGTGTCTCGCTATGGCGGCAGATCGCCGACCAGATCCTGCATTCGATCGCCGCCGGCGACTTTGCCGAGAATGCCGCTCTGCCGCCCGAAGTGACGCTGGCCGAGCGCTACGGCGTCAACCGCCACACGGTGCGCAGCGCCATATCAGCGCTGGTGCAGGACGGGGTGCTGAGGGCCGAGCAGGGGCGCGGCACTTTCGTCTTGTCGCGCAAGCGGCTGTCCTATCCGATCGGAGCCCGCACGCGGTTTTCGACCGGCCTGCAAGGGCAGACATCGGAACGGCATATCGTGCTGCTCACATCCGCGATCGAGCCGGCCAATCAGCGCGTCGCCGAGGGGCTCAGCCTTGCGAGGGGTACTGAAGTGATCCGGCTGGAGACGCGCGGCGAAGCCGACGGACGGCCAGTGTCGCGGGCTGCCAGCTGGTACGAGGCCAAGCGTTTCGCCGGCATCGATGCCGCGATGGGCGAGACCGGTTCGATCACCGCCTCGCTCCGGCGTTTCGGCGTGGACGATTATCTCAGGCAATCGACAGTTCTGTCGGCGCGCCATGCCGATGCCGCCGACCTTGCCGCCCTCAACCTGCAGCCGGGGGCCATCGTGCTGGTCGCGGTCGCCGTCAACGTCACGCCGGATGGCCGACCGATCCAGTTTTCCGAAACGCGGTTTCCGGCGGAGCGGGTGGAACTGAAGCTATCTGCGCTGTAGCTAACGTCGTCATCCTTGGCGAAGCAGGAGCGTAGCTCCGTCGCGGAGACCCAAGGATCCATGCCGCGATCTCGGGCGAAGAGCGCAGCGGAGCAGAATTCTGCACCGAAGCAACGCTTCGAGGTCACGGCATGGATCCTATGGTCTGCGCCGCGTCGCTTCGCTCCTTGCTCCGCCATAGGATGACGAAGCGAGGGATGTTTCGGCTAGTTGCCAAGGCAGACTCAGAGCGCAACGATCCGCCGAATTCGTGTCGGAACGACGTCTTATCCGATCTCTATCACAGCTTTGATCAGCCCAGATTTCTCGTGCGCCCAGCGCGCGAGATCGTGCGGCGTACCGGCCAGCGTGGTGCGGTGGGTGACAAGTTTTGCCAGCGGCACAGCGCCGTTGCGGATGGAGGCGGCGACGTGGTCGAAGTCGGCTTTGAGCGCGTTGCGGCTGCCGACCAGTGTCATCTCGCGCTTGTGAAACTCAGGATCGGAAAAGACGATATCGTCCTTGACGACGCTGACCAGAACCAGCGTGCCGCCATGCGCGACATGGGCGAAGGCCGACTGCACGGAAGCAGTATTGCCGGTGGCGTCGAAGACGACGTCGAAACCTTCGCCGCCAGTTGCCTCGCTCACCAGCTCCGTTGCCGGTTTTTGTGAGCCGTCGAGGGTGGCGAAGCCGAGTTCGCTTTCGGCAAAATCCAGCCGCTCGCTGCTCATGTCGAGCAGGCTGACATCGAGCCCGGCGATACGGGCAAACAGGGCTGCGCCGAGCCCGATCGGTCCGGCGCCGATGACCAGTGTGCGGGCGCCTGGTTCGGCGCGGGCGCGGCGCACGGCATGTGCGCCGATAGCGAGGAACTCTATCGCCGCGGCATCGGCGAGCGACAGACCATTCGCCGGATAAAGATTCTCGGCCGGCACCAGGATCTGCTCGGCCATGGCGCCGTCGCGATGCACGCCGAGCACTTCGATCCTGACACAGCAATTCGGCTTGCCCTGGCGGCAGGCGATGCATTTGCCGCAAGCGAGATAGGGGTTGATGATGACGGGCTCGCCGACGGACAGGTCAATCCCTTCGCCGGTCTCGACGACGGTGCCCGACACTTCGTGGCCCATGATGCGGGGATAGGCGAGGAACGGGTGCTTGCCTTCGAAGATGTGGTAGTCGGTGCCGCAGATGCCGACATGGCTGACGGCGACCAAGGCCCAGCCGGCAGGCGGCGCGCCGGGTGCGGCGCGGTCTTCCAGGACAAGGTCGCCGGGTGAGCGGCAAACGACGGCTTTCATGTGCAATTCCAGTGTTCAAAAAGGCGCCGGCCCGTTGAATGATCGGACCGGCGCAGAAGTCAGGGAGGATTCATTTGCTGCGACGGCGCAGCCCGTCGAAATAGACGATGATGATGATCAGTGCGCCGGTGATGATGCGCTGCCAAAACGAGTTGACGTTGAGCAGATTGGCGCCGTTGTTGATCGTGGCCAGGATAAAGGCGCCGAGCAGCGGACCATGCACCGAGCCGACGGCGCCGAACAGCGAGGTGCCGCCGATCACCGACGACGCGATCGCCTGCAGTTCCCAGCCCTCGGCCTGGGTCGGATTGCCGATGCCGATGCGGGCGGCGAGCAGCACGCCGACGAAGGCGGCGCAGAGGCCCGACAGTGTGTAGGCCATGTAGATGGTGCGCTGGACGTTGACGCCGGACAGGCGCGAGGCCTCGGCATTGGACCCCACCGAGAAGAGATAGCGGCCCCAGCGGCTGTGGTGGAGGAAGATGTAGGCCGGAATGCCGACCAGGATCACCATCCAGAACAGATTGGGGATGCCGATAAAGGAGTTGCGCGAGAATGCCGTGAAGCTATCGCTGTTGATGTTGATCGAATTGCCGTTGGTCATCAACAGGCCGATGCCGCGCAGCGAGGTCAGAGTCGCCAGCGTGATGATGAAAGGCGGCAAGCCCATCTTGACGATGCCGAAGCCATGGAACAGGCCGATGGCGACGCCAACCAGCAGTGTCGCCAGAATGGCGACCCAGATCGGGAAGCCGGCATTGATCATCATGGCAACGATGACGGTGGCGAAGCCGACCACGGCGCCGACCGACAGGTCGATGCCGCCGGTGATGATGACGAAGGTCTGGCCGACCGCCATGATGGCGATCATCGAACCCTGGCGCAAAAGGTTGGCGATGTTGTTGGAGGAGGCGAAGCTCGGCGTCGCCACCGACAGAACGATCCAGAGCAGAACCAGCAACGCCAGAAGTGTCAACCCGAACAGGACGTTGTAGTTCCGTTTCGGCTTTTCGGCTGCAATCGCCTCGGTGCTCATATCTGTCCTCCCAGCTTTTCTTGTTTCTCGGCGAGCGCCTGCGTGAGAATGTCCTCGTGATTGGCGGTGCGGAACCCATGTGTGGCCACAAGTTTGCCGCGCCGGAACACGTGCAGCGTGTCGGCGAGTTCATAGACCTCCGGCAAATAGGACGAGATCAGGATGATGCCGGCGCCCTTGGACAGAAGCTCCCCGAACAGGCGGTAGATCTCGGCCTTGGTGCCGACATCGACGCCGACCGTCGGCTCGTCGAAGATGAACAGCTTGGCGCCGTGCGCCAGCCATTTGCCGATGACGATCTTCTGCTGGTTGCCGCCGGACAGGCTGGAGGCCAGCGCACCGCGCGTCGGCGTCTTGATGCGGAGACCTGCGATCTGGCGATCGGCCTCGGCCTTTTCCTTCGCGCCAGAGATCAGCAGGTTGCTGGAGATGCGCTTGTAGATCGGCAGATTGAGGTTGAGGCCGACCGGCAGGTTCAGGCACAGGCCCTGGTCGCGGCGGCTTTCCGGCGCCAGCGCCATGCCGAGCTTGATCGCGTCATGCTCGGAATTGATGTGGACCGGCTTGCCTTCCCAAAGGACCTGGCCGGCGGACTTGTGATGACGGCCATAGAGCGTGGTGACGAACTCGCTGCGCCCGGCGCCGATCAAGCCGTAGAGCCCGACGATCTCGCCGGCGCGCACCGTCATCGAGACATTTTCAAAACCCTTGCCCGACAGGCTTTTCGCTTCGACGATCACGGCGCCCGGGGTGAAATGCTCCTTGTGGTAGACCTGCTCGATCGAGCGGTTGATCATCATCTTGACCAGCTCGGCGTCGTTGGTCTCGGCAATGTTCCTGGTGCCGACCAGCGTGCCGTCGCGCAGCACTGAGACGCGGTCGGCGAGTTCGAACACCTCTTCCATGCGATGGCTGATATAGATGATGGTGACGCCTTCGCCTTTGAGCCTGCGGATCAGCGTGAACAGCTGGTCGGCTTCCTTGCGGGTGAGATAGGCGGTCGGCTCGTCGAAGATGAGGAATTTCGTGCCGCGCACGGTGGCGCGGGCGGCGGCGATCAGCTGCTGCTGGCCGATGGTGAGGTCACCCAGCATGACATGCGCCGGCAGGTCGAAGCCGAGACCGTCGATGATCTTCTGCGCTTCCTTGACCATGGCGCGCTGCTGCAGGATGCCGAAGCGGGAATTCTCCTCGCCGAGGAACATGTTGGCGGCGACGGTGAGATGGCGGCAGAGCACCACCTCCTGATGCACGGCGTTGATGCCGAGCGCCATCGCTTCATGCGGGGTCGCCAGCGCTGCCGGCTTGCCCTCCCAGATGACATCGCCGGAGGTGCGCGGCATGACGCCGGTCAGAAGCTTGATCAGGGTGGATTTACCGGCGCCGTTTTCGCCGACGATGGCGTGGATCTCACCTGCCTTGAAGGCAAGGTGCACCGGCTTCAACGCATGTGTGCCGGGATAGCGCTTTTCCAGCCCATGCAGTTCGAGGATCGTCCTGCCTGGCTCCAGCGTCGGGGCCGGGTGCAGTTCCTGCGCCGTGGACGTCATGACAATCCTCCCAGATTGGTCTTACGATTGGCACGCGGCGAGGCAAGGGATGCCTCTAAAATCAGCCTAGCCGAAGCCTGTATATTGCCAAGCCGTTTGTGCCGGCGGCCGGTGTTTCCGGGGCGCGAGGCCCCGGAAACGATTTGGATTGACGGGCTCAGAGCTTCGGGTTGAGCAAGGCGTCGATCTTGGGGTCTTTCATGTTGGCCTTGGTCACCAGATTGGCGCCGGTGTCGACATTGGCTTCGACCTTCTCGCCCTTCGAGGCGGCGAGCGCGGTCTTGATGCCGTCATAGCCCATCCGGTAGGGGTCCTGGACGACGAGCGCGGAAATGACGCCGTCATTGAGGAACTTGATCAGCTTCTCGTCGCTGTCGAAGCCGACCAGCGCCAGCTTGCCGCCAAGGTTGTTTTCAGCGACAGCCTGACCGACGCCCTGCGCCATGATCAGGTTGGACGCGAAGATGCCCTTGAGGTTCGGGTTGGCGGTGATCAGGTCGGTGGCGATGTTGAGACCGGTCGTTGCCTGGCCGTCGGCATATTTGTCGGCGACGAGCTTGAGGCCCGGATATTTCGCGGCCAGCTGCTCGGTGAAGCCCTGCTTGCGCTGCTCCAGCGAACCGGCGCCCGGTGCGTTGGTGATCAGGGCGACGTCGCCCTCGATCTTGCCGCCATTGGCGGCGCCGATGGCTGCTGCGAGACCGTCGGCGGCGACGCGTCCGCCCTGGACATTGTCAGTGGTCAGGAACGAGGTGAAGGCCTTGGAGTCGGCGCCGGAGTCGATGCCGATGACCTTGACCTTGCTGGCTGCTTCATCGATCGGCTTGCCGAGCGCCTTGAATTCGGTCGGGGCGATGACGATCGCGGCCGGGTTGCCGGCGACGGCGTTCTCAAGGATCGAGACCTGGCCGTTGACGTCGGTTTCAGCCTGGGCACCAAGTTCCGGCACGTTGACGCCGAGATCCTTGCCGGCCTTGCGGGCGCCGGCCAGAACGATCTGCCAGTAGAAGGACGTGGTGTCCTTGACGATGATCGGAATGGTCACATCCGCCGCCGAAGCCGGCGCCGTGTGCAGCGCGCCGGCAAGCATCGAGGCGGCTGCAAGCGCCACAAGTGAGCGGCGGTTGAGAATGCTGGTCACGAATTTCATTAGGAATCCTCCCTAGATCGCCCGGTGAAGGTTACGGAAGCTCCATTCGGATAGGCGCGGCCCAAACAGAACTTTATCAATAAAAAACAGTTGCCGCTTTTTGATAGTGCATCGGTCCGGCCGACGCAAGCGGTGTTTCATATCGGCCTGCGCATGGCTCGGCGAAGAAGCCTCCCGCCGATCCTCAATGCCACGTCCAGACGCTCCCGATCCTCCTTGATCATCATGGAATATTAATTCCACTCTCTAGTCAATATGGAATGTTCATTCTTTCTTGAGGATCGCGTGATCGTGGCGTTTCGTCAGCCGAGCTCCTGCACGATGGTGTAGGGAGCGTATTTGGCGAATTCCGCTTGCGGCACCTTGATGTCGAACAGGTCGAGGTTGCGTGTCAGGTTGGCAGGCTTTGCCGTTCCGGTTAGCACGCTGGCCACGACAGGCTCGTGCAGCGGAAACTGCAACGCCGCTGCCGCCAGCGAATAGCCACCCTCGGTGGCAATTTTCTCCATCGCGCCGACGCGCTCGAGTATGTCCTGCGTCGCCGGCACATAGTCGAAATGCGCGCCGTTCACCGGCCCGGTCGCCAGGATGCCGGAGTTGAAAACGCCGCCGATGATCAGCGAGGTCTGCCGCTGCCGGCAGAGCGGCAAAAGGTCGGCTTCGGCCGAGCGGTCGAGCAGCGAATAGCGACTGGCGAGCAGGATACAGTCGAGCGGGGCGCGGCTGAGCACGTCGAGGCAGATTTGCACCTCGTTGACGCCGAGCCCGTAGGCGGAAATGATGCCCGACGATTTCAGCTCGTCCAGCGCCTTCAGACCGCCATCCATCAGCTGGCGAAAGTGCAGCTTCGTCTTCTCGACGCCATGCGTGTAGGTGCCGATGTCGTGAACAAACAGGATGTCTATCCGGTTCAGCCCGAGCCGCGCATAGGAGAACTCGACCGAGCGCATGATGCCGTCATAGGAATAGTCGTAGTCGAGCGCGAAAGGCAGCGGGTCGACATAGGAGTGATCGGGAACCTGGTCTTCCGGTACCGGGCGTAACAGCCGCCCGACCTTGGTCGACAGCACATAGGAGTCTCGCGGCTTGTAGCGCAGGAAATCGCCGGTCCGGCGTTCCGACAGGCCAAAGCCATAGAATGGCGCGGTGTCGAAATAGCGCAGGCCGGCCTCCCAGGCGGTCTGCAGCGTCTCCATCGCCGCTTCGCGCGGACAGGCCCGGTAGAGCCCGCCGATCGCCGCCCCGCCGAAGCTTATCTCGGTGACCTCGAGCGCAGTCGTGCCGATGCGGCGTTTGTCCATCCAAAGCCTCCCCTTGCCGGTTCTTTCGACCGGCTCTGTTCTTGACGGTGTTTACAGTGTCGCGCCGAGGTGCCACGGCACGAACTCGTTGTCGCCGTAGCCGAACGCCTCGCTCTTGGTCTTGCGGCCCGACGCGGTTTCGACGATCAGTTCGAAGAGCTCGCGGCCCATGCCGGCGATGGTCTTTTCACCCGAAGCGATGACGCCGCAATTGACGTCCATGTCCTCTTCCATCTGGTGGTACATGGTCGAGTTGGTGGCGACCTTGATCGACGGCGTCGGCCGGCAGCCGAAGCAGGAACCGCGGCCGGTGGTGAAGACGATGATGTTGGCGCCGCCCGCCACCTGGCCGGTTGCCGAGACCGGGTCGTAGCCGGGCGTGTCCATGAACACCAGGCCGCTGCCGGTGACCTTCTCGGCATAGCCGAAGACGCCGTTGAGCGGCGTCTGGCCGCCCTTGGCGACGGCGCCTAGCGACTTCTCCAGAATGGTGGTCAGGCCGCCACGCTTGTTGCCGGGCGAGGGGTTGTTGTCGATCGAGGCGCCATGCTTGGCGACGTGATCCTCCCACCACTTGACGAACCCGTCGAGCTTCTTGGCGATCTCCGGCGTTGCGGCGCGATAGGCGAGCAGATGTTCGGCGCCATAGATCTCCGTCGTCTCGGACAGGATGCCGATGCCGCCGACGCCGGCCAGGATGTCGACGGCGGCGCCCAGTGCGGGATTGGCTGTGATGCCCGACATGCCGTCGGAGCCGCCGCATTGCAGGCCGACGACGATCTCGCTGACCGGGATCGGCTCACGCTGAAACTGGCCGACTTCCTCGGCGATTTCAGCCAGCACGCCCATGGCCTTTTCCACCGATTTGCGCGAGCCGCCGGCATCCTGGATGTTGAAATGGCGTTTTCCCGCCGCCGCACCCTTCTGGCCGTAAAGGGTAAGCTGATTGACCTCGCAGCCCAAACCGACCATCAGCGCGCCGCCGAAATTCGGGTGGCGGGTGTAGCCGGCGAGCGTCCGGTGCAGCACCATCATGCCGTCGCCGGTGCCGCTCATGCCGCAGCCCTGGCCATGGACGATCGGCACGAAACCGTCGATCCCGGGATATTTCGGCAACAGCACGCGATTGGCTTCGTCGGCAATGGCGTGGCAGACGGTGGCCGAGCAATTGACGCTGGCAATGATGCCGATGAAGTTGCGGGTGCCGGCACGGCCATCGGCGCGGCGGTAGCCCATGAAGGTGCGGGCGCGATCGGCCTCCGTCGCGTGCTCGGCCTCGCTCGGCGGCACCACCGGCAGGCGGCCGGACTCAAAAACCAGATTGTGCGAATGGACATGGTCGCCGGGCGCGATGTCCTGCGTGGCGCGACCGATGGCCTGGGCATACTTGACCACCGCCTCGCCGGTGGCGATAGGCTTGATCGCCACCTTGTGGCCGGGCTCGATCAAGGCCGTGGCGACGGCGCCGCCGGGCAGAGCGGTGCCGATCTCGATGCGGCCATTGGCGACCGCGACATTGTCGGCGGGGGACAGAAGAATGCTGTTCGAGGCGTTCACGGGCAGTTTCCTGGGTCTGTTCCTGGGGGGATGCGCGGATTGACACGCGTTTGTTTACATATAATGTCTTTTATCGGGAAAAAACATTTGTGCGTCAATTGTTTTTTCAGGAGGAGACCAAGCGTCCGATGGACGCCTGGGTTGCAGGGAGCGGCGTCTGGCACGCAAAGCGTTTTGCTTTGCCGGGTCATGCGCTAGGACATGTGTGATATCGCGCTTCAAGCCAGCCACAGCAAGCGCCGGCGCGCAACGGGGCAGGGATGTCGAAGAGCAACAACGTCTACAAGGACGCTTACAACAGGGGTCTGCGGCTGCTCGGTGAGACGCAGAGCCTGCCGTCCGAGCCGGAGCTGGGAACTCTGCTTGGTGTCAGCCGCACCACCGTGCGCACCATCTTGGCGCGCATGGAAGAGACCGGGCTGATCGCCTGGAACAAACGCAGCAAGACAGTGCTCAGGGCACCGAAGCCGGACGATTTCTTCCCCGAAGAAGAGACCGACACGCTGGCCCAGATCATCGAGCGCTCGTTCATGCGCAGGCTGCTTGCCGGCGGCGCCGAGGCCGGCATGCAGATCAACGAGCTCGAGCTGGCGCGCGAGATCGGCGTCGGCACCACCAGCGTGCGCGAATTCCTGATCCGATTCTCCCGCTTCGGCCTGATCGAGAAGCGGCGCAACAGCCATTGGGTGCTGAAAGGCTTTACCCGCGCCTTTGCGCTCGAACTCACCGAAATCCGCGAGATGTTCGAGATACGCTCGGCGGCGGCCTTTGCCGCCTTGCCGCAGGACAGTCCGGTCTGGGCCGATCTCGACCGCCTGGAGGACGAGCACCGGCTTCTGGCCAGCGAGATCGCCACCCGCTTCAACGAATTCTCGGAGCTCGACGAGCGCTTCCACCGGCTGATCCACCGGGCGTCGCACAACCGCTTCATCGTCGATTTCTACGACGTCATCGCCATGATCTTCCACTACCACTACCAGTGGAACAAGGCGCAGGAGCGGGAGCGCAATGAAGTCGCGGTGAGCGAGCATCTCGCCTATATCGCAGCGCTGAAGTCGCGCGATCTCGGCAAGGTCGACGCCGCCTGCCGCAAGCATCTCAAGTCGGCGCGCAACACGCTGCTGACCTCGATCCCTGAAATTGGCGGCCGCCCGGTTTCCTGAGCGAGCGACGTCCGAAGGGACGCTATGTGCTCAAGGTCTTTGCCTATGCATGTCGTTATCCCAAAACCGCTGCGCACTTTTGGGCGACATGCATTGAACGCGCCGCGTTGCCGCAGCGATGATTTGGCGATTTTCCGGCCGCGTGGCACGTGCTAGGTATCTGCCGTCGCTGCGTGAAGAGGCAGATCTTTGAACATCCGGCGTAAGAGATGGAGCATGACGGCCGCGTTTGTCGCGGCCTGTGTGTTGCTGCTCCAGTCGACGCTCGGCGTGTTTGCTTTCGGCATTGCGCCGGATGCGTCACAGATCGACGCCTTCGGCAATGTCATCTGCACCCATGAGGGAGCGGTTAAGCTTCCCGGCGGCGATCCGCACCAGCAGCACATGCCGGCATGCTGCATGCTCGGCTGCAGCATGGCTTTCGTGGCCTATGCGCCGCCGGCCGGCGCCGGCATAGCGCCGGCCAGCCTGTCCTTTGAGACCGTCGCCTTTGTGCTTGCTTCTGTCAGGCATCCCGACGTCACGCGTGAGCGCTCTCCGGCCAATCCGCGCGCGCCGCCGCTTGCGGGCTGAAAACTGGCGCTCGCCCTCGCGTAACCTGCACAGGCGACAATCATCCAATGACAGACAAGTTCGTGGCCGGGCAACGGCGCGACCTCATATTCATGGAGCTTTATTATGTACCATTTTCTTCGTGCCGCCGCGCTCGCCTTTGCGCTTGTGTTGACAGGCGCTCATTGCGTCCTTGCGCATGAGTTCAAGGCTGGCGACATCGAGATCGAGCATCCCTGGTCGCGCGCCACGCCGGCCGGCGCCAAGGTCGCCGGCGGCTATTTCACCATTGTCAACAAAGGCAGCGCGCCGGACCGGCTGCTGTCAATTGCCTCCGACATTTCGGCAAAAGCCGAACTGCATGAAATGAGGGTGAAGGACGGCATCATGACCATGCGCCCGGTCAGTGGCGGCCTGGAAATTCCGGGGGGCGGCAAGGTCACGCTGGGTCCCGGCGCCTACCACATAATGTTCATGGATCTGAAGCAGCCGCCTAGGGAAGGCCAGATGTTTGCCGCCACGCTCACCTTCGAGAAGGCCGGGACGGTGACCGTCGAGTTTGCCGTGCAAGCCATCGGCAGCGCGCCGCCCCAGGAAGACAACGACTGACCAATTATTTGCCAACCGATTTTTCGAGGGACCATCATGAACAAGTATCTTTTGCCGGCCGCTGCATGCCTCGTCCTGGGGACGAGTGCCGCCTTCGCCCATATCACGCTTGAAACCCAGGAAGCGCCGGTCGGTTCGACCTACAAGGCCGTGCTGCGGGTGCCGCATGGCTGCGACGGCAAGGCGACGATTGCCGTGCGCGTGCAAATCCCGGAAGGGGTGATCGCGGTGAAGCCGATGCCGAAGCCGGGCTGGACGCTGCAGGTCAAGAAAGGCAAGTACGAGAAATCCTACCAGCTCTACGGCGAGGCGGTGACGTCGGGCGTCAAGGAAGTCGACTGGAGCGGCGGCAGCCTGCCGGATGAATTTTATGACGAGTTCGTCTTCCGCGGCACGCTGGCCGCCGATCTGCCGACCGGTCAAAAGATCTATTTTCCGGTGGTACAGGAATGCGATGGCGCCACGACTCGTTGGATAGAGATTCCTGCGGCGGGTCAGGATGAGGATGCGCTGGAAGATCCGGCGCCTGGCCTCAATCTGCTGCCGAAGAAGTGATGCATCGGCGGCGCGCTGCTTCGACGCGGCGCGCCGCTGTTTTGGTGGGTGGCATGAGCGTGGCCTATTTCCAGCTGATGGAACGAACAACCGGCAGGTGCTTCGGCCTGCTGGCCGCGATCGTGCTGCTTGCCGTCCTCGCCACGCCAAACGCGGCCCTTGCCCATGCGGCGCTGATCAAGGCCGAGCCGGCCGACGGTGCGGTGCTGGCGCTAGCGCCTACGCAATTTTCGCTGACCTTCAGCGAGCCGGTGTCGCCGCTGGTGCTGACGCTGGTGCGGCCCGACGGCACGCCTGTCGCGCTGACCTCCTTTCGCCTCGACGAGCAGACGGTCGAGATCGACAACCCTCAGAAGCTCGGGTCGGGCACGCATGTCTTGAGCTGGCGGGTGATTTCCGCCGACGGTCATCCGGTTGGCGGCTCGGTGCTGTTTTCCGTCGGCGCGCCAAGTGCGGCGCCTGCGGTGGCGGACGCCGTTGACCTGGATCTGCGGTCGGCGATCTGGACCGGCAAGGTTCTTCTCTACATCGGCCTTTTCCTCGGCGTCGGCGGCGCCTTCGCGCTTGTCTGGCTGGCGCAAGGCGTGCGCTCAGGCCAGCGTTTCGTCATTGCCGCCATCCTGTGCGGCCTGGTCGCCGCACCGCTGTCGCTCGGGTTCCAGGGGCTGGATGCTCTGGGCGCGCCGCTTGCGCGGCTGGCGCAACCGGTGGTCTGGCAAACCGGGCTCTGCACCAGCTTCGGCTGGACGGTGCTGATTGCGCTGGCGGCGCTCGGGTTTGGCCTTTTGTCGCTGGTCGGGCCGCGCGCCACCGCCCGGCCGCTGGCGCTCGCCGGACTGGCCGGCGTGGGCGCAGCGCTTGCCGTCAGCGGCCATGCGAGTGCGGCCGAACCGCAATGGCTGACGCGGCCGATGGTGTTCCTGCATGGCGCCGGCATCGCTTTCTGGGCCGGGGCGCTGCTGCCGCTCGGTCTGGCGCTGAACAGCCAGTCGGCGGAGGCCGGCACGTTCCTGCGCCGGTTTTCACGCACGATCATGCCCGTGGTGGCGGTGCTTGCCGCCGCCGGCATCGTGCTCGCCATCATCCAGGTGCAGACACCGGCAGCACTGGTCGACACCGCCTATGGCCGGCTGTTGCTGATCAAGCTGGCGTTGTTGGTGTTTCTATTCACGCTGGCGGCGGTCAACCGCTGGCGGCTGACCGCCTCGGCCGAGGCAGGTGCGACGGAAGTGCGGCGCCGGCTCACCCGATCGATCTCAGTCGAGACGCTGATCGTGCTGTTGATCTTTGGCGTTGCCGCCGGCTGGCGCTTCACGCCGCCGCCACGGGCGCTGGCGATCGCCGCGGCGCAGCCGACATCAACCCATATCCATACGCTGAAGGCGATGGCCGACATCGACATCACGCCTGGCCACACCGGAGAGGTCGCTGCCTCCATCGTCATCATGACCGGCGATTTCGGACCGCTCGACGCCAAGGAAGTGACGCTGGTGCTGTCCAAGCCCGACTCCGGCATCGAGCCGATAAAGCGTCCGGCGACCAAGCCCGGCGACGGCACCTGGCGCGTCGACGATCTCGTCATCCCGGTTCCCGGCCGGTGGACGGCGCGGCTCGATATTCTGGTTTCGGATTTCGAGGTGGTAAAGATCGAGGCGCCTATCGATATTCGCGCTGAGTGATGGCTATGTTTTCGGTTCCCGCACATGTTGCGGGTCGCCTTGTGCAGTTCATTGGTGTTACTAATGCTTTGAGATGTTCGGGATCGGGACGGTGCCACAGATGGTTGTATCAACCCGGTATATACTGAAAGCATGTTGCGGCCTTCTGGTCTTTTTTCTTGTCTGCGGATGCGATCTCACAGGTAAATCAAGCTTGATGCAGCCGAGTTTGACCCGTGAGGAGCGTCTGAAATTTGCCGCAGACTCCTACTTCAAAGACCAATGTAAAAAGCAGTGGGCGCTGCTTTGGCCCATGGCGCGAGAAGGCGATGGCGAAGCCCTTTCAGAGCTTGCCTCTGAGCTTGGAACAAGGCTTCAGATGCCTGCCTCGGATTCGGATATCAAAGCTGATCGGGGAGATCAGTCATTTGCCAATGTGCTTGTCATGACGATCTACGGTGCGACAGCGTCAAAACATCCTGGCAAGCCCAATCTTCACTACATCTTTGACCCTGCTCAATGGAACAGGGGAGATGTCACGGTTGTATCCATTCGTTCAGGCTCGATCAGTTATAGCTCGATCAAGGCTCCTCCTCCGGTTTTAATGACAAAGTTGGAAGATTGCCTTTCTCAGGCAAACTCCTCGAACGTTGGCGACAGATGCGTCGCCCAAGCCAGCAAATTGGGGCTCATTCCAAACTTTTCCGAATACAGCAAAGCCTTGGACGCAGTCCTGACCACATACCGCCCGGAGAGCTGCATTCCTCGTCCCTGGTAAGAGGATAGCACCCAATGTCAGAGCGTAAACTTCTCCCTGGGAAGTGCGCTCAGCCGAGTTCCTCGGCCAGTCCGATGAGATGCCCTTCAGGCCCGCGGATGTAGCAGAGCCGATAAACGTCCTGGTAACGGACGACTTCGCCGACGAGCTGCGCGCCGCGCTTGCGGAGCCTTTCAAGCGTGTCGTCGATGTCGTCCACGGTAAACATGACGCGGAGGTAGCCCAGAGCGTTCACCGGGGCGTTGCGATGATCCGCGACGACAGGCGGCGTGAGGAAGCGGGAGAGCTCGAGCCGGCTGTGGCCGTCCGGCGTGCGCATCATGGCAATCTCGACGCGCTGATCGCCCAGTCCGGTGACACGTCCGGCCCATTCTCCCTCGATCGTCGCCCGCCCTTCGAACTCGAGGCCGAGCTCGGGAAAGAAAGCAACCGTCGCTTCGAGGTCCTCGACGACGATACCTACATTGTCCATTCGTTTGACTGCCATAAGTCCAATCTATCGCCATATCTCCAATCGACAAGGCGTCGCCTGATCCACCAACGAACCCTTCTTGGCTCGGCCCGACCTCAGCGCGGGGTCGTCACAATTCAGCGAAGCGGTTGACGCGGCGCGAAAGGCCCGTCAATCATCCCGGCAAAACGCGACCTCAACAAAATCCGAAAGCAGGGAAGAAACGATGGAAAAAGCCGAAATCGGCCTGATCGGCCTTGGCACGATGGGCTCCAACCTGGCGCTCAACATTGCCGAGCACGGGCACCGCATCGCCGTCTTCAACCGCACCAAGGCGCGCACCGACGCCTTCCTCGAAAGCGCCGGGGAGCTCAGGGACAGGGTGGTGCCTTGCTACAGCCTGGAGGAACTGGCTGAAGCCATCCGGCCGCCGCGTCCAATCATCATCATGGTGCTGGCCGGCAAGCCGGTCGACGAACAGATCGAAGCGCTGCGCGGCGTGCTGTCTGACAACGACATCGTCATCGATGCCGGCAACGCCAATTTCCGCGACACGATGCGGCGCTTTTCCGAGCTTTCCGGCTCCGGCCTCACCTTCATTGGCATGGGCGTGTCCGGCGGCGAGGAAGGCGCGCGCCACGGGCCGTCGATCATGGTCGGCGGCACCGAAGAATCCTGGAAGCGCGTCGAAAGCGTGCTGACCGCGATTTCGGCCAAGTTCAAGGACGAACCGTGCGCTGCCTGGCTCGGCACCGACGGCGCCGGGCATTTCGTCAAAACCATCCACAACGGCATCGAATATGCCGACATGCAGATGATCGCCGAGATCTACGGCATTCTGCGCGACGGTCTCGGCATGGGGCCGAAGGAGATCGGCGTCGTCTTTGAAAACTGGAACAAGGGCCGGCTTAACTCCTACCTGATCGAGATCACCGCCAAGGTGCTGGCCGCGGACGACGAGAAGACCGGCAAGCCGGTGGTCGACATCATCGTCGACCGCGCCGGACAGAAGGGCACCGGCAAATGGTCGGTCATCGAGGCGCAGCAGCTCGGCATTCCGGCGACAGCGATCGAGGCGGCGGTTGCTGCGCGCGTGCTGTCGTCGATCAAGGACGAGCGCCAGGCGGCCGAGAAAGCCTACGGCAATATCGGCGTCACCAAGATTTCCGGCGACAAGGCGGCGCTTCTCAAGGACCTGGAACTGGCGCTGTTCGCCGGCAAGATCGCCGCTTACGCGCAAGGTTTCGCGGTGATGAGCGGCGCTTCGAAGGAGTTCAACTGGAACCTGCCGATGCCGACCATCGCCAAGATCTGGCGCGCCGGCTGCATCATCCGCTCGCAGATGCTCGATACGATGGCGGAAGCCTTCGGCTCCGGCGGCGCTTCCACCAACCTTCTGATGGCGCCGGCCTTCATCACCATGATGCAGGAAGCGCATCCGTCGCTCCGGCGCATCGTCGCCAAGGCTTCCGAAGCGGGCTCACCGGTCCCGGCTCTGGCGTCGGCACTTGCCTATTTCGACAGCTATCGCCAGGGCCGTGGCACCTCAAACCTGATCCAGGCGCAGCGCGATTTCTTCGGTGCGCATGGCTTCGAGCGTATCGGCGAGCAGGGGGCGTTCCATGGACCATGGGGCAGCGGCGCGGCTGGCTAGAGTCAGGCGAGGCCGGCCTGCAAATGGCTGATACCTGCGCTTCCGGCCTTCGCCGGCCGAAGCCCTCAGGAGGGTTGAGGTAGCTAAGGCTACGGTCGGCGTAGGCCGGTGCGCACGTACGAAAAGTACGCTCCGCTCCGGTTCTCGGTATCAACCCAGTTTGGTCGCTTCGCGCCCGTCTTCGACTCCGACTGACCTGCCTCTCAGGGTAGCGCAAGTCAGCCGCGATAGGCGACGACGTCGCCCGGCTTGACCACAGTCTGCAAAGAACCGGGTGCGCCGCCGCCTATCCAGCCCAGAACGGCGCGGGCAAGTTCGGTGCCTGCGAGCCGGAAGTCTTCGTTGACGACCAGCAATTCTCGACGAAACAAATGCAGCAGTTCGGACGACTGCTTGGACACCACGTCGACGTCGCGGCCGAGTTTCAGGCCGGCATCCTCGATGCCGGCAACGATGGCCAGCGTTGCCGCGGCGGCACTGCTGACGAAACCGTCCGGCCGGACGTCGCGGCGCATCAATTGCGCGGTCCGCGTCCTGATCTGATCGATCGACTGGTCGATTGAAACGGTGTTGAACGGCACTTCGCTGGCGTCGACCTCGCCCAGCGCATCGGCAAAGCCGTTCACCGTATGGCCGTAATAGGTGAGCCCCACAGGGGGTGTCACCAGGGCCAGCCGGCGCCGGCCGATGCCGGCCAGGTGCCGCACCGCCTCGGCGGCAAAGGCGTAGTTGTCGAAGTCATGATAGGGGTGGACGAGCCCCATATCGGTGCGGCCATGCGTGGCAAAGGGAATGCCGCGCTCCAGCATGTACCGGGCGCGTGGGTCATTGGGCTGCGTGCGCGAAATGATGACGCCGTCGGCCGAGCCGGACTCGACCAGGTACTTCACCGGATCGAGCGGATCCTGCGAGCGTGAATAGGGCGTGACAATCAGGTGATAGGGCGTGTCGGCAATGACCTCCGAGACACCGTAGATGATGTCGGAGACAAAGCTCATGATCTCGCGCTCGGTGTTGAGCACCAGGCTGATGACATTGGTCTTGCCGGTCCGCAGGCGCACGCCGGCGCGGTTCGGCCGGTAGCCAATCTGCCTGGCGACGAGCTGAACCCGCCGCCTGGTCTCGGCGCCGATCTCGGGCGCGTCCTTCAACGCTCGCGAGACGGTGGTGACGCCGAGCCCGGTCATGAAGGCAAGCGTCTTCAGCGTCGGCCGCTCATGCGCCGACGCCTCGTCGTCCTTGTCCGTCTGGTCCCTGTCCATTCGTCCCGCCCGTCAGGCGCTTAGCAGCCGCCGGGTCTGCCGACAATCGTTTACATGACGATGTGGCACGGCAGTCCGCCCGCTAAGCGTCAGTATACTGAAACGTTACAGATTGCCAATCTTGCCACCGCAGACTGCCTAATTCATGGTTCCGACAGGGTTTTCAGGCCCGGTCGACGCCGCGCGAGAAACGAGACTCGAGGTGGATTTCTTGCACTGCAGCATGATTTTGCAGCGCAACAGCCGCTTTTGTGCGGAGTTTGCCGGCTTACGCGAAAGGAATTTGTTCGCGCCTCGAAAAAATATCGGACCGCTTTTGTCCGAGGGGTTGCGCGCACCGCACAATTGCCGTATCGAAAATCTGTAACGTTTCAGATTCTGGGAGGAACCGAAATGCGCTATAAACTTTTGACCGCTGCTTTTGCCGCGACGGCCGCGCTGCAGTTTGCCGGCCCGGCAGCCGCGACCGACCTGGAAGTCACCCATTGGTGGACTTCGGGCGGCGAGGCAGCGGCGGTTGCGGAATTGGCCAAGGCCTTCGATGCGACCGGCAATCACTGGGTTGACGGTGCCATCGCCGGGTCCGGCGGCACGGCGCGACCGATCATGATCAGCCGCATCACCGGCGGCGACCCGATGGGCGCCACCCAGTTCAACCACGGCCGGCAGGCCGAAGAGTTAGTGCAGGCCGGCCTGATGCGCGACCTCACCGATGTCGCCACCAAGGGCAAGTGGACGGAAATCGTGCGGCCGAAGAGCCTGCTCGACAGCTGCACCATCAACGGCAAGATCTATTGCGTTCCGGTCAATATCCATTCCTGGCAGTGGCTGTGGCTGTCGAACGAGGCCTTCGAGAAGGCCGGCGTGCCGCTGCCGAAGGACTGGAATGAATTCGTCGCGGCAGCGCCCGCCCTGGAAAAGGCCGGCATCATCCCGCTCGCCGTCGGCGGGCAGGCATGGCAGTCCTCAGGCGCCTTTGACGTGCTGCTGGCGGCCGTGGGCGGCTCCGATGCATTCCTCAAGGTCTACAAGGACAAGGATGCCAAGTTCGCCGCCGGGCCTGAGATCGCCAAGGTCTTCAAGGCCGCCGACGATGCCCGCAAGATGGCCAAGAACACCAATGTCCAGGACTGGAACCAGGCGACCAATCTGGTCATCACCGGCAAGGCCGGCGGCCAGATCATGGGCGACTGGGCGCAGGGCGAATTCCAGGTTGCCGGCAAGGTCGCGGGCAAGGACTACACCTGCTTGCCGGGCCTCGGCCTGAACGAAGTCATCGCCACCGGCGGCGATGCCTTCTACTTCCCGCTGCTCAAGGATGCCGACAAGTCCAAGGCGCAGGAGGTGCTGGCCGAAACGCTGCTCGATCCCAAGACACAGGTCGCCTTCAACCTGAAGAAGGGCTCGCTGCCGGTGCGCGGCGACGTCGATCTCAATGCCGCCAACGACTGCATGAAGAAGGGCCTCGCCATCCTCGCCAAGGGCGCCGTCATCCCGTGGACGGACCAGCTGATGTCGCAGGACACCCAGAAGCAGAAGGAGGATCTCTTCGCCGAATTCTTCGCCAAGCCGGACATGACGGTGGAAGAGGCGCAGAAGCGCTTCGCCGACCTCATAGCGGCGGCAGACTGACGTTGGCGGCAATCCATTTCGCTCCCGGCCTTGCCGCAAGCAGGGCCGGGACCGCACCGCCCTTACCCAGCCGGCTGACGAGATGAGCAAGAGCGAGCGCCCCAACCCGCTGTTCCGCAACCTCAATGCGAAGGTCGCCTCGATCCCGATGATCCTCACCGCGTCGGTGGTCTTCGTTGGCGGGACGTTGTGGACGGTGCTCTATTCCTTCACCAATTCGAAGCTGTTGCCGCGGCTGAATTTCGTCGGTCTCGACCAGTATTACCGGCTGTGGTCGACGCCGCGCTGGCTGATCTCGATCGAGAATCTGCTGATCTACGGCGCGATCTCGCTGGTGTTCTCGCTGGTCATCGGCTTCCTGCTGGCGGCACTTCTCGATCAGAAGATCCGCTTCGAGGACACGTTCCGCACCATCTTCCTCTATCCGTTCGCGCTCTCTTTCATCGTCACCGGCCTTGTCTGGCAGTGGCTGCTCAATCCGGATTTCGGCATCCAGCACGTCGTCAGGGACCTCGGCTGGACAAGCTTCAGTTTTGATCCGCTCTACAACTCCAGCATCGTCATCTACGGCATTTCGATCGCGGCATTGTGGCAAGGGACCGGGCTCATCATGTGCCTGATGCTGGCCGGCCTGCGCGGCATCGACGAGGACATCTGGAAGGCGGCGCGCGTCGACGGCATCCCGATGTGGAAGACCTATCTGTTCATCGTCATCCCGATGATGCGGCCGGTCTTCATCACCACGCTGGTCATCATCGCCTCCGGCATCGTCAAGGTCTACGACCTCGTCGTCGCCCAGACCAGCGGTGGTCCGGGCATCGCCTCCGAAGTCCCGGCAAAGTACGTCTACGACTACATGTTCTTCGCCCAGAATCTTGGCCAGGGTTTTGCCGCCTCAACCATGATGCTGCTCTCGGTGGTGATCGTCATCGTGCCGTGGGCCTATCTCGAGTTCGGAGGCAAGAAGCGTGGCTGACCCGGCCGTCTCCTTGCCCGCCGGCGCGGGTGCCGCCGAGCGCGAAGCCTTGGGGCCGAGTGGGCCACGGCCGCGGCATGTCTTCTCGCGTCGCAACATCTTCCTCTATGGCACGCTCTTCGTGGTGGCGGTCTACTATCTGCTACCGCTCTACGTGATGGTCGTCACCTCGCTTAAAGGCATGCCCGAGATACGGCTCGGCAACATCTTCTCGCCGCCGCTCGAAATCACTTTCGAGCCGTGGGTCAAGGCGTGGGCGACAGCCTGCACCGGCCTCAATTGCGACGGGCTGTCGCGCGGCTTCTGGAATTCGGTGCGCATCACCGTGCCGTCGGTGCTGCTGTCGATCGCCATTGCCTCGGTCAACGGCTACGCGCTCGCCAACTGGCGGTTCAAGGGGGCCGACACGTTCTTCGTCATCCTGATCGTCGGCGCCTTCATCCCCTACCAGGTGATGATCTATCCGATCGTCATCATCCTGCGCGAGATCGGTCTCTATGGCAGCCTTAGCGGGCTGGTGATCGTGCATTCGATCTTCGGCATGCCGATCCTGACGCTCCTGTTCCGCAATTATTTCGCTTCGATGCCGGAAGAACTGTTCCGGGCGGCGCGCGTCGACGGTGCCGGCTTCTGGGGCATCTTCCTGCGCATCATGGCGCCGATGTCGCTGCCGATCTTCGTCGTCGCCATCATCCTGCAGGTGACCGGCATCTGGAACGACTTCCTGTTCGGTGTCGTCTACACCCGCCCCGACACCTATCCGATGACGGTGCAGCTCAACAACATCGTCAACTCGGTGCAAGGCGTGAAGGAGTACAACGTCAATATGGCCGCCACCATCCTGACCGGCCTTGTGCCACTCATCGTCTACTTCATTTCCGGCAAGCTTTTCGTGCGCGGCATCGCCGCCGGTGCGGTGAAAGGGTGATGGCGATGACGGCAGCCAACGGCACCAGCGTTTCGATACAGGACCTGTCGTTGAATTTCGGCGCTGTATCGGTGCTGCAGACCCTCAACCTCGATGTCGCCGAGGGCGAGTTCATCGTGCTGCTCGGTCCCTCAGGCTGCGGCAAGTCGACCTTGCTCAACTGCATCGCCGGGCTGCTCGACATTTCCGAAGGCCGCATCTTCATCAAGGGCAAGAATGTCACCTGGGAAGAGCCCAAGGACCGCGGCATCGGCATGGTGTTCCAGTCCTACGCGCTTTACCCGCAGATGACGGTTGAGAAGAACCTGTCCTTCGGCCTGCGCGTCGCCGGCGTCCCCAAGGACGAGATCGCCAAGCGCATCGCGCGCGCCGCCGAGATCCTGCAGATCGAGCCGCTGCTGCAGCGCAAGCCGGCCGCCTTGTCGGGCGGCCAGCGCCAGCGCGTGGCGATTGGGCGGGCGCTGGTGCGCGACGTCGATGTCTTCCTGTTCGACGAGCCGCTGTCCAATCTCGATGCCAAGCTGCGCTCGGAACTGCGCGTCGAAATCAAGCTGCTGCACCGCAAGCTGCAGAACACCATGATCTATGTCACCCACGACCAGATCGAGGCGATGACATTGGCCGATCGCATTGCGGTCATGCGCGGCGGCGTCATCCAGCAGCTCGATGCGCCGCAGACGATCTACAACCGGCCGGTCAACCGGTTTGTCGCCGGCTTCCTCGGTTCGCCGGCGATGAATTTCCTCGAAGGGCAGTTGGAGGCCGGTCCGACGTTCAAGACCGACGGTATTTCGGTGCCGCTTGAGCGCTATGCCTTTGACGGCACGGAGCGTTCCACGGGTACTTGCGTGCTCGGCATCCGGCCCGAACACATCGCCTTCGGCGACGCGGCAAAGTCGTTGCCGTTTTCCGCCAGCGGTTCGGTCGAGATCGTCGAGCCGATGGGCTCCGACACGTTGGTGTGGACGAAGCTCGGCGGCCGCAACCTGTCGTTCCGCGTCGAGGCGGAACGGACGCTGCGCAGCGGCGACCCGGTCCAGTTCGGTTTCGATCCGGCACGCGCCTCGCTGTTCGATGCCGCCACCGGCAATCGCCTGTAACTTTTGAAAATCATCCCAATCACATCCCCCCAAGAACGATCCCCCAAGACCCACCACCCAAGAAACGGACAGAGACGATGAACTGGTCATTCCAACTCTACAGCGCCCGCAATTTCCTGCCCTGGGACGGCATCCTGAAAATGCTGGGCAAGCTTGGCTACAAGGAAGTCGAAGGCTTCGGCGGCGTCTATGACGACCCCAAGGCATTCCGCGCCGAGCTCGACAAGAACGGGCTTGCAATGCCGACCGGGCATTTCTCTATCGATGCGCTGGAGAATGATTTCGATGGCGTGCGCAAAACGGCCGACGCGCTCGGCATCACGCTCGTCATTTGTCCCTTTCTCATGCCCGATTCCAGGCCGGCCGACGCGGCTGGCTGGCGCGGTTTTGGCGAGCGTCTGGCCAAGGTCGGCGAGACGGCCAAAAAGGCCGGCTACGGCTTTGCCTGGCACAACCACGATTTCGAGTTCAAGAAGCTCGCCGACGGTTCGGTGCCGCAGGATCATATCCTGGCGGCCGCACCTGACATCGGCTGGGAGATGGATGTCGCCTGGGTGATCCGTGGCGGCGTCGACCCGCTGCCGTGGATCGAGAAGTACGGCAAGCGCATCAGCGCCGTCCATGTCAAGGACATGGCCAAACCGGGCGAGGGCCTCGACGAAGACGGCTGGGCCGATGTCGGCCACGGCACCATCGACTGGGCCGGCCTGATCAAGACGCTGCGCGCCAAGAGCGCGGCCAAATATTTCGTCATGGAACAGGACAATCCCAACGACATCGAGCGTTTCGCCAGCCGCTCGCTCGCTTCCGTCAAGGCTTACTAGGAACATCATCATGGCAAAGAAACTGGGTATCGGCGTCATCGGCTGCGGCAACATCTCGAAGGCGTATTTCTCGCTGGCGCCGCTGTTTCGCGGCATCGAGATGCGCGCCTGCGCCGACATCAACATGGACGCAGCAAGGGCGCGGGCGAAGGAATTCAAGCTGCGCGCCGAGACAGTCGACGGGCTGCTCGGGGCCGACGACATCGACATCATCGTCAACCTGACCATTCCGGCGGTCCATTATGAGGTGTCGAAGCAGATCCTCGACGCCGGCAAGCATGTCTATTCGGAAAAGCCGTTCGTGCTGTCGGTCAAGGAGGGGCTCGACCTGAAGAGTCGCGCCGAGAAGAAAGGGCTGCGCATCGGCTCGGCGCCGGACACTTTCCTCGGCGGCGCGCATCAGCTGGTGCGCGCGCTCATAGACACCGGTGCACTCGGCAAGATCACCAGCGGCACCTGTCACGTGATGGGCCATGGCATGGAACACTGGCATCCCAATCCGGACTTTTTCTTCCAGCCGGGCGCCGGGCCGGTGCTCGATATCGGGCCTTACTACGTCACCAACCTGATTCAGCTGATCGGACCGGTGAAGCAGGTGGCGGCCTTCGCGACGACGCCTGCCAAGGAACGCACCATTTCGTCGAAGCCGCGCGCGGGCGAGAAAATCCCGGTCAACACGCCGACGACGATTCACGGGCTGCTGGAGTTCGAGAACGGCGCCGTGATCACACTCAACACCAGCTGGGACGTCTGGGCCCATGGTCACGCGCCGATGGAACTCTATGGCGAGGCGGGTACGGTGTATGTGCCGGATCCGAATTTCTTCGGCGGCGACGTGCGCATCACCGAGGCGGCCAAGCCGGTGAAGAAACTGCCAAAGTGGAAGCATCCGTTCGGCGTGCCGAACGAAATGCACGGCCAGGGCATGATGGCCAACTACCGCACCGCTGGCCTAGCCGACATGGCGCTGGCGATCGCCGAGGGTCGGCCGCACCGCTGCTCGATGGAACTGGCGCTGCATGCCGTCGACGTCATGACCGGCCTGTTGCGGTCGGGCGAGACCGGCAAGTTCGTCGCCATGCAGACCACATGCGAGCGGCCGGCCGCGCTTGGCGTCAAGGACGCAAAAGGGCTGTTGGCGAAGAAGAAATGAGGTAGAAGGGTGTCGGTGCTTTCGCGCCGACACCCATTCAATCCAGGATATGACCCATGCGCTGGCAGCCGGCTGAAAACCGCTATGAGAAAATGCTCTACAACAGGTGCGGGCGATCCGGCCTGAAACTGCCGGCGATCTCGCTCGGGCTGTGGCACAATTTCGGCAACGACACGCCGCACAAGACCAAGCAGGCGATTGCACGTAAAGCTTTCGATCTCGGCATCACCCATTTCGATCTTGCGAACAATTACGGCCCGCCGCCCGGCTCGGCCGAGATCGCCTTCGGCGACATATTGCGCACCGATTTCGCCGGCTATCGCGATGAGCTGATCATTTCGACCAAGGCCGGTTACGAGATGTGGGCCGGCCCTTACGGCGAATGGGGCAGCCGCAAATATGTGCTGGCCAGCCTCGACCAGAGCCTGAAGCGGATGGGGCTCGACTATGTCGACATCTTCTATTCGCATCGCTTCGATCCGGATACGCCGCTGGAAGAAACGATGGGGGCGCTCGACCATGCGGTGCGTTCGGGCAAGGCGCTTTATGCCGGCATCTCGTCCTACAATTCGCAGCGCACGCGCGAGGCGGCCGACATATTGAAGCAGCTCGGCACGCCCTGCATCATCCATCAGCCGAGCTATTCGATGCTCAACCGCTGGGTGGAAGAGGACGGACTGCTCGATACGCTCGAAGGTCTGGGCGTCGGCTCGATCGTGTTCTCGCCGCTGGCGCAAGGGATGCTGACCGACAAATATCTGGGCGGCATTCCCGAGGGCAGCCGCGCTTCTCAGGGTAAGTCGCTGCGGCCCGCCTTCATCAACGACAAGACTATCGCCAACATCCAGGCGCTGAATGCGATCGCCGGCAAGCGTGGCCAGACGCTGGCGCAGATGGCGCTGGCCTGGGTGTTGCGCAAGGGACGTGTGACCTCGGCGCTGATAGGCGCCAGCCGGCCCGAACAGGTCGAGGACTGCGTCGGTGCGCTCAAGGTGCTCGACTTCAGCGATGCCGAGCTCGCCGAGATCGACACTTACGCGCGCGAGTCCGACATCAATCTGTGGGCGGCCTCGGCGGAGCGCAAAGGTCCGCCGCGGAAGTAAGCCAAAACATAGCCGGCAAACGATACGAATCAAAACGGCGGGGAGATCCCGCCGGTTTTCGTTTTCATGAGACGATGTACCGCTCTTGCCTCAGGGCTTCTTGGCCGTGCCGAGACCAGCCTTGGGCGCCGCTGCGGCTGCCGGAGCCGGGGTCTTCATCTTGGCTTCGATCCAGCCAGTGTAGTTGGCCAGCCGCGTGTAGATGCCATAGGCGTTCTTGTGGCCGCAGGCTGCGGTGCCGTCCGACGGGCCTTCGCCCCAGGAGACGACGCCGACCTGGACCGGACCGTCGGCACCGGTCATGAACAGCGGCCCACCGCTGTCGCCGTTGCAGGCGTCGCGTTCGCCGCTGTCGGTGCCGGCGCAGATCATGTTGTTGGTCAGCGGATCCGACATATCGGCGGCAATCGCATTGGCGGCGGCGTCGATGCCCTTTTCCGAATAGCGCATGCGACGCGAAAGATCGCTGAGCGCCGCCTTCAGGTCATGTGCGTAGATCGACTTGATGCCGCTGTTGCAGGCTGCGCTCGGCTCGAGATCGAGATCGGCGACCATCAGTGCGGTCGGGAAGGTGCCGTCCTGCATTTTGCCCCAGCCGATGACCGTGGTCTTGCCACTATCGGGCGTCGGCTCATGCGTGATCTTGATGACCGGCGCATCGGCGGGTTCGGCCAGCCGGAGCAGGCCGAGATCGTTGTCCAGCGTCTGTTCGCTGTAGCCCTCGTTGACGATGACCTCGACCACCTTGTAGCGCTTGCCCTCGGTGAGATCGGTGGCACCGGTCAGCACAGTCACCGTGTCGGGCGAAATCGGCCGACCCTTGTCGTTGAGGCAGTGCGCCGCTGTCAGCACCCATTGCGGTGCAATCAGGCTGCCGCCACAAAATTGCGCGTTCGGCTGCGAGGCCGGGCTGGGGTCGAGCCGGGCGGTGGTCAGCAGCGCCACCTGGAACGGATAGGCGCCCTTGTCGGCTTCCTTGCCGCCATAGACACGGTCGGCGCCGTCGGGGTTCTCGGCCTTGGCCCTGTCCCGGGCTTCGGCGACGCGTTGCATCGGCGAGACCGCCGCTTCCGGCCTGACGGCGTCGTCTGCCGCATGCAGCGCGTTGACGGCGGGAAAGGTGGCTGCGATGCCCAACAGCGATGCAGCGGCAAGCGGCCTGAACCGATGGAAAATGTTCACCTTGAAACCTCCTGACGACAATTGGCGGGCGATGCCAGCCTAGCGCAAAACCAGCCTGAGCGAACCCGGTACGCAGATCGCACACTCCGCCAGATCGAACGGCGCCCGCGCGGTCATAAAACCGAATACGACTTTTGCTAATCGTGCCCCGTCGGGCAGAGCCCACCCAAACCCTATAGCCCCCCACGGGCTACGTGGAAGCGATTTGTCATTGCCAATGTTGGATTATTTTAGGCAGTATATCGACGCGGGTGCGTTTGGCGGAGGGCTTTAACGGGGCCGCCTGGCACGATGATCCGACACAAGCCAGTAACCAATTTGATTTTTTGGGGTCACCACGATCTCGACAATATTTCTGTATTTTGATCCAGTCCTTGCTGACTTTTGGGAGAGTCTCACCATGACGAAACTGACAAGCACTATCATTGCGTCCGCATTGCTATCCACCGCACTATGGGCGATGCCTGCCTTCGCCGCCGATCCCGGCTCCGCGAATGCCGGCAACGGCGAAAGCATGCGCGATGTCGGGACGGGCGACTACCAGCCTGGCCGGGCAAAACCGATCGCACCACCGAGACTGACCGAAGACGAAGCCAGCCGGGCGGCACCGCTGACCGACGAGGCGACGGCGGTCAAATCCTATGGCATCGTCGGCCGTTCCGCCGATGGCAAGGACATCAAGATCGATGCCGGCGAGACGCTGAAGGACCTTGTCATCAAGGAACTGAATGCGCCTGCCAACGCACCGAATGCCGACAAGACCGGGCTGACGGGTGGCGACGAAGCCGGCCGCCAGGTGTTCGGGGCCGACGACCGCGAGCAGATCAAGAACACCAAGACCTATCCGTTCACCGCGATCGGCTATCTCGAAGGCAAAGCCAAGAGCGGCTATGGCAGCTGCTCGGCGACGCTGATCGGCCCGCGCACGGTGCTCACCGCCGCGCATTGCCTCTACAGCAACGAAGACAAGGCCTGGCTCGACGACGTCATCTTCGTGCCGGCGCTCAACGGCAACACCGCCGACGATGCTCCGTTCGGCGCTTTCAGCTATGAGAGCGTCTATATCCTGCAGGGCTTCATCGACAATTATCAGGGCTACTACGGCTCGGTCATTCCGTGGGACCTCGGCATTGTCACGCTGAAGCAGGATGTCGGCACCAATCTCGGCTGGCTGGGTTATGCCAACTACGAGAACCTGGGCGATTTCACCGCCAACATCATCGGTTATCCCGGCGACAAGCCGATGGGCACGATGTGGAAGGCGACCTGCGAAGTGCACGCCGAAAATATCGGCCCGGAGTATTTCCAGTACGACTGTGATACCTATCCGGGTTCGAGCGGAAGCTCGGTCTACGCCTATGACAATGGCGCCAAGCAGCGCGTCGTCACCGGCGTGAACGTGGCCGAAAGCCCCAACGCCAACACCGCGGTGCGCCTGAGCGCCGCCAACATCGAGTGGATCAACGGCCTGTACAAATAAGGCCCGATCTTTCGCCGGCAAACAGCGGCGAAAACCAGCAATACCAAACCGGCGGCGGGACTTTCCCGCGGCCGGTTTTTTGTATCGAAATCGCTCCCTTGCACAGTTTTGCGGCGGCGCTTACGCTAGGCGATCCAAGGGGTTGGGAACGATGGCGCGGGCAAGAATGATCTTCGGGGTCAGGGCGATGGCGGCTGCATCCATGCTGGCCGCGCTGACATGTTTTTCCGCTATGGCCGACCAAGGCGGAACCTCGTCGGGCGGCGCCTGGGCCGAGCGGGTGCAAATTCTCTATCAGAGCCAGACGCGGTCAGTGCTTCGCAAGAATGTGCGGGTCTGGGATTTCCATCCGGAACTCGGCCTCGACTTCGTCTGGGAGCCGGCCGCCGGCCAGTCACCGGACCGAACGGTCGCGGCCGACGGCATCGTCAACGGCAAGGGCAGGCTGGTCTGGCGCGTGCGTGGCTCCGCGAGCTACGACCCCAAGACCATCTATTCCAGTTATTTCGGCGAGATCAGGAATGGCCGGGCCGATGGGCAGGGCCGACTGGAACTGCGCTCGGGCGAGATCCTCGACGGCCATTGGGTCGCCGGCCAGCTCGACGGCCACGGCATCCACGTCGATGCCGACGGCAATCGCTATGAGGGGGAATTCAGGGCTGGCGTGCCGAATGGCGAGGGCCGGCTGGAGACGAAAACGGGCGAGATATTCGTCGGCTCATTTGTCGATGGACTGAAGAATGGCAAGGGCCGCACCCGGCTGCCGGGCGGCACCGTCTACTGGTCGCAATGGGTGATGGGCAAGGAGATCGGCGGCGCGCGCCCCGATGTGCTGGCCGATACCAGGGTGGGCGGGCTGCTCAAGGCGCAGACCGGCGGTGGTGCGGCCGACAAGGTCGAGATCGGCATTGCCGTCGACCAGCGCATGACGCAGCAGGCCGACATGCAGTACCAGCATCTGGTGCGCGACGAAGACATTGCGATCTATCCGGTGTCGGACGAGTACAATGACGCCTGGAACGGCACCGGACAGGTTCGTACCGGCAATGTCTATGACGGCATGGATTGGGAGCAGGCGCCGGCCTTCGCCGAAGTCGACCTCAAGACCACCGATCAGTCCAGGGTCAAGCTCGACAGTCTGGAAATCAAGGTCGCTTCCAGCGAAGCCTACCGCAAGCCGATGCTGTCGATCAGCGAGCACTATGGCTGCGTCGGCTTCCGCCCTGACTTTTCGATCGTCAACAATGGCTGGGGCGACGTGAAGGACATGAAGATGTCGATCCAGTTCACCAGGACCGACGAGGAGGACAACGCGACCGGCGAGCCGAGCCGCATGTTCACAAAAGACATCGGCAATTTTGGTGACGGCGTCGATGTGTCGGTCAAGAACGTACTGGCCGAGGCGGGCGTCGACACCACCACGCTCGAGACCCAGCGCTTTACGTGTCCGTCACGGGACAGCCTCGATGTCTGCCGCGCCCAGGTGGCCAACAAGGTCAAGTTCGGCGATGTTGCCGATTACATCAGTGGCAGCGTCGAGAAGATGAGCGTGACCGGGATCGGCAAGCTCGATTATTCCTGGGCCGACGATCAGGGCGCTGTCACCCAGCAGAGCGAGCCGTTTCGCGTCGTCGTTTCGCTGGTCAGCATCGAGGTTCCCGAATCGCTGGCCGAATGCGGCGATGGCGGCGGCGCTTCACCCGAAGCCCTGCGTTACCAGAACATCGAATTTCCGATCGGCAAGACCGATTACAGCATCCCCATGGCGGTGCGCGGCAACAAGAACCTCAGCAGCTACACGGCGCGGCTGAAGATGTGGTCATCGATGTCGTCGATCCATCGCTTCAGCATCGCTGCCCATTTCGCCGACGGCAGCACGCGCGAGAGCAAGCCGTCGACATTCTTCTATTTCAGGCCGAAGCAATCCCTGTTCGAAACCAGGACCAAGCCGGCGGTCTGCTACCTGCCGGCCGATCTTGAGGGCTGCTGAACCGTCTCCTGGTTTTGGACCGGCGCTATTTCGAGCCCATCTCGAAGTAATTGGGCAGCGGGATGAGCCTGGCAAAGATCGTGCCCTGGCCGAAGACCCTGAGTTCCAGCATTGAGCCGGACGATCGCTCGGCCTTCTGGTCGAACAGGAAATTGCCGAGCGAATAGACCTCCGCGACATCGCCGCCGGCGAGCGGAAGGATCGCCTCGCTCGACACATGCGGATGGCCGCCGACAATGGCGGTGATACCGCGCAGCCGCATCTGGTCGGCCAGCATCTCCTCGCGCGGCGACGGCTCGGTCTTGTACTCGCGTCCCCAATGGACGAAGGCAACCACCGGCCGCTCGGCATTGTCGTGCAGCAGCCGGTCGAGCAAGGCAGGCGTCAAGAGGTCGGTGTTCCTGGAGCCGTTGGTGTCGATGTCGGTCAGCCCGACAATGTCGAGATCGGCAAGCGCCAGCGTCTCGCCCTGGCCGAAATGGGCGATGCCGGCGGCATCGAGCGCGGCCAGCGTTTCGGCATAACCGGATGGCCCGAGGTCGTAGGCATGGTTGTTGGCAAGGCTGACGGCGGCGACATGCAATTTCTTCAACATGCCGATGGCGAGGTCCGCCGGCATGGCCAGTGTCATGTCGTCGATCGCTTCGGGCACATTAGGCAGGATGACGCCTTCGAGATTGACGATCAGCGGCCGCGAGCGGGTTAGGGCAAGCACGCTGTCGACGACCTTCTCGGCAACACCGTCGCGGACCAGGACCTTTTTCATGGCGCGGCCGAAATTCACGTCGCCGGCGAAATAATAGAGCTTGTCGTCGGGCCGGGCCGGGCTGTTGAAACCGGGGCCGAAGGTGCCGAACAGGGCCACGACATAGCTGGTGGTGCGCTCGACATAGTCGCTTGAATGCGCCTGCGAATTCTCGTTGGCGACGACCAGCGGCGCAGCACTGAACAGCTCGCGCTGCAGCCTGGTCTGGATGTAGAGGGCACCGACCGAGTCGGCATGCGCTGGCTGCTGCAGCGCCGCAATGCCGTCGAGCGAGCTGGCGGCAAGCGTGTTCAACGTCTGCTGGTCGAAACGCCGGGCCTCATGCTGCGGCAGATAGTGCGAGAAATCGGTGGATTCGACGATCAGCGTGTCCTTGTCGACGATCGCTTTCAGGGCCTGCGCCAACCGGTCCCAGTCGGCGCGCTTGGCTTTGACCGACATTGCCACCGGAACGATTTCGGCCTCGGGGAAGTAGTGATGCAGGAAGGGCAGCATGGCCTGCACGCCATGCTCCTTGGCGAACAGGCAGGACTCTTCGATGTCGCTGTTTGCTTCGAGAAGGCGCACAGCCGCCGTATCAGCCAGGACCGGACCAAGCGGTGTCTCGAAACCGCGCGTCGTGGTGGCGAAGAGTTTTTGCGTCTTGTGGAAATGGTCCGGCGACAGGATCACGATGCGCTTGTAGCGGAAGCCGGACGAGGCATGGAAACCGAGCGCGACGAGGTCGGCGACGAGCAGGTGGTGCGGCACGGTGATGCCGGTGAGACGTTGGTTGGAGGGCTCGATTTTGGCGACGGCAGCGATGGCTTCGGTGAAGAGGGTGGGGTCGGAGTAGAAGGACGGGAAGTTGGCGTCGCCTGGTGGGCAGGGGATGGGGGCTGCTGATGCATGAGGAGAAAACAAGGTGAGAAGGGTGACTGCAAGGATCAGCAGAAAGGTCTGCGTCCAGGCACCCCCCTCTGTCCTGCCGGACATCTCCCCCTCAAGGGGGGAGATCGGCTGTTTTGCGGCTTTCGCGAATCTCCAACGTTGAAGAAAAAAGCGCCGCCAAAGAAGCAGCCAATCTCCCCCCTTGAGGGGGAGATGCCCGGCAGGGCAGAGGGGGGTGTCTTGGCGCTGGCGTTTCACTCTCACGGCTCGGCGAGCACGATGTTTTCGACGCCGCCGACATAATAGAACGGCTTCTGCTTGGAAGCGGTCAGCCGCACCACTTCGCGCGAGATATAGTCGGCGAGGCCGAACAGCGTCACGCCGCCATCGGAGGTCTTGGCCCGGCCGCGCAGGCCTTCGAGGATCGAATAGGTGAAGACGCCATGGCCGAGCTCGGGCAGTTCGGCGGCGGTGTTGTTGGCGGCGGTGGCTGAGAACACGACGATGCGTGCGTCCTGCGCGTCCTTTTCCAGGCGCGGATTGAAGGCGTTGGCGGCATGGCAGGTGTCGAGCAGCATGAAGCGCATGCCCTTGGCCCGCTCGACCGATTTCTGGATGTCGCCCCAGTCGACCAGCGACGAGCGTTTCCAGCGGTCGGCGTCTTGTTTGCGGCCGTCGGTAGGGATGAAATAATAGTCTTCGTCGATGTTGATGCCGTGGCCGGCGACGAAGATGATGGTGGTGTCGTTCTCGCCGGGCTTGTCGAGGAAATCGGCAAGCTGGTCATCGATGGTGTCGGAATCCGGTTCCAGGATGCTGTCGGCGCTGGCGACCTTGAACACGTCTTTGCCGGCGTCGGGCGCCTCGTCCAGCGCTTCGCGGTTGACCAGCACCAGCGTCTCCATCGACGAGAACAGAGGTGCGGATTTCTGCGCAATCACCCTGAGGAATTCCGTCGCGTCGTCGACGGGATAGCGCAGATCGCAGGCGCGGCCGGCGCAGGCATCGGTCAGGAAAGGATACTTGTCGACGCCGATCACGGCGACGTAGAGCTTGCCCTTGTTGGCGGGCTTTTCGGTTTTCCGGCCAAGGGCTGTGACGCTGCGCTCGGTCAAATAGCCGAATTCATTGGTGCCGGTGATGCGGATGGTGTTTTCGCCATTCTCGACCGGCACTTCGACGATGGTGCTTTTGCCGCCATCGGCCGAGCGTGCCGTGACATCGCCGACATTGCGGCTGTTCGACAGGATCGAGAAACCGGCGACATCGGCGCCGGCTTCCTGTGCGCCCGTGATCTCGACGGCGACATAGCCGTCGCGCACATTGCTCTGGTCGGTGGCAAGCTTGATACCGAATTCCGGCGGCTTGCGCTCAAGCAGCTTTTCCAGTTCGCGGTCGACGCCGGGCCGCATTTCCTGGACGGCTTGTTCGGCGCTGCGCAGGACGATGGCCCGGCGCACCATTTCCGGGCTCCAGAGATACTTTTTCAACTGGCCGGCGCTGATGAAACGGCCCTCATGATCGCGGCCCTGATTGACCTGCCAGCCGATCAACTTGTCGCCGTCGGCGGAGGAATAGTAGTAACCCTGCGGCATCCAGACGATCCATTCGGAGCCGGCAAAAAACATCGAGACGATCAGCTTGTGGGTCTTCAAATTCCACAGCCGCACGGTCTGGTCGGCACTGCCGGTGACCAGAAGTCCTTCCTTCCCGGAGGCGGCAATAGCGTTGATCTCGCCGGTGTGACCGGTGAATTCGCCTGACACCTCGGCGGTGGCGGTCTTGTATTCCAGCAGCGTCCCATCGCTGCCGCCGGTGATCAGGCCAAGCCCTTTGTCGATCAGCGTATAGGCCGAATGGACGAAGCCATTGGTGGCGGCGTTCTCGATGCTGTGCACCACCTTGCCGCCGCTGGCGATTTCCAGCACGGCGTTCTCCAGGCCGTCCTTGCCGCCGGGGACGGCATGAAGCGACCGCTCACCGTCGGCCAATGCGGCGCGGGCATAGGCGCCCTGTTCAGCCAACGCTTCCGGATCTTCGAAGAACCGCTCGGCCGTCGGCAGTGCCAGCGTCTTGTCCAACGTGCCCTGGAGTTCAGGACAGGACACGCGTTCGGGGCAGGGGTTGGCATTGCCCCAGGCGATGGAGTTGCTTACCCCATCGAAGCCGACGGCCGTTACCGGTTCGCCAACCCCTTGCAGCAGCGCCTTGCGTTCGCCGGTCGCGGGGTCCCAGAGCTGGATGGCGTTGCGGGTGCCGCCGGCGGTCGCCATCAGCGAACCGTCGGTATTGCTGGCGCTGGCAAACACTGTGCCGTCATGGCCGGCATAGTCGAGTACCTGCTCGCCGCTGTCCGTATTCCAGACCACCGTGCGATACTTGTCGGCGCAGCGATAGCTGCAGGACGCGACAAGCCGCGAACCGGTAGCGAAGCTCAGCGCGCCGATCTGGAAATCCTGCTTGGGCATGGCGCGGACGAGCTTGCCGTCGCTGGCCTGCCAGAGCTGGACATCGCCGTCCTTGCTGCCGGAGGCGAAGAGGTTGCCATCCAGCGAGACAGCGAGGGCGGCGACGCTGACGTCGCGCAGCGGTTCGGCCTCGTCGGGCAAGGCGATTTCCTCGCCCTTGGCGACATCCCAGAGCCTGATGCCATTGTCGGTGGTCGTCGCTGCCAGCCGGGTTCCGGCGGCGGCGAAGGCGAGCTTTTCGACACGCCAGGAATCGGCATCGAGTTTTGCGGCCAGCGTCCAGCCCGAAGCGGAGTTGTCGTCCGCTCGCCAGAGATAGACGAAGCCGTCGCCACCGCCGGCGGCGAGCATGTTTCCGTCGGGCGCGAAGGCGACATCATAGATCGCATAGTCGGCGACCTTGAGCACGGCCTTGATCTTGCCGGTGGCGAAATCGAACAGCCTGACATCGCCATAGGGCGGCTTGTCGCCGATGCCCGCGCCGAAATAACCGCCGGCGGCGATCGTCTTGCCATCCGGCGACACGGCGATCGCAAAGATCTTGCCGTCATTGCCGTTGCCGAGATAGCCGCGGATGGTGCGCAGCGTCACCCCACTCTGCCAGTCCCAGATGCGGATGGTCTTGTCGTCAGACGCCGAGACCAGTTCCTGGCCATCCGGCGTGAAGGCAAGGTCGCTGATCCTGGCGCTATGACCGCCGGTGTTGAGATCGAGATGGAAATCGAGCTCTTCGGCACGGGCGACGGACGCCAGCGCCAGAAGACCGACCATGATCAGCCACCGGAAAGCACGCAAGGGGTGAGAGCTGCCCGGCACCTTGTCGCGCCGCTATTTGGAGTCAGCGGGCGGCGGCGACCCGTGGCGCACGTAATTTTCAATCGCCTGGGCATAATTCGCCGAGCCGGTCTTGCGTTCCTTTTCTATGTAGCCGGCAAAGTAGCTCCAGAACGACACGGCATAGTCGCGAAAATAGGCGTCGGCGACATCGCGCGAGCAGAGCTTGCCTTCGACGCAGATGGACAGACGGTTGAGGAAATAGACGATGCGGTCGAAATTGTCGTTGAAATCGGCGATCGGCATGGTGCCGCCGCTGGCGGTCATCGCCTCGATGCCGATGCGTTGCCGAAACACCTGTTCCTCGGTCGGCGACGGCGTGGCGCTGAGCAGATTGTCGTATTTGGCGTTGAGTGCGGCCAGCCGTTCCTTGAGCGCGCGTTGTGCCTGCTGGAAATCCTTGCTTTCCCAAAGCTCGACCAGCGACATCGTCTGCTCGACGCGCTTCTGTTCCTGGCTTGCCAGAAACTGGAAGACCGAGAAGCCGAGGGTGAAGATGATCGCCAGGCGCACGGCGAGGCCCGACCAGGCATAGGCCAGCATGCGCCAGTCGCGATCGGTGAAGGGGTTTGATTCCTTCTTGATTTCGTGGCTGCTCGGCCACGGAAAACCTTCGGTGGTTTCCGGCAAGCTCTCCGGCTTCTTGGCCGGTGCCGGCGCCGATGTGGTTGGCGATTTTTGTGTTGCAGTGCCCCCCGGCTTTTTCATCCGCAGCTGTCCAGTTGGATGGTGGCGGAGGGGTCGAGCACGATACCAGGCGCCTCCAGCTTCTTTTTCAGGCAATCGAGCTGCGTTCGCGAAATCATGAACTGCACATCCGGCTCGGCGGCTGCCTTGTTCGGTGACGGCAAGGGCTCGACCACGCCACGCGAGGCGCAACTGGAGAGATCGACGACGACGGCGGTGCTGCCGGTCTTGGCGATCTGGTCGTACTGGTCGAGAAAACAGGTGGCGAGCTCGGAATTGGTGACGATCTGCTTGGCGCACAGGCCGCAGTTTTCGTCCGCCGAGGCGCTGCCAACCAGCAACAAGCCAACTGCAAGGCCGACGGTCGCTGCACGCCAGGAGAGCATGGGGATAGGCACTGATGTCCTCATCTGTTGCATCCCGCCGCAGCACATTGAGGCGCCGCGAACCGGGAAATGTTTCACTCTATCATGCCAGTAGCGCAAGAGCCGACAAAGCAATGTGAAGGTCGGGGCAATGCTCAGGCGCGCGGCACCGTCTCCATCGGGAAGATCATCACCGCGCCCTTCGGACCGCTCTTGTCGGCGAGCCGCATCACCGAGCGCGTCGCCGGCGCCATGCCGATATCGGCGAGCATGTCGGAGAAACCCGGTGTTCCCGATGCAGCTCGCGTCACGGCGCGGACGCCCTCCTGGGCGAGGAAGCTCAGATCTTCTTTTTCGCTCTGCGGCGGCGCCTCGGTCAGCACGGCGATCATGCGCTCCATGCCGAAGCTGGTGTCGGTGAAGGCGAGCAGGCCTTCCTTCAGACCCTGATCGGCCTGCTGGTTGATGGGCGCCAGCCGCTCGGCGACGATGTGGGTGATGGAATAGTCGCTGCCGATATAGAGCACGTTGATGTCGACGAATTCGTCGGATTCGTTCTTGGCTGAGATATGCACCTGGTCGCCCGGCGAAACGCGCGGCACGGTCGAGGATTCGATCGGCTCCATCGCGCCGCTGTCCCGCCGCTTGATCAGGAACTGGACGCTGACCTCGTCCGGCCGGTAGTCGGAAGCGGCGGCGAGCCGCGACAGGCCGGTGGCGCGGAAGACGGTGGTCAGGTTCTTGGCGGTGTTTTCGGCGAGCTTGTTGCGGCCATCTTGGTGGATGACGATGCGCGGCGGCTTGCTACCGTCCTTCAAGCTGATATCGCCGGATGCCGGCAGGAACCATAGCGCCGGCTCGTCGGTTGCATCTGCCGCGGCGCCAGCGATGGATTTTTCGCGTAGCACCGCCAGCCGCAGATCGGCGCTCTTGCCGGGCTCGACCAGCGCGATGTGGAAGCCGGAATTCGGCTTCGCCGCCAGTTCGTCGAGAACCGAATTGACGAGCTCGGTTTCCTTTTCGAGCCCTGCTGTCGGCGCCGGCCTTGCCACCAGCAGCTTGTAGTCGACCGCCAACTCGGCAACGCGGGCATAGGCGCCGGCAGGCACGGCTGTCGGCGCAAGCGCCGGCTTGCCGTCGAATTCGACCGGCTTGAGATTGCTCTCGAGGTTCCTGGCCGATTGCACTTCGAGATAGCCGACCGCATCGGACAGTTTCGACAGCGCCGAAGGCAGGATGGCGAGCTTGCTGCCGGGGGTGAGGCCTTGCAGCAGCCCGGCGCCGATCGCGACGTCGCCGTCCTTGACGGCAATTGGCCATTGCATGACGGCGTCGGTCTTGTCGGTGCCGAAGACGCGGGCGTCGAGCTCGCCCTCGAACAAAGGTGTCGGCCTTGTGCGGCCGTCGGCCGAATATTGCTGCAGCACGGCCTGGCCGAGCTGGCGATAAGTGACGTTGGGGTTCTCGGCCAGTTTCGACAGGATGGTGAAGGTGAACAGGCCGAAGCGCGGCGCGTCGGGCGTGCCCTTGGGCAGCGGCATTTCCGGCGTCGTCTCGACCGTCTGTGCAGCATAGAAGGCAACCAGCTTGCCCCGGGCGATCGGCTCGGCGCCGGTCGGCGTCAGGTTGAAGGCGGGCTTGCGGGCGCCGTTCTCGTCGAAACCGCGCGATGCGCTTGCCGAGATGTCGTCATAGGCCTTCACGGCCGCCGCTCTCGCCGCATCATCGCCACCGACGAGGTCGGCGAATTCCACCTTGCGCTCCAGTTCGTCATCGACCTCGGCGGCACGCGTTGCCGTGCCGGAATGGCAGCAATCGAACACGACCCAGACAAAGGCGCCCTTGTCTCGGATGGCGTCGAGTGCGGCGCCGACCTCGTTGTCGACCAGCGCGTTCGGCACGCCCTCTTCGCGGTTGATCCATTTGTCGATATCGGAGGGCAGGAAGATTTCGTCGAGGCCATCAGTCTCGTCGCCGGCCTTGGCCTGCGGCTGTTGCGCGCCGTGGCCAGACAGATGCAGATAGACGAAATCGTCGCGTTGCACCTTGCCGGCGAGATCAGCAAGCGCGGCCTTGATCGCCGCATGCGTCGGCGGGCCGTTGGCGCCTTCGACATCCTTGGCGAGCAAGGTCACGTTTTCGGTGGCGAATTTCACCGGATCGGGCGTGTTCTTCAGCAGGTAGTCGCGGACCAGGCCGGCATCGTTCTTCGGCCCGATCAGCCAGTTCTTCTGCGGCAGGTTGGGATAGTCGGTGCAGGCGACCAGCAGCGCATGATAGGTGCGCGAAGCGGCGAGGGTGCGGAACGAGACCGTACCGGCGGCCACAAGCGCCGACGTGCCGACGAGCAGCGTCCGCCGAGTCAGTTTGATCATGATTGCTTCCCCAAGCCCGATCGAATTTGCAAGTGCGGCACCTTTTGCCGAGGATTTTGTCAGTATTTTGAATGTGGTCGGTGCCGTCAACCGACGGTAGCGGTCATGGTGTCGATGGCGATAACGGAAACAGTGGCAAAAAGCCCGTTTCATCGCTATCTCAAGGAACTGAGAGTCAAAGAGATGGAGCATGACGTCGTCCGAAAACCGCTTCACACTTTTCGGCATCATGCTCTAAACGATCGGAAAACAGGATCATGGCGGCAAGGGATGTGCTGACGAAGAATCAGCTGAGCGTGCTCGAAAAACTCGAGGCCGCCAGCGGACCGCTCAGCGCCTATACGCTGCTCGACCAGCTGCGCGAGCGCGGTTTCCGCGCGCCGCTGCAGGTCTATCGGGCGCTCGACAGCCTGGTGAAGTCAGGTTTTGTGCACCGGCTCGAAAGCCTCAATTCCTTCGTCGCCTGCGCCGAGCCGCACGACCACAGCCATTCGATGACCGCCTTCGCCATTTGCGACACCTGCGGGCAGGTGACGGAAATGTCGGATCACGATGTCGACCATCGGCTCGACGAATGGGTGCGCTCTACCGGGTTCGCCGCCAAGAAGGCGGTGATCGAGTTTCGCGGGACGTGTGCGAAGTGTAGAGCTGAGGCTGCTTAGAGCCTTCGCTTCGTCATCCTAGGGCGAAGTGAACGCGAAGCGGAACGGCGACCCTAGGATCCATTCCGTGACATTTCGGACGATTGCAGCGGTGCAGAATAAATCTCCACAGCCTCGACGCTCAAGCGTCACGGCATGGATCCTAGGGTCTGCGCCGCGTCGCTACGCTCCTTGCTTCGCCCTAGGATGACGAAGCGGCGCTAGTGCGCCTCGTCCCAATTGTTCGCCGCCCGCGCGTCGACATGCAGCGGCACCGACATCGAGATTGCCGGCATCGGCGCGTTCTCCATGACACGTCGCACCACCGGGATTGTCGCTTCGACCTCCGCTTCCACCGTCTCGAAAATCAATTCGTCATGCACCTGCAACAGCATGCGGGCCGACAGGCCGGCCTTCTCCAGCGCCTCGTCCATATGCACCATGGCGCGGCGGATGATGTCGGCGGCGGTGCCTTGCAGCCTGGCGTTGATCGAGGCGCGCTCGTTGAAGGCACGGATCGACGGGTTTGACGACCGGATCTCCGGATAGTGGATGCGGCGGCCGAAGATGGTTTCGACGAAGCCATGTTCGCGGGCATAGGCCTTGGTCGCCTCGATATAGTCGCGGATGCCGGGGAAACGCTCGAAATACTTCTTGATGTAGGCGCCGGCTTCCTCGCGCGGGATCGACAGCTGGTTGGCGAGGCCAAAGGCCGAAATGCCGTAGATGATGCCGAAATTGATCGCCTTGGCGCGGCGACGCACTTCCGAAGGCATACCTTCGACCGGCACGGAGAACATCTCCGAGGCGGTGATGGCGTGGATGTCGGCGCCGTCGGCAAAAGCCTGCGTCAGCTGCGGAATTTCGGCGACATGGGCCAGCACGCGCAGTTCAATCTGGCTGTAGTCGGCCGAGACCAGTTTCTGGCCCTTGTCGGCGATGAAGGCGGTCCGGATCTTGCGTCCCTCGGCGGTGCGCACCGGGATATTCTGCAGATTGGGATCGGAGGAGGACAGCCGGCCCGTGGTCGTCGCGGCCAGCGCATAGGAGGTGTGCACGCGCTTGGTGTCGGGATGGATGAAGCCGGGCAGGGCGTCGGTGTAGGTCGATTTCAGCTTGGTCAACTGGCGCCAGTCGACGATCTTGCGCGGCAGTTCGTGGCCTTCAGCGGCGAGATCTTCCAGAAGCTGCGCCGAGGTCGACCATTGCCCGGTCTTGGTCTTGGAGCCGCCGGGGAAGCCCATGCGGCCGAACAATATATCGCCGAGCTGCTTTGGCGAACCGATGTTGATGCGCTCGCCGATGAGGCCGTAGATTTCCTCTTCCAGTCGCGCCGCGCCTTGCGCCAGCTCGCCGGAGAGCCGCGACAGGATCTGGCGGTCGACCGAGATGCCGCGCTGCTCCATCCGGGCCAGCACCGGCACCAGCGGCCGCTCCAGCCGCTCATAGACAGAGACCAGCCCCTTGGCCGCCAGCCGCGGCTTCAGCACCTGCCACAGCCGCAGCGCCACGTCGGCATGGCCTGCGGCGTAGGCGGTTGCCCTGTCGATGTCGACCTGCTCGAAACCGACCGAGCTTCTTCCCGAGCCGGCGAGGTCCTTGAGCGGGGTCGTGGCATGGCCAAGCCATTTGTCGGCAAGCGAGGACAGAGTGTGGTGACCGGTGCCGGCGTCGAGCACGTAGGAGATCAGCATCGTGTCGTCGAATGGCGCGATATCGATGCCGTGGCGGCTCATGACGACGATGTCGTATTTCGCGTCCTGGGCGATCTTGAGGACCGATTTGTCTTCCAGCAGCGGCTTCAGCAGCGCCAGCGCCTCGCGGACCGGAATCTGGTTCTCCAGCGTGCCGCCGCCAAGCAGGTCGCCGGCGCCGCTCTTGTGGGCGAGCGGCACATAGGCGGCGCGGCCGGGGCCGATCGCCAGGGAGAAACCGATGAGGTCGGCCAGCATCGGGTCCGACGAGGTGCTCTCAGTGTCGAAAGCGACGATGCCGGTCTCCTTCGCCTGGGCCAGCCAGGTCTTGAGGGTTGCCGTGTCGCGGATCGCGACATAGGCGCCGGGCTCGATTTTGGCGGCGGACGCCGCCTCGAGGCGAAGTGCCGAAAGCAAAGAAGGCGTATCACCGGCCTTGGCGCCGTCAGCCTTGGCTGCAGCTTGTGCTGCTTCGTTCGTTCCGGCGCTCACCGGTGTGCCGGACCCGACATCGGGACCATGCGCGGTGTCGGCGCGCTCGACGGTTACAGCGACGGCCTGGACGTCGCCGGCCTCGGTGCTGGTCGCTTCGGCCACGCGGCGGGTCAGCGAGGTGAATTCCATGGTCTTGAGGAAGCCGATCAGCTTCGGCCCGTCCGGCGCGTGCAGCACGAAATCGTCGAGACCGTCGGTGACCGGCACGTCGTTCTTCAGCGTTACCAGTTGGCGCGATATCCGCGCCTTGTCTGCATTGGCGATGATGGATTCGCGTCTTTTGTCCTGCTTGATCTCGCCGGCACGGGCGAGCAGCCCGTCAAGGTCGCCGAACTGTTCCAGCAATTGCGCTGCCGTCTTCGGCCCGATGCCGGGCACGCCAGGGACGTTGTCGACGGAGTCGCCGGTCAGCGCCTGCAGGTCGATCATCTTTTCCGGCGGTACGCCCCATTTCTCGATCACCTCGGGGATGCCGATCTGGCGGTCCTTCATCGGGTCGTACATGCCGACCGTGGGGCCGACCAGCTGCATCAGATCCTTGTCGGAGGAGATGATGGTGGTGTCGGCGCCGGCCTCGCAGGCAAGCTTGCAATAGGTGGCGATAAGATCGTCGGCCTCGAACCCTTCCATCTCGATGCAGGGCAGGTTGAAGGCGATGGTCGCCTGGCGGATCAGGCCGAATTGCGGGATCAGGTCTTCGGGCGGCGCGTTGCGGTTGGCCTTGTATTCCGGGTAGAGCTCGTTGCGGAAGGTTTTCGACGAATAGTCGAAAATGACCGCGAAATGCGTCGGCACAGTGCCTACATCGGTGTTGCGGGCGTCCTGCATCAGCTTCCACAGCATGTTGCAGAAGCCGGACACGGCGCCGACCGGCAGCCCATCGGATTTGCGGGTCAGCGGCGGCAGCGCATGGTAGGCACGAAAAATGTAGCCGGAGCCGTCGATAAGGAAGAGATGATCGCCTTTTTTCATGCCGGCAGGGATAGCGCGGCCAAGCGGCGCGGTCCATGGCAAAGGCGGGCTTCCACAGAGGTTGCGACGACATCCTGACAGAGCCTGTGCTCACACTGATGTTACAAAAGTGTAATTTTCGTGCCCTTGAAACGCCACGTTCGAAGACACAAATACAGGTTATCGGCAGTTTTCGCCGAGTCCGGAGCAAGGCCCGTCCCCCGCCTATCCCGGACAACTGCGGCAGCCTATCCCCCCTCTCCGGGCTGCCGCAACGTTTCGAGTAAAGGCCGCCGTGGTTCCCCCTCCACCACGGCGGCTCTTTTTTTGCCTTCTGATCTTTGATCAAGCAATTGCAGCCCGTGGTCCAACGATCGCGGGCTTTTCGTTTTGATGCGCTGCCTTTACGGTCCCGGCACCCAATCGAAAGGCTCGCCAGACATGTCCACCATTTCCCCCGTCCTCGACCGTCTCGACAAAAATCTCGACCAGAGCCTGGAGCGCCTGTTCGGCCTGCTCCGCATCAAGTCGATCTCCACCGATTCCGACTATGCCGCCGACTGCCGCAAAGCCGCCGAATGGCTGGTGGCGGAGCTCAAGCTGATCGGCTTCGATGCGTCCGTGCGCGACACGCCGGGACACCCTATGGTGGTTGCGCATCATGACGGCCCCGCCGGTTCGCCGCATGTGCTGTTTTACGGCCATTACGACGTGCAGCCGGTCGACCCGATCGAGCTGTGGGAAACCGACCCGTTCGCGCCGGCGGTGAAGGAGATCGAACCCGGCCACAAGGTGATCACCGGCCGCGGCTCGGCCGACGACAAGGGGCAGCTGATGACCTTCGTCGAGGCCTGCCGCGCCTGGAAGCAGGTGCATGGCAATCTGCCCTGCCGCATCACCATCCTGTTCGAGGGCGAGGAGGAGTCCGGCTCGCCGTCGCTGAAGCCGTTCCTCGAGGCCAATGCCGAAGAGCTGAAGGCCGACTTCGCTCTGGTCTGCGACACCGGCATGTGGGACCGCGAAACGCCGTCGATCTGCGTTGGCTTACGCGGACTGGTCGGCGAGGAAATAACCGTCAAGGCCGCGGATCGCGACCTGCATTCGGGCCTTTATGGTGGTGCCGCCGCCAATCCGATCCGCATCCTGGCGAAAATCCTGGCCGACATCCATGACGAGAACGGCCACATCACCATTCCAGGCTTCTATGACGGGGTCGAGGAGACGCCGTCGCAGATCCTGAAATCCTGGGAGACGCTGGGCGAGACCGCCGAGACCTTCCTCGGGCCGATCGGCCTGTCGATCCCGTCCGGCGAAAAAGGCCGTTCGGTGCTGGAACTCACCTGGGCGCGGCCGACGGCCGAATTCAACGGCATCATCGGCGGCTATACCGGCAAGGGGTTCAAGACGGTGATCGCGGCGGAAGCCTCGGCAAAAATCTCCTTCCGCCTCGTCCACAAGCAGAATCCCGAAAAGATCCGCGCCGCGTTCCAGAAATTCGTCAGGGAACGCATTCCCGCGGACTGTTCGGTCGAATTCCACCCGCATGGCGGCGGGCCGGCAATTCAGCTTTCCTACGACTCGCCGTTCCTGGCCAAGGCCAAGAATGCGCTGTCAGATGAATGGCCGAAGCCCGCCGTGACGACGGGCAGCGGCGGTTCGATTCCGGTGGTTGGCGACTTCCAGACCTATCTCGGCATGGAATCGCTGCTGGTCGGATTCGGCCTCGACGACGACCGCATCCACTCGCCCAACGAGAAATACGAGCTGACCTCCTTCCACAAAGGCCAGCGCTCCTGGGCGCGCATTCTTGATGCGCTGACGCGCTGAAACGTGAAATCACGAATAGCGTGAGAATCAACTTTCTGTTGATTTTTCTCCGGATCGCGGCGACGAGGGGGCACGCCGCGATCCGGAGAAAACAATGGCCGACATCCGCTTCCACAAAAATGATCTTCCCGACCTTTCGCACTACAATGTCGACGCCGTGGCCATCGACACCGAGACGCTGGGGCTGAACCCGCACCGCGACCGGCTGTGCGTGGTGCAGATCTCGCCGGGCGATGGCTCCGCCGACGTGATCCAGATCGCGCCCGGGCAGAAAAAGGCGCCGAACCTGGTGAGCCTGCTCCGCAACCGCGGCATCACAAAGCTGTTCCATTACGGCCGTTTCGACCTTGCCGTGCTCTACAACGCCTTCGGCGTCATGCCCGAGCCGGTGTTCTGCACCAAGATCGCCTCGCGGCTGACCCGTACCTATACCGACCGGCACGGGCTGAAGGACATCTGCTTCGAACTGCTCGGCGTCGGCCTGTCGAAGGCGCAGCAATCGTCGGACTGGGCGGCCGAGACCTTGTCGCCCGAACAGCTCGAATATGCCGCTTCCGACGTGCTCTATCTGCACCGCCTGCGCGATGTGCTGGCCGGACGCCTGGCGCGGGACGGGCGCACCAAAGAGGCCGACGCCTGCTTCCGCTTCCTGCCGACCCGCGCCAAGCTCGATCTGATGGGCTGGAACGAAGAGGATATCTTTGCCCACAGCTAATGGCCTTCGGATGATCTGCTTCCGGTGGCCTTGGAACCAGATGAACGCCGCGGCGTTCTGTCGGCTCAATGAGGGGATGACATGACAGACCGAAAGCCGATAGCAACCGCTCCGACCGACGGGTCCAAGGTCACTGTCCTGTGGAAGGACGGCGCCGGTGTCGTCAGCGAATCCGTCGGGCAATATCGTGACGGCGCCTGGTGGGTCTACACCGACAGCGATACCCAGAAAAAGGTCGATCCTACCAGTTGGCGGCCGGCCTCCAGCGACGCTGACGACGACCAATGAGCGCCGCTGGCGAGGTAGCCTGCTTTCGCATAGCCTGAAGTCGTTGAAAACGAGGCTGATTCGGGGCCTTCCGCTCCGTCGCCGCCTCTCTTCCTGGAGGGACTCGCCATGGGCATCGAAAGCCTTCTCATCTTCCTGATTATCGGCGCCATTGCCGGCTGGCTCGCCGGACTCATCGTCTCGGGCTTCGGCTTCGGCCTGATTGGCAACATCGTCGTCGGCATCATCGGCGCCTTCATCGCCGGCTGGCTGTTCCCACGACTCGGCTTTGCCATTGGTGGCGGCATTCTCGCTGCCATCATCAACGCCACGATCGGCGCCGTCATCCTGCTGGTGCTGGTCAAGGTCCTGAAACGAGCCTGAAGCTCAAGACGACAAAGGGCGCGCCATGAAGCAGAACACGCTCTATCTCATCATTGGCGCGCTCGTCGTCGTGGTCATCGCGCTCGGCGTCTATGTCTACCGCGAGCAGACCAAGCCGAAAGGCGTCGAGCTCAAGATCGACGACAAGGGCATTTCGATCCAGCAGAACTGAGCCTGCCGTCGACGGCGGCGGGGCGCCGGCTAGCTGCATGTAAAAAGGCATTGGCGAGGTCTCCCGCGATTGCCCCGACATGGAATTCGAATGACGGATCGACGCTTCGGCGCTATGATGTCGACATAGGACGTTTGGGGTCAACCAACCTACTACTAGGAGGTTGCCATGAAACACCAAACACTGGACCAACTGCATGCAGTGGCCGAGGTCAACACACAGCCGGTAATGAGCCGAACCCAACGTCTCGTACGTTGGGCCGAACTTCTTGAACGTGAGCCCAGCCGGCTCCTGACCGCGCTCGCCGGGACTGAATACCGTGCCCCGCCGGAGCGCGATGTCATGCGAGGCGATGGCTCGCCGATAGCGGTTGCCTTCACGGACCCCATATTGCACGACGAAGGTCTGAAAGACGACAGCTATGGCGAAGCCAAGCGCTTCTTCGAGCTGACCGACCACCAACTGCACGAGATCGTCTGCTACTGCCATGTCGGCGAGGTTATGCAATCGTCCAGGGCAGCGCTCTCGGTTCGTGCGGCGATCGGCTGACGCATGTCCACCAGGTGATTACCTGGTGACGGGTGATTTTGGGGCGCGGTCGAACGCGAAGCTGCGACCATTTGCGATCGCGCCCCAACGCGGAACATGTCCGCGACTGCCTGGTCGCGGCTGAGAATGGCTCGGGCCTTGGCGCCCGGACAAAATGCCACGCGAGGATTGTTCCTTCGCGGCGGGCGCGACTGCTTGCCAGCGCCAAAATCAGGGGCTCGAACAGCGCGATCACTGCCGGACCCCAGGCATTTGATTATCAATCGCCTTGAATTTTTCCGACTTAACGCGCCCTTAAACCGCCGCATCTACCCTCCAACCCGAGCGCCATTGGCACCGGGAAGACAGCGCAACGCATGGCGAACCGCAGAGACAGTCGCATCGAACCCAGCTTCGAGGGATCGCCAAAGGCGAAAACTCCGGCCGGTTTTTCGGTGAACGAGGAGGATCGCGTCGTGCCGGGCAATCGCAAAACCTCCACGGCGCGCAAAACCTCCAAGGCAAAATCATCGTCGCGCGGTAGGCGCGGCAAAGGCCGGCGCGGCCTGTTCGGTGTGCTGGCGCGAATGTTCTACTGGTGCTTCGTGCTCTGCATCTGGGGCGGCATCGCGGTGGCCGGCATTGTCGTCTATTACGGCGCCAAGATGCCGGCGGCCACCACCTGGTCGATCCCCGACCGCGCGCCAAACATCAAGATCGTTTCGGTCGACGGGCAGTTGCTCGCCAACCGAGGCATGAGCGGCGGCGAGGCCGTCGGCCTGCACGAAATGTCGCCCTACATTCCCGAAGCCGTCATCGCCATCGAGGACCGCCGCTTCTATTCGCATTTCGGCATCGACCCGATCGGCCTGTCGCGCGCCATGGTGACCAACATTCTGGGCGGCCATTTCTCGCAAGGCGGCTCGACGCTGACCCAGCAGCTGGCCAAGAACCTGTTCCTGAAGCCCGACCGCACGCTGGAGCGCAAAGTGCAGGAGGTGCTGCTGTCGCTCTGGCTGGAGCACAAGCACACCAAGGACCAGATCCTCGAAATGTACCTCAACCGGGTCTATTTCGGCTCCGGCGCCTATGGCGTCGAGGCGGCTTCGCGGCGCTATTTCGGCAAGAGCGCGCGCGATGTCACTCTGTCGGAGGCAGCCCTTCTCGCTGGTCTGCTCAAAGCGCCGTCGCGGCTGTCGCCGGCGCGCGACCCGAAGGCGGCGGAACAGCGTTCGCAGCTGGTGCTCGCCGCCATGCGCGACGAAGGCAAGATCAGCGCCAAGGAACTGGCCTCGGCGATGAGCGCGCCGGCAACGCGCGCGCCGTCCTACTGGACCGGTTCGGAAAACTATGTCGCCGACACGATCATGGAAGAACTGCCCGACCTGATCGGAGACGTGCGCAGCGATATCGTCGTCGACACCACTGTCGATCTGAACCTGCAGAAGCTTGCCGAACAGTCGATCCGCCGGCTGATCGACGACAGCGGCAAGAAGCTCAATGTCAGCCAGGGCGCCCTGGTGTCGATCGACAATTCCGGCGCCGTGCGCGCCATGGTCGGCGGTTACGACTATTCGACCAGCCAGTTCGACCGCGCCTCGGAAGCGCGCCGCCAGCCCGGCTCGGCGTTCAAGCCGTTCGTTTATATGGCCGCGCTCGAAGCCGGTCGCACACCCGACAGCGTGCGCAACGACGCGCCGATCAAGATCGGCAAATGGACGCCGGACAACTACGGCGGCAAATATTTCGGCAAGGTGACGCTGGCGACCGCGCTGGCGAAATCGCTCAATTCGGTCGCCGCGCAGCTGACCATGGAGGTCGGGCCTGACGCGGTGGTCGAAGCGGCGCACCGCATGGGCATCCAGTCCGATCTGATCGCCAACACCTCGATCGCGCTCGGCACTTCGGAAGTGACGCCGCTGGAGCTGACATCGGCCTATGTGCCCTTCGCCAATGGCGGCTACAAGCCTGACATCCATTTCATCCGCCGCATCACCACCACCGAAGGCAAGGTGCTTTTTGACGACAATGGTGGCAGCGCGCCGCGCGTCGTCAAACAGGACATTGTCGGCATGATGAACTCGATGATGACCGGGACGGTTGAGATCGGTACGGCAAAGAAAGCGGCTTTCGCCTGGCCGTCGGCCGGCAAGACCGGCACCAGCCAGAATTCACGCGACGCCTGGTTCGTCGGCTACACCGCAAACCTCACCACCGGCGTGTGGTTCGGCAATGATGACGGCACGCCGATGAAGAAGGTCACCGGCGGCGCGCTGCCGGCACAGGCCTGGCACGAGTTCATGGTCGCCGCGCATGAAGGCGTGCCGGTCAGGCCGCTGCCCGGCACCTGGAAGTCGACGCCGCCCGACACCATTGTCCCCGACGATATACCGTCCGCCGACAACAACCAGCCGGCGCCGTTGCCTGCCGTATCCGTTGGCCAGTCGGCGCCCGCTGCTGCTCCGGCGCCTTCTGCTGCCCCAGCACAAGCGCCGGTCCGCCGTCCGTCCGAAACCGTCGATGCCGACGGTTTCGACATGCCTGGCGACGGCGGCACCACCGCCTCGATCAAGCATCCGGTGCCGCCCGGCAGCGTCGGCGGCCCGACCAAGAAGCGCAAGACCTCGATCCTCGATATTCTCGGCGGCGGCTGAGCGACAAGTCGCCTCTCGCCAGCAAGGTTACCTTCGGCTACATCTCCGGCCGGAGACTTCGCTATGGCCGAAACCGACACCAGAAAAACCATCGTGCTGACCGGCGCCAGTCGCGGCATCGGCCATGCCACGGTCAAGCGCTTTTCGCGCGAGGGCTGGCGGGTCATCACCTGTTCGCGCCAGGCCTTTGCTGAGGACTGCCCGTGGCCGGCCGGCCCGGAGGATCACATAAAGGTCGACCTCGCCGACCAGGAGGATGTCGGCATCGCCGTCTCGGAAATACGCCATCGGCTGGAAGCGCATGGCGGCCAGTTGCACGCGCTGGTCAACAATGCCGGCATTTCGCCGAAGCTCAAGGACGGCAACAGCCGGATGGATTCGATCGACACGCCGATGCATGTCTGGCGCGACGTTTTCCAGGTCAATTTCTTCGCGCCGATTATGCTCGCGCGTGGCCTTTTCAAGGAGCTTGCTGCGGCCAAGGGCTCGATCGTCAACGTCACCTCGATCGCCGGCACCCGCGTGCATCCTTTCGCCGGCACCGCCTATGCGACCTCGAAGGCAGCACTTGGCTCGCTGACGCGCGAGATGGCGCATGATTTCGGCCCGCACGGCATCCGCGTCAATGCGATTGCGCCGGGCGAGATCGACACCGCGATCCTGTCGCCGGGCACCGACAAGATCGTCGAGACGATCCCGCTCAGAAGGCTCGGCGCCACGGCTGAGGTCGCCGACATCATCTTCTTCCTGTGCTCACAGCAGGCGTCCTATGTGACGGGCTCGGAAATCCACATCAATGGCGGCCAGCACGTTTGAGCCGGCCGATTTCAGGCTAGGGGCCGTTCCTAGTCGGCGATTGTGAGGACAGCCTTGCCGCTGAAGCTGCGCTGCCGCAGGGCGTCCAGGGCCTGGGCGATGTCCGTCCACGGCAGGGTCAGCGACACGCGGGTTTCCAGCCGGCTAGCTGCGACCAGAGCGAGCAGCGAGGCTATATCGGCGCCGATGGCCGGACCGGACGTATAGTACGCGAAGGTTTGAAGCCTCGCCCCCTCGTGGCCGGGAACGAACTGTCTGAAGCCAATCGGCGTCAGCTCGCCACTGCTTGAGCCGAACATGACGATGGTGCCGCCCGGTGCGACGCGTTCGATGGCCTGGGCGAGGCTTTCGCCGCCGACCGACTCGGTGATCAGCGAGAACAGCCCTTTGGCCAGCTCGATCGACTCGACAACCTGTTTGGCTCCAAGGCTGCGCAGATCCTCGGTGTGCCGGGCGGCGGCGATCGCGGTTACGCAGGCGCCTTGCTCGCGAGCGACCTGGATCTGGAAACGGCCGACCGCGCCGCTTGCGCCGGTGATCAGGACCTGCTGGCCGGCAAGGTCGCCGCCATGGCGCAAGACCCTCAGCGCCGTCGTGCCCGCGACCGGAAGCGTAGCGGTGGAAACGAAGCTGACCTCGTCCGGGATGACGGCGAGACGGTCGGTCGGAACGGCGACGCGTTCGGCCCAGCCGGCCTCGTCGACCAAAGCCACAACCCGGGCGCCCACAGCTGGTCCGGAACCATCGGCCGCTGCCCGCTCGACAACGCCAACCACATCCTGGCCAGGTATCCAGCCTTCCGGGCGTATGGTGAGCAGGCGCAGTTCGCCGCGGTTCAACGAGGTTGCGCGGACCGACACCAGCGCTTCGTTGGCAAGTGGCCGGGGTTCTTCGATTTCGGCGAGCCTGAGCCGGGTGGCGCTGGCGGGAGAGATGACGAGGGCGCGCATGGGTCGAACCTTCCCGGTGGCTTGTGGATGCCCCGGACTCTATCGACTTCCCCGTTCAAAGAATTTAGCTATCATGGCGAGTAATCGCTAAAATTGGTCAATGATGAGACAGCCGCTCCGCTACCCCTGGGTCAATTTCGACGTCGATGAAATGGCCGCGCCTGCAATTGCCGTGCGCGTCGACGTCACCGAAACCAGGGCGGAAGTGGCTACCCATTGGCACCGCAAGTGCCAACTCGTCTTCGCGCTCGGCGGTGGCGTTACATGCCGCGTCCCAAGTGGCTTGTGGATGGTGCCGCCGCACTGCGGTGTGTGGATTCCCGGCGGTATGGAACACAGCAACATCGCGACCGCCAATGCGCGGATTTTCTTCGTCTACATCGAGCCGGGAGCTACCGATCTGCCGGACCGGTGCTGCACGCTGTCGATCTCGCCGCTGCTGCGCGAGCTGATCATCGAGCTGGCGGATCGCGTTGAGGAGGATGAGGCGAGGGACGAACTCCTGGCCCGAATACTGCTCTCCGAACTGCCATGCATGCCGGTCCAGCAGCTGCATCTGCCGATTTCCTCAGAGCCGCGCTTGCGGCGGATCGCCGAGGCGCTGGCGCAAGACCCTGCCGACCGCAGCACGCTGGCGGAATGGGCCAGTCGCGTCGCGCTCTCAGAGAGCAGTCTCGGCCGTCTGGTGGTGAAGGAGACCGGCCTGAGCTTCGGCCGCTGGCGCCAGCAATTGCACTTGATCGTCGCCATACGCGAGCTGGCCTCCGGCGCCAGCGTGCAGCAGGTTTCGGGCGATCTCGGCTATGGCTCCGTCACCGCCTTCATCACCATGTTCAAGAAGGCGCTTGGCAAGCCGCCGGCAAAATATCTCGCGAGCGTCGCGCACAATGGCGGCTCTGGCTTCGTGGCGTAGTCAACGCTCTACCGACAAGCCTCAAGCCGGGGAGGGTTCGATGGCCTCGGGTCGCGGCGTTGGCTTTGGCCCCATCACCTCTTCCACGATGCCGCGGGCGATTTCGCGCTCGCCCATGATGACGGTGTCGGCGCCGAGCCCCTTGAGATGCTCGACCTCGGCGTCGGAATGGGCGCGTGCGATGACGTTGATGCCGGGGTTGGCGGCGCGTGCCCTGATCACGACCTGCCCGGCCTCGAAGGCGTTGGGGATGGCAAGGATCAGGCGTTTGGCGCCTTGGGGATTGGCGGCGGCGAACACGCCCGCATTGGCCGCATTGCCGGACACGGTCTCGACGCCGTCGTCTCTCAGCCTGGCCAGCGTCTTGTCGGCGTCCTCGATGACCAGGAAGGGCAGCGACGCCTCTCTCAGCGCCGCACCCACTAGGCTGCCGACGCGGCCATAGCCGATCAGGATGGTGTGACCGGAAAGCGTCGTGCGCGGCGGCGGACCATCCTCTTTTGCTGTGGCGGCCACCGAGGCCACCTGTCCGGGTTGCGTCGCCGGGCCGACCGGCCTGGCCTCTTCCGGTGGCGCTGCCTTGGCGGCGCGCGCGTCCAGCCATGGCTTCATCCAGTCAAGCGCGAGGAACATCAGCGGATTGATGAGGATCGACAGGATGGCGCCGGCCAGGATCAGGTCGCGTCCCTGTTCGGGCAACAGTTTCAGCCCGACGCCGAGCTCGGCCAGGATGAAGGAGAATTCACCGATCTGGGCAAGGCTGGCCGAGATCATCAAGGCGGTCGCCAGCGGATAGCGGAAGGCGATGACGATGACGAAGGCGGCCAGAGATTTGCCGATGACGATGATCGCCAGCGTCGCCAGGATCGGCCAGCCGTTGCTCATCAGGCTGAACGGGTCGAACAGCATGCCGACCGAGACGAAAAACAGCACCGAGAAGGCGTCGCGCAACGGTAGCGATTCTTCCGCCGCGCGGTGGCTGAGTTCGGATTCGCTCATGATCATGCCGGCAAAGAAGGCGCCCAGCGCCAGCGAGACGCCGAACAGTTTGGCGGCCCCGAAGGCGACGCCGAGCGCGATCGCCAGCACCGCCAGCCGGAACAGCTCACGCGAGCCGGTATGGGCGACATAGTGCAGGATCCACGGGATCACCCGGCGGCCGACAACCAGCATGACGACGACGAAGGCGACGACCTTGGCCAGCGTGAGCCCGACGACGCCCCAGATGCCGTAACTGGCCGGCAGTGACAAAAGGCTGGCATGGTCATCGACCTGCGGCTGGCCGCCGAGCACGCCGGCAAGGGCCGGCAACAGCACCAGCGCCAGCACCATGGCCAGGTCCTCGACGATCAGCCAGCCGACGGCGATGCAGCCGCGCTCGGTCTCGATCAGCCGCCGCTCCTGCAGGGCGCGCAGCAGCACCACGGTCGACGCCACCGAAAGCGCCAGGCCGAAGACAAGGCCGGCGCCCATCGACCAGCCGAGCATCCAGGCAAGGCCGGCGCCGAGCGCGGTGGCAAAGCCGATCTGGACGATGGCGCCTGGTACGGCAATGGCGCGGACCGACAGCAGGTCCTTCAGCGAGAAATGCAGGCCGACGCCGAACATGAGCAGGATGACGCCGATTTCGGCGAGCTCATTGGCAAGGCCGGCATCGGCGACAAAACCAGGCGTGTTCGGCCCGACCAGCACGCCGGCGACGAGATAGCCGACCAGCGGTGGGATGCGAAAACGGTTGGCGAGCGCCCCGAAGATGAATGCCAGCCCCAGACCGGCGACGATGGTTGCGATAAGGGGCGTGTCATGCGGCATTGTCTATGGAGCGCCTTTCCGGAAATCGTGATGTCGGGTGTGCGCCGCCCGAAGCCGCCGCCTTTGCAATATGGTGGATGGGGTGTCGGCGATGCAACCCGCAAGGCGGAAATTGGTGGCGAGAGGTGCCAAAAAACAGAGGCGCGCGCAGCCAACCGCCGCGCGCGCCCATAGCTGATACCGCATGGTCAATCCGGTTGGATGTCAGGCCGCCTGCAGCATGGCTTCGATGTCGGTCACTGTGCGATTGGTCAATGTCTTTGGGATCTCGGCCTGCACCTTGTCGGTGACTTCCTTGTGCAGCTTCTTGCGCATCGTGCCGAGCACCAGCGGTGGCGCGATCAGCACGATGTCGTCGAAGATGCCGTTGTGGGCGAACTTGTAGAGCCGGTCGGCGATCTCCTCGGCGAAGCGTTCCTTGCCCTGCCGGTGCCAGTCTGTATCCTCGCCAGTGCTGCGGTTGCCAGATGCGCCGTCATTGTAGCGGCCAGGGCTGTCGCTGCCTTGTTCGCGCGTTGCCGGATTGTCCTGTTTCATCTCCTGGAAGAGCCGCAGGTTCGGATAGAGGTTGTCGCCCTCGTTCTTCAGGAACAGCGCCTTTTCGCCATCGGCCACCATGACCAACAGGCCATGTCTCAGGTTGATTTTGCTCATCGCGCGCTCCTGTTTTAAGGTTCAGATCCAGCCGACGATTGTCAGCATCGGCAGGGTCAGAACGCGTGGCGGAGCGGGAACGTTCCACCCCTTCACGCGGAGCGGCGGCGGCTCCTCTCAGAGGCCGGCTTTACGATCTCGGCGGGGCGTTCTCCGGTCGGCGGCTTTAATCTACTAAATTTGTAGAATTTAGAAAAAACAATTTTGCCGCTTGGCCGCCTGACGGATAAAAGAGCCGCAGAACAAGGCCTGCGGCAGCTGCTTGAATCCGCTTGATATGCGGATGTGGAATATTTTTCTCTTGGCCTTCAGGCTTGCGGAAAACCGATTGCCTCCCGTGAGGGGATGCGCGAGTGGGTTCCTTCAGCTTTTTCACGCCCGCGCGTAAAACTGCCGTCTTGTTCCGGAATCTGTCTCTCATGTCGCAGGCCCATCCCAAGCTCAACGCGTTCCCCGTGTTCCTGCGGGTCGACGGCGAAGCCGTGGTGATCGTCGGCGGCGGCGCCGAGGCGCTGGCCAAGGCGCGGCTGCTCGATCAGTCGAGCGCTGCGCTGCGCGTCGTAACCGATGCTGCCGATGCCGAATTGCTGGTCTTCATCGCCGCGACGGGCGCCACCCACATTGACGCTCTCTACGATGCCGCGCATCTCGAAGGCGCGGTCATGGTGTTTGCCGCCAGCGGCGACGAGACGCTCGACCGCCGCGTGGCTGAAGATGCACGCCGGCTGGGTATCCCGGTCAACGCCGTCGACCGGCCGGAGCTTTGCGATTTCTTCACCCCGGCGCTGGTCAACCGCGCGCCGGTCGCCATAGCGATTGGTACTGAAGGCGCCGGCCCGGTGCTGGCGCAGATGCTGCGCAGTCGCATCGACCGCATGCTGTCGCCGTCGCTCGGGCCGCTGGCAACGCTCGCCGCCTCGTTCCGTGTCGCCGCCGAAAAGCTGCTGCCGAAAGGCAATGCCCGCCGGCAATTCTGGGGCAGTTTTTTCCAGGGCGCGCCGGCGCGCGCCGTCGAAGCCGGCAAGCTTTCGCAGGCGCATGACGCCGCCGTCGATCTTTTGTTGTCGAAAGCGCCGGCTGCGGGTCATATCGCCCTGGTCGGCGCCGGTCCCGGCGCCGAGGATCTTTTGACGCTGCGGGCGCATCGACTTTTGATGGAAGCCGACGTCATCGTCTATGACGCGCTGGTGCCGGAGGCGATCGTCGCCATGGGCCGCCGCGACGCCGAGCGACTGCCGGTCGGAAAGCGCAAGGGCTGCCACACCAAGAGCCAGGCCGAGATCAACGCGCTGCTGGTCGAACTTGGCCATGAAGGCAAGCGCGTCGTGCGGCTGAAGTCCGGCGACCCGCTGGTGTTCGGCCGCGCCGGCGAAGAGATGGCCGCACTGCGCGATGCCGGCATCGCCTATGACGTCGTCCCCGGCGTCACCGCAGCCTTCGCCGCCGCAGCCGATTTCGAACTGCCGCTGACGTTGCGGGGCGTGTCGTCGTCGATGGTGTTCACCACCGGCCACGACCTCAAGGGCAATTCGCTGCCCGACTGGGCCAAGCTCGCCATCTCCGGCGCCACCGTTGCCGTCTATATGGGCCGCTCGGTCGCGGCCGAGGTTGCCGGACGGCTGATCGAGGCCGGCCTGTCGCCGGACACGGCAGTGGCCGTGGTCGAGAATGCCAGCCTGCAAAACCGTCGCCGTTTCCACGGCACGCTGGCCGATTTGCCGTCGCTGGAAGCGCGCGCTGACCTGACCGGCCCGGTGATGACCATCATCGGCGACGCCGTTGCCGGCGCCAACTTTGAACGTTCCGAGCCGCTCGCGGCACATAAGCATGAGGGCGTTGCCGATACGGCCGCCGCAGAGGTCGAACAATGAAGATACTGACCGCAAACCGCCTCACCGACGGCATCGCCGTCTGGTACGCCGACGGCAGTTGGGCCGAGACGGTGGACCACGCCGATCTTGCCCACGACAAGGCGGCCGAGGATCGGCTGGAGGCGATCGGCGCCAAGGCCTATGCCGACAACGAAGTTGTCGACGTCAATCTGATCGATGCGGAAGTCGTCGATGGCGTCGTCGAGCCGGTGCGGCTGCGCGAAAAGATCCGCGCCGCCGGTCCGACCATCCGGGAAGATCTGGGCAAGCAGGCTGATCGGGCAGCCTAGCCAGAATACCAAGTGAAACGGGCGGACGCGCCCTGAAAGACGAAACATGTACCGTTACGATGAGTTCGACCACGATTTTGTCCAAGCCCGCGTCGCCGAGTTCAGCGACCAGGTCGAGCGCCGGCTGTCCGGCGAGATCACCGAGGAGCAGTTCCGGCCGCTCAGGCTGATGAACGGCGTCTACCTGCAACTGCACGCCTATATGCTGCGCATCGCGGTGCCCTATGGCACGCTGAACGGCGCCCAGCTGCGCATGCTCGGCCACATCGCGCGCAAATACGACAAGGGCTACGGCCATTTCACCACGCGGCAGAACATCCAGTTCAACTGGCCGGCGCTGTCGGACATTCCGGCGATCCTGGCCGATCTCGCCAGTGTGGAGATGCACGCCATCCAGACCAGCGGCAATTGCATCCGCAACGTCACCGCCGATCATTTCGCCGGTGCCGCCGCCGACGAGGTCGCCGACCCACGCCCCTATGCGGAAATCCTGCGGCAGTGGTCGTCGGTGCATCCGGAATTCTCGTTCCTGCCGCGCAAATTCAAGATCGCGGTGACCGGGGCGGAGCGCGACCGCGCCGCTATCCAGACGCATGACATCGGCTTGCATGTGAAAAAGAACGCCGCCGGCGAACTCGGCTTTGCCGTCTATGTCGGCGGTGGCCAGGGCCGCACGCCGATGGTGGCGAAGAAGATCCGCGATTTCCTGCCGGAGGCCGACCTGTTGTCCTACTGCACGGCGATCCTGCGCGTTTACAATCTCTACGGCCGCCGCGACAACAAGTACAAGGCGCGCATCAAGATCCTCGTGCACGAGACCGGCGTCGAGGAAATCACCCGCCAGGTCGAGGCCGAGTGGCAGGAATTGAAGGACGCCGAGCTGAAGCTGCCGGATGCCGACATCCGCGCCATCGACGCCTATTTCGCGCCGCCGACACTTGCTGACCGGCCGGAAGGCGACGCGGCGATCAAGCTGGCGCGGCTTGATTCCAAAAGCTTCTCGGACTGGCTCGACCAGAACGTCGTGACCCATCGCCATCCCGACTATGCGGCTGTGACGATTTCGCTGAAAGGCATCGGCGAAGTCCCGGGCGACGCCACCGACAGCCAGATGGAAGCGGTTGCCGACATCGCCGAGAAATACGCTTTCGACGAGTTGCGCGTCAGCCATGAGCAGAACCTGATCCTGCCGCATGTGGCGCGCGCCGATCTCAAGGCGGTCTATGACGCGCTGGTCGACATCGGTCTGGCGACAGCCAATTCCAATTTGATCAGCGACATCATTTCTTGCCCCGGCCTCGACTATTGTGCGCTGGCGACGGCGCGTTCGATCCCGATCGCGCAGGAGATATCGCTTCGCTTCGCTTCGCTCGAGCGGCAGCGCGAGATCGGCGAATTGAAGCTGAAGATCTCCGGCTGCATCAATGCCTGCGGCCATCATCATGTCGGCCATATCGGCATTCTCGGCGTCGAGAAGAAAGGCTCCGAGCTCTACCAGGTGACGCTTGGCGGCTCTGCCGACGAGAACACTTCCGTCGGCGAGATCATCGGCCGCGGCTTTTCCTCGGAAGAGATCACCGACGCCATCGAGCAGATCGTCGATACCTATCTCGGCCTTCGGCTTAATCCAAGTGAACGTTTTATCGACGCCTACCGCCGTGTCGGTCCCGCGCCGTTCAAGGAGGCGCTCTATGCTGGCGAAACCAAGGCCGCTTGACCGTATCGTCGACGTCGATGACAGCATCGCCGCGAAAGCGGCGGGCTTCGATGCGCTGTATGGGCATCTGAGCGCGCTCAAGATCATCGAACGCGCGGCGAAAGAGCTGTTTCACGACGAGATCGCCGCCGTGTCGTCCTTCGGCGCGGATTCGGCGGTGCTGCTGCACATGATCGCCAAGGTCGACCGCACGCTGCCCGTCATCTTCCTCGACACCGGCAAGCATTTCGAAGAGACGCTCGGCTATCGCGATGCGCTCGTCGCCGATTTCGGGCTAACCAACATCCGGGTGATCAAGCCGGAAGAGGCGGCGCTCGAACGGATCGATCCGACCGGCAATCTGCACCAAAGCAACACCGACGCCTGCTGCGACGTGCGCAAGGTCGAGCCGCTGGCGCGCGGCGTGGCGCCCTTCCGCGCCTGGTTCACCGGCCGCAAGCGCTTCCAGGCCGCGACGCGGTCGGCGCTGCCGGTGTTCGAGGCGGTCGGGCCGCGCGTGCGCATCAACCCGCTGGCGCATTGGACGACATCCGACCAGGCCGATTACATGCGCGCGCATGCGCTGCGCGAAAATCCGCTGGTCGCGTACGGCTATCTGTCGATCGGCTGCTTCCCGTGCACGCAGCCGGTGCAGCCGGGCGAGGACGCGCGCAGCGGCCGCTGGGCCGGTCATGCCAAGACCGAGTGCGGCATCCATCTGTCGGGCTTGGAGAAGTCGCTGACCGACGCTTCCCTTTAGGCTATGTAGATATTCAGGTGAGGCTGGCCTGTAAACGGCGGCTTCCACTAGGAGGCCGTCGATTTCGTGTGGACTGGCCTTCAGCGGACTTTCGATTTTTTGGGCTTTAGGAATTTTCGATGACTGAACCGACGACACCGGAGACCCGGCTCTGGACCCCGGAGGGTTTTCGCGAAGACGAATGGGCGCATGCCGAAAGCGCGGATGCGTTGTCAGGTAATGGCCGCTTCATCCTGCCGTTGCAGGCATTTCTCGGCCTCGATGCCGAGGTCCGGCGCTCGGCCAAGGAGCGGCTGGGCGTTTTGTTGCAACCTGGCGACCAGTTGGAAAAGATTGCGGATCTGCTCGACCAGCTGTCGCTGGTGGCGCTTGCCTTTCCGGCCTTCAACGATGGCCGTTCCTTCTCCAAGGGCGAGCTGCTGCGCAGCCGCTACCAGTTCGAGGGCGCCGTCCGCGCAACTGGCCAGGTGCTGGTCGACCAGCTGCCGCACATGCTGCGGCTCGGCTTCGACGAATTCGAGATTTCGAACCCGGTGCTGCTGAAACGGCTCGAAGAAGGCCGCATCGGCGGGCTGGGGCTGTATTATCAGCCGACCGAAGCGTCAGAGCCGAAGGGACCGAAATATTCCTGGCGGCGCGTTCGCGACAGCTGACGCAGCGGTAATTCCACCCGCCTTTACATCGGCTGAAATCAGGCCTTCTCTTGGCCGTCCGGACGGAAATATCCGCCGGCCAGGGAGGGAGACATGGATTTCGACTATGTCATCGCCGGCGGCGGCTCAGCCGGCTGCACGCTTGCCGCACGGCTCTCCGAAGATCCTTCGAAAACGGTCTGCCTGATCGAAGCCGGCGGTGAGGGCAGGAACCTGCTCATCCGCGCGCCGGCAGGCATCATCGCGCTGCTGCCCGGCCGGCCGAAGATCAACAATTGGGGATTGCAGACGGTGCCGCAGCAAGGGCTCGGCGGCCGCAAGGGCTACCAGCCGCGCGGCAAGGCGCTTGGCGGCTCCAGCGCCATCAATGCCATGCTCTACACGCGCGGCCACCGCGGCGACTATGACGAATGGGCCGGTCTCGGCTGCCAGGGCTGGTCGTGGGACGAGGTGCTGCCCTATTTCAAGCGCGCTGAAGGCAATCAGCGCGGCGCGGGTGCGCTGCATGGCGGCGACGGGCCGCTCAGGGTCGGCGAACAGCAGGAGCCGCGCCCGATCGCGCGCGCCTTTGTCGAGGCCTGCGGCGAAAACCAGATCCGCCGCAACGACGACTTCAACGGGCCGGAGCAGGAAGGGGCGGGGCTCTACCAGGTCACGCAATTCTGGGGCGGGGCCAGGAATGGCGAGCGCTGCTCGGCGGCGGCCGCCTATCTGCATCCGGCGATGAGCCGGCCGAACCTCACCGTCATCACCGGCGCGCATGCCACCGGCGTCGTGCTCGACGGCAAGCGCGCCACCGGGGTGCGTTATCGCAACGGCAACAGCGAGGCGGTGGCCAAAGCCAGGCGCGAGGTCATCGTCTGCGGCGGTGCCTTCGGCTCGCCGCAGCTCCTGCTGTTGTCCGGTATCGGTCCGGCGGATGAGCTTGCCGCGCAGGGCGTTGCCGTCGCCCATGAGTTGCCCGGCGTCGGCAAGAACCTGCAAGACCATCTCGACTTCATCCTGGCCTGGACATCGAAGAATGCCGACATGATGGGAATCGGCCTGCGCGGTCTGCCTGGCCTCATCGGGCACGTGCTGCGCTGGCGCAGAAACGGCACCGGCATGATTGCCACGCCCTATGCGGAAGGCGGCGCCTTCCTCAAATCCGATCCGGCGATCGACCGGCCCGATTTGCAGCTGCACTTCTGCATCGCCATTGTCGACGATCACGGCCGCAAGCTGCATCTGGGCTACGGCTTCTCCTGCCATGTCTGCGTGCTTCGGCCGCATTCCCGCGGCGAGGTCGGGCTGTCGAGCCCGGACCCGCTGGCGCCGCCGCGCATCGATCCACGCTTTTTGTCCGACGAGCGGGACGGCGACCTACTGCTCAAGGGGGTCAGGATGATGCGCGCCATATTGGAGGCGCCGGCGCTGGCAAAGTACCGCGACAAGGAAATCTACACCGCTGGCGTGTCCAGCGATGCCGAGCTGATGGCGCATATCAGGGCTCGCGCCGACACGATCTATCACCCCGTCGGCACCTGCAAGATGGGCGTCGACGCCATGGCCGTGGTCGATCCAGAGCTCAAGGTGCGCGGGCTACAGGGTTTGCGCGTGGTCGACGCGTCGGTGATGCCGACCTTGATCGGCGGCAACACCAATGCGCCGACCATCATGATTGCCGAGAAGGCGGCCGACATGGTCAGAGCCGCTGCCTGATTTTCCCGCCTCGTGGTCGGACCAACTGTGCTGTTTCTCCCTGGATGCGCTGCTCTGCCGCTCAGCTCAAGGCGTACAAACTCAATCTGGTCAGACCAATTGTGCGATTTGGGCTTTCCCTGTCGCGAGCCTGCCCTTAGGATAAGGCTATTATTTCACGATCCGAAATAATGGCCAGCAAGGGAGGATACCGGCATGGCAGGCAAGAAGATATTGATGCTCGTTGGCGAGTTCAGCGAGGAGTATGAGATTTTCGTCTTTGAACAGGCCATGCATGCGGTTGGCCATACGGTGCATGTCGTCTGCCCCGACAAGAAGGCCGGCGACATCTTGAAGACCTCGCTTCACGATTTCGAGGGGCACCAGACCTATACCGAAAAGCTCGGCCACGACTACATCCTCAACAAGACGTTTTCCGAGGTCGATCCGGCGCAATACGATGCCGTCTACGCCGCCGGCGGGCGCGGCCCCGAATATATCCGCATCGACAAAAGGGTGCAGGCGCTGGTCAGGCATTTCCACGAGACCGGCAAGCCGATCTTCACCATCTGCCATGGCGTGCAGATCCTGATCGCGGTCGACGGCGTGGTGCGCGGCCGGGAAGTCGCGGCGCTGCAATATTGCGAGCCTGAGGTGACGCTCGCCGGTGGCATATACATCGATGTTGCGCCGACCGGCGCCCATGTCGACGGCAATCTGGTATCGGCCAAAGGCTGGCCGGGCCTTGCAGCCTTCATGCGCGAATGCCTGAAGGTGCTGGGCACCGAGATCCGCGACGGCAAGGCGCTGATGCGCGACGAGCGCAAGGCTGCCTGAGCCGGTTTTTTGGGAGATGCCGCCGCGCCTTTGGTGCGGCGGTTTGTTCTAGGCTAAGGCCCGCGCTTCGCGAAACGAGATCAGCTTGCGGCGCTGTTCGTCCCACAGCGCCAGCTTGACGCAGCGCAGGCTGTCGAGCAGCGTGACGCGGCCGATGCCGCGCAGTTCCGGATAATCACGCAGCACTTCCTGCAGCCTGTAGCCCGGCACCTTGGCCGAGAGATGGTGGACGTGGTGGACGCCGATATTGCCGGTGAACCAGTTCAGCACCGGCGGCAGGTCGTAATAGGACGATCCGTGCAGCGCGGCATGCTGGAACTCCCACTCTTCGTCGTTAGCCCATTCCGTCTCCTCGAACTGGTGCTGGACGTAGAACAGCCAGATGCCGGCCGAACCGGCGAGAATGACGATGGGCAGATGGACCACCAGGAAAGCGCCGGGGCCGATCCACCAGATGAGTAGGGCCGCGGCAATCGCAATGGCGAGATTCGTCGTCATCGACGACACCCAGGGTGTCAGGCCGCCGCGCATCATGCCGATCGGCAGCCGCTGTTCGAAGATGAACAGCCAGATCGGGCCAAGGCCGAACATCACTAGCGGATGGCGGTAGAGCCGATAGGCAAGGCGTCCCCGCCAAGACAGCTTCCGGTATTCAGCAACCGTCAACGTCCTGATGTCGCCCATGCCGCGCTCGTCAAGATTGCCGGCGCTGGCGTGATGGGTGGCGTGCGCGCGCCGCCAACAATCGTAAGGGGTCAGCGTCAGCACGCCGAGCGCGCGGCCGATCCAGTCGTCGGCGGTGCGGTTGGCAAAGAAGGAGCCGTGGCCGCAATCGTGCTGGATCATGAAGATCCGCACCAGGAAGCCGGCGGCGGGGAGGATGAGGACCAGGCCCCACCAGTGGCCGTAGGAATAGGCGGCCGAAGAAAGCGCCCACAGCGTAACGAAAGGAATGAGGGTGATGGCAAGTTCGAGGGTGCTGCGCCGCCGGTCGGGCTTCTTGTAGCGCGCCAGAATCTTCAACCAGGCGCGCTTGCTGTTGGCGGCCGTCTCGGGGGAAATCATGTTCATCAGGAAGCATAGGCGTGGCTTGCCGCCACCGCAAGGCAAAGCTCACGCAAAATTACTGCGCGTAATTGTCGCGCGATTGCGTCGCTATTGCCGGCGTTGGCCGCCTGCCACGCTGGCTTCTATGCCGTCCAGACGGTCGAGCAGGTCCCGAAAATGCTCCGGAATGTCGGCCTCGGTTCGGAATGCCGGCAAGCTGCGCAGGAAGCGCTTCGTTGCCTCGGTGCCGAACTGGCGTCTGATGTCGGCGGCGAGCTCTTCGCTCCTGTTGCCGTTGTTGCCTGTCATTGTCCCAAAATCCTGTGTTGGCTTCGAAACTCCTCCGGCCTCGGAATGGTTCCCCCATAGCGGGGTATTGGCAAGCAAAGCCGGCGATCACGGTAAAATTTGAATTAATATCGAAAGATCTTTGCGATCCGTGCCAAGGTCCTCCGAACGGCTCCAAGCATCGCTTGCCCCTTGATTTTTGACCGCCAAACCTCGATATCGGGCGCAAATCCAAACCATTCGAATGACGGGAAACGGCGATGAGCGACCAGACAAAAGACGAACGCGCGCCCGAGGATATCGAAACGGCCGAGGCCGAGCGCACGCAAGGCGGCATCGACGGCGACTATGAAGCGCTGGTGCGGCTGCTGAAGGAAAACGAGGAATTGAAGGACCGCGCGTTGCGCGTTGCGGCCGAGATGGAAAATCTGCGCCGCCGCACCGCCCGCGACGTGCATGACGCGCGCACCTATGCGGTGGCCAATTTCGCCCGCGACATGCTTTCGGTCTCGGACAATCTGCGCCGCGCGATCGAAGCCATCCCCGCCGAGGCCAAGGCCGGCGGAGATGCCGGCTTCAAGGCGCTGATCGAGGGTGTCGACCTGACCGAGCGCGCCATGCTTTCCGCGCTCGAGCGGCATGGCGTGAAGAAACTGACGCCGGAAGGTGAGAAGTTCGACCCGAATTTCCACCAGGCGATGTTCGAGGTGCCCAATCCCGACGTGCCAGCCAACACCGTGGTCCAGGTCGTGCAGCCGGGCTATTCGATCGGCGAGCGGGTGCTGCGGCCAGCCATGGTCGGCGTCGCCAAGGGCGGCCCCAAGATCGCGGCCGCCGAGGCGCCGGTCGAGCCGGGTCCGGTGAACGATGAGGCCGAGAGGGATGCGTGATTAGGCAGTAGGCAGGTAGGCAGTAGGGAACAGGCAGGCGTATCAATCGCGCGGCTTCGTGTTATTCATACTTCCCCCAATTCCTAATCCCTATTGCCTCATGCCCTTAAACGCCATCGACCTCCTCGACTATGCCGGCGTCGCCGTCTTTGCCGCGACCGGGGCGCTTGCGGCTTCGCGCAAGCAGCTCGACATTATCGGCTTGCTGTTCCTGGCCAGCGTCACCGGCATCGGCGGCGGTACGCTGCGCGATGTCATCCTCAACCTGCCCGTCTTTTGGGTCGCCAACTCCGGCTATGTACTGATCTGCGCAGTGGTTGCGGTGCTGGTCTTCTTCATCGCTCACCGTGTCGAATCCCGCTGGAAATGGCTGCTCTGGCTCGATGCCATCGGATTGGCCGCCTTTTCGGTGATGGGCGCGGCCAAAGGGTTGGCGATCACCGGCTCGCCGGTTGTCTCCGTCATTATGGGCGTGCTGACCGCCACATTTGGCGGCATCCTGCGCGATCTGCTGGCCGGCGAGCCATCGGTGCTGCTTCGGCCCGAAATCTACGTCAGCGCGGCGCTCGCGGGCGCCGGCCTTTATACGCTTGGCGATCTTGCCGGTCTGCCGCCGCTCGCCTCTGATATCGCCGGTTTTGTCGCGGCTTTCCTGGTGCGCGGCGGCGCGCTCAAATTCGGCTGGACGTTTCCGTCCTACAAGAGTCGCCCGGGGCGGCGGCCGGAGGATATTCCGTGAAGAAGCGAATAGCGAATAGGGAGTAGCGAATAGTTGAACGGGACAAGGCCCGCGCAACTTTCTATTCGCTATTCGCTATTCGCTATCACGCCGCAAAGCGCTGGGCTTCGCCGCCATAATAGTTGACGTAGCGGGCGCCGATCTCCTTGACCGGCATCACCACGAACACATCGACGGTGGAGAATTCACGGTCGATGACGCAGCCGTCGCCGATGCGGGCGCCGACGCGCAGATAGCCTTTGACCAGCGGCGGCATGGCCGCAATCGCCGCCTTGGCGTTGACCGCCTCGATCGGCATCAGATCCATCGAGCAATAGCGCCCGGAGACAGCCCGCACATCCCAGGCCGAATTGGTGCGGCAGTGATGGGCAAGGTAGGTGAGCGCCTCTGCATGCGCCGCCGGCACCGTGCCGTGGAACGAGGCGCAGCCGGTCATCACGCCGATCTCATAGTGCTTGATGTAGGCCCAGATGCCTTGCCACAGCGCTTCGATGGTGCGCTTGGAGCGGTATTCCTTAAGAACGCAGGAGCGGCCGAGTTCGAGGAAGCGCTGGCCGGGATGCCGGGCAATGAGCTTGGTCAGCTCGAATTCGCCTTCGGAATAGAAGCCGCCGGCAGTCGCTGCGATTTCTTGCCGCAGCAGGCGGTACGTGCCGACGATGCGGCGGTGCTCGGGACCGGAGATCGAGGTGTCGAGCACCAGCAGATGGTCGCAGAGGGGGTCGAAACGGTCGGCGTCGCGCCGGTCCTGCGCCTGGAACAGATCCTTCCTGGCGCCGAGCTCGTCATAAAATACCCGGTAGCGCACTTCCTGCGCGGCAGCGATCTCGGCCTCGTTGCGGGCAAGCCGCACTTCGAGATTGCCGATCCGGCCCAGCGGAGCGCCTGTTGCGACGGCATCGGCGTTCCGCGCGGCGAGCAAAGCGCCGCCCGCGTTGGGCCGAGTGTCACATTCCGGCATAACTGTATGCACGAGTGATTCTCCTTCGAGCCATCCCTCTTGGCACGGGGATACGGTGTAGGTGCAACAGGATTGTGACAGTACCGTGATACGGCGTTACGGGCAATACTTCGTCGGCTGGCGAAAACCCTCAACCGGCTACCTTACGCGATGGGGAGGGGCCGCCAGGACGGCCTCAGGCGGCCACCTGGCCCTCGACGGCATGGACCAGCGCGTCGGGGTCGAGCGGCTTGGTGACGAAGCCGCTGGCGCCATGGGCGAGCACTGTGTGGCGGGTCTTTTCCTGGCTGTCGGCCGACAGCACCATGATCGGAACCGGCGGCACGGCCATTTCTTCCTCGTGCCGGCGGATGGCGGCAATCGCATCCAGCCCGTCCATCACCGGCATGTGCAAATCCATCAGCACCACGTCGAAGCGGTGTTTCATTCCGGCTTCGGTGACCGCCTCGACGGCCGCCTTGCCGTTGCCAACAACCTTGACCCGATGCCCTGCCTTCAAAAGCGTGGCGCGGGCCAGCATGGCGTTGATATCGTTGTCTTCGGCGATCAACACCGACAGGCCATGCTGGCGTCCGCCAACAGCCCGATGCGACGCGGCCCCGCTTTTTTCCGGCTTCTTGGGCAGGGGCAAAGCAGGGGCATGGCTGGTCAACAGCACGCGCATCAGCGTTTCGCCGCGCACTGGCCTTGCCAGGAAGGTGGCGTAGCCGCTGGCGCGGAATTCGCCAAGCATGCCGCGGTCGGTCGGCGCGATCAGCGTGATCGCCTCACAATCGGCAAAGCCGCTCTGGCGCAGGCGCTTGAGCAGCCTGCCGTCGCTGTCTTCCATGGCGGCGTCGATAAACAGCGCGTCGCAGTGTTCGGCGAACGGCGCTGCCTGAGGAGCAGTTGTAGCGAGGTCGATAGCGCCGCCATGGGCGCGGATGGTGCGGGCTATGGCATTGGCCTCGACAGCGTTCTTCGACACGATCACGGCGCGCCGGCCAGCGAGGATATTCTGCCGGTTCTGCGGCGCTTCGGTGGCCCCTGTGGCCGGGAGCTCGAAGACGAATTCCGATCCCTCGCCAAGCCGGCTCGACACCGAAATGGCGCCGCCCATGGCCGTCGCCAGGCGCCTCGATATGGCAAGGCCGAGGCCGGCGCCGCCATGGGTGCGGGTCGAGGTGCCGTCGGACTGTTCGAATTCCTCGAAGATGCGTTCCATGTCCTCTTCGCGCAGGCCAGGGCCGGTGTCGGCGACGGTGAAGCAGATGCGGTCGCTGGTCTCGGTGCGGACCCGCGCAACCGAGACCAGCACACCGCCGGTGTCGGTGAACTTGATCGCATTGCCGATGAGGTTGAGCAGCACCTGCCTGACCCTGCCGGGATCGGCCATGATCATCTGCGGCACGTCGGGTTCGACATGACAGCCGAGGCCAATGTTCTTGGCGAAGGCTTTCGCCGCCATCAGTTCGATGATGTTGTCGGCAACCTCGCGCAGCGATGTTGGCTGCGGCTCCGGGTCGAAGCGGCCGGCCTCGATCTTGGAGTAATCGAGCAAATCCTCGATCAGCGCCAAAAGGGCGCTGGCCGAGGTCGAGACGGCGGCGACATAGGTGCGCTGCTCCGGCGAGAGATTGGTGTCGGCCAGAAGCTTGGCCATGCCCATGATGCCGTTCATCGGCGTGCGGATCTCATGGCTGACTGTGGCGAGGAAGCGCGACTTGGCCTGGCTGGCATATTCGGCGCGCTCGCGCGCTGTAATCAGCGAAGATTCGGCGCGCTTGCGGGCGGTGATGTCGCGGGCAATCGCCCGGTGCGAGACGGCGCCGCTATCCTTGTCGCGCACCGACAGTTCGATCCACGAAAACCAGCGCGGACCGTTCGGCGTGCGGATGGAGACGTCGGTGGAACTCAGGCATTCGTGATCGGAAAAGGCGGCGTCGGGAACGACACCGACATCGATGCCGAGGTCAGCCAGCGTCCTGCCGGCAAGATCGCGCTGATCGGTTCCGACGAGGCCGGCGAAAACCTTGTTGGCATAGACGATGTTGCCGTCGCGGTCGCGGTGGACGACGAGATCGCCGAGCGCATCGATCAGCCCGCGAAAACGCTCCTCGCTCTCCTGCATCTCCCACATACGGTCGGCCAACGTCTCGATCTCGGCGCGGCTGCGGGCGGCGGTTTCGTCGAGCAAGGCGTTCGCGCGGTGTACGGTGCGGCGGCCGCGCAGATGCATGGCGACGCCGGCGAGGCCTGTCACCAGCAGGCCGATCGTGATGAAGATCGGCGCGCCGGTGAGGTGGGACAGGCCCGCCAGCACGACACTGGCGACGACCGTCAGGAACAGCAGGCCCTCGTGCGTGGCGCGCGGAAATTCCGGCGCCAGCGGCGGCGGGGCAACATGCTGCCGCCTAGGCGTCGCCGGGCTCGGCCCTTCGACGCTCTCGGCATGGCTCTTCTCTTTCCTGGCGGACTCCGCGATCATGCGGAAATCCTTGCCAGATAGAGATTATGGAAAAGCGCGGCGGATCGTTCGAATTTTAGCGGTCATGCATTTTTGCCGCTCGTTCTGGTGGCTTCGGGGCCTCACATATCCACGACCACGCGGCCTCTGATCTTGCCCTCGACGATGTCGTGGGCGGCGCCGATGATGCCGTCGAAACCGATGGTCGTCGACAGGCCGGCGAGCTTTTCCAGATCGAGATCGGTGCCGATGCGGCGCCAGGCTTCCAGGCGCACGGCCTTGGGCGCCATCACCGAATCGATGCCGAGCAAAGAGACGCCGCGCAGGATGAAGGGTGCAACGCTCGACGGCAGATCCATGCCGCCGGCCAGGCCGCAAGCGGCGACCGCGCCGCCATAGGCGGTCATCGACAGCACATTGGCCAGCGTGTGGCTGCCGACGGCATCGATGCCGCCGGCCCAGCGCTCCTTGGCCAGCGGCTTGGCCGGCTGAGAAAGCTCGTCGCGCGAAATCACTTCGGCGGCTCCGAGGTCGATCAGATAGGGGCTCTCGGCGTTGCGGCCCGTCGAGGCGATGACGTGGTAGCCGAGGCTGGACAGGATCGAGACCGCGACCGAACCGACGCCGCCGGCTGCCCCCGTCACCACCACTGGGCCGCGATCCGGCAGGATGCCGTGCCGCTCCAGCGCCATGACGCACAGCATCGCCGTATAGCCGGCGGTGCCGACCGCCATCGCGTCGTGCGCGCTGATGCCGTCGGGCAGCGGCACCAGCCAGTCGCCCTTGACGCGGGCGCGTCCGGCATAGGCGCCAAAATGCGTTTCGCCGACGCCCCAGCCGTTGAGGATCACCTTGTCGCCCTTGCGCCAGTCGGCATGCGACGACGAGAGGACGGTACCGGCAAAATCGATGCCCGGCACCAGCGGCCAACGGCGGATCACCGGCGCCTTGCCCGTGATGGCCAGCCCGTCCTTGTAATTGACCGTCGTCGCCTCGACCGCGACGGTGACGTCGCCTTCCATCAGCTCGGCTTCGCTGAAATCGACGATCCCGACCGATTGCTTCTTTTCGGCGTCGCGAGAAACGAGGATGGCTTTGAAGGTTTCGGACACTTTTTTCTCCTCGGTCGAGCAATAGCTGGCCGGACTGTGCGGCGACCGTCCGGCGAGGTCAATTGGTCAAAAGAGGCGGGCGTTCAAGCGTCGGGATTTTGCGGTTTGGCCTCGCGCCGCCAGCCGATGAACTCTTCGAAGACGACCAGCGCGGCACCCACCGAAATAAAGGCGTCTGCGAGGTTGAAGACGGCGAAGGACCATACCGGCGTGTGGAACAATATGTAATCGATGACATGGCCGTAGACGGCGCGGTCGATCAGATTGCCGATCGCGCCGCCGATGATCAGGGCAAAACCGATGCGGGCCAGCACATGGCCGGCCGGGGTGCGCGTCGCCAAATAAAGCACGAAGGCGACGACCACGACGGCGATGACGACCAGTCCGGTGTCGCCGAAGGAGGAGAACATCGAGAAGGCGATGCCGGTGTTGTAGGTGCGAAACAGCGCCAGGAACGGCACCAGATCGAGCTTTTCCTGGAAAGCGAGGCCGGTCTCCACCAGATGCTTTATCCACTGGTCAAGCGCGATTGCCACCACCACCAGCAGCGCGTAGGGGGACCATGATTTCACGATTTGGCGTCCTCGGGAGCAAGCTTCAGCGCGCCGCGCCGGATCTCGAAAAGCATGACGCCGGTGGCGACCGCCAGGTTGAGCGAATCGGCGCGGCCGGCCTGCGGAATCCGGAGCAGCCGGTCGCAGCTTTCGGCCAGATTGTCGGGCAGGCCCTGCTGCTCATTGCCCATCATCAAGAGCACCGGACCTCTGGAGAAATCGACCGAGCGGTAGTCGACCGCCCCTTTCAGGTGGGTGCCGACGACGAGGCCTGAAAAGCTGTTTCGCCAGGCAAGAAATGCTTCCGGCGTCGCCTTGGTTACCGGCACGGCGAAGATCGAGCCCATGGTGGCACGCACGGTTTCGACGGAGAAAGGGTCGGTGGTCTCGCCGACCAGGATGACACCCTTGGCGCCGACGGCATCGACGGTGCGGATGACGGTGCCGAGATTGCCGGGATCGCGCACCCGGTCGAGCGCCACCCAGACGTCGCCATCGTGAGCGCGGATGTCTCTCAACGGCAGCAGTTTCTGCTGGAAGACGCCGACCACCATTTGTGGATTGTCGCGGCGGGTGATGGCGACCAGCACTTTTTCCGACACTTCGAGCACGGTGCCGCCGGCGGCAACCGTGCGCGCCGCTACCTTCTCGACCGCTGCATTGCCGCGTCCGGCCTTGGCGAAGACCAGCGTCCTTATCGACCAGCCGAGATCGAGCGCGTCGATCACCAGCTTCAGCCCTTCGGCCATGAAGGCGTTCTGCTGGTCGCGGAATTTCTTCTGCGCGAGCGCCTTGATGTCCTTGATCAGCGGGTTGGCGAGGCTGGTGACTTCCTTGACCTGCCCCGGCGCGCCGGCGTGCCGCTCATTCATTTATGACACCCGGGCATTCAGGACTCCCGGACATTCAGGCCACCCAGCGCGAAAACAGCGATGTCGACAGCGCCCGGCCGGCGGATTGCTCGCGGATGATGAGTTCGCCTGACTCAACCGTGCCGCCCATGCCGGCAAAGGTATCGCGCATCAAGGCATGGATGGCGAAGAAGGAGGCGCGGATCGAATAGGCGGTCAGCACCACGGCCAGCGGCTTCGGCGTCAGGATCGCGCGGCAGAGATCGGTCAGGCCGGGCAGATCCTCGAACAATTGCCAGACCTCACCCTTGGGGCCGCGGCCATAGGCGGGCGGGTCGAACAGGATGATGTCATAGCGGCTGCCGCGGCGCTCCTCGCGCTCGGCGAATTTCACCGCGTCGTCGACGATCCAGCGGATCGGCTTGCTGCCGAGCCCCGCCATTTCCTGGTTCTCGCGCGCCCAGCCGATCGCCTTCTTGGAGGCGTCGACATGGGTGACCTCGGCGCCGGCGCGGGCTGCCACCAGAGAGGCGAGGCCAGTATAGCCGAACAGGTTCAGCACCTTGACTGGGCGCTTGGCGGCTGCGATCAGGCTAGCCATATGGTCCCAGTGCGAGGCCTGCTCGGGGAAGACGCCGACATGGCGAAACGAGGTGAAGCGGCCGAGATAGTCGATGCCGTCGTGCTTCATCGGCCAGGTCTCGCCGAGCGGCGTTTTGGGAAAGCGCCAGCGGCCGATACCTTCCTCGTCGGTGTCGCCGGTGAAGACGGCGTCTGCGCGGTCCCAGTCCCTGGCCGGCAAGGCCTTTTGCCAGATCGCCTGGCCTTCGGGCCGCACGATGCGGTAGGGCCCGTATTGTTCGAGTTTTTCGCCGGCGCCACTGTCCAGCAGCGCATAATCCTGATTGGGCGCCACTTCGAGGATCACCGGCAGGCGTTCAGCGGGCAGAGCGCCGTCGCGGCGCGCAAGGATGCGCGGCGCAGGCTTGGGATCAGACCGGTCGTCCGGTTTTGTTTCGTAGCGTTGCGGTTTGGCTTCCAGTCGCACTGGCGCAGCGGCCGGCTGCGGCCGCGCGTGTTCGGCCCTGCCCTTTGCGGGCGGGCGGTTGTCGCGGCGTTTGTCGCGAAAAGACTTCAAGCAGGAGCGTCTCCGGAGGCGGCTGGCCGCTTTTGACATAGGGTCACCGGCTGCGCAAACAAAATGGTCCAGCATACGAATGTCTGAGGTGGTGGACCTCGCCGAGGAAACAGGCAAATCTGGAATCATGTCCCGTTCCGAACGCCTGCTCGACCTGATTCAGATCCTGCGCCGGCATCGCCGGCCGGTCAGCGGCCGCACGCTTGCCGGCGAGATGGGCGTTTCGATCCGCACGCTCTATCGCGACATCGCTACGCTGCAGGGGCAAGGCGCGCCGATCGAGGGCGAGGCTGGGCTGGGCTATGTGCTGAAGCCCGGCTTCATGCTGCCGCCGCTGATGTTCACCGACGAGGAGATCGAGGCCATTGTGCTGGGATCGCGCTGGGTTGCCATGCAACCGGACAAGCGTCTTTCGGCGGCCGCCGCCGACGCGCTGGCCAAGATCGCCGCCGTGCTGCCAGACGATCTGCGCGAGGATCTCGATGCGACCACGCTGCTGGTCGGGCCGCGCGGCGAGGCGGTCGAAAGCATCGATCTCGGCACGGTGCGCCAGGCGATCCGCAATGAGAGAAAACTCGGCTTTCTCTATCGCGACGCTGGCGGCGCCGCTTCCGAGCGCATGGTCTGGCCGTTCGCGCTCGGCTTCTTCGATAAGGTGCGGGTGGTGGTGGCCTGGTGCGAGACGCGCCAGGACTTCAGGCATTTTCGCGCCGACCGCATGTCCGGTCTCAGCGCAACCGACATCCGCTACCCTCGCCGCCGCCAGGCGCTGCTCAAGGAATGGCGGGTGGTCGACAGGCTGCGCAGTCGATGATGGCTGCTGCCAGAATCTGACAGTAGGCAGTCCTATGGTCGCCAAGTCGAAACATTCAACTTGGAGACAGACCCATGGCAACCCCGAATTTCGTCATCCTTTATGTCGATCAGCCGCAGCAGAGCGGCGCTTTCTACACCGCTTTGCTCGGCCGTGAGCCGGTGCAGAGTTCACCGACCTTCGTGTTGTTTGCGCTCGACAACGGGCTGATGTTTGGGCTGTGGTCGCGCCACACTGTCGAGCCGGCGGCAAGTGCAGCCGGTGGCGGCGGCGAGGTCGCCTTCGCGGTCGGTGACATCGCCACCGTCGCAGCAACGCATGACGAATGGGCGCAGCGCGGCCTGAAAATCCTGCAGGCGCCGGTCGATATGGATTTTGGCCACACCTTCGTCGCGCTCGATCCCGATGGTCATCGCCTGCGCGTCTTCTGCCCGAACGATTGAGGACAACAACCATGACCAAATACTGGATCGCGGTTGCGTCCGCCGAACATGTGCGGCGCGGCCGCGAGGCCGGCTTCATGCAGGTCAATCACGGCAAGGCCGCGCCCCTGCGCCGCATCAAGCCCGGCGATGCTGTTGTCTACTATTCGCCGACCACAGTTCTGCGCGAGAAGGACGGCCTGCAGTCCTTCACTGCGGTTGGCACCGTGCGCGAAGGCGAGCCCTACCAGGGCGACATGGGCGCCGGCTTCACGCCGTTCCGGCGTGACGTCGAATGGACCAAGGCAAAGGAAGCGCCGATCAAGCCGCTGCTCGAACAACTCGACTTCACCGCGGGCAAATCGAACTGGGGCTATCAGCTGCGCTTCGGCCTGTTCGAAATCACCGCGCATGATTTCTCGCGGATCGCCGAGGCGATGGGCGCTGAACCCACGAAGGCAGGCTGAGGTCTTTAGCCGCCGGACCGGCACGGCAAATGATGACAAGGCTGCTGACAGCAAGTTGTCAGCAGCCTTGTGCGACAAGCGATTGTTGTCAGATTCCGTTGCGCTTGCCCCAGGAGAATAAAATGGACTTCGTCTCGATCCGCATCATCACTGACCAGATCAAGCCTCTGGTGGCATTCTACGAGACGATCACCGGCCTGACCGCAACCTGGTTCACTCCGGATTTCGCCGAACTGGCAACGCCTCCTGCACGCTGGCGATCGGCAGCACGCGCACCCTGGCGCTGTTCGGGGCTGATGTGGCGCAGCCAGCCGCCAACCGTTCGGTGATCATCGAGTTTCGCGTCGGCGATGTCGACGCGGAGTACAGCAGGTTGGCGAAAATCGTCGGCGGCTTCGTGCAGACGCCGACGACGATGCCATGGGGTAACCGGTCGCTGCTGCTGCGCGATCCCGATGGCAATCTGGTGAACTTCTTCACCCCGGTCAGCGCGGAAGCGATCCGGAAGTTCGATCGCAAGGCTGGCGCCTTGGCGCCGGCAGACGCTACGGCTTGAGAGCGTTGTAGACGGCAATGCCGGCCGCAAGGTCCTCGAGCGCGGCGCCGACCGACTTGAACAGCGTGATCTCGCCTGCGTCCTGCCGGCCCTGTTTCTCGCCGCGCGCCAGTTCATGTAAATCGGCGACGATGGCCTCCGGTTTCAGCACGCCGGAGGCGAGCGGCTGGACGATGTCGCCTGCTTCCTTGGTGGCGCCGGCGCGGGTGTCGACATAGATGCGGGCGCGCGTGATTGCATCATCGTCGCTTTCGCGCATGATCGGCGTGAAGCCGCCGACCAGATCGATATGCGCGCCTGCTTTCAGCAGCGCGCCTTTGACGAGTGGCGTCGTCGTGATCGTCGCCGATGAGACGATGTCGGCCTGACCAAGCTCGGCGTCGAGATCGCTGGCTGCTTCAGCCGCAAAACCGTCCTTGCGCAAATCGGCCGCGACCTTTTCCGCGTTGGCCGGCGTGCGGTTCCAGATGCGAATGGTCTTGATCGGCCGCACCGCGGAATGCGCCTTGGCGAGGAATGGCGACAGCGCGCCGGCGCCGACCACCAAGAGCCGCGAGGCGTCCTGGCGGGCGAGATAGGAGGCGGCCAGAGCCGAGGCGCAAGCGGTGCGCCACTGCGTCAGCCGCTGGCCGTCGATCAGCGCCTCGGGCTCGCCGGTGGCGCCGTTGAGCAGGAGATAGAGCCCCATCACCGCCGGTTTGCCGATGGCGTTGTTGTCGGGCGATACGGTGACGATCTTGACGCCGATATGGCCGCCAACCGAGGTGCCCGCAGCATGGAAGTCGGTCCAGGCCGGCATCAAAAGCAGCGTGGACGTAGCACCGTCCGGCCGCTCGACCCCGTGATGATGCCGGACGGGTTGAACAGCACCCTCGCGGAAGGCCGCGCGCAATGTCTCGACCAGTCCGGGAAAGGTCAGCGCCTGGTCGACAGCGTCGGCCGAAATGGTCAGCATGCAAAACTCCGCGAAGATAAAGGCGCCGGCTCAGGCCGTTGGCTTCGGCAGCGCCGTCCCCTGGCCTGAGCCTTGCGGCGCGGCCGGCACGCGGCTGACCGCCTGGCGCAAATTCTCGGCCTCGACACCGCGCTGGCGCGCCAGCTTGCGGTAGCGGCCCTGCTTGACCCAGGTCGCCAGGCTGCCGACGACCATGCCGATGGCGAGCGCCACGAACAGGAAGATGAACAGCGGCAAGTTCAGCGTCAGCTTCGGGTTGCCGGGGTTGAACGGGTCGAGCGTGAAGGCGACCAGTTCGCGGTTGGCGACGGCCAGCGCAATCAGGATGACGGCCAGCGGCACGAAGACCACGATAAGTATGAAGCGGTTGAACATAGAGATTCCTTGGGGAGGGCAGGCCTTGAGAAGGCCGACGCGTCAAGTCCGCGCTTATTTGCCGCCGTTCAGCCTTTCACGCAATTCCTTGCCGGTCTTGAAGAACGGCACCCACTTCTCCTCGACCTCGACGGATTCGCCGGTGCGCGGGTTGCGGCCGGTCCGGGCAGGGCGGTTTTTCACCGAAAAAGCGCCGAAGCCGCGCAACTCCACCCGGTTGCCTTCGGCAAGGGCATCAGTGATCTCGTCGAATATCGCCCCCACGATGTTTTCGACGTCGCGCAGGAAAAGATGCGGGTTGCGCGTGGCAATGATCTGCACAAGCTCGGATTTGATCATCAGAAAGGTCCCCGTGAAAGCGCTGCGGTCAAATTATCAGGATGATTTTATTTGCTTTTTCACTCGCCCCAAACGGCAGGTCAAGGGTGCCAGACGGAAACGAGACCGTCAAGAAACAAGCGATCGGCGCCAATTTCGTGAAGAACGTCGCTGCCGGCGTCCGACAGGCCGAGCGCGCCGCCGACGCTGCGCGCTATTGCCTTCGAGAACAGGAAGCCGCCACGCCGCTCGGTGTCTTTCCATTCCACCACCTTGAGCTTGGCGTCGACACCCTTGGTTGCCAGCCAGTCGATCGCCACGCTTTCGCCGCCGACAGCGTCGATCAGACCGTTGGCGAGGCCTTGGCGGCCGGTGAAGATCGAACCGTCGGCCAGGGCGAGTGCCTGCTCGCGGGTCATCTTGCGGCGCTCGGCGACAATGCCGACGAACCAGTCGTAGCTGTCGAGGATAAGCTTGCGGACCATGGCGCGCTCATCGTCATTGGTCGGCTTGAAGGGCGAGGGCGCGGCCTTCAGCGGCGAGGATTTCACTTCCTCGAGCTTGATGCCGACCTTGTCCATCAGGCCACTGACATCGGGATACTGGATCAGCACGCCGATCGAACCGACGATCGAGGTCTTGCGGGCGACGATGTGGTCGCTGGCGCTGGCGATCATGTAGCCGGCCGATGCGGCCAGCGTGCCGACCTCGGCCACCACCGGCTTGTCGGCGGCGAGCTTGCGCACCTCTTCGTAGATCGATTCGCCGCCGACCGTGGTGCCGCCGGGTGAATCGATGGCCAGGATGACGCCCTTGACCTGCGAGGACGTGCGGATGGTCTCCAGCCGCTTGATCAGCTCCTCGTCCTCGGTGATGGTGCCTTCGATCCGGACCTTGGCGATATGGTTGGCCGAGGAGCCGCCGAGGTCTTCGCCATAGAACCAGCTTGCAAGCGCAATCACCCCGAGCGCCACGATGGCGACGGCGACGCCGCGCCAGAAGGTCAGCTTGCGTCGCAAGCGGCGGCGGTCGATCAGGTCGTCGGCTCTCAGTGCCATGGTCTGCCTCATAGTCGGTGGGAAGCGATGCTTTTAAAGCAAGCGTCCGCGCCCGGCTACCTCTTCCTGATGGGCCTGCGACGAAGCGACCTTCACGACCGAGGCATTTCAGGAAAAAATGACGCGGCGCCTTCGTTTCTGCTATGAAGTGCCGAAATTGTGTCGCCTGATTTCCGTTTGCAAAAACAACGGCCGTCACATTTTTGCGGTTTTCCTCCGCTTGTGCTTGCTTGCGGGGGCCGGCAACCCACCTATAGCAGGTGTTTTGGCGGACAAGGGTTTATTAGAAGACAGTCATGCTAGCGCGATCGAACGAAACGACCAACGCCGATGCGGCCTTGGCGCCCACGGCGCCAACGGGCACGCGCGGGGATGCCTTCGACCGCGCCCAGCGCCATTCGCGCCGCGTGCGCGTGCTGAAGTTTGCAGTGCCGGTGCTTGCCGCCGGGATCGCGGTCGCGTTTCCGGTCTATTCCTATCTCGCGGCGCCGATCAACATTTCGATACAGGCAGACGGCACCGCTTTCGCGGATGGCAAGCTGGTGATGGCCAATCCGAAGCTCAACGGTTTCACCAAGGGTAAGCTGCCCTATTCGCTGACGGCCTTGCGCGCCATCCAGGACGTCGGCAAGCAGGACATCATCGAACTCGAAGGCATCCATGCCAAGTTGCCGCTGACGGCCGACAATGTGGCGACCGTGGACGCCAAGCGCGGCATCTATAACCGCAGCGCCAACACGATGGACATGACCAGCGACGTCACCGTCACCACCACCGACGGCGTCGCTGCCATCTTCAAATCGGTCTTCCTCGACATGGGCAAAGGCTCTATGAAGACAGGTGATCCGGTCGATGTCAGCCGTAACGGCTCGCGGATCACGGCGGGTTCGATGGCGGTCGAGGACAATGGCAAGGTTGTCGTTTTCGAGAACAAGGTAAGCGTTCACATCGATCCGGCCACTATGAAGGCGGCAGAGGCAAAGAGCGGAGAATCGAATGCGTCCCAGTAATTCGGCACGGCTTGTCGCCGCAGCTTCGGCCTTGCTGTTGCTGGGTATGGCGCCGTCCTGGGCTCAGTCCAGCGCCAGCAGCCAATCCGGGCTCAAACTGTCGGGCGACCAGCCGATCCAGATCGAGAGCGATAAGCTGGAGGTCCGCCAGGCCGACAGCATGGCGCTGTTCAGCGGCAATGTCACCGTCACGCAAGGGCCGACGCTGCTCAAGGCCGGCAGCATGGAGGTTTACTACGTCAAGGACCCCAATGCCGCCAAGGGCGCGGCGGCCGGGGCGTCGGCGATGACCGGTTCGGCCAACATCGACCACCTGGTGGTCAAGAACAAAGTCTACATCAAGTCCAATGACCAGATCGCCACTGGCGACAACGCCACGTTCGACATGAAGACGCAGGTGCTTGTCCTGTCGGGCAAGGAGGTCGTGCTGTCGCAGGGCCCCAACGTGCTCAAGGGCTGCAAGCTCACCGTGCAGATGAAGAGCGGCCTGGCTCAGGTTGATGGCTGCGGCGGGCGCGTCATCATGTCGATGACGCCTCCGCCGAAATCCGAGGCGCCGAAATCCGAGGCGCCGAAATAGTAATGGCCGGCGTATCGTCGTGGCTGACCCGTCTTCCGGGACGGGCAGCCAGCAAAGTTGCTACACCTGACACAGTCACCGTCGATTCCGCGAAGTTCAAGGGCACCCTGATCGCCAAGGGTCTGACCAAGAGCTACAAGGGTCGCAAGGTGGTCAGTGGCGTCACCATCGGCGTGCGCGCCGGCGAGGCTGTCGGGCTGCTGGGCCCGAACGGCGCCGGCAAGACCACCTGTTTCTACATGGTCACCGGTCTGGTGCCGGTCGACGAAGGCACGATCGAGATCGACGGTTTCGACGTCACCTCGATGCCGATGTATCGCCGCGCCCGCCTCGGCATCGGCTATTTGCCGCAGGAAGCCTCGATCTTCCGCGGCCTGAATGTCGAGCAGAACATCCGCGCCGTGCTCGAAGTGGTCGAGAAGGACCGCAAGGTGCGCGAGCGCAGTCTCGACGAACTGCTCGAGGAATTCCACATCAGCCATTTGCGCAAGTCGCCGTCGATGTCGCTGTCCGGCGGCGAGCGGCGGCGGCTGGAGATCGCCCGGGCTCTCGCGACGCGGCCGGCCTACATGCTGCTCGACGAGCCTTTCGCCGGCATCGACCCGATTGCCGTCGCCGACATCCAGCAGCTGGTGCGCCATCTGACGGCGCGCGGCATCGGCGTGCTCATCACCGACCACAATGTCCGCGAAACGCTCGGCCTGATCGACCGCGCCTACATCATCCATGCCGGCCAGGTGCTGACGCATGGTCGCGCCGACGAAGTGGTGGCGAACCCCGATGTGCGGCGGCTTTACCTCGGTGAGGGTTTTACGCTCTGAGCGTGAAATTTGTTTCCTGACACTACTTTTGCCGCCCCGCCGGGCCTTTTTTCTCCGATTTTGCGTGAGATAATGCGACGGTAGGCCTCTTTTGCCGCCATTCGCCTTGACAAGCAAAAGCCGGGCCAGTTTCTATGGAAGGTCGGAAAAATTCATTTTCCGGCAGCTTCTGATGTGTAGGCTTCCGGGTGTAGAAGGGCGTTTGAAACCGAACCATGGCGCTGGCGGCGAAATTACAGCTACGACAATCCCAGTCGCTGGTGATGACGCCGCAGCTGATGCAGTCGATCAGGCTGCTGCAGCTCACCCATATCGAGCTCGACCATTTCATCGACGACGAGATCGAGCGCAATCCGTTGCTGGAGCGCGCCGAGCCCCAGGATGATGCCGCAAGCGACCAGGTGCAGAAGGCCGATACCGCGCCTGAGCCTGCCGCCGATGGCGACTGGTTCGAGAGTGAGACGGTCTGGAGCGCCGAAGCGATCTCGGACAAGCTCGACAGCTCACTGGAAAACCTGTTTCCCGACGATCCCGGCACCCGCGAGCGGCTCGGTCCCGACCTGACGGCGCAGTGGAAGTCGGCCACCGGCAATGGCTCGTCCGGCTCGTCCGAAGGCTTCGACGTCGGCGACATGGCCGCCGCGGCCATCACGCTCCGCCAGCATGTCGGCGAGCAGATCGCGCTTGCCTTCGCCGATCCGGCCGCAAGGCTGATTGCCAGCGAACTGGCCGATGGCCTGGACGAGGCCGGCTATCTGCGCGCCGATCCGGCCGAGATCGCGAAACGGCTCGGCGCCGATCAGGCCATGGTGGCCAAGGTGCTGGCGGCCTGCCAGACATTCGAGCCGGTCGGCCTGTTTGCGCGCGACCTTGCCGAATGCCTGTCGCTGCAGCTTGCCGTGCGCGATCGGCTCGATCCGGCGATGAAGACGCTGGTCGGCAACCTCGAACTCCTGGCGCGGCGCGATTTCCAGACGCTGAAGCGGCTTTGCGGGGTCGACGAGGAGGATCTCCTCGACATGCTGGCCGAAATCCGCGCGCTCGATCCGCGCCCGGGCACGGCGTTTTCGGGCGGCACCAGCGACGCCATCGTCGCCGATGTCGAGGTGCGGGCGGCCAATGACGGCAGCTGGACGGTCGAGCTCAATGCCGAAACGCTGCCGCGCGTGCTGGTCGACCACATCTATTTCGCCCAGGTCTCGCCGCAGGCGAAGAACCAGGCGGAGAAGGATTTCCTGGCCGAATGCCTGCAGAACGCCAACTGGCTGACACGCAGCCTCGACCAGCGGGCAAAGACGATCCTGAAAGTGGCGTCGGAAATCGTGCGCCAGCAGGATGCGTTTCTCGTCCACGGCGTCCGCCACCTCAGGCCGCTCAACCTGCGCACGGTGGCCGACGCCATCGGCATGCACGAATCGACCGTCAGCCGGGTGACGGCCAACAAATACATGCTGACGCCGCGCGGTGTGTTCGAGCTGCGCTATTTCTTCACCGCCTCGATCGCGGCGTCAGGCGGGGGCGACGCGCATTCCTCGGAAGCGGTGCGCGACCGCATCAAGCAGCTGATTGACGAGGAAAAGCCCGCCGACGTGCTGTCCGATGACGCCATCGTCGACATGTTGAAGGAGAGCGGCGTCGATATTGCCAGGCGCACCGTGGCCAAGTACCGGGAGGGCATGAACATTCCCTCATCGGTGCAGCGGCGGCGTGAAAAGCGCGCTTTGGCCAGCGCCGGGCGCTAGTTCTGCTTGCCCGGCAGGGCTTTTGCTATGGCGGGATTTCCACAACTTTGGACCTTCATTGACAAGCCGCAATGAAGTGTCTAGAAGCCCGCCCGCATGAGATGGGCTTGCGGCCCGCATGCGGATGGTCCGTCACGATGAAGGCCACGGGACGGCCAAGAAGGCGGATTGTGATCAACCGGAAAGTTCGGATCTAAAATCGGCGCGAGTTGACGCCGCAAAGCTTGTGCGCACGGACCACGAGTATAAACTCTGGCCAGTTTGAAGCCTGAGCAAGGAAGGTCAGTTTTCAGATGAAGCTGCGCATATCGGGAAAGCACATGGATATCGGTGATGCGTTTCGTACGCGCATCACCGATCGTGTCGGCGAAGCGATCGGAAAATATTTCGATCGCGGTTTTTCAGGGCATGTCACCGTCATCAAATCGGGGTCGCGCTATTCGGCCGATTGCATGATCAGGCTGGATTCCGGCGCTTCGCTGCAGGCGACCGGCGATGCCCAGGATCCAACGCTTGCCTTTGAGGCGGCGGCGGATCGACTCGAAACCCGGCTTCGACGCTACAAGCGCCGTCTGAAATCGCACAATTCAGGCAGTGGCAACGGCGAGATCACCGACATAGCCTATACGGTGATGGCTCCGCTTGCCGACGACGATGAGGAGTTTCCGGAGGATTTCGCCCCGGCCATCGTCGCCGAATCAACCATGACGCTGCAGACCATGTCGGTGGCGTCGGCAGTCATCGAGCTCGACACCAAGGAGAGCCCGGTCTTCGTCTTCCGCAACGCTGGAAACGACCACCTCAACATCGTCTATCGGCGGCCGGACGGAAATATCGGCTGGATCGACCCGTCCACGACCAAAGTCGCACAAGCGTGACGACAACAGTCGCACAGAGATAATAGCCAGCCGCGCGAGGGGCGAGGACTGGCGACGGCAGGCGAATAAGGGATTTTCAAGCATGGATCTGAGCGATCTTATCAACGTTCCGGCGATCTTGCCGGCGTTGAAGGCGAACTCCAAAAAGCAGCTTCTGCAATTGCTGTCCGAGAGAGCGGCGGCGATTTCCGGTATTCCGGAGCGCGAAGTGTTCGACACCATCCTGCAGCGCGAACGGCTGGGCTCCACCGGCGTCGGCAACGGCATCGCCATTCCGCATGGCAAGCTCGCCGGGGTGAAGCGCATCGCCGGCGTCTTTGCCAGGCTGGAGACGCCGGTCGATTTCGAGGCGCTGGACGACCAGCCGGTCGATCTGGTGTTTTTGCTGCTGGCCCCGGAAGGCGCCGGCGCCGATCACCTCAAGGCGCTGTCGCGCATTGCCAGGGTGCTCCGCGACGCCGATACGGTCGCCAAGATCAGGGGTACGCGCGATGCGGTCGCCATCCACGCCCTGCTGTCGGACACACAGGCCTCGCACGCGGCCTAAAGTTTTGTTGGATTAAGTCTTGCAGGGGCCGCCATGGGCGGCCCTCGTCATTTCAGCGACTGACCAAACCGCTATCGCGTTAGTGGATGGCGACAGTCGTCAGGTCGTTTTCCATGGCGCCGGCCAGAGCCCGGTCTTTCGCATCCGAAAGCAGGATCGGCTGGCCGTTGGCGGCAAACAGGGCCCACAGGACCATTCCGGGCGCGATTTCGCCGAGATTGGGGAAGCGGCCGAGCAGTTCGTCGCTTGAGACCTTGCGGAGGTAAGCGACCGAGCCTTCGCCGAGATGGGCGAATTCGCCGCTAGTCATGGTGATGGTTTCGTCAGTTCTGGTCATTTCAAAGCCTCCTTGGCGCGCGGACGCCGCTCAGGGCCATCCCGCATGAGAGCCATCGGTAAAGATCAGTCTTTCACCGATATATTTATTTTCCGTACCAGCCGTTCGGACTCCGGCCGATCGAGATCGATCGACAAAAGGCCGTTCTTCAGTTCCGCTGCGATCACCCGCATGCCGTCGGCCAGCACGAAACAGCGCTGGAACTGGCGCGCGGCAATGCCGCGATGGAGGAATTCGCGCTCGGTGTCGTCGGTCTGACGGCCGCGCACGACCAGCTGGTTTTCCTCCGTGGTAACATCGAGATCGCTTTCGGCGAATCCCGCGACAGCGAGCGTAATGCGCAGCCTTTCGGCGTTGCCGTCGGCACCGCCGAGGCGCTCGATGTTGTAGGGAGGATAGCTGTCACCGGATTTCGCCAATCGTTCCAAGGTCTTTTCCATGGCATCGAAACCCAGGAGAAGCGGGCTGGAGAAGGGCGTCATTCGGCTCATGTTACACTGTCCTCTTTGGAGCGACATAAAGTGGAAAAACCCGGATGGCATTTTTCCCGATGGTCTTGATATGGTCCGCGCCGCGGCCAAGTTCAAGCCGTCTAAAACCCCCGCCAAAAAGACTCCCCCGCATAAGGAAATGAAATGCCCCAGACCCGCAAGATCATCATCGACACGGATCCCGGCCAGGATGATGCCGTCGCCATATTGCTGGCGCTCGGCAGCGCCGAACTCGAGATCGTCGGCATCTCCGCTGTTGCCGGCAACGTGCCGCTGAAATTGACCGAAAAGAACGCCAGAAAAATCTGCGAACTGGCCGGCCGGCCCGATATCAAGGTCTATGCCGGCGCCATCCGCCCGCTGGCGCGCGAACTCGTCACCGCCGAGGAAGTGCATGGCAAGACCGGCCTCAACGGCCCGCAACTGCCCGATCCGAAGATGAAGCTACAGGGCCAGTATGCGGTCGATTTCATCGTCGAGACGCTGATGAAGGAAGAGGCCGGCACGATCACGCTGTGCGCACTCGGTCCGCTCACCAATGTCGCGCTGGCGCTGATCCGCGAACCAAAGATCGCACCGCGCATCAAGGAAATCGTGCTGATGGGCGGCGGTTTCTTTGAGGGTGGCAATGTCACGCCGACCGCCGAGTTCAACATCTATGTCGACCCGCAGGCCGCCGATCTGGTGTTCAAATCGGGCATTCCGATCGTCATGATGCCGCTCGACGTCACCCACAAGGCGCTGACCACGGCCAAGCGCACGCAGGCCATCCGCCAGCTCGGCACCAGGGTCGGCACCGCGACGGCCGAGATGCTGGAATTCTTCGAACGCTTCGACGAGGAGAAATACGGCACCGATGGCGGTCCGCTGCACGACCCGTGCGTCATCGCCTATCTCTTGAAGCCGGATTTGTTCAAGGGCCGCAACTGCAACGTCACCGTGGAAACGGCCTCCGAGCTCACCATGGGCATGACCGTGATCGACTGGTGGGGCGTGACCAAGCGGCCGAAGAACGCCATGGTAATGCGCGACATCGACCATGACGCGTTTTTCGCGCTGCTGGTTGAGAGGTTGGCGCGGCTTTAGAAGCTTCCTTCTCCCCGTTTACGGGAGAAGGTGCCGGCAGGCGGATGAGGGGCGGCGCCAACGTTGAGATTTGCTTCCAACCCGGCGCTGCCCCTCACCCGATCGCTTCGCGACCACCCTCTCCCCGTAAACGGGGCGAGGGAAGGGTGCTTACTTCGCCTTGGAAAAAGCCAGCCACAGGCCGCCGCCGACCAAAAAACTGCCGCTGATCCTGGACATCAGCTTGATGCGGCTGGCCGAGAGCAGGCGCCCGGCGCGGCTGGCGGCGAGCGCATAGGTCGAATCCGAGACGGCGGCGAAGATCATGGCGGTCAGGCCCATGACGACGATCTGCAGCGTGTAGTTGCCCTGCGGGGCGATGAACTGCGGGAAGAAGGCGCCGAAGAAGACCAGCGTCTTGGGATTGCTCAGCGCCACCAGCAGGCCCTGCAGGAAGAAGCCGCCGCGCGGTTTCCTGGCCGTGCCGTCGGCGTTCAGCGTGCCCTTGGCGCGAAACATCTGCACGCCCATCCAGATCAGATAGGCGGCGCCGATCAGGCGCACCCATTCGAACCAATGGCCCATGCCCGCGATCAGCGTGTTGAGGCCGATGCCGACGATGGCGATCATGACGGCAAGCCCGGCCTGCGTGCCGGCGACATTGGCAAGTCCGGCGCGCGCGCCATGGCGGATGCTGTTGGCGATGATCAGCGTCACCGTCGGGCCGGGCACCAGGATGATGACGATGCAAGCAAGGACATAGGCGGCGTAGAGTTCCAAAGACATGGGGGATTTCCTCAAGACAGCGCTGAAGCGGCTGGCTGCAATCAATGCATGACGGCGAAGCCGGTGCAAGCCGGTCGCTGTGCCGCAATCCTCGCGTCAGGAGGCTCCGACCTGCCATGGCAGCGTCGCCTCATAGGCCGCGCCCGCACGCAGCACGGCGAGGTCGCCGCGCGGCCGGCCGATCAGCTGCATGCCCATCGACCTGCCCTTGGCGTCGAAGCCGACGGGCACGTTGAGCGCCGGGCAGCCGCCGAGCGTGGCCAAGGCCGACACCTGCATCCAGCGGTGGTAGCTGTCCATCGCCCGTCCGGCGACTTCACGCGGCCAGTGGATGCTGACTTCGAACGGGAACACCTGCGCCGTCGGCAGAGCGATGAGGTCGAAGCGCTCGAACAGCGACAGCAGCGTCCGGTGCCAGGACGTGCGGATGACCGAGGCCGCGCGGATTTGCGGCGCCGTCAGCCGCATGGCGTTCTCCACCTCCCAGATGGCTTCCGGTTTCAGCAGGGTCCGTTTGTGTGGATCGTCATAGTGGATTTTGAGCGACGAGCCGCCGGTCGCCTGGCGCAGGGTCACGAAGGCCTGCCACAGCGCTTCGAAATCGACATCCGGCAGCAAGGGCTCGGTCACGAAGGATGCCTCCGCGAAGCGTCCGAGTGCGAATTCGCACAGATCGAGGATGCCAGGCTCGACAGGCAGATGGCCGTTGAGATCGCCAAGCCAGCCGATGCGGCCACCTTTTGCCGGCGTGGCCAGGCCCTCGAGGAACGAGCCGGGTTTCTCCCAGGACAGTGGCGCGTGCGGATGGTAGCCCGCCTGCACATCGAGCAGCAGCGCCATGTCACGCACACTGCGGCCCATCGGCCCGTCGACGCCCATCTGCGCATGAAAGACCTCGACGTCCGGTCCGCCGGGGACAAGGCCCTGCGACGGGCGGAAGCCGTAGACATTGTTCCAGGCGGCCGGATTGCGCAGCGAGCCGCCGAAATCGCTGCCGTCGGCGACAGGAACCATGTCCAGCGCAAGGGCAACCGCAGCGCCGCCGCTCGAGCCGCCGGCGGTCAGCGTCGGATCGAAAGCGTTCAACGTCGGACCGAACACGTTGTTGTAGGTGTTGGAGCCGAGGCCGAATTCGGGAACGTTGGTCTTGCCCATGATAATGGCGCCGGCATTGCGGATGCGCTCGACGAAGAAATCGTCTTCCTGCGGCACGAAATCGGCAAAGATCGGCGAGCCGAAGCTGGTCCTCAAGCCGTTTGTCATGGCGAGGTCTTTGATCGCCATCGGCAGGCCGAACAGGGAGCCGGCAGGCTTGCCCTGCGCCAGATGCGCGTCCGCCGCGTCGGCCTCGCGCACAATGTCTGCGCGCTCGCGCAATGAGACGATGGCATTGACCAGCGGATTCACCGCGTCGATGCGGTCGAGGAACGCGGTGACCACCTCGCGCACGGACAGGCGGCGGCGCCGGATCGCCTCGGCAAGGTCGATGGCGGACGTCCGGCAGATATCGCCGGCCGGCGGCACGGCGTGTTTCGTCGCGGGGCGCATGACTGCTATCCGGCGTTGTTTTGCAGAGCGGCGTTGACGTCCGCCGCCAACGGGATGGCCGGCTGGGCGCCCGGCTTCAGGCAGGCCAGCGAGCCGGCGGCGGCGGCGCGGGTGAGAGCCTGTTCGAGAGGCAGGTTGGACGCCAGCCCGGCAGCGAGATAGCCGCAAAAAGTGTCGCCAGCGCCGACCGTGTCGACCGGTGTGATCTTGAGCGCCGGCACGGTCAGGAAATCGTCCGGGGTTGCGGCCAGCACGCCGTCGCCGCCGAGTGTGACGACGATGGTGCGGCCGGTCTTGCCGGCGAAGTCGCGCATGCGCGCCGGCCGGTCGCGGCCTTTCAGCGACAGCGCCTCGCCGTAAAGGTCGAATTCGGTTTCGTTGGCAACGGCATAGTCGGCCTTGCCGAGAAAGGAAGCCGCCTCGCCGCGGAAGGGCGCGGTGTTGAGCACGGTGATCGCGCCGGCGGCACGTGCGGCGTCAAGCGCTGCATCGACGGTCTGCAGCGGGATCTCGTGCTGCAGCAGGACGACGTCGCCCTTCCCAAGGAAGGCTTTGGCGAGATCGCCCGGCAGCACCGAATCGTTAGCGCCCGGAACCACGGCGATGACATTCTCGCCGTCGGCGCCGACCAGGATCAGCGCCGTGCCGGTGGAGGCGAAGCTCTGGCCGACGCCGGAGAGATCGACCATGCCGGCCACAAGCAGGGCGAGCGCATCGGTGGCGAAGTTGTCCTTGCCGACGGCACCGACCATGCGCACCTTGGCGCCGGCGCGCGCAGCAGCCAGCGCCTGGTTGGCGCCCTTGCCGCCGGGCGCGGTGGTGAAACCGGAGCCGCGGACCGTCTCTCCCGGCGAAGGCAAGCGGTCGACATTGGCGATAAGGTCGAGGTTGATCGAGCCGACAACGATGATCAAGAAAAAGGCCTCCTGCGGGAATGCGCGGGAAGCTAACCCGTAAGCCGGCGGCTTGCCAGAGCGTGCGGATCTTTTGCTCGATTTCCGAGGGCTCGCAAAAAGAAAAACACCGGCGAAGGGTTTTCGCCGGTGTTGTTTGATGCGGGGCTGTCTTCAGGAAGCGGTCTGGCCCGCTTCCCAGCCAAGGATGGCGCGTTTGCGTGTCAGGCCCCAATGATAGCCGGTCAGCGCGCCGGACTTGCCGATTGCCCGGTGGCACGGCACGACAAAGGACAACGGGTTGGCGCCGACCGCCGCACCCACCGCCCGGCTGGCCGTTGGCGCACCAATGCCGGCGGCGATCGAGGAATAGGTGCAGGCCCGGCCCATCGGGATCCTGAGCAGCGCGTCCCAGACACGCAGCTGAAAGTCGGTGCCGATCATGACCACGCGCAGCGGCTGGTCGGCGCGCCACAGCGTCGGATCGAAAATGCGCGCGGCATAGGGCTGGGTGGCGCTCATGTCCTCGACATAGGTGGCATTCGGCCAGCGGCCCGACATGTCGGCGAAGGCCGCCCGCTCACCGCCCGGATCGTTGAAGGCGAGGCCGGCAAGGCCGCGGTCAGTGACCATGATCAGGGCAATGCCGAAGGGCGAGATGTGGTAGCCGTAGCGGATGGTCAGCCCGGCGCCGCGCGTCTTGTAGTCGCCCGGCGACATCGCTTCGTGGGTGACGAACAGATCGTGCAGCCGGCCGGGGCCGGACATTCCGAGCTCGAACGATGTTTCGAGCAGCGGCATGCCGGAATCGAGCAGCTTGCGCGCATGATCGAGGGTGACGGCCTGCAGGAAGGCCTTTGGCGACAGGCCGGCCCAGCGGGTGAACAGTTTCTGCAGCCCGGTCGGCGTCTCGCCGACATCGGCGGCCAAGGCTTCCAGCGAGGGCTGGTCGCGGTAATCGAGGCTGATCTTCTCGATGGCGCGACGAACGACCTCGTAGTCGCTGCCTTCCGGGGTGATGTCGTTCTGCAGGATCGCTGTCGGTTTCATCTGCGTATTCATGGTCATCTGGGCGTTCATGGCAATATCTCCTTGACCGCGAATATCGTTCTTTGCGCCCTTTGCAACCACCCGAAACTTGCCTTGTTGCGGCGCAAACCCAGATAGAAGCTGGCCCAGATAGACAGTGGACTGCGAAGCAGGAGATGCCGATGGCCGGCCAAAAGGTAAACCTGACCGGGGCGAGAGAGACCTTGCTGATGACGCTCTACGGCAAGGCGCTGGAGAGCCGGTTGCAGCATTCACTGCTTGGGGATCGTTTCGCCGACGAGGCGGTACGCAAGATCGACTATGATTTTTCGCGCCTCAAGGTCGACACCAATCTCGGCATCGGCCTGGCGATCCGGGCGAGGACGTTCGACATGCGCGTCCAGGACTTCATCGCCAGAAATCCCGGCGCCATCGTGCTGCATCTCGGCTGCGGGCTCGACACGCGCATCTTCCGCGTCGATCCGCCCGACGGCGTGGAGTGGTTCGATGTCGACTATCCCGATGTCATCGCGCTCCGGCGCAAGCTTTACCCGTCCCGCGACCGCTACCACCTCGTCAGTTCTTCGGTGACCGATCCGGACTGGCTGGCGCAAGTGCCACGCAATCGACCGGCGGTCGTGGTGATGGAAGGGCTGACGCCCTATCTCCCGGCCGAGGAAGGGCCACGCTTGTTGTCGCGTCTCGTCTCGCATCTTGCCGGCGGCGAGCTGATGTTCGACGCCTACAGCCGCTTCGGCCTGAAGATGCTGCGCCTCAATCCGACCATCAGGGCGACGGGCGCCGAGGTCCACTGGGCGATCGACGACCCGCACGAATTGGAGCGCGCCGTTCCGAAGCTGCGGTTTGTCGATGATATCTCGGCCTACAGCGCGGAACGCACCGCCCACATGGGCTGGTCCGCAAAACTGTTCATCGAGCTGTGGAGACACATTCCAGCGCTGCGCAAGGTCGGCAGGATTCTGCGCTACCGGTTCTGAATAGGGATCCTCAAGCCGTTTATTTGCTGACTCTTACCGAAGTTGTGTCGCTCTCCGAATAGAGACCACTTTGGGGTTGAGTGGTAACAAAACATGCTTCGCTTGCCGACCACCCGCAATTTCGACTTGATGTCCTGTTTTGAGCCACGGCATCACGCAACGACAGCTGAATTGAAATTACGCCAAGCATGACCCCAATAAAAGTGAGAACCACTTTCGTATAGCGATCGATCATGACTTTTTCCCCATCACTATTGAATAGCGATAGAAGCAAAAAATAGCTACGTGTTCAAGTCACAATCTGGCTTTTGCCAGCGCGCGTGAGAATGCCGTGGCAAAACTTTCGCGAGAGGCGGGGTCCAGGAATGACCCGATCGGCACATTCTGTCCCTGCGCTTCCACCGTCATCCTGGTGATGCCGATCTCGGCATGGCGGGCGACGGAAAAGCGCGCCCAGAACGGGTTGAAGCGATGCGCTTCCGACTTTCCCGAGGGCGCGGTCTTGCGGATGTCGAGGCTGGTGCGCGACACCGACACTTCCTCGCGGGCGCGGGCGGCGCGATAATTGACGCGGAAGGCGATGTAGACCGCGATGACGTCGAGGCCGAAGAAGCCGAAGACCGGCCAGGCGCCGCGCGACAGGAAGAACGCTCCGGTCACCACCCAGCCGAACAGCAACGCGCCCATCAGGATCAGGAAACCCGTTCTGCCCAGCGACCGGTGTGGAGTCAGCAATGCGTGAAAGAAGGGCTCGTCAGCCTGAAACGAGGCGTTTGTGTCGCTCATGGTGGGATATTATAGGAGGGAAATGGCGAGCCCCAAGTCCAAAGATTCTTCCGTGCCCAAAAATCAGCCGCTGCCCGGTCGGCGTGACGGCTCGAACGCCAAGCCGCGGCCGCGGCCGGCAAGGGCCAGCTCGCTCTACAGCGCCGCCGAAGTGCATGAGATATTTCGGCGCTTTTCGGTGCAGCGGCCCGAGCCGAAGGGCGAACTCGAGCACGTCAATGCTTTCACGCTGCTGGTGGCGGTGGTGCTGTCGGCGCAGGCGACCGACGCCGGCGTCAACAAGGCGACGCGGGCGTTGTTCACGATCGCAGACACGCCTGAAAAGATGCTGGCGCTGGGCGAGGCCAGGGTCGGCGAATACATCAAAACCATCGGGCTTTGGCGCAACAAGGCCAAGAATGTCGTCGCGCTCTCAGAGGCGCTGATCCGCGACTATGGCGGTGAGGTGCCTGGAGACAGGGATGAGCTGGTCAAGCTGCCCGGCGTCGGACGCAAGACCGCCAATGTCGTGCTCAACATGGCGTTCGGCCAGCACACGATGGCGGTCGACACCCACATTTTCCGCATCGGCAACCGGCTTGGCCTGGCACCCGGCAAGACGCCCGAACAGGTCGAGCAAGGGCTGCTGCGGATCATCCCGGACGAATATATGCGCCACGCGCATCACTGGCTGATCCTGCATGGCCGCTATGTCTGCAAGGCGCGCAAGCCGGATTGCCCGGCCTGCGTCATCGCCGATATCTGCAAGGCGGTGGAGAAGACCACCGATGTGCCGGCGCCGCTGGTGAAGATCGCGGCGCTCGGCCCAGCGGATATCTAGTTCTCCTCCACGAACACCTCTTCGCGCTTCTTCTTGACCGATGGCAGGAACACGACAACGAGCACGGCGAGCGCTACGAGTAGCAGGCCGGCGCTGATCGGTCGCGTCACAAAGGTGCTCGGATCGCCGCGCGACAGGATCATGGCGCGACGCAGATTTTCCTCGAGCAGCGGGCCGAGCACGAAGCCGAGCAGCAGCGGCGCGGGTTCGCAGCGCAGCTTGGTCAGGACGTAGCCGAGCAGGCCGAAGAAGGCGACGGCATGCAGGTCGAAGGCGTTGGTGTTGACGCTGTAAACGCCGATCGAGCAGAACGCCATGATGATCGGGAACAGCACATAATAGGGGATCGTCAGCAGCTTCACCCACAGCCCGATCAGCGGCAGGTTGAGCACGATCAGCATCAGATTGCCGATCCACATCGAGGCGATGATGCCCCAGAACAGCGCCGGCTGTTCGGTCGCGACATTGGGACCGGGCACGATGCCCTGGATGATCATGGCGCCGATCATCAGCGCCATCACCGGGTTGGCCGGAATGCCCAGCGTCAGCATTGGAATGAAGGAGGTCTGGGCGCCGGCATTGTTGGCCGATTCCGGTCCGGCGACGCCGGCGATGGCGCCCTTGCCGAACTCCTCGGGGTGTTTCGATACACGCTTTTCGACCGTGTAGGAGGCAAAGGCGGCAAGCACCGCGCCGCCGCCGGGCAGGATGCCGAGCGCCGAACCGATAATGGTGCCGCGCACGATGGGTGCTGCCATGGCCTTGAAGTCGTCGCGGGTCGGCATCAGCCCGGAGACCTTTTTGATCAGCACCGAACGCTCGTGCTCGTTTTCGAGGTTGCGCAGGATCTCGGCGACGCCGAAGACGCCGACCGCCACCGCGACGAAATTCAGCCCGTCGGCATATTCGCGGATGCCGAGCGTGAAGCGCGGCGTGCCGGTGTAGATGTCGGTGCCGACAATGCCGAGCAGCAGGCCGAGCACGACCATCGCCAGCGCCTTGACGATCGAGCCATGGGCGAGCGCGATGGACGAGACGAGGCCGACGATCATCAGTGAGAAGTACTCCGCCGCGCCGAATTTCAGGGCTATCATCGTCAGCGGCGGGGCAAAGACGGCGACCAGGAAGGTCGACACCGTGCCGGCGAAGAATGAGCCGATCGCGGCGATCGCCAGAGCTGCCCCGGCGCGGCCGTTCTTGGCCATCTGGTAGCCGTCGATTGCGGTGACGGCCGAGGAGGATTCACCGGGCATATTGATGAGAATGGCGGTGGTCGAGCCGCCATACTGGGCGCCGTAATAAATGCCGGCAAGCATGATCAGCGAGGAGACCGGGTCGCCAATCTGGAAGGTGATCGGCAACAGCATGGCGATGGTTGCGGTGGCGCCGATGCCGGGCAGGACGCCGATCAGGGTGCCGAGCAGGACGCCGATCAGGCAGAAGCCGAGATTTGCCGGCGTTGTGGCCGTCGAAAAGCCGAGTTCGAGATTTTTGAGAAGGTCCATCTCATCACCTCAGAATGCCGGCCATTGGGGCAGCCAGGGGCCGAAGCGCTGGAACGGCAGCCCGAGCGCGTAGCTGAAGACCAGGACCGAGAACAGTGTCAGGCCGGCCGACAGCAAAAGCGCGGTCAGCGGCTTCATACGGGCGCTGGCAAAGGAGGCGATCAGCGCCGTCAGGAAGATCGACGGGACGAAGCCGAGGCCGCGCACCGTCAGGCCGAAGAAGATCGGAGCCGGCAGGATGAACAGCATGCCGCGCCAGGCGATGGGACCGATCGGTTCGCCCTCGAAGCGCACGGCCTGGACGAGGATGATGGCGCCGAGCACGATCAGCACGATCGCCAGCACCAGCGGGAAATAACCCGGTCCCATGCGGAAGGCGGTGCCGATTTCGAGGCCGAGCGATTGTATTGCGAAAAAGGCGCCGAAAAAGATGAACAGCGCGGCGCACAGGCCGTTTGTCCTGTCGATTGCGAAAGGTTTCATGGCGGTCCTCCCAGGCCTCGGGGCCTGCCGTTGCAAATGCGAAAACGGATCGAAGCAAAAAAACGGGGCGCCAGAAGCGCCCCGTTCAAGCCATCAGTCGGCGTACTGGCCGGCGGCTTCGATGATCGGCTTCCAGCGCGTGATCTCGCCTTCCAGCTTGGCCTTCAGGGCTGCCGGTGTAGCATCGGCTTCGGATGACGGCTTGGTGCCGAGTTCGGCGAAGCGGGCGATGACGTTGGGGTCCTTCAGCGCGACCTGGAGCGATTTCGACAGGCGGTCGGTGATCTCGGCCGGCGTGCCCTTCGGCGCATAGAGGCCGTGCCAGATGCCGACCTGGACCGCGGGCAGGCCACCTTCGATCGTCGTAGGCACGTCCTTCATGACATCGAGGCGTTCCGGCGTGGTCACGGCATAGGCCTTGATGGTGCCGCCCTGGATCTGCTTGGTGGTGTTGGTGGTCTGATCGCACATGATGTCGACCTGGCCGCCGAGAAGGTCGGTCATGGCCGGGCCGGTGCCTTTGTAGGGCACGGTGACCAGCGGCGTACCGATGGCGCTCATGAACAGCATGCCGCACAGATGCGAGGCAGCCCCTATGCCGGCGTTGGCGACGGTGATGGTGTCCTTGTTGGCCTTGGCGTATTCGACCAGCCCTTTCAGGTCTGTCGGCTCGAGGTCCTTGCGGGCGACGATGGCCATCGGCACCTCGGTGACGAGGCCGACATATTCGAAAGCGTTCAGGGTGTCGTAGGCGAGCTTCCTGTAGAGCGTAGCGCTCGTCGCCATGCCGATGTGATGGAGGAGCAGCGTGTAGCCGTCCGGGTCAGCGTTGGCGACACGGCCGGCGCCCAGCGTGCCGCCGGCGCCGCCGACATTCTCGACGATGATCTGCTGGCCGAGATCCTTCGACATGGCTTCGGCGACAAGGCGTGTGACCGTGTCGGTCGGACCGCCGGCCGCAAACGGCACAACGACGGTGATGGTGCGTTCGGGATAGGTCTGTGCTGAGGCGGTGAACGAATAGAGCGTGACGGCCGCGGCGGCGGCCAGGGCGGCAACAAATTTCCTCATCTTAATTCTCCTCCCAGGATATCAATTTCCAATCGCTGTGCAGGTCCGGCAGCGATGGGGCAACAAAGGCAAGCTAACAGATTGTCGCCTGACGAAAACTGTTAAATACAGTCGTCCGCAACCATGGCGCTCAGTGGGCAGTATGCCCGGCGGAGCTGGGGTTTCGTGTTGGCGTTGCTTCAGAGCAATTCCAGGAAAAGTGTGAAGCGGTTTTCCGTCCGGAATTGCGTAAAAACAAAGCTCTAGTAACCGTAGCCGCGCGCCATGGCCGCCGCGAAGATCGGGATCAGCAGGAAGATGAAGGCTTCGGCGCGCACATAGGTCTTCACCGAGGCGAGCTCCGCCGCCGGCACCTGGAAGCCGGGGCTGGTGCTGGCCTGACGGTTCCAGGAGATGAAGCGGATGGTGGGCACGATAGACAGCAGACCGACGACAGCGAATGCCGCCATCTTGGCCCAGAACACCCAGTTGTAGACGTAGAACTCCCAGCCCTTCAGGCCGTAGATGACACGGCCGACGCCGATGATGATGATCAGCGTGGCGATGATGCCGTAGTGGCGGTCGATGCCGGCAAGGCGCTTGAGCGTAGCGGCAGACAGGTCGCCGCGGATCAGGACAAATTCGGCGCCGATGATGCCGGCCAGCGAGAACACCAGCAGATGATGGAAAATGGCAAGCACAAGATCGGTGGTGTCCATGGCGTTCTCTTCTCTTTGGCGGTATCGAGACCGGCCCTCGCCGGACCGGTTGCGGAAGGTAGCATCGTTCGTCAGAATTCCCAGAGGCGGGCTTGCCTTCGAACCGGCCATCGGCGCCATTGACGCCACATCCTGACAGCTTGGGTTTTTGAATGACTGGACTGAAGCGCGCCTTGAACCCGATGCCCGATGACGTCCGCGCCGTCCTGACGGAGCAGGGGCTGATGGCGGCCTACGAGGCGCGGCCGGACTACCAGAAGAACGATTATCTTGGCTGGATCGCCCGCGCCAAACGCAGCGACACCAGGCGCAAGCGGCTCGACCAGATGCTGGACGAATTGCGGCGCGGCGGGCTCTACATGAAGATGGTCTGGCACGGCTGAACCTTGGCAGGTTTCTCCAGCCGGATGCCCGTCTCGTCGGATAGTTTCCCTGGCCGTACGATGATACGGCTTGGCCCTTGTCCGGGCGCGCTGGTTTGCTAAGCGCTGCCACGTCAACGGAGGCAGAGTTTCATGGGCAATCCAAAAGCAGCCGGCGTTCCGGTTCTCGAAACGGAACGGACCATCCTGCGGGCGCACCGGATCGATGATTTCGAAGACTATGCCGTCATGTGGGCCAGTCCCGTCACCACCCGCTTTATCAGCGGCAAGCCGCGGACGCGTGAGGAAAGCTGGATGCGGTTCCTCAGGCACGCCGGCCTGTGGTCGCTGCTCGGCTACGGCTTCTGGGCGGTCGAGGACAAGGCCAGCGGCCGCTTCATCGGCGAGGCCGGGTTCCACGATCTCAAGCGCGATATCGTGCCGTCGCTCGAGGGCATTCCGGAAGCTGGTTGGGCGCTGGCGCCGCAAGCGCATGGCAAGGGTCTTGCCAGCGAAATCGTCAAACGGGCGCTTGCCTGGGGCGACGAAACCTTCGCCGGCGCCAGAACCGTCTGCATCATCGATCCGGAAAACACCGGCTCGCTGAACGTCGCGGCAAAGTGCGGCTACACCAAGGTGCTGGAAACCACCTATCACGATGGGCCGACGATCCTGCTCGAACGGCTGGTGTGAAGCACTTCATCGATGCTATTCCACCGCTCTGCTAGGATTGGCCATTCTGATGTAGCTACGCAATTCCTGTGGGAAAACCGCTCACACTTTTTCTGGAATTGCTTTGGGGGAGCCGACCAATGCGTGCGATCAATGCGATACTTCTGAAGTTTTTCTGGGCGGCGCTGCTGCTGCTTGCGGCAGTGCGGCTGGCGGGTGCCGATGCGACGGTGCCGACCGCCGACATAGAGGGTGCGGCCGACAATCATCTGGCCAAGCGCTATGAGGGGTCGTTCATCGTCTCCTACGAGAAATTCGCCTACACCGACTTCACCGTACCGCTGTCGCCGTTGAAGCCGAGTGCTGATGCGGACGCGCGTGATGCGATGAACAATCGCATCTATGCGCCGGACAAGAAGGCCGAGGTCGAGGGCGCCTTGACCCGCATCGCCTATGTGCTGCCGGCCGAGCGCTCGCCACTCGAAGTGCTGCGCAATTACCAGGATGTGATCGAGGCCGCCGGCGGCGAAGTGCTGTTTGACTGCAAGAAGGAAGAATGCGGCGGCGCTGCCGACCGGTCGTCGAGCGGTGGCGGCGGCGACATGAGCCTGATGATGTATTTCTTCCATGAAAGCGACGTCAAGGACGCGGCCTTTTCCAACGGCGCCTGTGCGGTGACCACGGGCATCAACGACCAGCGCTTCTTCGCCGCCAAGGTGCCGCAGGATGGCGGCGACGCCTATGTCACCGTGCAGGCCTATTCGCTGATCGACGACCTCTATTGCAAGGAACTCAACGGCCGAACCATAGCCGTCGTTCAGGTGCTGGAGCCGAAGGCGCGCGACAAGAAGATGGTGGTGGTCGAAGCCGCCAAGATGGCGGATTCGTTGTCGGCCACCGGGTCGATCTCGCTCTACGGCATCTTCTTCGACACCGACAAGGCCGACATCAAGGCGGAATCGGAACCGACGTTGAAGGAGATCTCGACGCTTTTGACCAACGAGCCCGGCATGGCGGTGATCGTCGTCGGCCACACCGACAACCAGGGCGCCTTCGACTACAATATCGATCTGTCGTCGCGGCGGGCGCAAGCGGTGAGGGCAGCGCTGGTTTCGAAATACGGCATTGACGGTGCGCGGCTGACAGCCGCCGGCGCCGGCATGATGGCGCCCGTCGCCAGCAACGATGACGAGACAGGCCGCGCCAAGAACCGCCGTGTGGTTCTGGTTAAACTGAACTGAGGCTTGCCCCTGCGGGGCCTGCCAGGCGCGCCGCCTGCTCGAGTATCGAAGCGTCCTCGCCGAAAGCGCGGGTGGCGCGGGCGGCTGCTTCCAGCAAAGCCGGCGTCATGCGGCGCAGGAAGGCGGTATCGACGCGCGTCGATGGGCCGGCGAGCGTCAAGGCGCCAAGCAGAATACGGCCCGGTCCGAACACCGGGGCCGACACGCCCGCCGTCTCGGGGTCGCGGTCACCGATCGACAGATAGTGGCAGGTCTGGCGAATGGTCTCGTAAGGCTCGCCCGGCTGGCCGGTAAACGCCGCCAGCACGCGCCCGCCCGAACCGGCGAGCAACGGCAACAGATCGCCTTCCCGGATGGTGTAGCGGATCGGGTGCTTGGATTCGACGCGGTAGAGGCAGGTGCGGGCATCGCCCGAGCGGACATAGAACGCCACACTTTCCCAGCTGCGCTCGGCGAGATCGCGCATGATCGGCAACAGGATGTCGACCGCCACCACCGAGCGCTGGTAGAGCGCGCCAAGCCGGAAGGTGGCGGGTCCGATGCGATAGCGACCATCGTCAAGCCGTTCCAGCAACTGGCCACGCAGCAACGAGTTCGCCAGCCGCAATATGGTACTCTTGTAAAGCCCGGTCCGCGCGGCGATTTCGGCCAGGCTGAGCGAGCGGTCGGCGGTGGCGAAAGCGTCGAGAATGGCGATCGCGCGGTCGAGCGCGGCAACGCCATCGGCCTGTAATGGCTGGGATCGCGCTTCGGTCATCTCACGGACAGTTTCATTCCAGTTACTCGTTCGGACCAAGGCCGATCGGGACGATTGTGCCGCATGCGATGTGTTCTGTCTAGTAGAACGGCGTTCCTGTTGACAGAACGTACTGAAATCGGCATGAATTTTTGCCGAGCGGGTCTGTTTTCAGGCTACGTTTCTGGCAGGCACCGGAGGAGGTGTCGTGATTTGGAGGAATCCCATGCTGAACAGACGCAGATTTTTGATGAGCACCGCGGCCGCAGGCGCTGCCGGTTTCGTCGCAACGCATTTGACGCCCGCCTTCGCTCAGGATGCACCGCAGATCCAGATCTTCGTGCCGGCCGCGCCCGGTGGCGGCTGGGACCAGACAGGGCGCACCATCGACCAGGTGCTGCGCAGTGAAAAGCTGATCTCCGGCTCGCAGATCACCAATGTCGGCGGCGCCGGCGGTACGGTCGGCCTGCCGCAGTTCATCAGTCAGTGGAACGGCAAGGGCAATTCGCTGATGGTTGCCGGCATGGTCATGGTTGGCGCCATCATCGCCAACAAATCCGCCAACAACCTCTCCGAAGTCACGCCGATCGCCCGCCTCACCGGCGAGTTCGAGGCGCTGGTGGTGCCGGCGGATTCGCCGTTCAAGACGGCCGGTGATTTCGTTGCGGCGCTCAAGGCGGATCCGACCAAGGTTCCGGTGGCCGGCGGCTCGGCCGGCGGTTCCGACCACATCCTGTTTGGCCTGATCGCCAAGACGGTCGGCGTTCCGGCAACCAACCTCTCCTATGTGCCGTTCGCCGGCGGCGGCGAGGCGCTGTCGGCGCTGCTCGGCAACCAGGTCGCGGCCGGGATTTCCGGCTTCGGCGAGTTCTCCGAGCAGATCAAGGCGGGCGCGCTCAGGCTGCTGGCGATCTCCGCCGACAAGCGCCAGGACGGCATCGACGCACCGACGATGAAAGAAGCCGGCATCGATGTTGAATTGTTCAACTGGCGCGGCGTCTTTGCACCGCCCGGGGTCTCCGACGCCGACAAGGCGGCGATGGTCACGATGATCGAAACCATGGCCAAAAGCGACGCCTGGGCGACCGAGTGCAAGAACCGCAACTGGACGCCCATCCTTCTGACCGGCGACGACTATGCGAAATTCCTCACTGAGGACACGGCCCGCATCACCGCGATCCTCAAGGATCTCGGCCTCGCCTGACACTCCAAGGGGGCGGCCAACACCGCCCCCTTCCGACTTTCGCCTGTCGCATGGACATATGATGCGGTGGGAGTGAAACTGCGGATGCGGCCGGCGGGAGGATGCCGGCCATATTGGGAGGACATTGATGAGCAGCGACCAGCAGCCGGCGCCCCCGCGCCTTGCCATGCCCGAATTGTTGATCGGCGTCGGGCTTCTCGCCTGCGCCGGGGCCGTAGCCTGGCAGACCCTGGCGATCCCTGTGTCGCCGCTCTATTCGAAGGTCGGGCCGACCGTCTTTCCCTATATCACCATGACCGGCATGATCGTACTTTCGCTGCTGCTCATCCTCGCCGCGGTGCGTGGCGGCTGGCAGCCGCAGGAGGAAAAGGAGACACCGACAGACTGGAAGGCGATGGGCATCGTCGTTGCCGCGCTGGTCGCCAACCTGGTGCTGATCCAGCCGCTCGGTTTCACCGCCGCCTCCGTCATCATGTTCGTGCTCGTCTGTTACGGCTTCGGCAGCAAGCACACGCTGCGCGATGCGCTGACTGGTCTGATCCTGGCGCTGGCCGCCTATTTCGGCTTTGCCAGAGCGCTGGGCGTCAACATCGGTGCCGGCTTCATCGAAAACCAGCTGAACACGGTGATCGACGCGATCATCGCGACGTTGAGGGGCTGACGCCATGGAAACGCTCGGTCATCTCGCCCACGGATTTTCCGTCGCCTTCTCGCCGATGAACCTGTTGTGGTGCCTGGTCGGCACTACGCTCGGCACCGCCATCGGCGTGCTGCCCGGGCTAGGGCCGGCGCTGACCATCGCGCTGTTGTTGCCGATCACCTACCAGGTGGCGCCGGAGGCGTCCTTCATCCTGTTCGCCGGCATCTATTACGGCGCCATGTATGGCGGCTCGACGACGTCGATCCTGCTCAACACGCCTGGCGAAAGCGCCACCATCGTCACCGCGCTGGAGGGCAACAGGATGGCCCGCTCGGGCCGTGGCGGCGCAGCGCTGGCGACGTCGGCGATCGGCTCGTTCGTTGCCGGCACCATCGGCACGATGGGCGTCGCCTTCCTGGCGCCGGTGGTGGTCAAGTTTGCGCTGGCCTTCGGGCCAGCCGAATATTTCTCGCTGATGGTGCTCGCCTTCATCACGGTCTCGGCAGTGCTTGGCTCGTCGTCGGTGCGCGGCCTCACCAGCCTGTTCATCGGCTTCGTCATCGGCATGATCGGCGTCGATCTGCAGACCGGCCAGCCGCGCTTCACCTTCGGCACGAACGAGCTGCTCGACGGCGTCGATGTCATCATTGCCGCGGTCGGCCTGTTTGCCGTAGGCGAGACGCTCTACATGGCCTCGCGCCGTTATGCCGGGAAGGATGAGATCGTGCCGCTCAAGGGCTCGCTCTACATGACGGCGGCCGAATGGGGGCGCTCGTGGAAGCCATGGCTGCGCGGCGCTCTCATCGGCTTCCCGATCGGCGCCATGCCGGCCGGCGGCGCCGAGATCCCGACCTTCCTGTCCTATGCCATCGAAAAGAAGCTGTCGAAGCATAAGGAGGAGTTCGGCACGGTCGGCGCCATCGAGGGCGTTGCCGGTCCTGAAGCCGCCAACAATGCCTCGGCCGCCGGCGTGCTGGTGCCGATGCTCACACTCGGTCTGCCGACCTCGGCAACGGCCGCGATCATGCTGTCGGCCTTCCAGAGCTACGGCATCAATCCGGGGCCGCTGCTGTTGACGACGCAGGGCGATCTGGTCTGGGGCCTGATCGCCAGCCTGTTCATCGCCAACGTCATCCTGGTCATCCTCAACCTGCCGCTGATCGGGCTGTGGGTGCGGCTGTTGAAAATTCCGGCGCCGCAGCTCTACGCCGGCATCCTGGTGTTCGCGACCGTCGGCACCTACGGCATCTCGCAATCGCCGATCGACCTCGTCATCCTCTATCTCTTGGGGGCCGCCGGCTTCCTGATGCGGCGCTTCGATTTCCCGACAGCACCTGTCATCATCGGCATGATCCTGGGGCCGCTCGCCGAGACCCAGTTCCGCCGGGCGATGACCATCTCGAACGGCGACTGGTCGGTGTTCTACACCCACAAGCTGTCGCTGGTGCTGCTGATCCTCGCCTTCATCGGTCTGGCCGGTCCGCATATCTGGGCCTTCATCGAGCATCGCCGCCGGCGCGGACCGGAGCATGTGCCGGGCGATGCCTGAGCGATCTGGAGCATCATGACCGATCTGCTTGCCGGTATCCGCGTTCTCGACCTGACCAATGTGCTGGCAGGCCCGTACTGCGCCTACCAGCTGGCGCTGCTCGGCGCCGACGTCATCAAGGTCGAGGCGCCGCAGGGCGGCGACCTGGCGCGCCAGCTCGGTGCCTCGCCGGCGCTCAACAAAGCCGGCATGGGCGCGTCGTTCCTGGCGCAGAACGCCGGCAAACGATCGGTGGTGCTCGATCTCAAGAACGAAGCCGACCGCGAACGTTTCCTCGACCTGGTCGCCTCTGCCGACGCGCTGGTCGAGAATTTTCGACCGGGCGTGATGGAGCGCCTCGGGCTCGGCTATGAAGCGCTGAAGGCAGTTCGTCCGGGTCTCGTCTATTGCGCCATATCGGGGTTCGGCCAGACCGGGCCGATGCGTGACAATCCGGCCTACGACCAGATCATCCAGGGGCTGTCCGGCATTATGAGCATCACCGGCACACCGGAGACCGCACCCTTGCGAGTCGGTTATCCCGTCGCCGACACGTTGGGCGGGCTGGTCGGGGCCTTTGCCATTGCCGCGGCGCTGGTCAAGCAAAAGACCTCGGGCGAGGGCGCCTTTCTCGATGTCTCGATGCTCGAATGCACGCTGTCGGCGCTCGGCTGGCCGGTCTCCAACTTTCTGACGGCCGGCGTCGAGCCGAAGCCGATGGGCAATGAGAACATGACGGCGGCGCCCTCGGGTGCGTTCCGCACCGGTGATGGGTTGCTCAACATCGCCGCCAACAAGCAGGAGCAGTTTGTCACGCTGTGCCGGCTGATCGGACAGCCGGAACTGGCGTCGGATCCGCGCTTTGCCGAGCGCGAGACGCGCAAGCAGAACCGCGCAGCGCTGAAGGTGCTGATCGAGGCAGCGCTCGCGAGCGCCTCGGCTGCTGCCTGGGAGGAAAAATTCAACCGCGCCGGCGTGCCGGCGGGACGGGTGCTGACGATCCCGCAGGTGCTGGAGGAGCGCCAGGTGACCGAGCGCGACATGACCACCCGCTTCGAGGGTCTGCCCGGCATGGAGCATCCGCTGACCGTGGTGCGCGGCGGCTTCATGGTCGATGGCGCGGCACCCCTCCCGGTCCTGCCGCCGCCTGTGCTCGGCGAACACATGGACGAGGTTTTTTCCGACTTGCCGCCGCGCGCCAGGAGGCGGGCGTGAGCGACCTTGAGAAAAAGACCGGCCGCGAGCGCGGCGAGGAATGGTGGCAGACCGGCATCATCGAGATGAGCCCCGGCATCATCCGGCTGCGCGGCTATGAGATCCAGGATCTGATTGGCCGCATCAGCTTCCCGGCTGTCATCTGGCTGATGCTGCGCGGCGAACTGCCGAGCGAGGAGCAGGCGGCGCTGCTGGGCATCGCGCTGGGCGCGGCCGTCGATCACGGACCGCAGGCGCCGTCGATCGCCATTGCTCGCATGGCCATCACCTGCGGCGTCGGCATCAACAGCGCCATGGCTTCGGCGGTCAACGTGCTGGGCGATATCCATGGCGGCGCCGGCGAACAGGCGCTGTCCTTCTACGGCGACATCGCCGTGGCGCTCGACCAGGGTGCTGCACTCGACGAGGCGGTCTCGGCGCGGCTCGATCGCTTCTTCGCCGAGGAGAAAGGCTATGTGCCGGGATTTGGCCACCGCTTCCATCCGGTCGATCCACGCGCGCCGCGCCTCATCGAGGTGACCCGCGATTTTGCCGCGCGCGGCGTCGTCAGCGGACGGTTCGCCGACATCGCCGAGGCTGTCGAGGCGGAGGTCGCACGGCGTAAGGGCAAGAAGATACCGCTCAACATCGACGGCGCCACTGCCGTCATCTATGGCGAGCTCGGCTTTCCGCCGCCGCTGACGCGCGGCCTGTTCGTGCTGTCGCGCTCGGTCGGGATCCTGGCGCATGCCTGGGAACAGTCGCAGCAGAGCGACCGCAACAAAGGCCCGCTGCCGCGCGAATGGCTGTGGGCCTATACCGGCACGCCGCTGCGGCCATTTCCCGTAGAGGATGACGAGGGCAAGTGAGGCTCAAGCCGGGTCCGGCACCGCTGGCTGAGGCGTTGCCAGGTTTGCCATCAGCGTGGAAAGATCGGGCTCATCGATGAGCAAGGCCGCGTCCTGCGGCTTGAGCCATGCCCGCTGGCGGCTTTTGGCCTCCTGCCAGTTGCTCAGTTCTTCCGAAACCTCAAGGAGATAGACGACGACGTCGACGCGCACGAAGTTGGTTTCCAGCCGCTTCCAGTAGGAATAGCTGCCGGCCGGCTCTTTGAGCGTCTTGCCGAGCACGCCCGCCTCTTCGCGCGCCTCTATGGTGGCGGCCTTGCGCCCGCTCTTGCCTTTCATCGGCCAGCCCTTGGGCACGATGAAGCGCTTCGTCGTGCGCGACGTGACCATCATCACTTCGAAATTGCCGTCAACACCCAGGCGAAAGGGGATGGCGGCGACCTGGCGAATGCGTTCGCCTCGCCTTGCCTTGCGCACCGCCTTTTTCTTCGTCGTCGCCATTTGCTAAAAACCCGGTCGGCCGGCGCGCCGCCGCACGCCGCCTGCAAACCCCAAAAATGCCCGCGAGGCAATGAAGCATTCTTATTAAATAAGTCGACTAAGTAAATCGCAAGCGACCGATATCAACGGCAAACACGCACAATCTGGTTGTTGACGATCTGAATCGGGCAACTTTGCCTGACGACCGGCACTTCGGGGCGCGGTTGCGGCACGATCCGGCGATCCTGGTCGCGGTATTGTTGCTGCTGTTGCTGGAACTGCTGCCGCTGCAGGCTGTTGCGCAACTGCTGCAGCTGGTTCTGCTGGATCAGCCGGTTTGTGCCGGGATTGACGGCCTGCGCCGAGGCAGATTGCACCATGCCCGGCAGCGTCGCCGCCGCCAGCATCGCCGACATCAGAATTGTCGATAGACGAAGCGTCGACATCCGTTCATTCCCGTACAGACATAACCTCCTCCCTATATAGGGCGTTCGTCCCGATCTGCCATGGGCTACGAAATCGGAAGAACCTGTGGCGCGCTCGCCCGGACAGCGGAATTGTCCGCCGATTGAGCGGCTAGCGCCCGCTCACTCAACCTCGCGCAGCCGATACCCCACGCCGGTTTCGGTGGTGATGTAGCGTGGCTGGTCGGGTAATTTTTCGATCTTCTGCCGGAGCTGGCGGACATAGACCCTGAGATACTGCACGTCGGTCGAATCGCCCCACACCTGCTTCAGCAGGAAATGGTGGGTGAGAACCTTGCCGGCGTGCTGCACCAGAATGCGCAATATGTCGTACTCCTTCGGCGAGAGCTTGATCTCCTTGCCCTCGACCTTGACGATGCGCTTTACCAGATCGACGCTGAGATCGCCGGTCTGAAACACCGGCTTTTCGCCCTGCTGCTGGAATTTGTGGCGCAGCGCGACGCGGATTCTGGCGACCAGCTCGTTCATGCCGAATGGTTTGGTGACGTAGTCGTCGGCGCCGAGTTCGAGTGCGGCGACGATTCCGGCCTCGTCGGTGCGGCTGGACAGGATGACCACGGGGACGTTGAGGCCGTCGTCGCGCCATTTGCGCAAGAGGTCGAGGCCGCCCATGCCGGGCAGGCCGAGGTCGAGCAGAATCAAATCCGGCTTTTGCGCGTCGACGAGTTCGATCGCGGCCCTGGCGTTGGGCGCCTCGCTGACCGCATAGCCCTGGCTGCCGAGGCCGACGCGCAGCAGCTTGCAGATCGGCGGTTCGTCATCGACCACCAATATGCTGACGTTGGAACTTGTCATGCCGGATCACCAGATGTTTGCCCGTCCGCGCCTGCTACGTCCATGCCGGACGATTGCGACGGCCTCGGCATGCGGATGGTGAAGACCGCGCCCGGGCGGTCGCTGCGGTTTGCCGCCGTGATCGTGCCGCCCATCGCCTCGATGAAGCCGCGGCAGATCGACAGGCCGAGCCCGGTACCGGCTTGGACCTGGTCGCGCTTGTGTACCCGATAGAAGCTATCGAAGATCCGCTCCAGGTCGGCGGGCGGAATGCCCAGCCCTTCATCCATGACCTGCAGCACGACGGAGCCATTGTCGACCCAGCCCTGCAGCCGGACCGTCGACCCCGGTGGCGCGTATTTCGCGGCATTGTCGAGCAGATTGAACAACACCTGCTCGAACAGGACGGGATCGAGTTTCAGCATCGGCAGGTCGGCCGGAATGTCGACCTCTGTCTTGTGCCCGGCGACGATCTTGCGCGCGCGCTGCAAGGCCGAGCCGACGATGTCGCCGACATAGTGGAGAGCGAAATTCGGCTCCATTGCGCCGGATTCGATCTTGGTCATGTCGAGCAGATTGGCAATGAAGCGGTTCAGCCGCTCGGATTCGTCGAGCACGGTCGTCAGCAACTCGGCCCGATCGTTCTCGGGTAATGACTGGGCAAATTCCCTGAGCGTGCCGGCCGCGCCCATGATGGCCGCCAGCGGTGTCTTCAGATCATGCGAGATCGACGTCAGCAGCGCCGAGCGCAAGCGGTCTGCCTCGGCCGCGAGCCTGGCGCGATCGACATCGGCGACCAGCTGGATGCGCTCGATGGCGACCGCCGCCTGGTCGGCCAGCGCGTCGAGCAGGCGCTGCTGCTCAGGCGTCAGCAGCGGCCCTGGCTTGTCGTTGTCGAGACCGACGACGCCGATGGCGGTGCGGCCCGTGCGCAAGGGCAGATAGAGGCGCTTGGCGCCGGGCAGCGTGTCGGCGCCACGGCCGGCGGCACGGTTGTGCTCCCAGGCCCAGCGGGCTGCGGCAATGTCGGCCTCGGCCAACGTGTCGTCGGGCGGATAGCCGGCCTTGACGGTGATCGTGCCATCTTCCGGCAACAGCAGCACCACGCGCAGCTTCAGCATCGAGGCGATCTGGAAAGCGGTGGCCCACAGCACGTCGTCAAGCGTGCCGGCGCCGGCGAGCTTTTTTGAAAAGAGGTAGATGTCCTCCGTGGCTCGCGCGCGTGAACGGGCGGCAACCGCCTGGCGCTGCATGCGCGCCGTCAGATTGCTGGCGATGACGGCAACGACGAGGAAGACGGCGAGCGCGACAATGCTCTCCGGATCCCGGATCGTCAGCGTGTAGCGCGGCTCGAGGAAAAAATAGTTGAAGGCAAGGGCGCTGGCGACACAGGCGTACAAAGCCGGCCACAGACCACCAGCCACCGCCGACGTCAGCACGCCGATGAGAAAGATGATCGCGAGATTGCGGACGTCGAGAAACTGGTCGAGCAGCGCGGCGAAGCCGAGCGAGCCGGCAACGAAGGCCGTCGCCTTGAGATAGGGCCAGACATCGAACTGCCACTGCTCGTCCGCTGCCTTGACATTCCTCGAAGTCGCCTCGTTGCCGCGCTCGGTTCCCGAAATGACATGGACGCTGATGTCACCGGCATTGCGGATGAGATCGTAGGTCAGCGAACCTTCGATCAGTTCGCGCCAGCGCGACCGGGTCGGCCTGCCGACGACGATGTGGGTGAAGTTGTTGGCCGTCGCGTGGCGCACGATGTCCTGCGCGACGTTCTGGCCCGGAATGGTCGTCACCTCGGCGCCGAGCTGCTCGGCCAGGCGCAGCAGCGTCGCCAGCCGGTCCTTGTCCTCCTCCGACATGGTGGCCGAACGCGGCGTGTCGACATGCAGCGCCGTCCACGGCGCGCGCAGCCGGTCGGCCAGCCGGCGCGCATAGCGGATGCGGGAGGCGCCGCCCGGACGCGCGTCGACGCAGACCAGAACCCGTTCGCCTGCCGCCCAAGGGCCCTGGATGGCATGCGACTGCATGTGGTTGAGCAACTGCTCGTCGACGCGCTGGGCGGTGCGGCGCAGCGCCAGTTCGCGAAGTGCCGTCAGGTTGCCGGGCGAGAAATAGTTTTCGACCGCACGCTGGGCGGTGTTGGGGAAATAGACCTTGCCTTCCTTCAGCCGCTTGATCAGGTCGTCGGGCGTGAGGTCGATGATCTCGATGTCGTCGGCCTGGTCGATGATGGAATCGGGCACGGTTTCACGCACCCTGACGCGGGTGATCTGCGCCACGACGTCGTTCAGGCTTTCGACATGCTGGATGTTGAGCGTGGTGTAGACGTCGATGCCGCGCGTCAGGATTTCCTGGACGTCGAGATAGCGCTTGGGGTGGCGGCTGCCGGGCGCGTTGGTGTGGGCGAGCTCGTCGACGAGCACCAGCGCCGGCCGGCGGGCGAGGATGGCGTCGATGTCCATCTCGTCGAGAACGCGGTCCTTGTAGCTGACCTTCTGGCGCGGGATGACCTCGTAGCCCTCGACCAGCGCCAGGGTTTCCTTGCGGCCATGGGTTTCGACGATGCCGATCACCACGTCGACGCCGTCTGCCAGCCTGGCGCGGCCAGCCATCAGCATTTCGTAGGTCTTGCCGACACCGGGTGCCGCGCCGAGAAATATCCGCAGACGGCCGCGCTCTTCCCGTTCCGCATGCTCAAGCAGTGCGTCCGGAGAGGGTCTGTTATCGTTGCTTCTGTCGTCCGGCATCAGGCTCGATCATGAACGGCGCCGGGGATCGTGTCGATCCCCGGCGCTCTCTCTCACTGCTTGGTATCGTCCAGCGCCAGGTTAAGCGCCAGCACATTGACCACCGGCTCGCCGAGGAAGCCGATTTCGCGGCCTTCGACATGGCTGTCGACAAGCGCCTTGACCTTGGCTTCGTCGAAGCCCCTGGCCTTGGCCACCCGGGCGACCTGGAAATAGGCGGCGTCCGGGCTGATATCGGGGTCGAGGCCGCTGCCCGAGGTCGTCACCAGATCCATCGGCACCGGCTGGTTCGGATTTTCCGCCTTCAGCTTTTCGGCGTCACCCTTGATGCGGTCGATCAGCTTGGGGTTCGTCGGGCCGAGATTGGAGCCGCTGGAGGCGGCGGCGTTGTAGCCGTCGCCGGCAGCCGAAGGGCGGCCATGGAAATACTTGTCGCCGGCAAAGCCCTGGCCGATCAGTTCGGAGCCGATGACCTTGCCGTCCTTCTCGATCAGGCTGCCATTGGCCTGGTGCGGAAACAGCACCTGGGCAATGCCGGTCATCCCCAAGGGATAGATCAGGCCGGTCAGGACGGTGAAGAAGACGATCATGATGATCGCGGGTCGTATCTGGGTGAGCATGGACGTGTTTCCTTAAGCGAGGCCGAGGCCGGTGACGATCATGTCGATCGCCTTGATGCCGACGAAGGGAACGATGATGCCGCCGAGGCCATAGACCAGCAGGTTGCGGCTGAGCAGGGCGCCGGCGCCGATGGCGCGGTATTTGACGCCTTTCAGCGACAGCGGGATCAGCGCGATGATGATCAGCGCGTTGAAGATGATGGCCGACAGGATGGCACTCTGCGGCGTCGCCAGGTGCATGATGTTGAGCGCCTGCAGCGGGCCGGTGGTATGCCCCGGCGCGACGTAGAAGACGGCGAACATCGCCGGGATGATGGCGAAGTATTTGGCGACGTCGTTGGCGATCGAGAAGGTCGTCAGCGAGCCGCGCGTCATCAACAGCGCCTTGCCGATCTCGACGATCTCGATCAGCTTGGTCGGATCACTATCGAGGTCGACCATATTGCCGGCCTCGCGCGCCGCCACCGTGCCGGTGTTCATGGCGACGCCGACATCGGCCTGGGCGAGGGCCGGGGCGTCGTTGGTGCCGTCACCGCACATGGCGACCAGCTTGCCCTTGGCCTGTTCGTCGCGGATCAGCTTCAGCTTGTCCTCGGGCGTGGCCTGGGCAAGGAAGTCGTCGACGCCGGCTTCGGCCGCGATTGCCGCCGCCGTCATCGGATTGTCGCCGGTGATCATCACGGTGCGGATGCCCATCTTGCGCAGTTCGGCAAAGCGCTCGCGAATGCCGCCCTTGACGATGTCCTTGAGGTGGACGACGCCGAGCAGTCGGCCGTCACGCTCGACCGCCAGCGGTGTGCCGCCCGACTTGGCGATCTCGTCGGCAATCGCCTGGAGATCCTTGACGGTGTCGCTGCCGGGGCGCGCGCCATGGGTGGCCGATGTCGACTGGTTGACGTAGGCGAGAACCGAATCGACGGCGCCCTTGCGCACCGACGAGCCGTCGATGTCGACGCCGCTCATGCGGGTCTGGGCGGTGAAGGGCACGAAGGTGGCATGCAATGTTGCCATGTCACGGGCGCGTATGCCGTATTTCTCCTTGGCCAGCACGACGATCGAGCGTCCCTCGGGTGTCTCGTCGGCGAGCGACGCAAGCTGCGCCGCATCGGCCAGTTCCTGCTCGGTGACACTTTTGACGGGGCGGAACTCGGTGGCCTGGCGGTTGCCGAGCGTGATGGTGCCGGTCTTGTCGAGTAGCAGGGTGTCGACGTCGCCGGCGGCCTCCACGGCACGTCCCGACATGGCCAGTACGTTGAAGCGCACCAGGCGGTCCATGCCGGCAATGCCGATGGCCGACAGCAGCGCGCCGATGGTCGTCGGGATCAGGGTGACGAACAGCGCGACCAGCACGGTCACCGAGATATAGCCGCCGGAATAGGAGGCAAAGCTCGGGATCGTCGCGGTGGCCAACACGAAGATCAGCGTCATGCCGACGAGCAGGATGTTGAGCGCGATCTCGTTCGGCGTCTTCTGGCGCGCGGCACCCTCGACCAGCGAGATCATGCGGTCGAGGAAGGTGTGGCCGGAGGCGGCCGATATGCGCACGCGGATCCAGTCCGATAGTACCTGGGTGCCGCCGGTGACGGCCGAGCGGTCGCCGCCGGATTCGCGGATGACCGGCGCGGACTCGCCGGTGATCGCCGCTTCGTTGACCGAGGCCACGCCTTCGATCACCTCGCCGTCGGACGGGATGATGTCGCCGGCTTCGACCAGCACGATGTCGCCGACCTTCAGGCTGGTGCCGGGCACCAGCTTGAATTTGGAGCGGTCATCGCCGTTAAGCAGCTTGGCCTGCGTCTCGGTGCGCGCCTTGCGCAGCGAGTCGGCCTGCGCCTTGCCGCGGCCTTCGGCGACGGCTTCGGCGAAGTTGGCGAACAGCACGGTGAACCACAGCCAGATGATGATCTGCAGCGTGAAGCCGAAATCGCCGCCGCCGGTGAAGCGGTCCCTGATGAACAGGACCGTGGTCAGAGCTGAGACGATGGCGACGACGAACATCACCGGGTTCTTGATCAAGGTGCGCGGGTCGAGTTTCTTGAAGGCGCCGCCGATGGCGGGCCACAGGATGCGGGCATCCATGATGACCGCGGATTTGGACTGGCTCATTTGGTGGCTCCAGTATCTGAAATGTTGGCCGGCACCGATCGATCGGATGCCGAGAAAAGGTGCGGCGGCCCGTAGGCCAGCAGCCAGATCACGATCATGACTGCCGCGAGGCCGAGGAAGGTGGATACGGTGGGGAAGGGAGGGGGAGTTTCCTCCCCCTCGGTGCCGGCTCGCGGCCGGCCCTTCCTGCGCTTTCGGTTGAACCAGGACATGGCCGTTTTCTCAGAATGTCTGTCCGTTGATGGCAGCCAGGTGCTCGACGATCGGTCCGATCGCCAGTGCCGGGAAGAAGGTCAGGCCGACGACGATCAGGATGACGCCGACGAGCAGGCCGACGAACAGCGGACCATCGGTCGGGAAGGTGCCGGCCGAGGCAGGCACAGTCTTCTTCGCCACCAGTGAGCCGGCAATTGCGAGTGCCGGGATGATGACGAAGAAGCGACCCACCCACATGGTGATGCCGAGGGTGATGTTGTACCAGGGCGTGTCGCCGGAAAGGCCGCCAAAGGCCGAGCCGTTATTGGCCGCTGCCGAGGTGTAGGCATAGAGAACCTCGGAGAAGCCGTGCGGCCCGCCATTGGCCATGGAGGCCACGGCGCTTGGCAGCACCACGGCGATGGCGGTGAAGGTCAGCATCGCCAGCGGCAGGCACAGGATGGCGAGCATCGCCATCTTGACCTCCTTGGCCTCGATCTTCTTGCCGAGATATTCCGGCGTGCGGCCGACCATCAGGCCGGCAACGAAGACGGCGACGACGATGAACATCATGATGCCGTAGAAGCCGGCGCCGACACCGCCGACGATGACCTCGCCGAGCTGCATGTTGACCATCGGGATCAAGCCGCCAAGCGCTGTAAACGAGTCGTGCATGGCGTTGACGGCGCCGCACGAGGCGGCCGTGGTGATGACCGCGAACAGTGCCGAGGCGGTAATGCCGAAGCGGGTCTCCTTGCCTTCCATGTTGCCGCCGTCGATACCGAGCGCGTGAACCAGCGGATTGCCGGCGGCTTCGGCCCAGTAGCAGACGGCGACGCCGGCGATGAACAGCACACCCATCGTGGCCAGGATCGCCCAGCCCTGGCGCTGGTTGCCGACCATGCGGCCGAAAACGTTGGTGAGTGAAGCACCGAGCGCGAAGATCGTCACCATCTGGATCAGATTGGAGATCGCGTCGGGATTTTCGAACGGATGCGCGGCATTGACGTTGAAGAAGCCGCCGCCATTGGTGCCAAGCATCTTGATTGCGACCTGCGAGGCGACGGGGCCGAGCGCGATGGTTTGCTTGGCGCCTTCCAGCGTGGTGGCATCGACATACGGGCCGAGCGTCTGCGGCATGCCCAACCAGACATAGACGAGGGTCAGCACGATGCAGAGCGGCAGCAGGATGTAGAGCGTGCAGCGGGTCATATCGACCCAGAAATTGCCGATCGACTTGACCGAGTGCCGGGCGAAGCCGCGGATCAGCGCCACCGCAATGGCAATGCCAACAGCAGCCGACATGAAGTTCTGCACGGTGAAGCCGGCCATCTGCACGAGGTAGGACATCGTGCTTTCGCCGCCATAGTTCTGCCAGTTGGTGTTGGTGACGAAGCTGACGGCGGTGTTGAAGGCGAGGTTGGGCTCGACCGACGTCATCCCTGCCGGATTGTAGGGCAGCACGCCTTGCAGGCGCTGCAGGAAGTAAAGCACCAGGAAGCTGGCAAGGCTGAAGAAGATGATGCCTGCCGCATAGGTCGTCCAGTGTTGCTCTTCGCGTTCGCTGGTTCCCGAGATGCGATAAAGGCCGCGTTCAACCGGGCCGAGTATCGGCGACAGGAATGTGCGGTCGCCGTTGAAGACGCGATACATGTAGCCGCCGAGCGGCTTCACCAGCAAAACGACGATCCCGCAATAGACGAGGATCTGTATCCATCCGTTGAGTGTCATGAGAATAGCTTTCCGTGCCTTGCGTCAGAAGCGTTCTGGACGAACGAGGGCGTATGTCAGGTAGACGAGCAGGAACAAGGTCACGCCGCCACCGAGGATGTAATCGACAAGCATGGTGTGATCCTTCCGCTTAAAGAGCGTCGCAGGCTTTGATGTAGGCGAGGGAAAGAGCGAAAAACAAAACGTCGATCCCGATGACGACAATGTCCATTGTAGTGTTCCTTGCTTCTTCTTGTATTTGGCGCCAGCTGCTGGCAGGCCAGAAATTCCATGAGAACGACCCGCCGTACCCCAGTGGATTACGGCGCCCGGAGCGTTTTGCTCGCAATGGAATATGGACCCGATCGCCATAAAGGTTCGAGACGGGCCGCGGAGGAAAGATATAAAATTCCTATAAAGATTTTCGGCAGATGGCTCGGTTCCGGGCTGCCCAAAAAACCGATGCCTTGATATCGCGGCCTCTTGCAGCGGCGCCGTCTTTCGAAACAATGAGAGCGCAAAACAAGGAAGAACAGATGCTCGACATGGCCCCATCGAAACAGGCGGCGACATGGCTTTCCGCCCTTGCGCGGGCGCTTGAAGCTGACGACGCGGAGGCTGCCGCCAACCTGTTCGTCGAAGACTGCTACTGGCGCGATCTGCTGACCTTCACCTGGAACATCACGACCATGGAGGGCAGCGATGCCATCCGCGATATGCTGCAAGCGACGCTGGCGGTGGCGCAGCCTTCACACTGGACGCTGTCCGGCGAGGCGACCTCGGATGAAGGCACCGTCGAGGCCTGGTTCAGCTTCGAAACCTCTGTCGCGCGCGGCGAAGGGATTGTGCGGCTCAAGGACGGCCGTTGCCGGACCTTGTTCACGGCGATGCGCGAGCTCAAGGGGTTCGAGGAACAAAAGGGTCCGGCGCGGCCGCTCGGCATTCGCCACAAGGCCGATCCTGAGCGCGAGACCTGGGCGGAGGCGCGGGCGCGCGAGACGCGCGATCTCGGCGCCTCCGAGCAGCCTTATTGCCTGGTCATCGGCGGCGGCCAGGGCGGCATCATGCTCGGCGCGCGGCTGAGGCAGCTCGGCGTGCCCACCATCATCATTGAGAAGAATGCGCGCCCCGGCGATTCCTGGCGCAACCGTTATCGTTCGCTCGTGCTGCACGATCCGGTCTGGTACGACCATCTGCCCTACATTCCGTTCCCGGAGAACTGGCCGGTGTTCACGCCCAAGGACAAGATGGGCGACTGGCTGGAGATGTATGTCAGGGTGATGGAGCTCAACTACTGGGTCGCCACCAAATGCGTCAGCGCCAGCTATGACGAGGCCGAGAAAGTGTGGACGGTGGTGGTCGACCGCGTCGGCCAGCATATCACGCTGAAGCCGAAGCACATCGTCTTTGCCACCGGCGCCTATGGCCCGCCCCGGAAGATCGCGCTGCCTGGCGCCGAGACCTTCAAAGGCGAGCTCCTGCATTCCAGCCAGTATGCCAGCGGCGAAAAATTCCGTGGCAGACGTGTCGCCGTCATCGGCGCGGCAAGTTCGGGACACGATGTCAGCGTCGACCTGTGGGAGAGTGGCGCTGATGTGACCATGATCCAGCGCTCGCCGACGACGGTGGTGAAATCCGATACGCTGATGGAAGTCGGTTTCGAGATATTTTCCGAGAAGGCCTTGGCGCGCGGCATCAGCACCGACAAGGCCGACCTGATCGTCGCCTCGACACCGTTCGCGCTGGTCCCCAAGGGCCAGCGGGACCTCTACGAGGTGATCAAGGAACGCGACGCTGCCTTCTACGACCGACTGCGGGCTTCAGGCTTCGCCATCGATTTCGGTGAGGATGAGACCGGGCTGTTGATGAAGGCCTACCGCACCGGTTCGGGCTATTACATCGATGTCGGCGCCTGCGAGCTGATCATCAACGGCGAGATCAAGGTGAAGAGCGGCGTCGGCATCAAGTCGCTGACACCGAGCGGCATTCTCTTCGACGACGGCAGCGAACTGGCGGTCGACGCGATCATCTCGTGCACCGGTTATCAGTCGATGAACGAAACGGTGGCGGCCATCGTCTCGCGTGAGGTCGCCGACAAGGTCGGGCCCTGCTGGGGGCTCGGTTCGGGCGTCAAGGGCGATCCCGGCCCGTGGCAAGGCGAATTGCGCAACATGTGGAAGCCGACCGCGCAGGACGCGCTGTGGTTCCACGGCGGCAATTTGGCGCTGTCGCGGTTCTATTCGAAATATGTGGCGCTGCAGATCAAGGCGCGGATGGAAGGGATTGCGACGCCGGTTTATGGGGCGGTGAGTAATTCGGGGCGCTGCTGATCTCCCCCCCCTCGAGGGGAGATGTCGCCGAAGGCGACAGAGGGGGTCGCCGCGCATGGAGCGCCTACGTCATCCGCCGCAAGGAGGTCGCGTCCGGTCGAACCGACCCCCTCTGGCCTGCCGGCCATCTCCCCCTCAAGGGGGGAGATTACCTCTGTCCGAAATGCCTCGCAGCAACCTCGACATGCGTATGCTGCCTATGCGGCTCGAATCTCTCTGTCTCATTGTAGTCGCCGGCCTCGTTCGGCCACCAGACACCACCGATGACGATCCCCTCCGAGGTCAGCCTTTGGTCGGCGACAAGTGCTGCGCCGACCGCATCGACGAAGGTGTAGCGGCCGGGGCGCAGCCTGAGTATTGCCACATCGCCGACACCGCCAACTTTCAGCGCACCCAGCTCCGGCCTGGCGATCGCCTCGGCCGGGCGTTGCGTGGCGGCGCGCAGCACTTCGACCAGCGGCATGCCGAGCGCCATCAGCTTCGACATGCAGACCAGTATGTCGAAGGCGGGGCCGTCGACGCAGTAGAGATGCACGTCGCTCGAAATGACGTCCGGCGCTAGGCCCTCGGCCAGCATCGCTTTTGCCACCGCGAAGTCGAACGATCCCATGCCGTGGCCGATGTCGAAGATGACGCCGCGTTCGCGCGCCAGCCGCATGTCGGGCCGCACCGCACCGGAGGCGAAGACCGGCGCGTTGGGGAACGGCCGGAAACAATGGGTTAGGATATCGCCCTTTCGCAGGCGCGGCAGCACTTCGGAGCGGCCGGGCGGCGGCTCGTCTATATGCGCCATCAGCGGCAGGCCGGCCTGGTCGGCGGCTTCCAGCGCAAGGTCGACCGGCGCAATGCCACTAGTGCCGCCGGCATGCTTGCCGGAGCGGACCTTTACGCCGACGACGACATCGGCGTGTTCGCGGACGGCAGCGACCGTCTCGCGCGGTTCGCAGAGCCTGAGATCGCTGCATTCGCCGACCGAGACCGTCTGCGAGAAGCCGAATATGCCGGCGAAGGAGATGTTGACGTAGGCCAGGATCCGCACTTTCGAGCGCTCGATGACATGGCGGCGAAGGCCGAGGAAATTGCCGGCGCCGGCACTGCCGGCGTCGATGAAGGTGGTGGTGCCGCTCTTGGCCGCCAGCCGGTCGGCATCGACGCCGAGCGATGTGCCGCCCCAGTAGACATGGCTGTGCAAGTCGATGAGGCCGGGCGTGACGATGCAATCCCTGGCGTCGACGACCTGCGTGGCGTGTTCGGCATCGATGGCGGCTTCGATGGCCGCAACGCGGCCGTTGGTGATGGCGACGTCACGCACTGCGTCCACGCCCGAGGCCGGATCGATCAGGCGGCCGCCCTTGATCAGGAGATCGAACTGCATCGGCGCCTCCGCTGGCATTTGTGTGTAGCGATCAAACCGGCCGGTAGGCGACGGCTTCGACCTCAATCTTGATGTCAATCATCAGCCGCGATTCGACTGTGGTGCGGGCCGGCGGGTTCTTCGGGAAATGCCTGGTATAGACGACATTGAAGGCGCCGAAATCGCGCGCGTCCTCGAGCCAAACCGTGGTCTTGACGACATCGTCCATGGTGCAGCCGGCCAGCGCCAACGCTGCCTTCACATTCTGCAGCACCTGCTCGGTCTGCTCGGTAATGCCGCCCTTGACCACGATGCGGTCGCTGTCGACCGGCACCTGGCCGGAGATATAGACGAAATCACCGGCGCGCACCGCCGGTGACAGCGGCACATGGGATGTTCCAAAACACTCTTTGGGCAAGGGAAAGCTCCTGTTCTGACTTGGCGGATCGCGCCAGCGGTTCAATTTCAGCCGACGGCTCTACGCCTCTCCCCATGATCCTCATAGCGGCGTTTTGGGAAAGCAAGATTTTTCCAGATGCGTGTTGCTTTATCGGGGGACGGCCAGCATCTTCGCGCGGCGCATTTTCCCGACAGGAGATTTTTTCAATGACCTTCGACAAGAACCCGTTTCCGGAAGGCGACGCCGATCGTCACGCGCTTTGGGAAATGCTGGTGCGGCGCGACATCGACGCCTTCATCGGCCAGGATTGGTCGATGGTCGAGGATGATTTCATCGCCGACAGTTTCTTCGGCATGCATGCGCATTTCCTCAGTGATGCCGACGCCTGGCGGCTGCAATTCCCATCGCTTGCCGTCTATCGCGACGAGTGGCTACGCCAGGCCAAGGAGACGGCGGCGACCAAATTCGCCGAACCGTTGCGCGAGGCGCTATTCCGCGTCACCAACATGCGCGACATCGATGTCGATGGCGATCGCGCCGTGCTGCACAAGAAGTTCAACGGTTCGGTGACCAAGGCCGACGGCACGGTCGACCAGCTGAAATGGCAGACGCTGTATTTCTGCCGGAAAGTTTCGGGACGCTGGAAGATCGCCGGCTTCGTCGGCTACATGCCACATCCGCTGGGGAGCTGAGGCGCGTTCTGCCGGCCTTCGCGCACGAACACATGCGCTTCCCGGGCCGCGGCGGTGAAGGCGCGGCGCGCCGTGCCGACCGCGCGGCGCTGCTCCATCGCATCCATCATCGCTTTGAGGGCAGAGCGGTATTTCGGCCCGCGCTCTTCGTCAGGCCATCCGTCGACAAGTAGGGAGGCTGCCTGGACCGTTCCGGTAACGGTCAGGCCGCTGCCTTCGCTTTCGATGGTCACGGGAACGTCGAATTGTTCATCGCGCATTGACGCTACTCCTGGAACTCAACTCGAACTTGAAGACAATCGAAAACGGCGCAATCTGCGTTTCGTTCCAGCGTCACTGCTTGCGGTGGTCGAACACGACCGCCATGGTCTTACCAATTGCCGCCATGACGATCAGTTCGACCAGATCGTCGTCGCTGTCGACACAAGTCGAATCCATGCGGCGGATGGCGTCGAGCGCCGCCCTGGTCGAGACGGTATCGCCGGCGCGGAATTTGGAAAGCACAGAGGAAACAAGGTTCTGAGCTGTCAGGTCGATGACAGGTACGCTCGATACTGCGTTCATTGGCTTCCTCCTGCCAAGAACCCTCTCCCGCAGGAATGATACGCCGAACGGCGGCGCGCGCCAGCGGAATCGTGGTCCGACCAGATTGCCGAGCGGGCACGTTTGCGTGTTTGATAGAATCGAACAAACAGCGTCTAGGACCAGCTCGGAAATGAAACTATACTTCAGCCGCAATCCCAATCCGCGCCTCGCCGTTGCAACGGCACGCCATCTGCAGGCAAGGGTCGAGTTTGAGTTCGCGGCGCCCTTCGCGCCGGGGCAGGCCGAGCGTTTTCGGCCGCTCAATCCCAATCTTTCCGTCCCAATACTGGCATGGCCGGGCGGCAGCCTGTGGGAAGCCGACGCCATAGCCTGCCTGCTGTCGCGCGAGGCGGGTTCGGATTTCTGGCGCAGCGGCGACGACCAACCCGACATGATCCGCTGGCTGAGCTGGGGCAAGGAGAATTTTGTCAGGGCCTGCGACACCGTGCATTTCGAGCGCGGAACCAAGCAGCGCTACGGGATCGGCCCGATCGACCAGGGCAAGGTCGAGGAGGGCCTGGCGGAGTTCCGTATCGCCGCGGTAATTCTCGAGGCGGAGCTTGCCAAACGGCACTGGCTGGTGGGCAAGTCGCTTTCCTATGCCGATTTCCGCATGGCGACGTTCCTGCCCTTCAACATGTCGCCGGCCTGCCGCTGGGCGATTACCCCAGCGTTTCCGCCTGGTATCGCCGGGTCGAAGCCATCGAGGCCTGGCGTGACCCCTTCGACGGTCTTGATGCGCCGCTATTGCCGCCGGTGAAGCTCGCTTGAGGCGGCCTTCCCAGGGGTTAGGTCGGCTGAGGTGTGGCGCTTTGGCAGCATAGGTGTGGAACACCGGGCCTGTTGCCTCGGCGCGCTCGACGGCTTGCGGTCAGGTTGGTAAGCCCTCTCCTCAAGGAGAGTCGTGACATGACCGTAGCCATCGAGATGGGACAGACGACGGCGGGCGCGCCGGCGGCGCTCGACCTTGAGGAGCTGCTGGCCACCCGGCTTCTGGTGCAAGGCAATTCCGGCTCCGGCAAATCGCACCTTTTGCGTCGGCTGCTGGAGCAGAGCGCACCCTGGGTGCAGCAGACCATCATCGACCCCGAAGGCGATTTCGTCTCGCTGGGCGACCATTACGGCCATCTGGTCATCGATGCCGAGGAGCATACCGAGCGCGGCCTGCAGGCGGCCGGCGAGCGGGCGCGCATCCACCGCGTCTCCACCGTGCTCAATCTCGAAGGGCTGGATGCCGAGAACCAGATGCGGCGCGCCGCCGCCTTCCTAGGCGGGCTGTTCGAGGTTGCGCGCGAACACTGGTATCCGATGCTGGTGGTGGTCGACGAGGCGCAATTGTTTGCACCCGCGGTGGCAGGCGAGGTGTCGGACGAAGCGCGCAAACTCTCGCTCGGCGCCATGACCAATCTGATGTGCCGCGGCCGCAAGCGCGGCCTTGCCGGCATCATCGCCACGCAGCGGCTGGCCAAGCTCGCCAAGAACGTCGCCGCCGAAGCCTCGAATTTCCTCATGGGCCGCACCTTCCTCGATATCGACATGGCGCGCGCCGCCGACCTTTTGGGCATGGAGCGGCGGCAGGCGGAAGCATTTCGCGACCTCGAGCGCGGGCACTTCATGGCGCTCGGGCCGGCGCTGTCGCGCCGTCCGCTCGGTGTGCGCATCGGCCAGACCGAGACAAGTCCGCGCAACGGCACGCCGCGGCTGATGGCGATGCCGGAATCAGCGCTTGAGGACGCTCGCGCGATCATCCTGGCCGTGCCGCCGCCCGAGACGATGCGCGCGCCGCGCCGGGTGGCATCGCCGGATCTGCTCGACCAGCTGATGGCGGCAAAGTCGGCGGCGCTGGAAATACGTCCCGAGCCGATGGAGCCGGCAATCAGCGCCGAGGATCTGGCCGAGCGGCGCGGGCGCGTCGACCGCGTGCTGCGCGCCGTGCTGGCCGAACCCGACGCGGGCTTTCGCGTCATCGGTGTGCTCTATCAGGAGTTCGTCGTCCGCTGCCGCATCGAGGGCCTCGCTTCGGTGGTGCCGGACCTCACCGAATTCCGCCGCATGCTGACGCGCGCCCGTGCCGGGTTGGGCGCCGACATGGCAGGCGACGACGCCTGGCAAGATGTTTCCGTCCGCGCATCGCTGCTGCCCGAGGACATGCAGGGCGTGTTCATGATGATCGCCCGCGCCGCCAAAGAGGGCTGGCCGTGCCCGAGCGACGCGGCGATCGCGCGCGCCTACGGTTCGCACTCGCTGCGCCGCGCCAGGCGCCTGCTCACCTATATCGAGGAGCAGGGCCTCATCGTCTGCCAGCTCGACGGCACCGGCCGCCGCACGGTGACGCTGGTGGAACTTGCCTGGGCGACGGCGCCAGGCGATCCCAATGCAGCGGAGGCAGAGCAGGGGAGTTTGGCGCTGTAGCCGGCGCGAGGGGTGGCTGCGGTTCTGAACAAGATGTGTTTCGCCGATCGGCGCGCGGCGATTTATGATGGCTTTCCGAGAATCGCAGAACGGTTCGGGCGGGAGGGTTGTTCGGTGCGGTTGAAATCTCTGGCTGTTCTTATCCTCGGCATCCTTGCCGTCGCCGTTATTGCTGTGACGGTATCGGCCCGGTCTTTTGCCGGGCCGTCCAATATACCGGACTGGCTGCAGGCCCATGTCGGCGATGGCGATGGCGAGATTTCGCAAGTGGTGCTGGAGCGGGCGCGTGCGCTTTATCAGAAGAAGGTCGCGCAGGGCGCGGTCCACAATGGCTGCTATTTCGCCATGGATGCGACACGTCCCGGCGATCTCGGCAATGGCGTGCTCGCGCGCCGCTACTACGTCATCTGCGAAGCCAAGCAGTCGTTTCGCGCGATATCGTCGGGTCATGGCGGCGGCCGCAATCTGAAAGGCGTTGTCGATTTCTCCAATGGCAGGCGGTGCGCGAAGAATTTCGGCAATGCGCAGGATTCGGAACTGACTGCCGGCGGCGCCTACATAACCGGCGAGGCAAAAACCTCGTTCAAGGGGTTTTATCGGGTGGGCGCAAAGCAGGACCAGGCGCTTATGCGCACCTTCATCCAGTTCGACGGCGAAGGCGAGACGGCGAATGCCAGGCAGCGGGTGATCGGCGGCCACGCGGCGCGGTTGCTGCGCGGCATGTGCCTGCGCAAGAACCCGAACAGTTCCTACGCCGACCATGACGGCTTTGTGCCCTACGGCAAGCTGGTGGATTACGCCGGCGGCCGCAGCAATGGCTGCACCAGCTGGTCGCCGGCCGATGCCGACCAGATTATTTCGATGGTGAAGGGCAACCCGACGACGCTCTACATCTACCCGGAATCGCGCGACATCGCCGCCGTTGGCAAATCCGGCGCCTATTGGAATGCGTCCTGCCTGAAGGAGATCGGCAGGCCGAAATTCTGGCCGCGAAAAAACCTCGAGCCGATCATCGCGCAATACAAGAAGGACAATCCGCCGCCACCGCCGCAGCCGCTGCCGATCTGCAGCGGGCCGTGAGGCGATGAGCGCTCGGCTCAGCTTTGGCGGCGCGGGCTGGGCCGCGCTACCGACGGCGCTTCGGGTGGCTCTACTGATTGATCTCGGGTTCGACGAGCTTTGCCGGGTTGCGCAGTGACTCCTGCCAGCCGAGATAGCAGGCCTCGGCCGGAATGAGGTCGGGAATGCCTGCCTGCGTGACGTCGAGTTCGGTGCCGACCGACACTTTCTTCAAGATCACGGTCACCTGCATCTCGCCGGGCAGGTTGGGGTCGTCGAACCTGTCGGTGTAGCGCACGCGTTCGCCGGGAACGAGCTCGAGATATTCGCCGCCGAAGGCGTGACTGCCGCCCGTGGTGAAGTTGCGGAAGGACATCTTAAACGTGCCGCCGACTTTCGCGTCAAAGCTGTGCACCGAGCAGGTGAAGCCGTTCGGCGGAAGCCATTTTGCCAGCGCATCGGCTTCCGTGAATGCGCGGTAGACCTTCTCAGGGCTGGTGGTCAGCACACGGTGCAAACGTACGGTGCTTGGCATGTCTTCGGTATCCTTTGTGGTTTCGTTGATCTATGCCCCAAGGACGGGTGAACTTCACCCGGTCCGACACAGCCTGTCAAATTTTTTGGGCACGTTGCCTGCGGCCATCCGTCTCGAGATTTCGAACCGCCGCCTCAGGCAGGCGGCCGCGTCGCGACAAATTGCATGCATTATTGACAATCTGCCTAATCTTTCGGCATAAATTTCACAATATTTATTAAAATTTTTGAAGTCTCGCTCTAAAATTGTATTAGGTTCAGCTTATTATACTCAACATGATCTATTAATGGATGAATGGCGATCTTCTTGGTGTACTATAGGATGATTCCCTGGAACGACGGATTAATCTAAAATTTGATCCGGTGGTCGCTCGAAGGCTGTCGAGCGGCCAAGGCAACACGCACAAGGAGTGTCCGAATGACCACCGTCCTGAACGCCAAAGGCATTCCTCTTCCCTACACCGGCGCTTCCACCCACTGGTTCTCGGCGACCGGCGCGCCTTACTTCTACGGCACCTCGGGCAACGATTCCTTCTGGGGCGACACCAGCGTCAAAGTCACCATGTATGGCGGCGCGGGCGACGACTATTACCATCTCTATTCGACGATCAACAAAGCGGTCGAGAACTACGGCGCGGGCGTCGACACGATCGACACCTGGATGAGCTACAAGCTGCCCGCCAATTTCGAGAACCTCGTCGTCACCGGCGACGGCCACTATGCCTTCGGCAATGGTCAGGACAACATCATAACGGGCGGCGCCGGCAGCCAGACGCTGGACGGCGGCAAGGGCAATGACGTGCTGATCGGCGGCGCCGGCGCCGACACCTTCATCATCACCAAGGGCAACGGCAGCGACCTGATCTCCGATTTCGACGCGACCGACACCGTGCGCCTCAACGGCTACGCCTTCACCTCATTCGAGGCCGTCCAGGCCAATATGGTCCAGGTGGGATCGAACGTGCAGCTGAACCTCGGCTCGAGCGAGGTGCTGGTGTTCAACAACACCACGATCGACAAGTTTCAGCCCGCCCAGTTCGAGCTGCCGATCGACAAGACAGGCATGACGCTGTCCTTCAACGACGATTTCAACACGCTGAGCCTGTGGAACGGCCAGAGTGGCACCTGGGATTCCAATTTCTGGTGGGGGGCGCAGAACGGCAGCTCGCAGCCCCAGAACGGCGAACTGCAATGGTATATCGACGCCAATTATGCGCCGACCAGCTCAGTCCATCCGTTCAGCGTGACAAACGGCGTGCTCACCATCACCGCGGCGCAGGCGCCCGACGACATCAAGCCGCTGATCAACAATTACGAATACACCTCCGGCATACTGACGACGCACGACACCTTCTCGCAGACCTATGGTTATTTCGAAATGCGGGCCGACCTTCCGGAAAACGCCGGCGCGTGGCCGGCCTTCTGGCTTCTGCCCGAAGACGGTTCCTGGCCCCCGGAACTCGACGTGATGGAAATGTATGGCCAGAACCCGAATGCGCTTCTCATGACCGCGCACACAAATGAGACGGGAACCCACACCACGGTCGGGTCGACGGTGAATGTCTCGAACACCGACGGCTATCACACCTATGGCCTGTTGTGGACGCCGGACAAGCTGGTCTGGACCTATGATGGCGTTCAGGTCGCGGAAGCGGCGACGCCGTCCGATATGAACAAGCCCATGTATATGCTGGTCGACCTTGCGGTCGGCGGTCAAGCCGGCGCGCCGCCCGACCATCTCGCCACGCCCGCGCAGATGAAGATCGACTATATCCACGCCTATACGCTGAACGATTTGCAGCAGAGCCATCTGAGCACATCAGCCGAGCACGCGGTTTAGATGTCGCGGGACCGCGCGCCGCTCAGGGATGCAGCCATCGGGCTGCGCCCGGTTTTCCTGCGCGCCATCGCCGATATCGGCGTCTTCTCGTTGCTGATCAACATACTGCTTTTGGTGATCCCGCTCTATCTGCTGCAGGTCTATGACCGGGTGCTGCCGTCCTCCAGTGTCGAGACGCTGATTTATCTGTCGGCCATGGCGGTCGTTGCGCTCGCCTTCCTCGGCTTGATGGACGCGGTTCGCGCCATTTATGCGCAGCGCGTTGCGGCTACCGTCGACCAGAAACTGGGCACGCGGACATTCGCCGCCTCGCTTGGCGCCAGATATGCCGGCAGCACGCTGTCGCTGCTGAGCGACCTTGCCGCGGCCTGCGCCTTCATCAGGTCGCGCGGCGTGGCGGTGCTGTTCGACCTGCCGTTTGCTCCCGTCTTCCTCGCCTTGCTCTATTTCATCCATCCCGTGCTGTTCTGGCTGACGCTCGCCGGTGCCGTGCTTCTGTTTTTGCTGGTCGTGGCCAACCAGCTTGCCATCGGCAGGAACGATGCCATGTCGGCGGAACGCTCGGCCGTGGCCAGCCAGGCGGAGCAGGCCTTTGCCCGCAACGCCGAAACCCTGCGCGCCATGGGCATGGTGCAAAATGCCGCCGCGGTTTGGGGACAGCACGTCGCCGAAGCGCTGGCCCTGCATGACCGTTCCGGCAGCGCCAACGCGATCTTCAGCGCGACATCGCGAGCGCTGCGCATGATGCTGCAACTGGCGATCCTCGGCGCCGGCGCGTGGCTGGTGCTGCAAGGGCAGATGACCGCAGGCATGATCTTCGCTTCATCGCTGGTGTCGTCGCGCGCGTTGCAACCTCTCGACCAGCTGATCGGATCCTGGCGGCAGATCGTCGATGCCAGGCGATGCTGGAAGCGGCTGGACACCGCGCTTGCTGCGCAACCGGCGCAAGCGCGCAAGCTCGTCCTGCCCGATCCGTCCGGTGCGATTTCGGTGCAGGATCTTTTCTTCATCGCGCCGAATGCGTCTTTCGGCACGGAGCCCATCCTCAAGCGGTTGAATTTTGCCATCGGTGCCGGCGAAGCGGTAGCGATCGTCGGCCCGAGCGGCGCCGGCAAATCGACGCTGGCGAAGTTGCTTGTGGGCGCGCTGCAGCCGACCGGCGGTGCGGTCAGGATCGACGGCGCCGATCTGAGGAGCTGGGACGAAATCCAGCTTGGCAGGCATATCGGCTATCTCCCGCAGGAGGTGGAGCTTTTTCCCGGATCGATCGCGCAAAACGTCGCCCGCTTCGATCCCGCCGCCGATGACACCGCGATCGTCGAAGCGGCCAGGCGTGCCGAGGCGCATGGGCTGGTCCTCACGTTGCGCGACGGCTATCAGACCGTGATCGGTCCGTCGCATACCGTGCTGTCGGGCGGCGAGCGGCAGCGGATCGGCCTGGCGCGCGCCTTCTACAGGAAGCCACGCATCCTGGTGCTGGACGAGCCCAACGCCCATCTCGACGGCAGCGGGGAGGCGGCGCTCGAAGCGATGCTGTCGGCCGCGCGCGGCGCCGGCGTCACGGCGCTGGTGATCACACATCGTCCTTCGATCGCCGCGGCCTGCGACCGCGTGATGGTCCTGCGCAACGGCGCCATCGAAGCCTTCGGCCCCTCGAGCGAGGTGCTGCGGCAATCGGCGGCCGGCAAGGGTGTTGCCGGGAGCGCGGTGGTGACGGGGTCGTTCGTGCCGACCGCGCGTCCTCACAGCGTCCGCTTCGGGTCATAGACGATGGTGCAGCAGAGCCTTGCCTTCGAGAGCCGACCGCGCACCGACTTCCGCCGCACGGCCATCGTCGGCTACGCGGCCGTAGCGCTCTTCGTTGGCTGCTTCGGCTATTGGGCGGCGAGCGCGCCGCTCTCCGGCGCGGTGATCACGTCCGGTACGATCTCGGCGACGGGCGGCAACATCCTCATCCAGCACCCCGAAGGCGGCATCATCGAGCAGCTGCTGGTGCATGAAGGCGACCGCGTGCAACAAGGCGAGCCGCTGGTCCTGCTCGACCGCACGGCGGCCGAGGCCGACCTCAACCGGCTGACCCGGCAGTCGATCGCGCTGAAGGCAAGTGCCGCGCGGCTGGAAGCCGAACGCGACGGATCGGACAGGTTGGCGCCAATCACCGAGGCGGCACCCGCGCCGTTCCAGACCGATTTCGACAATCTGGTGCACGAACAGCAGAAGGAGTTCGACGCCAGGTTCGCCCGGTTCCGCTCCGAGCAGTCGATCCTGGCGCAGCGCGTCGCCATGCATCGCGAGTCGGCGCTGGGACTGGACGCGCAAAAACTGGCGATCCAGCAACAAGCTGACATCGTGAAGAAGGAACTCGGCATCAAGACCAGCCTGCTCGACAAGGGCCTCACCAACCGCAGCGAATATTCGCAGCTTTTGCGCAGCGAGGCCGATCTGGTCGGCCAGGCCGGCGCGCTGGAGGCGGACCTTGCAGCGACCAAGACGCAGATCGTCGAAGCCCAGGCACAGGTCGAGCGCGCGACCACGCAACGCGTCGAAGAGGCGCTGACCAAGCTCGACGAGGTTCGCACCAATCTGGCCGACATCGGCGAACAGATCACAGCGGCCGAGGCAGTGCTGAAGCGCACGACGATCAAGGCGCCGGCGGCCGGCATCGTGGTGTCGTCGACCTATAATTCCAAGGGCAGCGTGATTGCCCCGGGGCAGAAGATCATGGAGATCCTGCCCACCGCGTCAGGCCTCATCGTCGACGCGAAGCTGCGGCCGAGGGATGTGGACCTGGTACGTGTCGGCCAGCCGGCGAAGCTCAGACTGTCGGCCCTGAACGCGCGCCTCACGCCTGAGGTCCCGGCGACGGTGACCCAAATCTCCGCCGATCGGCTGATCGATGAAACCACGCATGAGGCGTATTTCCGCGCCAGGCTGAAGATCACGGACACGCTGCCGCAGGGCGTGAAAGCCGAGCAGCTTTACCCGGGAACGCCGGTCGAGGCGTTTATCAGCACCGGCGACCGGACCTTCTTCGAATATCTGGCGCGACCGATGCTGGATTCATTCGCGCGGGCGTTCACGGAGCGGTAGATCCCAACTCGTCCTCCCAGTTAGCGCCGCCATAGAACACCCGGAGAATCACCACCTGATCGCCTTCTATGGCGAACGCCACAGTCAGGCGCCGCTCGAAACCAACGATGCGAAGCCCCGGCCGTAAATCATCCCTTCGGGTTCCGCGCTCCGAGGCGTAGTCCAGATCCAGGCAAAATCGTTCGATCCGCTCAATATAGCGAATGGCGGTGAGGTTTCCGGTCGCATGAGCGACCGTATCGTATATCCATAGCAGGTCCGCCTGGGCTTCCGGCAACAGGACAACATGCCGGCGCTTCACACGTCCCCCTTGAGGCCAGGGGAATCGCATATGGCGATTTTAGGCTTGAAGTTGGTTTGAGAAGGGATTCTTTGGGAAGGCAGTCTTAGCGAAGGAGCGACTGCCATTTCCAGCCTTGAGAGCTATTTCGGCGCGGTGCCTGACCCGCGCGCCGCCAACGCCACGCACCGGCTTGGCGACCTGATCGTGATGATGATCGCGGCAAGCCTGTGTGGTGCGAGCAACGCGACGGAGTTTTCGTTGTTCGCGCAAGAGCGCAAGCAGG
>NZ_JBFUDV010000008.1:0-216272 GCF_056404535.1 Mesorhizobium sp. P2_C5_2 | reverse complement strand
AGCCGATGGCGCCGCACCGCCGGCCAATGGGGCGGCACCGGCTGATGCCGCGGCCACTCCGCCGGCGCCCGCAACCGGCACGCCGCCCGCGGCACCGACGGCCGCAGCTCCCGAGCCGACCGTTGCAGTCGGCCAGAAGGCAATCTTCTACGAGGAACGCACCTCGACCGCGCAAGGTTCGGCCGAACCCGGCAGCATCGTCTGGTCGCTGGTCCAGGAATCGCCCGGCGGCGACCTGCCGCCGGAACCGGCGATCCGCGCCGAGGCGACAATTCCCGGCAAGGACATCCAGCTGCGCATGACCATCCGCCGCAACACCGACCAGACGCTGCCGGCCAGCCACATCATCGAGATGATCTTCCTGACTCCCGAGGGCTTTGACGGCGGTGGCGTCGACAACATCCTGCGTGTCGCTATGAAGAGCTCGGAACAGGATGCCGGCAGCCCGCTGATCGGCATCCCGGCCAAGATCGCCGACGGCTTCTTCCTGGTCGCGCTCAACGACACCAAGGCAGATGAGGACGCCAACCTCACCTTGCTTCGGGGCCAGGACTGGATCGACGTGCCGGTGGTCTACAAGACCGGACGCCGGGCGCTGCTGACCATGGAAAAGGGCATTCCCGGCGAGAAGGTGTTCGACGAGGCGCTGAAGGCCTGGCAGGCGAAGACAGCGGGCTGAGGCGGGCCGCTGCAGTGGCTACCATCGCTCAGAAGCCTTGAAACAGCATGTCGAGCGCGGCGACGATGTCGTCGTGATGCTTCGTCAGGTTCAGCCGGCTTTCACCCAATTCGCTTGCGGGAACAGTAGCAATCAGGTGTGTGGCCATAACCAGCTTGCGGCCGTTGATCTCGAAGATCGGATGAAGCCTTCGCATCGGCGGCGGCACCGTTGCGACCGGCAGAAGCGGGACGACCACTCGCGTTTTGAAATTGTCGAGTAGGTCGGATTGAACGTCGAGCAAATAGTTGCCTTCGCTGCGGGCAGCAAAGACATCGTAGCGGGCCATCAGAACTGCCGGTACTCTTCCAGCGGGATGCCGGCCTTGTCGATATAGTCGTTCCACGCATCCATAGTGGCGCGGTTCTCAAGCTTCCATAGTCGCGTTTTTTCAGCCGCCACCGCCTCCGCTATACCGGCTTCAGCGGCGCGCGAGACATTCACGTCGAGCCCCTTGGCTTCCCTCATGAGGTTCGAATCGATCGACAGGTTTGCTGGCTGACGGATCGCATTCAAGGCAATCTTACGCATAATAGCCTCCGAGACATGCGCATAATGTATGCGCATTCCGGTACGGAGGCAATAATCGTGCGATGCCGATTGGAGGGGCCTACCCTTCCATCTCCTCGCGCAGCATTTCCAGCTCCAGCCACTCTTCCTCGAGCGCAGCCAGCGTGGCGCGTTCCTTGTCGAGGGCGGCTATAGTCTTCTGGAACGAGGCCGGATCGCGTTCGTAATAAGCCGGATCGGCGATGTTGTTCTCCAGCCGCGAGATCGAGGCCATCACCGCCTCGATCTTCTTGGGCAGCGATTCCAGCGCGAATTTTTGCTTGAACGACAGTTTCTTCGCCGGTCCCTTCGGCGTTGCCGGCTCGCTCTTGCCGGCTGCCGGCGTGTCACCTGCCTCAGTCTTGGCGCGTGCCTTGCGGTCGTCGAGCCTTGTGCCGCCGCGCTGCGCCAGCATGTCGGCATAGCCGCCGGCATATTCGATCCAGCCGCCGCCGCCGCCCGGTGCGATGATGCTGGTCACGGTGCGGTCGAGGAAGTCGCGGTCGTGGCTGACCAGGATGACCGTGCCGGCAAAGCCGGCGACCAGTTCCTGCAACAGTTCCAGCGTCTCCATGTCGAGATCGTTGGTCGGCTCATCAAGCACCAGAAGGTTGGCCGGCCGCGCCAGCACGCGGGCCAAAAGCAGCCGCGCCCGTTCGCCGCCGGACAGCTCGCGCACCGGCGTGCGCGCCTGTTCCGGCTTGAACAGGAAATCCTTCATGTAAGAGACGACATGGCGCTGCTCGCCATTGATGACGAGGTTTTCGCCGCGCCCGTCGGTGAGATATTGCGACAGCGTCTCGGCCGGGTCGACCGACTCGCGCTTCTGGTCGAGCGTGGCGATTTCCAGATTGGTGCCGAGCCGGACCGAGCCGGCATCTGGCTTCAACTCACCGGTCAGCATCTTCAACAGCGTCGTCTTGCCGGCGCCGTTCGGTCCGACCAGGCCGACGCGGTCGCCGCGCTGGATGCGGGTCGAAAAGCCCTTGACCACGGTGAGATCGCCAAAGCTCTTCTCGATGTTCTTGGCCTCGATCACCAGCTTGCCGGATTCGGCGGCGTCGCTGGCCACCATGGTCGCCGAGCCCTCGGCGCCGCGATGGCCGCGAAAACGCTGGCGCATCGTCTGCAATTCGCCAAGCCGGCGCATGTTGCGCTTGCGCCGCGCGGTCACGCCATAGCGCAACCAGTGCTCCTCGCGTACGATCTGGCGGCCGAGCTTGTGCTGCTCGCGCTCTTCCTCTTCCAGCACCAGGTCGCGCCATTCCTCGAAATGGCCAAAGCCCTTGTCGAGGCGGCGGGTCTGGCCACGATCGAGCCAGACGGTGGCGCGCGAGACGCGTTCGAGAAAACGACGATCGTGCGAGATGACGATCAGCGCCGACGAGGTGCGGACAAGCTCCTCTTCCAGCCATTCGATGACCGACAGATCGAGATGGTTGGTCGGCTCATCAAGCAGCAGAATGTCGGGCTCCGGCGCCATCACGCGGGCGAGAGCGGCGCGGCGCGCCTCGCCGCCGGAGAGATCGTTGGGGTTTTCGTTGCCGGTGAGGCCGAGATGCTCCATCAGATAGGTGGCGCGGTAGGGATCGTCGGCCGGCCCAAGCCCCGCCTCGACATAGGCACGGACATTGGCAAAGCCCTCCATGTCGGGCATTTGCGGGAGATAACGCACCGTCGCTGAAGGCTGGCGAAAGACTTCGCCGTCCTGCGGCTCGATCAGCCCGGCGGCGATCTTGAGCAGTGTCGACTTGCCGGAGCCGTTGCGGCCGACCAGCGCTATCTTGTCGCCGGCGGACGCGGTGAGTTCGGCGCCATCGAGCAGCGGTGTGCCGCCAAAGGTCAGTTTTATCCCGTCGAGATTGAGAAGGGGCGGGGCCATGTCAGCTTTCAGGCAAGGGATAGGGATGAGCGAGCAGCAGCGCGCGGCCATGACCGAGCGCGATTTCGAGCCGGCCCCCGGTCTTCTGTGACTTGACCTCGTTGGAGATGGTCAGCGACGAGCCGAAGGCAACCTCGACATGGTCGAGCGGCCATTTGGCGCCGGTCACGGTGAGGCCCGAAAGATCGGAAAAGCCGAGCACCGAAAACAGCGTACCGTCGGCGTAGTCGAAGCCGGCCTTGCCGGGCAAAAGGGGAACGCCCTCCTGCGCGCCGCTGGTCAACAGCACTTTTGTGCCGGCCTCGGCCAGCCGCAGGCTGAGCGCCAGGTGAAGGAAGGCGTGGTCGGCGCGCTTGCCGCCGAAAGCGCCGGCCAGCACCAGGCTGGTGGCGCCCCGCTCCAACGCCGCTGCGATCGCCAGTTCGCCGTCGGTCTTGTCTTTTTCCGGCGGAAATACCTGGCGCGGCACGGCGGCGAGATCGGCGGGCAGGTCCGCCGGCACGGAATCGAAGTCGCCCACCCATAGCTCCGGCATCAGGCCGAGCAGGCGGGCATGGCCGATGCCGGCGTCGGCGGCAATGACGCGCGTGCCCTCGACCTGGCGGTCGAGCCGGGGCGTGCGGATGAGATCGCCGCCAAGCAGGATGGTGAATGTGCTCATATCCGGTGGCCCTTACCAGCCCTGCCGGCGAAACGGAAGGCCGAGCGCCACCGCCGCTAGATCAGGATGACGTTTGGTTGAATCGTCATCCTGATCTGGCTCCTTTTTTTGGAGCATGATCTTTTTCCGAAAACCGGTTCCCACTTTTCGGGATCATGCTCGAGCAAACTTCCGCTTGCGTGGCACCTTGGCCGGGCCTATGTGTCGAAACGCTCTAACGGGGTGCCGGACGCGACTTTCGCGGACCGGCTGAGAGGCAGTCTCGCCAACCCGCTGAACCTGATCCGGTTTGTACCGGCGGAGGGATTAGACGCTTCGGACAGACCGACGCCTCAATTCCTTTCAACACGCATGAGGAGGCGCCGATGTGCATGTTTTTGTCCCGTCTTGTCCCAGCCCTGGGTCTTGCTGTTTCGCTTTTGGCAAGCCCTGCGTCCGCGCAGGACAAACTTACCATCTACACCTACGAGAGCTTCACCGCCGACTGGGGTCCCGGCCCTGCTGTGAAGAAGGAATTCGAAGCCGAATGCGGCTGCAGCGTCGACTTCGTCTCGGTCGCCGATGGTGTCGCGCTGCTCAACCGCGTCAAGCTCGAAGGTGCCTCGACCAAAGCCGATATCGTGCTTGGCCTCGACACCAACCTGACCGCCGAAGCCAAGGCCACCGGGCTGTTTGTCCCGCATGGCGCGGTGGCTGAAAACAGCGTGCCGGGCGGCTGGAGCGACGATACTTTTGTCCCCTATGACTATGGCTACTTCGCCGTCGTTTACGACACCGAGAAGCTGAAGAGCCCGCCCAAGAGCCTGAAGGAATTGGTCGAGGGCGACGCCGCCGACAAGATCGTCATCCAGGATCCGCGGACGTCGACGCCGGGTCTCGGCCTGCTGCTCTGGGTAAAGTCGGTCTATGGTGACAAGGCGCCGGAAGCCTGGGCCAAGTTGAAGCCGAAGGTGCTGACGGTGACGCCGGGCTGGAGCGAGGCCTATGGCTTGTTCACCAAGGGCGAGGCGCCGATGGTGCTGTCCTACACGACCTCGCCGGCCTACCACATGGTCGCCGAAAACACCGAGCGCTACCAGGCGGCGTCTTTCGAGGAGGGCGAATACCTGCAGATCGAGGTCGCCGGCATCACCACGACAGGCGCGAAGAACCCGCTGGCGGCAAAGTTTTTGGCCTTCATGACCGGACCGAAGTTCCAGAATGTCATTCCGGAGACCAACTGGATGTTCCCGGCGGGCAAAACCGACAAGCCGCTCAATCCGGCGTTCGACAAACTGGTCAAGCCGGCCAAGACACTGCTGTTCAGCCCGGAAGAGGTTGCGGCCAATCGCAAGGCCTGGGTGGATGAGTGGCTGACGGTGATGAGCAAGTAGAATTCAGGATGGCGCTTGAACACCCCCCTCTGTCCTGCCGGACATCTCCCCCGCAAGGGGGGAGATCAAGCGCTCGACCGCTTTCGCCAATCCTCCACGCAGCAAGTGCGGGACGCGGAGTGAAGTTGCTAATCTCCCCCCCTGCGGGGGAGATGTCCGGCAGGACAGAGGGGGGTGGGCGGGAACTCGACGCGGATAACGCTTCCGTCCTATTCAAACCATCCCGTGTGTTTGGTTAGGCGGAATGCCAACGCCCAGCGATCCCCGCATCACCGCCGGCATCGTCGCGCTCGCGGCAATCGCGCTGCTCATCGGCGGCGCCTTTGCCGGGCTCATCCGCGAAGGCGCGCACGACCTTTCCGGCGCCGCGTCCGCCTTCGATCTCTATCTTCTGCGCGTCGTCCGCTTCACGCTCTGGCAGGCAGTGCTTTCGACGCTGCTTTCCGTCGTGCCGGCGCTGTTCGTGGCGCGTGCGCTCTCGCGGCACCCGCGCTTCTTGGGCCGCGGCTTTATCCTGCAGCTGTTCACCGTGCCGCTGGCGTTGCCGGCCATTGTCGCGGCGCTGGGCATACTGGCGCTCTATGGCCGGGCGGGCTATTTCGCAGGGATCGCTGGCCAAAGCTGGCCTGATATCTACGGGCTTTCGGGCATCCTCGTCGCCCACGTCTTCTTCAACCTGCCGCTGGCGACGCGGCTGTTCCTCGAAGCGCTGGGGACGGTGCCCGCCGATCAATGGCGGCTGGTAAGCCAGCTCGGCATAGGGGCGAGACCGGCTTTCCGGCTGATCGAATGGCCGGTGCTGCGTGCAGCCCTGCCGGGCGTTGCCGGACTTGTCTTCATGCTTTGCATCACCTCCTTCACCATCGTGCTCATCTTGGGCGGCGGGCCGGCGGCGACGACGCTGGAGGTCGCCATCTACCAGGCGCTGCGCTTCGACTTCGATCCGGCACGGGCTGTCACACTCACGGTGCTGCAGATCGCGCTGACCTTCGCCGTGGTGCTGGCGCTGACGCGGCTGGGCGCCAACGTGACCGGCGACGCCAATCTGCCGGTGGCGCCACGCCGATATCTCTCGGCCGGCCCGATCGAAACGGCGCTCAACACAGCATTGATCGTGCTTGCTCTGCTGTTCGTCGCCGGGCCGATGGCGGCCACCGTCGCCTCCGGCCTTGGCGCCGATCTCAGCCGGCTGGCCGGCGAAAGTGCGGTGCGCCAGGCGACGCTGACCAGCGCCGGTCTTGGCCTGCTGGCGGCGCTGCTTTCGGTGGCGCTGTCGCTGTCGCTGATCATGGCGCGCCGGGCGCTGGCCCTGCGCCACCGTGGCGGTCGCTCGCTGCTCGAACGTGCCACCGACACCGGCGCCGGTTTTGTCCTCGTCGTGCCGCCCATCGTCATCGGCGCCGGCTGGTTCCTCTTGCTGCGCACGGTCAGCGATGTCTTTGCCATCGCGCCGGTCATGGTCGTCACGGTCAATGCGGTGATGGCGATGCCCTTTGCCATCCGCGCCATGCGCCCGGCCTATGATGCAGCGAGCGAACGCCACGAAAAGCTGTGCGCACAGCTCGGCATTTCCGGCTGGAGCCGGCTACGCCTGGTCGATTGGCCGTCGCTACGGCGGCCGCTGGCCACCGGCTTTGCCTTCGCCATGGCGCTGTCGCTCGGCGATCTTGGCGTCATAGCGCTGTTCGGCAGCGATTCGGTGCAGACTTTGCCCTATCTCCTGCTGGCGCGCATGGGCAGCTACCGCACGGTCGACGCCGCCGGACTGGCTTTGCTGCTCGGGGCGGTCTGCCTCGCTCTGGTGGTCGCCGCGGATTGGTTGGGACGAGGAGAAAGATCGTGACTTCCGCCATGGAAAAAGGCGTGGCCGTGCGGCTGGACAAGGTCTCGTTCAGCTATGGCGAGGCGCCGTTCCTGTTCGATGTCGAATTCGCCGCGTCCAAGATCACCGCCATCATGGGGGCAAGCGGTTCGGGAAAGTCGACCTTGCTCAATCTGGTCGCTGGCTTCGAGACGCCGCAATCCGGCCGCGTTCTGATCGGCGGCGCCGATGTCGGCGCTTCCGCGCCGTCGGCGCGACCAGTCTCGATGGTGTTCCAGGAAAACAATCTGTTTGCTCATCTCTCGGTCGAGAAGAATGTCGGCCTCGGCCGCTCGCCCTCGCTTAGCCTGACGCAAACCGACCGCGCCGCGATCGCCGAAGCGTTGAGCCGTGTCGGCCTTGCCGGCAAGGAAAAGCGCCTGCCACGCGAACTCTCCGGCGGCGAAAGGCAGCGCGTGGCGCTCGCCCGCGTTCTGGTGCGCGACCGGCCGGTGCTGCTGCTCGACGAGCCGTTCGCTTCGCTTGGGCCAGCGCTGCGCGACGACATGCTCGACCTGGTGGCCGGCGTCCATGCCGAGCGGGCGATGACGATGCTGTTCGTCACGCATCAGCCGGAAGACGCGCGACGCATCGGCGAGGACATTGTTTTTCTGGACAATGGCAGGGTTGCCGCAACCGGACTTGCCGCGGATTTTTTCGATGGCACTGGCCCTGAAGCGTTTCGGCGCTATATCGGCGCAAGTTCGGGCGGATCACGCGATATTGCCCGGAAGCGGACATAATTTACGACCAAACCGGCTACAGGTGATGTGGCGCTTGCTTGCCATGGTCCAGCTGATGTGGCTAGGTCCGCCCAGTACTGGTCCGGCACGAGCCGTGATTTGCCCCTACAGCGCCGCATCCATCCGGATGTGTAAAACGCTGTAGGTTTTTTGATTTGTGCAGGATTGCCACCGAAAATTCGATTTTTCGCTGGCGCGGACTCCTGGGTCCAGGTCATGCGCCGAGAGCTGAAGGGACGCCGTGCTGTCGACCGGCACTGACACTTTGAGACGCAGACCGCTGGCGCGCTTCCTCGCGCTGGCCGGTCTTGCCGTGGCGCTGGCCAGTTGCCAGATGTTCACGCCGCCCGAGGTGCAGGAATCCGGCTTTCAGCCTTCCGACAAGCCGATCACGGTCGACAATGTCGCCGCCAACAGCAAGCTCGCCGAGCTGGCAAAGGCGCAGCATCCGCGCATCCTCGCCACTTATGGCGGCGAATATTCCGATCCCAAGCTCGAGCGCATGGTGGCCAAGGTCGTCGGCAGCCTGACCGTGGTGTCGGCCAATCCAACCCAGACCTATCGCATCACCATCCTCAATTCGCCCAACGTCAACGCCTTCGCCCTGCCCGGCGGCTATCTCTACGTCACCCGCGGCCTCTTGGCGCTGGCCAATGATTCGGCCGAACTCGCGGCCGTCATCGCGCATGAGATGGGCCACGTCACCGCCAACCATGGCCTGCAGCGCCAGCAGCTCGAGGCCGAGGAAGGCCTGGCGACCAAGGTGGTTTCCGATGTGCTCGGCGACAGTCCGACTGCCAAGGCGGCATTGATCCGTGGCAAGCTGAGGCTGGCGCAGTTTTCGCGCAACCAGGAGCTGGAGGCCGACGCCATCGGCATCAAGTCGATCGGCGAAGCCGGCTACGATCCCTATGCCGCCGGCCGCTTCCTGCAGTCGATGTCGGCCTATACCGATTTCCGCTCGATATCAGGCGCGACCGATGCCAGCCTCGACTTCCTGGCCACGCACCCCAACACGCCGCAGCGTATCGATCTGGCGCAGCGCCATGCCCGCCAGTTCGGCGCGCCGGGCGTCGGCACGCGCGACCGCGATTCCTTCCTGGCTGGCATTGACGGCCTGCTCTACGGCGATACGCCGGAAGAAGGCTATGTGCGCGGCCAGACCTTCCTGCATCCAGGCCTCGGCGTGTCGTTCACCGTGCCGGACGGTTTCATCATCGACAATACGGCCGCGGCGGTGACGGCGACCGGCCCCGGCGACATGGCTGTCCGGTTCGACGGCGTGTCGATCGACAAGGACCGCGCGCTGACAGACTATATCAGAAGCGGCTGGGTGGCCGGTCTCGACGAGACCAGCGTGCGCCAGGAGACGATCAACGGCAACGAGGCGGCGACCGCGCATGCCGGGGCCGACGGCTGGCAGTTCGACATTGCGGTGATCCGCGCCGGTGGCCAAGTCTACCGGCTTTTGACGGCGGCCCCGTCGGCCAGCACGACGCTCGATCCGGTGGCGCGCTCGGTCAGCGGCTCGTTCCGCATCCTGAGCCCTGCCGAAAAGGCGGCGCTGAAGCCGCTGCACATCCGCGTCGTCACCGTTCAGGCCGGCCAGACCATGGGCTCGCTTTCTGCCCAGATGGTCGGCGTCGACCGCAAGCTCGATCTGTTCCGCGTGCTCAACGCGATGTCGCCGGGCGCCTCGGTTTCGGCCGGCGACAAGGTCAAGATCGTCACGGACAAGTAGCGCAGTCCGGTTCGATAGGGTCTGCCCGGCTGCGGTCACTGGTACCCTCAGAAGTTGCTGTTAGTGTCGGTATCGGTGCCACTGTCGCCATCGGTGCCTTCGCTGGTGCTGCTGTCGGTGCCCTCACCACCACCAAAATCTCCAGAACGGGGCTCACCGTTGTTGCCGCTCCAGGCGGCCCGGCCGGTTTGCTTCTGCACGGGTTTGTCCGGAATTGCTGCGGCTGTCCGCTTGCCTGGTTTCGGGGTCTTCGGTCTTGGCGCGGGTATGTGAACTACCTTTATTTTCGTGATGATTTTCGGGGGCTGGACCTTGCACACCGGAACCGCCAAGGCGACCTGCTTCGGGGTGCTGAGAACACCCAGGGAATACATCTGTTGCCGCTCGATCCCGGCTCTGAAGAAGGCGAGCGCGCGGTCCGGATCAGCTGGAACACCATTGCGACCTTCCATGAAGATCGATGCGAGATCGTTCATGGCATCGATATGCCCCATCGCCGCCGATTTGAGCAGCAAGTCTAATCCCTTGGCGGTATCGCGCTGGACGCCACGCCCATTGAACAGGGTGCGTCCCCACGCGGTCATGGCGTAGGGATCACCCTTGTCGGATGCTTCTGAATAGAAGCGGTTGGCCTGGTCAGGATCCGCGGCCGTCCCTATTCCAGACGAGACGATGGAACCGAGCGCAAAGGCCGCGCGGACATATCCCTTGTAGGCGGCCTGCTGGATTGCCTGCCTGGCCTCATCGACCTTGCCCGAGGCCAGCAATGCCCGTCCGAGTTCGTAACGGAAGCGGGCAATCTCTGGATAGGTCTTCACCGAGGCCTGGCAGAGCTCAACCGCGTCGCCGCCAATCTCGTTCACCAGCCGGCCCGGGACAACGCCTTGCAGGTCGAGAGGTTCGCCCGCCGCCCGATCGCAGGGATCGACGCTTGGCGACAGCTTCAGCGTAGCCTGCCTCGATGCGTCGTCGGCACGGATCTGAAAGCCGATCTCGACGGGCGTCGCGGAGCCGAGCTGCGCCTCGTAGCGCAATTTGTCGACATCGTCGGCCATCAGGCTCGATTGAGGCGACAGGATGCGGTCCGGCAGGGAAAGCATCCCCGTTGCCGGATAGCTTGCGAGCTTCAAGCTGATCGACGGGTCCTTAGCTGGGAAATCCAGCTTGAGCGGAACCGGGCCGACGCCGACGGGAATTTCGATGTCGCGGTTTTCGATCGCCTCGGCGGCGTCGGCGATACGAATGCCGCGCTCAACCACCGCCTGCTTCTGCTCGGCCGCGAGCGAGGCCATGAGCTGCTTGCCCTCGGCGCCCGCGCCGTTTCTGATCCGCAACAGCAAAACGCCCTGGGATTCGCCACCCCACTCGTTGTGCGTGGTGTAGGCCAGCGTATCCACCTGTTCCTGCCCACCCGCCAATTCGGGGGCGTCCATGCGCAGACGGGGCAGGTCCGCACCCTCGATCCTTTCGCCCATGGCCAAGGGCTTGCCGTCAAGCGTCAGCCGCCCGAGTGCCGGCAGGCTTTCGATGCTGACGCTGACTGCGCCGCCGTCGACGTCAACTGGCGTCGGTAGATCCAGCGCGACTGGCCCGATGCCGGACGGCACGATTTTCTCCAACACCGGCGGCAGCGCCGGGCGGTTGGCGCGGGGCATCAGAAAGACATCATCGAGAAGCGAGGAATTTTCCCATGGAACCTGCTTGCCATCGGTTGCCTTGACCACATCGCGGCGCACGGCGGACATGACGGCCCTTATCTCCTGGTTCGGCGCCAACGCACGACGGGAGAAGGCGGAGGAAAATGGGCTGAGATTGCCGCTCCCGTCATAGGCAACGGCTCCCGGCTCGGTGGCAAAGGCGATCAGCGCGTTCTCAGAACCCTTCACCTGCGCCAATCCGCTACCGCTGGCGACGATCAGCTGGTCGCGAAGCCAATAGTTCTTCCGCGGAAAAGGATTGTTGCGGCAGGCGTCGAGGATGATCACCTGGATTTTCGATTTCGAGCGCAACTGCTGCAACATGTCATCGAGCTTGATTGCCTGAACTTCCACGTCGGCCGCATCCTTAAGCGTGGCGTCGACCGGGATGAGAAAGTTCTCGCCGCCGATCTGGAAGCCGTGGCCTGAATAATAGACCACTGCGAGATCAGCACCGTCAGCCGCCGCGAGATAGGTGCGGAAACGCTCCTCGAACTGAAGCCTGGTCAAATCCTTGGCGACGAAAACGTCGAAGCCGGCCGTCCGGAACGTGCTTTCAACGTCTCCGGCATCCTTGTCCGGGTTCTTGAGCGCCGGAAGTTCCCGGTATTCGGAATTGCCGATCACAAGAGCAACCCGTCGATCGGCGCTAGCCTCGAAAGTCGTCAGGGTCACAAGGATCAAAGCTGCAAGAAACACGCAGAATCGCGACATGGCAAAATCCTCATCCGCTATGATCTGAAACCCCCAAAGACACCCCTCAGCTAAGGAGGTCTGTTAAAGAATTCACAATCTGGGCATGAGGGAGAAGGAAATCAGACGTGCTGATCTTATTTTTTGGTTGGCAATTAAATTAATACTGCTGACAACAAGATATTTCAGGCTGCCTGCGTCTCGAATTCAGGGTTCTGTTTGACCAGCGCCACCTTCAGCTTTTCCATGGCTCGCGCCTCGATCTGGCGGACGCGCTCCTTGGAAATGCCGAGCGTCTCGCCAAGCGCCTCAAGCGTGGCACCTTCGTCGCTCAGCCGGCGTTCCTCGATGATCCTGAGTTCGCGCGCATTGAGCGCTCTGAGCGCTGCCTTCAGCCACACCAGGCGCCGTTCGACATCGATGGTGTCGCTGGCGACTTCGTCCGGCAGCGGATCGTCCGAGACCAGGAAGTCCATGCGCTCGGTGGTGCCGGTATCGTCGGCGAGTGGCGCGTTGAGCGAGGAGTCGGGCGCCGAAAGCCTGGAATCCATCATCGCCACATCGGCCTCGGAGACGCCGAGCGCTACCGACACTTCGCGATAGAGCGTGGCGTTGGAGATCGGCTCGGCGCCATTGGCCAGCCGGGCGCGCAAGCGCCGCAGGTTGAAGAACAGCGCCTTTTGCGCCGAAGAGGTGCCGCCGCGCACGATCGACCAGTTGCGCAAGATGTAATCCTGCATCGAGGCGCGGATCCACCATGTCGCATAGGTCGAGAAGCGCACCTCGCGCTCCGGCTCGAAGCGCGCCGCCGCTTCGAGCAGCCCGACATGGCCCTCCTGGACCAGATCGCCGAGCGGCAGGCCGTAATGGCGGAATTTCGAAGCCATGGAGATGACCAGCCGCATATGCGCGACTGTGATCTGGTGCAGCGCCTGCTGGTCCTGGTCTTCCTTCCAGCGCAAGGCGAGAACATGTTCCTCGTCGCGCTCGAGGTAGGGGGCCCTCATCGCCGCGCGGACCATGGTCCGTCCTGCCGTGTCTTCGATCATGCCGCGCTCCTGCTCCCGGACATTTTCGGACGGCCTGGCGGCCGCTATCTCCTTGTCTTGAAGCAATTCCGGACGGAAAACCGTTTCACACTTTTCCTGGAATTGCTCCGGTCTGGCGCAGCTAGGGTTCTTGAAATGGAAACGCCGCGCCCTACAACACGGCATGAACGTGCCACACCGGGGATTGGTTCCGCCGCCGATGTTGCTTGTGTTGTGCTGTGCGACAGCCTGTGCCAACTCCGCAAAAGCGGGGCGAATGGCACCGATCAGTGCAGCTTTGAGTATCTGATTTCTGGATCGCCATTTTTTTGAAATCTGGTTCCTTATTTTGCGGCTCTCTATCTGTCAGTTTCCGGCTCTCACAAGCGCCGGACACCGGCCAAGGACGGGATCACAGAAAAATGAAATGGCTCAATTCGCTCATCGTCGCCGGAACGCTGCAGGTTCTGGCTGTCACATCAGGCCATGCCGGCGCCAATCTCGACCAGATCAAGCAGGCCGGCACCATCAAGGTCGGCACGGAAGGCACCTACGCGCCCTTCACCTACCATAATGATGCCGGCGCGCTGGTCGGCTTCGACGTCGAGATCGCCAAGGCGATCGGCGACAAGCTCGGCGTGAAGGTCGAGTTCCTCGAAGGCAAATGGGACGGACTGATCGCCGGTCTCGACGCCAACCGCTACGACGCCGTCATCAACGAGGTCGGCATCACCGACGCGCGCAAGGCGAAGTACGACTTCTCCGACCCTTACATCGCCTCCAAGGCGGTGCTTATCGTGCGCGGCGACAACACCGACATCAAGACCTTCGCCGACCTCAAGGGCAAGAAGTCGGCGCAGTCGCTGACCTCGAATTTCGGTAAGCTCGCCGAGACAAACGGTGCCGAACTCGTCGGCACCGACGGCTTCGACCAGTCGATCCAGCTTTTGCTCACCGGCCGCGCCGACGCCACCATCAATGACAGCCTGTCCTTCCTCGACTTCAAGAAGCACAAGCCGGACGCCAATGTGAAGATCGCCGCGCAGGAAGAAAACGCCGACTATTCCGGTGTCATCGTGCGCAAGGGCGATCCAGAGCTGGTGGCGGCCATCAACAAGGCGCTGGCCGACATCAAGGCCGACGGCACCTACAAGAAGATCGCCGACACCTATTTCGGCCAGGACGTTTCGCAGTAACGAAGGTCTCCCGGCGGTCGCCGGCGGCAATGACACAACAGCGGCGGGCCGTCTTTGACGGTTCGCCGTTTTTCGCATGATATGAGAAGCACATAATCGCGCTGCCGGTCATCGCCGGCAGTCTGTGAGGGGAGGAGCCGTTCGTGCCGCACTGGCTGCATCTGATGCTGGACTCGTTGCCGACGCTGTTATGGGCGGCGCTGATCTTCACCGTGCCGCTGACCCTACTGTCGTTCGCGCTCGGCCTGTTCGTCGGGCTGGTTGTCGCCCTGGTGCGGCTGTTCGGGCCGAAGCCGCTGGTCGCCGTGGTTCGCTTTTATGTCTGGATTTTTCGCGGCACGCCGCTGCTGGTGCAGCTGTTCCTGATCTTCTACGGCTTGCCCTCCGTTGGTATATTGCTCGACGCCTTTCCGGCGGCGCTGATCGGCTTCACCCTCAACATCGGCGCCTACAGTTCGGAAATCATCCGCGCAGTGATCGGCTCGGTGCCGAAGGGACAGTGGGAGGCGGCCTATTCGATAGGCATGACCTGGAGCCAGGCGATGCGGCGCACCATCCTGCCGCAAGCCGGCCGCGTCGCGGTGCCGCCGCTGTCCAACACCTTTATCTCGCTGGTCAAGGATACGTCGCTGGCCGCGGCCATCACCGTGCCGGAGATGTTCCAGGCAGCGCAGCGCATCGTCGCCACCACCTATGAACCGCTGATCCTCTATGTCGAGGCGGCGATCCTTTATCTGGCGATGAGCTCGGTGCTTTCGGCCCTGCAGACGCGGCTGGAGGAGCGGCTCAACCGCTATGGCGGCTTCCTGGAGGCGCGCTCATGATCGGCCTCACCGACATCGAAAAGCGCTTCGGCGACAATCTGGTGCTGAAGGGCGTGACGGTCACCATCGCCGAAGGCAGCGTCACCGCGCTGGTAGGGCCGTCCGGCGGCGGAAAAAGCACGCTGCTGCGCTGTATCAACCTCCTGGAGATTCCGACCTCCGGCACGGTGCGCATCGGCGATGAGACGCTGGAATTCCGACCGGGTATCAAGATCCCCAGCCGGGACATTCAACGGTTGCGGCTGCAGACCGGCATGGTGTTCCAGAATTTCCAGCTGTTCCCGCATCGCACCGCGATCGAGAACGTTATGGAAGGCCTGGTGACGGTGCTGAAATGGCCGACGGCGAAGGCGCGCGAACGGGCGTTGGCGCTGCTCGAAAAGGTCGGGATGGCGCACAAGGCCGATGCCTGGCCGGCGACGCTGTCGGGCGGCCAGCAGCAACGTGTGGCGATTGCGCGCGCGCTGGCGCCGTCGCCCAAGGTGCTGCTGTGCGACGAGCCGACCTCGGCGCTGGATCCCGAACTGGCGCAGGAAGTGGTCGACGTGCTGGGAAAGCTGGCCAGCGAGGGCACGACCATGGTGATGGCGACGCACGACCTGCGCCTCGCCTCAAAGATCGCTCAAGAAGTGGTATTCCTCGATGCCGGCGTGGTCGTCGAGAAGGGGCCGTCCGCCGTGGTGTTCTCCAACCCGGAGCGCGAACGGACGAAGCGCTTTATCGCGACACTGAAGCAGGAGGCCGAGAAGGAAGCTTAGGCAGACGTCACCGGCAGCATCTCAGACCAAAAACAAAAAACCCGGCGCAAGGCCGGGTTTTTCATGAATTCAAATTCGAAAGCGATCAGGCAGCTTCTTCCTGCTCAGCTTCCTCATTGTCAGCCTTGGCGCCGCGCTTAGGACCCTTGTTGAGGTTGACCTCGATCAGGCGCACGGCTTCGGTTTCGGACATGCGGTTGACGGCCGCGATCTCGCGGGCCATGCGGTCGAGTGCCGCCTCATAGAGCTGACGCTCGGAATAGGACTGCTCCGGCTGGTTGTCGGCGCGGTAGAGGTCGCGCACGACTTCCGAAATCGAGATCAGGTCGCCCGAATTGATCTTGGCATCATATTCCTGGGCGCGGCGCGACCACATGGTGCGCTTGACGCGGGCGCGGCCCTGCACGACCTTCAGCGCGCGCTCGACATAATCCTCTTCCGACAGCTTGCGCATGCCGATGGAGGTCGCCTTGGCGACCGGGACCTTCAGCCGCATCTTGTCCTTCTGGAAGTCGATGACGAACAGTTCCAGCTTGTGGCCCGCAACTTCCTGCTCGTCGATCGAGACGATCTGGCCGACGCCGTGCGCCGGATAGACGATGTACTCGCCGGTCTTGAAACCGTGACGTGCCGAGGTGGACTTCTTCTGCGGGGTGATCGTTGCCATTACGCCCTGAACTCCTTGTTGTGGTACCGGCGGCCTGCCGGTCCGAACGCTTGCGACCGGGGCCACCGATCGTTAGCCGCACAACAGATGAACCCATCGGAAAAAGCCGGGACCGGCAAACCGCATACATAGCGACTGCCTGGCCCAGATCGCTCTGGTCCGATTGGGGATTTCACCTTTCAGTGATTTGGGGCGCTTGCGCCATAAATCGACGTTGTGTCACCGGCATGTTTCGATTGATGTAGCACAAAAAGTCGGAAGAATCAAGGTTTTGCTGCAAACGCGAAGGTCGAGCGACATCGCCGCCTGTCAAGGCGGTTGATGCATGATGCGCGTTACGCAGCGTTATGACGGTCAAATCGACCGCACTTTTTTGATTTGCGCATGATCCTTTCCGAAATCGACTCCGATTTCGGCGTCATGCGTTCAGTCGCCTTCACCCGGCTCGGCGGAGAAGTATTTCTCGAACTTGCCGGCCTCGCCGTCGAAGGTCTTGGCGTCTGCCGGAGGCTCCTTCTTGGCGGTGATGTTGGGCCATTTCTCGGCGTATTCGGTGTTGACCTGCAGCCATTTGTCGAGACCCGGCTCGGTGTCGGGCTTGATGGCGTCGGCCGGGCATTCCGGTTCGCAGACGCCGCAGTCGATGCACTCGTCTGGATGAATGACGAGCATGTTTTCGCCTTCATAGAAACAGTCGACCGGACAGACCTCGATGCAGTCCATGTACTTGCATTTGATGCAGTTGTCGGTCACGACATAGGTCATTGGTCGGCTCCGGGACGTCCCGTCCTCGCTAGGCTTTTTTGGTGAGGTAACGCCTTTGCCTGCCGCTTGCAAGGGCGGCTGTTCCCGGCGGGACCGGCGCGTCCGGAATGGAATTCCAGATCGCCGGCATGGCGGAGGGCGCCAACGCTTCAGTCTTCGCCGAACAGCCGGTCGGTTTGCCTGCGCTCTTTCTTGGTCGGTCGGCCGCTGCCGGCGTCGCGCAATGCGGGAATGGCATCGGCAACAGCCTCACCTTTCGGCGCCGGCGGCGGCGACAGATCCTCATAGAGCGTGCGCGCTTCCTCGGCGGGGCCGCGTCGCACACCGGTGCCGAGCACCTTCCAGACGGAGATGCGGCGCTCGAGAGTGATGGTCAAAACGTCGCCGGGTTTGACCAGATCCGATGCCTGCGCTGCTTTGTCGCTGTTAACGCGGACGCGTCCGGCGACCACCAGCTTGGCCGCCAGCGAGCGCGATTTTACCGCGCGCGAGAAGAACAACCACTTGTCGATGCGCTGACGACCCTCAGCAACCATCGCAGCGAGCCTACTTCTTGAGCTGGTCGCGCAGGGCGGCGAGCTTGGCGAAGGGCGAGTCCGGATCGAAGCGCACCGGGCGTTCCTCGCGCGGCTTGGCCTGGAAGGCCGGCTTGCCGCCTTGCGGGCCGCCTTTGCCTTCAGGCCTGCCGCCTTTCCAGTCGGGGCGGCCTTCGCGGGGACGCTCGCCTTGCGGCTTGCCGTCGCGGCGCTGTTCGCCCTCGGCCTGCGGCTTGGGCTTGAACTTCGAGCGGTCGAAGCGCGGCTTGGCAGCACCGTCACGCTGGTCGCGCCGGCCCTGATAGGCCGGCCGCTCGCCCGGTGCCGGCTGTCCGGCGGCGGCATCGGCAGGCGCATCGGTGCGGGCCGCCTGGCCGTTGCGTGGGCGATTGTCCCGGCGGTTTTCGTGACGATGGCGCGGGCGCTGCTCGAAACGTCCTTGCCGCCACAACAAGATCGGCTTTGGTTCTTCAGCCTCTGGCGCGGCTTCGCCGGCAGCAGCTTCCGCCACTGCGGCCGTTTCGGCTGGAGCCTCTTCGCCTGCAACCGAGGTTTCGGCGACCGGTTCTGGCGATTCGGCCTCGACGACCTCGGCTCCCGCCTCCGCTGGTGCGGCCGCAACCTCGGTAACTTCAGGTTCCGGTTCTGACTCAGCTGCGGGTTCCGCAAGCGTTTCAGCCGCGGCTTCTACCACCAGCGGTGTCTCTTCCGTAATTTCGGCAGGCGCCTCCGGCTGGGTGTCCGCAACAGCCTCCGCTGCGACTTCGGCGACGGGCTCCTCAGCCGTAGCCGCGGTGGCGGCAGCCGCATCCGACTCAGCGGCCGACGCTTCAGCGACGGCTTCACTTGCAGCGGCTTCCGCCGCCTGGGCCTGCTCGGCCTTTGCAGCCGCTTCCGCCAGCTTGGCGGCAGCCGCTTCCCGCGCGGCGTTGTCCTGCGCTTCCAGCCGCGCCTTCACCTCTGCGGGCGGCTTCGGCTCGGCGCGGTAGCCGAGACCTTTCAGGATCTCCTCCATGTCGTCGGCGGTGGCGCCGAGGATCGACATCATGGGCGGCGTCACCATGAAGGACTGGCCGTCATAGGCGCCATCGGGGCGTTGTCCGAGACCTGGCTTCCAGTTGGTGGCCGGGCGGATCAGGTCGGCCAGCCGTTCCAGAATGTCGATGCGCACGGCGCGGCGGCCGAGATTGCGGTAGCCGGCGAGCTTGTAAAAAGTCTTGTCGAAAGCCGGATCGATGACCACCGAAGTGCGGCCGGACGCCAGCGCGTGCACCACGTCGCCGAAGCCCGGCTTGTCCTTGCCGTCATTCTTCAGCGCCCACAAAAGCGTGATCAGTCCAGCGGGCGCTGGCTTGATCAGTGCCGGCACGAAGACATGGTAGGCGCCGAAGCGCACGCCGAGCCGGCGTAGCGCAGCGCGGCCCTCCTGGTCGAGCGACTTCATCTCCTCGGCGATGTCGCGGCGGTTGATGAGGCCGAAATGCTCGACGAGCTGGAAGGCGATGCCACGGCCGATGCCGGTGATCTGCTCGGCGTTCTTCAAGTCGACCAGCGGCTTCAGCAGCGACTCGATCTGGAAATTGACGAAGCGTTCGGCGCGCGCGGCGACCTTGTCGCGGGCTGGGCCGGTCAGTTGCTCGTCGGCCAAAAGCACGAGGCGCGGCTTCAGCGCGTCCTCACCCGCAACCAGCGTGCCGATCGGTGCGCCGATCCAGCGCAGCGTGCCGTCTGAGCCGAGCGCCAGGTCGCCATTGGCGCAGGCGCCGAAGCGTTCGGCGCGTGCCTCGAACTCGGCGGCCAGCGCTTTTTGCGCCGCCGTGCGCACGGCCTTGGCGTCTTCGCCGCCGGCGCTCTGGTCGGCGGTGAAGCGGAACCCCTGCAACTCGCCGACATGATGGCCTTCGACAAGGACGGTTCCGGTAGGACTGATTTCGGCTTCAGGCATTGTATTTTCTCTAAGGCGCCGCATGAGGACGGAAGTCCTGCGGTCTACAAACCGTTTCGTCAACCGCTCATGCAGCGCATCCGACAATCTGTCTTCGATTTCACGCGTCTTTTCCTGCCAGTGTGCCTGATCGGCCAGCCAGCCCGGCCGGTTGGACACGAATGTCCAGGTGCGGATCTGGGCAATCCGGTGCGACAGCGTGTCGATGTCACCCTCGGTCGTGTCGGCGCGGCGCACCTGCTCGGCCATGTAATTCTCGTCGACATGGCCGTGTTTGGCGAGGTCCGTATAGATCGAGGCGATCAGGTCGGAGTGCTGGGCCGGTGCGATCTTTCTGTAGTCGGGGAGAGCACAGGCTTCCCACAGTAGCGCCACGCGCTTGGCATTGGTGGCGAGGGCGCGGATGTCCTCGTCGCGGGAGAGATGTTCGAGCGCCTGCGCATCTACCGCCGGCAGCGCCCGCGTCAGGCCTTCGACCGGCGCGTTGGTCTCGATCGAGCGCTTCAGGGCATCGAGGCTGGCGAAATCGAAATGCGCGGTGCGCCACTGCAGCACCTTCACCGGATCGAATTCATGCCCTTCGATGCGCTTGACCAGTTCCTCGTCCAGCGGATCGACCTGGCCGGTGACGCCGAAGGTGCCGTCGCGCAGATGCCGGCCGGCGCGGCCAGCGATCTGGCCGAGCTCGGCCGCCGTCAGATTTCGGTACTGGTAGCCGTCGAATTTGCGGTTCTGGGCGAAGGCGACATGGTCGAGATCGAGGTTGAGACCCATGCCGATGGCGTCGGTGGCAACGAGATAGTCGACGTCGCCCGCCTGGAACATTGCCACCTGGGCGTTGCGGGTGCGTGGCGACAGCGCGCCGAGTACGACCGCAGCACCGCCCTGCTGGCGGCGGATCAGCTCGCCGATGGCATAGACCTCGTCGGCGGAGAAGGCGACGATGGCGGTGCGACGCGGCAAACGGGTCAGCTTCTTCGAGCCGGCATAGGCCAGATGCGACAGCCGTGGCCGCGTCACCACCGAGACGCCCTTCAGCAGGCGCTGCAAAATGCCATGCATGGTGGCGGCGCCAAGCAGCAGTGTTTCCTGGCGGCCACGCAGATGCAGGATGCGGTCGGTGAAGATGTGGCCGCGCTCGAGGTCGCCGGCGAGCTGCACCTCGTCAATGGCGACGAAGGCGGCGTCGGTCTCGCGCGGCATGGCTTCGACAGTGCAGACCGAATATTTCGCGCCAGGCGGCTGGATTTTCTCCTCGCCGGTGATGAGCGCCACTCTGTGGGCGCCGACCTTTTCGCAGACGCGGGCGTAGACTTCGCGGGCCAGCAGGCGGAGCGGCAGGCCGATGATGCCGCTCTCATGCGCCACCATGCGCTCGATGGCGAGATGGGTCTTGCCGGTGTTGGTCGGACCCAGCACGGCGGTCACGTCGCGGCCCGACAGGATCAGCGGCTCGGTGTGTTTCGGCTGGATGTTCATCGGCCCGGAAATGAGGCTTTCTGCATCGTGTTGTCGGGAGCGCGCCTCGCATGGCGCGTATGACAGGCGACACATAGGGATTTCGGGCGCGAAGCGAAAGCGGAATGTTCCGGCCGTCAGTCCCGCCGTCCTCCTTCGAGGTCCGGATTCGCTCCCGATTAACAGTTGGAACGAGTCTGGAACGAATCGGCGACGAATCAGTGACTCCTGCGGATTCCGCTTTTGTTCACGGCTACATGTGGATTTTGCGACCGGGAGTCTCACCACATGCTGAATCCGTTGAACTGGCCCGATTCATGCAAGACGAGCTTTCGCGTTAACCTTAGCCGGCGAAGCCTCATCGCGCTCCAACAGGCCTCGGCCAAGATTATGAAATTATTGACTTTTCTTAACCGATCTTAACCATTTGGCTGAGTTTTCCGGCCTTCGCCATTAACATTTCGGTCAAAGCAGGAACGAATCGGGGACGAATGAGCGATGTTGAGATTTTCACGTTCTGTTCACCCCAACATGTTGTGTTATCCACAGCTTGCCCGCCGAGAATTCACAGCTTGTGAAGCGGGTTTTGCACAGGCCAGGCGAGAGGCGTTAATCTTTGCGTGCCGGAACGGGGCAGCGTCTCATGCGTAGGCTCTGGGAGCATAGCCGGTCGGCGATAAAAAACGGGCCGTGAACCGGCCCGTTTTCTTCCTTAGGCGAAACATTGGTCCTCAGGCGAAGTATTGGCCGCCATTGGCGGTGATGGTCGAGCCGGTGATGAAGCCGGCGTCTTCGGAGGCGAGGAAGACGACGCAGCGCGCGATCTCTTCCGGTTCGCCGAGCCGGCCGACCGGGATCTGCGGAATGATGCGCTCATTGAGCACCTTCTCGTCGATCGCCTTGACCATCTCGGTGGCGATGTAGCCGGGGCAGATGACGTTGACGGTGATGCCCGCGCGAGCCCCTTCCTGGGCCAATGCCTTGGAGAAGCCGATGTCACCGGCCTTGGCGGCGGAATAGTTGACCTGGCCGGCCTGGCCCTTCTGGCCGTTGATCGAGGAGATGGTGATGACGCGGCCGAATTTGCGGTCGCGCATGCCGCCCCACAGCGGATGCGTCATGTTGAAGACGCCGGAGAGGTTGGTGTCGATGACCTCTTTCCACTGCTCACGCGTCAGCTTGTGGAACATGGCGTCGCGGGTGATGCCGGCATTGTTGACCAGCACCGAGACCGGGCCAAGATCGGCCTCGACCTGTTTGATCCCGGCCGCGCAGGCGTCGTAGTCGGCGACCGACCACTTGTAGGTCTTGATGCCGGTTTCCGCGCTGAATTTCCCAGCCGCTTCGTCATTGCCGGCATAGTTGGCGGCAACCGTGTAACCCGCATTCTTCAGGCCGACCGATATGGCGGCGCCGATGCCCCGCGATCCACCGGTGACGAGCGCTACTTTGGTCATGTGTCCTCCCTGGCATTAAAGTTGTCGCATGAACGAGTGGGTAATTCCTCTTTCCCCACTCGTTTTTCGTCAGTGCCTTGTTTCGTTCTTACAGCGCTTCCACGCACAGAGCGACGCCCATGCCGCCGCCGATGCACAGCGTGGCGAGGCCTTTCTTGGCGCCGCGGCGGCGCATTTCGAAAACCAGCGTGTTGAAGACGCGCGCGCCCGAAGCGCCGATCGGATGGCCGATGGCGATCGCGCCGCCATTGACGTTGACGATCGACGTATCCCAGCCCATGCCCTTGTTGACGGCGCAGGCCTGCGCGGCGAAGGCTTCATTGGCCTCGACGAGGTCGAGGTCCTTGACCGACCAGCCGGCCTTCTCCAGCGCCCGCTTCGAGGCGGGAATAGGTCCGGTTCCCATGATCGCCGGATCGACGCCGGCGGTGGCCCACGATGCGATGCGCACCAGCGGCGTGATGCCGCGCCGCGTGGCTTCAGCCTCGGTCATCAGCAGCGCGCCGGCGGCGCCGTCATTGATGCCGGAAGCGTTGGCGGCGGTCACCGTGCCGTCCTTGTCGAAGGCCGGCTTCAGCTTGGTCATGCCGTCGATGGTGGCGCCGTGGCGGATGTATTCATCCTGGTCGACAATGGTGTCGCCTTTCCTGCCCTTGATGGTGACGGCGACGATCTCGTCCTTGAACTTGCCGCCCTTCTGCGCGGCCTCGGCCTTGTTCTGCGAGGCCAGTGCAAACTGGTCCTGGTCGTCGCGGGTGATCTGGAACTGGCGGGCGACGTTCTCGGCGGTGTTGCCCATGTGGTAGCCGTTGAAGGCGTCCCACAGGCCGTCCTTGATCATGGTGTCGATCATCTTGTAGTCGCCCATCTTGACGCCGGCACGCAGGTGCTCAGCGTGCGGCGACAGCGACATCGATTCCTGGCCGCCGGCGATGATCACCTTGGCGTCGCCGGTGGCGATCTGCTGCATACCGAGCGCGATGGCGCGCAGGCCCGAGCCGCAAACCTGGTTGAGGCCCCAGGCGGTCGTCTCCTTGGGCAGGCCGGCATTGATCGACGCCTGGCGGGCGGGGTTCTGACCCTGTGCCGCGGTCAGCACCTGGCCGAGAATGACCTCGTCGACTTCGCCCGGCTCGACACCGGCACGCGACAAAAGCTCCTTGATGACGACGGCGCCAAGCTCATGCGCCGGGGTGGCGGCGAAGGCGCCGTTGAAGGAGCCGACAGCGGTGCGTGCGGCGCTGGCGACGACGATTGAATTGGAAGCGGACATTTTTCTCTCCAGACTTCGAGGTGTCGTGTTCTTGGGTGCTTGTTGGGACTTTTCTTGCCCGTTCCACACCCCAAGTCAAACCGGAAATGGGCATGCCGGCCATGCGCCGCAAGCAGGGCACGAGCGGCCGGCGCGATCGCCTGGCCATTGCTGCGCAGCATATTTAGCCCGCCATGCAGCAATAAATGATGCCGCACTGCACAAAGCGCTTGGAATTATGGAGCTTTTGCGCATATCCTTAAAAATGGCGCAATCGTTACCGGCGGCTTACTCAGGCGCGCCGGTGTCCCCGGGAGGATGCTGATGGCCGCGAAAGACGACCCAATCATTATCAAGAAATATGCCAACCGCCGTCTCTACAACACCGGCACCAGCACCTATGTGACGCTCGAGGATCTGGCCGAGATGGTCAAGAAGGGCGAGGAGTTCACGGTCCAGGACGCCAAGACCGGCGACGACATCACCCACCCGGTGCTGACGCAGATCATCTTCGAGCTGGAGAACAAGGACGGGCAGAACATGCTGCCGATCCCGTTCCTGCGCCAGCTGATCGCTTTCTACGGCGACCAGATGCAAATGATCGTGCCGAGCTTCCTTGAACAGTCGATGATCGCCTTCTCCAAGGAACAGGAGCGCTTTCGCGAGCAGATGAAGGGTGCGATCGGCAAGTCGCCGCTGGATGTGATGAAGATCGCCACGCCGATCAAGGCGCTGGAAGAGCAGACGCGCCGCAACATGGAAATGTTCCAGAACGCCATGCGCCTGTTCACGCCGTTCCCAGCCGCCGCGAATGGCGCTGCCGCGGCTGCGCCCGAGCCGACCCGCAAGGAAGCGCCAGAAAAGAGCGGCGACGACCTTCAGGAGTTGAAGGAACAGATCGCCGCCATGCAGCGCAAGCTCGACACCATGTCGTAGAGGCGACCAGGGAATGGCCTGACCGGCTCTACCGGTTGGGCCTTGCCGTCACGGGTCGATTTTCAGCTGCCACGGTTCCCAGATCTCGTCGGGTTGCCCGCCGAGCGAGCGGTAGAAGGCCTTCGCCGGCAGGTTGGATTTCAGCACCGTCCATTTGATGGCGGATGCGCCAATGCCGGCGGCGTATTCGTGAAGCCGTTCAACAAGCGCATGGCCGACCGCCGTGCCGCGCGCGGCCTCGGCGACATAGAGTTCCTTCAGCCAGACAACCGGCTTCAGGTCGTAGGTCCAGGGGATGAGGTAGTGGACGGCGATGCCGACGATCACATCCTCGCGCTCCGCCACCAACACGCCAAACCGGGGCGACGGCCCGAGCCCATGTTCGATGAGGTCCGCCTCGGTGACGCGGAACTTGTCGTCATAGCCCTCGAAGGCGGCCAGCGCCCGCATAAGCGCGAGCACCGCGCCAACATCTTGCTGCTCGAACGGACGGACCGTAATCGCCACCATCTGCATGCTTTCCCCTGTCTTCAATGTCGACCATATCGCGTGAACGCTGCCGCGCCAGGCTGGTCCTAGGCCAGCTATCATGCGTGCAAATTGCCCGGTTCGTTGCCCGAGGCGAAAGGGAGTTCCTCGTCCTGCCAGCCGGTTATGCCGCCGATCATGATCTTCACGGGACGGCCGAGGCTGGCCAGCTTGAAGGCCGCCTGATCCGCGCCATTGCAATGCGGTCCCGCGCAATAGACGACGAAAAGCGTCTGTTCAGGCCACTCTGCCATTCGCTCGGCCGATATCTCGCGGTGCGGCAGGTGCAGCGCGCCCGGTACATGGCGGCGTTCATAGGCTTCTGGCGAACCGACCACATGCAAAAGGACAAAATCCTGATCGCCGCTGCGCAGCGCCGCGGCGACGTCTGAACAGTCGGTCTCGACGGAAAGCCGGCGCAGGAAGTGGTCGCGTGCGATTTCCGGCGATGCCGCCGGAATGTCTGTCACGTAGCTCATTCGCGTATCTCCATTGGTGATGCGCTGGAGATAAAGCAGGAAGCAGGGCGATTGCAGCTGGCAGCTTTGCCATATATCGTCAAGATCATGCCAAATTCATCCTCCCTTGCTGTCAATCCGCTTGTCGTTGCCGTTGCCTATGATGGGCTGTGCACATTCGAGTTCGGCGTGGCGGTTGAGATCTTCGCCTTGCCCAGGCCGGAAATGGGCAAGGATTGGTACCGTTTTGCTGTTGCCGGGATCGACGCGGGTGAAATGCGCGCGCTGGGTGGCGTGCGCATCGTCGCCGATGGCGGAGCCGAGCTGATCGGCCAGGCCGGCACGGTGATCGTGCCTGGATGGCGCGGATCGGAGGCTCCGGTGCCGCCGTCGCTGATCGAGGCGCTTCAAAAGGCACATGAGAGGGGTGCCCGTATTCTGTCGATCTGCTCGGGCGTGTTCGTGCTTGCCGCCGCCGGCCTGCTGGCAGGCAAAAGGGCAACCACGCATTGGCGCTACAGCGAGAAGCTGACGGAATTGTACCCCGACATCACCGTGGTTCCCGACGTGTTGTACATCGATGAGGGAAACGTCCTGACATCGGCCGGCAGTGCCGCGGGCATCGACCTTTGCCTGCATCTGGTGCGGCGCGACTTCGGCACCAAGGCCGCAAACATGGTGGCGCGCCGTCTGGTCGTGCCGCCGCATCGCGACGGCGGTCAGGCGCAGTATGTCGAGAGTTCCGTTCCCGAGCCGCACGAGCGCAGCCGGCTTGGACCGTTGATCGACAGAATGCGCGCCAATATTTCGGCCGACTATCCCGTCGCAACTTTGGCCGAGCTTGCCGGGATGAGCGAGCGGACATTTCTGCGCCGGTTCGCGGCCGCAACCGGCGTCACGCCGGCGCGCTGGCTGCTGTCGGAGCGGCTTTCGCGGGCGCGCACGCTGCTGGAGGATACCGCCATGCCGATCGAGCGGATTGCCGAGACCGCCGGCTTTGGCGCGGCCGGCACGTTGCGGCATCACTTTCGTCAGCAGTTTTCCACGACGCCAGTCGCCTACCGTGCGCGGTTCGGGACCAATGCCAGGTCGGCCTGACGCAGATCAAACCACGAGGCAATGCGCAGTCAGGTCAGTGACCCGACATAGCGGCCACGCGGCCTGATGATGCTGCCGCTCATGATCTGTTCGACCATATGCGCGGCCCAGCCGACGCTGCGCCCAAGCGCGAACAGCTGGAACGGTGCATCGCGCGGCAGGCCAAGACCGCGCGTCAGCGCAGCCAGGGCAAAGTCGATGTTGGGGTGCGCTCCGGTTGCGGCCATAGCGGCCTTTTCCAACTGTTGCAGCGTCTGGTCGACAGGGATGGCTGCCAAAAGCGCGGTGGCACGGGGATCGCCGTCGGGATAGAGCGGATGGCCGAATGCCGGCAATGGCCGGTCGTGGCCGAGCCAGCGCCGGATCGCCGCCTCGGCGCCATGCCGAGCCGCATCCTCCGCCAGTTGCATCACCGCTTCGCCGGCGCCGCCATGGCGCGGGCCGGTCAGTGTCGCCAGGCCAGCCAGCAGGCATGCGGCGGGCGAGGCCCCGGTCGAGGCCGCGACGCGAGCAGTGAAGGTCGATGCGTTGAGTTCATGATCAGCGAGCAGGACAAGGGCGCAGCGGATCGCTTCCGCGCCGGCACCATCCACCGACCAGCCCTGCGCCAGGCGTTGGTGAACAGGCGACGTGCCGGACCCGGCACCCAGCGCCTGCGCCAGCGCCCCGATTGTTTGCGCGGCCTCAGTGCACAGCGAGGCGGCGCTGCGGCCGAGCGAAGGCCGTCCCTGGCCGGCGAGTACGGCAAGCTGCGCGAAGGCCGAGCCGCGGCCGAATGGAAGGGGTGGCTCCGATGACGGTACCTTGAACGCCACTGGTTCGGCCGAAGCCCAGAGCACGGCAGCGGTTTCCTCCAACGTGGCCGATTTGGCGAGCGTTACGGCGTCCTGACCGCGGTAGATGAGGCGACTGTGCACAACGGTCGAAATCGCGGTCGCGATCGACGGTTCGCCCCAGGCAATCGCACTTTCGGCGATGGCCGAGGGGCTGCGGCCGCGCGCGCGGCGGGTTGCCAGTGCCGCGATGTCGTCGGCGCGGTATTGGCTGCGGCGCGGGTCGGTCTCATCCGGCCGCATGCCGATGCGGCCGCGGCTGACATAGGCGTAGAGCGTTTGCGGCCGGACCTTGAGTCTTTCCAGCGCCTCTTCCCGCGACAGCCATTCGGACATTTCGAGCCTGATATTGATTATATTGATCAAGATTGATGGAGCTGTGGATCAATCCTTATCTATTGCGCAGAAAAGCTGCAAGGAGATGAGACATGGCAAACGGGCTCGATGATGTGGTGGCGGCGGAGACGGTGCTCTCCGATGTCGATGGCCTTGGCGGCCGCCTGACAATCCGCGGTCATTCGCTGCTGGAACTGGCAGGCCGATGGAGTTTCCCGCAAGTGGTTCGCCTGCTGCTGGACGGCTTCTTCGACGACTTTCCCGACGATGTCGAACTCGCGGCGCGACTGGGCAAGGCTCGTGTCGAGGTGTTTGAGCGGCTCCAGCCTTCGCTGACTTTGCTGGCTCCCCTCGAAATCTACAGCGCGATGCGCGCCGGCATGGCTCTGCTGCCTGACGGCGAGACTTTCACTGATGCATTGCGGCTGATCGCGGCGCCCGCCGTGCTGACGCCGGCTCTGCTGCGCCTTGCACGCGGCGAGCAGCCGATCGCGCCCGACGCCAAGGCTGATCATGCCACCGACATGTTGCGGATGCTCAAGGGGTCGGTCCCGTCGCCGGCATTGGCGAAGGCGCTCGACACCTATCTGGTAACTGTCTGCGACCACGGCCTCAACGCCTCGACCTTCGCCACACGCGTCGTCGCTTCGACGCTGGCGGGGCTGACATCATCGGTGCTGGCCGGGCTCGGCGCGCTCAAGGGGCCGCTGCATGGCGGCGCGCCCGGGCCAGTGATCGAGATGCTGGACGCAATCCAGGCGCATGGCGACGCGGCCGGCTGGCTGAGTGCCGAAATCCAGCATGGCGAGCGCATCATGGGCTTCGGCCATCGCATCTACCGCGTGCGCGATCCGCGCGCCGATGTACTGAAGGCGGTGGTGCGGCAGCTGGGCAGCGAGGGCGAAACCGGCCGCCGGCTGGCCTTCGCCGAAAAGGTCGAACAGACCGCGCTCGAGGTGCTGCGGATCGCCAAGCCGCAGCGCTCGTTGCAGACCAATGTCGAATTCTACACCGCGCTGGTGCTGGAAGCGGCGGGCTTTCCGCCAAAGGCGTTCAGCAATGTCTTTGCCGCCGGGCGCGTCGCCGGCTGGATCGCGCATGCGCGCGAGCAGCAGACGACGGGACGGCTGATCCGGCCGCAGTCGCGCTATGTCGGCCCGGTGCCGGATCTCGTCGCCTGAGGCTCCCAAGCCGTTTCAAGAGAATATGGCCTCTCCGCCTGGGGAGGCCTTTTTCTTCATGACCGAAATTTCATGTGATCACGCGACCGTGTTCGTGTTCTTGCCTTGGTCAGGACTTATATGCTGCACTGCAACATAAGTCCGCTGCAACCGAACCCGCCCGATTCCCGGGCGGTAGGAGGCAGCAGCGCCCAAACCAATACAGGAACGCCATGACGAAAAACGGCAAGGCGGAGGAAACCAAGAAGATCAACATCGCGCTGCAGGGCGGCGGCTCGCACGGAGCTTTCTCCTGGGGCGTGCTCGACCGGCTGCTGGAGGATGGCAGGCTGGAGATCGCAGCTGTGTCCGGCACCAGCGCCGGCGCGATGAATGCGGTGGCGCTGGCCGATGGCTTTGTGCGCGGCGGCGTTGAAGGCGCACGCAAGAAGCTGGACGATTTCTGGCGCGCGGTGGCGGCGAAAGGCCGCTTCAGCCCGGTGCAGCGTATGCCGTGGGATGTCGCCTGGGGCAATTGGTCGATCGAAAACACGCCCGGTTACTTCTTCTTCGACACCATGTCGCGGGTGTTTTCTCCCTATGTCGCCAATCCGCTCGGGCTGAACCCTTTGCGCGATGTGGTCGAGCAGGAGATCGATTTCGCCAATGTGCACGCCTGCAAGTCGATGGAGCTGTTCATCTCGGCCACCAATGTCGAGACCGGACAGCTGCGCGTCTTCTCCGACGGCGAGATCGACCTCGACACGGTGATGGCCTCGGCCTGCCTGCCGCAACTGTTCCGCGCCGTCGAGATCAAGGGCGTGCCCTATTGGGATGGCGGCTATGGCGGCAATCCGGCGCTTTATCCGTTCTTCAAGACGGCGGCGACCGACGACGTGCTGCTGGTGCAGATCAATCCGGTGGTGCGCGAAGGCACGCCGAGAAGCGCCAACGAGATCCAGAACCGCATCGACGAGATCACCTTCAATGCCGGGCTGCTGAACGAATTCCGCTCGATCGCCTTCGTCAAGGAGCTGATCGCCGCCGGCCGCTTGCCGCGTGGCGAATACCGCGACATTCGCATGCACCGCATCGATGCCGACGAGGCGTTCAAGGATCTGTCTGCGTCGTCGAAGGTCAATGCGGAATGGGCGTTCCTGACCTATCTCAGAGATCTCGGCCGCACGGCCGCCAGCGACTGGCTGGAGGAGAATTACGATGCCGTCGGCAAACGCCCGACGCTCGACCTCTCCGGCGAGCTCGACGACGGCTTCAAGCCGGTGCGCGGTCCGGCGCCGGGACGGCGGGTCAAGGAATTTCTCGCCGCCCGCAAGAAGCCGGAGGCGGAGCGGCGTCACGCCTGAAGGGCGAGGTCGATCACCTTGACCAGCGCGGCCGCGGCCTGGTGCTGGTCGTCCGCATCGCTGATGCGCGCCTTCATGCCTTCCAGCCCGTCAAGCAGCATGTCGGCGAGCAGGCGCGCCGACAGGCCCTTGGCCGCCAGGTCGGCGCCGTTACGCCCGGCCTCTTTCTCGATCGCCGCAGCGATATGTCCGCCAAGGCCGTCGCGCCAGCAGACGACGAGATCGGCAAGGCTCGACTTCATGTCGAGCAGTTCGGCGCCGTGCGGCGATGAGATGACGCCTCGCATCATCGAGATCAGCGCCTCGTCGATGGCCCGGGTCATGCGCTCCGTGAAGGCGCCATCGCCGGCCAGCGCCACCTTTGCCGCCTCGACCGAGCGCGACAAAATCATCATCGCAATGGCGCGAAAAATGTCGGTCTTGTTCTTGAACAGCAGATAGAGCGCCGGCCGCGACATGTCGGCGGCGCGCGCAATATCGTCCATCGTGGTGCGCGAAAAACCATAGGCCAGAAACACCTTCATCGCGCCGTCCAGAATGCGGATGCGCCTCGGGTCTGTGGTTGTGATGTCTTCGATCTGATTCACGGCTGCGACACTATCTGCGGAACCTCTATTGACAAAATTACGAAATTTGTCAACTTGTATGAAGCGGGATGGCGTACCATTCCGCTTCAGGCTGTGGATGACAACGAAGGGTATCCCCATGCGCCTCACCGTCGACGGTCAGTCGTTCGACATCGATTCCGATCCCGAAATGCCGCTGCTATGGGCGCTGCGCGATCTCATTGGCAAGACCGGGCCTAAATTCGGTTGCGGCATCGCCGCCTGCGGCGCGTGCACGGTGCATGTCGATGGCCAGGCGGTCCGCTCCTGCTCGTTGCCGGTCGGCCAGGCCACGGGCGCCATTACCACGATCGAGGGCATCGGTGCGCCCGGCAAACTGCATCCGGTGCAGCAGGCCTGGCTGGAAGAGCAGGTCGCGCAATGCGGCTACTGCCAGGCCGGCCAGATCATGAGCGCGGTGGCGTTGCTCGACGAGGTCGCGGATCCGACGGATGCCGACATCGACAACGCCATGGGCGGCAATCTTTGCCGCTGCGGCACCTACCCGAAGATCCGCGCGGCTATCAAAAAAGCTGCGGCACTCAAGACGGCGGGGCTCTGAACATGGCCAGTGTCGGAAAGATCGCCCGCCGCACGTTTCTCATCGGCGCGGCGGCTATCGCTGGCGGCGTCGCCGTCGGTTATTATTACTACCGCAAGCCTTTCGCGAATCCGCTGGAAGGCGATCTCGCCGCCGGCGAAGCGACCTTCAACCCCTATGTGAAGATCGGCGCCGACAACACCATCACCATCGTCGCGCCGCGGGCCGAGATGGGGCAAGGCATCTCGACGACGCTCGCCGTCATGGTTGCCGAAGAACTCGATGTCGGCCTCGACCAGGTCAAGGTCGAGCACGGTCCAGCGTCCTATGCCTATTACAATGCGGCGATCCTGGAGGAAGGCGGTCCCTTCGCCTTCTTCGATGAAAGCAGGACCGCTGAGGCCGTGCGCGCCGGCCTGGGCGTGGTCGGCAAATTCCTCGCTTTGCAAGGCACCGGCGGTTCGGCTTCGACGCGGGACGGTTTCAACAAGATGCGGCAGGCTGGCGCTGCCGCGCGGCAGATGCTGATTGCGGCGGCGGCGCAGAAGCTTGGCATAGACGCTGCCGATCTTGAAACCGCCAACGGTTCGATCCTGCACAAGGCCTCAGGCAAGTCGCTGACCTATGGCGAAGTGGCCGCAAACGCTGCCGCGATGGCGCCGCCGGCGGAAGTCCGGCTCAAGGACAAAGCCGATTGGAAACTGCTGGGCAAACCGCAAAAGCGCATCGACATGCTTGCCAAGGTCACCGGCGCGCCGATCTTCGGCATCGACGTCAGGTTGCCGGACATGCTCTACGGCACGGTGAAGATGAGCCCACGCTTCTGGTCCAGGCCGGTCGGCGCGGACCTTGCCAAGGCGGAAAAGATGCCCGGCGTGATCAAGATCGTGCCGCTCGAAACGAACTATGGCCACGGCTTCGGCATCATCGCCGAAAACACCTGGGCGGCGTTCAAGGCGGCGGAAGCGATCGAGACCCAATGGGCCGAGCCGGAATATCCGCCGGACAGCGCAGCGATTGCCGGGGTGCTGAAGCAGGCGCTTGGCGCCGAGGGGTCGGCGATGCGCGACAATGGTGATGTCGCCAAGGCCTTTGCCGACGCACCGCGTGAAAAAATCATCGAAGCCGACTATGCCGTTCCCTATCTGGCGCATGCGACGATGGAGCCGATGAATGCGACGGCGCGGCTGAAGGACGGCGTGCTCGACATCTGGTGCGGCAACCAGGCGCCAACCCTGGTGCGCCAGCTCTGTGCCAACGTCCTCGGCATCGAACAGGACAGAGTGACGGTTCACACCACCTTCATGGGCGGCGGTTTCGGCCGCCGTGTCGAGATGGACTATGCGCTGTGCGCGGCGCTGATGGCGAAAGCGGCCGAGGGACGGCCGGTCAAGGTGACGTGGACGCGCGAAGAGGACATGCGTCATGACGCCTATCGACCGGCGGCTGTCGGCAAATTCCGGGCGCGGCTCGGCGACGACGGCCTGCCGGTCGCCGTCGACATGACGATCGCCTCGCCATCGGTGATCGCCGGCACCTTGCGCCGGCTGTTTCCCTCGATATCGCCGCTCGGGCCAGACAAGACCATCGTCGACGGCGCCTACGACCAGCCCTACACGATCCCGAATTACCGGGTGAGCGCCATTGCCGCCCCCGTCACCATCCCGGTCGGCTCATGGCGCTCGGTTGGCAGTTCGATCAACGGCTTCTTCCACGAGGGATTTCTGGACGAAATCGCGGTGGCCGGAAAGACCGACCCGGTCGAGTTGCGCAAGACACTGATGGCCGCCTATCCGGCGGCGGTTGCGGTGGTGGAGAAGGTCGCCGCGATGGCGAAGTGGGGTGAGGCGCTGCCGCCCGGCAAGGCCAAAGGCATGGCTTTTTCGCTGTCGTTCGGCAGCTGGGTCGGCGAGATCGTCCAGGTTGCCGACACGCCCGCCGGCATCCGCATCGAGAAGGTTTGGATTGCCGCCGATGTCGGCACCGCGCTCGACCCGGGCATCATCGAGGCGCAGCTGATCTCCGCGGCCATTTACGGCCTGTCGGCGGCGATGGGCCAAGAAATCACCTTCGCCGACGGCATGGTCGAACAGTCGAATTTTCACGACTTCGATGCCATGCGCATCTTTCAGTGCCCGGCCTTCGAAGTCGCCATATTGGAGAATTTCCACAAGATGGGCGGCGTCGGCGAGATCGGCACGCCGCCGGCCGCTCCCGCACTTGCCAACGCCATCTTCGCACTCACCGGCAAGCGTATCCGAACGCTGCCGCTGTCGAAGGCGGTCGCCTTCGCATGACAAAGTTCCTCATCATGCTGACGTCTCTTGCCATCATGTTTTCGGCAGCGTCCTTCGCAACCGCACAAGAAGGACAGGCACCGGCGCCGGTGGCAGTCGACGCCGCAAGCGGCCTGCCCGAATGGGATAAAATCTACGCCGTGTTCTCGCACTCGCGCTGCGCTGACTGTCATGTCGCCGACGACCGGCCGCGCTGGTCCGGCGCTCACTATGGCGGGACGCGCGTCCATGCCTTCAACGTCCAGCGCGGCGCCGACGGCTCCGGTTTCGGCAATCCGGCCTGCGTTGCACGACGTGTCATTTCACGAGCAATTCCAGTGCATTGCACGGGCCGCCCGGGGCCGAGAACTGGCATCTGGCGCCGGCCGAGATGGTCTGGTTTGGCAAATCCTCGGCGGAAATCTGCGCCCAGATCAAGGATCGCAGTCGCAATGGCGACCGCAGCCTGGAGGATGTCGCGCTGCATGTGCGCGACGACAAACTGGTCGCCTGGGGCTGGGCGCCAGGTGCCGATCGTGAGCCGGCGCCCGGCTCGGCCGAAGCGACCTATCAAGCAATCGAGAACTGGATGGCGGCAGGCGCGCCGTGTCCCGTGACGCAATGATGGCGCAACTTTTGTGGCTATATTGCGCTGCAACTTTGATGTAGAACCACGCTTCGCCGTTCACGGCAAATTGAACACGGCCTAGCGCGCACCCATATCGGCGACGCGCCCGAGTTGAAAGACGCGGAAGCTCCTACAGACGGTTTGGCCGAACCCCGCAGTGGAAAAACAATGATGCCGAAAATCAGGTTTCACAAGCTTGCCGCTATTGTTGTGCTCATCGGTTTCGCCGCCTGGATGGGAACAGGTGCGTTCTCGTCTGTTGGCAGCGCCGCTGTCGAAGGCGCGGCCAAGACCAACGATCAGGCCAAGACGGGCGATCAGGCCAAGACGGGCGATCAGGCCAAGGCGCCGGAAGCAGCCAAGCCCGCCGCTGAGGCAGAGCCGAAGGCGCCGCTGCGCACCGTTGCGGTGATCACGCCGCCGCGCAAGACCTATGCCCGCGCCATCCGCATTTCCGGGCTGACCGAGGCCGACAAACGGGCGGTGCTGGGGACGCGCGTCGCCGGTGTCATCGACAAGCTGCCGGTCAAGCAGGGCGATCACGTCAAGACCGGCGATCTGGTACTGATGCTGGCGGCGGAAGAAAAGATCTCGATGGTCGACAACGCCAAGCAGCTTGTCGTGCAGCGCCAGGCTGAACTCGATGCGTCGCTGCGGCTGATGAAATCAGGCAATTTGCCGAAGCTGCAGCTCGACACAGCGCGCTCGAACCTGACCTCCGCGCAGTCACTGCTGGAAACGGCACAGGCCTTGCTCGAGCGCAATGAGGTGAGGGCGCCTTTCGACGGCGTCATCGACCGGGTGCCGGTGGAACTTGGCAGTTCCATCATGGAGGGCGGCGAGGTGGCAACCATCCTCAAGCTTGACCCAGTGATTGCGCGCGGCGAAGTCAGTGAACGCGACCTTGGCTATCTCAAGCTCGGCGACAAGGCCACTGTCCGGCTGGTCAGTGGCCAGACCGTTGAAGGCACCGTGCGCTACATCAGCCGCGACGCGTCGTCGGCAACCCGGACCTTCCGCGTCGAAATTGCCGTCCCAAATGCCGACGGCTCGGTGCCGGCCGGCATGACAGCCGAGATTTCGCTCAGCGCACAGCCGACCGACGCCGTCATGTTGCCGCGCTCGGTGGTGACGCTGGGCGACAAGGGCGACCTCGGCATCCGCGCCGTCGACAAGGACAACAAGGTGGTGTTCTTCCCGATCGACCTGGTCGACGATTCACCGAGGGGCCTGGTGCTTGGCGGCATTCCCGCCGATGCCCGCGTCATCGTCGCCGGCCAGGAACTGGTCAAGGAAGGCGACGTCGTCAAGCCGGTCGAGGCCGATCAGGCGACTATCCAGAAACTGTTGGGCGAAGCGACAACGCAGTAGCACCGGGATGGCCCTGGGCGGGGACAGCCGGCCGCAATGCGGCTCCTGAAATCTTGAGAACAGGCGTTAGCCATGGATATCGTCAAACTCGCGATCAACAATGCCCGGCTGACCATTTCGGTCCTGGTGTTCCTGCTGCTGGCGGGCTGGGTCGCCTATGAATCGACACCGAAGGAAGCGGAACCCGACGTTCCGATTCCGATGATGTATGTCAGCCTGATCTATCAGGGCATTTCGCCTGAGGATTCCGAGCGCCTTCTGCTGCGGCCGATGGAAAGCAAGCTGAAGAGCCTGAAGGGCCTCAAGGAAATGCGCTCGGCCGCCTTCCAGGGCGGCGGCTATGTGCTGGTCGAGTTCCAGCCGCAGACCAATCTGGCGACCGCGCTGCAGGACACACGCTCCAAGGTGCAGGACGGCAAGGCTGACCTGCCGCAGGCGGCCGAAGAGCCCGTCGTCACCGAGGTCAACATTTCCGAATTCCCGGTGCTGGTGGTGACGCTGTCGGGCGAATTGCCCGAGCGCGTGCTGACGGCTGCCGCGCGCGAATTGCGCGACCGCATCGAAGAGGTGCCCGGCGTTCTCGAAGGCTCGCTGCAGGGCTCGCGCGACGACCTCGTCGAAGTCGTCATCGACCCGATGAAACTGTCGTCCTACGGCCTGCAGCTCGACCAGCTGATCGGCGCGGTCGGCGCTTCCAACAGCCTGGTCGCCGCCGGCAACATCGAGGGCTCGGAAGGCAAATACGCGGTCAAGGTGCCGTCGCTGATCGAGACGCCCGAGGACGTCGCGTCCTTGCCGGTAGTCGCAGGGCCTAACGCCGTCGTCCAGGCCAAGGACATCGCCACGGTGCGCTCGACCTTCGCCGATGCCACGACGATAACTCGCCTCAACGGCAAGCCGGCCATCGCCATCGAAGTCAAGAAGCGCATCGGCGCCAATCTGATCGACACGCTGGCCAAGGTGCGGGAAGTGTCCGACGCCTACGTCAAGAGCATGCCGGAAGGCATGAACATCACCTACACGCAGGACAAGTCGGTCTTCGTCAACCAGCTGCTGGGCGACTTGCAGAACCACGTGATGATCGCCGTCATCCTGGTGTTCATCGTCATCCTCTATGCGTTGTCGGGCCGTGCTTCGCTGCTGATCGGACTTGCTATTCCGTCATCCTTCCTGATCGGCATCCTGCTCTTGGCGATGATGGGCTACACGATCAACATGATCGTGCTGTTCAGCCTCATCCTGGCGGTCGGCATGCTGGTCGACGACGCCATCATCGTCACCGAATTCGCCGAACGGCGCATGGGCGAAGGCATGCCGAAGGCGGAAGCCTTCACGCTTGCCGCCAAGCGCATGGCCGGTCCGGTCATCGCCGCGACGATGACGCGCATCGCCGCCTTCTCGCCGCTGCTGTTCTGGCCCGGCATCATCGGCGACTTCATGAAATACATGCCGATCACGCTGATCGTCACGCTGTCGGCCTCGATGCTTTATGCGCTGGTGTTCGCGCCGACGCTGGGTGCGCTCTTCGCCAAGGCGCCGGAGCATCACGAGGAAAACAATCGCGACGGCTGGTACATGGCGCTGGTCAAGCAGGCGGTGCGCTTCCCCATCACCGTGCTGGTGCTGACCGCAGTCTTGCTGACCGGCGTCGGCTTCGCCTATTCGAAGTATGGCGCCGGCGTCGAGTTCTTCCCCAGCGTCGAACCCGACTACGGCCTGCTCTATGTGCACGCCCGTGGCAATCTCTCGCTGGCGGAAATGGATACGGCAACCAAGATTGCCGAAAACCGGCTGCTCGGCTGGCCCGGCGTGAAATCGGTCTACACCCGCGTCGGCAAGACGCAAGGCGGCGGCCAGGATGTGCCGGAAGATGTCGTCGGCGTCATCCAGTATGAGTTCATCGACTGGCGCGAGCGCAAATCGGCGAACCAGATCCTGGACGAATTGCGCGCCGTCATGGCCGGCATTCCCGGCGTCGATGTCGAGGTTCGTGTGCCGGAAGCCGGTCCTCCCACAGGCAAGGCGATCCAGCTCCGGCTTTCGGCCATCGATCCCAAGGGGCTCGACGACCAGGCCCGCGCCGTTGCGGCGCGCATCGCCAAGGTGCCCGGCGTTATCGACATTTCCGACGGTCTGCCGCCGCCCGGCGTCGACTGGGCGCTCGAGGTCGACCGCGCCAAGGCGGCGCAGTACGGCATCAGCCCGACTTCGGTTGGCACGGTGGTGCAATTGGTGACCAACGGGCTGAAGCTGTCGGAATACCGGCCGGCCGGCGCCGACGACGCCGTCGACATCAGGCTGCGCCTGCCAGAGGACAGGCGCACGCTGTCGACGCTCGACGAACTCCGGGTGCAGACCTCGCAGGGCTCGGTGCCGATCTCGAATTTCGTCGTGCGCAAGCCCGAGCCGACCGTCGGCATCCTCAACCGTATCGACGGCGCCCGCACCGTGGTCGTGCAGGCCAACGTTGCGGCCGGCACGCAGGTTGCGGCGGTGCAGGCGGAGGTGACCAAGGCGGTCACAGACATGAAGCTAGACAGCGGCATACGCTGGAAGCTCGCCGGCTCCAACGAGGACAGCGCCGAAGCCAGCGCCTTCCTCGGCAAGGCCTTCGGTGCCGCGATCTTCCTGATCTTCCTGGTGCTGTTGATGCAGTTCAACAAGTTCACCAGCGTGCTTCTGGTGCTGTCCTGCGTGGTCATGGCGACGATCGGCGTGTTCCTTGGCCTGCTCCTGACAGGCGAGGCGTTCGGCATCGTCATGTCAGGCATCGGCGTCATTGCGCTGGCCGGCGTGGTGGTGAACAACAACATCGTTTTGATCGACACCTATGACCGGCTGCGCGAAGAGGGCTGGGACAAGATGGAGGCGGTGCTGCAGACCTGCCGCGAGCGCGCCCGCCCGGTGGTGCTGACGGCGGTGTCGGCCATCCTCGGCGTGCTGCCGATCGCTTTCGGCCTAGGGTTGGAAATCTTCCATCACGAGACGACGATCAATGCGCCGTCGACGCAATGGTGGATTTCGCTGTCCTCGGCGATCGTCTTCGGCCTGTCCTTCGCCACCTTGCTGACGCTGGTGGTGACGCCGTCCATGCTGATGATCTTCACGCGCAGCAAGAACAGCCGCTTCTACGCGTTCTTCCGCAGGATATCCGGCCGCGACAAGAAGCCCGATGCGCCCGAGGGGCCTCGACCGGGGCCGCTCGACGAACCGGCAATCGCCTTCCCGAAAGCCGCCGAGTAGCTGCATTCGACCAGTCAGACAGAAAGGCCGTCCGGAACAACCGGGCGGCCTTTTGTATTGTCCCCTCGTATCTGAAGAGCAAGGCGAGGGATTCTTCATGACGGTCAAGCACCATCCTTATCACTGTTTTGATCCTGATCCTGATCGGCGCCGTGCCGGCATGGCCGCACTCGCGCTCCTGGGGCTATGGCCCCTCAGGGATCGCCGGCGTCGTCCTGGTGGTGCTGCTGATCCTGCTGCTGATAGGCAGGATTTGATCACGTGTAGCGGTCGGAGCTGGGGCCGACGCTGCCATATGCGATTGCCCTGCAATGGCGCGTAGATGACGGGCACCTGCCTCGCGTATACGCTGCCCGCACGACAACTATCGAGGGGGGACTATCGAGGTGAATACAGACACCGCCGGCCAAAGCGCACCAAGGCCGCTCGCCGAGATCGCCAGCTATCACGCCCATATCTACTATGACGGGCAGACCGAGCGGCAGCATGCCGAATGGCTGCGCCTGCGCATCGGCGAACGTTTCCGCGTGAGGCTGGGCAATTGGCACGACAAACAAGTCGGCCCGCACGAGCAGCCCATGTACCAGATCTCCTTCGCCACCGAGATTTTCGCATCGCTGGTTCCATGGCTGATGCTGAACCACGGCGGCCTGAGCATCCTCATCCACCCCAACACCACCAATCCCAAGCGCGACCATCTGATCGACCCGATCTGGATCGGCCGGCCGCTGGGGGTCCATGGCGAGGTTTTGGGTGAGGAGGATGAGGCGGAAGAGGCGCTGGAGGTGAATACCGAGCCGACGCTGGGGGCCTAGGGGTACGAGTTGAAGGCGGATGGCGGGTGGTCGACATTCCGACGTTAGAGGCTGGCTGTCACTGACGCCGTACCCTTGTTGGCGGCGCTCGCTTCTCCGGGTACGGTCAAGCCATCGGCGCCGCGCCGCTCCGTTCGAGCGCGGTCTTGCGGATGATTTCCGCGATCTCCGGGCTGCTGCTGCACAGCATCTGGAAATCCACCACGTGCAGCGACAGCAGTGAGACCGCCGTTGCGGCGCTGACGGTCGCCATACGCGGTGCGCCGCTGATCAGCGCCATCTCGCCGAAGAAGGCGCCGGGGCCAAGCTCCACCGGGTTCGGCGTCGCGACGCTGACCTGCCCCTCCACGACGAAGAACATCCGATCCCCGGTCTCGCCACTGCGGCAGATCACGGCGCCCGCCGGCAAGTTGCGAGGTCGCAACGCGCGCACGATCTCGACGAGCGCGGCCGGGCCAAGCTTCTGAAACAACGGCACGCCGGCGACCAATTGCCAATTGCGGACGAAATCCTCGCGACGGATTTCTTGATAGAAGCCGGAGGCAAGAATGCCGGCCCAGAGCGCGAAGATGCCGATGCCACACATCATGACCGCCCCGGCGAGGACGCGGCCGGCGAAGCTTTGCGGAATGGCGTCGCCATAGCCGGTGGTGGACAGCGTGACCACCGCCCACCACATTGCCTGGGGGACGCTGCCGAACTTTTCCGGTTGGATGTCGCGCTCGATGACATAGGCCGCGAGCGCGACACCGAACAGAACGACGCCGAAGAGCGTGGTGACGCCGATCAGGTTGCGCGCTTCGTTGGCCAGCACCCTGCCCAGCACCGGGAAGAAGGTCGAGTCGCGCAGCGGTTTCAGCAGCCAGACAGCACAGTAGAGGCTCCAGTCGGGCGTGCCGGCGAGCAGAAATGCGGCGAGTGGAACCAAAACCGCAAGCACATCGATTGCGATTGCCGGCGTCCTGTCCCGAAGGTCTCCCGCCCAGTGCTTGAGCAGCGTCTCGACCATCTGCAGAAGATAGGCGCCCCAAATGACCGCGAGCACGGCAGTCAGTGCCAGTCTGCTTCCTCCGGACATGTTCGGCATCGTGAGCGCGGCCACCGCCAGAAGCCCAGGCGCAGCCAGCACCGCGTTGAGCGGCGCGTAAATTCTCAGGAAAGGCAGTACCGACATTCTATGCCCACGAGCAGCGACTCCCTCCAAACTAGGCTGCCTTCGAGGCAAGCGTAAAGGTGCTTACTGTCGCCGCGATGTGCAATTGCAACAGGTTCCGCGAAAGTCAGCTTCGGACGAACGTCGCTTCACTTGGGTCCGATCCACGCAAAGCCGTCCTGCTTTCGGCAGGGATATACCGACTTGGCCAACGCCCGGATTTCGGTCGCAAGATAAAATCCACGCCGGAACCGTGCTAGGATGGCCGCCGCACGCGACTTGTCGTGCTTCAAATTGGCCAGGAACGATTGTCATGCTCAATCCGATTTCCATCATGGCCGACCGGCTCGGCGACCATCTGTCGGAACTCTATCTCCAGTATTTCTCGCATCGCAATCCGGAGTATGCGAGCTACATAGGCGGGGCGGCCCGCCTTGTCCTGGAGCGCATCGGCAATTCGAACGCGCTTTATCACAACATCGAGCATACGCTGATGGTCACGCTCTGTGGCCAGCAGATCATCCGCGGCCGGCTGCTTTCGGAATCCCTGACCCCCGATGACTGGCTGCATTACACCTGCGCGCTGCTTGTCCACGACATTGGCATGGTGCACGGCGTGTGCCAGGGCGACACCGACGAAAGCTTCGTCATCAACGAGGCCGGCGACCGCCATACGCCACCGCGCGGCGCCTCCGACGCGGTGCTTGCGCCCTATCATATCGAGCGCGCCAAGATCTATGCGCGCCAACGTTTTGGTTCCTCGAAGTTCGTCGACGAGAAGCGCATTATCGCGGCGATCGAGATGACGCGCTTTCCGGTACCGGACGATCCGGCCTACCAGGCCACCGACACCGAGCCGGCGCTGGTCAGGGCCGCGGATCTGATCGGCCAGCTCGCCGATCCGTTCTACCACCGCAAGCTGCCGGCGCTGTTTGCCGAGTTCTCCGAGACCGGGATGGTGGAAAAGCTCGGCTGCAAGACCGCCGCCGATCTCGGCGCCATCTTCACCGATTTCTTCACGCTGAAGGTCGAGCCCTATATCGGCGACGCGATTCGCTATCTGGAGCTGACGACCGAAGGCAAGCAGTGGGTCGCCAACCTCCACAGCAACCTCTTCCAGTCCGGGCATCGCCCGGCCAGGATCGGGCCGTTCCCCGGCGTGTCGCAGCCGGCGAGCCTTGCGGTGGTGACTTAAGAGCCGGGGATTGTTTTCTTTCGCCGGTGCCAGAGCCACCATTTGCCCGCTTCTTGGCTGAAGGGTACACTTTTGCGCAAATAGGGTGTCGTTTCAAAAAAGGGGGACGTATGGCCAGACTTGTCGCACTCTACAAGACGCCGAAAGACCTGGCCGCATTCGACCGATACTATTTTTCGACTCACATTCCGCTGGCCAAAACGATTCCCGGCTTGACGAAATACGAGGTCAGCGATGGCGGGGTCCATTCCCCGGATGGACCCTCAGCCTATCATCTGGTGGCTATCCTCCACTTCGATTCCGTTGCGGACATTCAAGCCGCGTTTGCTTCTCCCGAGGGGCAGGCCACGGCGGCCGATCTTGGCAATTTCGCAGATGGCGGCGTGGAGCTTTTGCTGTTCGAGACCAGGGAAGTCTGAGCCTCGCCCAACCCTTGGCGGAAGAAGCGCTGGAGGTGAATACGGAGCCGATGCTGGGGGCTTAGGGGGCGAGCTGCGTTTCGGCTATGTGGGGGCTCGGCCTCGGAAAATCGCATTCGGCTGTAGTTTAGCTCAAGCGAGCATGACCGGCCGCTTTGCGCCTCATTTCGGGCTAACAGGCAAAGTTCGTCGTTGCCCTAAAGCGGACACCATCAAGCTGAGGGTCGTGATTGCGACTCTCCCTGATCCGGGAAACATTCCTTTGTCCAACCCGTGGTTGGCACGAGGGAACGGCTCAGCCCATACCAAGACGCAATAATTTAGGTTACCTTTCTGGGACTGAGCTGTCGCGACCTATGGTCGGGTCGCATCACGTGGGAGACCTTCCTCCAATCTCAAAGCCGCATGCATGCGTCGATCGCTATTTCAGAAGTATTTCTTAGTCTTGTTCGCGGCGGCCATTTTTCCGATGGCCGCCGGTGGCATCAGCAACACTTGGTTCAGCTATGTCGACCAGCATGCGATCCTCAGTGCCCTGCTGCAGTCCAAGGCAACATCGGCGGCCGACAAAATTGAGAGCTTTCTTGACAGCATCCAGCTTGCGCTCGGCTCGACGATCCCCCCGGAAGGGTCGAATATGGCCAGCGTGAAACAGCTCCGGCTTCTTGCCCTACGAGCGATGCACCAGGCCCCGGGAATCCTCAGCATCAGTATTGTCGACGGTACTGGCGCGGAGCGGCTGCACATCTCTCGCACTGGCAAAAACAGGACAGAAAGCGGGGCGGATCGTTCAGGCGATCCCGCTGTCGTGGGCGTCAGGACGGCGAAGGTCTGGTACGGCCCAGTCATTTATCGCCCGGGTTCCGAACCCTCCATAACCATGGCGATGGCCAGTTACGACAATTTAGTCGTCGCCAACTCGGTCATCGCCGAAATCAGTCTGAAGCCTATCTGGCTCATCGTTTCCGAAATCCGCGTGGGCCGCAGCGGCCACGGATTTGTCATCGACCAGGCCGGCCGCCTGATCGCTCACCCCGCGATCAGCAAAGTGATGCAGGGCGCCGACGAGAAAGCAGCGTTGGCCCTGCGCAAATTGCAGGATGCGATCGCTGCCGCAGGCGGCACTGCGATTGCAAGCCGCAACGCCGAGAATGAACGCGTTGTGACTGCTGGCGCGCCGGTTACCGCGGCCGGCTGGACGGTAATTGTCGAGCAGTCGCAGGCTGAGGCTTTTGCACCTCTATACGCTTCATTGTGGCGGACCGGCGGGTTGTTGTTCCTCGCCACAGTCCTTGCGGCGGTGCTCGCATATTGGCTTGCCAGACGGATGAGCGGGCCTATCCTCCTGTTGGAGGAGGGCGCTCTCAAGATCGGTGCTGGACAGTTCGATCACCGGATCAACATCTCCACTGGAGACGAACTTGAGCGGTTGGCTGCTCGATTCAACCAAATGGCGCAGGAACTTGCCACATCGCGGGACCGCGCGGAGCGACTGACGCGGTTGAAGCGCTTCCTTGCACCACAGGTTGCGGAACTCGTAGAGAAGGCCGGTGACGAGCGAATGCTCGCTGGACAGCGCGCAGAAATAGTCGCTGTTTTTAGCGACTTACGTGGCTTTACTGCATTTTCAGCGCACGCTGAGCCTGAGAACCTCATGCAGGTCCTGCGTGAGTACTATGAGGCGCTCGGCGCGATCATCACCAAGTATGAAGCAACGCTGACCAGTTTTTCGGCGGATGGATTGATGATTCTCGTCAACGCCCCGGTTCCACGTGAAGGGCCGGCGCTTCATGCCGTAAAAATGGCTATCGACATGCAGGATTCCACACAAGAGCTCATATCTGGGTGGCGGCAACGTGGTTATAAGATTGGCTTCGGCATGGGGCTCGCTATGGGGTGGGCAACGGTGGGTCGAATTGGCTATGAGGCCCGCGCTGACTACACCGCAATTGGCAATGTCGTGAACTTGGCATCGAGGCTGTGTTCGTCCGCTGAAGATGGACAAATCCTTATAGATGATTCCGTGGCACGCCATTTGCCTGGCAACACGCCGATCGTTGACCTCGGTACTCGCCAGTTCAAAGGCCTCGAAGGGCACGTTCGCGTCTACAATGTTGAGACGCAAAGGATTGAGCGGCCGAATTTAGGTTCTGCTGAGAATGACGCAGGGGAAAAGGGCTAGGCTCCTCTGCATCGACGTCCGCAATCGTTCTTCCCTGCACCACAAGCGGACCTACTGCTTCCGGCCCATCCACGACGTTCGAGACCTTGATGCTAGGCAATGGCGGCACCCCACCTACCCGCCAGCTAGCCTCGGCAGCAGAAAAATCTCTGCCCCCTTTGGCAATTCCTTCGACCAGGTATCGCGATAGATCGTGCCGTCGATGGCGACGGCGATGCCCTTCTCAATCCAGGGCTCGATGCCGGGATACTGTTCAGCCAGCTTCCTGAACAGCTCCCTTATGTCCTTGGCCTCGATCTCAACCTTGCTCTGGCCGCCGGCGAGCTGGCCGAGCGCACCCCAGAGCGTTACTTCGACCATCAGCCTCCCCGTTCCGCCTCGATCGCCGCCAGGATGCGTGGCGGCGACATCGGGATGTGGGTCATGCGCACGCCGGCGGCGTTCGAGACGGCATTGGCGATCGCCGCCAGCGGCGGCACGATCGAGGTTTCGCCGACGCCGCGCACACCATAGGGGTGGTTGGGGTTGGGTATTTCGAGGATCTGCGTGTCGATCATCGGCAGGTCCGAGCAGACCGGGATGCGATAGTCGAGGAAGCCGGCATTCTGAAGACGCCCGTCCTTGCCGTAGATATACTCCTCGTTGAGCGCCCAGCCGATGCCTTGCGCCGCACCGCCCTGGTACTGGCCCTCGACATAGGTCGGGTGCACCGCCTTGCCGGCATCCTGGATCACCGTGTAGCGCACGACGCGCGCGGCGCCGGTCTCGGGATCGACCTCGATGTCGCAGATATGAGTGGCGAAGGAGACGCCGGCGCCGTCGGCGACGAGTTCGCTGTGGCCGGCGATCGGCCCGCCTGTCTTGCCGGAAGCAGCCGCGATTTCCTTCAGCGACAGTGCCGCAAGGTTGCCGTACTTCTCGCCTTTGGCGATAGCATGGCCGTTTTCCCAGACCACGTCGTCGACGGGGATGTCCCACGTCTGCGCGGCGCGGTCGCGCAGGATTTTTATCGCGTTGCGCGCGGCCGAGATGGTCGCCATCGAGGACGAGAAGGTGCCGCGGCTGCCGTCGGTCATGTCGTTGTAACCGAGGCTGGAGGTGTCGGCGACCACCGCTTTGAGCTGGGCATAGTCGATGCCCAGCTCTTCCGCCGCAACCAGAGACAGCGAGGCACGTGAACCACCTACGTCCACCGTGCCGACGGCCAGCGAGACCGAGCCGTCCATGCCTATGTTCAGGTCCACGCAGGTCTGGCCACCGAAGTTGAACCAGAAGCCACAGGCCATGCCGCGGCCCTGGTTTTTGCCCAGCGGCGCCTTCATATGCGGATGGGTCTTCGCCGCCTCCAGCGTCGGGCCGATGCCGATCGGGCCGTAGACCGGGCCGTAGGAAGACCTTGTACCTTCCTGGGCAGCGTTTTTGATCCGGAACTCGACCGGATCCATGCCGATTTCCTTGGCCAGCTCGTCGACGGCGCTTTCTACCGCGAACGCCGCCATTGGTGCGGAGGGCGCGCGGTAGGCCGCGGTCTTCGGCCGGTTGACCAGCACTTCGTAGCCCACAGTCTTGACGTTATCGAGCTTGTAGCAGGCAAACGCCGTCATGGCGCCGATCTCGGCCCAGGTGCCGGCATAGGGGCCGCTGGAATAGCGCAGCGTCGCCTCGGCGGCGGTGATGGTGCCGTCCTTGCGGGCGCCGATCTTCACGTCGATCGAGGTAGCACTTGTCGGACCCGAGGCGCGGAAAACCTCGTCGCGCGTCATGACGAGCTTCACCGGCCGGCCGGCCTTGCGCGACAGGGCCAGCGCCACCGGCTCGGCCCAGACATGGGTCTTGCCGCCGAAGCCGCCGCCGATCTCCGACGAGGTGACGCGCAGCTTCGAGGCTTCCAGCCCAAGCAGTTGCGCGCAGTGCTGGCGGTAGACGAAATGCCCTTGCGTGCAGACCCACAGGTCGGCGGTGCCGTCGGAGCTGACGCTCGCCACGCAGGCATGCGGCTCGATATAGCCCTGATGCGTCTGCTCGGTCTTGAAGGAGCGCTCGACGATGAAATCGGCGTGGCCGAAACCCTGATGGACATCGCCATGGCCGAACTGGCTGCGCTTGGTGACGTTGGAAGGCTTTACCGGCTTTTCCTCGAGGCCCTCGGTGAAGATGGTGTCGTTGATCAAGGGGGCGGTGTGCTTCATCGCCTCGTCGACATCGGTGACATGCGGCAGAAGCTCGTAGTCGACCTCGATCAGCTTCAGGGCCTGCCTGGCCGTGCGCGCATCGACGGCCGCCACCGCGGCCACGGCGTGGCCGTCATAGAGCGCCTTGGTGCGCGCCATGCAGTTGTCGAGGACGTCGTACATGCCGGCATCGCCATCGGTGAGGTCCGGCAGGTCGGCGGCAGTGATCACGGCTTTCACGCCGGGGAGCTTCTCCGCCTTCGAGGTGTCGATCCTCTTGATCTTGGCATGGGCGTGCGGGCTTCTCAGAACACGCCCGACCAGCTGTCCCGCCATGTTGAAGTCGGCGCCGTAGCGCGCGCGTCCCGTCACCTTGTCGACGCCGTCGGGGCGAATGGGGCGCGTACCGACGGATGAAAATTTGCGGCCTGAAAAACGCGGATCGAAATTCATGGCTTACGCTCCCTTCATCACATTGGCGGCGTCCTGGACGGCGCGCACGATCTTGTCGTAACCGGTGCAGCGGCAGAGGTTGCCGGCGAGACCGAAGCGGATTTCCTCTTCGGTCGGATCGGGGTTCTTGGCCAGAAGGTCCTTCGCCGCGATCAGGAAGCCCGGCGTGCAGATGCCGCATTGCAGGGCTGCATGTTCGAGGAACTTCTGCTGCAGCGGGTGCAATTGATCGCCATGCGCCATACCCTCGACGGTTTCGATATGCCGCCCTTCCGCTTCCGCGCCAAGCACCAGGCACGAGCAGACCAGCCGGTTGTCGAGGATGATGCTGCAGGCGCCGCAGTCGCCGGTGCCGCAGCCTTCCTTGGCGCCGGTCAGTCCGAGCCGGTCGCGCAGAACGTCGAGCAACGTCTCGTCAGGCTGGCAAAGGTACTCGACGTGATCGCCGTTGATTGTCGTTGATACTGCTACACCGGCCATCATTTGCCTCCTGCACGTGCATAGGCGGTCGTCGCGGCTCTCCTGGCCAGCACGCCCGCAACTTTTCGTCTGAACTCGATGGTGCCCCGCTTGTCGTCAATAGGGCGGCAGGCCCCAGCGCAGACCTTGGCAAGCCGCTCAAGCGCTGCTTCATCCAGCTTCCTGCCGATAAGGGCCTCGGCTGCTTCTTCCACGAGAAGCACGGTCGGTGCTGCCGCACCCAGCGCGACGCGGGCGGCTGTGATGACGCCATGCTCGTCGAGTGTCAGGTTCACGCCGGCGCTGACCACGGCGATGTCCATTTCGGTGCGCGGAATGAAACGCAGATAGGCATCGCCCGAACGCGGCGCGCGCTTGTCGAGCAGGATGGCCTCGATGATCTCGCCCTTGGCGAGCGAGGTCTTGCCAGGCCCGATCGGCACGGCCTCCACGGCAATGGTGCGCCTGCCCGAAGGACCGGCAACCACGGCCTTGGCGCCGGCGGCCACCAAAGCCGGGACGCTGTCGGCGGCCGGCGAGGCGTTGCACAGATTGCCTGTTATGGTGCAGCGGCCCTGGACCTGCTTCGAGCCGATCAGCTTCGCTGCCTCGACGACGCCGGGCCATGCCTTCTTCAGAACCGAGCTCTCGCCCAGGACGGCGCATGGGACGGTGGCCCCAATGCTGAAGCCGTCGGCCGTCTCCCTGATCTCGCTCAAGCCCTCGATCGCCTTGATGTCGACGATCAGGTCGGGCTCGACAAAACCGCCTTTCATCCGAACGAGGAGGTCACTGCCCCCGGCAAGAATGGCTGATGTGCCGGAAGCGCCGGCCAGCAGGCCAACGGCATCTTCGATTGAAAGCGGACGTATGTAACGCATCGTCTCCCCTTGGTGATGGTGATCTCGCCGACCGTTATAAACAATCACCTTATAAAGACCATCCGGTTGCTTGTTTCCAGCGATTGGGCCAGGGGCGGATGGAGTTTGCCTTAGGCCGCGACTTTTGCACGGCCGAGGCTGATGCCGATGTCCTTCAGCGCCTCGGCTACGGCCTCGTCCAGCGGGGTGTGCGGGACTTCGCCGATGATGCCTTCCAGCCGGTCGGACACGAGCCGGTGCGGTTCGAAGCGCAGATAGGACATCGAGACGATCTCGCGCCACATCGCCACGAACGGGCTACCGGCGCGCAGCACCCACCAAGGCATGAACGTCAGTTTCAGCGGACGTCCCAGCGCCTTTTCGGCGGCGGCCTTGATGTCCATGTCGGTGACGGCGTGGCCGGGGAAGTTGAGCGCTTCGTAGAAGCCGAGCTTGTCGAGATTGCGCGCCAGGCCGACGAAGCCGACGGCGAAGTCCGGCAGGTAGGCCCATTCATGCGCGAGGTTGGCCGGGCCGGGCGCGGTATAGACGCCCTTGTTCATCTTGGCAGCGACGACAAGGTCGAACCACGACCCGCTCCCGGTGCCGCCGAAGAAATCGCCGGCCCGCAGGATGATGGTGCGGACGCGGCCGGCGTCGGCCTCGCGGCGAAACATCGCTTCCATGGCGCAGCGGATGCGGCCCTTCTCGGTCGTCGGGCGGAACGGCGTGTCCTCGGTGACGACCTGAGGCATCGGCGAGCCGTAATTATAGACGGTGCCGGGGAAGAGATGCAGCGCGTCATTGGCATAGCAGGCGGCCATGACGTTTTCCGCCATCGGCAGGCATTTGCCCCAGTCGGTGTAGATCGGGTTGAGGCCGTTGAAAATGATGTCGACGCCTTGCGTGGCGCGGATCAGCGCCTCGCGGTCGAGCGCATCGCCGGCGACGGCGGTGGCGCCCTTGAGTTCGGCCGGCACCTTGCCGCTGCGGGTGACGGCGCGGACGTCGAAGCCGGCGTCGATGAAGGCCTTGCCAACCACGCGGCCGAGCCGGCCATTGGCGCCCAGAATTGCGATCTTGGTCATTTTTCTTCTCCGTGTTTGTGTTTGCAGCCCGAATATGATGCCTCCACATGCGAATGAAAATTGACTGTGACTGGCGTTCTGATATTCATAAATGAATGACTGAGATCGACTGGAACCTGATCAAGAGCTTCGTCACCGTGGCGGAGACCGGCAGTCTGTCGGCTGCGGCGCGAAAGCTGTTGGCCAGCCAGCCGACACTTGGCCGTCATATCGGCGAGCTCGAACAGGCGCTCGGCGTCACGCTGTTCCGGCGTGGGCGGCGCGGCTATGCGCTGACGGAAGCCGGCGCCACGCTGTTCGAGCGCGGCAAGGCGGTGAGCGAGCAGGCGAGCGCCTTTTCGCTGCTGGCGCTGGGTTCGGTCGAGGCCATCGAAGGCACGGTGCGCATAGCCGCCAGCGAGGTGGTGGCGGCGTATGTGCTGCCGAAGATGACGGCGCGGCTTGGCGTCGAGGAACCCGGCATCGAGGTCGAGATCGTCGCCTCGAACCAGGTTGAGAACCTGCTACGCCGCGATGCCGATATCGCCATCCGCATGGTCAAGCCGGCGCAGAACGAACTGATGGCGCGCAAGGTCTGCGATATTGCGCTCTGCTGCTGCGCGGCCAAATCCTATCTCGACAGGCACGGTCGTCCGCTCAAGCCCGCCGACCTGGTCGATCTCCCGTTGATCGGCTTCGACCGCAGCGACGAGATGATCCGCGGCTTTACCCAGTTCGGCATCCCCGTCACCCGCGGCAGCTTCCGCTTCAGGACCGACAACCAGATCGTTCTGTGGGAGGCGCTGCGGGCGGGAAACGGCATCGGTCTTGGACAGGAGCCGTTGGCCGACAGCGATCCATTGCTGGAAAAATTGCTGCCCGGCTTGCCATTGCCCAGCCTGCCGGTATGGCTGGCGATGCATCGCGACGTGCGCACCAGCGTGCGCATCCGCCGCGTCGCGGATTTTCTCTATGAGGAACTGAAGCGTTATTCGGCGGGTGCAGGCGCGAATTCGGCGCGGTGAGCGAGCCCGGCCATCAAAAGCACGACGATCAACAGTCCCGACATGGCGACGAAGATCGGCCCGAAGCTCGAATGCTCGGCGACAAAGCCGATCGCCGACGGCGCCACCAATATGCCGGAATAGCCCATGGTGGTGACGACGCTCATGCCGGTGCCTGATGACATGCCTTCCTGGTTGCCGCCGGCCGAGAAGATGATCGGCACCATGTTTGCGATTCCGAAGCCGCAAAGAGCGAAGGCCGCGATGGCGATCCAGGGCGAGGGCGACAGGCCGGCAACCAGCATGCCGGCAGCGGCGACGATGGCCGAGCCGCGCAGGGTCGCCACCGCGCCGAAGCGGTTGCGCACGCCGTCGCCGAAGAAGCGCATGACCGCCATGACACCGGAGAAGGCGGCGTAGGCAAGACCGGCAATGGCGAGATCGGCGCCCAGTTCTTGCCGGAGATAAAGCGCTGCCCAGTCGAGCACGGCGCCTTCGGAAATCATCGTCAGTAGCGCCATCAGCCCGACCAGGTAGACCAGCGGGTTGGCCGGCAGCGTGAATTTGTGATGCCCGGCGGCCTGCGGCTTGTCCTCGGCGATGAGGTAGCCGACCGCTACGGCTATGACGGCAAAGGCGATGACCGTGACGACAGCCGCATGGGCGAGGTGGCCGTAAGTCTGGATGGCGTAACCGCCCAAGCCGCCACCGGCGAAACCGCCGAGGCTCCAAAAACCGTGCGACGACGACATGATGGCGCGGGAGAGCCGGCGCTCGACCACCACCGCATTGGCGTTCATGGCGACATCCATGCCGCCGATCGATCCGCCGAAGATGACCATGGCAATCGCCGCCAGCGGAACGTTGGGCGCCAGTGCCACGACCAGCAGGCCAAGGCTGCCGCACAGACCGAACCAGCGCAGCACGGTGCGCGAGCCATGCCTGGAGATCAAATGGCCGCACCAACTCATGGCCGCGACCGCGCCGACGCCGAACAAAAGGATCAGCAGGCCGAGTGTGAACTTCGAAATGTCGAGCCGGGTCAGGAACACCGGAATCTGCGGCGCCCAGCTGCCAGTCAGGAAGCCGTTGGCGAGGAAGATGGCGGCAACAGCCCATCGCCCGCGAATGACGCTCTGCATCGCGTTTTGCGCGCTCATGGTTCGAATCCGGTCAAAAATGGCTTTGCGCGGCAAATTAGATCGATTCAATTCTCAGTCAAGCGCCTGGCTGTGAAAGCTTGTGGGCCACATCGAAGGGCTACGATTCCGCAGAGATCCTTCGCGCCCCCCTCTGTCCTGCCGGACATCTCCCCCACAAGTGGGGAGATTGGCGGCTTCGGCGCCTCGCTTATTCTTGCACTTTTGGAGATTGGCTAGAGCCTGTGTGACGGCCGATCTCCCCCCAAGTGGGGGAGATGTCCGGCAGGACAGAGGGGGGCGCTGTCCCGCCGACGTCAATCCTGTGAACCGCGCCGCTAATTCAATGATCCCTCGGCCGTCGCGCCTCGAATTCCGCCTTCTTGGCGTCCGAAGCTTCGGACTGGTTGAGCGCCTGCCACTCGGCATAGGACATGCCGTAGACGATTTCGCGCGACTGATCCTTGCCGAGGTCGACGCCCTCAGCCTCAGCGGCTTCGCGGTACCAGTTCGACAGGCAGTTGCGGCAGAAGCCGGCGAGGTTCATCAGGTCGATGTTCTGGACATCGCTGCGTTCGCGCAGATGCTCTATCAGCCGGCGGAAGGCGGCGGCCTCGAAATCGCGTTTCTGTTCGTCGCTGAGTTCGGTCATTTTCTTGGGTCCCTACGTCGGCCCGGTGCGCGAGCCGAACATCTTCACCTGATGTATATCGGCACGACGATCGATGGCGTCAACGATCGGCGCCAGCCGTTCGGCCCAGGCCAGCGCGCCCTTGCTGTCCGCGATCAGGTCCTGGCGGATCTCGATCAGCGCATGGGCAAAACCGTTGACGATGGCGTGCTTGAACATGGTGTCGCCGCGCAGCGCGCCGTCATAGGGTTCGTTGTCGCCGACGACGAGGTCTTTATCTTCGGCCAGCATGTCGATCAGCGGCCGCGCCACCCGGTCGTCGAGGTCCCAAAGGATGCCGACATGCCACGGCCGCGCAACGCCTTGCATGACCGGGGTGAAGGAGTGCACGGAGAAGATGAAAGGCGCTTTGCCCGAGGACTGCGCCACCGAAGCAATCATGGCGCCAACAGCGTCGTGATAGGGGCGGTAGAAGCCGTCCAGCCGCCTTTCGCGCTCTTCCGCCGCCATCGGGTAGTTTCCCGGCACGACGGTGCCGTCATAGAGCTGGCGGATCAGCGTCGGGTCGTCCTCGCCGCGATTGGGGTCGATCAGCAGGCGCGAAAAATTGGCGATCACCGCCGGCGCGTCGAGCAATGCCGCCAATTCGCGCGTCACCGTTTCGACGCCGATGTCGTAGGCGATATGACGTTCGAGTTCCGCCGTCGGCAGGCCGAGGCTGCCATACTCCTCCGGCAGGTCGCGGCGGGCATGGTCGGCGATCAGCACGATGCCGCGCTTGCGGTCGCCTTCGACAAGATCGAAAGGCGCGAAAACTGTGGATCGGGTCATTGGCTGAAAAGGTCTGTTCGCTGGCTTCCGGGGAGGGTGGTATCGTCATTCCACGAAGAGGACGCTGGCGCAATGCCGTTGTTTGGCCACGGTTTCTGCGAAAATCCGGTCACGCGCGGCAGATTGCGTGTCGGGGGCCTTTCTAAATCGATTGGAATTGGACAGAACGGCGCGTTGACATGCGCCCGGACTTTTCCGAAAAGGGGCGTTGAGAGATGCAGATGACGTTGTTGAAGGGTTTCGGGATGGGTTCCGCCGGCAGGCCGCGTGCGCGCACCGCCTTTGCCGTGCCGCTCCTGACCCTGACGGTGGGGCTTACCGCGCTGGTCGCGGCCTCGCCCGCCCGCGCCGATTTCCGCGTCTGCAACGCCACGCAGAACCTGGTCGGCGTCGGCATTGGCTACCGGGCCAAGGCCGGCTGGATCACTGAGGGCTGGTGGCACATAGAAGGATCGAGCTGCAAGACGCTGATCGAAGGGCCGCTGTCATCAAGGTTTTACTATCTTTATGCAGAAGACGCCGAGCGTGGCGGGCGCTGGGATGGCCCGATCAACATGTGCGTGGCCGAAAAAGAGTTCAAGATCGCCGGCGTAACCGATTGCGTCGCCCGGGGCTTCCAGCGCGCCGGATTCCAGGAATATGACACGGGCGAGCAGGCAAGCTGGATGGTCCAGCTGACCGATGAGTCCACAACGGGAGGCGCTCCAGCCGCCCCGGGAACAAACAGTCAATGAGACGTAGCCGCAAGGTCAAGATCCTCGCCACCATCGGTCCAGCCTCTTCGTCCGAGGAGATGCTGCAGAAGCTGTTCGAAGCCGGCGCCGATGTCTTCCGCATCAATATGAGCCACACCGACCATGAGCTGATGCGCACGCTGGTCGCCCGCATCCGCGCCGTCGAGGAAAAGGTTGGCCGTCCGATCGGCATCCTGGCCGATTTGCAAGGACCGAAGTTGCGCGTCGGCAAGTTCGCCAACGGCAAGGAGGCTCTGACGGCTGGCCAGACCTTCACGCTCGACAACAATCCCGAGCCCGGCAATTCGACCAGGGTCTACCTGCCGCATCCCGAAATCCTGAGCTCGGTCGAGGCCGGCCACCGTCTGTTGATCGACGACGGCAAGCTGGAGCTCAAGGCGGTGAAAAGCGACGGCAAGTCGATTACCTGCACGGTCGTCGCCGGCACCATGATTTCCGACAAGAAGGGCGTCAGCCTGCCCGACACCGACCTGCCGGTCGGCGCGCTGACCGAAAAGGACCGCAAGGACCTCGATGCGGTGCTGGCGGCCAACGTCGACTGGGTGGCGCTGTCCTTCGTGCAGCGGCCGGAGGATCTGGCCGAAGCCCGCAAGATCGCGCGCGGCCGCGCGCTGATCATGGCCAAGATCGAAAAGCCGCAGGCCGTCGCCCGGCTGGCCGAGATCATCGAACTCTCCGATGCGCTGATGGTCGCCCGCGGCGATCTCGGTGTCGAAATGCCGCTGGAAGCCGTGCCCGGCATCCAGAAGCAGATCACGCGCGCGGCGCGCCGCGCCGGCAAGCCGGTGGTGGTCGCCACGCAGATGCTGGAATCGATGATCACCGCGCCGGTGCCGACCCGCGCCGAAGTCTCCGACGTGTCGATCGCCGTGTTCGAAGGCGCCGACGCCATCATGCTGTCGGCGGAATCCGCTGCCGGCGCCTATCCGGTCGAGGCGGTGGCGATGATGAACCGCATCGCCACCAAGGTCGAAACCGACCCGACCTATGCCGGCATCATCAACGCGCAGCGTTCCGAACCCGAAGCGACCGGCGCCGACGCCATTTCGCTGGCCGCCCGCGAGATCGCCGAGACGTTGAAACTGGCGGCCATCATCACCTATACGGCGTCGGGCACCACGGGCCTGCGCGCTGCGCGCGAGCGGCCGCAAGTGCCGATCATCGCGCTGTCGCCGATCCTCAACACGGCGCGTCGGCTGTCGCTGTTGTGGGGCACGCATTGCGTCGTCTCGCCCGATGCCAGCGATCTCGACGACATGGTCGACCGCGCCTGCCGTATCGCTTTCGAAGAGGGGTTTGGCCAGCCGGGCGACCGCGTCATCATCACGGCAGGCGTGCCGCTGCGGACGCCGGGTTCGACCAACATGCTGCGCATCGCCTATGTCGGATCGGACGTGCAGGCCAGCCGCAGCGTCGGTTGAGAGAGGCTTCAACCCGTCACAGTTCGCAGCGCTCTTGCCGCGGCTTCGGCGTGATCAATGCGCCGAAGGAACCGGCGAGCCCGAGGAACAGGGTCGTGTAGGTACTGGTCCGGACCCAGTATCTTTCGCCGGTTGAGCTCGACTGTGTCGAGCAGATCGAAATCGACCCTGGTGATCGCGCAGTGCCATCCGGCGCTGCGTGAAGCCCAGCTTCTGCCATGGTGTTCCAACAGCCGCTCGCGGGCGGAATAACCGTGGTAATCGAACGCGACCACGCCATTCGTCACGTAAATATGGTTCCCCGAAAAGCCCTCGCCTGGGATGATCCGTTCGCCGTAAAATCCTTCCAGCGGGGGATGCTCGAGAAAGGTGCCGGCGAGAATGGCGCAGGCGCCGTGACCGAAGAAGATGCGGTCCGGCAGCGCCCATCGTTTCTGCGGGTTTTTCTTGATGCCGTGCTTCAGGACATACATCGGCGATCAGGTCGGGGCGAGTTCCGCGTCGGGCACCGTGATGTCGGGGCATTGCCCCTCATTATAGGCATCGCCGGCGATCCGAGCTTCCACGGTTTTCGCTATTGCCTGCAGGTCGACGTCCTTGCCGGCAACCTTTTCGATGGCGCCGACGACGAGGTCTGGCGCGATCCAGTCCGGCTTGTGGCCAAGATTGTGGACCCAGATCAACTCGGCGCCAGGAATGTCCCTGACCAGCCCGACAGAATGGATCGAGGCATAGACCACCTTGTCGCGATCGCCTGAGATGACGATAGTCGGCGCCGTGATGTCGCGGTAATGCGGCGCGGCCTTGAGCGCATAGTCGTAGAGGCCGGCGACATCGATGGCGTTGGCGCGGAAGGCGCCGGGACGCAGCACCAGCGGGATCGAGGCGTTGCCGACATAGAAGTCCGGCACCTTGTTGGGAGAAAACACGCAGGCCGTGGCGCTGTTCATCTGCAGCGTGCCGGCAGGATAGGCCAATGTCTCCGAAAACAGCCAGCCAATGATTGGGGTGGCGGTCAGCTTGTAATACCAGGCGGTAGCGCCGCCCGGCCAGGGGTGGCTGACCGGCGACAGGAAGACCAGGCCGAGCGTCTTGTCGGGGTGCTCGCGGCCAAAGGCGGCGGTGATCACGCCACCGAAGGAATGGCCCACGATGACCGCCTTGTGAATGCCGAGGCGGTCCATCAGTTTGGCGATGGTGTTGGCCTGCGCCGACGGGCTCTCATTGTTGCCGGGGCCGCGCCCCGACCAGCCGAAGCCCGGCCGGTCGAGGAAGACCATCTCGGCGCGGCCTTCGAGCAAAGGCCTGATCGGCAGCATCTGATCTCTAAGGTTGGCGCTGGCGCCGTGGATGAAGACGATCGCTGGCAGCTCGGCATTTTGCGGCGCCGGCACGTGGACATAGTGGATGCGGGCACCGTCGATGTCAGCAAATTCGCCGGCCGGCGGGTTGCGCCACTCGATCAGCCACGCGCCGGCGCGGGTGACACCGGCAAGGGCAAAGACGAGCGCGAGGAGGAAGGCACAGGCGGCGTAAATGAGGTTCATGGGGAGAGGTACGGGGGTGGAGGGGGAATAGTTCTAGGCAGTAGGCAGTAGGCATGCCTTCAACCACTCACCCTACTGCCTAAGCCCTATTCCCTACTGCCCAGACTAAATTCCTTCGCCGGCAAGCTCTTCCGAAAGGGTCGCGACCTGGTCCTGAGCGCTGCGCATCATCGGATAGATGGCCAGCACCTTCTGCCAGGCTTCGAGCGCCGACTGCTTGTGGCCGGTGGCGGCCATGATCTGGGCCAGGCCGGAAAGCGCGCCGAAATGGCGCGGTTCCAGCTGCAGCGTTTGGTCGATGTCGGACATCGACTTCCCGAAATTCTTCATCATGTAGTGGACGGTGGCGCGCCGGTTCCAGCCTTCGGCATATTTTGGCTGCAGGATCACGACCTGGTCGAGGAAGTCGAGGGCGACGTCGAACTTCTGGTCATCCATCGCCTTTTGCGACCATTGCATCATCAGGTCGATCGAGGCGCTGCCGGACTGGAACCATTCGCCCCAGATGCGCCCGGCGATGCGCTCGGCCGCCTTTTCGTTGCGTTCGCGCTTCAGGTCGGCAAACAGCTGGTCGAGCCGGGCTTCCTTGGTCACGGCAACCGGCGGCTTTGCCGGCGGATCGTCCGCCCACGCCGGAGCGACGCCGAACAGGAAGAGAGTCGCGAAAAATGCAAAAAGAATCCGCATCGCCGGAATCTAACCCCGGACGGCGGATCGTCAAACTGAAATTAGCGTGACAGTGCCTGATCTCAGGCAATTAACATCATATGGACGGAGGCAGCGTGCCTCCGGCCGAAAACTCAGCCCTGGCGCGCCTTGTAGCGCGGAGCGGTCTTGTTGATGATGTAGACGCGGCCCTTGCGGCGAACCAGCTGGTTGTCGCGATGACGCGCCTTCAGCGCCTTGAGCGAATTCTTGATCTTCATGGTCTTGCCCGTCGGTCTGGGCCCTGTTCGGGCCGAATTATTAAGGCGCGCCTGGAAAGCGCGCCTTTGAACTTGCGGTGGCTCATAAACGAGGAGCCTTGCCCGTGTCAACCGCAAGCGTGCTGGATAGAGGCTGAGAACGGCTTTGGCCATCAAATATCCGCCATCTCCGCTCCCCGCCATTGCGCAGCCGAAGGCGGGCTGGAATGGTGCGGCGCCTGCAAGCTGATTTGGAGACGTCCATGCGCCTGTTGTTTCTGTCCGCGTGCCTCGCCGTTCTGGCCGCCGCCTCTACCGCGCAGGCGCAGGAGTGCGACCGCAACGACGACAGCCAGCAGATGATGAATATTTGCGCCGGCGAGGACTACCAGGCGGCCGACGCCAAGCTCAACCAGGCCTACAAGGATCTGGTCGGCCGCAACGACGACAAAGGCAGGAAGCTGTTGTTGCAGGTCGCGCAGCGCGCCTGGATCGTCTTCCGCGACGCCGAATGCGCCTATACGACGACAGGCAGCGAAGGCGGCTCCATCCATCCGATGGAGGTTTCGCAATGCCTGACCGGACTGACGGAACAGCGCATTAAACAGCTCACCTCGGGCGCCAACTGCCAGGAAGGCGATACGAGCTGCGCCAGCCCCGACGAGGACGGGGATCTGAACGACGAGCTGCAATAGAAGAGTTTAGCCGCGACGGCTGATGCGCGTGAAATGGCCCATCTTGCGGCCCGGACGGGCCTCGGCCTTGCCATAGAGATGCAGCATCAGGTCGGGCTCGGCGAGCAAGGCGGGCACGCGCAGGACGTCGTCGCCGATCAAATTTTCCATGACGCAGTTGGAATGCCGCCCCGGGTTGCCCAGCGGCAGGCCGGCAATGGCGCGGATATGCTGCTCGAACTGTGAAACGATGCAGGCGGCTTCCGTCCAGTGACCGGAATTGTGCACGCGCGGCGCCATCTCGTTGGCCAAGAGCGAGCCGTCGGCAAGCACGAAGAACTCCACGCCGATGACGCCGACGTAATCGAGGGCCGACAGGATTTTCGCTGCCGCCGCCTGTGCCGCTGCCGCCGTGTCCAGCCTGATCTGGGCCGGCAAAGTGGAGGTGTGCAGGATACCGTCGCGGTGGATATTCTCGGCCGGATCGTAGGCGGCGACCGCGCCGTCCAGCCCGCGTGCGGCGATCACCGAGATCTCGCGCTCGAAGGCGACGAAGGATTCCAGGATCAGCGGCACATTGCCCATGGCCTCGCAGGTGCCGGCAAAGCCGCCCGTCTCCATGTTGCGGAAGACGCGCTGTCCCTTGCCGTCATAGCCCATGCGGCGGGTTTTCAAGATGCCGCTGCCTGAGAACTCTCTCAGCGCCGCCGTTAGCTCGTCGTCATTGTCGACGGCGCGGAAATCCGCGGTCTTGATGCCGATGCCGTTGAGGAATTGCTTCTCCGCCACCCGGTCCTGGGCGACTTCCAACGCCCTGGGCGGCGGATAGACCGTCACCTTGGCAGCAAGCGCACTGGCGGCGGCCACCGGCACATTCTCGAATTCGTAGGTGACAACGGCGCTGACTGCTGCCAGTTCGGCAAGGGCGGCCGCATCGTCGTAGGCCGCCGTGATCTGGCGGTTGGCCACTTGGGCTGCCGGGCAGTCCGCCTGCGGCTCAAGGATCACGGTGCGGTAGCCGAGGCGCGCTGCCGCCATGGCTAGCATGCGGCCGAGCTGGCCGCCGCCGATGATGCCGATGGTCGATCCCGCGGGCAGGCTCACGGCGCGTCCGTTGGTTCGGCGGCGACCTTGGCTGTCTGGGCGGCACGCCAGGCATCCAGCCGGCCGGCGAGCCTGTCGTCGTTGAGCGCCAGCACAGCAGCGGCGAGAAGGGCTGCGTTGGCCGCGCCGGCCTTGCCGATGGCGAGCGTGCCGACAGGAATGCCGGCCGGCATCTGGACGATGGAGAGCAACGAATCCTGGCCCGACAGCGCCTTCGATTCGACCGGCACGCCGAACACCGGCAGCGGCGTCATCGCTGCCGTCATGCCGGGCAGGTGGGCTGCACCGCCGGCGCCGGCGATGATCACCTTGTAGCCGGCGGCCTTGGCGCCCTTGGCGAAGTCATAGAGCCGGTCGGGGGTGCGGTGGGCGGAGATGATCAGCCGCTTGTGCGGGATGCCCAACGCCTCCAGCGTTTCGGCGGCGTGGCGCATCGTCGCCCAGTCGGACTGGCTGCCCATGATGATGGCGACGTCGGCGCGGTGATCGGTCAAGCGCATGCTCCCGGCGGCAAAGGCGCGCCTTAGCGGAATTCGCGCAAAGCCGCAAGGATAGGCGACCGCCGGTAGTGGTCAGTTTGAAATCGGGCCACTCTTCGCTCTCAGCGCGATAGGATCAGTTTCGATGAGCCGAAGCGACCTGACCATATTCGCCGTTTGCGCCTTGTATTTGAGAAAATGCGGCGTGGTTAGATGGACTTCGTAGGCCGCCTGATTAGCGTAGCATTCGATCACGCGCACCTTTTCTGGCGCGCCTTTTTCCGACACGGCATGAAGGAAAAGCACGCCAGGCTCGATTCGCACAGAAGCCTCAATCTCTTCGGCAAGCAGGGCCTTATAGCTGTCGATCCGATTAGGATCGATTTCCAGTTCTGCCATCCTGACAATCAGCATCAATTGGTCTCTTGCTTTTTGTACGGGTCGCGAACCATCGGCTTACGGCTTCCTTCGCTTCGATCAGCGCCACGATATCGCCGATCTCCCAAAGCTTGCCAGTCACGCCAGCAGCCATCGCCGGGGTCATGTGCAGGGTCGCATGGATACGAACAAAATTGTAGTACATGAAGTGCAGCGCTACGGCGTTGGCGTGAGCCTCCACCTTTTTGGAGAAGCCGTTGGTCAGGCGCGTGACCCACTACCCGGCCGCCGGCAAGGGCAGCGGCGGCAAGCAATTCACACCGCTGCCTTGCGGAAGCGGGCGACGAAATCGTCGAGTTCGGGGCGCTCCATGTCGGAGATCGCCCAGTAGGAGAAGGCGCCGTCGCTCCAGTGCACCATGGAGAAGCCGCCCGAGGAAACGTCTTTCGGCTCGGTGACACGGCCACCTTCCTGCGGCTCGGCGACCAGCGTGATCAGATGCTCGCGGTGGCGATAGACCAGCGCCGGCACGGGACGGCCGGACACCACCTCGACCCGGCCGCCGATCAGTGCGAACCCATCCGCGGTAAGATCGGGCGCCGGCGGCGACACGCCGATGCGGGCATCGAGCCATGGTTTCACCGTGTGGCGGTCGGACGAGACGATGTCGATCGGGCTGGCGGCGAGCAGGCTGCGGCGATGGTCGCCTGCGATTTCGGCAGCGATGCTGTCGGAGGCGCTGTTGAACATCACCCATTGTGTCGCCCCGCTGGCCAACACCGCTGACATCACGATCGACGCCGCCATGGCGCGCCAGTCGAACGAGCCGAAGCGGCCCGCCCTTGGCGCTGGACGTCCCTGGGACGGCCGCGTATCGGCCGCTCGCCGCTGGGTTCCGCCTGTCCCGGCGATCAATCCCGGCAGCGCCGACGGTGCGCCCCGCTGCGGCTCCCCGTCCTGCTCCTTCTCTGCCGATGCGGTGCCAATCGCCGCTATACGGGCCCGAAAGTCATCGCTGACATCGGGGCGCGGCAAGCGGCCGACCGCGCCTTGCAGGGCAAGGATGCGGGCGTGTTCGGCGGCAAGCGCCGGATCGGCGGCGATGCGGCGTTCAACGGCAAGTGCGGCCGCCGCATCGAGTTCGCCATCAACCAGGGCGTGGATCATCAGCATAATGCCTTCGGGATCGTTGGGCAGTCCGTCATCATGGGCGGTCATCGCGCTCTCCCCAGTTCGGACGCAAGCAGGCCGCGAGCCCGCGCCAGCCGTGACATCACCGTGCCGATCGGCACGCTGAGCATGACCGATATGTCGCGGTAGCTGAGGCCGTTAATGTCGCGCAGCACCAGCGTCTCGCGAAAGGGCTGCGGCAGCGCTGCAATCGCGGCTTCCAGCGCCGCCGTATCGGATTTGGCGATCAGGCTCGCTTCCGGGCCGTCCTCATCGGGCAGGCTGGTGCCGTGTGCGGCCGCCATCTCATCGAGATCGCCGAGGTCGCCGACGGCCATCATGCCGCGCGGCCGGTTGCGTGACATCCAGGTGTAGGCGGTATTGCGCACAATGGTCAGCAGCCAGGCGCGCGAATTGCCGCCGGCGTAGCCTGCGATGCCGGCATGCGCCTTGATGCAGGCATCCTGCACGACATCCTCGGCGTCGGCGGCATTGCCGGTCAGCCAGCGGGCCAGCGCAAGCGCGTCGCCGAGATGCGGCAGGACCACTTCGTTGAAGCGTTCGGCCACCTCGCTCAAAGCAGCACCATGATCGGACACTCCAGGACGAACAGGCCGGGCGCTCTCAGCCAGCGCCGGTCTCGCCCTGCTTGTGCGGGCGAACCCCGCAGAAACAGGCAAAGCCGCCTGCAGTAGCGAAAGTGAATTCATCTGCGTCACCAGTGTCAAGCGCCAGGCAGGAGACACGGATGACGATCATACGGTCCAACTCATGACGACGGCTGATGCCGCGGCCCTGTTCGCTGTCCTCAAAATGATACGACATGCCGTTCTCCCCAACGCCTGCAAAGGCGTATGTGGAGGAGACCTGTTGCGGCCGTGGTTTATTCCCGCAGCGTGCGAATCCGGCTGTTCACAGTCGCGTGATCAGCCGGGGTGCATGAGCTTCATTCTTCCGCGTTGGCGCTCAATCCGGCCAGCGCAAGGCGCCGGACGAATCCTTTCGCGGCTGTTTCATCGCATCCGCCGGCCGGTCGGCCGCAGTCAGCACGGCGCGCAGGCGCTCGGCGACGATCTCGGCCTCGCCAGGGTGCAGGTTGCACGGGTCGAGGAAGAAATGGCCGCGCTCGACCTCGTGGTTGCGCACGATGATCGGCGGCGAACCGGCGGCAAGCGCCGAGGCAAGACCAGCGGCGGTGAAGCGGCTTTCGGGCGAGACGAAGATCTGCAGCCGATCGAGCGGGTTGGCGGTGGGGTCGGGAATGATGTGGGCGGCAATGCCCGGTATCCCTTGCAGCGTTCCCTTCCACAGCTTGAGCGCCGCTTCCTCGCGCCGGCGGATGCCCACATGGTCGCGCTTTTCCCAGGCTTCGAGTGCCGCCATGGTGCCAGCGATGCTTTCCTTGCCGACCTTCATGGCGCGGGCGACGCCGCGGTTCTGCAGATAGGCGGCCCGTACCAGATCCTTGCGTCCCGTCACAATACCGCTGGTCGGCCCCGAGAGGAATTTGTGGCCGCTGTAGACGACGATGTCGGCGCCGCGGGCCAGGAAGCTGCGCAAATCATATTCGGAAGCCGCGTCGACGATCACCGGCACGCCCTTGGCGTGGCAAATCTCGCAGAATTCCTCGAGGGAAAGCATGCCGTACTGCACGGTGTGGTGCGCGACGACATAGAGTGCTGCCGCCGTGCGCTCGTTGATCGCTTCGCGCACGTGATAATCCTGGGTGACGCTGACAGTGCCCGCCGGAATGACCTTGGCGCCGGCCACCCGGATCGACTGGTCGATCGGCGCGCCGTAATTGACGATATGGCCAAGCTGGATGACGACTTCGGACTTCAGCCCTTCGGTATTGTCGGGCAGCCGTTCGATCGCCAGCAAATTGGTGCCCGTCATTGCCCCGGCGATCGCCATGGTGATGCCCGAGGCGCAGCAGGCGGTGATGAAGCCGGCCTCGCCGCCGGTAAGGCGGGCGGTGATCACGCTTGCGGCGCGCTGAAGATCGTCCATCTCCACCCATTGCGAGGCGATCTCGGCCATGGCGCTGATCGCCTCTGGAACGATGATCGAGGCGCCGAGCGTCGTCATCGTGCCGGAGACGTTGATGATCGGCCTCAGTCCCAGCCGTTCGCGAATCGTGGTGTTGGAGCCGGTGTCGGAATAGGTTTTCATTTTGAGCAGATCCCTTGACTGTCAGGCGGCGATCTCGACGACCGCTTCGATTTCGACGGTGATGTTTCCAGGCAGCGAGCCGACGCCGATCGCCGAGCGGGCGTGGCCGCCGATCTTGTCAAAGACGTTGGCGAACAGATCCGAGCAGCCATTGACGACTTTCGGGTGGTCGCTGAAGGTCGGCGTCGCGTTGACGAAGCCGAGCAATTTGACGACACGCACGATGCGGCCGAGATCGCCGGCGGCGGCATGCATGACCGCCAGCAGATTGAGCCCGGTGAGCTGGGCATGCTCATAGGCCTGCTCGACGGTAACGTCCTCGCCGACCTTGCCGGTGCACAGCGTGCCGTCGGCGCGCAGCGGCCCCTGGCCCGAGAGAAAGATCAGCCGGCCGCTTTCGGCATGGGTGACGAAATTGGCGATCGGTGTCGGCGGCTCGGGCAGCGTCAGGCCGAGTTCGGCGAGCCGGATGTAGGGCGTCATGGAAGAATTCTCCTTGGGGCGGCTTCAGCCGCCCATGTCAGAAATGCGAGGCGCGGAATCGCGCCAGGAAAGAGCGCAGGCGCTCGTTGGTGGTCTCTTGGGCGAGGATCTCCTTCGGCGGACCGACAGCGCTGACACCGCCATCGGCCATGAAGACGATGCGGCTCGAAGCGTCGCGGGCAAAGGCCATCTCGTGCGTGACCATCACCATGGTCATGCCGTCTTCGGCCAGGCTGCGCACAACGGCCAGCACCTCGCCGACCAGTTCGGGATCGAGCGCCGAGGTGATCTCGTCGAGCAGCAGGATCTTCGGCTCCATGGCAACCGCGCGGGCAATGCCGACGCGCTGCTGCTGACCGCCTGAGAGTTCCGCCGGCAGGCTGTCGGCCTTGTGGGTCAGGCCAACGCGGCCCAGCCAATGCTCGGCGATCTGGCGCGCCTCGGCCTTGCTTTTGCCGCGCACCTTGATGAGGCCTAGCATGATGTTGCCGGCGGCGGTGAGGTGCGGAAACAGGTTGAAGCTCTGGAACACCATGCCGGTCTCGGCGCGCATGCTGGCCAGGTCGCGCTCGCTGCGCCGCTGGCGTGCGCCGGCTTCGCGAAACCCGACCTCCTTGCCGTCGATGCGGATCGAGCCTGAGTCGTAGCTTTCGAGGAAGTTGACGCAGCGCAAAAGGGTCGTCTTGCCGCTGCCCGAAGGGCCGATGACGGTGACCACCTCGCCCTTGTCCACCTTGAGGCTGACCGAGCGCAGCACCTCGACCGAACCGAAGGCTTTCGAGACCCCGGCAATGTCGAGAAGAGCTGTAGTGTCGTTCGAGCTTGTGGCCATCGTGCTAGTCCCGGATGAAGGCGAAGCGCCGTTCCAGCCGTCGGCTGGCGTAGGAAAGCGCATAGTTGACGGCGAAATAGATCAAGGCGCCGAGGAGATAGAGCGGCATCGCCTCATAGGTGCGGCCGATCACCTGGTTGATCGCCTGCATCAGGTCGGTGATGCCGAGCAGCGAGACCAGCGCGCTGCCCTTGACCGCGTCGGTGACGCCGTTGATCCAGGGCGGCAGGAAGCGGCGGACGGCCTGCGGAAAGATGACGGAGGTGAGCCGCTGGCCAAAGGTCAGGCCGATCGCCATCGCTGCCTCGGACTGGCCTTTGGGAATGGAGCCGACGGCGCCGCGCACATATTCGACGACCTGCGCCGTCTTGAACAAGGTCAACGCCAGCACCGCTGCCCAGAAGGACTGCAGGCGCAGCCCGGCGGCGGGCAGGCCGTAATAGACGAAGAACATCAGCACCAGGATCGGGATGCCGCGAATGGTGTCCGAGAAGATGCGCACCGCCCAGCGCAGCGGCGCCGGGCCATAGACCAGGCCGACGCCGAGCGCGACGCCGGCAATCAGCGACAGCACCACGACCAGCAGCGATACCCACAAGGTGATGGCGAAGCCCTGGGCGAGGAATGGCAAGGCGTAGAGGATCTGGCCCAGCATGTCAGCGCGCCGCCCTGAACCGGCGCTCGACCAGCCGCAGCCCGAATAAGAGTGTGTAGCCAGTGACGAGATACATTGCAGTCGTCACCAGATAGACCTCGACGATGCGGAACGTGTTGAAGTTGATCCACTGCGCGCCATAGGTCAGTTCGGGCACGGAGATGACCGAGGCGATGGACGTGTCCTTGAACAGCGAGATGAAGGTGTTGGAGAGCGCCGGCAAGGTGATGCGCAGCATCGTCGGCAGGCGCACGTGAACCAGCCGCTGCCAGGGCGTGAGCCCGATTGCCTTGCCGGCATCGAGTTGCCCGCGCGGCACGGCTTCAAGACCGGAGCGGAACACCTCGACCAGATAGGCGCCGCTATAGACCGACAGCGTCAGCACGAACGAGGTCGGAGCATCGTAGGCGAGATCGACCACCGTCGGCACGCCATAGAAGACGAGATAGACCAGCAGGATCAGCGGCACGTTGCGGATGAACTCGACATAAGCCGCAATGATAGCGCGCACCACGCGACCGGCCGAGACGTACCAGACCGCCAGCACCAGGCCGATCACGACGCCGATGGCAATCGAGATCACGGCAAGCTCGAGGCTGAGCAGCAGGCCGCCCCAGAGCTTGTCGAAATGCCGCCAGATCAGATTGAAATTGAGCGTATAGCCCATGCGTCTCCCGCAATGCCAAGGGCCGCAAACAAGAACGGAGTGGAAGGGCGCCGTGCGCCCTTCCACCGGATGAAGTCAGCTGGATATTATCATATGACCGGGAAACCGGGGTGACGGGCCGGCGGCTCCTGGCCGAAATAATCCTTGAAGGCGGCGTCGTAGAGCGCCGTCTCGTGGCCGAACATGGCGATGGAAAAAGTCTGGTTGACGAAGGTCAGCCAGTCGAGGTCGCCTTGCCTGACCGCCGCGCCGTAAAGCATCGAGTACCAGCTCTTGCCGGCATCGAAATATTTGTCGGGGTTGCGCGAGGCGAGCCAGCGCACGGTGGAAAGATCGACAGCGGCGGCATCGGCGCGTTTCGATTCCAGCGCCTGCAGCACGTTGGCCTGGGTGTCGATCTGCAACACCTGCGCCTCCGGCAGCGCGAAATGGACCGAGTTTTCGGCATCGACGTTCTGCAGGATCGAGATGCGGGTCGCCGAACCGCCGGCGAGCAGTTTGTCGAAGGTCTTGTTTTCCGCTGTCGGCAGCGTCAGCAGGGCGACACCTTCGACATAGTAGGGCCGCGAGAAGTGGATCAACTGCGAGCGCTGCGCGGTCATGGTCATGAACTGGATGGTGATGTCGACCTTGTTGGTGGTGACATTGGGAATGCGCTGCGCCGGGTCCTGCATGACGAACTCGACCTTGCTCGGATCGTCGAACAGGCCCTTGGCCAGGATGCGGCCCATGGTGATGTCCATGCCCACCAGTTCGCCGGCATCGTTCTCGAAATGCCAAGGCGCGTTGGTGCTGCCGGTGCCGACGATCAGCTTGCCGCGGTCGAGCGCGGTGCGCAGCACGCTGTCGGTTGCGGCCTGTGCTGCGGCCTTCTCTGCGCTGACAGCGGTCATCACACCGGCTGTTGCCAGTCCGGCCATGCCCAGTTTCAGAAAATCTCGCTTGGATGCGTCGTTCACTGCGACCTCCTGTTCGTTTTGAGTTCCCCTTACAGGCACATGTGTCGCTTATGCGAATTTGTCTCTTACAAAAGACACATGTATCCTATACAAGACAGATACTAACATTAGGAATCGACAATGCAAGACGGCAATGACGTCACCGATCAGCCAGTTCTTGGCCCAGCCACGGACAGGACATCGGGTTCGCGCGAAAAAGGTCTCAACCGGGTGCTGGAGATCCTGGAGTTCCTGCATGTCACGCAGCGCGCCATCGGCATTGGTGACCTCGCCAAGGGGGTGAATGCGCCGCGCTCCACCACGTACACGCTGGTGCGCTCGCTGGTCGATGCCGGTCTGCTGGAGATGGAAGGCGACGGTAACAGGGTCTATTTCGGCAAGAAGCTCTACCTCTACGGAATGGACTATGTCAGGGGCAACGACCTGCTTCGGCGGGGCCGGCAGGAGGTCGACAATCTGTCACGCGAGACCGGCGAGACCTCCGAATTGTGCATGCTGCAAAGCGGCCGCTACACCATCGTCCATTCGAGCCCCGGCACCAGGCCGTTCCGCATCAGCTCGGCCACCGGCCTGCAGATCCCGCTGCCATGGACGGCATCGGGGCGGCTGCTTCTAGCCGGGTTGGAAAGGGCCGCTATCCAGGACATGGTATCGGAAGATGACCTTTTGCTGCCGGACGGCCGCAGGCTAAAGCTCGACGACTTCATCGCCGATATCGCGACGGCCAGGACGACCGGCTATTGCATCACGTCGGGGCTGGTTGACGCCTATACCAAATGCCTGGCCGCTCCGGTCTTCGCCGCCGCCGGCAAGGTCGAGGCGACGATGTGCCTGGTGGTGCCGATCGACACCACGGCGGACAAGACAGACGAATTGCTGACGCTGTTGCGCCAGCGCGCGGCGCGGCTGTCGATAGCTGGATAACAGTTCAGGCACTGAGGCGTCGGCTAAGCGATAATATCTGGAATGATCTTGTCTTCCAGCGCCATCAAGCGGTCCTTAAGGAACAGTTTCTTCTTCTTCATGCGCTGGATCTGCAAGGGATCACAGCCCATGGCGATCATCGCATTGATGGCCGCATCGAAATCGGCATGTTCCTGCTTCAGGCGGGAAAATTCGAGGCGGACATCAGCCTTTTCCTGGTCGGACATTCTCTACCGTCTGCACGTCTGCGGCGCCCAGCAATGGGCATGATTGGGCGGGGGTGGCATCAATTGCCACCGGCGCGCAGCCAATATCACATTTCACATTGTCGTGGAATGCTACCACGCAGCATTCGACATCGAAGCTGGAAGGTGGCAAAGTGTCATTGTGCCGTCACAGAACGACCTGCGGTGGACGTGCCTTTGACGGCTGCAATCGAGGAAACCATGAAAGGGAGAACCAATCATGTCTCTTGCATCCCATCTTGATGAGTTGCAGCGGAAACACGGTGATATCGAACGCGAAATCGACGATGCGATGAACCATCCATCGGTCGATGACCTCGAAATCGTGAATCTCAAGCGACGCAAGCTGGCACTCAAGGACGAGATTGAAAAACTGAAGGCGAAACCGACGACACACTGACGCCCTTCCTGGATTAGACGCGCCGCCTGGCGCGCGACCATCGTTCCGGTGGCAGCCATGTTGGCGAGCTGATACCGTCTGTGACGGGTCGCCGCGTCTTGGCGATTTGCCGGGCCTGCCCGCCCCGTCGCCATTGACAAGCCATCTTTGCTCCTCCACCTCATGCCCGAACCTCAGCGCAATGCGCTGATAACTGTTTGAGCGTGTGCGTCGACATGGTGGCACGTCGCTCGGGTGATTAAGAGGCGGCCGGCCATGACCGGATATTTTTCCTCCCCCTTTCCGCGCCGCACCTCGGTCGGCGTCGATGTCGGCGGCGTGATCGTCGGCGGCGGCGCGCCGGTCGTCGTGCAGTCGATGACCAACACCGACACGGCCGATGTCGACCAGACCGTGGCGCAGGTTGCGGCACTGCACCGCGCCGGCTCCGAGATCGTGCGCATCACCGTCGACCGTGACGAAAGCGCCGCGGCCGTGCCGCGCATTCGCGAGCGTCTGGAACGCCTCGGCATCAATGTGCCGCTGGTCGGCGATTTCCACTATATCGGCCACAAGCTGCTCGCCGATCATCCGGCCTGCGCCGAGGCGCTGGCCAAATACCGCATCAATCCCGGCAATGTCGGCTTCAAGGACAAGAGGGACCGCCAGTTCGCGGCGATCGTCGAAATGGCGATCAAGCACGACAAGCCGGTGCGCATCGGCGTCAACTGGGGTTCGCTCGACCAGGAGCTTTTGACCCGGCTGATGGACGAAAACCAGGCGCAAGGTTTTCCGCTGACGGCGCAGGAGGTCACCCGCGAGGCGATCGTGCAGTCGGCGATCCTGTCGGCCGAAATGGCCGAAGAGATTGGCCTGGCCCGCGAAAAGATCATCCTGTCGGCCAAGGTCAGCGGCGTGCAGGATTTGATTGCCGTCTACACCGAACTTGCCACGCGCTCCAACCATGCGCTGCATCTCGGCCTGACCGAAGCCGGCATGGGCTCCAAGGGCATCGTCGCCTCGTCGGCCGCCATGGGCATCCTTTTGCAGCAAGGCATTGGCGACACCATCCGCATCTCGCTGACGCCGGAGCCGAATGGCGACCGCACGCGCGAGGTGCAGGTTTCGCAGGAGCTGCTGCAGACCATGGGGTTCCGCCAGTTCGTGCCGATCGTCGCCGCTTGCCCCGGCTGCGGCCGCACGACATCGACCGTGTTCCAGGAACTGGCGCAGAACATCCAGGCCGATCTCAGAAAGAACATGCCTGTGTGGCGCGAGAAATACCCCGGCGTCGAGAACCTCAAGGTCGCGGTGATGGGCTGCATCGTCAACGGACCCGGCGAATCCAAGCATGCCGATATCGGCATTTCGCTGCCCGGCACCGGCGAGACGCCGACGGCGCCGGTCTTCGTGGACGGCAAGAAGGCGGCGACGCTGCGCGGTCCGTCGATCGCCGCCGATTTCGAGAAGATGGTCGCCGACTATATCGAGCAGCGGTTTGGACAGCACGGCAAGGCCGCGGCCGAATAGGCCATGCGGGGGCTGCTCAAAGCCGGTGTGATCCTGCTCTGCGGGCTGGGTTTTACCGGACAGGCCCTCGCCGATCCGCCGCAATCGCGCTCGGCGGCAAAACGATTGATTGGCCGCGTCTGCGATCTGATCGAGGCGCATGCCGAACAAAACGGCCTGCCCAAGGATTACTTCGCCCGGCTGATCTGGAAGGAAAGCCGCTTCGATCCCAATGCGGTGAGCCCGGTCGGCGCTGAAGGCATCGCCCAATTCATGCCGGGCACCGCCAGGATGCGCGGGCTGGCCGACCCGTTCGACATCGACCAGGCGATCCCGGCCTCGGCAAAATATCTTGGCGAGATGAAACTCGCCTACGGCAATCTCGGCCTGGCGGCTGCGGCCTACAATGCCGGCGAGAACCGTGTGTCGCGCTGGCTTGATACCGGCGGCTTCCTGCCGATGGAAACCGAAGCTTACGTCTTCGACGTCATGGGCGAGCCGGTCGACAAATTCTCCGACAGTGCCTACGCCGGAACGGTCGAGCCACTCGATGCGAAGACGAGCTTTGCGGTCGCTTGCCGCAAGCTGCCGGTGATCATGTCGCGAACCGTGGCCATGGCCTCAATCAATGTGAAGCCATGGGGCGTCCAGGTGGCCGGCAATTTCCGCCGTGGCGCCGCGATCAATCAATGGCTGCGAGTGCGGAGCCGGTTTCCGGCGCTGCTGTCCGGGCATGATCCGGTTGTCAGCCGGGTGCGCACGCCGATCGGCCGGCGCGGTATCTATGCCGTCAGGATCGGCGTTGACGACCGCGCTGCGGCCAACGTCATCTGCCAGAAACTGCAAAGCGTCGGCGGCGCCTGTATCGTTGTGCGCAACCGGTAGGCATGCGCGCAACGTGGCTTCTCTTTGGAAGGTTCGCGAGATGACAGCCGGGATTGTCCTGCTCAATGGTGTCGGCAGCGCCGGCAAAAGTTCGATCGCCAGAGCCCTGCAGACAATCACTGCCGTGCCCTTCCTGCATGTCCAGATGGATGCCTTCATCGACATGCTGCCTGCGGCGCTTCAGGATCATGCCGACGGATTTTCCTTTGAGACGGTGCTGGAGAACGGCAAGCCGTCGGTGGTCATCAGAAGCGGGCCGGTCGGCATGCGAACGATGCGCGGCATGCGCCACGGCATCGCCGCCATGGCAGGGCAAGGCAACAATCTCATCGTCGACGACGTGCTCTGCAATGGCGAGATATCGGAGTATCTCCAACTGCTGTCGGGTTTCGATCTGCATCTGGTCGGCGTCATCGCGCCGCTCGAGGTTCTTGAGGCGCGGGAGGCAACGCGCGCCGACAGGCTTCCCGGCCTGGCGCGCTGGCAGTACGAACGTATGCACAAGGCATAGACTACGATCTCGAAGTCGAGACCAGCCGGCTAACGCCGCTCGAATGCGCCCGTCGCATCCAGCAGGAATTTCAGCTATAGGCCGACGCTGAAGTGGCCGGGCTTGCCCTGGCTCTGACGAGCGGCAAGGACAGTGCATGTTAGACGGCTACATAATCTGCGGCACGCCGAGAACTGGAAGCACCTTGCTGTGCGGCCTGCTGGCATCGACGAAGGCGGCCGGCGATCCGCATTCGTTTTACAGGCGGCAGGACATGGCGGAGTGGGCCGAAGAGTGGCATTTGCCGCATCCCGAGACGATGAACGCGCATGAGTTCGATGCCGCCTATCTCCAGGCAGCGATCAGCGCCGGTAAGGGCCAGACGGATGTCTTCGGCCTGCGTCTGATGCGGGAAAATCTGGATGAGCTTTCGGCGATCGTCGACGGAATTTTCCCCGCACTGCCATCGGACAAAGCGCGTTTTGAAAAGGCCTTCGGCCGTATCCTCTACATTCATCTTTCGCGCGAAAACAAGCTGGCGCAGGCGGTCTCGCTGATCAAAGCCGAGCAGACCGGGCTTTGGCATATCGCGCCTGACGGAACCGAGATCGAACGGGTCGCGCCGCCGCAGGAACCCCGCTACGATTTCGAGCGGATACAGCGTGAGCTCGCCGAGCTCGAAGCCTATGACGCGGCCTGGAACACATGGTTTGCGGAGCAGGGGATAATGCCGCTGCGGATTGGCTATGAGCGTCTCTCAAGCGATCCGGCCGCGACATTGGCGTTGATATGCGAGGCCTTGTGCGTGCCGCCACCCGAGGCCGAGGACGTGACGCCGGGCGTTGCGAAGCTCTCGGACGAAATAAGCCTGGACTGGATGCGCCGCTATCGTCTGGACACGGCCGTCTGAGGGCTTTGGCTGACGCAATTCGCAAGGGAAAGCGCTACGCGCTTTTCCCGGGAAAGCCGCGTCACACGTTTCCTGAAATTGCTCTATGCCGTCTTCGCTGCCACCGTCTCGCTGAGCCAGGTGCCGATCTTGCTGCCGAGGCGGTCGGGTGAGACAGGCTTGGGCAGATAGTCGTCCATGCCGGCCTCGATGCATTTGTCGCGGTCGCCCTTCAGCGCGTGCGCGGTGACGCCGATGATCGGTGTGTGGTCGCCTGTCGCGGCCTCCGCCGCCCTGATAGCGCGGGTCGCCTCGTAGCCGTTCATCTCCGGCATGGAGACGTCCATCAGGATCAGCTTCGGCCGCAGCGCCCGGTACATCTCGACGGCGGTGCGGCCATTGCCGGCGATGCGGTAGCTGAGGCCGAGGCCATTGAGGATCTGGCCGAAGACCAGCTGGTTCACGTCATTGTCCTCGGCAATGAGGATATCGATCGGGCCGTTCGGCGTGGTCGTCGATTCGGGCACTGTGGCCGCAGGCATCACCGGGCCGCGAATTACGGTGAAGGCCGGCGGCGCCACGGGCGCTGCCTGCGCAACAACCGGCTCGCGAATGAATTGGGCCTTGCCGATCTGGGCGCGAGCCTTCTGGATGACCGAGATGACGGTGCCGAGCAGGATGGCCGAGCGCGCCGGCTTGGTCAGATGCGCGGCGATGCCGAAATCGATGACCATCTTGCCGAAATCGACCTGGTCGACCGAGGTCAGCAGCACCACCGGAATGGCTGACAGTCGGCTGTCGCCGGCAATCGCCTTGGCGACGTCGGCGCCGTTCATGCCGGGCATTTGGTAGTCGAGAATGATGCAGTCGACCGCGGCACCGAGCTGACTGGCCCGGTCGAGGAAGGCAAGGCCGACCGCCCCGCTTTCGGCGGCCGCGCAGTCGAAGCTCCAGCTTCTGAGCTGTTCCAGCAGGATCTCGCGGTTGACCGGGTTGTCGTCGATGACCAGCACGCGGGCGCCGGTGACGTCGACCGGCACGATCTCGTCGCGCGAGTCTTGTTTGTGTGCCGGCATCGGCACGGCGAACCAGAACACCGAGCCGCGGCCGATTTCGCTTTCGACGCCGATCTTGCCGCCCATCAGGTCGACGAGGCGGGCGGCAATCGCAAGGCCGAGGCCCGTGCCTTCATGGCGGCGCGTCGACGAGCCGTCGACCTGGGCGAATTTCTCGAACACGTTCTCCAGCTTCTCGGCCGGAATGCCGATGCCGGTGTCTTCGACGCGGACCTTGAGCTGGACCAGGCCGTCGACCACCTCACCGCCAACGTCGATCAGCACATGGCCCTTTTCGGTGAACTTCACCGCATTGCCGAGCAGATTGGTGACGATCTGGCGGAAGCGTCCGGCATCGCCGACGACATGGGCCGGCAGGCGCGGGTCGACACGCACGATCAGTTCGAGGTTCTTTTCGGCAACGCGCGCCGACACCAGCGTGGCGACGTCCTCGACCGCTTCGGCAAGCCGGAAGGGCGCGGGGTCGAGCGTCAGCTGGCCGGCATTGATCTTGGAGAAATCGAGGATGTCGTTGATGATGGTGAGCAGCGCGTTGCCGGATTTGACGATGACGTCGGTGAAGGTTTTCTGGCGCGCAGTGAGATCGGTCTTGGCAAGCAGTTCGGCCATGCCCAGCACGCCATTCATCGGCGTGCGGATCTCGTGGCTCATATTGGCCAGGAATTCCGATTTGGCGCGGTCGGCGGCCTCGGCCTTGAACAAGGATGCGGCGGATTCGGCGAAGGCGCGGCGGATCGCCTTTTCCATCGGCCGGAAGATCCACAAGGCGACAATGGCAAGAACCGCAAACAAAAGGCCGCTTGCCCACAGAAGCAGCCTGTCGCTGGAGGCGTCGGCCAGATGGCGTTCGCCGTCCATGGCGGTGCGCACCCGCACCAGCATCGGTTGAACGAACAAATCGTTCTGGTTGCGGATTTCGCGCGAGCTCCATTCGTCGGTCTTTTGCGCCGCAGACATCAGGTTGAAGTTGCGCACCATGTCACGCGACGACCAGAACAGGTCACCGTTGACGGCAGCCGAGGAGAGTTCGCCCAGCGTTTTGGTCGACAGGCTCGGCTTGATCGCGGCAAGCTGGGCAGAGAGCGTTTCGATCTCGCCGGTCAGGCGTTGCGAATGGCCGCGCGCGGCAGCCGCAAGGCCGTCACGGGTTTCGGTGCGCCAGGCGGTGCTGGCGGTTTCGGCAAAACTGGAGGCGTTGCGCAGGTCGCGGGTGAAGACGACGAGATTGCTGCTCAGCGCGTCGACGTCGTGACGAAAGGAATTGACGCGATTGAGCGCAAACATCACTGCGGCTGAGGCCAGCGCGAAGATCAGCAATCCCGAGATATAGCGGATCCGGATCGAACGGATCAAGGAAGAATATTCCGGCATGCGCAACCCCAACACATACGCATCATTTTAACGGTCGGGATTACGCTTGATTTACATTAAAATTTCGTTCGTGCCGGTCGGCTCACATCTCCCGCAGGATGGCGGCGTGCATAAAAAACCTCGCGTGCATGTCACACCAGCCGATCCTGTCTCGTCATGATGTCGTAACCCAACAGAAGGACTGCAATCATGACCGCCAAAATTGACCTCTTCGCCGTTGCCCCAGCGCTGATCAAGCAATGGCAGCGCGCATCGACGGAGCTCTCTATCGCCGCCGGGCTCGAGCACAGCCTCAACGAGCTGGTGAAGCTTCGGGCGTCGCAGATCAATGGCTGCGCCAACTGCATCAATCTGCATGCGACCGAAGCACGCGAAAATGGCGAGACCGAGCAGCGCATCTATCTGCTGCCAGCGTGGCGCGAGGCGCCTTGCTTCAGCGATCGCGAACGCGCCGCGCTCGGCTGGACCGATGCCTTGACGCGGCTTAGCGAAGGACAGGACCGCGAACGCGCCTATGCCGATCTGAAGGCGCATTTCACCGACGAGGAGCAGGTCAAGCTCACCTTGTTGATCAACATCATCAACGGCTGGAACCGCATCGCCGTCGGCTTCGGGCTTTACACCGATGCAGCAGCGATCCGATCCAGCGCCAAGGCGGCAGCGGCCTGATGACGGAGGCTGAAACCGGGGATGCGGCAGCGGGCTTCGGCCCGCTGCGTCCGACGCTGATGCGGGTCGCCTACCGTATGCTGGGCTCGGTGAGCGACGCCGAGGATGTCGTGCAGGAGGCTTTCATCCGCTGGATGGGGACCGACCGATCGCAGGTGCGCGAGCCCGAAGCGTTCCTGCGCCGCACGGTGACGCGGCTTTGCCTCGACCAGCTCAAATCCGCGCGACACAAGCGCGAAACCTATATCGGCCCCTGGCTGCCCGAGCCGATCGTCGAAGAGGACGATTTGGAAGACGTCACCTTGCCGCTAATGCTGGTGCTGGAGCGGCTTTCGCCGCTCGAGCGGGCGGCCTTTCTGCTGCACGATGTGTTCGGGCTGGAATTCGAGGAGGTGGCGACCGCCATCGAGCGTGACTCAGCCGCCTGCCGGCAACTGGCTGCGCGCGCACGTGGCCATGTCCGCCAGGCGCGGCCCCGCTTCAAGGTGGAGAAGCAACGCGGCCTCGACATCGCCGAAGCCTTCTTCGCGGCGTCGCGCAGCGGCGACATGCAGGCCCTTGGCGCGCTGTTGACGGCCGATGTCAGTTCGCATGCCGATGGCGGCGGCAAGCGTCCCGCAGCTTTGGCGCCGGTGCTGGGCTTCGACGCCGTCATGAAGCAGTACGAGCAGGTGGCGGCCTGGCTGCGCGACAATCGCTCGACGCTGTTGCGCGTCGGTTTTATCAACGGATTGCCGGGGTTCGTTACGCGCGAAGCCGATGGCGAATTGCAGACGACCGCCCTTGACATCGAGGACGGCAAGATCGCGGCCGTCTATGTCATGCGCAATCCCGACAAGCTCAGGCATCTGCATTAGAGCGCGGTTGAATCGCGGAGCTAAATAGCGGTTCGACCCGCCTCCAAAGCAGGCCCTTCCTGTGTGCGACCCGCCATGACGATGTCAGGGGTCCTTTGCCGTTCTCGCCACCGACCTCTAGGATGCCTTCTCACCCTCAGGTGTCTGGATCAGCCTCCGCGCCGCATCTGCTCCTGCCGCAAGGATGCGATCCGACAATTCGGTCCCTGCCACCGCTCGGGCCAATTGAAGCGTGCCGATGAGGGTCGCAAAGACACCCAGCGCATCGCCTTCCGGATCCTTGGCCCGCGGAAATGCGGCAGACAACTGGCGCGCCAAAATCAGCAAGCGGTCGGTATAGACTTCGCGCGTTTCGGGTGGCTGACGCGCGAGTTCCGGCAACAGCGCGGCCGACGCGCAGCCCGTTCCCGGATTGTCCCGGTGCTCGGCTGACAGATACGCCGCTATGCCCATCTCCGGACCACCGGCGGCCAATGCTTCCTGCAGTTGCTGCGACTGGGTCTCCATAGCCGCTGCCAGGCTTTCACGTACAAGCTCCGCCTTGGATTGGAAATGCGGATAGAAGGCTCCGTTCGTCAGCCCGGCGTCGCCCATGATGGTTGCCAGTCCGGACGCGGCTATGCCGTCACCGCGAAAACGCTGGGCTGCGACCTCCACGATCCGATCGCGTGATGCATCCTTTCGGCCCTTTTCGTAGCGCATGGCGGCCATTCCTTTCTGCTATTGCATTATGAGCGTAATATGATATTACGACTGTAATTCAACCGATGGCAAAAAGCTAGCCCTCATGTCTCTGGAGTATCAAATGAGTACCCTTTCGGGAAGAACCGCGATCGTGACGGGAGCCTCCTCGGGCATCGGCCACGCCACGGCCGAGGCCTTGGCACGGGCGGGATATACCGTCTTCGGGACAAGTCGCGGCAAGGCCCGCAACGGCCCGACGCAGGTGTCCATGCTGACGTGCGACGTGACCGACGGGGAGTCCGTCAGCGCCCTCGTTTCAACCGTGCTGGCCCAGACCGGCCGCATCGACCTGCTGGTCAACAATGCCGGTGTCGGGCTGCTTGGCGGCGCAGAGGAATCCTCGGTCGCACAGGTGCAGGCGCTGTTCGACGTCAATCTGTTCGGCGTCATGCGCATGACCAATGCGGTGCTGCCGTCAATGCGACGGCGCGGCCAAGGGCGCATCATCAACATCGGCTCGATTCTGGGATTAGTACCCGCGCCATATTCAGCTCACTACTCGGCAGTCAAGCACGCGCTCGAGGGCTATTCGGAATCGCTCGATCATGAGGTTCGTGCCTTCAACATTCGCGTCTCGGTCATCGAGCCGGCATTCGTACGTACCGTCTTCGACCAGAACGGAATCGAGCCGGATTCCCTGTTGGAGGAATATGATCGGGCGCGAGCCGGGTTAAAGGCGCTGCTTGCCGATGTGATGCCCAAAGCCGATCGACCGGAAGTGGTGGCCGATGTGGTCGTCAAGGCGGCGACCGATGCCCGCCCGCGACGGCGCTACACCGCCGGCAAGGCAGCGCGCCAGGTCAGCCTGCTGCGCCGCTTCGCCCCCGCGGAGATGTTCGACAAGAGCTTGCGCAAGCAGTTCCGCCTGCCGGCCTGAATATCAGCGAGAAGAAGGATTTCACGCACATGCGACACGCAACCACAACGCAATTGGCCAGGCCGCACAGGACGGAGGTGCCAAGCATGACACATACATTCGATCAGAGTTCACGGGCACTGTTCCAGGACGCGCCCACTCGCGCTGTCAATGTCGGCGGCACGGCATTTGTTTACCGGGAACTCGGGCCCAGGACGGGCGTGCCGGTGATCCTGCTCAACCATCTGGGCGCTCAGCTGGACAACTTTGATCCACGCATCGTCGATGGCCTCGCCGCGACCCGGCGGGTGATTGCCTTCGACAATCGGGGCGTCGGCGCCTCGGGTGGCAAAACGCCATCGACCATTTCCGAGATGGCGCGGGATGCGGTCGCCTTTATCCGGGCGTTGGGGTTCGGAGAAGTCGATCTCTTCGGCTTTTCGCTCGGCGGCTTCGTGGCGCAGGAGGTCGTGCTGACCGAGCCCGGGCTTGTGCGCAAACTCATCCTGGCCGGCACGGGGCCGGCCGGGGGCCAAGGCATCGACAAGGTTACGCCGCTGACGATCGTGGACATGATCAAGGGCGCGCTGACGTTTCGGGATCCGAAATACTATCTCTTCTTCACAACGACGCCGAATGGGCGCCGCGCCGCGAGAGCATTTCTGGAACGGCTGAAGGAGCGCCGGACCAACCGGGACAAGCCGATATCGCTGCGCGCGTTCGGCGCGCAACTCAAGGCGATCAAGGCCTATGGACTGCAGGCCCCGCAAGACCTGAGCGCCGTCCACATTCCCACCTTGGTTGCGAATGGCGACCAGGACAGGATGGTGCCAAGCAGCAATACCTTCGATCTCGCCCGGCGGATACCGGGGGCACAGTTGGTTATCTACCCGGATGCCGGGCATGGCGGGGTATTTCAGAACTATGCCGATTTCGTCCCGAAAGCCCAGTCCTTCCTCGCGGCCTAGCGTCCAAGAAACAATTTCAGAAAGTCACAGCCATGAAGGCATTCGTCGTCGATAAATATAACAAGAAGGGCACTCTGCGACTGGCCGAGATGCCGGAGCCGGAGCCGAGGGACAATGATGTCCTGGTCGAGGTCCATGCTGCAGGGGTGAATCTGCTGGATTCGAAGATCAGAACCGGCGAATTCAAGCTCATCCTGCCCTATCGCCGGCCCTTCATCCTGGGTCACGACGTGGCTGGGACGGTTGTCAGGGTGGGATCAAAAGTCCGCAAATTCAAACCCGGCGACGATGTCTATGCGCGGCCGCGCGATGGCCGGATCGGGACATTCGCCGAATTCATCGCAATCGATGAAGCCGACGTGGCCCCGAAGCCCGAAAACCTCAGCATGGAAGAAGCTGCCTCAATCCCGCTGGTCGGCCTGACCGCCTGGCAGGCGCTCATTGAAAGGGCAGGCTTGAAGAAGGGACAGAAGGTCTTCATCCAGGCTGGCTCCGGCGGCGTGGGGACATTCGCCATCCAATTGGCAAAGCACCTCGGCGCGACCGTTGCGACAACGGTAAGCGCGGCGAGTGCCGATCTGGTCAGGGGCCTCGGCGTCGATGTCGTCATCGACTACAGGAAGGATGACTTCGAGAAAGTTCTGTCGGGCTACGACGTCGTCCTGAACAGCCAGGACGCCAAGACGCTCGAAAAATCCCTGAATGTGCTGAAGCCGGGCGGCAAGCTCATCTCCATCTCTGGTCCGCCTGATCCCGAATTTGCAAGGGAGAAGGGACTGAATTTGATGCTGAGGCTGGTGCTGCGCTTGCTGAGCCGCGCTATTCGGACCAAAGCCAAGCGCCGTGGCGTGAAGTTTTCGTTCCTCTTCATGGGGGCGCAAGGTGAGCAGCTGAGCAAAATCACGTCCCTCATCGAAGATGGGGCGATCCGCCCGGTTGTCGACAGGGTCTTTCCATTCGAAGCGACCAATGAGGCCTTGGCTTACGTCGAAACAGGACGTGCCAAGGGCAAGGTCGTCGTCAAGGTCAGATAGCGCGCCCACTTGCTTCGGGGCATTTGAGAGACTCCAAGCAAGGCAGCGCAAAGCGGACAAATTCTGAAAACGGTTTAGGGCATCCGATTGCCCAAAACCTCAATTGTTGCGGATTGCCACGAAACTGGCCGCCGCTTTCAGCAGGGCTGCCTCTTCGCCGTAAGGCTCGAGCAATTCATGCGCCTGCTTGACCAGCCCATGAAGCTGGCTGCGCGCCCAATTCGCACCGTGCAGCCCCACCAGCGTCGCCTTGCCGGCAGCGGCGTCCTTGCCGGTCGCCTTGCCCATCTGGCTGACATCGGCGGTCAGGTCGAGCAGGTCGTCGGCAAGCTGGAAGGCAAGCCCGACCGCTGAGCCGAATTCGGCCAGCCGGTCACGGTCCTGCGGGGCGGCGCCGGCAATGATCGCACCGGCTTCGCAGGCGAAGCGGATCAGCGCGCCGGTCTTCATCGCTTGCAGCCGAATGATGCCGGCCTCGTCGGGCCTGTTGCGCTCGGCTTCGAGGTCGAGCGTCTGGCCGCCGACCATGCCGCCGGCGCCGGCCGCGCGCGCCAGCGCCAGCACCAGTGCCGCCCTGCGCTCTGCCGGCAGCGCCGTCGCCTCGTCGGCGATGATATCGAAGGCAAGCGTCAAAAGCGCGTCGCCGGCAAGGATCGCGGTGGCTTCGTCGAAAGCCTTGTGCACGGTCGGCTGGCCGCGGCGCAGATCGTCGTCATCCATGGACGGCAGATCGTCATGGATCAGCGAATAGCAATGCACGCATTCGAGTGCCGCCGCCACGCGCGATGCCGCCTCGCCATCGGCGCCAAAAAGGGCGGCACTTTCCATAACCAGGAAGGGGCGCAACCGCTTGCCGCCGTTCAGCACGCCATGGCGCATGGCCGCCATCAGGCGCTCCGGCCGGGCGATTTCGCCGACAAGCGGGCGGCCGTCGAGCAACAGCCTGAGTTCGGTCTCGATCGCCGCCGCCCGCACCAGAAGTGCGGTTTCAAAGACCATTTGTTCGTCTTTCGTCATGGCCGGGAGCGGTAGCCGACACTCAGACGTTGCGCAAGAAGCCTCGCGCCATTATGCCGGATGCGGGAGAGTGGCGCGGGTGGGGCGGCTTGACGGAACCGATCGTCGATCATGAAACCGAAGGGCTGGACATGGCGCGACCGAGGCGCGTGAACCGCGCCGGTCTGAAGCGCCTGGCTCGGCGCTGCCTGGTCGTAGCCGCCGTACTGGCGGCGATACCTATTGTGCTGACCTTCCTCTATTTGCCGTCTTTCGTGCATCCGATATCGACCTTGATGGTGAAGGACCTCGCGACATTTTCCGGCTACGACCGGCGCTGGGTATCGATCGACGATGTGTCGCCGGTGCTGGCCAATTCCGTGATCATGTCGGAGGACGGGCAGTTCTGCTTCCATCGCGGCGTCGACCTCGGCGAATTGCGCGGCGTCGTAGACGATGCGCTGGCCGGTGAGGCGACACGCGGCGCCTCGACCATCACCATGCAGACGGTGAAGAACCTTTTCCTGTGGTCACGGCCGCTGGGCTCGGTGCGCAAGGTGGTCGAACTGCCGCTCGCCGTCTATTTCGACGCGGTGATGTCGAAACGGCGGATCATGGAGATCTATCTCAACATCGCCGAATGGGGGCCGGGCATTTACGGCATCGAGGCCGCCGCCCAGCATCATTTCGGCGTTTCGGCCAAACGGTTGTCGCGGCGGCAGGCGGCGCTGCTCGCCGTCTCGCTGCCCAACCCGATCGCCCGCAATCCGGCCAAGCCGGGTCCCGGCTTGAGGCGGCTGGCGTCGCTGATCGAGCGCCGCGCCGGTCGGTCGGGCGCTTATGTCGGCTGTCTTGATTAGGTCGAACCGCTGCCGGCTCAAAAAAATTCGCCGCAGTGCTGGCCAAAACGGCGCAGGGCGTGTATAGGCACCCGACTTTCTCAGATTATGGCCCTGACGCGGCCCTTTCACGAGGGCTATCGGGGCATTTTGACCATGTAGTGGAGCATATCCATGGCCGTTCCGAAACGAAAAACCTCTCCGTCCAAGCGCGGCATGCGCCGCTCGGCCGACGCTCTCAAGGCCCCGACCTATGTCGAGGACAAGAATTCCGGCGAAATGCGCCGCCCGCACCACATCGACCTGAAGACCGGCATGTATCGCGGCCGCCAGGTTTTGACGCCCAAGGAAAGCTGAGACCAGCTTTTTCGAAGGGTTTGAATACCAAAAAGACCGGCCATTGGCCGGTCTTTTTGCGTTTGGCGGTCGCCGCGCCGCCAGCTATGCCAAAGACCGGGGCGTCCGTGGCGATACAAGCTGCGACGGCAGTGCTGTATTGGTCCGCATGCCTTGTCGCAGCGCTTCCCTGGCGGCGACCGGCCGGCTTCAGAGGACAAGCATGACCAAGCTCACCACAGCACCGCGCGATGTCTTCCAGACCTTCATGAATTTCCCGCTGGTCGAGGATCTCGATGGGCTGAAGGCCGATGTCGCCATCATCGGCATGCCTTACGGCAGTCCCTACACGATCGATGAGCTGATCAACGACCAGACCAACGCGCCGACCGCTGTGCGGCGCGCTTCGCAGCGCATCAGCCTGGGGCTCGACCGCTATGATTTCGACATTGGCGGAACCCTGTTCGACGGACAGGATGTCAAGGTGGTCGATGTCGGCGATGTCCCCGGCGATGCCGGCGGCGGCCACTACAGCAGAGCCGAAGCGGCGATCCGCAAGATCCGCGCCGCCGGCGCCTTGCCGATCACCATTGGCGGTGATCATGGCATTCCGATTCCGATCTTTCGGGCGTTTGACGGCGAAGGGCCGATCACCCTGGTGCAGATCGATGCCCATCTCGACTGGCGCGACAACGTCAACGGCGTAAGGGAAGGCTACTCCAGCCCCATCCGCCGCGCTTCGGAGATGGCGCATATCGATAGCATTTTCCAGCTCGGCATCCGTGGCCAGGGCAGCGCCCGGCTCGAGGAGGTCGAGGCGGCCCGCGCCTACGGCTCCAACATCGTCACCGCCAATGAATGGCAGGACATCGGCACGGCGGCGCTGCTCAAGCGCATCCCGGATGGCGGCCGCTATTACCTGACCATCGACGCCGACGGCCTCGATCCCGCTGTGATGCCCGCGGTCGAAGGGCCGGCGCCTGGCGGCATCAGCTATCGGCAGACGATCGAGTTGATCAAAGGACTGTTTGCCAAGGGGCGCGTCGTCGGCATGGACATCGTCGAGATCGCGCCGGCGCGCGATGTCAACGAGATCACCTCGATGACCGCCGGCCTTTTCATTCTCAATGCCATCGGCGCCGCCGTAAGGACAGGCCAGTTCAAGCGCTGAATCCCTGCGTGTCGGCGGTCAGCCGGGGCAATTGCGGCTGACAGGGTTGTTTCGCGCGGTCTTTTTCCGTGTTTGCGGGCGCATGCGAAAATTCTTGACGGCGTGCCTGCGGGGCATTCTACAGAAGATGCCCCCATTGTTTACGCAATTCCTGTGGGAAGATCGCTCAGACTTTTCCTGGAATTGCTAGAGGAGACGCCTGATGTTCGGTGCCATCCCGCTGCTGATCGTGCCCTTCGTGGCCTACAATCTCGGACTCCTCGGAATATTCGGCAGCGGCGACGATCCGTGGGCGACCGAGATCTTCTCGTTCCACATGATGTCCGGTGGGGTGTTTTCGATGACGCTCGGCGACCTGATGGTGGTGATCGGGCTGATCTTCCTGTTCCTCGAAATGGTGAAGTCGGTGCGCACCACGAACGCCTCGATTATGGACCATCTGTTGTCGACGCTGGTCTTCGTGGCGTTCCTGGTCGAGTTCCTGCTGGTGAAGGGCGCGGCGCACTCCGTCTTCTTCACGCTGATGGTGATCGCCCTGTTCGACGTGCTGGCCGGCTTCTCGGTCTCGATGCGGTCGGCAAGCCGGGATATCAACCTCAACTAGAGCTCTCAGCCCGGATCGGCGGTGAAGCCCGCCGCTTCGATGCCGGCGATGGCTGCGGCCTCGTCATTGTCCGACGTGTCGCCCGAAATGCCGACCGCGCCGATGACGGCGCCTGACTTGTCTCGGATCAGCACGCCGCCGACCACCGGCAGGACGCGTCCGCCCGAGACGTCGGAAATGCCGGCGACGAGATGCGGCCGTTCCTTGGCAAAAGCCTCGACGCGGCGCGAACCCATGCCGATGGCGAGCGCGCCATAGGCCTTGCCGGCCGACATTTGCGGGCGCAGGAACGAGGCGCCGTCCTGACGCTGGAAGGCGACGAGATGCGCGCCGGCATCAAGCACGGAGACGCCAAGCGGCTTGAGCTTCAGTTCGGCGCCCTTGGCAAAGGCGGCGTCGATGATGTGCTTGGCTTTTTCGAGGGTCAGTGCGGTCATGGCTGTCTCCTGATCAAAACGCGTCAATCATCGGCCTGACACGGGAGATGCGAAATCCCGGTTGCGGTTGAAATTGCTTCGCGTGGGAAAGCGGAATGGCGGCGGCTCGGAGTGTGCCGTTGACCGACACAGGATAGCGCTGCCGGCTTCCAGATCGGGCGTCGATGAAGAGACCGCCGAGCGCTATTTCTTCTTGGCTCGCGCCGCTTTCTTGACCGGAGCGGCAGGCGCATTGGCGAGATCTTCGGCTTCCTTGGCAAGGCGCAATGCCCGGAGCTTGTTGGTCTTGGCCTGGCGGGCGTCGGCCTCGGCGACATACTCCGCCATCGCCTTTTGCCGCACCGTGGCTGCCTCTTCCTGCTTCTTGAAACGCATATCCGCCCGGGCGCGGGCAGTATCCTTAGAGTTCTCAACCAAGAGCGTTATCCAATCCCATAAATTATGTTTTTCGCCCCTTTGATAGCAGAGCCGGCCTGCAAATGGGGAAATAAGTTGGTTACCAGCCCGCAGCCTATGCGGCGCTCGACGCCTTTCGAGCCACCACCGCCTCATATCCGGCCTGCAATGTGGCGCGAACGGAAGGTCGCCCCGGGGCTGCGACCGGCGTCCCCAGATGGTCGTGGCGCAACTCGTCCATGAACTGCTCCCACATCGCCGGCCCGCCCTTTTCCAGCAGCTCGGCGCGGATCGAAAGCTCCTCGCTGACCGGCAGCCAGACGCGGCCCCAGGCACCGAGATGCGCCATGATCGGCACCAGCGTGATTGCCATTTCGGTCAGGCTGTAGATCGCCTTCTGCTTGTGCGAGGGGTCGTCGGCCTTGATCAGCATGCCGAGTTCCATCAGCCGCTTCAGCCGGTCGGCCAGGATGTTGGAAGCGATGCCCTCGATCGAGCCGTTGAGCAGCTCGCGAAAGTGGCGTTTGCCGCCAAAAATCATGTCGCGCAGGATGATCAGGCTCCAGCGGTCGCCGAACACTTCCAGCGACAGATTGATCGGGCATCCCGAGCGGTGTTCGGTTTTCATCCGACTCTCCCCAAAAACCAGTTGCATTATCGTATCAGTTTTATTATCGTGCAACCGATTGCAAAACGCAATCAGTTTGAATGCAGGCGAGGAGATTCCCATGACAAAGACCGCAGCACCCGAAATCGTCTCCCAGACGTTTGGCGATCCCGGCGATCCTGCCATGCTGCTGATCATGGGCGCCATGTCCTCGATGCTGTGGTGGCCGAAGGCGCTTTGCAAAAAACTCGCCGGCGAGGGCCGTTTCGTGATCCGCTACGACAACCGCGATACCGGCCTGTCGACCAAATATGCGCCGGGCGAGCCGCCGTATACGTTCGACGACATGGCGGACGATGCCGTCGGCGTGCTCGACAGCTACGGCATAGCGAAGGCGCATGTGGTCGGGATGTCGATGGGCGGCATGATCGCGCAACGACTGGCGGTGAAACATCCCTCGCGCGTCATCTCGCTGACGGTGATCAGCAGTTCTCCGGTGGGGATCGATACATCGCACCTGCCGGGGACGACCGAAGCCTATATGGAGCACTCGGCCGCCGGCGCCAAGGTCGACTGGTCGAACCGCGACCAGGTGATCGGCTTCGTCGTCAAGGACGCTCATGCCATCGCAAGCACCGCGCATCCGTTCGACGAGAAGGCGATGCGGGCGTTCATTGAACAGGACTATGACCGATCCGGCGGCTTTTTGAGCGCGACCAACCATTTCATGCTGAAAGGTGGCGAGGATCTGAAAGGGCGCCTGCACGAGATCAAGGTTCCGCTGCTCGTCATCCACGGGACATCGGATCCGATCTTTCCGGTCGAGCATGGCGCAGCCCTTGCCGATGCTGTCGCCGGCGGACGGCTTGTCCGCATCGAAGGCGGTGGCCACGAACTGCATCCGGGCGACTGGGGCACGATTGCCGCCGCCCTCGTCGCACATACCAAACCCTGACAGGCGGGCCGAACCTTGACACATTCGCCTCACGCCAATAGTTAAGTAAATGCTTCAGTGTTGGTGCCGACTGGCATCGCTCCGGCACCGACGAACCGCAAACAAGACGAGCAAAAAATGTCCCTGACGTTCCATTTCCATCCGCTGGCATCGTTCTGCTGGAAACCGCTGATTGCGTTTTATGAGAACGAGACGCCGTTCACGCCGGTGATCGTCGATCTCGGCGACGAGCAATCGCGGGCAGCATTCCTGAAGGTGTCGCCGACCGGCAAGATGCCGGCGTTGCGCGACGATGCGCGCAACCGCACGGTGCTGGAATCGACCATCGTCATCGAATATCTGGCTGCCCACTATCGGGGTCCGGTCGAGCTCATCCCGGCCGAGGCTGACCTCGCTCTCCAGGTCCGCCAGGCCGACCGTTTCTACGATTTCTATGTGCAGGCGCCGATGCAGAAGATCGTCGGCGACAGGTTGCGGCCGCAGGACAAGACCGATCCGTTCGGGGTCGAGGAGGCGCGCGCGCAACTGCGCAACGCCTATGCGATCGTCGAGGAGGAGATGCGCTCGAAAATTTGGGCGGCCGGCCATACCTTCACCATGGCCGATTGTGCGGCCTCGCCGGCGCTCTTCTACGCCAACAAGGTCGAGCCGTTCGGCGACAGCTATCCGGCGGTGAAACGCTACCACGACCGCCTGCTCAAGCGGCCGTCCTTCGCCAGGGTGATCGAGGAGGCGCAGCCCTACTTCAAGTTCTTCCCCTATAACAACGGCTGATCACGATGCTGCACGATCCCGCCCAGCTCGATCTGATGTTCCAGGCGCTCGCCGATCCGGCCCGGCGCAGCATGGTCGAACGGCTGTCGCGTGGGCCGGCCTCGGTCAGCCAGCTGGCCGAACCACTGGCGATGTCGCTGTCGGCCGTTGTCCAGCATCTCAACGTGCTCGAAGCGAGCGGGCTGGTGCGCTCGGAAAAGCTGGGCCGTGTGCGCACCTGCCAGATCGAGCCGCAGGCGCTGCGTGGCGCAGAACACTGGATCAACGAACGGCGGCTGACATGGGAACGCCGGCTCGACCGGCTTGGCGATTTTCTCGCTGAGACCGAATGACCTGAACCAAATGACCAAAGACGAGGAGGCCATGATGAGCGCTGTTATCCATTCGACGATCGTGCTCGAACGCAGCTACGACGCTCCACCCGAGCGGGTATTCCAGGCCTTTGCCGATCCGCAGGCGCGCATGCGCTGGGGCACGCCGTCGCCTGGGGTGGACCTTGTTTACGACAAGGCCGATTTTCGCGTCGGCGGTCTGGATGTCAGCCGTTGCGGGCCGCGCGGCAAACTCATCTATCGCGTTGAAACACGCTATCTCGATATCGAGCCGGATGAGCGGATCATCACCGCCGAAGTGGTCTCGGAAGGTTGGGACAAACTTTCCGTCTCGCTGATCACGGTTGAGTTCCAAGCGGCCGGGCAATCCACCCGGTTGACGCTGACGGACCAGATCACCGCCTTCGGCGGCAAGGACATGATCGCCGGCAGCCGCGAAGGGTTTAGTGCGGCCCTCGACAATCTGGCTGCTGAGCTCAAACGCCAGCTGATCGAGGCGTGACGGCGCAACGCCAGTCTGAAGCAGAGGAGGAAAGACCATGCCTGCCAAAAGCAGAGCCGAGTTGATCCGCGGCTATTTTGCCGCCTACCAGGCGAATGACAAGGCTGCTGTAGCCGCGGTGCTCACCGACGATTTCACCTTCACCAGCCCGTATGACGACGCCATCCACCGCGCGACCTATTTCGAGCGTTGCTGGCCGGACAACCCGGCCTTCAGGTCGATCACGATCGAGCGGATATGCGAGGACGAGGACGCCGCCTTTGTCCTCTATCGCTGCGAGACGGCGGACGGCAAGACCTTCCGCAACACCGAACTGCATCTGTTCCATGGCGACAGGTTGCACGCCGTCCAGGTCTATTTCGGCGCGTCCTATCGCGACGGCGTCTTCGTCGCACAGAAACCATCAAGCTGACCAAGAGGACCTGACCATGACCGAACGATCCGTAGTCCACTCCACCTTCGTGCTTGAGCGCGTCTATCCGGCCGCGCCGGCGAAAGTCTATTTCGCGCTGAGCGATGCGGCCGCCAAGCGGCGCTGGTTCGCCGATCCGGACAGCCCACGACCCAGCCGCTACGAGATGGACTTCCGTATCGGCGGCAAGGAGATCAATGTCGGCGGGCCCAAAGATGGGCCGCTCTATACTTTCGCCGCCACCTATCTGGACATCGTGCCCAATGAGCGCATCGTCTACAGCTACGACATGCTGGCCGGCGACGTCAGAATCTCGGTGTCGCTGGCGACAATGGAGCTTCGCCCGGAAGGCACGGGCACGCGCCTGGTGCTGACGGAGCAGGGCGCGTTTCTCGATGGGCACGACACATCGTCATCGCGCGAGCATGGAACCGGGTTCCTGCTCGATGCGCTGGGCAAGGCACTGGCGGCGGGCATCTAAACCCCGGGAAACGCGAATTGGCGTTTTTAGCCTATGCTTCCCAGAACTGATCAAGCCAAATATTAAGCTGGAGGAAGCCGGCACTGCTGACCGTATAGACCCGCCTGGTGCCTTCGGCCTTGGCCTGAACCAGGCCGGCGTCCAGCAACACTTTCAAGTGCTGGGACACGGCCGGGCGGGAGACTGGCAGGCCCGAAGCCAGTTCGTTGACAGTTTTCGGGCCGCGCCGGAGCTCTTCCAGGAGATAGCGCCGGTTGGGATCGGCAATCGCCATAAAGGCGTCAGAAAAGATCATGCCTATACTTGTGGGGCAAAGCTTTTCAAATCTCAACCGTCGGCTTCCGCTTTTCTGAGCCGCAATGCTTCAGGGGTGACCGAGCGGTCGGCCGGTTGGGTCTTGAAGGCATCGCGGTCTTCGATCGGCACCGGCGCGCGGCGGCTGATGCGCAGCAGCGTGTAGGCGGCGAGGCACAGATGCGCCAGCGCGGTGGCCAGGAACAGGCCTTCGGGGCGGAACCAGCCCATCAGGGCGGCAGCCAGCAAGGGCCCGATCATGGTGCCGAACCCGTACAGAAGCAGCAGACCGCCCGAGACCTTGACGAAGTCCTCCGACCGGGCGTGGTCGTTGGCATGCGCCACGGCGATCGAATAGAGCGTGTAGGCGAAGGCGCCATAGGCGGCGGTGAAGACGATGACGAAAATGGAGGAGCGCGGTTCGAACAGGAAGATCAGGATGGCGACAAGTGCGGCGCCGAAAGCCGCACCCGCCAGCACGAAACGGCGGTCGGTCTTGTCGGAGAGGCGTCCGGCCGGAAGCTGCATGGCGGCACCGGCAACGACGACAAGGCTCATCATCAGTGCGATCTCGGCCGTGGAAATGCCAATGCGGGCGCCATAGACCGCACCCAGCGTGCCCCAGGCGCCGTTGGCGATGCCGATCAACAGGCACGCGATCGCCGATACCGGTGAGTTTGCGTAAAGCCCTTTGACGTCGAGCTTGACGTCCTGCAACGGCTTGGGAGACGAGGCCGACGAGACGGCGGTCGGGATCAGCGACAGGCAGAACAATATACCGGTGATCATGAACAGGGAGGCCGATCTGACGTCGCCGCCGGCAACGATCATCTGGCCGCCCATGATCGAGGCGTAGGTGACCATCATGTAGAGGCCGAAGACGGTGCCGCGGTTCTCATTGGTGGCCTTCTCGTTCAGCCAGCTTTCGATGACCATGAAGGCACCGGCCATGGTGAAGCCGGTGAAGGCGCGCAGCAGGATCCAGACATATTCGTCGATGATCAGGCCGGTGAGCAGGGCGACGATGGCGCCCGACGCGGCAAAGGCGCCGAAGGCCCTGACATGGCCGGCGCGGCGCACCAGGCGCGGTGCGAAGAAGCAGCCGGTGACGAAGCCACCGGCCCAGGCGGTGCCCATCAGGCCGAGCGATGCGGTGGAAAACCCTTCGAGCTGGCCGCGCAACGGCAGCAGCAGCCCGTGCAGTCCCGAAGCCGCGAGCAGGAAAGCAGTGCCGCGAAGCAGCGAGAGAATCGGTCTGTAGCTTGCAAACATTGTTTGATCCGGCTGGAGGGGCTTGTCAGTTCTGAAGACAGGCGCATTCGGGCTTTTCGGCGGCGGATGCTCCGACGCCGAAACTAGCGCGAAAACTAGCCGCGGCGAAACAAGGCCTCTGCCGCCGATTTGGTGCTGCCCTTGGTCTGCAGTTCGGCTTCCAGCCGGGCAATCTCGTCGCGCAATATGCCGATCCGCTCGGTCAGGTCACCGACCGAAAGCAGCGACAGATCCTGTCCGATTTCATGCGGCCTGGATTTCTTTTTGGGTTCGTCGTCGAAGATCGCCATCGTCGCTCCTCCCCGATCAGTATTGGCCTGATCAGTATTGGCCTGATTTGAGCATTTGCCTGATCCGGCAATCAGCATACATAGGGCAGGGGTGCTGATGCAAACAGCCGGCGACAGACCGGCAGGATCGGGACGGAAAATTTGATGGCGAGCGGACTTAAAATTCCGGCCAGAATGACGGCCATTGCAATTTCGCAACCGGGCGGGCCGCGGGTGCTGAAACCGGAGACGCGCGACGTGCCGGTGCCCGGCCCCGGCGAAATCCTGATCCGGGTGCGCGCCGCAGGCGTCAACCGGCCCGACGTGCAGCAGCGCAAGGGCGCCTATCCGCCGCCGCCAGGCGCCTCCGACCTGCCGGGCCTCGAGGCATCGGGCGAAGTGGCCGCCCTTGGCGACGAGATATCGCGCTGGCGCATTGGCGACCGGGTCTGCGCGCTGACGCCCGGCGGCGGTTATGCCGAATACGTCAAGGTTCATGCAGGCAGCGTGCTGCCGCTGCCAGCCGGATTTACGCATACGGAAGCGGCCGCCGTGCCGGAGAACTATTTCACCGTCTGGCACAATGTGTTCGAGCGCGGCGGCCTGAAGAAGGGCGAGACGCTGCTCGTCCATGGCGGCTCGTCGGGCATCGGCACCACGGCGATCCAGTTGGCGTCGGCCTTCGGCGCCTACGTCGTCACCACCGCCGGCAGCAAGGAGAAGTGCGACGCTTGTCTGAAGCTCGGTGCCGACCGGGCGATCAACTACCGAGAGGAGGATTTCGTCGCCGCGGTCAAGGACGCCACCGGCGGCAAGGGCGCCGACGTCATCCTCGACATGGTTGGCGGCGACTACGTCGCGCGCAACTACGAGGCCGCGGCGGTCGAGGGCCGCATCGTCCAGATCGCTGTCCAGGCTGGTGCGGTGGCGAGCGCCGATTTTTCCAGGATCATGGTCAAGCGGCTGACCCATACGGGCTCGACGCTGCGGCCGCGCACGGTCGAGTTCAAGGCGGCCATCGCCGCGGCGCTGGAAGCGCAGGTGTGGCCGCTGCTCGGCACCCGCAAGGTGTCACCGGTCATGGACATGATCTTCCCGCTGGCCGATGCCTGGCGGGCGCATGAGCGCATGGAAGAGGGCGAGCATATTGGCAAGATCGTGCTCGATGTCGGTTAGGGCATATCGATGTTCAGGTGAGGCCGGTCTGCAAATGATGGCGTCCTGCGCGTCCGGCCTTCGCCGGCCGAAGCCTGCCTGAGTGGTTGCGGCAGCTAAGGCTACGGCCGGCGTAGGCCGGTGCTCACGTACTTTAGTACGCTCCGCTCCGGTTCTCCGTATCAGCCATTCTCGACTCGGCCTGACCTGAATCTCGGCACATCCTCCACGCTCGGCCGGTTGGCAAGATGAACAGAACCTTAATTGTGCAATGCAGCATTTGCATTGCGGCTATGCAAAGACGTCTGTTCAATTCGTGGGCAGCGCTGCCTATCTAAGCGTCATCGAAACGAATTGATCCAACAACTGGAGGACTACCATGAACCCGATCCGCGCTTTCCGTAACTGGCGTATGTACAACGAAACCGTGCGCGAGCTGAACAAGCTCAACGCCCGTCAGCTCAACGACCTCGGCATCAGCCGCGGCGACATCGAGCGGATTGCCCGCAAGGCCATCTAACTCGAAGCATGGCCGGCCATAAGGCCTGGCCATGTGCTAGAAGCAAGAGCCGCAGCAGACGTTTCCCGTCGCCGGTTCCGAGCCCGCTGGACCCTGTCCGGCGGGTTTTGTCGTTTTGGGCCCCCCTTTAACGCCTCGGCATCAACGATTGCCGAGACCTAGGCCTTTTCTGACCTCGACGCAGCTTGTCGTCAGGCGGCTGCGCCCTGCGCCAAAAACATTGCGAAACGGCGACGGAGCGGTTATACAGGCCGCGAATTTCCCATTTTGGTGGCTCTAAACCACCGCCCGCGCGGGAACGCGGGCGAACGAGAAGGATTTTTGAAATGGCCAATACGCTGCTGATGCCCAAGGCGACCGCCGTCTGGCTGGTCGACAACACCGCGCTCTCCTTCGAGCAGATCGCGCAGTTCTGCGGGCTGCATCCGCTCGAGGTCAAGGCAATCGCCGATGGCGAATCGGCGCAAGGCATCAAGGGCATGGACCCGATCATGACGGGACAGCTGACCCGTGACGAGATCGCGCGGGCCGAGAAGGATCCGAACCAGCGCCTGAAACTGTCCGACCCCAAGGTGCGGGTGCCGGAATCCAAGCGCAAGGGCCCGCGCTACACGCCGCTGTCCAAGCGCCAGGACCGGCCCAACGCCATTCTCTGGCTGGTGCGCAACCACCCGGAATTGAAGGACGCGCAGATTTCGCGCCTTGTCGGCACGACCAAGTCGACGATCGAGCAGATCCGCGAGCGCAAGCACTGGAACTCGGCCAATCTGCAGCCGATGGATCCGGTGACGCTGGGTCTCGCCTCGCAGATCGACCTCGACATGGAAGTCAACCGTGCCTCGCGCGGCCGCGAACAGGCGCAGCCTGTCGGTGACACGCTGCTGCCGGCGGCCCTGACCGAGCGCCTGGTGCCGGCGCCGGAGAAGCCGAAGGACGAGGATGCCGAGCTCGACGCCAACGCCGTGTTCGCCAAGCTCTCGGCGCTCAAGTCCAAGAACGAAGACGCCGACGACGAATAAGGTCTGCGACAGACCAATAAAAAAGCCCGCTTCGAGCGGGCTTTTTTATTGGCGCGTTTGCAGTGTCAGCTACGCGCTGCCCGGTCCGGCGTCATGCCGTAATCCTCCGAGCGCTCGACCGCGCGGTAGAAATCGGCGAGCTGCTTGCCGCGCTCCGGCTTGAAGATGCGGCCGGCAATGACCACCGAGGCGATGCGGTCGATGCGGAAGGCGCGGAAATCGTCACGCATCTCGCACCAGGCGACCAGCGTCCACACCTTGCCCCAGAACCACAGGCCGAGCGGCCGGATGTCACGCGCCGTGCCGCGGCCGGCTTCGTCGCAATAGTCGATGGTCAGCACCTGGCGCTTCTCGACGGCGCGCTCGATCAAGTCGATTGCTTCGCGCGCGGCGTCGCTCACCACCCACATCGGCGTGTGGATCTCGGTGCGGGCGATGCGGTCCTTCTCGGCGTCGGGCAGCACGGCGCCGATCTTGACCAGCGCCTCGTCGGCGGCTCGCGCCATGGCAGCACCGCCAAAAGCGCGCACCATGCGGGCGCCGGCGACCAGCGCCACGATCTCGTCACGCGTGAACATCAGCGGCGGAAGGTCGAAACCCTCCCTCATCATGTAGCCAACGCCCGCCTCGCCGTCGATCGGCACCCCGGTCGACTGCAGGTCGGCGATGTCGCGGTAGATGGTTCGTTCGGAAACCTCGAGCCAGGTGCCGAGCTTCTGGGCGGTGACCAATCTGCCACCACGCAGATGCTGCACGATCTGGAAGAGCCTGTCGGCACGGCGCATCGTTTGGTCCCTCTGCGTGTTTCTTATGCATGTCGTCGCCCAAAACCGGTTTCGACTTTCGGGCGACACGCATTATGGCTTCAGTCCTTCGCGCTTGCGCTGCGCGGCGACGAATTCCGCGCCGAAGGACAGTTTCTTCGTCGTCGGCGTGTTGGTGTCGAGTACACGCCAGAAGGGTGCTATATCGCTCAGCGTCATGCCGCGCTCGAGATCCTCATTGGCGGCTTCGGCGACGGTGCGCAGATGATAGCCGATGGTGACCGGACATGTCACTTGCGCCCCGTGCTCGATGGCGAGCGCGGTGCGCAAGGCACGGACGTCCATCTCGACACCGTTGGGGATCGTGCGGATGAAATCATCGACCTGGCGGGCAGTCGGCACCAACATCGGCTGGCCCTCGACGACATCGCCCATCGTGCGCGGCGTCGGCTTCACGCCATTTATACCCGGCGTGTTCAGCCTGTCGTTCCAGCTTTTCACCATCCATGTCTCCTGACATATTTATGGCATGGTGCTCCTGACAGCATTCTGTCAGGAGCCTTCAGCATTGTCCGTGGCGAGCGCCGAATAGTTCTGCACCTGCCCACAGGCATCGCCGCCTGCGCGTCATGTCTTTGATCTGGGTGTGGCGATGGCTGTATCCAAGCATTGCCATGAAAAAATCGCCTCAGACCTCGCGGATACGGCTGCGACCCTGATACATATCGGGCCAGCCAATGTCCTTGCGGATGTCTGCCGGCAACGAGTTCATGAAGCGCTGGGTACGGACTTCATTGCGCATCGTGCGGATCTTGCCGACATAGTGCTGTACGCTGTTCAAAATACCAAAGCTGTTCATGACCATCTCCTCTTCTCTGATGGAGACACTATCGCACACCCCTCCTGACAGCAGTCTGTCAGGAGCCTGTCGGCATCCCGTGACTTTCTTCACCCTGGAATCGTCGGCCAGCGTCTGCGTCAAAAAAGAAGATCGCTTCCTGGTTTGTTGACAGCATGGACATCCATCTGTATCTAACAGAAGTGTTAAATAACAAGATGGTTAAATAGGTGCAAGCCGACCCGCTTACCGCGACGTTCGCGGCCCTTGCCGATCCGACCCGCCGCGCCATCCTGGCAAGGCTGGCGACAGGCGAGGCGACCGTGACCGAGCTGGCCGAACCGTTCGATATCAGCGGCCCGGCCATATCGAGACATCTGAAGGTGTTGGCGCATGCCGGCCTGATAAGCCGTGGCCGCGATGCGCAGTGGCGGCCCTGCCGGCTCGAAGTCGACCGGCTGCAAGGCGTGGACCAATGGCTCCAGCATTACCGGCGGCTCTGGGATGGCCGCTTCGACCAGATGGATGACTATTTGCGAGCGCTGCAGAAGGGGGAGGACAAATGACGGACCCGGCAACTGACAGGCACGATGCACGCCAGCGGGCGCTGACGATCACCCGAGTCTTCGAGGCGCCACGGGCGCTTGTCTACAAGATGTGGACCGAGCCGCACCATATGAAACGCTGGTGGGGTCCGCGCGGCTACACCACCTTGTCGGCGCAGGTGGATATGCGGTTGGGAGGCTTCTGGCGGGTCCATTCACGTAAATACGATGGCACCGAGGTGGCCGAACAGGGCGTGTTTCGCCAGATCGTCGAAGCCGAGCGGCTGGTCTTCACCCACGCCTGGGAAGAGGGCGATGGCAATCTTGGCCACGAAACGCTGGTGACGCTGACGTTCACCGGCGATGGCGACAAGACGGTCATGACCTTCCACCAGGCAGACTTCCTGACAGTTGAGACCCGCGACGGCCACCTGCAGGGCTGGGGTGAGAGTTTCGACATGCTGAAGGAGTATCTCCGCAATGCGTGATGCCAGCACAAACATCCTGAAAATCGGCCGCTTCATCGCCTTAGCCGGCGTCGTGCTGCCGCTGCTGTTGATCGGCGGTCTCAAATTCACCCAGACGGAGGTCGAAGCACTCAAGCCGCTGATCGGTGGAACACCGTGGCTCGCATGGCTCTATCCGCTGTTCGGTGAGGCCGGTGCGTCGTATCTTCTTGGCATCGTCGAGATTGCGACGGCCTTGCTGCTGGTGGTCTCGCCGTGGACGGCACGAGCAGGTGTGGTCGCAGGGGCGCTGGCGACTTTCACCTTTCTCACCACGTGTTCGATCATGTTGGCATTGCCGATCTGGGACCCTGCGCTGGGCTTCCCGGCGCTTGGACCGCTCGGATCGTTTCTGATCAAGGATGTTGCCTTGCTCGGCATCGCGGTCGTGGTGCTTGGCGAAAGTCTTGGCCGTCTCCGCTCCGCGTGAGCCGGCCGCAAAAACGAGAGGCGTAAAAACATGCTGCTCTCCGGCAAGGTTGCCGTCATCTATGGCGGCGGTGGATCAATTGGTGGTGCGGTTGCCAGGACCTTTGCCAGGGAAGGCGCACGGGTCTTTCTTGGCGGCAGGACGCGAGAGAAGGTCGAGGCGGTGGCGCAGGCCATCCGCCAGACGGACGGGCACGCCGAAGCCGATCAGGTCGATGCGCTCGACGAGGCGGCAGTCGGGCGGCATGTCGAGGCCGTTGCCGAGCGGGCCGGCCGGATCGACATTCTCTTCAACGCGATCGGTACCGAGGACATCCAGGGCACGCCGCTGATCGATATGCAGCTCGCCGATTTCATGCAGCCGATCCGCAAGGCGGCGGCCAGCCAATTCATCACCGCGCGGGCGGTGGCGCTGCACATGATGAAACACGGCAGCGGCGTCATCCTGACGATCACGGCCGGTCCGCCCGAGGCGGTGCGCGAGATCGGCGGTTTCGGCCCGGCCTGCCACCTGATCGAAGGGCTATGGCGCGGCCTGGCGGCAGAACTTGCGCCGCATGGCATCCGTGCGATCTGCCTGCGTTCGGCAGGGTCGCCCGATTCTCCGGATTTCCAGGAGATGGTGCGCCAGCATGTCGCCGTGTCGGGCGCCAGTCGCGAAGCCTATCTGGCCGAACTGGGCGCTGGGACTCTGCAGAAGCGGCTGCCGCTGCTGGCTGAAGTGGCTGAAGTTGCGGCGATGATGGCATCCGACCGTGCCAGCGCCATGACCGGCACGTTCGTGCATGTCACCTGCGGATCGCCGGCGGGATAGAGGCGACTGCCTAAGCCGCCAGGTTGGAGTTTCGGAGCGAACGCAGACAGCGCTTTGACAGCCGCCCGCAATGCTGGTCAAAGGCGGCATGTCGAAGCTTCTCGCCCTTGTCTTCATCGGCATTATGCTCATCCAGATCATCAAGCCGCTCGGTTGGCCGGGTCTGCGGCGGCGTGGCGATTTCTGGAAGCTGGCGCTGCTGGCCATGGCCGCCATCTCGCTGGCAGGCGTGCTCGGGCACTGGACATAGCACGGCGCCTGTCGCGCTCTTGCCGGAGCAGGCAGGCTTGTGTCAGGTCGGATCGACCGTTCCCATGGCGATCATCCGGATTGCAGTCATGCTCGGTACGAAGAAGTAGTCGCCGCCGCGCGTCGTCACGAATTCAGGCAGGTTCGCCGCGATGAAGGGCGTGGCATTGGCCGGCCCGGCCGGAATGACGTGCTTGCTGGATTCGGCCCGGTTGCCGGTCAGCGGGCAAGTGTCGTTGCCGGCGTCGAAATCCAGGCCGTAGCTCATCCATTGTTGCTGGATGAATTCGAACTGCCGGAAAATACTCGAACAGATCGCCATCATGATCACGCCCTGTTCGCCGTCGGGATCGGCATAGGGCAGCCCGCGCCGCAGGATGCGGCGGCGGTTGGTGAGCGTGCTTGCCCCATGCGTGTCGCTCAGCAGCGGGTCGAGCATGTCGCGCGGATTGGCGCGGCGAATATGGGCGCCGAACGGGCATTTGGCGCCGTCGGGATCATCGCCATAGCGAAAGCCGGTGAGCAACCGGGCAAAGGCGGCCAGCCGTTCCTGGTGCTTGACGTCGTCGCGCGGCTTGCGCAGCGCGGGGTCGATGCAATCCGCCCATTCGGCCATCAAACGCTGGTGATCGGCCCAGCTCGGCGCGGCCAGCAGCGGAATGCCGGACCGCCAGCGGCCGACCAGCTTGGCCGAAACGGTCTCATAGGCCTCGTCGTCATCGCCAATGCCGGTAACCTGCTTCCATAGGGCCGCCTGCCGCCGCATCTCGGCCTCGAACCCCGGTACGTCCTGTCGCAGCTTGCGCCAGACCATGAAGGTGCCGTTGCGGGCAAAGCCGGACGGCTCGGTGGCGACCGGAAATTCCTGGCCCTCGTCAACCTGACCGAGGATGAACTCGCCGGTCTCAAGCGCTTTCCAGCTGGTTTTGGGATCGTAGGGGCCTTCGGCGATCTTGCCAGCGCCGATGACGGCGCGCGCCTCTGCGTCGGCCTGGAACTGGCCGCGAAAGACCGGATCGCTGATGCCGTCCGTGAAGCCGAAGGGCTCCTTCGGCTGCGGGACCATCGTGCCGTCAGGACCGGGATCCATCAGCGCCGCGGAATCCTGCCAAAGGCCTTGTCCGTCAGCTCCGTGCCCTGCGAGGAGAGCCACGCCGCCGTTGGACTTTGCCGCAAGCTCCTGCAGCCATGCGGTCCATAGCCCGAGTTCAGGCAGCGGCGTGCCGTCGGGGTTGGCGCCGACATTGAGCGACACCCAGACATGAACCGGACGAACGCTGTCGTCGAGATGCGCGTGCCACACGGGGTCCCAATGCCTTGGCGCGCTGCCTTCGACGTCGCCGAGGATGTCGGCGCGGCAGCCCATGCCGTCAATGAACTCGTCGGGCAACAGTCGCAGCGTGCGGGTCGGCAGATCGAGTGCGCGCAGGCCTAGATAGGTGAAGCCGATGTTGAGCGTGATCGGCGGCTTGCGCAGCAGCGTGGGGCCGGCGCCGCCAGCCTCCGACTTTCCCCATGGCTCGGCGGTGGTGATCCGCGGCCGAATGCCTTGCACGAACAGCCGGCCAGCAGCAGCATCGGCGATGGTGAAAAACAGATGCCGGCTGTGCGGAAAGCCAAAACGGCCATAGGGACGATGGATATTGCCCTGGAGGTCGGGAAGGTCGAGTTCGATCATCGCGCCCACTCCGCCGCCGGCGCCCGGATTTCACCGGCCTGCTGTGTAGGTTCCGCCGGATCGTCCGGCTTTATGGCGCTGACAAAGGCACCGAAGCGGGCGTGAAGCGCTGTGTCGTCAAGGCCCTGCGCCTCGATGGCGAAACGGGTGAAATGCTGCTGCACGAACAGCGATTTCAGCACCGAGGGCAGGTCGGCGCCGGGTGCGGTTGGAAAGGGGGTCATGCCCTGGTGGAAGACCTTGCGATACAGGCTCCAAGCCATAAGCAACGTCAGGATGACCAGCAGCGAAACCACGGCGACGCCCCATGTAGCTGCCGTCGCCACCCATTGCGCAAAAGCATTGTGAACGCCGAAGACCGCGAAGACACCGTGCAGAAGCAGGACCGCAAGCCAGATTACGATCGCGCCGCCGGTGGCGATGCCAACCGGCTTGAGCGCGCCGATCTCAAGGTTCTTGTCTTTGACGTCGAGCCCGTCTGGCCAGTAGTCGTTGAACGGCATCGTCGTCTCGATCTGGCAGCGTTTGATGTAAGCGTGAAACCCGTCCGCGGAATCGATGCCGTCGAAGCCGACGCAATGGCCGAAGATGATCACCAGATCGCGTTTCATCGTCGCCCACAATTGATCGGTGTAGGCGCGTAGAGCATCGCCTTCGGCCTGAGCGTCGATATCGGCGGCGAACAACAGAAAAGGCGTACCCAGCTGATCGACGGGCTGCGGTGCCAGCGGATTGACGGCGCGCACGGCTCCAACCAGCGCATCGCTCGACGCGCGCCCGTTGAAGGCCGGTCCATGGATGATGACGAACCGGGCGAGGTGGTTCAAAGTGTTGAGCGAGAAGGGCGAGGGCCGTGCATCCGGCGGTGATTCCGCCGTCTGCTTGCCGGTGGCCAGCAACGCCAGCTTCTGCGCCAGCAGTTGCCGGTGCGAGCGCGAACGGCCGATCTCGTCGGGGTCGATCATAATGTCGACCCGGATCGGGGCGAGGACCGTCAGGAAATAGTGGCCGCCGTCAAGGTTTGGCATCGGCCGCCCCACGCTTCTTTTCGAGCATGTCGATGAATTCGTTCCGCGCCTTGTCGGCCTTGCGCGTCGCCACCGAGGCGATCGGGGCAAAGCCCGGCGATGCCAGCGAGTTGGCCACCTTCACAAGCGCCTCCTTGTAGGCCAGTGCGAAGGCCTTCGGGTCGCTGCTGGCGTGGATCCTGGCGAGCTTCAGCACCTCGTTTCGGACACGCAGCGCCCCCTTGATGTCGCGCTGCGCGGCACCTGGCGTGGCGTTGTAGTAGTAGTTGGTATGGATCTGGTTGGCGCCGATATAGTCCTTGAAGCTCGAGATCGGGATCGAGTGGGGATATTTGGTGCTGGCATACCAGAACATGTCCAGGCCGCTCGGAATGCCGTCGGCGAAGGCGTCGATATACTGGTCCCAGGTGCCGTTGAAATTGGACAGGAACAGCATGTAGTCGTTCTGGATGGCCTGCTTGCCCTGGCCGAGATCAGGCCATTGGTCGCGCCGGATGATCACCCAGCGCGCGAAATGAATGAGCTTCAGCCCAAGTAAACCCGACAGCTGCGCAGGCCCGGCGCGCGCCACCATGAAAATCAGGGTTTGGATTCTTGTCCGCCAAGGCCGCATCGGCGTCAGCACGTTCATTGCATATGCTTTGCCGGCAATGTTCGACATGCCACCCTAAACCCCTTGCCCAATGGCAGAATGACCCAGCAGCCCTGAATCCGCAAGGCGGTGTTGCAGAAGTAACGCGGGTATGGCGCGTCTGCGTTGTTTTGACTTGAAATATTCTGCCGTCAATCCATTGGGAGGCGGCCGCAATCGATAGTATTTTTAAAATAATCTAGTCGTGCTGGTTCTCCGGCCTGGCGGGGTTTGAGCCGACGCCCACGCTGATCAATCGGCGAGGACCTGCCCGACCAGATGTTCGGCCCAGGCGTGGTAGCCGGCTTCCGAGGCGTGAAAGCCGTCGGAGGCAAAACCCTCTTGCGGGTTGGTGATCGGCAGCCGCGGCGCCGGCACTGCGCCGCGCTCGAAACACAAGCGCTCGCCCATGCGGTTCATGGCGGTGGCGCGGATCTCCAGAATCTTGCCGAGCAGCGGCGGCATGGCCGGCGCACGGGTGAACTCCAGCACCGGCGACCAGACCACGCGCGCCTCCGGCCATTTGGCGCGCAGGGCGTAGAGCAGGCCGCCGAACTCCTTCTTGAAGCGCGGCACCGAGTGGAAATTCTTGGTGTCGTTGGTGCCGATGGCCAGAACAATGTGCGTCCACGGATCGGCCGACAGATTGGGCAGCACATGGTCGCGGATCTGGCCCGACGTTGCCGAGTTGAAGCCGGCGGCGCGCCAGCGTACGGCGTTGCCGGAGCGTTGCGCGATCATTACGGCAAGCTGTGCGGCAAGCCCGTCCTCGGAATTGCCGATGCCGACCGAAGCAGCGGAGGAATCGCCCAGCACCAGCAGCGAGATCGCCGGCGCCTTGCCGGATATCTCGTGCATCACCGGCCCTTGCGCCGGCAGCATGCGGGTGGTGCGGCGGCGCACGCCAAGCCCCTGCCAGACGTAGACAGGGTAAGCGAGCCAGGTGAGAAGGGCCGGGAAGCGCATGGCAAAACCGTTTAAAGATCAGCGGCAGGCTTAGCGCATGTTCGGGCGCAGGTGAACGCGCTTCTAGTCGCAGCAGCTCGGCTGCCCCTGCCTGTCCTGATATTCGTCGTGCAGCCGCACCCAGTCCATCAGGCTTTGATAAGCGCCGTTTTCGCCGCGACCCTTCGGCGTCATGTCGAGATAATCATAAGTGCCGATCTGCGCCTCGCCGCCGCGGGCGCGCGACATGAAGGTGAGGAAGATGTCGCCGTTCTCGTCCTTGTAGAAAACACTGGTGCCGGGAAGGTCCTTCGATGTCCGCGGACGGGTCTCGAAATTATAGGTGGTGTCGCCGGCGGCGATCTGCTTGTCGGTGAACGAAACCTGCATGTCGAAATTGAAATCCGAGGCGTAAGACGACACCCAGTCGAATTTCCAGCCCATGCGCTGCTTGTAAGGCAACAGCTCCGCCAGTGGCGCGCGCGCTATCACTACCAGCGACACGTCGTGGTGCCTGAGATGCTGGTTGGCGCCATCGATATGGTCGGCAAGGAACGAACAGCCTTCGCAGCGATGATCCGACCCTGGCGTCATCATGAAGTGGTAGACGATGAGCTGGCTGCGGTTGGCGAACAGCTTCGTCAGGTTCTTCGGACCTTGCTCGGTCTCGAACACGTAATCCTTCCTGATCTTCAGCCATGGCAGTTCACGCCGCTCGGCCGCGACGCGCTCGCGAAACCGCGTCAGTTCCTTCTCGCGCGCCAGATGCGCCTTGTTGCGATGCATGAACTTCTCCCTGTCTGTCATCCCAAGGACGTTCGGAATGGGCAGGAACCGACATCGCTGCCGGTTTCGACCGAAAGGGAAATAAGGATGCTGACGTCCGATCCCAAGACCGGGCTCGCCACAAACAAAAACCCGGGCGCATAGGCCCGGGTTTGTATGACAACGGGAGGACCGCTCAGGCTGCCTGTTCGAGGCTTTGCTTCCATTTGCCCAGCGCCGCCAGGTGGTTCATGTGGGCGCGATGGGTGAAGGCGGCCTGGCCGGCGGCGACGTTCGACGCCTTGCCGCTCCAGGCTTTCTGCGGGGCTGCCTGCAGGGCGCGACCGTAGGAGAAGGTCAGCTTCCACGGATGCGGGCCGATGGCGTTGATGGCGTTGAGGTTGGCGGTCGCTTCCTCGTCGGATTGTCCACCTGAGAGGAAGGCGATGCCCGGCACCGCAACCGGCACGGTTTCGCGGAAAAGCTTGATCGTCTTCTCGGCGATCTCCTCGGGGCTGTTCGTCTTGCCGGATTTCTTGCCTGATATGACCATGTTCGGCTTCAGGATGGTGCCTTCGAGCACGACGCGCGCCGCATGAAGCTCGTCATAGAGCTTGATCAGCGTCGCCTTCGAGACCGCGTAGCAGGTGTCGATATCGTGGGCGCCGTCCATCAGCACTTCCGGTTCCACGATCGGCACGATGCCGGCTTCCTGGCAAAGTGCGGCATAGCGGGCGAGCGCATGGGTGTTTGAGGCGATCGAATTGGCCGAAGGCACGCCCTTGCCGGTGTCGATGTCGATCACCGCGCGCCATTTGGCGAAGCGGGCGCCGAGCTTGTAGTAGTCGGCGAGACGCTCGCGCAGACCGTCCAGGCCTTCGGTGATGGTGTCGCCGGGAAAGCCGGCCAAAGGCTTTGCGCCGGCATCGACCTTGATGCCGGGGATGGCGCCCGCGGCCTTGATGATGTCGACCAGCGGCGTGCCGTCGGCGGCCTTCTGGCGGATGGTCTCGTCGTAGAGGATGACGCCGGAGATGTATTTGGTCATCGCGTCCTTGGCGCGAAACATCATCTCGCGGTAGTCGCGGCGGCTGTCGGCGGTCGATTCGACGCCGATGACGTCGAAGCGTTTCTTGATGGTGCCGGAGCTTTCATCGGCGGCCAGCAGGCCCTTGCCGCCGCCCACGATCGCGGCGGCAATATCTTCGAGACGTTCGCTCATTGTTGCTTCTCCTGAAGGGGTCTGTTCCGCGCTTAACGGAAGTCTACCGCCAAAGGAATGGCATCGGAAAGCTCGAATCGATTGAAAGTTCCCGGCGCGTCGTTTGGCGCCGTCGTTCCCGGTTAGGCCTGCTTCTTCAGCACGTCGACGCCGGGCAGCGGCTTGCCTTCCATCCATTCGAGGAAAGCGCCGCCGGCGGTCGAGACATAGGTGAAGTCGTCGGCGACGCCGGCATGGTTGAGTGCGGCCACGGTGTCGCCGCCACCGGCGACCGAGACAAGCTTGCCGGCGTTGGTGCGGGCTGCCGCGTGCCTGGCCGCCGCGACCGTCGCGTGGTCGAAAGGCTCGATCTCGAAGGCTCCGAGCGGGCCGTTCCAGACCAGCGTCGCGGCGCGGTCGATCCATTCGCCGATCGCCTTCACGGTCTTTTCGCCGACATCGAGGATCATGCCGTCGGCCGGCACATCAGAGATGGCGACGGTCTCGCAGGCGGCGCCCGCCTTGAATTCCTTGGCGACGACGCCGTCGACCGGCAGGATGATGGCGCAGCCGGCTTCGGCCGCCTCGATCATGATCTGCTTGGCGGTCGGGGCAAGATCATGCTCGCACAGCGACTTGCCGACGGCGGTGCCGCGCGCGGCAAGGAAGGTGTTGGCCATGCCGCCGCCAATTACCAGCGCGTCGACCTTCTTGACCAGGTTCATCAACAGGTCGATCTTGGTCGACACCTTGGCGCCGCCGACAATGGCGACGACCGGACGGACCGGATTGCCGAGACCCTTCTCAAGTGCTTCAAGCTCGGCCTGCATGGTGCGGCCGGCATAGGACGGCAACAGACGCGCCAGCCCTTCGGTCGAAGAATGGGCGCGATGGGCAGCGGAAAAGGCGTCGTTGACGAAGATGTCGCCATTGGCGGCCAGCCGCTCGGTGAAGGCCGGGTCGTTCTTCTCTTCGGTCTTGTAGAAGCGGGTGTTTTCCAAGAGCAGCACGTCGCCCTTGTTCATGGCCGCAACGGCGCTTCCCGCGGTGTCGCCGACGCAGTCGCTGGCGAAGCCGACGGGGCGCCCGAGCACCTCGGCGGTCGCCTTGGCGATCGGCTCCAGCGAGAATTCGGCCGAGGGGCCATCCTTGGGCCGGCCGAAATGGGCGAGCAGGATGACCTTGGCGCCCTTGCCGGACAGTTCGGCGATGGTCGGCGCGATGCGTTCGATGCGGGTGGCGTCGGTGACCTTGCCGTTGGCGACGGGCACGTTGAGGTCGACACGCACCAGCACGCGCTTGCCGCTGATATTGCCGATATCGTCGAGTGTCTTGAAGGCGGCCATGCTGGTTCCTTTCCGTGGAAAATCGCCGGGACCATACCTCGCATCAATGACGATGCAAGGCTTGAGCCGCGGTGCGCGTTAAATTTTGAAGTCAGGGCGAACGTAGCGGTGATGCTGGGGGACGAACTTGCTTTGGTTAGTGGCGCAGACGGATCGTACTCAGCTCTCGATCGTTGCCTTTTCCGCGGCAGGATCCGAGGACGGCTTCTCCTCAGCCGGAGCCTCCGCGACCTGCGCCTCCGTCGGCTTGCGCCAATTGCGGATGAAGGCAGAGACCCGGTCGCCCATCTCGCCAGCGCTGAGAAACACCGGCACACGCGCCACCGGCGCGGTCGGTTCGAAGGACAGGCCGAGCCCTGTGATCTTGCCCTTGTCGTCGACGTCGCGGACAATCAGCTCGATCGGACCGATTAGCACCCGGTCAGCATATTCTGCATGGCCGCCGAGACGCGCCGCCACCAGTGCGCCGACGGTGAGCTTTTGCTCGACTTCGGTCAGTCCCGGAGCGTAGGCGGCTTCCAGTTCCGCGGCTGAACGTGCGGGATCGACGGCGAAGGCGCCGAAGAAATCGGCATCCTCGGGATCGACCACGGCACGGCTGGCGAACAGCTTGTCGAGCAGGCGCGGATAGCGGTCGGGCACGAAGATGTAGACCTGGTCGCCGGCGGCGAGCCGGCCCATGTCCTGGAAGCGCATCGAGCGGCCGTCGCGCAGCACTAGCGAGGGTCTGGCCCAGCGTGGAATGCGTTCGCCGCGCGCCACCGGGCTGCCGGGCGCGACACGGTAGGCTAGAAGCTCGTGATGGGCCGAGCCCGGCAGTTCGAGTTCGACCTTGTCGAGCGGTCCGAGTCTCGCCGGCACGATGAGGCCGAGCCGGCGCGCCAGTGGGCCGACCGTCCAACCCTGCACCACCAGCGACACCAGCACGATGATGAAGGCGGTGTTGAAGATGACGCGCCCGTTCTCCAGCCCGCCGAGCAGCGGGGTGATGGCAAGCAGGATGGAGACGGCGCCGCGCAGGCCGACCCAGGACACGAAGGCGACTTCGGGGCGCGGCAGGCGGAACGGGATCAGGCAGAGCCAGACGGCGACCGGGCGCGCGACGAACATCAGGAACAGGCCAAGCAGCACCGCCGGCACCAGGATCGCCGGGAATTGCGAGGGCGTCGCGAACAGGCCGAGGATCAGGAACATGATGATCTGCGCCAGCCACGACATGCCGTCCTGGAAGCGCTTCAGGATGGTGACGGCGCGGATGTCGGAATTGCCGGCAATCAGGCCGGCGAGATAGACCGCGAGAAAACCCGAGCCGCCGATGGCGCCGGCGGCGGCAAACACCATCAGCGACAAGGTCAGCACGAAGATCGGCAGCAGGCCGTGGTCGAGATTGAGCCGGTCGACGAGGCGTACGATGGCAAGGCCGCCTAGCACGCCGACGATGGCGCCGAGGCCCATATTGAGCACGAAGCCGAGGATCAGGTCGGTGACCAGCACATGGGTCTCGGGATTGGCGTGGGCGGCGATGACCTCGACCAGCGTGATGGTCAGGAAGATGGCGATCGGGTCGTTGGTGCCGGATTCAACCTCGAGCGTCGCGCGCACCCGTTCGCGCAAATTGATCTCGCCGGCGCGCAGCAGGAAGAACACCGCGGCCGCGTCGGTCGAGGCGACGGCGGCGCCGAGCAGGAAGGATTCCAGCCAGGTGAGGTCGAGCAGATAGTAGGCGGCGGCGCCGAACAGGCCGGTGGTCAAAAGCACGCCGAAGGTCGCCAGCGACAGCGCCGGCCCGGCCGCCTGGCGGAGCGCGTTGAGCGGCGTGCCGAAACCGGAATCGAACAGGATAACGGCCAGCGCCAGTGAGCCGGCAAAATAAGCCACGCGCGCATTGTCGAATTCGATGCCTAGACCGTCGGTGCCGGTGGCAAGGCCGATGCAGAGGAAGAGCAGCAGCAGGGGGGCGCCGAAGCGGAAGGCGATCAGGCTCGAAAACGCGGCGGCGACGACGAGCGCTGTGCCGACCAGCGTGACGAGATAGATCGCATGCTCCATCCGTGACTTGCCCCTCGAATTCCTCTTCCTCCCGATTTACGGGAGAGTGGGGCGAAGGCATGGCCAGTGCAAGGCGGGAGGGTGGTTTTTTGCCCTATGCCGCTGATTTTTGTGCATTTTGGCCGGTCGGGCTGGCTTGGCACGCGCTCCGACGAAAAACGCCCGGACAAAGCCGGGCGTTTGAAGCTGCGAGACGATGTTTGTGATCAGGCGATGGTCTTGCCGAAGGCGACCGAGGTGTCGGCCATACGGTTGGAGAAGCCCCACTCATTGTCGTACCAGGACAGTACCGAAACGAAGTTGCCGTCCATGACCTTGGTCTGGTCGAGCGCCATGATCGAGGAGCGCGGATCATGGTTGAAGTCGATCGACACATTCGGGTGATGAGTGACGCCCAGAATGCCCTTCAGCTTGCCGTTGGAGGCGGCGATCACCGCTTCGTTGATCTCCTGCACGGTGGTCGCGCGCTTGGCGATGAACTTGAAGTCGACGACCGAAACGTTCGGCGTCGGCACGCGGATCGAGATGCCGTCTAGCTTGCCCTTGAGGTCGGGTAACACGAGGCCGATCGCCTTGGCAGCGCCGGTCGAGGTCGGGATCTGCGACAGTGCGGCGGCGCGAGCGCGGTAGAGATCCTTGTGCATGGTGTCCAGCGTCGGCTGGTCGCCGGTGTAGGAGTGGATCGTCGTCATCATGCCTTTTTCGATGCCGACGGTGTCGTGCAGCACGGAGGCCAGCGGCGCCAGGCAATTGGTGGTGCAGGACGCGTTCGAGATGACAATGTGGTCCTTGCTCAACTGGTCGTGGTTGATGCCATAGACGACGGTGAGGTCAGCACCTTCGGCAGGCGCCGAAACGACGACGCGCTTGGCGCCGGCGGTCAGATGCGCGGCGGCCTTGTCGCGGGCGGTGAAGATGCCGGTGCATTCGAGCGCGATGTCGATGCCGAGTTCCTTCCACGGCAGCGTTGCCGGGTCCTTGATCGCGGTGACCTTGAAGGTCTCCTTGCCGACGGTGATCTGGTCGCCGGAAACCGAAACTTCATGCGGGAAGCGGCCGTGCACGCTGTCATAGCGCAGCAGGTGCGCGTTGGTCTCGACCGGGCCGAGATCGTTGACGGCGACGACCTCGATGTCCTTGCGGCCGGATTCATGGATGGCGCGCAGGATGTTGCGGCCGATGCGGCCAAATCCGTTGATGGCAACTCTGACGGTCATTTTACTCTCCCTGGGAGCTCGAAAGGCGGCAGATGGGTCCGCAGCTTCATAGCGGCGGAAGCGGAAAGAATCCAGCCGCAGCGACGTGGATTTAAATCGATTAGGTTGGGCCAGTCCCGCGAAGCCGCCGCAGCGGTTCGCGGGAATGACACCGAGCTTACTTGCTGTGCAGGCGGGCTTCCGCCGCTTTGGCCGCGGCTTCGGCGGTGATGCCGAAATGCGGGTAGAGCTGTTCGATGGTGCCGGAGGCGCCGAAGCCGTGCATGCCGATGAAGATGCCGTCGGAGCCGATCAGGTGATCCCAGCCTTGGCGGATGCCGGCTTCGATCGCCATCTTGATCGGCGCATTGCCGATGGTCTTCTTGCGGTAGGCATCGCTCTGCTGGTCGAACAGTTCGAAGCAAGGCACCGAGACGACGCGGGTCGGGTGGCCGTGCTTTTCCAGGAGGTCGCGGGCGCCGAGCGCGATCTCGATCTCGGAGCCGGTGGCGAAGATCGTCACCGCGGCGTCACCGCTGGCCGCGGCCAGTTCATAGGCGCCCTGGCTGCTCAGGTTCTTGGCCGCGTATTCGGTGCGCACCGTCGGCAGGTTCTGGCGGGTCAGCGCCAGGGTCGACGGCGTCTTTTCCGATTCAATGGCGATCTGCCAGCATTCGGCGGTTTCCACCGCGTCGGCCGGACGGAAGACATTGTGGTTCGGAATGGCTCGGAGCGCCGCCAGATGCTCGACCGGCTGGTGGGTCGGGCCGTCTTCGCCGAGGCCGATGGAATCATGGGTCATGACGAAGATCGAGCGGATGCCCATCAGCGAGGCCAGCCGCATCGACGGACGGGCATAGTCGGAGAAGCACATGAAGGTGCCGCCATAGGCGATGAGGCCGCCATGCAGCGTCAGGCCGTTGAGAGCGGCGGCCATGCCATGCTCGCGGATGCCGTAGTGGACATAGCGCTGGCCGTAATCGTCCGGAGTGATGTTCTTGGTCTGGCTGGTCTTGGTGTTGTTGGAGCCGGTAAGGTCGGCGGAACCGCCGATGGTCTCGGGCACGGCGCCGTTGATGACTTCCAGCGCCATTTCCGAGGATTTGCGGGTGGCGACCTTCGGCTTGTCGGCCGACAGCTTCTTCTTGTAGTCGGCTATGACGGCGTCGAAGTTGGACGGCAGCTTGCCGGCGAGACGGCGCTCGAACTCGGCCTTCAGCTTGGCGTCGGCCTTGGCCAGGCGGCCCTCCCAGTCGGTGCGCGGCTTGGCGCCGGCCTTGCCGGCGGTGCGCCAGGCGTCGAGGATGTCGGCCGGAACTTCGAAGGGCGGCGAGTCCCAGTTGAAGAACTTGCGCGCACCGGCGATCTCGTCGGCGCCGAGCGGCGAGCCATGCGCCTTGTTGGTGCCGGCCTTGGTCGGGGCGCCGAAGCCGATGGTCGTCTTGCAGGCGATCATCGTCGGCTTGTCGGAATGGCGGGCGGCCTCGATGGCATAGGCGATGGCTTCGGGATCGGTGCCGTCAATGTGGCTGGCGTTCCAGCCCGAGGCCTGGAAGCGGGCAACCTGGTCGGTGTTGTCGGCGAGCGAGACCGGACCGTCGATCGAGATGTTGTTGTTGTCCCAGAAGACGATCAGCTTGTTCAGCTTGAGGTGGCCGGCCAGCGCGATGGCTTCCTGGGAAACGCCTTCCATCAGGCAGCCGTCACCGGCCAGCACATAGGTGTAGTGGTTGACGAGGTCGTTGCCGAAGGCGGCGTTCATGATGCGCTCGCCGAGCGCGAAGCCGACCGAATTGGCGAGGCCCTGGCCGAGAGGCCCGGTCGTGGTCTCGATGCCGGTGGCGTGGCCGTATTCGGGATGGCCGGCGGTCTTGGAGCCGAGCTGGCGGAAATGCTTGATCTGGTCGAGGGTCATGTCCTCGTAGCCGGTCAAATGCAGCAGCGAATAGAGCAGCATCGAGCCATGACCGGCCGACAGGATGAAGCGGTCGCGGTCGGGCCAATGGGGGTTCTTCGGATCGTATTTCAGGAACTTCGTGAACAGCACGGTGGCGATGTCGGCGCAGCCCATGGGTAGGCCGGGGTGGCCGGACTGAGCCTTTTCGACAGCGTCCATGGCGAGAAAACGGATCGCATTGGCCATCCGGTCATGTTGTTCACGCGACGTCATGGTACCTCCGGGGTGGGGATTTGCGGGCTTGGCAGAGCCCTGGAAAGGGTGCGCGACACATAGCAGGCGCGGGCTTTTAGTCAACAAATCGGCTGCACATTTGCCGGTCTTGTGATGCCGGCGGCAGGCCTACATTAGCGTTAGCAGGGGACAGTCGCGAGAGCTTTGTTGACGTTACCTTCACCCGGTGCCTAATGTTTCCTTGTTAACGCGTTCTGAACGCGAGCGATTCGGTGATGGGCAGGGCACAGGACGAAGGCCATGACCGGGGAAACCACACTCAAGGAAGTCATCCACAGGCTGGGCAAGGCCATCGAGGGGCTGGAAAACGCCGTCGCGGCCAAGCTTGAGCATGAGCGCGACTACTCCGAAGCCGAGGCTGAAGTGCAGCGCATGAATGCCGACCGTTCCCGGCTGGCGCAAGAACTCGACAATTCCGAAGCCCGCGCCGAACGGCTGGAAGATGCCAACAAGGAAGTGTCGCGCCGACTGGTGACCGCCATGGAAACCATCCGCGCGGTGCTGGACAGATAGGAGCTGCAGGCCATGGCACAGGTCACGGTTTCCATCGACGGCAAGCAGTACCGCATGGCTTGCGACGAGGGCCAGGAAGAGCATCTGATCGACCTTGCCGAACGCTTCGACCGCTATGTCTCGCATCTGAAGGATTCGTTCGGCGAGATTGGCGACCAGCGGCTGACGGTGATGGCCGGCATCATGGTGATGGACGAGCTGTCGGAGCTGCAGAAGCGCGTCAAGGGCATGGAGACCGAAGTGCAGACGCTGCGCAAGACGCGCGACGATGCGCTGACCAAGGCCGACAAGAACGACACCGTGCTGACCAGCGCGCTCGGCGCGCTCGCCCAACGTATGGAAGACCTGGCCACGTCGCTTGCGGTCAACAAGGCCTGAGCGCAGCCTTTTCCCGCAGAAACGAAAGACTGTCGGGCCGAATGTCGGGTAGGTAGAACGAAAGTGCTCGTTCCGTCGCCGACAAGAGTTTCCTATTGTCTCGCGGCCGCGATTTATGCGCTAAGATGCGGCAATGCCGGAGCGTGGGCGCCGCCTTGGTGCCACTCCTAACGAAATCTGTTGCAGGGGAAATGTGCCATGAGCCTTCGTATCAACGACATCGCGCCGGACTTCACCGCTGAGACGACGCAAGGGACGATCAATTTCCATGACTGGATCGGCGACGGCTGGGCGATCCTTTTTAGCCATCCGAAGAACTTTACCCCGGTCTGCACGACCGAGCTTGGCACGATGGCCGGGCTCGAAGGCGACTTCAAGAAGCGCAACGTCAAGGTCATCGGCATATCCGTCGATCCGGTTGCGAGCCACGACAAGTGGCAGGCCGACATCAAGACGGCGACCGGCCAGACGGTGAACTACCCGCTGATCGGCGACAAGGACCTCAAGGTGGCCAAGCTCTACGACATGCTGCCGGCGGGCGCCGGCGAGACGTCGGAAGGCCGCACGCCGGCCGACAACGCCACGGTGCGCTCGGTCTACGTCATTGGGCCGGACAAGAAGATCAAGCTGGTGCTGACCTATCCGATGACCACCGGCCGCAACTTCGACGAGATCCTGCGCGCCGTCGATTCCATGCAGCTGACCGCCAAGCATCAGGTGGCGACGCCGGCCAATTGGAAGCAGGGCGAGGACGTGATCATCACCGCTGCCGTCTCCAACGAGGATGCGATCAAGCGCTTCGGCGCTTTTGACACGATCCTGCCCTATCTCAGGAAGACCAAGCAGCCGACAGCCTAGGTTTTCTCGACCCGGGTCGTTTTTCGATTTGTCCTGTTTCTGGCAAGGCGTGCTTGACGGGTGCGCCTTGCTGGATGACCATGCTCTTGGTTCATTCCGGCAGAGAAAATCATTCCTGCCGGAGCGAGGGGTAGGGGAGCCGGAAATTGGACGCAGCTTTGGCCAAGCCGCTGGTCAGCGGCTTCTACGACAAGCCGACCGGAGCCATACAGTATGTCGTCGCCGATCCGGCGACGAGGCGCTGCGCCATCATCGACCCAATCCTGGATTTCGACGAAAGGTCCGGCGCGACGGCGACGAAAAGCGCCGATGCCTTGCTGGATTTCATTCGGGAGAACGGACTGGAGCTCGAGTGGATCCTCGATACTCATCCGCATGCCGATCACTTCTCGGCAGCGCATTACCTCAAAGAGAAGACCGGCGCGCCGACCGCGATCGGCGACAGGGTCGTCGAGGTCCAGGCGCTGTGGAAGGCGATCTACAACTGGCCGGATTTTCCCGCCGACGGCTCGCAGTGGGACCGGCTGTTTGGCGAAGGCAATAGCTTTCGGATCGGCAGCCTTCCGGTCAAGGTGCTGTTTTCGCCCGGCCACACGCTGGCTTCGATCACCTATGTCGTCGGTGACGCGGCCTTCATCCACGATACGCTGTTCATACCCGACAGCGGCACGGCAAGGGCAGACTTTCCCGGTGGCAGTGCGGCGCGGCTGTGGCGATCGATCCAGGGCATTTTGGCATTACCGGATGACACGCGCCTATTCGTTGGCCACGACTACCAGGAGGGTGGCCGCGAGCCGCGTTGGGAGAGCACCGTCGCTGAGCAAAGGGCGAAGAATATCCACCTGGTTGCGGCGCACACCGAAGCCGAGTTCGTCGCCTTGCGTGAGGCGCGGGACAAGACATTGCCGATGCCGCGGCTGATCCTGCATGCGCTGCAGGTCAACATGAACGGCGGACGGCTGCCCGAGCCGGAAGCCAATGGAAGGCGGTATTTGAAGTTCCCGCTGGATGGGTTTTAAGGGGCTGTTGGCGAAGCTGCCAATCTCCCCCCTTGCGGGGGAGATGCCCGGCAGGGCAGAGGGGGGTGCTGTCCCTCCGCCCTGTCAGCCAGATATAGCTGCGCCCTCAATTTCCGATTGAGGTAGCTAAAACCGAAGTTGGCGATCCTTCACACCCCCCTCTGTCCTGCCGGACATCTCCCCCGCAAGGGGGGAGATTGGATGTCACGAATGCTTTCGCCAATCGCTGCCGCACCCACCAGACACAAAAAAAGCGGCGCCAGTTTCCTGGCGCCGCCTTTGTTTCGTAACCGAACCTGGCCTTAAGCCGCGGGCTGCGCCTCAATCGTGCGCAGAGCCTGCATCTGGCGCTTGGCGGCCGCCTTGACCGCGTCCTGCACCTTCTCGAAGGCGCGCACCTCGATCTGGCGCACGCGCTCGCGGCTGATGTCGAACTCGGCCGACAACTCTTCCAGGGTCAGCGGCTCTTCGGCGAGGCGACGGGCCTCGAAGATGCGCCGTTCACGATCGTTGAGCACGGCCAGAGCGCCCGACAGCATGCCGCGCCGGTTTTCCAGCTCGTCCTGCTCGATCAGCATCTCTTCCTGGCTTTCGTGGTCGTCGACCAGCCAGTCCTGCCATTCGCCGGATTCACCTTCGCTGGCGCGGATCGGCGCGTTGAGCGACGCGTCGCCCGACAGGCGGCGGTTCATCGACACGACTTCGGCTTCGGAGACATTCAGCCTGGTGGCGATCTCGGCGATCTGGTCGGGCTTCAAGTCGCCATCGTCGAGCGCCTGGATCTTGCCCTTCACCTTGCGCAGGTTGAAGAACAGGCGCTTCTGATTGGCGGTCGTGCCCATCTTGACCAGGCTCCACGAGCGCAGGATGTACTCCTGGATCGAGGCCTTGATCCACCACATGGCGTAGGTCGCAAGGCGGAAGCCACGCTCGGGTTCGAATTTCTTGACGGCCTGCATCAGGCCGACATTGCCTTCCGAGATCACTTCGCCGATCGGCAGGCCGTAGCCGCGATAGCCCATGGCGATCTTGGCGACGAGCCGAAGGTGGCTGGTGACGAGCTTGTGCGCAGCGGAAGTGTCTTCATGCTCGGCGTAACGCTTGGCGAGCATGTACTCTTCCTGCGGCTGAAGCATGGGAAAGCGGCGGATTTCTTCCAGGTAGCGGCTGAGGCCGCCTTCGCCGGAAACGATACTGGGTAATGACTGGGCCATGATAGCGCCCCCTCTCTATTGGAGTGATGCCCCCGAAACGCGGCGGGCATGTGACGCGAGCACCAAAAGGCTCCCCCGCGACAGGTGATTTATACAGGAACAAAACCAGAAAAGACAGGCATTTGTTCAACACGAAACAGTGTGTCACGCCAAAGTGAACAATGCCGCTCAGGTTTTAGCTGGCTGGTTCAGAGCTTCCGAAAGCCGCCGACGAGTTCCTCCATATCCCCCGGTATCGGCGCCTCGAACCTCATCGACAAATGGGTAGTCGGGTGTCGAAATGCAAGGAGCCAGGCATGCAAAGCCTGGCGGGAAAACGCCTTGACCTGACCTTTCAACGGTTCCGGCAGCCGGTTGGCCTTGGTGCGGAAGGCCTGGCCGTAGTCGGGGTCGCCGATGACGGGATGGCCGATATGGGCCATGTGGACGCGAATCTGGTGGGTGCGGCCGGTTTCCAACCGGCATTCGACCAGACTGGCGGTGGCGAACGCCTGCTGGTCCTCGCCGAAACGCTCCTTCACGGAGAAATGGGTGACGGCATGGCGGGCGTCGTCGCGGCCTTCCGGCACCACGGCGCGGCGCACGCGGTCGGCGGCGCGGCCAAGCGGTGCGTCGACCGTTCCCGACGGCCGCGAGGGGATGCCCCAGACCAGCGCCAGATAGGCGCGTTCGAGATCACCGGTGCGGCCATGGTCGGCCAAGGCCTCCGACAGCGCCTTGTGGGCGCGGTCGGTCTTGGCCACCACCATGACGCCGCTGGTCTCCTTGTCGAGGCGATGGACGATGCCGGGCCGCCTGACGCCGCCGATGCCCGAAAGACTGTCGCCGCAATGATGGATCAGCGCGTTGACCAGCGTGCCGGTCCAGTTGCCGGCGCCGGGATGGACGACGAGGCCGGCCGGTTTGTTGATGACGATCAACTCGTCGTCCTCGTAGAGCACGTCCAGCGCGATGTTCTCGCCTTGCGGCTCGGCCGGCTCCGGTTCGGGCATTAGTACAGCTACACGCTCGCCAGCGACCATCTTGCGCTTGGTCTCGTCGATCGGCTTGCCATCGATCGAAACGGCACCTTGCCGGATCAGCATCTGCACTCGGCTGCGCGACATATCGGGGCCAAGCGCGGCCGCCAGCCACTGGTCGAGGCGCTGGCCGGCCGCTTCCGCGCCGGCTTCGAGCACGGTTGGCGGCGCCTCTATGAATTGTCTGGTCTCTTCGTTATGAGCGCTCATCGAAAAAAGTTCCGGAAAGTTCTGCCATGGCCCGGCCCGTTGCCGATGAAGAAGAAAAGCCGCTCGATCCCGAGATCGAAAAGGTGCGCGGCAGGCTCATCCGCTTCATGGCCATCAATCTCGGCCTGCTTTTGCTGGCCCTTATGGTGGTGATCGCGGCCATTGTCTACAAATCGCGCAAAGCGCCGCCCACGAACCCGCCGCTCGCCAGCGACATTCCAGTACCGCCCGGCGAGCCGCTCACGGCCGACATCGTGCTGCCGGTAGGAGCCAAGGTGATCAGCCAGGCGCTGTCGGGCAATCGCATTTCAATCGACGCCGAGCTCAGCGACGGCAGCCGTGCCATTTTCATCTACGACATCGCCGAGCGCCGTATCATCGGCCGCTTCGCCATCCGCAACAAGTGAGCCTACAGGCATGACCGGGTTTGCCGAACATCGCCGTGTCGCGACCGTCACGCTCGTCGTCGCCAGTTACGATGAGGCGATCGCCTGGTATGTCGAACGGCTGGGCTTTCTGCTTACCGAAGATGTCGATCTCGGCGGCGGCAAGCGCTGGGTGACAGTGGCGCCGGCCAACGGTCAGGGCGCCAGGCTGCTTCTCGCCGAAGCTGACGGCGAGAAGCAACAGAAGAGCATCGGCAACCAGACCGGCGGCCGCGTCTTCCTGTTCCTCGAAACCGACGATTTTGCCCGCGACCACAAGGCAATGCTGGAAAAGGGCGTCGACTTTCGCGAAGCGCCGCGTCTCGAGCCTTACGGCACGGTGGCGGTGTTCGCCGATTTGTATGGCAATCTGTGGGATCTGATCGAGCCGAAGCGCCAGGTCTGAGCGGCCAATTCAGCCGTTCGTCCGAACCGCTCAAAGCCCGGTTGCTTTTTCCCAGCCGTCAGCCTATATCGCCGGTTCTTGAACGCGCCCATCGTCTAGCGGTCAGGACACCGCCCTCTCACGGCGGGAACAGGGGTTCGATTCCCCTTGGGCGTACCAAACAACGGCTGGGCCGTTTCTTCCCTCCACAATTTCAGACAAGCTGCCACGCGGATCGCGTTCGACCGCGAGGGGGCGGCGGTATCAGCGAAAGCCGGCTAGTCCGTGCACCCGAATACACCCAATTTAAGTCAGGCCGCGACGCTTGAAAGCGTAGCAATCTCTGTTACTTGCGGTGCGGGGGCAGCATCTGCGGCAACGCGGATTTGGGTCGGGTAAAGCAGGTAATGAGCTCGGTGACAATGACATGCCCGCACTGCCACGGCAGCGGGAAGATTTTCGATTGCTCCAGATGGTATGCGTCAAAAGGGCATTGCTGCCCGCAAGGAACGCATCGAACAGGCTGCCCGGGGCAGACCATGGCATGCGCCGAATGCGCAGGCGTGGGCACGTTGACGGAGGCCGAGCTCAGAGCTGTCGCGTAGCCAACGTCCTTCAACCTTGAACGCTTGGCCCTTTTTTCGTCTTCACCGCCATACGCCGGTCGACATGGTCGCTTCTGGCGCGTCGCTGCCAATTGCACTAGCATCATTGTGCGAAGCCTTGCCAAGGGCTCGTTGCGGCGCGCAGAACGCCGGGGAACAGATAGGGAAAAGCCGCCAGGCATGCACATCCGCCGCGCGCATGGCGTGCGGCGATGGTATGATTTGGCAGGATCCAAGCTCGCCCTGGAAGGCGATGGGTCGGCGAGGAGAAGACCGATGCAGAAACTGCAATCGCAGGGCGTCCATCACATCACGCTCGTCGGTGCCGGCCGCCAGACATCGATCGATTTCTGGGAAGGCGTGCTCGGCATGCCGTTCATCTTCGAGCAGCCCAATCTGGACAAGGCGAGCGAAAGCCATCTCTATTTCGATCCCGGCGACGGGAGGCTGATCACCATCTTTACCGATGAGAGCCGCACGCCGGTGAAGCGGCGCACGCCGACCGATATGGGCTGTGTGCATCACATCGCCTTTTCGGTGTCGCGCGTCACCTTCCTGCAGGCAGTCGCCCGGCTCGACGAGCGCGGCATCAAGCACAGCGGCGTCAAGGATCGCGGCTTCATGGATTCGATCTATTTCGAGGATCCTCTCGGCCTGTTGATCGAGCTCGCGTCCTACCGCTTCGAGCCGCCGGCGGGATTCACCCATGCCGATGTACTGATGCAGGCGCACAAGCTGCGCGTCGCGCGCGGCGACTACAACATTGCCGAAGTGCATCTTGCCGACGCCATCCAGGCGTTGGTGGAGAGTTCCCGCGCGACCTTGTCGGACGACCGGGCACCGAAGAATCCATACTGACGGCCACACAAAGGGGAGGACCACGATGGCAAAGACAGTGAAGAGCGCGAAGAAACCTGCGGCAAAAGCTGCCGCCAAGCCTGCGGCGAAGGCATCCGCAAAGGCCTCACCCAAGGCAGCCGCAAAGCCGGCTGCGAAAGCAGCGGCAAAGCCGGTAGCGCCAAAGGCAAAGGCCAAGTCTGCGAAGAAGCCGGCGCTGAAGATCAGCATGCTGAAGCCGAGCGTCAACAACATGACCGTTCGGGTGTTTGCCCGTGCGGCCGGCTTCGACGCCGCCGAGACCGATGCCTGGGGCCACACGCGCTCGCCCGAATATATGGCGCGCAATCCCGCGCATCTGACACCGATGATCGAGGACAAAGGTCTCCCCAGAGGCGTGCTGTGGGAGAGCTGCGCCATCATGCAGTATCTCGCCAACAAGCACGGGCTGGAGAAATTCTATCCCAAGGCGCCGGCCAAGCGGGCGATGGTCGACAGCGCCATGTTCTACCTGATCGGCACGCTCTACCCCTATGTGGCGCGCGCCACCTATCCGGCGCTGGGTTTCCCGCACTATGCCGGCGAGGTCGGCCACAGCGACGCCCATCCGGACAAGAAGTCCGAGGCGCAGAAGGCGGCCATGGCGGCGATTGCCGAGCCGCTGGAGGTGTTTCACTCCTTCTTCAGGGACGGCAAGCCGTTCATCGGCGGCAAGTACCCGTCGATCGCCGACATCCGCCTGGCATCGACACTCGAGTTCCTGGCCGTCATCGACTACGCGCTGCCCAAATGGGCGAAGGAGTATATGGCGGCCATCGAGAAGAAACTCGGCAAGGCCTATGCCGAGCCGGCTGGCGATGTGCGCGGCTACATCGCCTATGTGAAATCACAAGCCAGCGCGCAAAGCTAAGGATTCGTTAACCAAAGCCCTGTCTATTGAGGGCAATCCACCCTGCGACCACGGATGTACTGGCGCCGAAGTGGAAGGAAAGGTCGGCGCAATGCCGGCCTTTTTGCTTTTCGCCGATGCGCCATAAGACGCGTCCCCGCGCTCTGCCATAGAGTCTGACATCAGGCATATTGCCATTGCCGGCTTCGACCCTACCATCATGCCTGGCGGCCGAGGTACGAGGAGCTTTGCGATGAAGGGCGTGGCGAGATTGTTTGCGGTTGCCGGTGTTGTGTTGGCCGGACGCTACCCGTCCAATGCTGCACCGCTCGATACGATGAGCGAGGTCGGCGATGCGATCCAGGCGTGCTGGACGCCGCCGGCCGATGCTGGAAATGCCAGCGTTACCTTGAGCTTCAGCTTCAAGCGCGACGGCACGCTGATCGGTCCGCCGCGACCGACGGCGATCAAGGTCGACGGCGACGCCAATGCCAAGAAGTCGTTTGTCGACGCCGCAACCACTGCTCTGCAGAAATGTCTGCCGCTGAGCTTTTCGTCCAAGCTTGCACAAGGCGTAGCTGGCAATGTCTTCACCATGCAGTTCGCCTCGCCCAAGCAATAAGCGAGCGTCACTCAGTTGTGCCGGCGCCTTATGTCGACATGCCGTTGCAGGTCTGGTGTCTCGAAGACGTAGTCGGCCCACGCCGATTCGGGAATCTGGCCCGCGAGATAGCATTCCAGCAGCAGGCTCTGCTCGGGATCGAGCGCCCTTGGCGCCCGTTCATGGTCCAGCCCCAGCGAGTGGAACAGGTTCTTGGTCAGGCCAGAGACAGTGAAGTGAATAGACATCTTCGGTCTCCTTTTGTCTGACACAACGCGGGACAGCGGAGAAAGGTTTCAACCGCAAGGGCCGATAACGCGTGATTGATCGGGCTGCGGCCCGGCCATTGTCGATGCCTGGCTTCGTCTCAATCTTGAAACAAAAGTGTAATAGCGAGTTTACAGCATTCGGCATAATACACTTGGCGTAAATACATGGCCGTTGCTGGCTTCCTCTTAATTAGACTTGCCTCACGTATTGAGGCTCAATCGGCTGGAGCGGCTATCGGCTCCACAGGGTACAAGGACCAGGGGCGCCGATGATGCGTTTGTGGCTAGTCGTGATCTTCGCCCTGGTGTCGATGACGGCGACCGTCCTCGGAAGCTCGGCTTCCCTTGCCGATCCATGCGCCGCACTCAGAGGCCAGATGGTGTCGTCCGGCCGCAGCGGCGGGATCAGCCCCGAGCTTGCGCAGCTGCGCCGCCAGCTTGCGGCGATCCAGGGCCTGGAGAGGCAACGCCGCTGCACGGCGCAAAGTGCGACGGGCGGCTTCTTCAACGCTTGCGCCGACCTCGCCAAAAGCCGCGCGCAGGTGCAACGCCAGATTGCCGGCGCCGCGATTTCGGGCCGGGATACGTCCGGGCTGCAGGCCAGGCTCGTCGCGCTCGGCTGTGCGCCCGCCGCCGGGCAACAGAGACAGCGCCCGGCGGGCGCCATGATCGGCAGCAATTCGATGCTGTTTTGCGTTCGCCTGTCCGACGGCTATTTCTTCCCGGCACCGAAATCGCAGTTCGTGCAAGGCGACGATGTCAAGGAGATGGTCGATCAGTGCCGCTACATCTGCGACGATGCCGGCGTCGACCTGTACACGCTCGGCGACCCAAGCCTTGAAACCGAAGAGATGGTCGCGCTCGGTACGCGCAAACCCTACAAGGATCTGCCGGCGGCCTTCAAATACCGCGACGATGCGACTTTCCGGACATGTGACGTCAAGCGCTATTCCAGGCGTGTCGCCGAACTGAGAGCGCGCACGGTGACGCCAGCCAATATGAGCAACGCCATCATTCCCCTGCCGTCGGCAAAGCCGGATCTCGGCACCGTTGCGCAAATCCCCCGGATCGACGCCGATGCCCCGGAGGCCAGGGGCGCTGCCCAGCAGCAGTCGGTCGTGTCGTTGGCCGGCGAGCGGCCAGTCAGGATGGTCGGGCCGGCTTTCTTCCCGTCGGAGTAACCTGCGCCTAGTGCCAGCTATTCGCAGACCATCTTGTAGCGTTTGCCGGGTTCGCTGACATTCTTGCAGGTAAGCGGGTTGGCCGGTTCGGAAGCCATGCTGGGCGGGCTGGACCTGACGTGCCGTCTTGGCACGACCTTGGTCGTCTGCCGCCGAACCGCCGGCCGGTACGGCTCCTGCGGCGGTGCCGTTGGAAACACACCAGCTGCCGCCTGCATCTTGCTGGCCTCGGTCTGCGACGGATCGCGATCCCAGACCCGCCTGATATCCAGCGGCCTCGGGATCACGACCGTGCCGTCATAGCTGCGCGCACAGCCGCTGCTCGCAAGCAGCGCCAGGCCCAGGAAACAAGGCACGATCCATCCAGTCATCAGCAACACCCCCTGCCGACTTATAGCCCGGCCGGGGTTCCGCCGACAACCGGCGGAATACCGCAGGGCAATGTGGGCTCTGGCCGCAGTTTGGATGCGTTATGGTTAGCGGATCATTAATGCTTCTCGGGCACATTCCGCCGGCGAGCCGCTGAGGGGGTTCGGCCTTGGCTTTCGGGGTGGGAACGGGATGGCTGACGGGACAGTTGGAACACGCGGCGGACGCGGTTCCCGAAAAGGGGCTGTGAACGGCGAGGATACGTCCGTCGGGGCTTCACCCGAAGCGCTGCGCCAACTGGTCGAGGCCGGTGCTGACTGGGTCTGGGAGACCGACGCCGAACTGCGCTTTTCCTGGCTTTCGGAACATTACCAGGCCGCCACCGGCATCGATCCCGCCAGCATTCTTGGCCGCTTCCGCTTCGATTTCCTCAAGCAGACGGTGGACGGCAATCGACACGCCGCCGCGCATCTGGAGGATCTGCAGGCGCATCGGCCGTTTCGTGACTTCGTCTATGAATTGAAAGGTGGCCGCCCGGGCTGCCGCTGGGTTTCGATCACCGGCTTTCCCCGGTTCGACAGCGAGGGCGAGTTTACCGGCTATCGCGGCATTGGCCGCAACGTCACGGCGCTGGCCGGTACGCTGGACGACCTTCGGCAGGTGCCGCCGGCCGCAGCCGAGAGCACGCAGCATCTCGCCGACCTCGAGCGGACCATGGATGCCATGCATATGGGCGTCGTGCTGCTCGATGCCAAGCTCGACACGCTCATCGTCAACAAGGCCTATCGCGACCTCTCAAGGATTCCCGACGGCGCCGTCACGGTCGGCGCGCCGTTCAGCCTCCTGATGGAGCTCAACCGCCGCAACGGCATCTATGGCGATCTCGATGAACAGCAGTGGCAGCATTACCTTGCCACCCGCATCGAGGAGATCCGCGCCGGCTCGGTTGCGCCGCGCGAGTTCACCCACGCCAACGGCCGCACGATGATGTTCTCGGTCACGGCGCTGTCCGGCGGCAAGCGGCTGTTGACCTATTACGACGTCACCGAGCTGACACTTCGCGACGCCGCGATCGAAAGCGCCAACGCCAGGACCGCCGAGACCTTCGCCAATCTGCGCACGATGGTCGACCAGATGCCGATCGGCGTCGTCGTCGTCGACGCCGAATTGCGCGCCGAAGTGATCAATCGCGCCTTCTACGATTTCTGGCAGATCGATGCCAAGCAGGCCGGCATCGGCTGCAGCTTCCGCACGCTGATGGAGGCCAGCCGTGGCATCGATCCGTTTGGGCAGGACGAAGCGGCCTGGCAACAGCACATTGCCGAGCGCGAGGCGGAGATCCGCGCCGGCATTGCCGGATCGCGGCAGCTGCCGCGCAATGACGGCCGCACCTTGATCTGCTCGACGGCGCCGCTCGCCGGCGGCAAAAGGCTGATCTCTTACGTCGACGTCACCGACATGAAGGACCGTGAGGCCGAGCTCGCCGAGGCACTGGAAAAATCACGGCTGGCTGAAGCAGTGATCAACGCCGTCGAGGACCCGATTTTCGTCAAGGACGACAATCTGCGCTTCGTCTTCGTCAACGAGGCGTTTTCTGCGCTGTTCGGACAGACGCCGCAGGCCATGCTTGGCAGGCCTGGCGGCGACTTCATGCCGGGGAGGGACGCCGCGCTGTTCGAAGACAGTGAACGCGCCGTACTGGCGACAGGCACGCCCTACGAGGTCGAGGAGAATTTCGAGGTCGAGGGCGCCAGGCGCTCGCGCATCGTGCGCAAGAACCGCGTCGGCATGCCCAGTGGCCGCAACTATGTCGCCGGTTTCCTGTTCGACATTTCCGACATGAAGCGCCGCGAGACGGAAGCCGAGGACGCCCGCAAGAACCTCGCCACCGTGCTGGAATCGCTACCGGCCGCCGTCATCATCTACGACCGCGACGACAAGTTCGTTTTCGCCAACCGCAAGCTGCAGGACACGCTGCCGGCGCTGGTGCCGGCATGGCAGCCCGGCAGCAGCTTCCGCGACGCGCTGGAACTGGGGCATTCGGTCGGCTATTTCCGATCGAGCGGCGATCCCGAGATCGACAGACTCTATGATGGCGATCGCGATGTTTGGCTCAACGCCATCCTCGCCCGCTACCACTTGCCGAACTCCTCCTACGAACGGCGCAATGCGGACGGCCGCTGGTACCAGGTCTACGACATGCGGACCGAGGACGGCACCTTCATCGGCGTGCGCGTCGACATTTCCGACATCAAGAGCCGCGAAAAGGCCCTGCAGGATTCGATGCGCCAGATCGACCTGTTCCGCCATGTCATGGACGAGCTGCCGGTCGCTGCCTTCATCAAGGCGCAGGATCTCAGCATCGAATTCGTCAACAAGGCCTGGTGCGCCATGACCGGCATCGCCAAGGAAGATGTCATCGGCCGCACCGACCGCCAGCTGTTCGGCGCCGACGATGCCGAAAGCTACAGCTATGACGACACCGAGGTCGTTGTCACCGGCAGCGTCAAGGAGATCGAGGAACCCGTCACCCACCGCGACGGCACCGTGCGGCAGTTGATGACGCGCAAGAGCCGGCTGGTGGCGCTAGACGGGTCGGTGCATCTGGTCGGCTCCAGCACTGATATCACCGAGGTCAAGGCGCGTGAGCAGGCGCTGGAAGAAAGCATGCGCGAGAACGAGGTGTTCCGCAGTCTCATCGACAACGTGCCGGTGTCGATCTACGCCAAGCGCTCGGACCTGCGCCAGTTCTACGTCAACAAGGGCTGGTGCGACCTTACCGGCCTGAGCAAGGAGGAGGCGATCGGCAAGACCGACGTCGAGATCTTCGGCGCGGACGGTGAGGCCTTCGTCGCCGGCGATATGGCCGTGCTGCGCACCGGCGAAACACAGGAGATCGAAGAGACGGTGACGCTTGCCGGCGGCAATGTGCGCCACCAGTTCGCGCGCAAGGGCGCGATGATCGCCTCCGACGGTTCGCTCTATCTGATCGGATCGACCACCGACATTACCGAATTGAAGATGCGTGAGGCCGAGCTGCGTGAGGCGCGCCAACGCGCCGTGCTCGCCGACCGCGCCAAGTCGGAATTCCTGGCCAATATGAGCCACGAAATCCGCACGCCGATGAACGGCGTGCTCGGCATGGCCGAGCTGCTCGCCAAATCCGACCTCGATCCCAAGCAGAAGACGTTCACCGACATTATCGTCAAGTCAGGCAACGCGCTTTTGACCATCATCAACGACATATTGGATTTCTCCAAGATCGATGCCGGCCAGCTCGTGCTCGACCCCGCGCCGTTCAACCTGCCAGAGGCGATCGAGGATGTGGCGACACTGGTGTCGACACGTGCCAAGGAGAAGGATCTCGAGCTGATCGTGCGCGTCGAGCCGGGCCTGGAAAGCCTGTTCATCGGCGATGTCGGCCGCTTCAGGCAGATCGTTACCAATCTGCTCGGCAATGCGGTGAAGTTCACCGACGAAGGCCATGTGCTGGTCGATGTCACGGGGACAAGGGTTGCGACCGGAACCAGGCTCACCATCTCGGTCACCGACACCGGCATCGGCATTCCGGAGGAAAAGCTCAAGGCCGTCTTCGAAAAGTTCAATCAGGTCGATACCTCGTCGACCAGGCGCCACGAAGGCACCGGGCTCGGCCTTGCCATCACCTCGCGGCTGGTCGAGTTGATGGGCGGCGAGATCGGCGTCGAGAGCGCCGAGGGCAAGGGCTCGACCTTCTGGTTCACCGTCACGCTGCCCAGGGCCGGCCAGCAGACGGGGCAGCGCATCATGCCGGTGGACGTCACCGGCGCGCGGGTGCTGATCGTCGACGATAACGCCGTCAACCGGTCGATCCTGACCGAGCAGATGGTGTCGTGGACGTTCGATTCCTGCGCCGCCGAAAGCGGACCCGAGGGGCTCAAGGTGCTGGTCGCCGCAGCTGCCTATGGCGTGCCGGGCGACTGCGTCGTGCTCGACTACCAGATGCCGGGGATGAGCGGCGCCGAAATGGCGCGCATCGTGCGCAACACCGCAGGGCTGGCCGACACGCCGATCATCATGCTGACCTCGGTCGACCAGTCGCTCGCCAACACCAGCTACCGCGACCTCGGTATCGACGCGCAGCTGATCAAGCCGGCGCGCTCCTCGGTGTTGCTGGAGACGTTGGTCGCGACCATCCAGCGCCATCGCCACGGCACGGCAGGTGGCGATGGGGAACACGCGGCAAGCGACAGCTCCGGCCAGGCGACGGTGCAGCCGGTGTCGGCGCCGCCGGCACGGGCCGCATCCGAGCGGGCCCAGCTGCATCCGCCGCCGGTGCGTGCCCGCGCCCGGGCAGGCGGCAACGAACGCGGGCTCGACATCCTCGTTGCCGAGGACAATGAGGTGAACCAGATGGTGTTCACCCAGATCCTCGGTGAAACCGGCTATAGTTTCGAGATCGTCGGCAATGGCCGCAAGGCGCTCGACGCCTTCGGCCGGCTCAATCCGCGCATGATCCTGATGGACGTTTCGATGCCGGAGATGAACGGGCTCGAAGCCACCGCCGCGATTCGCCGGCTGGAGGAAGAGAGCGGCACGCGTATCCCGATCGTCGGCGTCACCGCGCATGCCTTGAAGGGCGATCGCGAGCGTTGCCTGGAAGCTGGCATGGACGACTATCTGCCCAAGCCGATCAGCCCCAAGGCACTGCTCGAAAAGGTCGAACGTTGGGTCGGAATATCGGGCGAAGCCCAACGAGACGCCGGCTAGCGGATTTTCCGCACCGGATTCGGCGGCACCACGAGGTCCAGGGATATGGTGCGATCGCACCATATCAAAGCTTGCGCCCAGTCGGGAAAATGGCGGCAACGAAACCGCTCATTCAGTTACGGGCGGGAGCAAGCGACCGCCGACAAAGAAACAGCGTCGAAATCTACCCCAACGGACCTGTTTTTGGCGATGGCTCGGCCAAGATACGCTCTGGCCTCGGGCAACGCGCTCCCGTCCGGTTTTTCTTTCTCGGCATCGCAGCCTGCGATCTGCCGGGACAAATGCCGGCGCAAAATCCCGCAAGCTTATGATTCCAGCGGCAAACTGCGGCTCTCCCGGAGAGGCCGGCCAGCTGCGGTTTTCAGTGCGTCCATCCGACGTTACCGGGCTGACACGAAACTGTCATGCGACTGTAATAATCGAAGGCTATTGGCCTCAGCGGGCGCCGGCTGAAGAGGGCGCCGAGAGACCATCTTCCGAACAGGAGCAGGCCACATGAAGAAATTCCTCGTTACGGCGTCGGCCGTGGCGCTTGCGCTCGCCGCATCGTCGGGTGTCGCCGCCGCGCGCGACCAGATCCAGGTCGCCGGTTCGTCGACCGTGCTACCCTACGCCAAGATCGTCGCCGAGCAGTTCGGCGAAACCTTCACCAACTTCAAGACCCCGGTTGTCGAGTCCGGCGGCAGCGGCGCCGGCATCAAGGAATTCTGCAAGGGCGTCGGCGAAGACACCATCGACATCGCCAACTCCTCGCGTCCGATCAAGAAGGACGAACTGAAGTCCTGCGCCGACGCCGGCGTGAAGGAAGTCCAGGAAGTCCGCATCGGCTATGACGGCATCGTCTTCGCCACCGACATCAAGGGCCCGGATTGGGCGCTGGTTCCCGCCGACGTCTACAAGGCGCTCGCCGCCAAGCTGGTCGTTGACGGCAAGCTCGTCGACAATCCGAACACCAAGTGGAACCAGGTCAACCCGAAGCTGCCCGACTGGGATATCGCCGCCTACATCCCCGGTGAAAAGCACGGCACCCGCGAAGTGTTCGAGACCAAGCTGCTCGACGCCGGCTGCGACAAGGCCGCTCTCAAGGCCACCGGCATCGCCGACGACAAGGAAATCGGCAAGACCTGCATCGCGATCCGCAAGGACGGCAAGGCTGTCGACATCGACGGCGACTACACCGAGACGCTCGCCCGCATCGACTCCAACAAGACCGGCGTCGGCGTGTTCGGCCTCGCCTTCTACGAGAACAATGCCGACAAGCTGAAGGTCGCCACAGTGGAAGGTATCGTGCCTTCGACCGAGACGATCGCGACCGGCAAATATCCGGTTTCGCGCCCGCTGTTCTTCTACGTCAAGAAGGCGCATCTCGGCGTCGTTCCCGGCCTCAAGGAATATGTCGAGTTCTTCCTTGACGACCAGATGATCGGCCCGGAAAGCCCGCTCGCCCAGTACGGCCTGGTTTCCGCTCCCGACGCCGAGCGTCAGGGCCAGCGCGACGCCTTCGCCGCTGGAAAGACGATGTAATCAACTGACTGAATCAGGGCGCGGACCAAATCCGCGCCCTGATTTCGCCGTTTGCCGCAACGGCGGCGGCGATCTGAACTTTCCCTGGGGTGGGTGATGTCGTCCTTGCTCGTACTCGCCATAGTCATTGCCATCGGCGTGGTCGCCTTTGTGATCGGCCGCCAGCGCGCCGCGGCGCAGGATACCGGCAAGGTAAAGCCGCATTCGCGCGCGCACTATCACGGCTGGTGGGCTTTTCTGCTCGCCGTCCTGCCTGCCGTCCTGCTGCTCGCCGTCTGGGACATCGGCTCGTCCTTCTATCTTGACCGGCACATCCACGCCGCCCTGCCCGAGCGCACCGTCGACTCCAAGGTCGCCAGCGAAGCGCTCGATGCCAGCCTGGTGAAGAGCCTCGCCAAGGGCCTGCGCCGGCTCGATGCCGGTACGCCGCTTCCCGCCACCTTCGCTGAATTGCAGCCGCTGCTCATCGCCAAGGGCGTGGCGCTGGCCAGCGATACGCAGGATTACATGATCCCGATCGCCGTCGACGCGAACACGGTCCAGGACCGGCTCAGCTGGTTTGGCGCGGTGCTGACCTTCGCCCTGTCGATCGCCGGCGCCTTTTATGCGCTGAGGCAGATCGCGCCGCGCGCCAGGGCGCGCAACAATGTCGAAAGGCTGATGCTGTGGGGGCTGCTTGCGGCCTCGACCATCGCCATCCTGACAACGGTCGGCATCGTGCTGTCGATGCTGTTCCAGACCATCACTTTCTTCGAAAGTGTGTCGCCGATGAGCTTCTTCTTCGGCACGGTCTGGAATCCGCGTTTCGCCGCTGCCGGCTCGGGCGGCAGCCAGGGCCAGTTCGGCCTGATCCCGCTGCTCGCCGGCACGCTCTACATCGCCGCCGTCGCTCTTCTGGTGGCCGTGCCGGTCGGGCTGATGTCGGCTGTCTACATGTCCGAATATGCCTCGCGTAGCGTGCGCTCGGTGGTCAAGCCGGCGTTGGAGCTGCTGGCCGGTATCCCTACCATCGTCTACGGCATCTTCGCCGTGGTCACGCTCGGGCCGTTCCTGCGCGATCTGTCGGCGGCGCTCACTGGCGGCTCGCCCTTCATCCAGGGCCAGAGCATCTTCACCGCCGGCCTGGTGATGGGCGTCATGCTGATCCCGGTCGTGTCCTCGCTTTCCGACGACATTATCACGGCGGTGCCGCGCGCCATGCGTGACGGCTCGCTCGGCCTCGGCGCCACGCGCTCCGAGACGATCAAGCGGGTGATCCTGCCAGCCGCACTTCCCGGCATCGTCGGCGCGATCCTGTTGACCGCGTCGCGCGCCATCGGCGAGACGATGATCGTCGTCCTGGCGGCCGGTGTCGCCGCCAATCTCACCATCAACCCGTTCGAAGCGATGACGACTATCACCGTCAAGATCGTCAATCAGCTGACCGGCGATCTTGAGTTCAACTCGCCGCAGACGCTGGTCGCCTTCGCGCTCGGCCTGACGCTGTTCGCGCTGACGCTGGTGATGAACATCGTGGCCCTCTACATCGTGCGCAAGTACCGGGAGCAGTACGAATGACCGACATCCCCCTGGACACGATGGCGGGTGCCGTTGCGCGTCCGCGCCGCGACATCGGGCTGAAGGCGCGTTACGCCGCCGAACGCCGTTTCCGCATCTATGGCGTGATTGCGATCTCGGTCGGCCTGGCGTTCCTGGCCATCATGTTGATCACCATCGTCTCGAAGGGCTACACCGCCTTCTGGCAGACCACGGTGACGCTGCCGATCAGCTTCGACGAGAAGGTGATCGATCCCTCGAACAAGCGCGCCACCGATCCGAATGTGCTGATCAAGGCGAACTATCCCAAGCTTGCCGAAAACGCGCTGGTGGCCAAGCTCGGCATCGATCCCGCCAACAAGCCGATGATGTTGAAGCTCAAGGGTTTCCTGTCGGAAGGCGCCCGCGTGCAGCTGCGCGACATCGTGTCCGCCGATCCGTCGGTGATCGGCACGACGCGCGTCGTCAACATCCTGGCCGCCGCCAACCTCGACTCGGCCTTCAAGGGCCAGATCGACCTCGGCGTCGATGAAGCGCGACGCAAGGTGTCCAACCAGCAGATCGAGTGGATGAACAAGCTCAAGGCCGATGGCGTGATGGCCGAGCATTTCAACACCGGCCTGTTCACCTATGGCGCTTCCAGCCGCCCGGAAACGTCGGGCATGGGCGTGGCCATCATCGGCTCGTTCTACATGATGGTGATCGTGCTGCTCCTGGCGCTGCCGATCGGCGTCGCCGCCTCCATCTATCTCGAGGAATTCGCCAAGAAGAACCGCTTCACTGACCTGATCGAAGTCAACATCAACAATCTGGCGGCGGTGCCGTCGATCGTCTTCGGTCTGCTTGGCCTTGCGGTGTTCATCAACTTTCTCGGCATGCCGCGCTCGGCCGCCTTTGTCGGCGGCCTGGTGCTGACGCTGATGACACTGCCGACCATCATCATCGCCACGCGCGCAGCCCTTGCCGCCGTGCCGCCGTCGATCCGCTCGGCAGCGCTTGGGCTTGGCGCCTCGAAGATGCAGATGGTGTTTCAGCACATACTGCCGCTTGCCGCACCCGGCATCCTGACCGGCACCATCATCGGCCTGGCGCGTGCGCTCGGCGAGACAGCACCGCTGCTTCTGATCGGCATGGTCGCCTTCGTCGCCGACTATCCGAAGACGCCTTTCGATCCGGCGACCGCGCTGCCGGTGCAGATCTACATGTGGGCAAACGAGGCCGAACGCGCTTTTGTCGAGCGCATGTCGGGCGCCATCATCATCCTGCTCGTCTTCCTCATGGCCATGAACATCACCGCGATCGTGCTTCGGCGCCGGTTCGAGCGGCGCTGGTAGAAAAAAGGCAATTTGGTATGAACATCATGACCGAACAGTCCCTTGAAAACGCAGTGGGCGACAAAATGAACGCCAAGTCGAACGAAGTCATCAAGATGCGCGGCGACAAGGTCGGCGTCTTCTACGGCGAGAAGCAGGCGCTGTTCGACGTCAATCTCGACGTCCGCCAGAACCAGGTGACGGCGCTGATCGGCCCGTCCGGCTGCGGCAAGTCGACCTTCCTGCGCTGCCTCAACCGCATGAACGACACCATCGATTCGGCGCGGGTGACGGGCAAGATCACGCTGGACGAGGACGACATCTACGACAAGAACATCGACGTCGTCGAACTCCGCGCCCGCGTCGGCATGGTGTTCCAGAAGCCCAATCCGTTCCCGAAGTCGATCTACGAGAATGTCGCCTACGGCCCGCGCATCCACGGGCTGGCCAAGCGCAAGTCCGACATGGACCAGATCGTCGAATCCAGCCTGAAGAAGGCGGCGATCTGGAATGAGGTCAAGGACCGCCTGCAGGAGCCCGGCACCGGCCTGTCCGGCGGCCAGCAGCAGCGCCTGTGCATCGCGCGCGCCATCGCCGTGTCGCCGGAAGTGATTCTGATGGACGAGCCCTGCTCGGCGCTCGACCCGATCGCCACAGCCCGCGTCGAGGAACTGATCGACGAACTGCGCCAGAACTACACGATCGTCATCGTCACCCACTCGATGCAGCAGGCGGCGCGCGTGTCGCAGCGCACGGCGATGTTCCATCTCGGCTATCTGGTCGAAGAGGGCGCCACCGACAAGATGTTCACCAACCCCGACGACAAGCGCACCCAGGACTATATTACCGGCCGCTTCGGCTGAGCCGTCCAGCGGTTGAATTTTCAGGCACGAGGACCAGGATCATGGGTGAACATACCGTCGCCTCCTTCGATGAAGAACTGGGGCAGATCAGCAAGCTGATCCGCGACATGGGCGATCTGGCCGGCTCGATGGTCAGCGGCTCGACCAGGGCGCTGCTCACTTCGGACAACGCGCTGGCGCAGCGTGTCGTCTCCGACGACGCCATCATGGACGCGCGCCAGCGTGAACTGGACGACCGCGCCATCACGCTCATCGCCAAGCGCCAGCCGATGGCCAACGATCTGCGCGCCGTGGTTGGCTCGATCCGCATGGCCGGCGACCTTGAGCGCATCGGCGATCTCGCCAAGAACATCGCCAAGCGCGTCGGCACCGTTGGCCTCAGCGTCACACCGCGCGACCTGTCGCATTCCATCGATGCGATGGCGCAGCTGGTGCTGATCCAGGTTCAAAGCGTTGTCGAGGAGTATGCTGCCGCCGATGCCGCGGCGCTGGCGAAACTCCGGAATGACGACGAGCGCATCGACGTCAAATACACGTCCGTGTTTCGCGAACTCTTGACCTACATGATGGAAGACCCGCGCAACATCACCGCCTGCACGCATCTCCTGTTCTGCGCCAAGAATCTGGAGCGCATCGGCGATCATGTCACCAACATCGCTGAAAATGCGTACTATGTGCTGACCGGCCAGCAATTGCCCGCCAATCGCCCGAAGCAGGACGAGACGGCGATGGCCACGTCGGCCTGACAAGGGTGAACTGCTGATGATTGCGCCACGCATCATGGTCGTGGAGGATGAGGAGCCGCTAGGCGTGCTCCTCCGCTACAACCTCGAATCCGAAGGCTACCAGGTCGAAGTGGTGACACGCGGCGATGAGGCCGAGATTCGGCTGCAGGAAAACGTGCCCGATCTGCTGGTGCTCGACTGGATGGTGCCGGCAGTGTCCGGCATCGAGCTCTGCCGACGGCTGCGGATGCGGCCCGAGACCGAACGGCTGCCGATCATCATGCTGACCGCGCGCGGTGAAGAAAGCGATCGCGTGCGCGGTCTCTCCACCGGCGCCGACGACTACCTGGTGAAACCATTCTCGACGCCCGAGTTCATGGCACGCGTCAAGGCGCTCCTGCGCCGCGCCAAGCCGGAAGTCCTGTCCAGCGTGCTCAAGGTCGGCGACATCGTGCTCGACCGTGAATCGCACCGCGTCTACCGCAAGAAGAGCGAGATCCGGCTCGGGCCGACCGAGTTCCGCCTGCTCGAGTTCATGATGCGCCATCCCGGCCGGGTGTTCTCGCGCAGCCAGCTGCTCGACAATGTCTGGGGCGAGACGATCTATATCGACGAGCGTACCGTGGACGTGCATGTCGGCCGCCTGCGCAAGGCGGTCAACAATGGCCGCATGCCTGACGTGATCCGCACCATCCGCGGCGCCGGCTACGCCATCCGCGAAGACTAGGCCGCGCCGTGCCGCGCCGTTGCCGGCCTCTCAGGCGACATGTTTGCCGGTCTTCGACTGAATCCCCGGCGCGAAAATCTCCTGGTCGACGAAGCCGAGGGCGCGCATGGCGCAGCCTTCGCGGATCAGCGGCAGTTCGTTGGGCTCGGTGTCGAAGGAGATCGACTTCGAGTGCTGGCCGCCGGCAGTCTGGGCGATCGCTTCGCGCAGCGCCGGTTCGATCAGGTCGAAGGCGGCGGCGCTGACCCCGACCATGGCGACAGGTGCGGGATCGATCAGCGCGAACAGGCTGCCAAGGCCGAAGCCGAGCGCTTCGCCGGCCTTGCGGTAGGCTTCCCGCTCCGGGCCGTCGGTCTCCCGGGCGCGCGCGGCAAGCGCGCGCATATCAGCGTCGCCGACATCGACCGGTTCGGCGTCCTCGCTCATCATTTTGGCGCTGCGCCAGATGGCGTAGTTGCCGGCATAGGCCTCGACGCAGCCGCGCCGCCCGCAACGGCAGAGCGCGCCGCCCGGACGGTGGATCATGTGGCCGAACTCGCCGCCAGACGAATGGGTGCCGGTGAACAGTTCGCCTTTCAGCACCAGCCCCATGCCGATACCGTGCGAGAGGAGGATAGCGATGAAATCGTCGCGGTAGCGCTCGGGCTGGCGCCATTGCAGCGCCACCGCCATCATGTTGCAGTCGTTCTCCATGGTGGCCGGAATGCCGAATTCCGCTTCCAGTATATCGGCGAAGGCAATGTCGGTCAGCGGCGTGATCGGCGACCACAGCATGGCGCGCGCCTGCGAATCGGTGATGCCCTGGATGCCCATGGCAATGCGGGCGATGCTTTGGACATCGAGGTCGGGATCCTCGAGCCGCCGCCGCACGATTGCCGTGCATTCGCCGATCAGCTCGTCGCGCGGCATGGTCAGCGTGTCCAGCCGGCGCTGCTCCTCGGCGACCACGTGGCCGGCATAGTCGATGACGGTGACGGAGAGGAAGTTCAGCGACAGCACCACGGTCATCACGGCCGCTGCTTCCGGGTTGAGGCCCAGGCCGACCTGCGGCCGGCCGCGCTTCAGCGCAACGGTCTCGCCAGGTTTGCTCTCGGCCAGTATGCCTTCCTGAATCAAATCAGACGAGATCGCCGATATGGTCGAATGGCTGAGGCCTGTCGTTGCGGCAATCTCCGTTCGCGACGGCTGGCCGGCCCGGCGCACGGCCGAAATCACCATCGCACGGTTGCGACGGCGCAGATCGTCGTGGCGGATACCAACCGACATCTTTTTTGTTTCCTCCCGGTCCCCCCGCGCCTCATGATAGTGGAGGCGGTCAGGGACGCCACGCAAATATTGGCAGAAGCCGGCGGCGCTGTCATTGTTTATTGCGGGTCTCGAAAAAAATCGGCGAGGCCATCAGAATCCATCAGAATCGATGTTGACAGCGCCTCGCTGTTGGACCAGTATTTTTTCGAGGCTCGAAAAAATAGAGCCTCTGTGTGCCGGCCTTCGGGCCAGTTTTGTCGCGCCGCGCGCGGCGCAGGGAGGATTATCATGAACAGATTTGCAGCCGCCATGCTGGCGGGTGTCGCCATGTCGCTGACGCTGGTGTCGGTCGCGCAGGCGAAGGACAAGGTCATCGGCGTGTCGTGGTCGAATTTCCAGGAAGAGCGCTGGAAGACCGACGAAGCGGCGATGAAGGCGGCGATCGAGGCTGCCGGCGACAAGTACATTTCCGCCGACGCGCAGTCCAATCCCGGCAAGCAGCTGACCGACGTCGAGAGCCTGATCTCGCAGGGCGCCAACTCGCTGATCATCCTCGCACAGGACGCCTCGGCCATCGGCCCGGCGGTGCAGAAGGCGCTGGATGAAGGCATTCCGGTCGTCGGCTATGACCGCCTGATCGAGAACAAGGACGTCTTCTACCTGACCTTCGACAACAAGGAAGTCGGCCGTATGCAGGCCCGCGAAGTGTTCAAGGCGAAGCCCGAAGGCAACTACGTCTTCATCAAGGGCTCGGGTTCCGATCCGAATGCCGATTTCCTGTTCTCGGGCTCGATGGAAGTGCTCAAGGAAGCCATCGACTCGGGCAAGATCAAGAATGTCGGCGAGGCCTATACGGATGGCTGGCTGCCGGCGAACGCCCAGAAGAACATGGAACAGTTCCTGACCGCGAACGACAACAAGGTCGATGCGGTGGTCGCGGCCAATGACGGCACCGCTGGCGGTGTTGTCGCGGCGCTGACGGCGCAAGGTCTTGCCGGAACGGTTCCGGTGTCCGGCCAGGACGGCGACCATGCCGCGCTGAACCGCATCGCGCTCGGCACGCAGACCGTGTCGGTGTGGAAAGATGCGCGAGAGCTCGGCAAGAACGCCGCCGAGATCGCCTCGCAGCTCGCCGACGGCAAGAAGACCGGCGAAATCGCCGGCGCCAAGGACTTCACCACGCCCGGTGGCAACACCGTCAAGTCGCTGTTCCTGACCCCGGTTGCGATCACCAAGGACAACCTCAACGTCGTCATCGATGCCGGCTGGATCAAGAAGGACGAAGTCTGCACGGGCGTCGCCGCCGGCAGCGTCGCGGCCTGCAACTAAGCTTGGCTGTTTCCATCCGATATCGACGCCGCGGCCCCAAAGCCGCGGCGTTTTCTCAACAAGATTTGTGTTTCCGCCATAGGCGGCTAACTTCTAGGCTGTGGTCCGGCATCCGCGTCAGACGGCAAGCCGCTGGGAGGACATCATGACCGACACGACCTCGACTTCGCAGGCCGACACCGCGCGTGCGTCGGAACTCGGCGCGGTCGCCCGGTTCCTGAAAGCGACCGAGATCGACACCCGCATGCTCGGCATGATCGGCGCGCTGCTTCTGATCTGGATCGGCCTGCATGTCATTTCCAGCTTCCGCCTCGGGGTCAATCCGCTCGATTTCGACAGCCGCACCTTCCTGACGCCACGCAATCTCTGGAACCTGTCGGTGCAAACGTCCGCCGTCGCCATCATGGCCTCAGGCATGGTGCTGGTCATCGTCATGCGCAACATCGACCTCTCCGTCGGTTCGGCCGAGGGCCTGATCGGCATGGTGATGGGTTTTGCCCAGGTGCATTTCCTGGTGCGCTTTGTCGGGCTCGAGCTCGGCAATCCGTGGATCTGGGTTCTGGCGCTGGTCATCGGCGTGGCACTCGGCCTTCTGATCGGCGCCTTCCAGGGTTTTGTCATCGCCTATCTCGAAGTGCCGGCCTTCATCGTCACGCTGGGCGGCCTGCTGGTCTGGCGTGGTGCTGCCTGGTGGGTGACCAGCGGCCAGACCGTGGCGCCGCTCGACGCCACCTTCCAGCTGATGGGTGGTGGTCCGGCCGGATCGATCGGCGCGACCTGGAGCTGGGTCGTCGGCATCGTCGCCTGCCTTGCCGTGGTGTTCGCGCTCTTCAACGGGCGGGTGCAGCGCAAGCGCTTCCGCTTCCCGCTGCGGCCGATCTGGGCCGAGACGCTGCTCGGCACCGTCACCTGCGCCGTCATCATGGGCGCGGTGTGGCTGGCCAATTCCTATCCGTGGCCGATCGGCATCGTGAACCGCTATGCGGCCGCCAACAACATCACAGTGCCCGAAGGCGGCCTGTTCATCGCCCATGGCATCGCCATCCCGGTGCTGATGGCGATCGCGGTCGGGCTGATCATGACCTTCATCACCAACCGCACCCGTTTCGGCCGCTACGTCTTTGCCATCGGCGGCAATCCGGAAGCCGCCAATCTCGCCGGCATCAACACGCGCTGGATCACCATGAAGGTGTTCATGATCATGGGCGTGCTGGCGACGATCGCCGCGGCGATCTCGTCGGCCCGGCAGAATTCGGCGACCAACGTGCTGGGGACGCTGGACGAGCTGCTCGTCATCGCCGCCGCCGTCATAGGCGGCACCTCGCTCGCCGGCGGTTCGGGAACGATCATTGGCGCCATGCTCGGTGCGCTTTTGATGCAGTCGCTGCAGTCCGGCATGGTGCTGCTCGGCGTCGACTCGCCGCTGCAGAGCATCGTCGTCGGCGCCGTGCTGGTCATCGCGGTGTTTCTCGACACCGTCTATCGCAAGCGCGTTTAGGGGATACGATCATGGCTGACAAAACCGCTCCCTCCGCTGCACCCACCGGCATGCCGCTGATCGACATGCGCAACATCTCGATCGCCTTTGGCGGCATCCGCGCCGTCGACGATGCGTCCATCGATCTTTTCCCGGGCGAGGTCGTGGCGCTGCTCGGCCATAACGGCGCCGGCAAGTCGACACTCATCAAGATCCTGTCCGGCGCCTACAAGCGCGATGCCGGCCATATCTTCGTCAACGGTCAGGAGGCTTCGATCTCCAATCCGCGCGACGCCAAGAAATACGGCATCGAGACCATCTACCAGACGCTGGCGCTGGCCGACAATGTCGACGCCGCAGCCAATCTGTTCCTCGGCCGCGAGATCATGACTGCCTGGGGCACGCTCGACGATGTCGCCATGGAGGCCGAAGCGCGCAAGGTGATGGGCCGGCTCAATCCGCGCTTCCAGCGCTTCAAGGACCCGGTGATCAAGCTGTCGGGCGGCCAGCGGCAATCGGTGGCGATCGCGCGCGCCATCCTGTTCAACGCCCGCATCCTGATCATGGATGAGCCGACGGCCGCGCTTGGTCCGCAGGAAACGGCGCAGGTCGGCGAACTGGTCAAGCAGTTGAAGTCGGACGGCATCGGCATCTTCCTGATCAGCCACGACATCCACGACGTGTTCGAGCTTGCCGACCGCGTCTGCGTGATGAAGAACGGCCAGGTCGTCGGCACCGCGCGCACCACCGATGTCACCCAGGACGAGGTGCTCGGCATGATCATCCTCGGCAAGTGTCCGCCTGGCGCCATTCCGGGCCCGGGCGCGCTGAAGATCGCCGCCTGAGATACGCGATCGTCGATTGATCGCGATCTCGTCCGAGCCGTTTTTGCTTCTTCGAGATCGTTATTCGATAAGCCGGCTAAATATCTGGAACTTGATGTGCCAGCCGTCATGATGGTTTAGCCGCGCCATTGTGTTGCCGCGGCGACTTGCCCATAAAGGTTCCGAACCGTTCATGGGTCTGCGTTGAAGAAGTTTTTCCCGATCCTCGCCTTCATTGCCGTCGCGCTGATCAGCTTGACGATGGCGGGCTTCGCCTACTTCGCCACCCAGGAGGCGGCACGGATCAAATTCGAGGCGACCGCCGATGATGCGCTCAACCGCATCGAAAGCCGCATCGACCTGCATCTTTCGCTGCTGCGCTCGACGCAGGCACTGTTCGACGCCCGCAATGGCGAGATTTCGCGGAGCGAATTCAAGGCCTTCTTCAGCGCGCTCGATGTCGACAGCAACTTCGCCGGCCTGCGCGGCATCGGTTATCTCAGGCTGACCAAAGCCGGCGATGAAGCGGCGGTCGAGCGCGACATGTTGCGCGACCGTGGCGTGCCCCACGCTGTCTATCCGGACACGGCACAGTCATGGCGCACGCCCGTCGTGCTGTTCGAGCCGCTCGATCCTTCCAACGAGTCGACCATCGGCTACGACATGTTCACCGAACCGGTGCGGCGCGAAGCGATCGAAAAGGCGATGGCCGATGACGCACAGCATGCAAGCGGTCTGGTTCAACTCGGCCAGGACACGGGCGCGGCGCAGACCTTTACCGGCTTCCTGGTCTTCGTCAGGCTCAATGTGGAAACCGCGCCGGATGGCATCAACGCGTCCAGGTCGTCGACATCAGGCTTTCTTTACGCGGCCTTCCGCGCTCGCGACCTGTTCCAGACGGCGCTCAGCCGCACGCCTTTGCTGCCGGTCAACACCGAGGTCTATGACGGCAAGGTCGACGCCGACAATCTTCTGTTCCAGTCGGAAACACCGCCGGTTTCGAGCTTTGGCGACAGGCTGTTGGTGACCCGCAAGATCATCGTCGCCGGCCGCCCGTGGACGGTGCTGTTTCGGCCGACAAGCGCTTTCTCGCAGCCGTCCTCGCGCGCCATTCCGGTAATGCTTGGCCTGTTCGGCCTGCTTTTGGCCGGTGCCATCGCGCTGGTGGCGCGTTACCAGGAGCGGGCCTATGACGCCAAATCGCTGTTGCACGAGACGACGGAAAAGAGCCTGCTCGAAAAGGATCTGATGCTGCAGGAGATGAAGCATCGGATCAAGAATTCGATCACGCGGGTGCTGGCGATTGCGCGCCAGACAGCAGCGCACGCCACCGATGTGAAGGAGTTCTCCTCGTCATTCTCGGCCCGCCTGCAGGCAATGGCGGCTTCACAGGACATGCTGACCCGCTCGCGCTGGCAGAAGGCCGATCTTGGCGATCTCTTGCGCATCGAGCTTGGCCAGGTGTTCGGCAAGGAGCTTCCGGACGGGATATTGTCGGGACCCGAAGTGCTGCTCGACGAGACGACGACGCAGGCGCTTGGCCTTACCTTTCACGAGCTGGCGACGAATGCGCTGAAATATGGCGAGGCCGGCAATTCCGTCGGCGCGCTGAAAGTGGACTGGTCGTTTGAAGGGCGCGGATCCGACAGGATGCTGGTCCTGAACTGGCGCGAGGCGGGGCAGAAGCAACTCGAAGCACCGGCCACGACCGGCTTCGGCACCAAGCTGATCGATCTCAATGTCACACGCGAGTTGCGCGGCACGATCGCCAGAGATTTTCGCGCCGACGGGCTCACGGTGGAAATCAGGATTCCACCGCCTGATGCAGGCAAACAAACGGAGACCGGCTGACCGGTCTCCGTCTTGATTGTTTGACGCCTTTGAAGCGGATCAGCAGCGAGCGGTGTAGAGCCGGCCGCGATTGTCGCGATACTGGCAATAGCCATTGCGCAGGTTGCGCACCAGCAGACCGGAACCGGCACCGACGGCTGCGCCGATGAGCGCACCCTTGCCCCCGCCGATCAGGCCACCGGCCAAAGCACCGACACCGGCGCCGACGCCGACATCCTGCTCGGTCGTGCTGCAGCCGCTGACGGCGACCACGGCAACCATGGCAATAATCAATTTCCGCATTGAGTCTCTCCTCACTTTCGTCCTCACTTTAGTAAGCTCCAGCCGCCATTTAGCACGAAATGACGGCCTTTGCCCGCTCGATCTTATTGTTGGCGAAGATAGTCTTTTTCGGGGCGTGTCACATTCGACGCAACCGCGACGTTTGAAATCTGCAAGGATGCGTCGAGCGAACCATCCGGGCGCACGTTCCAGACGATCTGGTCGTAGTCGTCCTCCAAGGCAGGATCGACGTCAAGACATTTGGCAACGACGTGCTGGGCCTGATCCTGCACATCACCCATGGCGAAAGGCCGCTCGGCGGTGCACGCCTCCGCGGTCTCGAACACGCTGACCGGCACCTGCAGTTCGCGGCATTCGGTCATGTTGTTTGAACAGCCGATGACCAGAAGCAAAGCGGCGATGTGTTCCACGGCGAAAAATCCTCTCGCCATAAGAACGGTCGACAGCCGTCAAAGTTCCTGTGATGAAAGGTGGGGAGGTTAATGATTGGCTGGCCAGGAGCCAGACCAGCCTCTCAGCTCAGCCTGATTTGGGAGCAATGTGGACCCGAGCGATCCTGGCTCAGCCCAGCTGCGACGCCACGATCAGCACGATTGCGACGACGAGCGCGACAGCGGCGAAGCGAAGCAAGGGATGCCAGGCGTGCGGCAAAGGCGCGGCGGGGGCATCAGGATCCTGAAAGCCGCTCATCGACACACGGGCGGCCTGCTCCAGCCTGTTCATATCGGCAACCGTCAAGATCATTCCTCCCATACTGCGCTGCAGATCGCGGCCGAGATGTCGTGGGATTCGGCCAGGGTCCAGCAATCTCTGGGAACCACAGCATCGAACTTTATGGTGAACAGCCGGTTAAGGAATCCGGCGCTCTGGGCTCTCTGTCTGACGCAATTCCGGACGGAATTGCTCCAGGGGCAAATCCGGCCGCTCACTCGGTTTCGAAATTGCCGTGGGGAACGACAAGCCGATATTCGAGACGGTCTCCGGTGATCTCCAGCGTCGCCGTGCCGTTCAGCGATGCCGGCACGACACGTTCGAGCGCAACGCTGCCGAAACGTTTCTCGGTGCGCCTGTTGTCATTGGCGACAATAGCCTCGACCCAGGTCAGCGACAAAGCCGGCTTGTCGGCGGCCTCTGTGACGCTCGACAGATTGGCGGTTACCTCGACGAAGCCATCCGGCCGCGCCAAGGCGCCGTAGCTGAATGAATTGACGGCGAGCTCATGCATGGCCAGGCCGATGTGAAGAGCGGCGTTGGGATTGAGGTAGGGGTTGACGCCATTGAAGCGCAGGCTCTGTGTAGGATCGGCGCCGTAGCGCACGACCTGGCCACGGACAAGCTCGCGTAGTGCGGCGCCCCGCCAGTTCGACGACGTCACCAGATCCTGGGAGGAGGCCAGTGACTGCAGCCGGCCGCGAAAGCGCGTGAGGAAATCGTCCGATGTCTCGGAATAGCGGCCGGTCTGGGTGGCAATGCTCTGGATGATGGCCAACAGGTTCTTGGAGCGGTGGCTGACCTCGCGCAACAGCGTCTTCAGCGTCTGCTCGCGGCGTTTCTGCTCGGTGGTCTCCACCATCGTGGTGACGACGCCCTGCACATCGCCGCGGTCGCCATGATCGGCGTCAACCCACACCTGGAACCAGCGGATACCGTCGGTGGCGGGCACACTGAGCTCGACGTGCTCGGGATTTCCGGAGGCGATGACACGGCGTTTGGCGGTATCGATGTGCTCGACCTGCGCCGCCGGCAATATGCCGCTGCTGTCCGCGGAGTCGGAAGCCCATGGCTCACGCATGTTGCGCGCCCACACGGTCTTCATCTCGCGGTCCTGGTACAGAACGGAGATACCGGCATTGTGCAGAGCGTGGAGCAAGGCGCGACCGAGCATGCCGCTTTCAGCGGGATGCAGGGCGATGACTTCGTCACTCCGCCCGCTTTCGCCTGTCTCTCCGCCTCTGGAACGCATCAGTCACCTGTCCGCCCACCCAAGCTGAACGATTCACTCTGAAATGAGTTCCTGAAATAAGCCCCGAAACAGGTCCGCCGGACGGCGTCCCGTTAAAGGACACCGCCCGGCGGTGGCTGGAAACCGTTTGAGGGGTGCGGCTTCCAGTGTTGGCCCCGCTGCCGGTCTTACGACGCCCGCCTGAACAGGCCGGCCAGAAGCGAGATGACGAGGAAGGCGAGAAAGATGAAGAACAAGATTTGCGCGATGCCGGCGGAGGTGCCGGCGATACCGCCGAAACCAAGCGCGCCGGCGATGATCGCCACGACCAGAAATACGAGCGCCCAGTAGAGCATGATCCGTCTCCTTCCGATGCTGAGATAAGAACGTGGGTGGTTGGTGTTTGTTCCACCCTTTGCCGAAAAAGACGGCCTTTGGAAGGGCCTGGACGCGAATTGATTTCAAGCACGCGAGCGCGACCGGCAACTGGCGATCGCCAGGTTGACGATCGCCAGTGCTGGCAACGCCGCGCGATGCGGCGAATGTTGTGCTAGGCGGCGGCCTTGGCCTGCCGGTCGAAGAACAGCGCCTGGCTGATCAGCGCTTTGACCATGTCAGGATTGAACGGCTTGGTGACCAGGAAAGCGGGTTCGGGCCGCTCGCCGGTCAGCAGACGCTCGGGGAAGGCAGTAATGAAGATCACCGGCACCGAGGTCGACGACAGGATCTCGTTCACCGCGTCGATGCCCGAGCTGCCATCGGCAAGCTGGATGTCGGCCAGCACCATCTTCGGCCGGGTCTTGCCGAACATTGCCACCGCCTCGGAATGGGTGCGGGCGGTGCCGACGACGCGGTGGCCGAGGCTCTCGACCATCTCCTCGATGTCCATGGCGATCAGCGGCTCGTCCTCGATGATCAGCACGTCGGTCGCCACCTGGCGGGAAATCTCGTTGCTCGCCTGGGCAAGCAGGTCCGAGAATTCCCTGGCGTCGACATCGAGAATTTCAGCCGCCTCGTCTTCGCTAAAGCCTTCGACCGCGACCAGCAGGAAGGCCTGGCGTGGCCGTGGTGCAATGGCATTCAGATTGGCGGCGGCGCGCTGCTCCCATGCCGATTGCGCATGCTCCTGCGGAACGCGGATGGCGATGGAGGTGAACAGTTTGGCGAAAACCTTGTAGATCGCGATGCGGTCGTTCGACGCTTCGGGGAAGATGTCGACGTCGGCGATGATGGCTTCGAGCATCGCGGCGACCAGCGCATCGCCACTCTCCTGCGATCCGGATACGGCGCGCGAGAAGCGGCGCAGGAACGGCAGGTGCGGAGCAATGGTTGCGGAAAGGCTCATGATAGACGTCTCCCTCAGATGACGTGATTGCACAGTTTCCAGGTCAAGCTGATTGCAAGCCCCGGACACAAAACGCTGTTTTTGCGAAAAAGTTCCGTGGGTTGTGGAACGAATGTGCGTGGGCGACGTTTGTGGGGCGATGGGCAACCAGACGCGGGGGCCGCTTTGCGTTGTGTAATAGGGCGGCTCGGGCGCTGGAATTTAAGGGCGAAATGAAGGACATGAATAAAGATCCACTGGCTGGCGCCGCTGACAGGCGCCGGGCCAATTCCGGTGACCCGCTCGGGGCGAATTCGGAAATCGGCCGCAAACTCAAACAATATTATGACGAGCTGGTCTCCGACAATGTGCCGGATCGCTTTGCCCAGTTGCTCAGCCAACTTGAACAGGCCGAACCCGCACAGAAGAAGGACTGAGGCATGGCAGCTGTCTCACAAGGCTTCAAGACCGATCTGCTCGGCTCGATCCCGAGCCTGCGGGCCTTTGCCGTGTCGCTGACACAGAATGCAGACAAGGCCGACGACCTGGTGCAGGAGACGCTGGTCAAGGCCTGGGACAAGCATGAGAGCTTCCAGCCCGGCACCAATCTCAAGGCATGGCTGTTCACCATCCTTCGCAATGAGTTTTATTCGCAGATGCGCAAGCGCGGCCGCGAGGTGCAGGACAGCGACGGCATCATGACCGCCAGGCTGGCCGTTCATCCGGCCCAGCACGGCCAGCTCGACCTGAAGGATTTCCGCAGCGCGCTCGAGCAATTGCCCGAGGACCAGCGCGAAGCCATCATCCTCATCGGCGCTTCCGGTTTCTCCTACGAGGAGGCGGCCGAGATCTGCGGCTGCGCGGTCGGAACGATCAAGAGCCGGGTCAGCCGCGCGCGCACGCGGTTGCAGGAGATCCTGAAAATCTCCGGTGAAGACGAATACGGGCCTGATGCTATCTCGTCCCAGGTCACCGGTTCAAACGCCGCCTGATAGTGGAGTCCGTTTGCGAGCTCGGGCTCTCTAAGGCATTTCAGACTGGCGCGCGGCCGCAGGCCGCCGCCAGCGCTTCGACGAGATCGTCTCCCGAATAAGGCTTTGTCACCAGCCGGATGCCGGGGAAAGACGCCTTGATCTCGTCCGCGTCCGAATAGCCGGAGGCAAAGACGAAGGGCGTGCCCGCCTGGCGCAGTTGCGCGGCGAAGTCGAGCGTCGACGTCCCTCCCAGCATCAGGTCGACGATAACGCCGTCGAATCTGTCGGCGACAGTCTGCTCGTCGATCTCTGCCAGGTCGCGGGCGATCACCACGTCGCCGGCGCCATGGTCGCGGCAAAGCTGCTCGACATCCATGGCGATCAGGAACTCATCCTCCAGGACCAGAATTCGCAATCCCTCGAGCAATGGTGGCACCTGGCAAATTCTCCGTGTTCCCTGCGGCACTTCAACCCAAACCACACCGGATCTCAACAATCCACCAGTGGCCTTGCATCTGAATTCGCTTGCCGGGGCTGCTTCAACGCCGGGCTAACTGGATTCAGCCTGACTGAAGCGGGGCAAGTCATGATCGTTATTCGGTGCCCTGTCATTTAAAAAAGACATGCCCTGTCGCCGACGCCGGAACCACAACCCCTGCAAGCCGTTGCAGTCAGTCTGCCACAAAGGCTTTCGAAAGAGGGATCGAAATGTCGGGCCAGAATGGTCGTTCTTTTTCCAGCCGCCAGTATGCGTGCGAGAATTGCCCGCTTCGGCCGCTGCCGGTGTTCCGGGAATTCGAGAAGGAGGAGCTTGCCTATGTCAGCAAGTTCAAGAAGGGCGAACTCGCCGTCGACAAGGGCGCCACGGTGCTGGTCGAAGGCAGCCACAGCGCCCATCTCTACACCGTGCTTTCGGGCTGGGCCTTCCGCTATAAATTGCTGTCGGACGGCAGGCGCCAGATCCTGAATTATTCCATGCCGGGCGATTTGATCGGCCTGCAAGGCAGCGTGATGGGCGAAATGCAGCACTCGATCGAGGCGCTGTCGCCGATGCTGTTGTGCGTCTTCGAGCGCGAAAACCTGCACGAGCTCTACCGCAACCATCCGGGCCTTGCCTACGACATTACCTGGCTGGCATCGCGCGAGGAGCGCATGCTGGACGAGAATCTGCTCAGCATCGGCAGGCGTACGGCGGTCGAGCGCACCGCCTATCTCATCGCTTTCATCGCCAGCCGCGCGGCGATAGTCGGGCTCAACGGCAAGGCGCCGGTGCAGATTCCAATCACGCAGCAGCACGTCGCAGATACGCTCGGCCTGTCGCTGGTCCACACCAACAAGACGATCCGCAAGCTGATCGACCGCAAGCTGATCGTCTGGCGCGACGGCGGTTGCGAAGTGGTCGACAGGGAAGCGCTGAAGGATCTCGCGCGCTGGGAGGGCTTGAGCGAAGGTCGCCGGCCACTGATCTGACGGGGTAACCGTTCCAGACGGGCTGGACTCACAGAGGCAAACACCCTTTCATGGATAAGGTCTCCGATTGCGGAACCTTGACGTGTGTCGGGCGTTTGAAACCAAGCAAACGCAAGGAGTTATAGAATGGCAACTGCCACAGGAAAGACCGCTGGCGAAAGCCAGACGAATGCCGACCTCGAAGCCGACATCCGGCAGTTGAAGGCCGACATCGAAAAGCTGACCAAGCAATTGGCCAAGACCGGCGAACATGGTTATGGCACCGCCCGCCGCGCTGCCGCAGAAGGCGTCGAGCAGTTGCGCGCCCAAGGCGAGGCCGCCTTCGACAACCTGCGTGGCAACGCCAAGGATCTTGAGGCCCAGATTACCGCCAATGTGCGTGAAAAGCCGGTGACGTCGCTGGCAATCGCGGCCGGCGTCGGCTTTTTGTTCGCGCTCCTCGCCAGGCGCTAGTTTCGCCTGAGATGGGGACGCTGGCATCGCTGATATCGGCCCTGGCCTCGGGTGAAGCCATTGCCGCCATGCGCCGCGCGCGCACGACGGCAATCGTCTATGGGCTTGCCGCCGTGGCGGCTCTATGTGGCCTCGGATTCCTTTTGGGGGCTGCCTATATCTGGGCCGCTGACCGATATGGGTCGATGGCCGCCTGCCTCGGCTTCGCCGCCGGCTTCCTGGTGATCGCGGGGCTCATCCTCCTCGTCCATCAACTGGCCGCCGGCACGCGCGCTCGCCGCCGCGCTCGGCGGCGCAATGCCGACCTCAAAGCGCTGGGCATCACGGCGGCCCTTGCCGTGCTGCCGGCTTTGCTCAAGGGGAAAGGTGGCAAGGAACTTGTCCTTGGCCCGATCATCGCGCTGGTGGCGTATGCCATCTACAAGGAAAACGTCAAACCGGACCGGGACGACAATGCCGACGGCGAGGCCGAATAACTGAGGTTCGGCAAGATACTCAGGTCGGCAGGTCTTCCAGCGGCAGCGATATTTCGGCGAATACGCCTTCGCTGCGGAATTCGTGGACCACCTCGCTGGATAAAACCTTGGCGAGGCTGCGGCGGATCAGGATCGAGCCGAAGCCCTGGCGTTCCGGCGGCTGGACCTGCGGCCCGCCGCTTTCGCGCCAGGTCAAAACAAGGCGGCGTGCGCCTTTCTTTCCCAACGCCTTCCAGTCGACGTCGACCTTTCCCGAGCCCACCGACAGCGATCCGTATTGCAGCGCATTGCTGGCCAGTTCGTGCATGATCAGACCGAGCCCCACCGCCTGGTCGGGCGAAAGCAGCAGATCGGGGCCGGAAATCGCGATGCGGGGCTGTTCGACAGAGTCGAACGGCTTGACCTCGATCTGCATCAATTCACGAATGCCGATGCCGCGCCATTCGCGATCGGACAGCAGGTTATGGGCAGCCCCCAGCGCCTGCAGCCTGGCGCCAAAGGCTTCGAGGAATTCGCTTGGGCGGCGGGCGTGGCGAACGGTCTGCGTCGCCAATGCCTGCACCGTCGCCAGCGTGTTCTTGACCCGATGGTTCAGCTCGCGCAGCAGCAGCCTTTGCCGCTCCTCGCCGAGCTTGCGTTCCGATATGTCGTAGTTGACGCCGAAGATCAGCGTCGGTTTGCCTTCGCCGTCGCGCTCGATGACGCGGCCGCGGGTGGCTATCCAGCGCGGCGGATCGAAGCCCTTGACCCGGTATTCGCCGAAATAGTCGTCGCTGCCGGTCAGGGCATCGCGAAAGCGCGTCTCGGTCTGGTAGACGTCGCGCGGGTCGATGGCGCCCAGAATGTCGCGCGCGCGCAGTCGGCTCGAACGCGGCAGGTTGAACAGCTCCGACAGGCGCACATCGCATTCGATCATGTCGGTGCGGATATCCCAGGCCCAGCTGGCAAGCGAGGCGGCATCGAGCGCAATGGCGCGGCGCTTTTCCTCCTGCGCCAAAGCCGCCTCGGCAATGGCGCCGCTGCGGGTCGCGTCCTTGAGCATAAACAGACTGGCGGCGAGGTCGGCCAGCGCCTTCAGTTGGTCAAGCGCGGCAGTGGAGGGAAATTCATGCGGCTCGCGGTCGAGCACGCACACCGTGCCGATGCGCGCGCCGGCCACAACCATCGGCGCACCGACATAAAAGCGGACATGGTGCTCGCCGGTGACCAGCGGATTGCGGGAGAAGCGGGGATCGATGCTGGCGTCTGGCACCACCATGGGCTCGTCGCCGGCGGCGATGGCATGGGCGCAAAACGATATATCGGTGGCGGTCTCGGTTTCGTTGAGGCCGACACAGGACTTGAACCACTGGCGTTCGGTATCGAGCAGCGTGACCAGCGCGATCGGCGCCTGCATCACCGCGGCCGCGAGGCTGGTGATGCGATCGAAGTCGGGCTCGGAGGCCGTGTCGATCGCGTCGAGCCCATGCAGCACGGCAAGCCGCTCCGGCGCCGTCACGGCGCGGCGGACCTCGACCGGCAGACCTGTCTTCTGCACCCTGCTATCCACCAAGCCCCCTCGCTTGCAGGCCGCAATGGCGCGCGTCTTGCGCCACCGTCGGGACCCGGAACTTTTGTAGCAAGCAATCGTTACCCGACCATGTTTCGCCAGCCATGGTTTTATCGACCATGCGTGCAGCCGAATGATGGGAACGCCGCCAATGACCAAGATCATCCCCGAGAACAAGGCTCGCCAAGGGCGTTGGGGTTGGCATGGCCTGCGTATCCTGATCGCAGCACTGCTCCTGGCCTTCATCGCTTGGGGCGCCGCCGAGATTTACGGCCAAAAGATCGACAACAGCGCGCCTGCCGGCCAGAGCGCGCCTGTCAGCCAGCCGGCGGGCGGCTAGAGCGCGCCATATAGTCGGCCTTCGCATCAGGCGGCCTTTGCCTGGGTGGCGCGCGCCGGCACCAGAACGTTCAAGGCGCCGGGATGAATCTGCACTGCCGTTTCGCGCTCCAGCTTGACCAGTTCGCCGTCGATGACGGCGCCGAACTTCTTGCTTCCCGTGTGAATTTTCACAACTGCCTTGTCGGCCTGATGGATCTCGACATGATCGCTGTCGCGCCATCTGCCGCGCGCCATGTCGAAGAGGGCCCTGGCCAGTTCGCCGCGCTGCCGCGCCACGGTGACATAGATGCCGAGCACGCCGCCGGCAGGGTTATCGGCATAGGGCAGGTGACCCTCGCCGAACAAATTGTTGGAGATGCCGATGCCGCTGATGCGGGTCACGATCTCGGCGTCGCCGACCGTCAATGTCACCTTCATGGCGGGTGGATTGTTGATCGTCGTCCAGGCGGCCTTTGCCGAAGCACGGATCTTTCCCAGGCGAGAGGCGAACTCCATGGTGTCGCGCAGCCGCACCATCCTGGCATGCAGGCCGATGGAGAACTGATGCACGAAGGGTCGGCCATTGGCGCTGGCGATGTCGATGGCGATGACCTCGCCGTCGGCAAAGGAAGTCAGGGCCCCGTCGAGGGTCTGCGGAATGCCAAGGCCGCGGGCGAACAGGTTCATGGTTCCCGCAGGCAGGACAGCCAAGGCTTTCTTGCCATTCATCAGCCGCGCTGCAGCGGCCGAAATGGTTCCATCACCGCCACCGGCCAGCACGACCTCGATGCCGCGCCGCGAAGCGACCTTGTCGAGCGCCGCGACAATGTCCTTGCCGGCGACAATGTCGATATCGAGGGAATGACCGGCCGCCTCAAGCGTCTGCCGCATCCGGTCGGAAAACACGGAAAGATCGGTCGTCCGCAAGGTGCCGCCGTCCCGGTTCAGCACCGCTGCAAATCGCATGCCCGCTCCGTATTCTTTTTAGCGGCTGGAATACCCAGCCACAGGCTGAAACGGCAAAGCCTGACAAAGGTTCCATCGGCCGGCCGAAATGTCGGGCGATTCCACGGACTTGCCTGAAGCATTCCGACGACCCCGTTTTTTCGGAACAAGCGCCTTGTCACGACGTTGTGAACGCATTGGAGGCGCCGCTTTCGGTCTCCCGGCAATGGCTGCCGGTTGCGGCGCGCACGAGATCACGCAAGAGGAGACTTAATCATGATCCGCACTCTTTTCGCGACGACCGCACTCGCAACGCTGATCGCAACCGGTGCGTTTGCGCAGTCAACGACGGCCCCGGCGACGACCCCGGCTCCGGCTGAAGCCCCTGCCACCATCGCGCCGGCAGCGCAGCAGGCCGACGGCGCCCTGATGACCAATATTGTCGGTGAATCCGTCTATAACGGCACCGGCGACGATGCCCAGAAGATCGGTGACGTCAGTGATGTCGTCTTCGACGAAAACGGCCAGGCCAAATCCGCCATCATCGGCGTCGGCGGTTTCCTCGGCATCGGCAGCAAGAACGTCGCCTTCGATTACGACAAGCTACGGTGGGTCGAGAAGAACGGCGACCGCTGGCTGGTTGCGGAAGCGACGAAGGAAGCGCTGACGGCGCTACCGGACTTCGACCGCAAACCTTATGATCCGGCGCCGCCGGCGCCCGCTGCTACCGACAGTGCGCAGAACGATCCGCAGAAGCCTGTCGACCTCAACGCCGCGCCGTCGGAACCGGTGGTTAAACGCGCCGAAGGCAATCTTGCCACCAATATTGTCGGCGAGACCGTCTACAACGGCACCGCCGACGACGCCGAGAAGATCGGCGCAGTCAACGACATCGTGCTGACCAAGGACGGCAAGGCCCAGTCGCTGGTCATCGGCGTTGGCGGCTTCCTCGGCATGGGCGCCAAGAACGTCACCTATGATTTCGCCAAGGCCGCGTGGGCGCAGAAGAACGGCGATCGCTGGCTGGTTGCGCAGACGACCAAGGAGGAGTTGCAGGCGCAGCCGGATTTCGACCGCAAGGTCTATGATCCGGTGCCGGTGACGACGATCTCCGATGCCGGAGCGCCGGCTGCTCCGGCAGCCACGGCCCCTGCGGCGACCGCTCCGGCTGAGACGGCTGCTCCGGCGCCGATGGACAAGACAGCCGAGGCGCCGGCGGCCGAGTCGCCGGATGTGAAGGCTACCGATCCGACGCAGACGGCGGCGATCGACAAGTCATCGCTGACCGAAATGCCGGTCGGTGAAATCAGGGGCGACGATCTGAAAGGCACGACAGTCTACGGCGCCGATGACGCCAAGGTCGGCGAAATCGGCGACGTCGTGCTGGCGCCCGACAGCAAGCCCGATGCGGTCATCGTCGATGTCGGCGGCTTCCTCGGCATCGGCGCCAAGGAGGTTGCGGTCGGCATGGACAAGCTCAAATTCATGACCGACAAGGACGGCAAGAAGTATCTCTATACCAACTTCACCAAGGAGCAGCTGCAGGCGCAGGCCGCCTACGACAAGGGCAGCTATGCCGAGAAGCGGGATGAGCAGCGGATGATGGTGCAGTAAAGGGAATAGGGCAGTAGGGATTAGGCAGTAGGCGAGGAATTAGGTGGCTAAGCATCAAGCCGCCGAGATTTACTGCCTACTGCCTACTGCCTACCCACGTACCCAACCACGCCATCATCCGTCAGTTCCGCCAGTGCTACGGACTGGTCGAGATGTTCGGCGCGCCAGGCAAGCAGGCGCTCCGCAAATTCAAGCCGCACGCTGAGATAGGCCGGGTCGCTGGCGACGTTGATCAGTTCGCCCGGATCCTTCGACAAGTCGAAGAGCAGCGGCGGCAGGCCGCCACCGAAATGCACGTATTTGAATTTTTCCGTGCGGATGACGGCGAGATTGCATTGGCGTGAATCGATGCCGAAATGCCGCTCGGCTTCACCGTTGGCAATCGAGCGGAAATCGAATTCCCAATGTGCGGCGTCGCGCCAATCCGCTGATGTTTCGCCGTCCAGGAACGGCTTCAGCGAGCGGCCGTCGAGATGCGGCTGTGCGTCGGCATCCAGCAGATCAAGCAAGGTCGGGAAGATGTCGACAGCCTCGGTGAAGTGGTTGACGGTCGAGCCGGCTGCATTACCGCGGCGCGGGTCGCGCACTATCAGCGGGATGTGATAGCTGCCGTCGAAGAAGCCGCCTTTGCCCAGCATGAAATGGTCGCCCATCATCTCGGCATGGTCCGACGTCAGTACGATGATGGTGTCGTCCCAGGCATTCGCCGCCTTGAGCGTTTGCCAGATGCGGCCAAGCTGCGCGTCGACTTCCGAAATCAGGCCGTAATAGATCGCGCGGATGGCGCGGAGATTGTCGTCGCCCCAGTCGCAGACCTTGCCGTCCGTGCCGGGGCGGAAACTTCTCCGCTTCTGGCGACCGAGGTCATAAGCCAGATAGGGATGGCTTTCTGCTTCCGCCTGCCAGCTTGCGCCACGACGGAAGGCCGGACCGTCGGCTGGATCATAAAGCGTGTTGTAGGGCTCCGGCACGATGAAGGGCGGATGCGGGCTGATGAAAGAGACATGCGCGAACCATGGCGCATCCTGTTCGTCCAGCCAGCGCATGAATTCGCCGGCGAGGAACGCGGTCGGCGTTTCGTCCCTGGAATAGACAGGCGGCGCGTTGGTCACCGCGTCGCTAACCTGTTCGCCGACAGGGCGATGAATGCCGGGAGAGCCGGCGCTGGTGTCGACGCCACGCGCCTTCAGCCATGAGAGCCACGGTTTCTGATGCTCGGGCAGGAACTGGCGCACGCTGAAGCCGGGCAGCACGCCCTCATAGCTTTTCAGGCGGGGGTCGCCCGGCGCCATTGTGCGTGGATCGGACGAGACGTCGGTGTAGCCGAACAAAGTCGGATCATAGCCGAGGGCGCGAGCCGATAGCGCGATGTTGCCGTGGCGGGTGTCGAGCGGCGTGCCGTTGCGGCAGACGCGATTGTTCATCTGGTAGAGGCCGGTGTAGAGGCAGGCGCGGGCCGGCGAGCAGGGCGCCGCGCCGCCGTAATGCCGCTTGAAAAGGACGCCCTCGGCGGCGAGCGCATCGGCATTCGGCGTTCTCACCACGGGATGGCCGGCAGCCGACAGGCAATCGCCGCGCCACTGGTCGCAGGAGATCAGGAGGATGTTCGGGCGTCTGCTTTTCACGGCCAATGCTCTATCCTGTCACGTCGGGAAGACGTTCAATGGACCGGATACTGGCGGCGGCGCAAGCCTGTCTCGCTCTCGCTGAAATGGTGAACGAAAATTTTCTGTCGTTCACTATTAGGATACAGTCCATTCTGAGTTTGGCGTCTTTGCCATTGCCGGGCGGACCCTCATATAGGCCTGGACAGCGGCAAGGGCCGCAAACACCAAGGGAAGGAGCAAGACAATGCTCGACCAGATCAAGGGCCTGCATCACGTCACGTCAATGGCCGGCGATGCGCGCCAGAACAATGATTTCTTCACGCACAAGCTCGGCCTGCGCCGGGTCAAGAAGACCGTCAACTTCGACGCGCCTGACGTCTATCACCTCTATTATGGCGACGAGCACGGCACGCCGGGCTCGGTGATGACCTATTTTCCGTTCCCAGACATTGCCAGGGGCCGCCATGGCGTTGGCGAAGTCGGCACCACAGCCTATTCGGTGCCTGCGGGTACGCTCGGCTATTGGGAGAAGCGCTTTGCCGATGAAGGCGTTGCCGGCCTGTCGCGCGAAGAAGCGTTCGGCGAAAAGCGTCTCGCCTTCGCCGGTCCCGATGGCGACGGCTTCGCGCTGGTCGAAGACAAGGTCGACGGCCGCGCGCCATGGACAAAGGGCGGCATTCCCGCCGACGAAGCGATCCGTGGCTTCCACTCGGTGTCGCTGCGCCTCAAGGATGGCGGCGCCACCGAGGAGCTGCTGAAGTTCATGGGTTATGAGGAAGTCGACAAGTCCGGCAATGTCAGCCGGTTGGCGGTGAAGAACGGCAACGGCGCCGATGTCGTCGACATCGAATCGCTGCCGACGGCTGGCTTCGCCAATCTCGGCGCCGGCTCGGTCCACCATGTCGCGTTCGCGGTGGAGAACCGCGCCAAGCAGCTCGAAGTGCGCAAGGCACTGATCGATACAGGCTATGGCGTGACGCCGGTGATCGACCGCGACTATTTCTGGGCGATCTACTTCCGCACGCCGGGCGGCGTGCTGTTCGAAGTCGCCACCACCGAACCGGGCTTCGACCGTGACGAGGACACCGCCCATCTCGGCGAGGCGCTGAAGCTGCCGACGCAGCACCAGCATCTCAGACCCTATCTCGAACAGCACCTGCAGAAGCTGGAAGGCTGAAGACGATGAGTAAGGACGCTTACATCCACAAGACGCTGCCGGGTTCGCCCGGCGGCACACTGCTCTTCGTCTTCCACGGCACCGGGGCGGACGAGAGCCAGTTGCTGTCGCTGGGGCGCGACCTTGCGCCCCAGGCGACGATCGTGTCGCCGCGCGGCGATGTCTCCGAGCACGGTGCGGCGCGCTTCTTCCGCCGTACCGGCGAGGGTGTCTACGACATGGACGACCTCGGCCGGGCGACTGGCAAGATGGCCGGTTTCATCAAGGCGCAGATTGCGGCGGCAAAACCGTCTTCGGTGTTGGGCCTCGGCTATTCCAACGGCGCCAACATCCTGGCGTCGGTGATATTTGCCGCGCCCGAGCTGTTTGACGCGGCGGTGCTGATGCACCCGTTAATCCCGTTCGAACCTGAGGTGAAGGGCAGCCTTACCGGCCGCCGCATCCTGGTCACCGCGGGCAAGCGCGATCCGATCTGCCCGCCCAATCTGACCTCGCGGCTGGAAGCCTATTTGCGCGCCGATGGCGCCGATGTCACAGTGGAATGGCACGATGGTGGCCACGAGGTGCGGCCGAACGAGATCGAAGCGGCAAGGCGGCTCTTCGCCGCCTCGCCGGTTGAAGGAGCAAGCAATGCCTGACCAATTGCCAGAGATAGAACTGGAGGACCGCGGCTCCAAGGGCCGCTATGTCCTGCGCGGGCCGGGCGGCGCCGAGGCGGAGATGACCTTCACCAAGATCGGCGAGCACCAGATCATCATCGATCACACCGAAGTGCCGGACGTGTTTCGCGGCCAGGGCGCCGGGCTTCGGCTCGTCACCCGCGCTGTCGAGGATGCGCGGGTGTCGGGCAAGAAGATCATCCCGCTCTGCCCGTTCGCCAACGCCCAGTTCCGCCGCCATCCAGAATGGGCCGATGTGCTGAAGCAATAGGCCAGGCAACCAAACACGCGTCTGGCATTTGCGCGATTCGGCCATCTTGCCTAGATAGAGGTATCGCCCGCAGGCGCGGTTTGCGCCTGCAGCTCCTCAATCGAATGGCTTCCTGATGACCGAATCCAATCTCGTCCCCGTCTTCGACGGCCACAACGACACGCTGCTGAGACTTTACCAGTCGAAGGACACGGACGTCGAAAAGCTGTTCATCGAGGGGACTCAGGGCGGCCATATCGATCTGCCGCGCGCCAGGAAGGGCGGCTTTGCCGGCGGCATGTTCGCGATCTTTCCGCCGCCGGTGGAGAAGGCCAAGCGCAGCGCTGTGCCGCCGGCGCCAAGCGACAATGAGCCGCTGCCGCCGGAGCTGCCGCGCGCTGATGCGCTGACGTCCACCATCGCCATGGCTTCGATCCTGTTTCGGCTGGAGCGGGCGGGGGCGCTGACCGTTTGCAGGAGTGCCGCCGACGTGCGCGCGGCGATGGCGAAAGATACGATCGCGGCGGTGTTCCACATCGAAGGTGTCGAGGCGATCGACCCCGAGCTCACGTTGCTCGACGTGCTCTATGAGGCCGGCCTGCGCTCGCTCGGCATCGTCTGGAGCCGGCCCAACGCCTTCGGCCATGGCGTGCCGTTTCGTTTTCCGTCGTCACCCGACACCGGGCCGGGACTGACCGATGCCGGCAAGGCCTTGGTCAAGGCCTGCAATCAGCTGCGGATCATGATCGACCTTTCGCACCTCAACGAGAAAGGCTTTCGTGATGTCGCCGCGCTCAGCGATGCGCCGCTGGTCGCCACCCATTCGAACGTGCATGCGCTCTGCGGCCATTCGCGCAACCTCACCGACTGGCAGCTCGGCGCCATCCGCGAGACTGGCGGCATGGTTGGGCTGAACTTCGCCACCGGCTTCCTGCGCGACGACGGCCGGATGAATTCAGACACCAGCCTCGACATCATGGTGCGCCATGTCGATTCGCTGTTGCAGGCGCTGGGCGAGGATGGCGTTGGCCTCGGCTCCGATTTCGACGGCGCCATGATCCCGGCCGTCATCGGCGACGTTGCCGGCCTGCCGAAGCTGATCGATGCACTGGCCGCGCGCGGTTTCGGCCGCGCACTGATCGAGAAGATCGCCTATCGCAACTGGCTCAATGTGCTGGAAAGGACGATCGGCTAGGCGCCCATGCGCTTCAGCCAGTCCTGGCCGGTGCCGCGATCCCTGATGATCGGCAGCGGGTTCTCCGAATCCAGCCGCGCGCAGATGCGGTAAACCTCGAGCGTCTCGGCGCTCATCTCGCCACGCTTGTAGAAATACATGGCGGCGGCGTAGCGCGTGCGGCCGGACCATTTTTCGCCGAGCGGCGTATTCACCAGCTGCCACTGTTCGGCGGCTTCCGTCGCATCATCGGCTTCGTCGGCCATGATCAGAAATCCGCCGGCGGATTGGCGGTGCGGCGGTCGAGCTTGATGAAGGGACGAGCCACCACCTTGGCCCGCTTCATCAGCTTCTGGTACTGCAGCTCGCGCATGGCGTAGATCTCGACCCAGAGGTCTTCCACCATTGTATCACCGTAGGGCCGCGCCAGCGAAGCGATGGCGATGTTGCGCTTGGCCATCGGCGACCACATGGCGGCGCTGACCAGGCCGACCTCCTGATGCTTCTTGTGATAGACGATGGCGTGTTCGGCCGGGATGTTGCCTTCGATCTCCAGTCCGACCAGCACATAGCGCAGCTTGCGTTTGGTGCGGGCTTCGAGGATGGCGCGGCGGCCGTTGAAATGGCCTTTTTCCAGGTCGACCATGAAGCCGAGGCCGATCTCGTCCGGCGTGCGCAGACGGTCGGCGCGAATGGCATGTTCGGCGGTGGTAAAATCGGCATTGGCGACGATCAGCCCTGCTTCCAGCCGGGCGCGGTTAAGGGCGGTGTAGCCGATGGCGCGAATGCCGCGCAGTTCGCCTGACGTCATCAGCCGGTCCCAGAGGCTGAGAGCCTTTTCGGCCGGCACGAACAGTTCGTAGCCGAGATCGCCGGTGAAGCCGGTGCGCGAGATGGTGACTTGGCAGGTTCCTTGGGGGCCGCCATCATGCGGGAATTCGGCGAGGTCGAAGATCTTCAATTTCTCGACACCGGAAAATCCGGCATCGCGAAGTGCGGCGAAGGAAGTCGGGCCTTGCAGCGCCAGACCGGCGACGCTTTCGGTCTCTTCCTCGATCACAACATTGAAGCCGATGGCGCTGTCGAGAAGCCAGGGCAAATGCCGTTCCTGCGAACATAGCCGGAAGCGGGTCGGCGACAGCCGGAACAGCGTGCCGTCGTCGAGGACGAAACCTTCATCGTCGCACCAAGCGGTGTAGTGGACGCGGCCCGGCTTCAGCTTGGTGACGTCGCGCAGCGTGACGCGATCAAGGACGGCTTCGGCATCGGGGCCTTCAATGCGGTATTTGGTCATTGGCGAGATGTCGAACAACGCCGCCTGGCTGCGGATGGCGAAATATTCGAGCTCCTCGTCCCACAGCGAATGCGGCGCGCGATAGCCGGCCCAGTTGTACCAGTCCTGGGTCTTGGCGAGTGCGTCGATGCGTGGCTGGAACGGGGTGCCGAGACGCAGCGCGCGGAAATGCGATTGCGCGGCGGTGCGGGTCTTTGATTTGATGGTGGGTTGATGGTTCATGATGGCGATCCTTCGCGCCCCCCTCTGTCCTGCCGGACATCTCCCCCACGAGGGGGGAGATCAGCCGTCGTCGCGGCTTTCGCCAAATGCCAACATCCCGGGAATGATCGGTTGCGCCGAAGCTGCTGATCTCCCCCCAAGTGGGGGAGATGTCCGGCAGGACAGAGGGGGGCGCCGTAGAGCGCGGGGTTGGCGAATTGCAAAATCATGCTCACCCCTTCGTCGCGATGATGCGTTTGGCGGCATTGAGGCCAGGCGCGCCGGAGACGCCGCCGCCGGGATGCGAGCCGGCACCGGCCAGGAACAGCCCGTCGACCGGCGTGTCGTAACCCGACCAGCCGGAGACCGGCCGCGACATCAGCATCTGGTCGGCCTGTAACTCGCCGTGGTGCCAGTGGCCGCCCGGCATGCGGTAATTGGCTTCGATATCGGCCGGCGTCAAAAGCTCGGCATGCAGCACGGACTTGCCGATGCCGGGGGCGTAGGCTTCAAGCTGTGCCATGACGGCTTTGAGGAATTTCGGCTTGCCGGCATCCCAGCCTTCCTTCAGCGCATAGGGCGCATATTGCACCACCGCCGACAGCACGCAGGCGCCGGCGGGCGCGAGCGACGGGTCGGCGAGCGAGGGCAAGGTGATTTCCATCACCGGTTCGGCTGAGAATTCGCCATATTTCGACGGGTTGAAAGCGCGCTCGACATGGTCGGGCGAGGGCGCGATGACCAGGCGGCCCTTGTGACCGGCGGCGTCGACGCCGGAAAATTGCGGCGGCTGGTCGAGCGCTAGATGGAGCTTCGCCGCATCGCCCTTCATGCGGATGTTTTTGACCTTGCGCACAAAGCCAGTGTCGATCTCGCGCGGCCCGACGAGGTCGAGCATTGTGGTCGCGGGGTTGATAGCCGAGACAATCGTTCTGGCGCGCAGCATTTCGCCGTTGTCGAGCGCGACTCCGACGGCGCGGCCTTTCTCGACGATGATGCTTGCCACCGGTGCCGCGGTGCGGATGGTGACGCCGGCTTTCTCCGCCGCCGCGCAGATCGCGGCGACGACCGCGCCCATGCCGCCTGTCGGCAGCATCTGAGCTCCGGCCGCACCGCCAGTCTCGCCCGCCAGCCGGTAGTAGAGGCCAAGTAGCGAGGTCGGCGAGCGCGGACCGAGATGGCTTCCAAGCGTCGCGTCGAAGGCAAGCAGGCCCTTCAGCCTGATATCGGCAAGCTGCTCGTCGAGCAGGTCGGCGACGTTCATCAGGAGAACGCGCAGGAAGTCGCGCATGTCTTCCTTGCCGAGCTTCTTCAGCGCCAGCGCCGTCTGGCCGAGCGCTGCGGTCTCGGCAAGCGACATGCCGGCGAGATCGGGCGGGCGTCGCGACAGGAAGGGTTTCAATATGCCGGCATAGCGCATGAGTTGCGCGCGCAATTCCTTCCAGGCCGATTGCTCGGACGAAGTGGAACCGGTCAGCACTTCGCCATAGGCACCATGCAGGACCAGCGGCGGTCCGTCTTTCGACAGCGCAACCGACGGGATGAAGTCGTTGCGTGCGATTTGCAGCCCGTGCTTTTCCAGCTCCAGCGTCTTTACCACATCGGGATGCAGGCGGTTCAGCACATGGGCGATCGAGGAGACGCGAAAGCCGGGCGCGAAGTCTTCGGTGCGCGCGGCACCGCCGACTTCGGTCGTGGCTTCCAGCACCAGTGCCTTGCGGCCGGCTTTCGCCAGCGTGGCGGCAGCGACAAGGCCATTGTGGCCGCCGCCAATGACGATTGCATCAAATGACGTCATGGGCCGGGCTCATATGCGAGGTTGACTTGGCGAGGTCGCGCAGGATTTCAGCTGCCGCATTGCGGCCGGGTGCACCCATGACGCCACCGCCGGGATGGGTCGAGGAGCCGCACATATAGAGGCCCCCGACCGGCGAGCGGTATTGCGCGTAGCCCGGCACGGGACGGTTGAACAGCAATTGGTCGAAGGTCAGTTCGCCCTGAAAAATGTTGCCTTCGGTGAGACCGACCTCGGCCTCGATCTCACGCGGCGTGCGCACCTCCATGTGGACGATGCGGTCGCGGAAGCCCGGCGAGTATTCGGCGATCTGCGCAACCACGCTTTCGGCGAAACCGTCGCGGTCGGCGTCGGTCCAGTCATGGCCGTTCACCTTGGGCGGCGCGTACTGCACAAAGCAGCTCATGAAATGCTTGCCCGGCGGCGCCATGGTCGGGTCGAGCGTCGTCGGGATGACCATGTCGAGGAACGGGTCGGCCGACCAGCGCCCGGCCTTCCAGTCGTCATAGCCGCGCTCCATGCGCTCCATCGAATCGGTGAAATGCATGTCGCCGCGATAGACCGGCGAGTCCTTCGGCAGTGCCGGGAATTCCGGCAGCGAATCGAGCGCGACGTTGACCTTGCCGGACGAGCCGCGGATCTTGAAGTTCTTCACCCGCCGCAGAAAAATATCGGGCAGTTCCTTTTCCTCGACCAGTTTCAGGAAGGTGCGTTTGACGTCGGCGTTGGAGACGACGAGCTTGCCGTAAATCTCCTCGCCGCCGGCCAGCACCACGCCTTTCGCCTTGCCCCGGCCAACCAGCACATGGTCGACCTCGGCGCCGGTGCGAATAGTGCCGCCTGACGCCTTGAAGGAGGCGGCGAGCGCCTTGGTGACGGCACCCATGCCGCCGCGCGCATAGCCCCAGGCGCCGACCGAGCCGTCGACCTCGCCCATATAGTGATGCAGCAGCACATAGGCCGTGCCGGGCGACATCGGCCCGAGCGCGGTGCCGATGATGCCGGACAGCGCGAAGTTCGCCTTGATGACATCGGTCTCGAAATATTCGTCGAGGAATTCCGAGATCGACATGGTCCAGAAGCGCAGCGTCAGCGCCATTTCCTCGGCCGACAGGCCGGCGAACTTCTTGCCGAGATAGAGCAGTTCGCCGAGGTCGCGCGGCTTGAGGCTGGTCGGGTCGGGTGCGGTGCGCATCAACAGCGGCTGGATGAAGCGGCACTGCCGCGTCACGTCGCGCGAATAGCGGTCATAGGCTTCGGCGTCGCGCTTGGAGAAGCGGGCGAATTCGCGCCGGTGCGCATCATGGTCGCGGTAGTTGGCGAGATAGTCGCCGTCGCGGGTGAACACGGCGCCGCCTTCATAAGAGATGACCTGCAGGCCGAAGCGCGGCAGTTCGAGGTCGCGCATGATCTCGGGGCGAAACAGCGAGCAGACATAGGAGCAGTTGGAATAGAGGAAGCCCGGCGTCAATTCGCGGCTGGTGGCGGCGCCGCCGACCCAGTCGTTTTTCTCTACGACGAGCACGTCGAGCCCGGCGCGCTGCAAGTAGCAGGCGTTGACCAGGCCGTTGTGGCCGCCGCCGATGATGATCGCATCCCAAGCTTTCATTCTCGTCCGTTTTCCCTAGGCGATCCGCGTTCATTTTTGCGTGATCTCGTTCCCAAATGCGCGGAATTTGGCATGGCAGTCGGCATTTTGTCCAGCCATATTGAATGAATGTTCAACAAATAGTCTTGCGTTTTCTCTGGTATGCGCTACGCTTTGCCGGCAATCGAACGTTCGCAATTCGGCTGATAGGACCGAGGTTCGATGATCGAAACGGCAGATGCCGAACCGGAATATGACGACACGGCCATCCGCTTCCTCGAGGCGTTGTGGGGCGAAGGTTACCTGTCGCCGGGCGGACCTGATGAGGTTGACCGGGTGGTCGAGGGGCTGTCGCTGACCGGCAAGACCGTCCTCGATATTGGCTGCGGCTCTGGTGGCATCGCGCTGCATCTGATCGAGCGTCACGGCACCGCGCACGCCACCGGTTTCGATGTCGAGCTGCCGGTGATCGAGGCAGCGATGAAACGCGCCGCCGCGTGCGGGCTTTCAGACCGCGCCAGCTTCATCCAGGCGCCGCCAGGGCCGCTGCCTTTCGCCGATGCCTCGTTCGATGTCGTCTTCTCCAAGGATGCGCTGCTGCATGTGCCCGACAAGGACGCGCTGTTTGCCGAGATTTTTCGCGTGCTGAAACCGGGCGGCGTCTTTGCCGCTTCCGACTGGTTGATTGGCCATGACGGCGAGCCGTCGCCTGAGATGAAAGCCTATGTCGCGGCTGAAGGCCTGTCCTTCGCCATGGCGTCGCCGGCGCGCTATGCGCAGGCGATGCGCCGCGCCGGCTTTGCCGATGTCGCGGTCAAGGATCGCAATCCCTGGTATCGCGAAGTCGCGCGCGGTGAGCTGGAGAGGCTGAAAGGCCCGCTCTACCAGACGGCGGCGGCAGCGGTCGGGGCGGCCTATGTCGACAAGAACATACGAACCTGGGAAGCCATGCAGAACGTGCTTGACAGTGGCGAGCACCGTCCCACTCATCTTCGCGGGTGGAAGCCGGCTATGGTGGGATAGCCGGCAATGTGGAGCATGACGGCACCGATGAAAGCTGCAGCGCGTGAGGAGCGATCCTCTGACCTGTCTGGAAAAAATGAAACGGAAAAACGCGGCCGCAAGGCGTCGAAGGAAGTCAGGCAACTACAGCTGATCGAGGCGACGATCGATTCGCTCGCCAAGCGCGGCTATTCGGAGACGACGATGGCCGATGTTGCCGATGGCGCCGGCCTGTCGCGCGGCATCGTCAACTTTCATTTCGAGAGCAAGGAGAAGCTGCTCATCGCGACGCTGCAGCACATGTATGACGAGTATTCGGCGCATTGGCGCGCTGCCCTGCAGAAAGCAGGGGATGATCCAGCCCGCCAACTGCAGGTCCTGGTGTGGGCCGACTTCGACCGCTCGATCTGCAACAAGCGCAAGCTCGCCGCCTGGTGCGCGTTCTGGGGCGAGGCCAAGTCGCGGCCAACCTATCAGGCGCTGAGCAGTTCCCGGGACGCATACTACCAGCAGGTCTTCATCGATCTCTGCGCGACGCTCAAGCAGAGCGGCGGCTATGCCTATGAGCCGCAGGTGATGGCGCTGGCGCTGTCGGCCATGCTGGAAGGGTTGTGGCTGCGGCTGATGATGGGAACCGAAGACACCACGCGCGAAACCGCCCTGCAAGCGGCGAACGCATTCCTCGCCGTGGCCTTTCCCAAACACTACGCATAACCAAAAGCCGGCCAGTCGAGCCGGCAACGCAACGACAAAGAGGATGGAACAGCATGAAAAGCATAACCCGACGCCTGACACTGACATTAGCGCTGACCGCAACGTTGGCGGCTTCGGCCGCAGCACTTGCGATCGCCGCCGACAAGGACCTGATCGTGTTCGACTGGTCCGGCTATGAAGACCCGAGCTTCCACCCGAAATATGTCGAGAAGAACGGCGACTCGCCGACCTTCGCCTTCTTCGGTGATGAGGACGAAGCCTTCGAGAAGGTGCGCTCCGGGTTCAAGGCCGATCTCGGCCATCCCTGCTCGCAGAGCGTGACAAAGTGGCGTGAGGCCGGACTGTTGCAGCCGCTCGACACCTCGAAGATCACCGGCTGGAAAGACCTCAATCCCGGCATCATGGCGATGAAGGATCTGGCGACCACGTCGGATGGCAAGGCCTGGTTCATGCCGTGGGACTGGGGTAACACGCAGGTCACCTTCAACACCTCCAAGATCGACGAGAAGGACGTGCAGTCGCTGAAGGCCTTCGCCGATCCCAAATTCAAGGGGCGCGTATCGATCGGCGACAATGTCGACGACGCGTATGCGCTGGCCAGCCTCGCCATCGGGCTGAAGGACTGGACCAAGATGACGGACGACCAGTTCAAGCAGGCTTCCGACTTCCTGCGGCAGGTGCATAAGAATGTCCGCTCTTACTGGACCGACACCACCGACGTCGTGCAGTTGCTGAGTGGCGGCGAGGTCGATCTCGCCTGGGCATGGAACGATGCGACGGTACAGTCGGTCGCCGCCGGTGTGCCGATCAAGGCCAAGAAGGACACTGACGAAGGCATCTCGACCTGGGTCTGCGGCTATGTCCTGTTCAAGGACGCACCCGACAATGTCGACAAGGCCTATGACTACCTGAACGCGATCAACGATCCCGAGACCGCCAAGGTGCTGGTCAAGGACTGGGGCTATGGCCAGGCCAATGCCAAAGGCATGGCCGGCGTCGACCCGGCGATCCTGAAGGAAAAGGGCTATGACGACGTACAGAAATTCGTCGACAAGACACTGTTCCAATCGCCGGTGCCGTCGGCGCTCAAGCTCAAGATGATCGCCGAATTCGAGAAGATCAAAGCGGGCTACTAAGCCCCGTCAGGCTTCATCCGTCTGCCCGTGATCGCACCGGGCAGACGGTCTCGCCAAGGTCGCTGAAATTCCGTAACGTCGCCCGGCTGCTTTTAGCGATGAGGAGTTTCGCACCATGAATTCCATGCTTCGCCGCCTTGCCCTTGCCGCTGCCTTAACGGTGGGCGCCGGCGCCGTGCTGGCTTATGCCGAGGGCGGTGGCGACCTCGTCGTGTTCGACTGGTCGGGCTATGAGGATCCGCTGCTGCATCCCGACTACACTGCCAAATACGGCGCCGAGCCGACCTTCGCTTTCTTCGGCGACGAGGACGAAGCCTTCGAGAAGATGCGGGCCGGCTTCAAGGCGGACATCGCCCACCCCTGTTCGCAAAGCGTCGCCAAATGGCGTGCGGCCGGCATTCTGCAGCCGCTCGATACATCCAGGATCGCCGGCTGGAAGGACCTCAATCCCGGCATCATGGCGATGAAGGATCTCGCCGTCACCGCCGACGGCAAAGCCTGGTTCATGCCGTTCGACTGGGGCAACACATCGCTGCTCTACCGCACCGACAAGGTGACGGCTGAAGAGGCGCAGTCGCTGAGGATTTTCGCCGATTCGAAATTCAAAGGGCGCGTTACCATCGGCGACAATGTCGACGACGCCTATGCGCTGGCAAGCCTGGTCATAGGCCTGAAGGACTGGACCAAGATGACCGATGCGCAGTTCCAGGAGGCGTCCGCCTTCCTGCGCGACGTCCACAAGAACGTCCGCTTCTACTGGACCGACGACACCGACCTCAACCAGGCTTTTACCGGCAATGAGGTCGACCTCGTCTGGGGCTGGAACGAGACCTTCGTGACGCTCAAGGGCCAAGGTATGCCCATCGCCATGAACCGCGACACCAAGGAAGGCATTTCGACCTGGGTGTGCGGCTATGTGCTGATGAAGGACGCGCCGGGCAAGCTCGATCAGGCCTATGATTTCCTGAGCGCGGTCAACGCGCATGCCGTGTCCGATTACTTGGTCAAGACCTTCGGCTATGGCCACGGCAATAGTGCCGGGATGGCGGCGATCGACCACCAGGTGCTGACCGAGCGTGGCTTCGACAATCTCGACAAGTTCCTCGACAAGACGCTGTTTCAGCAGCCGGTGCCGCCCGAGCTCAAGCAGCGCATGGTCACGGAATTCGAGAAGATCAAGGCCGGCTATTGACCACCGCATTGGAAAGAACCGACGTCGTTATCGTCGGCGCCGGTTTCACCGGCTTGTCGGCTGCGCTTGAACTGAAGCAAGCTGGCATAGATTTCGTGCTGCTTGAAGCGCGCGACCGTGTCGGCGGCAGGGTCGAAGCGGTTCGCAACGGGCGTGGCGAACGGATCGACAGCGGCGGCCAGTTTTTCTGCGAAGACATGCCGGAGGTGACGGCGTTGGCGGCGGCCCGCGGCAAGGCCTTCGTCGAGACCTATGTGAATGGCGATTTCATCACCCATCCGTCACTGTCGGTCGAACAGGCCGAACGGACCTATTACGGCGCGATGGCGATCCGCGAGCGCATGAATGCGATCGAGCCGGACGACCCTTCGATCGCCGGCATGAGCGTTGCCGCCTGGCTCGAACGCCAGCCTGATCCTACTGACGCCAAGACGGCTTTCCGGTCGATGATCGAGGGCCTGTGGTGCCTGGCGATGGACAAGGTGCCGCTGTGGTACCTGATCGACAATGACCGTCGCATCACCAACGAGGTGCCTGAGCTGCAGTATTCTTTGCGCGACACCATGCAGTCACTGGCCAAGGATCTGGCCGGCGATCTCGGCGATCGGGTGTGGCTCAGTGAACCCGTCACGCGCATCGAGCACGGGCCGCATGGCGTCCGTGTCGTTTCGGCCGGTAGCGTCATCGACGCACGAAAAGTGCTGGTCGCGCTGCCGCCGGCGACGGCCGCGAAGCTCGATTTCGCGCCCGCCTTGCCGCCAGCTCTCGGCAAGGCGCTCGGCGTCTGGGAAAGCGGCGCGGTGATCAAGATCCTGGTGCGCTATCCCAGACCGTTCTGGCGCGAGCGCGACCTGTGCGGCATGGTGATGTGGCGCGACCTGCCAGGCCTGTTCGCCTGCGACGCAAGCAAGGATGCGGAACATGCGGCGCTGGTCGTCTTCGTCGGCGGACCGTTGGCGCTGCGTTGGCGCCCGCTCGACGATGCTGCGTTGCGCGCGGAAGTAACGGCAAGGCTGGTGGATGTGCTCGGCCGCGAGGCGGCGGACACTCTCGATTTCAACCAACGGGACTGGATCGAGGACCGTTGGAGCGGTGGCGCCTACAGTGACCTCATTGTCGATGTGACGGCACGTGATGCCGAACGCACGATCCGTGCCGGCGCAGCCCCGGTCCACTTCGCATCATCGGAGCTGTCGCCGTCATTTCCGGGCTATATCGAAGGAGCGATCGTGATGGGGCGCATCGCCGCGGGCAAGATCGTCGCTGATCTCGAAATGCCATGAGGCAGTTTTGGGCATGCAATATCTCGGTTATGGCGCGAACTCTGCTTTGACGTCACCGAGCAGCGCCATGCTGCCTAGCCGACCCAATTCGTCCGAACATTTCGCACTCTTGCCGTAGCAGCCGAATGCAACCGTTACGCGCTGCGAAAGCGGTCCGATGCAGGGCAGCCCGCTGTCGCCAAAGGTGGTCATGCAAGGCACAACGCGGCGTTCTTCGAATTTGAGGTCGCGAATACGGTCGAGAATCTGCTTCTGAAGTCCGTCGGCAACGTGAGCCGATCCGCCCGATCGGAACCAGTCTTTGATGTCCGCCTCGCTTTCGAGTGGAATATCGACCGGATCGCCGCCGAGCTTTAGCCAGGTTTTGCCGTCCGGATAGGGGATCGGCGGCAGAATATAGGGATCCTCGCCCCTAGGCCCGAAACAACGCATCGACGGCATTTCGGCCAGGCGTTGAACCTCGGCCGCACCAAGCCGAAACATCACTGTGGTGCGCGCATAGACCGTAAAACCCAATGATTGACCGAGCAGCGATTGGGTATGCCCGCCTGCTGCAACGAGAACCCGATCGGCCTCGACACTGCCCGATCTCGTCCGGATCGTCACACCGGAGCCGCTTTCCGAAACCCCCAGAGCAGGCTCGTCGATGATCCGAGCCCCGGCGCGCTCCGCCGCGATTGTCTGCGCCCGGACCAGGCGGCGCGGGCTGATGTATCCGGCATCCCGCGGCTCGAAATATCCCTGCATGCCCGCCCGTGATGTCAGAAACGGAAATCGCTCCGTGAGCCCCGTATCGTCATAGGCTTCACAAAGGATGCCGGCCTCGGCGGCGATTTCGCCAACCGAACCGATATCCGTGCTTTCGCCAGGGCCAAGGTGAAGCACGCCGACTTCCCGGTAGAAATCGACACCGCTTTCCGCAGAAATCTCGCCGTAGCGCGCAATCGCAGCACAGTTCGCTTGCCGCCAAAATGGCTGTGAATCGAACCTCCGCGTGATGCGGCCCTCATCGTAGTGACTTCCGAAGACACCGCCATGGCGCGAAAAATCTGCCGGCTCATCGGGCCCGATGAGCGCCACATCATGGCCCATCTTGGACAGATGCCGCGCAGCCGCTGACCCGATCAGACCACGTCCGATCACTGCAACTTTGATCGCTTTGTGAACGCTCACGATTAAGTCCTACGCCTTGCTGCTCCAAGCGGGATGAAATCCACCATGTCAGAAGCGCTTGTCGACGTTCAAGCAATTCCTCGGGGCCGCAACCCACGTCGAAAGGACGGCCAGAAACTATCTCGCCATCGTGACGTCGCTGCTACAATCCTGTGGATCAGACAAGTGGTGACCACGCGACCCTAGTCGGCCATAGCGACCAAAGCCTCGGGGTCGTAGGCGAGGCGGATCGGGGTGCCGACAGGAATGTCGTCGGCGCCGAAATCATTGGTCTCGGTCACCGATAGCGGCTTTTCCAGTCCGGGTATCTCGACAATCAGATGGGTGATCTCGCCGAAATAGTGGCGTTCGACCACCTTGCCGGCGACTTCGAATTTGGCCGTCGCATTGTCCCACAGCACGCGCAGGCGCTCCGGCCGGATGCCCAACGTGGCGCCGCCGCCATTGCGCACGAATGCCTTCGGCTTGTCGGTCCTGACACGGCCGAAGCCCAGCGTGTCGACGACCAGCGAGGCGGCGTTCTCCTCGACGATCTCAGCCTTGACGAAGTTCATGCCGCCGAGGAAGTCGGCAACCTGGCGGTTGACCGGCCGCTGGTAGATTTCCTTGGGCGAGGCGACCTGGGCGATCTTGCCGCCGAACATCACGGCGATGCGGTCGGACATTGCGAGTGCTTCATACTGATCGTGAGTGACCAGCACGAAGGTGATGCCTACCGCCTGCTGCAGCCGGCGCAGTTCGACCTGCATCTGCTCGCGCAGCTTCTTGTCGAGTGCCGACAGCGGCTCGTCGAGCAGCAGCACCTTGGGCCGCATCACCAAGGCGCGGGCGAGCGCCACGCGCTGGCGCTGGCCGCCGGAAAGCTCGGTGGCGAGGCGTTTGCCGAGGCCGATCAGCGACACCTGCGCCAGCGCTTCCTCGACGCGGCGCTTTTCTTCCACAGCGCCCAGCTTCAGCCGCTTCAGCCCATAGGCGACATTCTGTTCGACATTGAGGTGCGGGAAGATGGCATAGCTCTGGAACACCATGTTGGTGGGCCGGCGGTTGGCCGGGATGCCTTCCATCGACTGGCCACCGACCGAGATCGAACCGCTGGTCGGGTTGTCGAAACCGGCAATCATGCGCAGCAGCGTGGTCTTGCCGCAGCCGGAGGGGCCGAGCAGCGAGAAGAACTCGCCTTCCCTGATGGTCAGCGTCGCGTCGTCGAGCGCCTTGAAGGCGCCATAGCTGCGGGTGACGTCGCGGATTTCGATCATAGGTCGATCAGATTGGGCCCGCTCGGACTGGAGCCGTTCGGCCTGGGTTGGCTCAGGCATAGAGGCCTCCCTCGTTCTGGGTGCGCCTGGCCGCACGGCGGCGCAGGACTTCGGCAACGGTCATCAAGACGAAAGAGGCAACCAAGAGCAGCGTGCCCAGCGCCAGCACGCCCGGCAGCTTGGCGGCGAAGCGCAGCTGGCCCCAGATATAGATAGGCAGCGTCGTCTCGGTGCCGGTCAGGAAGAAGGCGATGACGAACTCGTCGAGCGAGATGGTGAAGCAGACCAGCAGGCTGGAAATGATCGCCGGCGCCACCATCGGCAGCGTCACCCGCCGGAAGGTGCCGAAGGCGCTCTCGCCGAGATCGGCCGAGGCTTCTTCGAGGCTGCGGTCGAACCCCTCGAAGCCGGCGGTCAGCACTGTCATCGAATAGGGAATGCAGATCAGAACATGGCCGAGCACGACGGTGAACAGCGACAGGCTCAGGCCGAGCTGCAGCATGACCAGCAGCATGGAGATGGCGAGGATGATTTCCGGCAGCACCAGCGGCGCCATGATCAGGCCGTTGATGGTGCGGCGGCCGGGATAGCGGTAGCGGGTGATCGAGCGGGCGGCGAGGATGCCGAGTAGCGTCGCCAGCACCGATGCCGAGACGCCGACGATCAGGCTGTTCCAGGCGGCGTCAAGCAGCGCCGGCGTCTTTGGCAGGTCTTCGTACCATTTCAGCGTATAGCCGGTGAGGGGAAACTTCGGCGTCGGCGCGGTGTTGATCGAGAAGATCGGCAGGAAGATGACAGGCAGATAGAGAAAGACGATGTAGAGGAACGCGTAGGCGGTCAGCCAGCCGCCGGCAAAGAAGCGCCGCATCGCCGTCATCGCGCCAGCCTCTGCAATGCGCGAATAATCAGCACCGTGGCGCCCGCCATTAACGTCACGACCAGCATGGTGGTGACGGACAGAGCCGCACCCAGCGGCCAGTTCGATGCCTTGCCGAACTGCGCCTGGATGGCGTTGGCGATCATGACGCCGTCCTTGCCGCCGACAAGCTTCGGGGTGACGTAGTCGCCGACGGTCGGGATCATGACGATCAGCGCCGCCGAGATGACGCCTGGCGTCGACAGCGGCAGCGTCACGCGCAGGAAGGAACGCAGCGGGCCGTCGCCGAGATCGGTGGCCGCCTCGACCAGGGTGCGGTCGACTTTCTCCAGCGAGACGAAGATCGGCAGGATGGCGAAGGCCGCCCAGGCATGGGTCAGCGTGATGATGACTGCGCTGGAATTGTAGAGAAGCGCCGTCGATGGTTCGTCGATTATGCCGAGGCCCATGAGGCCGGAATTGAGCACGCCATTATAGCCGAGGATCACCTTCCACGACATCACGCGCAGCAGATAGCTGGTCCAGAACGGGATGGTGATCAGGAACAGCCAAAGGCTTTTGTGGCGGCCGCCGTGGAAGGAAATGAAATAGGCGATGGGATAGGCGAGTATGACGGTGAAAAAGCTCACCGTCAGCGAGATGTAGAGCGAGCGCCACAGAAGATCGCGGTAGATCGGTTCGGTCAGCGCGATGCGATAGTTCTCCAGCGTGAATGTGTGGTCGATGGTGAGGTAGTCCTGCGTCCAGAAGGAGTGGGCGAAGACCACCAGGATCGGCAGCACCAGAAGAATAAGGGCATAGAGGAAAGTCGGGCTGATCAGGGCAAAGCCCTGAACGGGTTCGGACTGCAGAAGAGCGTTTCGCCTGGCTCGCGTCATGCGCCGCGCGGGCACCCCTTCGGCAGCTGCCGTCATTGCAGCGCCCCGGGCGTGATCTCGGTTGCCGGTTCGAACTGTCCCGCCATGATGCTCCCATTGACCGGGCCGGCTGCCTGTTCCCAATTTTTGCGGAGCGCGATTTGCTGGTCGCGCTCCAAGCTTGCCGGCTTTCTTTCATCATGAGCGCATCCGTGGATTGAAATCAAGCGCTATTTCTGTAATATTGATTGAACGGACATTCAAAATGAAGTGAAGAAAGCCCGCTTTTCAACGCTTGGCGCTTCGTTTTGTGCCCGACGAAAAATACGCTCAAGACCTGCGAGGCAATGATGGCGGCTGCAAGAGACCTAAGAGCGATGGAGATGACTGGCGACGACGATGCGGTCGAGCTGGCCAAGCGCCATCTTGTCCAGCCCTGGCCCTATGCCGGCTCGGTTGGCAATGAAGCGCGCGCGCTGATCGGCGAGGGCGATGGCATCTACATCACCGACGTCACAGGCAAGCGGCTGATCGACGGGCCGGCCGGCATGTGGTGCATCAATGTCGGCCACCGCCGCGAGGAACTGGCCAAGGTGATGTACGACCAGGCGATGATGCTGTCCTACAACACGCCCTGGTACACGATGAATGCGCCGTCGGCCGAGCTTGCCAAGCGCATCGCCGACCATGCGCCGGGCGATCTCAGCCATACCTTCTTCACCACCGGCGGCTCGTCTGCGGTGGAAACGGCGCTGCGCTTCATGCAGTTCTACAACAATGTGCGCGGGCGACCGGAAAAGAAGCTGATCCTCAGCCGCGGCGGCGCCTATCACGGCTCGACCTATCTGTCGGCCTCGCTCAACGGACGGCCGCGTGACCGCGACTGGATGGACGGCGCCGACGATCTGGTGGTCAAGCTGTCGTCGCCCGATCCGTTCCGGCGGCCAAAAGGCATGAGCGTCGCCGATTTTGCCGATTTCCTCGTCGATCAGTTCCGCGATACGGTCGCGCGTGTCGGGCCTGAGAAGATCGGCGCCTTCGTCGGCGAGCCGGTGCAGGCTTCGGGGGGCGTCGTCGTGCCGCCGGATGGCTATCTCAAGCGCATCCGCGAGATCTGCAGGGACAACGACATCCTCTATGTCTCCGACGAAGTGGTGACCGGTTTCGGCCGGCTCGGCCATGTCTTTGCATCCGGCGACGTGTTCGGCATCGATCCCGACATGATCACCTTCGCTAAGGGCGTCACATCAGGCTATTTCCCGCTCGGCGGTGTGATCATCTCGGAACGGCTGCTTCAGGAAATGCGCCGCTCCAACCATCCCGATGCGCTGTTCGGCCATGGCCTGACCTACACCAGCCATCCGATCGGCTGCGCGGTGGCGCTGAAGAACCTCGACATCCTCGAAGACAGCGTGCTTGCCCATACGCGTGATGTCGCGCCCTATTTCCAGGCGCAGTTGAAGACGCTCGAGGAACTGCCGCTGGTCGGCGAAGTCCGCGGCATGGGCCTGATGGGCTGCGTCGAATGCGTTGCCGACCGTGAAAGTAAGGATCCGCTGCAGCTCGACAAGGATGTCGGCAAGCGCATCGACGCCCATTGCCACGAGCTCGGCCTGCTGGTCCGGCCGCTGATCAACATGTGCGTGATGTCGCCGCCGCTGATCATTACGCGCGAGCAGATCGACGACATGGTGGCCATCCTGCGCGAGGGCATTTCGCGGACCATGGATGATTTGAGGAAAGAAGGGGTGTGGCAGGGGTGAAGGCTCTTCCTTCTCCCCGTTTCACGGGGAGAAGGTGCCCGAAGGGCGGATGAGGGGCGGCGCGAACATCGGCGGTTGGCCGTGCCCAGCGCCGTTCGCGGTCATCTGTCTGAGGCGATAACCTCGCCGGCTTTGTGCTGCCCCTCACCTGCCTGCCGGCATCCTCTCCCCGTATAGTGACGGGGAGAGGGACTCTCACCGTCGCCGCATCTAAACCTGCGACCGCATGGCGTCGTTGAGGTTCCACATGTCCTTTTCCTCCGGCGCCGTCTCCAGGCCCAGAACCGGGATCTGCTTGCGCAAATGGTCGTGGTGGGTGCGCACGCCGTATTCGAGGTCGGAGAGATAAAAACCTTCGAAGGCCTCCGAAATCATGGACTCGTTCGACCACACGGAAAGCTGGACATCCTCGTTCATGGTGTCGCGGTCGATGCGGTAGGCGAGATAGCGCGCCGCTGCCTGTTCCCTGGTCTCGTCGGGGTAGCGGTAGATGGCGCCGCGCAACAGCGTCTCACCGGTCGACAGCGGGAACTCCTGATAGAACTGCACGGATTCCGGCATAATCGACAGCGCGTTGTTGGGGAAGATGCCGTAATAGATCCAGGCCCTGCGCAGATGCTCCGGCAGATGCGACGCATCAGGCTTGAGCTTGATGTATTCGCGCACGCTCCAGCGCCGGCCCGCATGCGGATTGTAGGTGGCGAAGGAACGCGAGACGCCGTTGATGAACGGCTCGTCAAAATAGGTCGCGCCGTAGAGATCCTGCAGCGCCGGATGCGCCATGGCGACGTGGTAGCCTTCATTGTCGACGTCGCGCACCGACTTCCAGTTGACCGGCGACTTCTGCGTCCAGATACCCCAGGACGGCACCATCTCGGCCACATTGTAGTGAGTCATCTCGGCTTCGATCGGCTTCAGCAGTTCGGCCACCGAAGGCTGTGGGCCGCCCTTGCGGAAGCGGATGAAGATGAAGCCCATCCAGATTTCGAGGTCGAGCGGCATCAGGCCGAATTCGGTCTTGTCGAGTTCGGGGAAGGAGCGCGGGCGGGCTGCGCCGCGCAGCGTGCCGTCGAGATTGTAGACCCAGCCATGGAACGGGCAGACCAGCGCATTCTTGCAGGTGCCCTGGCTGTCGGCGACGACGCGGCTGCCGCGATGCCTGCACATATTGTTGAAGGCGCGCACGACGCCGTCCTTGCCGCGCACGATCAGCGCCCGCTCACCGACCACGTCCATGGTCAGATAGTCGCCGGCATTCGGCACGTCGGAGATATGGCCGGCGATCTGCCAATGGTTGCGGAAGACGTATTCCTTCTCGAGTTCGAGAAGCGCGTCGGAATGATAACTCCAACCCGGCAGGCCCCGCCGGTCCCAATCATTGGGGATCGCCACGTCACGGAGGTGCGGGTTCATAAAAAGCTCTTCTTTTGTTGAATACTCATTCAATAAAATCATATTTTGCATTGAAATGCAATGGCTTGCGGAAATCGATCGATTTCTCGACGATGTAATCGAGCCAGCTCGAAGCCGCTTCGATCGAAGAAAATCCCGGAAAATCCGGGCGTTAACCGGGGTCCTGAAACGGCCGTCCAGCATGCGGATTTGGCCCCGCTGGGCGTGCAAAAGCGACCCTGCTCGGAGACGAAAAATGCCTGCCGTGCGCAAATTCAATCCGCAGTGTGAGCTTGTTCATAGTTCGACTGGCCAGCGATGGGCTTTGCTGTGTCTACGGCCCGCCTGTCGTCAACGTTCTGATTGCGCGCATGAAACAGCTTCGCAAACGAATCCTGCCGTCGGCACATGCCCGGATATGCCCGGATATGCCCGAGTTTCTTGTTTCAAACCTGTTACGCGGGCAAGCCAAGCGCATCATTCGCCGGTTACCGGGCGCGATTAAGTTCGTTTCATAAGAAAACGAAGGGGAGCAACAATGTTTACGAAAGCCGAGACAGCCAGCAACGAACGGCGCGCCAAACTGGCACTGCGCCAGCGCGCCAGCGATCATCCGGTCGCGATGTTCTCAATGCTGGGCGCCTGCGCCCTTGCCGTCCTGTTCCTGACACCGGCTTCCGGTCCGGCCTTTGCTTCGCTCAACCCGCCGGCCAATGTCGTCGAGGGCGCGCCAACCACCATCAAGACCGCCCGGCTGCCAGAGGCGGAAATCGATTTTGCCTGCCAGGGCCAGGCTTGGGGAGCCGAGAGCGCGGACTGCCTGCGCGTCATCGCCGCGCAGTCCGGCGTGCACAAGGCTCGTGCCATCCGCATGATCGCCAACGCTGCGCCGCTGACCACGACGCCCAACGTTTTCTGAACCTCCCGAGCGCTTCCTCCCGCGCTCCTTTTTGGCTCCCGCCGTCCTGCCGGTTGGGAGCCTCTTTTTTTCCGGGTCTACGATTCGGGTGAGGCCGGCCAGCGAACGATGGTCGCCTGCGCTTCCGGCCTTCGCCGGCCGAAGCTCTCATGAATGCCGAGGCTGTGAAGGCTACGGCCGGCGTAGGCCGGTGCTCACGTACCCAAAGTACGCTCCGGTCCGGTTCTCGGCGTCCACCGTTCTCGGCTCGGCCTGACCCGAATCTCGATAGACCCTAGGGTGCTTCGGAAAAGTCAGCCGGCGGCGGCGACCTGGTCGGCTATTGCCGAGAGCACGCCACGGACGTCGAGCGTCGAGAACGGCTTTTCCAGGATCTGAGGGCGTTGCTGCACCGGCAACGCTTCGATCTCGGCCTTGGCGCCGATCAGGTCGCCGGTGACCAGCACGAAGCGTTTGGCGAGCGCCGATTTCTCGGCCAGCAATTCGCGGTAGATAGCTATGCCGCTGATGCCGGGCATGCGCAGGTCGGAAAAGACGATGTCGGGTGGCATGTGGCCAGTCAGGGTTGCGGCCGCCGATGTCCAGACCGGCACGATCCGCGACTTGATGCCCATCAGTTCCAGAATGTCGGAGAGCGAGCCGGCGACGTCGGGTTCGTCGTCGATAATCAGTGCGTGGCGCAAGCCGCTGGAACGGGCCGGGCTGTCGCCGACCGCGGCTGCGCCGCTGGTGATCGCCGGCAGCTGGACGACGAAGCGCGCGCCGCGCGGCAACACTTCCTCGAACCAGACATTGCCATTGTGCCGCTCGACGATCGATTTCGAGATCGACAGGCCGATGCCGGTGCCGACACCGACCGGCTTGGTGGTGAAATAGGATTCGAAGATGCGGCCGCGGATCGCCTCCGGAATGCCCGGTCCATTGTCCTCGACTGAAAAGCCGGGATTGCCGCGGTCGCTGCGAAACGTTCGCACCTTGATCAGGCGGTCACCGCCAATACCGGCCAGAGCGTGTTGGGAGTTGATCAGAAAGTTGGCGGCCACCTGGGTGACATGGTCGGCGTCGGCCATCGCCAGCAGCGGGCCGGGGGCGAAATCGGTGTCGATGATGATGCCGCTCGAACGCGCGCCATAGGCGGTCACTTCGAGCGCGGCGCGGATCACCTGGTTGAGATCGGTTTCGGCCTGGGCAGCGGGGTGCAGGCGCACCATCGACAGGAAGCTCTTGACGATGCGGCCGCAGCGCTCGGCGGCGGCGCGCACTTTTTCGGCGCGCACCTTGGTCTGCGGGTCAGTGGCGAATTCATGCAACAGCGTCGATTGCGCAACGACCACGGCGAGCGGGTTGTTGAGTTCATGCGAAACGCCGGCCAGCAGCGAACCCATCGCCGCCATCTTCTCGTTCTGGTGCAGTTTCTCGCGTTGGCGGTTGATCTCTTCCTCGGCGCGCAGTTTGTCGCGCAGGTCGCGGATCGAGCCGAGGATCAGGTGGCGGTCGGCAACCCGCATCTCGGTTGCCGTCAGCTCGATGGGAAACACCTCGCCGGCCGCATTCTGGGTCACCGTCTCCAGCCGCTGGCCAACCATCGGCGCGCCGCGGCCAGACATATACTCGGCCCCCGAGGCGTAGCCTTTGCGATAATATTCCGGCACCACCGTATCGAGCAGGTCCTTGCCGAGGATGTCGCTGCGCTGGAAGCCGAACATTTTTTCGGCGGCCGGATTGAATTCGATGATCGAGCCGGTCTCGTCGATGACGATGATGGCGTCGAGCGAGGCCTGCAACATGGTACGGCGGATGACTTCGCTGGCATGGGCATCCGACGGCGACCGCTCGATGGCGTCGCCGATGGCGAGCGCGATGATGTGCAGCGCCGCCTCTTCCTCGTCGGTCCACTCACGCTCACTGACGCAGTCGTTGACCGCAAGCGTTCCCCACAGATGACCGTGGGCGAACACCGACACCGACAGGAACGACTTGATGTGCTGCTTTTCGAAATCGGTCCTGAGGAAACCGTCGAGGTTGCGCGTGTGGCCGGCGAAGATCTTGCCTTGCCGCTCGTCCTCCGAAATCCGCTCCAGCAGCGGGTCGTTATCGACGATCGATTGCATGATCACCGTCGGCGAGGCCAGCTCGCCGCCGAAGCGCGGGTCGATCCAGTAGGCGGCGACCGACTGGGCAAAACCCTGGCCGGGCAATTCGCGCAGCCTGAACAGAATGCCGCGCTGGCAGTGCATGGCGACGCACAGCGTCTCCAGGATGGTGTCCATCTCGCGCTGCCAGTCGCCGGCTTCGCGCAGCCGGCGCACGACACGCACGGCCGCCATCGCCGCGCCCTGTCGAACGCCTTTCAGGTCCATGCGTGGTTCAGCGGTCATGTCAGCCATCTATACAGGGCCGTGGGTGGTGGGCTCAGAAACGGCTCACTGTTTCACAGAAACGGTGCACCGCTCCCTCTCTTTGTTTCGACGCAATTCCTATGGGAAAACCGCTACGCGCTTTTCCTGGAATTGCTAGTGCCCATCGCCGGTCGGCAGCGAGAAGATATAGCCTTCGCCGCGCACGGTGCGCAAAAATTTCGGGTTGGCTGGGTCGGTTTCGATCTTCTTGCGCAGCCGCATGATGCGGATGTCGACCGCGCGCGACGATTCAGGATCCTCGACGAAGCCGATCGCCTCGGAGATCGCCGCCCGCGTCAACAGCCGGTTGGCGCGGGTCAGGAAAACCTCCAGCACGTCGAACTCGCTCTTGGCCATGTCGATGACGGTGCCGTTGGCGCCGGTGACAAGCCTGCCGTCGAGGTCGGCCTGGAATTGACCGAAGCTTAGCCGGCGCCCGCCATCGGCTTGCGCCTTGGCGGCCTGCGGCGGGCTCGGTTGCGGAACCCGGCGCAGCACGGAGCGGACCCGGGCCAGCACCTCACGCAACTCATAGGGCTTGACGATGTAGTCGTCGGCGCCAAGCTCCAGCCCGACAATGCGGTCGAGCGCGGTGCCGGCTGCCGTGGCATAGATGATGCCGATCGGCATTTTAGAGCGCAGCCAGCGGCCGAGCGACAGGCCATCCTCACCGGGCATGGCGATGTCGAGGATGGCCAGGTTGAACGCTTCGGTCTCGAGCAAGGTGCGCGCCTCGGCAGCGCTTCCGGCCTGGGTCACATCGTAACCATTGGCGCCGAGATACTCGGCGACTGCGTCCCTGAGATCGGGCTCGTCCTCGACGATGACAATTCGTGCCCGCACTATGGCCTCGCTCCCGCTTTCAGCAGAAAGTAGATTGGGTATAAACATGATGTCCAGCACTCATATCCGGTTGCAGGGGCAGGGGAAGAAAATATGGCTGCACGATCCGTCATCGCGCTGGTTTCCGTCGCCGATGTGGTGGCCGGTGATCTCGCGGACCATCTTGACCGGCGTGGCCATGACGTGCGCGAGGCGCGGCAACCCTGGGAAGCTGAATCCCTGCTCTCGGCCGGAGGCATAGATGTCGTCGTCGTCGGCGACAGCGTCAGCCAGGCGGACGGGCGGGACCTGCTCAGGCGTTATGGCGGCGGCCAGAGCGTGGATGGGAAGGCCGGGCCGGATTTCATCCTGATCTGCCGGCCGGCCGATCTGGTCGACAAGGTGCTGGCGCTCGAGCTTGGCGCCGCGGACGTCGTTGAGAGCCCGCTCAATGTCCGGGAGCTTGCCGCGCGCATTGGCGGCTTGCTGACGCGGCGCGGCCGGTCCGCCCAGGAACTGATCGTGCTGGAAAATGCCACCGTCGATTTGCGGTCGGCCATCGTCATGCACCGCTCGGGTGCGGAAGAGCAACTGTCGCCTGGCCAGGTGGCGCTGCTCAGGCTGTTTCTGGCCAGCCCGCGCAAGGTGCTCACGCGCGACGACATCATCGCGGCGGCGCCGGCCGAAAATGCCGATGCCTTCGACCGCTCGATCGATTCGCGCATTGTGCGGCTGCGCCGCAAGCTCGACACCGAAACCATCATCACCATACGCGGCGCCGGCTACCGGTTCGACCCGCCGACGCAGCGCGCCGACTAAAGCAATTCCAGGAAAAATGTGAAGCGGTTTTCCGGGGAAAAGCGCGTAGCGCTTTCCCTTGGGAATTGCGTAAAAACCAATAGATAGAGCGGGTCGCCGTTTCCGTGAAACGGTGAACTGCTCTAGGGGCAATAGAAGATTATTTGCCGGTCCACCCAAAACCGCTGCGCAATTTTGGGTGGCATGCATAGGCTTTAGCGTACCACCAGAAGCGATGGTCCCGGCGGCAATTCGCTGGCGACTTCGATTTCGCTGGCGGCATGCGCGCGGTACTTCAGGAGAACCGTGGCGAGACCGGCAAAGCCGAGCAGGCCTTGTGCGAAGAGCAGCGCCGAAAGCACCGAGGCAGCAGATTTCGTCTTCATCGGTAATCCCTCAAAATCAGAACCGCGGGTACTTCAGGATAAACCCGAAGTGCCCGCGCCGCCCACGGAGCCCCCCGCTGCGGCGCGGGCCTTCGGTCCTCTCGGCAGCAAGTTGCCGGAGGGGCCGCGCATCCACTTCAACCCAAGGCCGACCCGCCAGAAGGCCTTGAGACGGTTGATGCGCAGACTGGAGACAATCCAGACCAAGGCTATGAACAGCGCGGCATGCAGCGTCGAAACCTCACCCGAATTCATGACCGCCAGTTTCATCATCGGGGTGCCGGCTACTGTGCCGATACCGCCGATGACAAGTGCGGCGATGCTTGTCCTGAAGAGCCAGGACAGGGTGGTCGATCTGATGCTCATTTTCGTTTCGCGCCGGCTGTTCTCGTTGGGATGACTGTGCCGCCGGCCTGTAACCAGATCATGCCGCCCGCGCCGCGCTTTGTTGCAAGTCGGTTTCGAGCGAAGCCAAACTCCTTTCATATAAGGATATTCGCACTTTCGTTTGGCGGTTGGGTCATGATCGAGAGTTAGCCGGGCAGACCGGAAAGCACCCCCCTCTGCTGCTCCCTTGACCGTCCTTGCTTGTTAACCAGAGGAAAACAGATTCGAAACACAAACGAGCATCAAGCGAAGTCAGCTTGAAACATGACGTTGGGATAAGGCGGTCATCGAATTGACGTCGGCCGGGCCGGCAAAAGGGGAGCCATCATGTACAAAGCCATTTCCGCCAAACTCATCAACGTCACCGCCGCCGCTGCCGGCACCGCGCTCCTGCTTGGCGCCGCCAACAGCACGGCGCACGCCGCGGCAAACCAGATCGTGGCGCGCGTTTCGCTGTCGCAACAGACCATGGAAGTGCTGGTCGACGGCCGGCCGACCTTCGCCTGGAAGGTCTCGACCGGCGACAGGGCGCATGTCACGCCGACCGGTTCGTTCAAGCCGACCCGCATGCATGAGATGTGGTATTCGAAGAAATATGACAACGCGCCGATGCCGCATTCGGTGTTCTTCAGCGGTGGCTACGCGGTGCATGCGACCAACGCCATCAAGCGGCTGGGACAGCCGGCGTCGCATGGCTGCGTGCGGCTGCATCCCGACAATGCCGCCGAATTCTACCAGCTGGTCGAAACCTTCGGCCCGACCAACACCAGCATCGTCATCGTCAAGTAGCAGACTGCGGTTGGAGCGGTTGTGAAGTCTGGCCGACGCCGCGCTTTACCGCAGGCTCCCCCGAAGCTCCAGCAGGAGCGTTGCGGTAATCAATCCAGTCAAAAAAAGAGGCCGGAAGTTTCCGGCCTCTTTTTCTTTGCACTTGGCAGTTCCGCGCAGCGCTTAGTCGGCGTGCACCGGCATCAGCTTCGGGTCGGGCTTTTCGGCGTGATGCGGCAAGTCCTTGCTGGCGATGAAAGTGTAGAACATCGGCACCACGAACAGTGTGAACATGGTTCCGACCAGGATGCCGGTGAAGATCACCAGGCCCATCGAATAGCGCGCCGCGGCACCCGCGCCGCTGGACACGATCAGCGGCACGACGCCGAGCGCCATCGCCGCGGTCGTCATCAGGATCGGCCGCAAGCGCACCTTGGCCGAGGCGACGATCGCATCGCGCCGCCGCATGCCATGCACCTCGCGTTGCTGGTTGGCGAACTCGACCAGAAGAATGCCGTGCTTGGTGATCAGGCCGATCAGCGTGATCAAGCCAACCTGCGTGTAGATGTTGAGCGTTCCAAGCCCCAGATTGAGCGGCACGATGGCGCCGAAGATCGACAGCGGCACCGCCATCATGATGATCAGCGGGTCGCGGAAGCTTTCGAACTGCGCTGCCAGCACCAGGTAGATGACGATGACGGCGGCCGCGAAAGCGATCAGGATCGTGTTGCCCTGCTCCTTCTCCTGCCGGGACTGGCCGGAGTAGTCGATGAAGAAGGTGTCGGGCAGGCTCTCCTTGGCAAGGTTCTCCAGGGTCTGCAGCCCGTCGCCGGTGGTGACGCCGGGAAGTGGCAGCGCTGATATCGTCGCCGAGTTCAGCTGGTTGAACTGCTCGATGGCGGCCGGCGAGGCGTTGGTCGAAATCTTCACCACCGCCGAAAGCGGAACCATCTCGCCGGTCACGCTGCGCACGAAATACTGGCCGAGCTTCTCGGGATTGTCGCGGAACTCCTGTGGCACCTGCGGGATGATGTCATAGCTGTTGGAGTCGCGGTCGAACTGCGCCACTTCGGCGCCGCCGACCAGCAGCGTCAGCGTCTGGCCGATGTCGGCGATCGGCAGGTTGAGGGCCGCGGCGCGGTCACGGTCGATGGTCACCGTCACCTGCGGCGCGTCAAAGGACATCGAGTTCTGCACGACGATGAAGCGGCCGGAGGCCTGCGCCTTGTTCTTGATCTGCTCGGCCGCTTCGTAGACCTCGGCGGAACCGCCGGTCGAGCGCACCACCATGGAGATCGGCAGGCCGCCGCCGGAGCCGGGCAGCGTCGGCGGCGCGAAGACGAAGGCCTCGACGCCGGCGACCTTGGCGAGGCGTCCCTGGATGTCGGCCTGAAGCTCCTTTGAATTGCGCTGACGCTCGGCCCAATCCTTGAAGGCGAAGCCGACAAAGGCGCCGTTGGTCGCGCCGCCAAAGGCAACGGCGGAGAATTGTGCCCTGGTCTCGGGAATGTCCTTCACCAGTCCGAGAATCTGGTTGACGTAGGTCTCGGTGTAGTCCGAGGTCGCATAGCGCGGTGCCGTTACGATCGACAGCAGGAAGCCCTGATCCTCTTCCGGCGCCAGTTCGCTCGAGGTCTTGGTGAACATGAAGCCGGTGAGCGCCACCAGCGCGACGACCATCAGCAGCGTCACCGGCCGATTTCTCAGGGAGGCGGTGACCGCCCGCTCGTAGACATGCTCGACGCGGCTGAAGGTGCCGTCGACAATGCGCTGGAAGCGGCTGTGCGATCCGGCCTTGAGGAGACGCGCGGCCATCATCGGCGTGATGGTGACGGCGATGAGGCCGGACAGCACAACCGAGCCGGCGAGCGTCACTGCGAACTCGCGAAACAGCGCGCCGGTCAGGCCGCCGGTGAAGGCCAGCGGCGCAAACACGGCGGCCAGCGTGATGGTCATGGCCACGATGGCGGAGAAAATCTCGCGCATGCCGTTGAATGCCGCCTGCATCGGCGACATGTGGTCTTCCTCCATATGGCGATGGATATTCTCCACCACCACGATGGCGTCGTCGACGACAAGGCCGATGGCCAGCACCATGGCCAGCAGCGACAGAAGGTTGATCGAATAGCCGACCGCAAACAAAAGGAAGCAGACGCCGACCAGCGACAGCGGGATGGTCACGATCGGCATCATCACCGAGCGGAACGAGCCGAGGAACAACAGGATGACCACGACGACGATGGCGACGGCCTCGGCGATGGTCTTGAACACTTCGTCGATCGAGGCGCTGATCTGCTCGGTGGAATCGTAGACGATCTCGATGGTCATGCCTTTCGGCAGCGTGTCCTGAATCAAAGGCACGATCTTGTGGATCGCCTCCGCCGTCGTCAGCGGGTTGGCGGCCGGCGTCGGGAAAATGGCGAGGAAGGTGCCGGGCTTGCCATTGAAGCTCACCCTTGTGTCGGTGCTCTCGGCTGCGAGTTCGACGCGCGCGACGTCGCGCAACCGCACCACCWGTCCGTCGGTCGAACGCAGCGGAAGCTCGGCAAAGGCCTCCGGTGTCTGCAGCGTCGAGCGAACGGTGATCGACGACACGACATATTCGTTCTGGGTGTTGCCGGGCGCCGACAGGAAGTTGGAGTTGTTGATCGCGGTCAGCACTTCGGCAGCGGTGACGCCGCGCGCAGCGAGCTTGACCGGGTCGATCCAGACGCGCATCGAATATTCCTCGGCACCGAAGATCTGCACGTCGGCGACGCCTTCCACCGTCGACATACGCGGCCGTACGACCCGCTCGATGTACTCTGTGAGCTGCTCCTTGGTCATGTTCGGATTCTGCATCGAGATGTACATCATCGCGAACTCTTGACCGGTGCCCTTGACGATGACCGGATCCTTCGACGCGTCAGGCAAGGTGCCGCGCACGCCCTGCACCTTGGACAGCACCTCGGTCAGCGCGACATCGGGGTTGGAGCCGAGCTTCATCTGGACGACGACAGTGCTCGAAGACGGGCGGCTGGACGAGGTAACGTAGTCGATGTTCTCGGTCGATGCGACGGCACGCGCGATCGGGGCGGAGATGAAGCCCTGGATCAAGTCGGCGCTGGCGCCGGGATAGGCGGTCGTGATGGTGATCGCCGTCTCGTCGACCTTGGGATATTGCCGGATCGACAGGTTGAAGATGCCTTGGAAACCTAGGAGCAGGATCATGCAGGCGAGGACGGTGGAGAGAACCGGCCGGCGGATGAAGATGTCGGAAAAGTTCATTGCTGAGCCTGCTGGTTAGCCGACTTGCTGGGGTCAATGGTGTTGTCGACAGCAACGGACATGCCGTTGAAGAGACGGTTCTGACCGGCGGTGACCACCTCGTCACCGGCCTTGATGCCCTCCACGATCTCGACCATGCCGTCGTTGCGGCGGCCTGGCTTCACGAACACCTGCGACAGCACAAGCGCCGGCTTCTCCTCTTCAGAGGCCGGTTTACCGGCGTCGGCAGCGTTCTTGTCGGCGGCCTTGTCCTTGGGCTTCGCCGCGTCGGCGGCGGGCTTGGCGGCTTCGGCCTGCGGCTTTGCGGTATCGTCGGCCGGCTTGTCGGCCGCCGGCTTCTGGTCCTCGGCCTTGGCCGGCGGAGCTGCGCCCGCCTCGGCTGGCTTCGCCGGCACGACGACAAAGACGAAGTCGCCATAGAGGCTCGACGTCAATGCCGTCTGCGGCAAGGACAGGATATTTTTCTCCTGCGGCAGCTCGACGCGAACCTGGACGAACTGGCCGGGCGTCAGCTTGCCGTCAGGGTTAGCGACCTCGCCGCGGACGGACACCAGGCGGCTCGAAGCGTCGATCTTGGGGTCGATGCCGCGAATGGCGCCGGCAAACGGCATGTCGGCGCCGCCGCCGCTGCCTCCGAGGCCGAGCCGCACCGTCTGGCCATTCTTGAGCAGTGGCAGCTGCTGTTCGGGCACCGAGAAATCGACCCGCATGGTGTCCAGATCCTGCAAGGTCACCACCGCGTTGCCGGGCGAGAGATATTGACCGAGGTCAATCTTCGGGATGCCGACAGTGCCGGCGAACGGCGCCGTCAACTGCTTCTGATCAAGCACGGCCTGCAGCTTGTTGACCTGCGCGGCGGAGGCCGATGCAGCCGCCTGCGCGGTGTCGAGCGTGGCATCCGTGCCGACGCCGCGCCGCTGCAGTTCCAGCGCGCGTTCCAGCGCCGTCTGGTCGGATACGGATTGCGCCTTGGCCGCCACGAGATCGGCACGTTCGACGGCGTCGTCGAGCTGCAGCAGGACAGAATCGACGGGCACCTTCTGGTTGGCGTGGAAAAGGATGTCCTTGACGATGCCGCTGGTCTCGACCGTCAGGTCGACGCCGCGCACGGCGCGGACCGTGCCGATCGCCTCGACGCCCGGCGTCCAGTCGGAAGGCTTGACCACAACCGTCGACACGGTCGTCGCCGGCGGCTTCATGGTGGCGAAATACTGTTTGATGGCGCTGTCACGGAACAGGTTGAAACCGACAACGCCGACGCACACCAGAGCGAGCAGAAGCAGAATTGCTGTGATAGAGATGAAGCGCTTCACGAACTGTCCCCTCGGTCCGGCAAAATAGCCAAATAGCGGGACTTATCGACCGCAAGTCCCGATTACAAATGACGGCGAACTTACTGTACCGTCTGGACGGTCTTGTCAATTCCGCCTAGGCTCATGTGGGGGAACGGATCAATGAAGACCCGAAGGGCAAATTCGCGCGACAAGATACTCGCCGCAGCCGCCGATGTAGCACGCGAGGCAGGCCCCGGCAGTCTGTCGCTTGATGCCGTCGCCAGCCGCGCCGGCGTGTCGAAAGGCGGCTTGCTTTACAACTTTCCGACCAAGGCCAAATTGATGCAGGGCCTGGTGGAGAATTACCTGCGCGCTTTCGAGCTGGCGCTGGAATCGGGCCGCGTCGCCGGCGCCAGCGGCGATAGCCTGCTTGCCACCTATATCCGGCTCTCGGCGGATGATTGCGAGGAGCCGAAACCGACGGCCTCGTGGATCTTCTCGGCGATCGCCGAGGATCCGGATTTCCTGACGCCGATAAAAGCCTTCAAGTCGCAGCTGCTGCAGCGGCTGAAGAGCGAGACGCCGGACCTCAAGGCGCTGCTGGTCTGCTTTCTCGCCATCGAAGGGCTGCGCAGCATGAACCTCTTCGATTCCGACGTGCTTTCCACCGACGAACGCCGTCTGCTGGTATCGGCGCTGCTGGAGATTGCGGGGTAAATCAGGGCGTCGTGAGAGTGCGCGTGGTGCCGTCGCCACCCGCTGAGTCCCGGCGCTGCAACTTGCTTGCGCGATCAAAAAACCATAGCCGTCACACCAGCTTCATCGACCAGCCATAGCGTCATCCTCAGTTCTTTTGCTGCAGTGCAAAACGGAGTGGGACGATGGTGGACGTTGTTTCTAGCGAGGCGGGGATCCCGAGACCGGACCATCCGCTCAATCAAACGGGCGGTGCCAAATGGTTCCTGCCGGCCTTCGGCGTGCTTGTGCTCGTCGGTGTCATCTATGTCGGCTATGCGCTCAGCCAGGATCTGGCGGTGGCCAAGACCGTGCCGTGGATCCTGCTTGGCATTGCCTTGCTGATTGCGCTGGGCTTCGAGTTCGTCAACGGCTTCCACGACACCGCCAATGCGGTGGCGACGGTGATTTACACGCGGTCCATGCCGGCCGAATTTGCCGTCATGTGGTCGGGCGTCTTCAACTTCCTTGGCGTTCTCACCTCCAGCGGCGCGGTTGCGTTCGGCATCCTGTCGCTGCTGCCGGTCGAACTCATTCTGCAGGTCGGTTCTTCCTCGGGTTTCGCCATGGTGTTCGCGCTGCTCGTCGCGGCGATCCTGTGGAACCTCGGCACATGGTTCCTCGGCCTGCCGGCTTCCAGCTCGCACACGATGGTCGGCTCGATCATCGGCGTCGGCCTCGCCAATCAGTTCATGGCGCCGGCCGGCAGCGCCACCAGCGGCGTCGACTGGGGCCAGGCGACCAATGTCGGCATCACCTTGCTGGTGTCGCCGATCGTCGGCTTCTTCGCCGCCTTCGTCCTGCTCTATGTGATGAAGCTTCTGGTCCGTAATCCTGCTCTCTATGAGGCGCCGAAGGGCAACACGCCGCCGCCATGGTGGATCCGCGCCCTGCTGATCTTCACCTGCACCGGCGTCAGCTTTGCGCACGGCTCCAATGACGGCCAGAAAGGCATGGGCCTGATCATGCTGATCCTGATCGGCGTCGTGCCGACGGCCTATGCGCTCAACCGCACGCCCGACATCAACTATCTCGAGGCCTACAAGGCGGCATCGGTCGGCGTCGAGACGGCGCTCGGCAACTATATCAAGCCGGGCGTCACGGTCCCCGACGCCAAGGCAGCAGTGCAGGATGCCGTGCGCACAAGGAGCTGGAGTGACCAGACGACGGTCGCGCTGCAGACCTACATCCACAACACGACGGCTTCGTTGCAGCCCTATGCTTCGATTAGCAATGTTCCGACCGACCTAGTCAGCAACGCCCGCAACGACATCTATCTGATCGGCGAGGCGCTGAAGCTGATCGACAAGAAGAAGCTGCTGCCGATGCAAGACGCCGACCTGAAGGCGGTCACCGACTATCACAAGGCCGTCGACAACGCGACAAAGTTCATCCCGCTATGGGTCAAGATCGCGGTGGCACTGGCGCTCGGCCTCGGCACCATGGTCGGCTGGAAACGCATCGTCGTGACCGTCGGCGAGAAGATCGGCAAAAGCCATCTGACCTATGGCCAGGGCGCGGCCGCCGAACTGGTGGCGATGGTGACCATCGGCATGGCCGACCGCTTCGGCCTGCCGGTGTCGACCACCCATGTGCTGTCGTCTGGCGTTGCCGGCACCATGGCGGCCAACGGGTCGGGCCTGCAGTGGTCGACGGTGCGCAACCTGCTGCTGGCCTGGGTGCTGACGCTGCCGTGCTCGATCACGCTGGCCTTCGTGCTGTTCATCATCTTCCGCCAGGTGTTCTGAGCGGGTGATAAGGCTTCAACGAAAAGGTAGCGCCCCGGTGATCGGCGCTGCCTTTTTGTCTTAGGGATGTTCTACGGAGCTATTTCGAAGCGCTGGAGGGACAGCACCCCCCTCTGGTCTGCCGGCCATCTCCCCCGCAAGGAGGGAGATCGATGCCGCCTCTGCCTTCGCCAATCTCCAATGTCGAAAAGCCGACGGGACGCACAAACTGCCAATCTCCCCCCTTGCGGGGGAGATGTCCGGCAGGACAGAGGGGGGTGTGAAGGAACTCGATCGCGGCGATTTCCTATACCGGAAAGACCCCGTCGAGTTGTCCTTCTACCAGAACCCTTAAGTCGGGTCTTCGCGGTGCAAATCGTGGATGGTGACGCCGTCGGCATTGGTCGGCAGCATCAGCCACTTCTTGTGGCGCAGCGTGCGTTCCGTATCCTCCAGACCCATCTCCCAATGCTCGCGCATCGACGTTCCGGAGAATTCATAATCCTTGGCGTGGCCCTCGTAGCCTTTGTGCTGATAGATCAGGTGGACGATGTTGACGACGCCGGCATCCGAATAATCGGCGATCAATTCCTTCTCGCCGTCCTTCAGCGCCTCGGGCGGGACGCGCTTCAGCGCATCGAGCAACTTCATCTTCAGCGCATGGATGCGCTGAAAATTGTCGGTGTTCTGGCGTGTGCGGCTGGAATACATGATGTCCTTGTGGCGTGACAGCACGTCGGCCATGCCGCGCGGCAGCACGCCGCGGGCGCTGAACAGGTCGACCTGGAACACCAGTGAGGAGCGGTCCTCTTCCTGGTCGAGCAGATACTGCAGCGGCGTGTTCGAAACGATGCCGCCGTCCCAGTAATACTCGCCCTCGATGCGGATCGACGGGAAGGCCGGCGGCAGCGCGCCGCTGGCCATGATATGCTCCGGCTCGATACGCACCCTCTCAGTGTCGAAATAGACGAAATTGCCGGTCCGGACATTGACCGCGCCGACGCTCAGCCGCTTTTTGCCGTCGTTCAGCACATCGAAGTCGATCAGGCTCTCCAACGTATCCTTGAGCTCGGCGGTGTCATAGAAGGAGGTAGCGCCTTCCGCGCCCGCCAGTTGGAGCCAGGGATTGGGCGAGCGCGGCTTGAAGAAGCCGGGCTGGCCCATCGCCATCGTCATGAATGACGATGTCTGGTTGCGGATATCGCGGTAGATGTCGCCTTCCGGCGTATAGGGCCAGATCTTGCGGCCCGAAACCGTCTGCCAGAACTGTTCCAGCCGCTGCAGCCGGCGGCTCGGCTCGTTGCCGGCAATGATGGCGGCATTGATGGCGCCGATCGAGACGCCGGACAGCCAGGTCGGTTCGCAGCCGGCATCGGCCAGCGCCTGGTAAACGCCGGCCTGGTAAGCGCCGAGCGCGCCGCCGCCCTGGAACACCAGCGCGACGCGGTCATATTGCGCCGAGATTTCCGCGATCGTGGCGGCAGTCGCCTTGCTGCGGTTACGCTCAAGCACTGACTTTCTCCAGTCTGGTCGCGCCGGCAGCAGACTGGCTGTGTTCGGCGAGGTAATCATGCACGACTTCGCCGAGGCCAAGCGTCAGATCTGCTTTGAAGTGGACGGCCGAGACGATGTCGAGCACCGGCAATTTCGCAACATCGGCCATGACGTGCGGGCGAAGATCGAGCGCGGCCGGCGCCGTCCAGGCTTCCTTCAGCGTGATGTCGGTCAGGTAATAGCGCACCAGCTCGCAGATGCGTGGGGTTCCGTCGACATGCGGGATGATCTTGATCAGGAAGTTGGGCGCGGCAAGCGCGGCGAGCACGGCATCGTGATCGGCGGGCTTGTGCTTGTAGCCCATCGTGCCGGTGGCGCAGAGAACGCTGCCATAGTGCAGCGTGCCGACCACCACTTCGCCCTCATGCACAATCTTGGGGTTGGCGAGCTTTTTCGGAAACCCCCACAGCTCGCGGCCGCCGGCGATCGGCGCATCGTCGTCGAGATACATGGAATGGACGTAACCGCCATGCTGGCCCTGGTAGCGCACCGGGATGACCTGGCCGGTTTCGGTGTAGTCGCCGAAGCCGGTTGAATCGGGCATGCGGATGAATTCGTATTTGACCAGCGGCTCGTCGATCTCCAGCGGCGCCGGCACCACCGCTTCGAGCGCCTCGCGCGTCGTGCGGTAGGTGATGATGACGTATTCGCGATCGAAGAAGCGATAGGGTCCGGGCGGGAAGGAGGGGTTGGTCAGCGGCATCGCATAGGCCCGCTTCACGACATCGGCGATTTCCAAATTGCTCACCCATTGATTCAGGAATGATGTGTGCGAGACGTGCAGGACGATCATGTTGCACGGCAGCATGACAGTGCCATGTCGTGTCACTTCGGTGCCAGCTTCAAGGCACTCGTGAGGGATCACAACATTGTAATCGCAATGACATATGGTCATGCCATTGTTATGTTGCGGTGCACAAACTATGTGCGCCAAAGCTCCTCCACCATTCGCGAGATCTCCCATGGGTTCCCTGTCTCAAAAGAATGCGCTCGTCACCGGCTCGACCAGCGGTATTGGCCTGGCCATTGCCCGCGCCTTTGCCGCCGAAGGCGCCAACGTCACCATCAACGGCCTCGGCGATGCCGCCGCGATCGAGCAGGAGCGTGCCGGCATCGAGAAGGATTTCGGCGTCAAGTGCCGCTACTCCGGCGCCAACATGATGGACGGCGCTGCGGTGACCGCCATGGTGCACGACGCCGAGCAGGCCTTCGGCAGCCTCGACATTCTGGTCAACAATGCCGGGATCCAGCATGTCGCGCCGATCGAGGAATTTCCGGACGACAAATGGGAAGCCATCATCCGCATCAACCTGCTTGCCGCCTTCTATGCGATCAAGGCCGTGGTGCCGGGCATGAAGGCGCGCAAATGGGGGCGCATCATCAACACCGCGTCGGCGCATGCGCTGGTCGCCTCGCCGTTCAAGTCGGCTTATGTCTCGGCCAAGCACGGCATTGCCGGCCTGACCAAGACCGTGGCGCTGGAAGTCGCGCAGGATGGCATCACGGTCAATGCGATTGCGCCCGGCTACGTCTGGACGCCGCTGGTCGAAAAGCAGATCCCCGACACCATGAAGGCGCGCGGCATGACCGAGGAACAGGTCAAGCACGACGTGCTCCTGGCAGCGCAGCCGACCAAGGAGTTCGTCACCGTCGAGGAACTTGCGGCACTGACGCTTTTCCTGTGCTCGGATTCGGCCAGGCAGATCACCGGCACGACCTTGCCGATGGATGGCGGCTGGACGGCGCAATAGGGCCGTTCCCGAGATCGACTCGCCGCCACAAATTGCAGATTGACTCATCCCCCCGGGGGGGATAGTCGACTGACATGACAGACAACACCCATCAGTCGCACCCCGCTATCGTGAAGCGTCTAAAGCGCGCGCAAGGCCACCTTGCGGCAGTGCTCTCCATGTTCGAGGCTCGTCGTTCCTGTGTTGACCTCGCGCAGCAACTCCATGCCGTGGAAAGCGCCATCAGCAGCGCCAAGCGAGAACTCATCCACGATCACATCGAACATTGCCTGACCGACACCGCCGAGGGTGGAGCGCACGACTCGCTGGCGGAACTCAAGCAGTTGGCCAAGTATCTATGAGCGGTCTCGGCAGGCGCACCCTCGACTGGTTCGGTTTCGGTTCGCACGATCACGCCGGCCACGATCACGACCACCACGGTCCGCATGGTCATACACATGGCGTCATCGATGCAACCATCGCGACGACCGATCGGGGCATCTGGGCCATAAAATGGTCCTTTGTCATCCTGGCGGTCACGGCAGCAATGCAGATGGCCGTGGTGGTTCTCTCGGGCAGCGTGGCCCTTCTTGCCGACACCATTCACAATATTGGAGACGCAACCACTGCCATCCCCTTGTGGGTCGCCTTCATGCTGGCGAGGCGCAAGCCGTCATCAACCTTCACCTATGGACTGGGTCGGGCCGAAGACCTCGCCGGTATCGTCATCGTCCTGGTCATTCTGTTCAGCGCCATCGTCGCCGGGTACCAGGCTATCGAGCGCCTGATCCACCCGCAGGCAGTGACGCATCTCGGTTGGCTGACGGCGGCGGGCATCGTCGGCTTCCTCGGCAATGAGGCCGTCGCGGTGTTTCGCATTCGCATCGGCAGGGAAATCAACAGTGCGGCGCTCGTCGCCGACGGCTACCATGCCCGCACCGACGGGCTCACCAGCCTTGCCGTGGTCATTGGCGCTATCGGCGTCTGGCTCGGATTTCCGCTTGCCGACCCAATCATCGGGCTCCTCATCACGGTCGCCATTTTCGGTATCGTCTGGCAATCGGCGCGCTCGGTGCTCACCCGTATGCTCGACGGCGTCGAGCCGGGTGTGATGGCCGAAATTCATCATGCTGGCGAGCATGTGCCGGGTGCTCACATCGTCGATGCCAAGGCCCGCTGGATTGGCCACAGGTTGCACGCCGACATCGCCATCGCTGCAGACGAAACGTTGCCGCTCGCAGAAGCAAACAAGATCACGGCAGCGCTGGAGAATGAACTGTTCGAACACATGCCCGCTCTCGCGACTGCCAACATCCGGTTTTCGAGCGAGCATGGCGCGCACGCGCATCCACATCCTCACGACCACAATCATGGCGAACACCACGACCACCAACACTGACGTGCGCAGAAAACCACCCGCTTCTGCTAGTCCAGGCTGATGCTCCAGACGCTTGTCGAATTCCAGCGCACCATCTACCTGGCGCTGGCAGAACAAATCAAATTGCTCTCAACTGGCGGCGGCTGGGTTGCGTTCCTTGCCTTTCTGCCGATGGGCGTGCTGTTTGGTGCGGCGCATGCCCTGACGCCGGGACATAGCAAAGCCGTTCTGGCTACGTATCTGGCCGGTTCGGACGCGAAGGTTTTGCGCGGCCTTCTGGTGTCACTGACGCTCTCCTTCACGCATGTGACGATCGCGGTGCTGATTGCGGCGTTCTCGTTACCGCTGGTATCGATTGCTTTGGGCAGCGTTGGCCGAGCGCCTCTGCTGGAAGACGTCAGCCGTGGGTTGCTTGGCCTGATTGGCGTCTGGATGCTGTGGCGCGCACTGAGCCGCGGCCACCATCACAAGCATGAGGGCGAAGCCGTTGGCATCATGGCCGGCTTGATTCCATGCCCGCTGACCCTTTTCGTGATGACCTTCGCGATATCCAGAGGCGTTCCGTTTGCTGGCATTCTGTTTGCGGTCACCATGATAGCCGGTGTGGCGCTGACCTTGTCCTGCGTGGCGGTGTTGTCGATCCTGTTTCGAGAACGGCTGGTGCATTTTTTCGACAGCCGGCCACGCTTGTTCGACATAATATCCAGGAGCATCGAAGGTATCGCCGGCCTCACTCTTGCTGGCGTCGCTGTTTGGCAAATTTCTGCGCGCTGAGGACGTTGAAACGAACAGCCGAGCCATGGATTGACAAGCACGAAGGATCAATCCAGCATAGTGACAAGGGGTTCCTTCGCGACGACCCCGTGAGGCGTCAGCCCAACGATCGCGTCCAAACTCTCACTCTGGAGGTGGACGCCATGCCGTCAACAACCGCAATCACCGTAGCGCAACTTTCCCGGCTCATCGGCTTGCCGGACGCGCCTGTTCTTGTCGATGTTCGCATCGACGAGGACTATGACGCCGATCCCCGCCTGCTGCCGGCCTCGTGCCGGCGCGACTTCAAGACTGTTTCGAGCTGGGCGGCCGAGTTCACCGGGGCTCATGTGGTCGTTATTTGCCAGAGAGGGCAGAAGCTCTCGCAAGGCGTCGCCGCCTGGCTGCGCCATGAGGGCATCGCTGCCGAATCGCTCGAAGGCGGTTTCGAAGCCTGGCTGGCGGCCAAGGGGGTTCTGGTCAAGGCCGAGAAGATGCCGCGCCGCGACGACAAGGGCCGCACGGTCTGGGTGACGCGGGCCCGCCCCAAGGTCGACCGCATCGCCTGTCCGTGGCTGATCCGCCGCTTCGTCGACCCTTCGGCGGTGTTCCTGTTTGTCGAACCGGCCGAAGTGCTGGCTGCCGCCGATCGTTTCGCGGCGATCCCCTTCGACATCGACGATGTGTTCTGGAGCCATCGCGGCGAGCGGTGCACCTTCGACACCATGATCGAGGAATTCGGGCTGCGGTTCGAGGCGCTCGACCGTCTTGCCTTGATCGTGCGTGCGGCCGACACGGCGCGCCTCGATCTCATTCCGCAGGCGGCTGGGTTCCTTGCCGCATCGCTCGGCCTGTCACGCATGTTCCGCGACGATCTCGAACAGCTCGAGGCCGGCATGCTGCTCTATGATGCGTTCTTCAGGTGGTGCCGCGACGCCACCGACGAAACCCACAACTGGCCGAGCGGGCCCAAAGCGACATGAACGCTCTTGCCGTGGACGACAGCCCGCTCGCTGCTCCAGCCCCGCCTACCTTCAGGCAAGCCGCGAAACTGTGGGCCAGGATTGGTCTGCTCTCCTTCGGCGGGCCTGCCGGACAGATCGCGCTGATGCACAAGGAATTGGTCGAGGACCGCCGCTGGATCGGCGAGCAGCGGTTCCTGCATGCGCTCAACTATTGCATGCTGTTGCCCGGCCCCGAGGCGCAGCAGCTCGCCATCTATATCGGCTGGCTGCTGCACCGGACCGCCGGCGGCCTCGTCGCCGGCATCCTGTTCGTGCTGCCTGGTGCGCTTGTCATGCTGGGCCTCAGCACCTTCTATGTGCTCTACAATGACGCGCCGGTCATCGAGGCGCTGTTCTTCGGCATCAAGGCGGCGGTGCTTGCCGTCGTTGTCGAAGCGGTGATCCGCATCGGCAAACGGGCGCTCAAGAACCCGGTGATGGTGGCGATCGCGGTGGTCGCCTTCCTCGCCATCTATGTCGCTAGGCTGCCGTTTCCGCTGATCATCCTGTTTGCGGGGCTGGCCGGCTGGATCGGCAACCGCCTGGCGCCTGCCCTGTTTTCGGGTACGACGCACGGCAAGGGCAATGCCGCGGCCGATAGCCTGGGAGCGGTCGACCTGATGTTCGAACGCGGCGAACTCGACCATGCAAGGCCGAGGCGGTGGCATGCCGCCCGCACGATTGCGATCTGGCTGCCGGTTTGGCTCGGACCCGTGGCGCTGATTGCCGTGCTGACAGGGCCTGCCAGCGTCTGGTCGCAGCTTGGTGGCTTCTTCAGCCTGATGGCCGTCGTCACCTTCGGCGGCGCCTATGCTGTGCTCGCTTATGTCGCGCAGGCGGCGGTGACCTCGTTCGGCTGGCTTGCCCCTGGTGAAATGGTCGATGGCCTCGGCCTTGCCGAGACGACGCCGGGCCCGCTGATCCTGGTGCTGCAATTCGTCGGCTTCGTCGCCTCCTACCGGCATGCCGGCGCGATGGGTCCGCTCATCGCCGGATCGCTCGGTGCGTTGCTGACGCTCTGGGTGACGTTCGTGCCATGCTTCTTCTGGATATTTCTCGGTGCCCCCTATATCGAGGCGCTGCGCGGCAACAAGGCGTTGTCGGCGGCGCTGAGCGCGATCACGGCGGCGGTCGTCGGCGTCGTGATGAACCTTGCGCTGTGGTTTGCGCTGCATGTCGTCTTCGGCGCGGTGCACCGTGTTGGCCTCGGGATGGAGGTGCCGGTGCTGTCGTCGCTGGACTGGCGCGCCGCGCTGCTTTCGGCCGCCGCGATGGTCGCCATGTTGAAACTGAAGATCGGCATGCTGCCGACATTAGCCGGCTCGGCGCTGGCCGGACTGGCGCTGCTGGCCTTGCCTGGGTAGCGCTCGACGCAAGCAAAGCTCGACCAGCAATCATGGGCGACCACGGTCTTTCCGTGTCGGCATGCCTCTTGACTCATGCCCTCCAATTGGTATTGATACGTATAAGTGATACGTATAAGGAAGCTCATGAAAAGCTCGCGGGCCACACAGAAGGACGTTGCGCGGCTGGCGGGTGTGTCGCAGGCGAGCGTGTCCATGGTGATGAGCGGCGGCGGCTCACCGGCGATATCCTCCGAGACCTGGGAGCGGATCACCAAGGCGGCGGCGGAGCTTGGCTATACGCCGAACCGGTTCGCGCAGGCGCTCAAGACCAACCGCACCATGACCATCGCCTGCGTCGTGCCCGACATCACCAATCCGTTCTATCCGGCGCTGATGCGCGGCATCCAGTCGGTGGCCGAGAACCTCAGCTATGACGTCATCGCGGTCAGCACCGACGGGTCGGCCGAGCGCGAGCGGCATTTTCTAGATTGGTCGCGGCAGGGGCGGGTCGACGGCGTGATCGGGGTGTTCTTCACCTTGCGGGCCAGCGACTTCAAACCGTTGCTCGATGCCGGCGTACCAGTGGTGCGCATCGAATCGAGCAAGAAGCGCGGCGGCGACATCGCCATCGACGACATTTTTGTCGACAGCTACGCCGCCGCCTTCTCGGTGACGCAGTTTCTCATCGGCCGTGGCCACAAGCGCATCGCCATGGTCGCTGGCCGCGGTGGCCCCCAGGGCGTGCGGGTCGAAGGCTACCGCACGGCGCTCACCGAAGCCGGCGGCACGCCCTACATCGTCGTCGACGAGGAATTCAGCGAGACCGGAGGCGCCCGCGCCGCCGAGGCGGTGCTGGCCAGCGGCTATGCGCCGACGGCGATCTTCGCCGCTAACGATTTGATGGCCATCGGCGTGATGCAGGCGCTGCGCGATCGCGGCATCGCCATTCCCGGAGACATTGCGGTTGCCGGCTTCGACGACATTTCGGCGGCGCGGCTGGTGACGCCATCGCTGACCACCGTGGCCCAGTTCCAGGGCGACATGGGGGTCAAGGCTGCACAGATCCTGATGGAGCGCCTGCGCGGCGCCTCACCGGGCGCGGGGACCGCGCTCGAAATGCCCTACAGCCTGATCGAACGCGGTTCGACCTGACTGCCTTAAGAAACGATATCGGAGGAGAACATCATGCAACGCCGTACATTGCTCAAGACCGGCCTCGGGCTTGCCGCCCTGCCGCTGCTGTCGCGCCTTTCCTTTGCCGACGACAAGAAGCCGGTCGGTTTCTGGTACGAATCCGCCTCACCGGAAAACCAGGACAGTCTCAAGACCATTCTGATCGATCCCTTCAATACGGCGCATCCAGAGGACGATCTGTCGATCGACTTCCGTGGCACCGATCTCGACAAGCAATTGCGCATCGCCATGCTGTCGGGCAGCGGCCCGGACGTCGTCTTCACCGCCGGCCCGAGCTATGTCGCGTCGATGGCACAAGCCGGCCAATTGCTGCCGCTCGACGATTACGCCGCCAAGCTCGGCTGGAACGACCGGCTGCTGCCGCTGTTCATGGAACTGGGCAAATATGAGGGCAAGCTCTACGCGCTGGCCAAGACCTACGAGACGCTCGGCCTGTTCTACAACAAGACGCTGTTCGACAAGAACAGCTGGAAGGCGCCCACCACCATCGCCGAACTCGAGGCGCTGGCCGACGAGATGAAGGCCAAGGGCCTGGTTCCGTTCGGCGCCGGCAACGCCGACTGGCGGCCCGCCAACGAACACCATGTCTCGATCGTGCTCAATTCGGTGGCTGGTCCGGAAAATGTCTACAAGGCGCTGACCGGCGCCATTCCATGGACCGACCCGTCCATCCAGGCAGCCATCGATAAGCTCGATGAGTGGTGGCAGAAGGGCTACTTTGGCCCCAACTATTTCTCGCTGACGTTGGAGCAGGCGTTCGCCCAGGTGGCGACAGGCCAGGCCGGCATGGCGCCGAGCGGCACCTGGAGCTTTACCAACGTCCCGACCTATTTCCCGCCGAACAATGCCGAGCCGGCCTTCGTTGGTTTCCCCAGCACGAGCGGCCCGCCGGTCTATGCGCTCGGCATCGGCTCGACGCTCTCGGTCAACGCCAAATCCGAGAATCCCGACGGTGCGGCGGCAGTGCTCGACTATATCTTCAGCGACACATTCTACGGCGCCATGAATTCGGCCTGGCAGGGCGAGTGGAACCTGCCTTTGAAGGACCTGTCGGGGGCGAAGCTCTCCGACAAGGTGCTGCCGCTCTACACGGAGTCGATGAAGAACCTGTCGACGGCCGTCGGCGCCGGCCAGTACGGCTACACGACATGGACCTTCCTGCCGCCTGCCACCGATACCTATCTGGTCAGTGGCATGGAAGAAGTCTGGCTGAAGAAGATCAGCTCGAAGGACTATCTGAAGAAGTTCGACGAGACCTTCCAGCAGGAAAAGGCGGCCGGCAAGGTGCCGGCGGTGCCGAAGCGAGCCTGAGGCGGGCAACCGCGAACCATCTGAACCAGCGACGGAGCGGCGCCTGACCGGCGCTAAATCAAATAGAGCATGATGTTGTCCGAAAACCGCTTCACACTTTTCGGCATCATGCTCTGAAACCCAGGCCACTTGTCCATGCACCGGCTCTACCTCGTCCCGACGCTGATCATCAATTTCGTCATCGTGCTGGTTCCGGCACTGCTGACGGTCGTCCTGGCGTTCTGCAGTTGGGACGGCATTTCGACGCCGACGTTCTCCGGGCTGGACAATTTCCGGGCGCTGCTGGCCGACGGCGTTTTCTGGTCGGCGCTCACCAACAACATCATCTGGACCGGCATCTTCCTCGTCGTGCCGATCGCCATGGGGCTGCTGGCCGCTTCGATGCTCTTGATCGTGCGGCGCGGCAGCAATTTCTTCCAGGTCGTCTACTTCCTGCCGGTCGTCATCGCCACGGTCATCACCGCGCGCGTCTGGCAAGGCATGATCTACAGCCCCGTCACCGGCGTGTTCGGCATGCTGGACCGCATGGGCCTGCCGGTGGCCAATCCGCTGGCGCAGCCATCGACCGCGCTGTTTGGCGTGGCGACCGTCGACCTCTGGCACTGGTGGGGGTTTCTGTGCGTCATCTTCTTCGCAGCCCTGCGGCAGGTGCCGCAGGAACAGATCGAGGCGGCGCGCATCGAGGGCGCCAGCTACACACAGATGATGCGCTATGTTCTGCTGCCGGCGATCCGGCCGACCATCATGCTGATGATGATCATGACGGTGATCTGGAGTTTTCTCGCCTTCGACTTCGTCTACATCCTGACCCAGGGCGGGCCGGCGTTTTCGAGTGAAGTGCTGTCGACGCTGGCCTATCGCCACGCCTTCTACGACCTCAATGTCGGCCAGGCCGCGGCGGCGGCGCTGGTGATCAGCCTGTTCGGTCTGGTCGGCACCTTCTTCTATGTCCGCCTGCAGACGCAGGAGGGCGAACAATGAGAATGGTCGAGAGCCGGGCGACGCTCACCGTCTCCTATATCGTGCTCGGCATCGGCGCCTTCATCGCGCTATTTCCGATCGCGCTGCTGGTGCTCAATGCACTGAAGCCTGCGGCGCAGATCGTGCAGAGCCCGCTGTCGCTGCCGAACCCGATCCGCTGGGAGAATTTCACCAATGCTTGGACGCACGCCAAATTTTCCAAAACCTTCGTCAATTCGCTGTTGCTGTCCGGCACCACGATCGTCCTTGTCTGCACGACATGCTCGCTGTCTGCCTACGTGCTGGCGCGCAAGAAAGTCGCCTCATGGAAGATCTGGACGTTCTACCTGCTGGCCACGACCACGGCGCCGATCCAGCTCTACATTTTCCCGCTCTATTTCGGCTTTGCTAAACTCGGCCTGATCAACAATGTCTTCGGCGTCGCGCTGATCTATACGGCTCTCTACAGCCCCTTCGCGGTGATGCTGCTCAGGACCTATTTCATCGCTGTGCCGAAGGAGCTCGAGGAAGCCGCGCTGATCGACGGCGCCACGTCCTGGCAGGTGTTTTCCAAGGTCATGTTGCCGATCGTGTCGCCGGGCATCCTGACGGTGGCGCTGATCATCGGCCTCAATTCCTGGAACGAATTCCTGATCGCGACGACGTTCCTGCAGAAGGCGGACAAGGTCACTGCGGTGATCGGCTTCTACCTGCTCAGCGGGCAATACAGTTCCGACTGGGGTGAGATCATGGCCGCCGCGCTGATCATCGTGGTGCCGGTGGTGGTGCTGTTCGTCGCCATGCAGAAGCGGTTCATCGAAGGCATGGCGGGCGGCTCGGTCAAGGGCTGAAACCCGAGCTGAAATTTTTCGAGTATCTGGAGCAGAACATGCAGTTACCCAATGACTATCTGGAACGGGTCTATGCCGGCGTGCTTGGCAAGCTGGTGGGTGTCTATCTCGGCCGGCCGTTCGAGGGCTGGACCTACCAGAAGATCATGAAGGAGCTCGGGCCGATCGACTACTACGTGCATGAGCGGCTGAAGCAGCCGCTGGTGGTGACCGACGACGATGTCGCCGGCACCTTCACCTTCATCCGGGCGCTCGAGGATTACGGCATCTCGGCCGATCTGCCGGCCGAAGCCATCGGCAAGGCATGGTTGAACTATATCGTCGAGGAGCGTTCGATCCTGTGGTGGGGCGGCTCAGGCAATTCGACCGAGCATACCGCCTGGCTCAATCTCAAGAAGGGCATTGCGGCACCGCATTCGGGTTCTATTGCGACCAATGGCGCGACGGTTGCCGAGCAGATCGGCGCGCAGATATTCATCGACGGCTGGGCCATGGTGGCACCGGGACAGCCGCAGCTCGCGGCCAGGCTTGCCGAGCAGGCCGGCAAGGTCTCGCATGACGGCGAATCCGTCTATGCGGCGATGCTGTGGGCGGCGATGGAGGCCGAAGCCTTCGTGTCCAGCGACATCGACCATCTCATCGACACCGGCCTGTCGGTCATCCCGCGCGACAGCCTGATCGCAAAGCTGATCGCCGACATTCGCGGCTGGGTGAAACAACATCCCGACTGGCACGACACGCGCCAGAAGATCGAGGACAAATACGGCTACGACAAATATCCCGGCAATTGCCACGTGGTGCCCAACCATGCGCTGATGGTCATGGCCGTGCTCTATGCGCCCGACGATTTCCAGAAGGCGCAGATGATCGTCAACACGTCGGGCTGGGACACCGACTGCAACGCCGGCAATGTCGGCTGCCTGCTCGCTCTGATGCTCGGCCTTGACGGCATCGAAGCCGGTCCTGACTGGCGCGGGCCGATCGCCGACCGGCTGCTGATCTCCTCGGCCGATGGCGGCAACTCGATCAACGATGCGGTGCGCACCGCATACTACATCGCCAATCTCGGCATGACGCTCGCCGGCGGAAACCCACTCGATGCGCCCAAGGGTGGCGCCCAGTTCCACTTCTCGCTGTCGGGCAGCCAGCAGGGCTTTCGGCCGGTCGAAGGTCACGGCTCTGCGATTGGCATTCGCGTCGGCAACATCGAGTTCGAGAATGCCCGCGCGCTGACCGTAAACTATGAAGCGCTGGCGCCCGGCCTCAGCGCCACGGTGACGACGCCGACATTTTCGCCGCGCGAAGTGCTGTCGATGCGCACCTACGATCTGATGGCGACGCCGCTGGTTTATCCCGGGCAAGTGGTCAAGGCGCGCGTCGTTGCCGATCGCCACAGCAGGGGCGTGGTGTCGGTGCGGCTGCGCATCCGCGCCTATGATGGCGAGGACCATCTGCGCGACATCGATGGCGACGCCGTCACCTTGAAGGCAGGCGAAGACCGCGTCCTGTCATGGCGCCTGCCGGATCTGGACGGTCAGCCGATCGCCGAGATCGGCATCGTTCTCACCAGCGAGGGCAAGCGTGCCGACGGCCGTGTGTTGCTCGACTATCTCCGCTGGGATGGGGCGCCGGAACTCACGCTGCACCGTCCCGCCGGCGAAAGCGATTTCTGGCGCATGGCCTGGGTCAATGGCGTCAGCTTCTTTTCCAAGCGCTATCCGCCGAGCTTCCGCATTTCGCAAAGCCGCGACGAAGGCATGGTCATTCACGGCACGCGGCAATGGATCGACTATAAGGTCTCCGGAGACATCGTCATTCACCTCGGCAATTATGGCGGCGTGTGCGCGCGCGTCCAGGGTCTACGGCGCTACTACGCCGTGCGCGCCATGCGCGATGGCAAGCTGCAGATCGTGCGCACACGGGATGCCGAGACAGTCGTTCTGGCGGAGACGACATACGATCTCGTTTTCGAAAAGGCGATCCCTGTGACATTGACCGTCAAGGGCAGCCGGATCAAGGCGCTGTTCGATGGTGTGGCGCTCGAGGCGGACGATACGACCGCCGAGGCGTTGAAAGATGGTGGCATCGGACTGCTCATCGCTGAAGGCGCCCTGTCGACCGACAGGCTGCATGTGAGCGGGACCTGAACGTCCCGCGACCTCAATCCCAGGAAAAATCCCCATGGCTTCAGTCGAAATCGCCAATGTGCTGAAATCCTACGCCGGGCACGCAGTGCTGCACGGCGTCTCCGTCACGATTCCTGACGGCCAGTTCGTGGTACTGGTGGGGCCATCTGGCTGCGGCAAGTCCACGCTGCTGCGCATGATCGCCGGGCTGGAGGACATTTCCGGCGGCACGATCAGCATCGGCGACAAGGTCGTCAACGACCTGCCGCCGAAGAAGCGCGACATCTCCATGGTGTTCCAGAATTATGCGCTCTACCCGCATATGACGGTCGCCGAGAACATGGCGTTCTCGATGACGCTCGCCAAAGCGCCGAAAGCGGAAAAAGACGAGCGGGTGGCGAAAGCCGCGGAAATCCTTGGCCTGACGCCGCTGCTCGATCGTTATCCCAGGCAATTGTCTGGTGGCCAGCGCCAGCGCGTCGCCATGGGCCGCTCCATCGTGCGCAACCCGCAGGTGTTCCTGTTTGACGAACCGCTGTCGAACCTGGATGCCAAATTGCGCGTGGCCATGCGCGCCGAGATCAAGGCGCTGCATCAGCGCCTGCGCACCACCACTGTTTATGTCACGCACGACCAGGTCGAGGCCATGACCATGGCCGACCAGATCGTCGTGCTGAATGATGGGCGCGTGGAACAGATCGGCAGTCCGCTCGAACTCTACGACCATCCGGCCAATCTGTTCGTCGCGACTTTTATCGGCTCGCCGTCGATGAACATCATCGACGGCGTTGTGGCGCGCAACGATGCCGCGCCGGTGGTGCGGGCGCGTGACGGCACGCTTTTGCCTGTCGCCTCGGGGTTCGGCGCAGCGGAGGGAAAGCAGGTCCGCTACGGCTTCCGGCCGGAACATCTCAGCATCTCTGCCTCCGGCAAGGGCATTGCCGCATCGATCGACGTGGTCGAGCCGACAGGCTCCGAAACCCAGGTCCATCTGACGATCGCCGGCGTGCCGGCGGTCGCCGTGTTTCGCGAAAGGATCAGTGCCCGTCCGGGAGATACGCTCTACGTCGAACCCGATACCGCCAAGCTGAACCTGTTCGACGCCGAGACTGGACGGGCGCTGGTAAACTGATTTGACGAGGTTGGCCGAGCTGTTTCAAAGTCGCTCCCGGATCGCGAAACGGGATGTGACATGGTGGGTTCTGAGCGGATCGACAAGCTGATCAAAGGGGTGCCCCCGGCCCTGGCGCTTCGTGCCGGGCTGGACCTTGGCATCTTCACCCGGCTCGGTGGCGATGCGATGACGGCTGACAGCCTTGGGACCGCGCTCAAAGCCGACCCCGATCGTCTGTCGCGGCTGCTCTACGCGCTCGCCAGCATCGGTCTCCTCGACGTCAAGGATGGTCAATTTCGCAACGGAGCCGAAGCGGCGGCCTTCCTCGACGCGTCCAAGCCGACCTATCGCGGCGGCGACCATGCGCTGCTGCGCGAGCTCTGGGGAGCCGACCTGTTGACCGCAGAGTCGCTGCGACAGAACCGGCCGGCTGCGCTGCACGACTTTTCCGAAGCGGGCCTCGAGTCCGCGGCGGCCTTCAGCCGCATGCTCGCACCGGGCGGGGTGATTTTCGGCCGAAATCTGGCCCGTGAGTTGGACCTCCAGGCGATCGGTTCGGTGATCGACATCGGCGGCGGCGCCGGGACCATTCTGGTCGGCCTTCGCGAGCGGTGGCCGCATATTGCGGCGACGCTGATGGAACTCCCGACGGTCGCAGCGGTCGCGCCAGCCATCCTGTCAGAATACGGTGCCGACGACGTGGTTGTCGAAGAAGGCGACATAACTGTCGCGCCATCGATCGGCCGGCACGACCTGGCGATCCTGAAAGCCGTCGTCCAGGTCCTTCCGCCGGCCCAGGCGCGCAGTTCGATCCTGAACGCGGCGCGTTGCCTCACACCTGGAGGCGAGATCGCAATTGCGGGGTGGGGTGTCGTCGATGATGACCGCCTCGGCCCGTCTGAGGGTGTCTTCCTCAATCTCACCTTCCTGAACCTCTACCGCGCAGGCGAATCGTACACGGAAGGTCAGTATCGGGCGTGGATGGCCGAGGCTGGATTCCGGGATATCTCCAGGTCGCGCCTCGCGGACGGCACCGCGCTGTTTCGTGGGCGCCTCACGGGCTGATCGTGGCGGAATGGCTGGTTTCGGGCGAAGGCTCTCCGAGGCTCTAGAGCCAGCCCTGGATGGATTGCATAAAGGTCCTGAGGCGGCGTGAGCCGATTTTTCCCCTTACCGGGCAGCGCGGGGTATCGGCAGTCTTCTTTACTATGAGCTGTTTGGTGCGCGAGATCTCTTGGAACTCTTGCGTGTAAGCGACCAGGAAGCCATCGACGGCGGAAGTTGGACGCTCCCAATTTGCCTTGTCGTCCTTGTAATCGGTGTAGTCATCCCAAATGAGCATGCCGCCAACATTGAGCATCCCCCATGCCAGGACGCTATCCATCAAGACGCTTTCGCGCTCGTGACAGCCATCGATATAGACCAGGTCAAATTCCGCTCCGGCCTGGCGTAGTCTGATCAGCGCCGGAAGCGAAAAGTCTCGAATCTTCGTGATCCGATCGGCGTATCGCCGCAGATTGTTGTCGAACCGCTTTTCCCGTTTGTGGAAAGCATCGATGCAGGTGATGACGGCCTTTCGCAAATAGCTGGCAAAGAAGAGGGCGGAGCGGCCCTCCATGGAGCCAATTTCCAGAATCGAAAGGGGCGTGTCGCGCAGCGGTTCAAGAATGGGCATCCACGTCGAGAGCTTGTTCGTCACGTAGTCGCGCTCGGTAAACGAAGCTGCAGCGTTGATGCCCTGCCAATCGAAATCCATTCCTGTCAGAAGCCCCTTGAGTGTACCCGTGATTGTCGTTCCGGCCGAGCTATGATCTTGGATACTGGCGGCGCAACGGTACCATCATTCCCGCCAATCTTGGTCCTGTTTCATGACCAGAGCCGGACGTATCTACCGGCCATCGCCACGTGACAAATGACGGAGGAGACAATTCCGATGAAGGCAATCGTAGTAACGGACCAGGCCGCGGGGACGGCCGGGATGAAGCTGGCGGAACGACCCGAGCCACAAGCGGCTATAAACGACGTCGTCGTTCAGGTTCATGCGTCGGGATTCGTCCCGACTGAGCTGACGTGGCCCTCGACCTGGACTGATCGCGTCGACCGAGACCGAACGCCATCGATCCCCGGGCACGAGCTGGCCGGARTGGTCACCGCCCTCGGCTACGGCACGACGGGACTGTCGGTGGGCCAGCGGGTGTTCGGTCTCACCGATTGGTATCGCAACGGCACACTGGCGGAGTATGTGGCCGTCGAGGCCCGTAACCTAGCGCCGCTGCCGGGCGACGTCGACTTCACTGTAGGCGCCAGTTTGCCGATCTCGGGCCTGACTGCGTGGCAGGGTCTGTTCGATCATGGCCTTCTTCAGGCCGGGCGGAGTGTCCTTGCGCATGGCGCGGCCGGCGCAGTCGGGTCGATGGTGACGCAACTCGCACGAGAGGCCGGCGCCTACGTCATTGGCACCGGACGCGCTGCCGAYCGTCAGAAGGCGCTCGAGTTCGGCGCGAACGAGTTCGTCGACCTCGAGAACGACGCCCTGGAAGACGTCGGCGGCGTCGATCTGGTGTTCGATGTCATCGGCGGCGATATCCAGAAGCGGTCCGCAAGCCTTATTCGAGCCGGAGGAACACTAGTGACCGTCGTCGGGCCGCCCGAGGCGCAGCCCGCCAATGGCCTGGCGGTCGACTTCGTTGTCGAGTCCGACCGTGCTCAACTGCGTGAGATCATCCAGCGGGTGCGGGATGGACGACTGCGGACGAACATCGGCAACATCTCGACCCTCGACTATGCCGTTTCCGCCTTCAACCCGACCGAGCGACGCTCGGGGAAGACGATCATCCGCGTTCGTCCGTGAGCAACACGCGCCTATCGATGCACGCGCCCAGCCGGCGCTATCCGGATCGGCCGGCTGCCGCAGGCGATCGACGGGCGCCAAGGGCCGTATCTGAATCTATGATCCCTTCACGATTCTCGGTTTGGTCGGTCGTCGGGATTGAGCGGCGCTCTCGAGGGCCAAGGCCAGCCGCTTCTCGTCTTCGATAGCGCGATCGACTGCCTCGATTTCCTCTTGGAGCGCCTTCAGCTCGGCTCCGTAGCTGGAGCCGTCGCTGTCCCCGATCTGAAAGCCACTCGCCCGCATTGCGTCGCGAGTATGGTGCACGTTGCGGACTCCTTCGCGTCGAGTCGCGACCAGGATCTCCCTGAACTCATCAAGACGTTCAACGTGATTGCGAGTCATTGCGTTCTCCTATTTCGTCGTCATTCGTCGCCGACGGCCACTCAGAATGGCAGAACCTTGCGGCGCAGAAGGTCTAAGTGACTACAGGAGATACTCTCGACAAAGCATGAGTACGGAAGCTCAAATTTGAACGTCTTGCAATAACGTGGAGCGCGGAAGGCGGAAATTGGCTAGGGACCCCACGGATCATGTCTAGACGCTAGACTTTTCGGCAGAGCACGCCTTGCTGCTCGGCGTCCGATCCGCTTATCGCTGTTCCGTATGTGTTGTCGGCGCTCACAAATGGCTCGGCTCGAAACATTTCTGAACTCTCGAAAGTTACCGGCATCCATCGCTCTGACCTCAGCAAGGCATTGCCACTAGCCTTCCTGTCTCCGGCGATCGTGGATGACATCTTGGCGGGCAATCAACCTGTCAGCCTAACCGCTCGGCGGCTCGCTCGGCTCGCCGATCTGCCGGTTGATTGGAACCAGCAGCAGTCCGTCTTAATCACCGCCTGGTCACTTCCCGCTCTCCAGAAGCGGGTCACGTCGGCAATCTCTCTGTATCCGTCACGAAAACAATAGGGCACGGAAACCGGTCAGAGAGACCGGCCTTGAAAATTGGGCGGAAACAGAGACTGACTGGGCGTATGAGCCCGACAGTTTAAGGGGAGCGTAGCCTAACCTGCGGAAATGTCGGCCGAATTTCGAGCCAGTCACCATAGACAATACTGCCAGTGACTGAGTGGTGATCCCGACAGGAATCGAACCTGTGACCTACAGATTAGGAATTTGTCAGACGGCCTTTCCTATTGTTTCCCAATGCAGGTCGTTGTACGTTTTCACTCGTTCTAACATGCTCAAGTTGTTGTGTTTTTCGTACTACGCGGCTATGATGGCGTAGACAAACCAACAGATTGAACATGGCGCAATCCCCGTACTAATCCCGTACTAATTTCATGACAGACCTCAGAATCCCCCTTACAGACCGCGCCGTCGCAAGCCTCCAGCCGGCGTCTTCGGGCCAATATTTTGCTCGGGACACCGATCTGCCGGGCTTCATGGTGCTCGTGGGCAAACGGAAAAAAACGTTCGTCGTCCAGGGTGATCGAATGAAGGCGGGCAAGCGTCTGTCCGTCCGGATGAAGGTTGCCGAAGTTGGAGAACTCACAACGCGTGTGGCACGGGCGAAGGCCAAGGACATTCTCGGCAAGATCGCCAACGGTGTTGACCCTCGCGCGTCGACGCGCAAGCGGACCAGCGATGCTGAAGCGGTTGATCTGCCGTCGATCACGAACCCCACGCTGCGCACCGCCTGGAAACGCTACCGTGACGGGCATATGAAGAACAAAGGTCGCAGCGATGGGACGATCAACAACTATCGTGATCACGTCGAGCGGCTATTGGCCGATTGGCTTGACGAGCGGCTTTCCAAGCTCGGCAGCGATCCCTCTCTGGTCACGGCGCGACATGAGAATCTCACGAAAGCGAACGGCGCCTATATAGCCAATGGCTGCATGCGAACGCTGCGCGCCGTCTACAATCATGCCCGCAAGGCCGCCCGCACACTTCCGGCGGACAACCCGGTCTCAGCCATAGACTGGAATGCCGAATATCGGCGCAATACCGCGCTCGGGCTTTCAGATCTGGAGGAGTGGTTCGCCCAACTCGCCGCCTTGAAGAACCCTGTTCGGCGGGAGCTCCATTTGTTCATGCTGCTCTCAGGCCATCGCCCTGAAGCGATCAGGAAGGCGCGGGTCGAGCATGTCAATTTTCGCGCTCGAGTCCTGCACATACCCAAGCCGAAGGGCGGCGAGGTCAAGGCGTTCGACATACCGCTTTCGAGAGCCATGATCCGCTGTCTGGTTCGGGTGATGCGCATTGGTCGGGCTCTCTACGCCAAGCAATCGCGTGAATGGCTGTTCCCAGCCGATAGCGAAAGTGGTCACATTATCGAGCACAAGGAGAAACGCAGCGATCTGTCGAAATGGGGGAATGACCTGCGGCAGACTTTCCGGACAATCGCCCAGGCTGCAGGCGTTGCAGAGCTGGACGTTCATCTTCTGATGAACCACTCGATCCCGGGCGTTAATGCTGGCTACATCACACGCAACAAGCTGCTGAGCGACCACCTGCGCCAGCAGCAGGAAGCTATCTCACGTCGGATGCTCGAAGCCGGGCGTTCGAGACAGAGAGAATCGAAGGATAGTGCTTCTGCCTGGCCGGCATTGCCAAGCAGACGCCTGCATTCTGAACTGATGAGCGAAGACGACTAGCTGCGCCGAGACATTCCGCATTGCACCGGACCTTGTCCGGGGCTAACGGCCGCTTTGCGCCGCTTGTCGGCCGTTGAGGGCACCTTTGCCACCTCGTGAAAGCAGACATTGCCGGCGACGAGGCTTGACGGTCGCGGTCGCGGCAGGCACAAAGATCAGTCGAGGCTGATCCGCGTTCCCTTGGCGCCGTTAAGCAGCCGCTTGAGATGGAAGCTGGCGAGCTGGTCGTCCGGACATTTGCCAATCTGCGCGGCGAAGGCCGTAAGCGCGTTTGCATCGCCGGCCTCCAATCTGCCGAAGGCTTCGAGATAGCTCGCCGTCGAAGGATCATCATACTGCTTTGACGACAAAGGCTCGAACGCGCGCAGCGCCTCGGCCCTGCCGCGCAGCATCAGATCGCCGACCGGCCGTCCACGGAAGCCGTCGACCCTTGCAGCCGCGCTCCCGCTGACGCAGATACGCGTGCCCAGCTGCTTGTTGGCGCTTTCCAGCCGCGCCGCGATATTGATGGTGTCGCCATAGGCCGTGTAGTCGAAGAAGCGGCCTCCGCCGAAATTTCCGACCAGCGCCGGACCTGCATGGACGCCGATGCGGGTCGTACCGACCGTGACGCCCTTGTCGCGCCAGCTATCGCGGAACGATTGCGACAGCGCGTCGAGCTCGAGCGCGCAGGCAACCGCGCGCGCCGCATGGTCCTGCTGCTCGCCAGGCGCGCCGAACAGCACATGCAGCGCATCGCCGACGATCTTGGCGACGGTGCCTTCATGCGCGAAAACGACGTCGGTCATGCCGGCCAAATAGTCGTTGAGGAGCGCGCCTAGCGTGGCAGGGTCGATCGTTTCCACCAGCGTTGTGAAGCTGGTAATGTCGGTGAACAGCGAGGCGACCTCGCGCCACTGTCCGGCTAGCGCCAACCCTTCGGCGTCGCCGGCCAGCCGCTCGGCCAGATTGGGCGAGAAGTAGCGCGACAGCGATGCATGCGCGCGCTCCGCGACCGCTTGCCGCCGATGCGCCTCGTGCAGCACCTCGCGATGCTTCAAGGTCTTGGCGATCGTGGTCTCCAGGTCGGCAAAGTCGATCGGCTTAGTGATGAAGTCGAAGGCGCCGCGGTTCATCGCCGTGCGGATGTTGGCCATGTCGCCGTAAGCGGAGACGATGACCGTCGAAAGCTGCTGCCCCTCGGCCTGCTGCAGCTTTTCCAGCAGCGACAGGCCGTCCATACGGGGCATGTTGATGTCGCACAGCACCATGTCGATGTCGCTGTTGCCGTCGATGACGGACAGGGCGTCCACACCATCGCTGGCAAACAGGAAAATGACCGCGCCGTCGCGGATCTGACGCCGGAACTTCTGGACGATCAAGACCTCAAGATCGGGCTCGTCGTCGACCACGAGGATGCGCGCCGTCACGCCACCATTCCCAGCCGGGTTTCGATCTGTTGCCTGAGCGCCGAAAAGTCGATCGGCTTGGTCAGCAGCGCTTCGGCACCGTTTTCCAACGCCTTGCTCTTGGTTTCGGCGTCGCCATAGGCGGTGATCATGATGACCGGGACGTCGGGCCGCAGCACCTTGATCTTCGGCAGCAGCTCGAGCCCGCTCATGCCGGGCATGTTGATGTCGGACAGCACCAGGATCAGTGTCACCCCTTCGGCGTGGTCGATCTGCTCCAACGCATCGACCGCCGATTGCGCGAACTCCATGGTGAAGCGGCTGGCTCGGATGTCGCGGCGGAACTGCTGGCGAAATAACGGCTCGACGTCGGGCTCATCGTCGACGACCAAGATGAGGAGGCTCATGCTTCACCTCCCGATTTTGCGAGCGAGGCCTCAGCGCGCGGCAGCACAATTCGGAACTCGGTGAACTCGCCTGGCTGGCTGTCGACGTCGATCGTACCGGCATGCTGTTTGACGACGATGTCGTGGCTGAGCGACAGCCCGAGCCCGGTGCCCTCGCCGGCTGGCTTGGTCGTGAAGAATGGATTGAACATCTTCTCCTTCACCTCCGGCGGAATGCCGGTGCCGTTGTCGCGGATCCTGATTTCGACACGGTCGCCGAGACTCCTGGTGGTGACGGAGAGCGTCGGCTCATAGCCCGCGCCATTCGCCGCGGCGCTCCGCTTGGCCGTCGCATAAAAGCCGTTGGAGATGAGGTTGAGAAGCACCCGCGTGATCTCCTGCGGGTAGAGATCGACATCCCCCGCCTGCGGGTCGAAATTCCGCGCCAGCGTGATGTTGAATCCTGGCTTTTCGGCGCGCGCCCCGTGATAGGCAAGGTTCAGGCTCTCCTCCACGACGGCATTGATGTCGATCGGACGATGCTCTCCTGAACCCGCGCGCGAATGCAGCAGCATGTTCCTGACGATGGAATCGGCCCGCTTGCCGTGCTGGACCACCTTGTCGAGATTGCTCTTGAGCATGCCTGTCAGCTCGGCGACCTCTTCGCGCACGGATGCCTCCAAAGGCGCCCCGGCCAGCACACTGCTCAAATCATCGATGAGTTCGCCGGAGAGCGCTGAGAAGTTGTTGACGAAGTTGAGCGGGTTCTTGATCTCGTGGGCGATACCGGCGGTCAACTGGCCGAGTGAGGCGAGCTTCTCCGTTTGCACGAGGCGGTCCTGCGCGGTCCTCAGATCTTCGAGCGAGCGTGACAATTCGCGTGTGCGCGCCTGCACCTCGTCGAACAGCCGGACGTTCTCGATCGCTATGCCGGACTGGTCGGCAAACGTCTCGACGAGTTCGATCTGCCTCGGCGTGAAGTCCCGCACCTGTGACCGCGTCAGCGCGAACACGCCTACCGGCGCGCCTTCGCGCAAGATCGGAACGCATAGAATGGTCCGGTAGCCGCCGAGCTTCTGAAGCTGCGTTGCCCCGTAGTCCGGGTCGGCGAGCACGTCCGAAACGTGGACGGCGCGGGCTTCGAGGGCCACCCTTCCGGTGACGCTGTCGCGACTGGCGGCGAAGGGATTGGCTTTGGCGAAAACCGCGGCTTCAGGCAAATTGCCGTAGTCGGCCGACCACCGGTAGAGATCGCCGTCGCGCTTGAAGATGACGCTCGTGTCCGCGTCGCACAGCTTGGCCGCTGATTCCGCCAGCGTGTCGAGAACCGGCTGCAGGTCGAACGTAGAGCGGCTGATCGCCTTCAGCACATCCGCCGTTGCCGTCTGTTGCTGCAGCGCCTCTCCGAGTTCGGCCGTCCGCGCCTGCACTTCGTCGAACAGGCGGACATTTTCGATGGCGATCACCGCCTGGTCGGCAAAGGTTTCGACGAGTTCGATCTGCCTTTCGGTGAAGGGCCGCACCGTCGAGCGGGTGAGCGAGAAAACGCCGATTGGAAGCCCCTCGCGCAGCAGCGGCACGGCCAGCACCGTGCGGTATCCGCCGAGCCGCTGTCCTTCCCGCAGCGTGTAGTCGGCGTCTGCCAGCACGTCCGGAATCTGGACGGCCTTGCCTTCGAGCAGGACTCGACCGACCCCGGTGCCGCGCCCCGGGATGTGCACAAAGCCGCTGAAATATTTCTCGAGCTCGGCCGGATAGCCGTAACTCGCGGCCTCGACGAATTTGCCGTCCGTCTCACGCACGATCGAGGCGTTGTCCGCTTCGCACAGCCGCGTGACCGATTCGGCCAGTGCGTCGAGCACTGCCCGGAGGTCGAAGGTCGAGCGGCTGATCGCCTTCAGGACGTCGGCCGTCGCCGTCTGCTGCTGCAGCGACTCGCTCAATTCCGCGGTGCGCGCCTGCACTTCTTCGAACAGGCGTGCATTCTCGATGGCTATGACCGCCTGGTCTGCGAAGGTCTGGATCAGATCGATCTGTTTCTCGGTGAAAGGTTGGACTTTCTGGCGGGCCAGTATGAGTACGCCGATCGGATTTCCCTCGCGCATCAACGGCACACCCAGCACGGTCCGGAACCAAACCTCGCTCGTGGACTCCAGGAAGGTGTATTCGGGATCGGCCAGGACGTCAGCCAGATGCACGATCCCGCGGTCGAGCAATGCCCGCCCGACCACACTGCCGCGTCCGGGCACAAAGTGCTTGTCCTTGACGTACTCCAGCCAGTCCGGAGGCAGATTGTAGTTGGTGGCGTAGTAGGCGCCTTCCGGCTCCTGCCGAGTGATGCCAGCCATATCCGCCTCGCAAAGCTGCGCGGCCGATTGCGTGAGCGTATCGAGCACCGTCTGCAAATCGAACGTCGAGCGGCTGATCACCTTCAACACGTCGGCGGTGGCCGTCTGCTGCTGCAGGGCGTCGCCGAGTTCTGCCGTGCGCGCCTGGACCTCGTCGAAAAGGCGCACGTTCTCGATCGCGATCACCGCCTGGTCGGCGAACGTCTGGACGAGATCGACCTGTCGAGGTGTATAGGGACCTGGCTCCTGCTTGCCCATTGAGAAAACGCCGATCGGTACGCCCTCGCGCATCAGCGGCACGGACAGGACGGCCTTAAAGCCGCCGAGACTTGGTAGTTCCGGGAACCCGTATTCGAGATCCTTGGCGACATCAGGAACGTGGATCACCGCTTTTTCCAATGCACTGCGTCCGACGTAAGAATCCCGTCCTACGCGGATGGCATGGCGAGCCTCGTAGGCAACAAGCTCTGGTCTCATTCCGTAGTTGGCAGCGAGTTTGTAGGCGTCGCCGTCGTTGTCCAGCATGTAGATTCCGCCCGTGTGCGACCCGCAAAGCTTGCAGGCCGAATCGATCAGCGTTTCCAGGACACGGTGCAAGTCGAAGGCGGATCGGCTGATGACTTTCAGCACATCGGCCGTGGCCGTCTGCTGCTGTAATGCTTCGCCAAGCTCGGCGGTGCGCGCCTGCACCTCTTCGAAGAGCCGCACATTGCCGATTGCGATGACGGCCTGGTTGGCGAAAGTTTTGAGAAGGCCAATTTGGCTGTCGCTAAAGGGCCGCGCCTCGATGCGCCGGATCATAAGCGCTCCGATTGCTTTTCCTTCCTGCAACAGCGGAGTGGCGAGAATCGCCCGAAAACCAAGCCGTTGAGCCATCATTCGGGCAGTTGCAAACTCCTCTCCAGCGATGGTCAAGTCGTGAACGTGGACCGGCACCCGATCCAATACGGCGCGGCCGGTAACGATGTCGCGCGCGACCGGCAAGCCAGCGCTGTCAATCGGAATCGGTCCGTGATGCGCTCCCACAGCCAGCCTGTCGGAGCGCAGCAGATAGATCGTTGCGTCATAGGCGTCGCAGAGCCGAGCGGCACTTTCAGCGACGGCGTCCAGCACAGGCTGAATGTCCGTAGGAGACCCGGCGATCACTTGCAGTATCGCGCCGGTCGCCATCTGCTGTTCCAGCGACTCGGCTAGGTCGCGGTTGCGGGTCTCCACCTCTTCGAACAGCCGCACGTTCTCGATCGCGATGACCGCCTGATCCGAAAATGTCTGCACCAGTTCGATTTCGCGCGTACTGAACGGCGAGACCGACGAGCGGGCGAGGACGAACACGCCGGTCACGGCGCCGTCACGCATCAGCGGAACGCCCAGCAGGGTGCGGAAGCCGCCGAGCCGCTGGCCTTCGATGTTGGTATACTCCGGATCGTCGAGAACGTCGGCAATCTGCTCTACCGACCCGCTCTGGGCAACGCGGGCGGCGATGCTGCCCCGGCCTGGCGTGACCGGGAGGTTGTTCATGTGGTCCTGGAATTCCTGGCTCCATCCGATCTGTACCGTCGGCTGCAACACGTCGCCCTGGCGCAGATAGATGTAGCCCATCCCGGAATGACAGAGGTCGGACGCGGACTTCACAAGCGTATGCAGCACGGAATCGAGATCGAACGCCGAACTGCTGATCGTCTTCAACACTTCGGCCGTCGCCGTCTGCTGTTCCAGCGCTTCCGTCACCTCACGGTTGCGCGCCTGCACCTCGTCGAACAGGCGGACATTCTCGATGGCGATCACCGCCTGGTCGGCGAAGCTCTCGACCAGTTCGACTTGACGCGGTGAAAATAGCCCGATCGCCCGCCGCGCCATGCCGAATACGCCGATGGTCTCCTGACCCCGCTTCAGCGGAACAGAAAGTACTCCGCGGAAACTGCCCATGATTGCCGCTTCCGGCCTTTCGTATTCCGGGTCTTCAAGCGCGTCCGCCACGTGGATCGTCAATCCCTCCAGCGCGGCGCGGCCCTGGAACGTCCCTCGTCCCACGACATGTGGATTGGCTCGTTCGTATGCATGCAGCTCAGCAGCCTGCCCGCCGCCTGCCATGAACCGCAACGTGTCGCCAACGCGCAACGTGATTGCGCCCATGTCCGCCCCGGCCAGGCGTATTGCCGAGTCGACCAGTGTCTGCAGTACCGGTTGGAGATCGAAGGCCGACCGGCTGATTGCCTTGAGCACCTCGGCGGTCGCGGTCTGCTGCTCCAACGCCTCGCCGAGGTCGCGTGTACGCGCCTGCACCTCGTCGAACAGGCGCACGTTCTCGATGGCGATGACCGCTTGGTCGGCGAAAATCTTGAGCAGCTTGATCTGCTTCTCGCTGAAAGGCTTGACCTCGATGCGCCTGATGACGAGCGCGCCGATCGCCTCGGTGTCACGCATGAGAGGTGTTGCGAGCATCGTGCGGTGGCCAAGCCTTTCGGCAAGTGTTTGGCTGACAGGAAACTCCGCACCTGCAACCGCTATGTCGTTGACATGCACAGTCTTGCAGTCAGCGAAGGCGCGACCGCAGACCCAATCGCGTGCGACCGGCATCGGTTCGAAGTCGAAGGCGATGGGGCCGTAGTGCGCTTTGGGGAATAGTGTCCCGTCTCGCGCTAGGAAAATGCCGGCGTCGTAGGTGTCGCAGAAGCGCGCAGCACTCTCCGCCACGACCTGCAGGACGGGTTGGATGTCGGTCGGCGATGCGGCGATCACCCTGAGGATCGCACTCGTCGCAGTCTGCTGTTCAAGGAGATTGGCGACCTCCGCGGTGCGTACCTGATTTTCTTCGCGCGCCGCTGTCAACTCGGATCGGAGCGAGCTGATCGTCATCTCAGAGTCGGAGTCAGGCCCTCCCACCGAGGTGCTCCTGTTTTTCTCTGCTCAGTGTCGGCTTTGGCCAGCCCAGCGTCAAGTTTGGTGACCTGCAACGTCCGTTCGTCACGCAGAGCGGCCGCTTTGGTGATGCACCTGAGCGCCGGCTTTCGGAGCTATTGCAGATAGGGAATACGTCCGAGATGGGGTCGTAGGCCGAGTGTCCGCTTCTTCGCGCCTTGACCTAAAACCAGTCGGTCAGCTTCCGGCCCCTTTCAGTCATCAAGATCGCAGGCCAGTAAGGTCGTTCCTGGATCGAACCGCGCAGAGAGCTGACATTCTCCTGATGGTGCCGTTCGCGGCAGGACAACGAACGGCTCGATTGAGCCCGGTGTCGTCGCTGGTGCGCGGTCCATCAACCGGTCACATGCCAGAATGACGCCGTTCTCTACCAGAAGAAGAAGCCAGCTCGCCGTCCAATATTGCGGGGATGGGAAGCCTGTTCAGAATCTAATGAGGGCAGAACCGCTCGCCGGCCCCAGGCCCTCACGGACGAACGCGGATGATCGTCTTCCCCGAGCGTCGCTCGGTCGGGTTGAATGCTGAAACGGCATCGTCGAGGGTCGAGATGTTGCCGATGTTCGTCCGCAGTCGGCCGTCCCGCACCCGCTGGACGATCTCACTTAGTTGAGCACGATCGGACTCGACAACGAAGTCGACCGCCAGGCCATTGGTGGGCCGCGCGTCGGGCGGCCCGACGACGGTCACCAGTGTTCCTCCTGCTCGTATCAGGCTCGCGGACCGCTTCTGGATGTCGCCGCCGATGACATCGAACACCAGATCGACGCCGCCGACGTCTTCCAGCGCGTCGTTCTCGAGGTCGACGAACTCGTTCGCGCCGAAGTCGAGCGCCTTCTGACGATCGGCAGCGCGTCCGGTGCCAATGACGTAGGCGCCGGCCTCTCGTGCGAGTTGCGTCACCATCGACCCGACTGCGCCGGCCGCGCCATGCGCAAGGACACTCCGCCCGGCCTGAAGAAGGCCATGATCGAACAGACCCTGCCACGCAGTCAGGCCCGAGATCGGCAAACTGGCGCCTACAGTGAAGTCGACGTCGCCCGGCAGCGGCGCTAGGT
>NZ_JBFUDV010000007.1:0-218798 GCF_056404535.1 Mesorhizobium sp. P2_C5_2 | reverse complement strand
CTACATCCTGACCAAGGACGAAGGTGGCCGTCACACGCCGTTCTTCACCAACTACCGTCCGCAGTTCTACTTCCGCACGACCGACGTGACCGGCATCGTGTCGCTGCCGGAAGGCACCGAGATGGTGATGCCCGGCGACAACATCACGGTCGATGTCGAGCTGATCGTGCCGATCGCCATGGAAGAGAAGCTGCGCTTCGCCATCCGTGAAGGCGGCCGCACCGTCGGTGCCGGCATCGTCGTCACCATTAAAGAATAATTAGACTTAAACCGATCTGTCGCGGGCGCGGAGTTGCCCGCGCCGCGCCAGAACAAGGAAGTGACGCATGAACGGACAGAATATCCGCATCCGCCTGAAGGCGTTTGATCACCGGGTGCTCGACGCCTCGACGAAAGAAATCGTGTCGACGGCCAAGCGCACCGGAGCAAACGTCCGCGGCCCCATTCCGCTGCCGACGCGGATCGAAAAGTTCACGGTCAACCGGTCGCCTCACGTCGACAAGAAGAGCCGCGAGCAGTTCGAGATGCGCACGCACAAGCGTCTGCTCGACATCGTCGATCCGACCCCGCAGACCGTCGATGCTTTGATGAAGCTCGATCTGGCCGCCGGTGTCGACGTCGAGATCAAGCTCTAAGGGAATGAGAGCGCGGTAAGGGGCGGTGCCCCTGGCCCGGAACTCTAAAGGAATTGAACCGATGCGTTCAGGTGTGATTGCAAAGAAGGTGGGAATGACCCGCATCTATAATGATGCCGGGGAACATGTTCCCGTCACCGTTCTCCAGATGGAGAACTGCCAGGTCGTGGCTCAGCGCACGCAGGAGAAGAACGGCTATACGGCCGTCCAGCTCGGCGTTGGCCTTGCCAAGGTGAAGAACACGTCGAAGGCGATGCGCGGCCATTTCGCGACCGCTTCCGTCGAGCCGAAGGCGAAAGTCGCCGAGTTCCGCGTCTCCGCCGACAACATGATCGATGTCGGTGCCGAGATCACCGTTGAGCACTTCGTCGTCGGCCAGAAAGTCGATGTGACGGGCACGACGATCGGCAAAGGCTTCCAGGGTGTCATCAAGCGCCACCATATGGGTGGTGGCCGTGCGACCCACGGCAACTCGGTCTCGCACCGTTCGCACGGTTCGACCGGCCAGCGTCAGGACCCGGGCAAGGTGTTCAAGGGCAAGCATATGGCTGGCCACATGGGCGACACCCGCGTCACTACACAGAATGTCGAGATCGTTTCGACCGACGCCGATCGCGGCCTGATCCTGATCCGCGGTGCGGTTCCCGGATCGAAGGGCGCCTGGATCCTGGTCCGCGATGCGGCCAAGGTGGCACTGCCGGCTAATGCGCCGAAGCCTGCCGCGATCCGCGCCGTTGCTGCCGAGAGTGGCGCGAAGAACGAGGCTCCGGCCGCAGAGGGAGCAGAATAATGGATCTCAAGATCACAACGCTTGGCGGCAAGGACGCCGGCAAGGTGAAACTCTCCGAGGAGATTTTCGGCCTTGATCCGCGCGAGGACATCCTGCAGCGCGTCGTGCGCTGGCAGCTGGCCAAGAAGCAGCAGGGCACGCACAAGACCAAGGGTCGCGCGGAAATCGCGCGCACCGGCGCCAAGATGTACAAGCAGAAGGGTACGGGCCGCGCCCGTCACCATTCGGCACGCGCTCCGCAGTTCCGCGGCGGCGGCAAGGCCCACGGCCCGGTCGTTCGCAGCCACGAGCACGATCTGCCGAAGAAGGTGCGCGCCCTGGGCTTGAGGCATGCTCTCTCGGCCAAGGCCAAGAGCGCGTCGATCATCATCATCGACGAGCTGAAGCTGACCGAGGCCAAGACGAAGGCGCTGATCGCGAATTTCGCGACGCTGGGCCTGACCAACGCTTTGGTGATCGGCGGTGCCGAGCTTGACCAGAACTTCAAGCTGGCGGCGACCAACATCCCGAACATCGACGTGCTGCCCATCCAGGGCATCAACGTCTACGACATTCTTCGCCGCGGCACGCTGGTCCTTTCGAAGGCCGCCGTCGAGGCTCTCGAGGAGCGCTTTAAATGACCGACCTTCGTCATTATGACGTGATCGTCTCGCCGGCGATCACCGAAAAGTCGACCATGGCTTCCGAGAACAACCAGGTCGTCTTCAACGTCGCCAAGAAGGCGTCGAAGCCGGAAATCAAGGCCGCTGTCGAAGCGCTGTTTGGCGTCAAGGTTACGGCCGTGAACACGCTTGTCCGCAAGGGCAAGATCAAGCGCTTCCGCGGCACGATCGGCCGCCAGAGCGACGTCAAGAAGGCGGTAGTGACGCTGGCCGAAGGCCAGTCGATCGACGTCGCGACGGGTCTCTGAGCTAGGCCGCGAGGACAGGACAATGGCACTTAAAAAATTCAACCCGGTAACGCCGAGCACCCGCCAGCTGGTCATCGTCGACCGCTCGGGCCTCTACAAGGGCAAGCCCGTCAAGGGTCTGACCGAAGGCCTGACCAAGTCGGGCGGCCGCAACAATCACGGCCGCATCACGGCCCGCTTCATCGGCGGCGGTCACAAGCGTTCGTACCGCATCATAGACTTCAAGCGCCGCAAGTTCGACGTCGTCGGCACGGTCGAGCGCATTGAATACGATCCGAACCGCACCGCCTTCATCGCGCTGATCAAGTATGACGATGGCGAGCTGTCCTACATCATCGCTCCGCAGCGCCTTGCCGCCGGTGACAAGATCGTGGCCGGTGAATCGGTCGACGTGAAGCCGGGCAATGCGATGCCGCTGGCCTCGATGCCGGTCGGCACGATCGTCCACAACATCGAGCTGAAGCCGGGCAAGGGCGCCCAGGTTGCCCGTTCGGCCGGCGGCTACGGCCAGCTGGTCGGTCGCGACCAGGGCATGGCGATCCTGCGCCTCAACTCGGGCGAGCAGCGTGTCGTTCACGGCTCGTGCATGGCCACTGTCGGCGCCGTGTCGAACCCTGACCACGGCAACATCAACGACGGCAAGGCCGGCCGCACGGTCTGGCGCGGCAAGCGCCCGCACAATCGCGGCGTGACCATGAATCCGGTCGACCACCCGCATGGCGGTGGTGAAGGCCGCACCTCCGGTGGCCGTCATCCGGTCAGCCCGTGGGGCAAGCCGACCAAGGGCAAGAAGACGCGGTCCAACAAGGCGACCGACAAGTTCATCCTGCGCTCGCGCCATCAGCGCAAGAGCTAAGAAGAGGTAACGCCAAGTGACTCGTTCTATTTGGAAAGGCCCCTTCATCGACGGCTACCTTCTCAAGAAGGTGGACAAGGTTCGTGAAGGTGGTCGCAATGAGGTGATCAAGATGTGGAGCCGTCGCTCCACCATCCTGCCGCAGTTCGTCGGCTTCACCTTCGGTGTCTACAACGGCCAGAAGCATGTTCCCGTCTCGGTGAACGAGGACATGGTCGGTCACAAGTTCGGTGAATTCGCTCCGACCCGGACCTATTACGGTCACGGCGCGGATAAGAAGGCGAAGAGGAAATAATCATGGGCAAGGCCAAAGCTCCGCGCAGGCTTGCTGACAACGAAGCGCGCGCCGTTCTGCGCACGATCCGTATCAGCCCGCAGAAGCTGAACCTGGTTGCCGCGCTGATCCGCGGCAAGAAGGTCGCGACAGCGCTTTCCGACCTCGAATTCTCGGCCAAGCGGATTTCCGGCACGGTCAAGAAGACGCTGGAATCGGCGATCGCCAACGCGGAAAACAACCACGACCTCGATGTCGATGCGCTGATCGTGGCGGAAGCCTATGTCGGCAAGTCGATCGTCATGAAGCGTTTCCACGCTCGTGGCCGCGGTCGCGCCAGCCGTATCGAAAAGCCGTTCTCGCACCTCACGATCGTCGTTCGTGAAGTCGAAGAAAAAGGGGAGGCCGCATAATGGGCCAGAAAGTCAATCCGATCGGTCTGCGCCTCGGCATCAACCGCACCTGGGATTCGCGCTGGTTCGCGAACACCGGCGAGTACGGCAAGCTGCTGCATGAGGACATCAAGATCCGCAAGTATCTTGAGAAGGAACTCAAGCAGGCTGCGATCTCGAAGGTCGTGATCGAGCGTCCGCACAAGAAGTGCCGCGTCACCATCCATGCCGCGCGCCCGGGTCTGATCATCGGCAAGAAGGGCGCCGACATCGAGAAGCTTCGCAAGAAGCTGATGGAGATGACGAAGTCCGAGACGCACTTGAACATCGTTGAAGTGCGCAAGCCGGAAATCGACGCGACCCTGGTCGCCCAGTCGATCGCCCAGCAGCTCGAGCGTCGTATTGCCTTCCGCCGCGCCATGAAGCGCGCCGTTCAGTCGGCGATGCGCCTGGGTGCCGAAGGCATCCGCATCAACTGCGCCGGCCGTCTCGGCGGCGCCGAGATTGCGCGCATGGAATGGTACCGCGAAGGCCGCGTGCCGCTGCATACGCTGCGCGCCGATGTCGATTACGGCACGGCCGAAGCGCATACGGCTTACGGCATCTGCGGCGTCAAGGTCTGGGTGTTCAAGGGCGAAATCCTCGAGCACGATCCGATGGCTTCGGAGCGTCGTGCGACCGAGGGTGATGCTGCGCATGGCGGCGGTGGTGGTGATCGCGAACGCGGTCGTCGTCGCGAAAACGCCTGATTATTTAGGAATTTGGAGTTAGAACGATGCTGCAGCCAAAGCGCACAAAGTTCCGCAAGCAGTTCAAGGGCCGTATCCATGGTACCGCAAAGGGCGGCACCAACCTGGATTTCGGTGGTTTCGGGCTGAAGGCGCTTGAGCCGAACCGCGTCACCGCGCGTGAGATCGAGGCGGCCCGCCGCGCGATCACTCGCGAGATGAAGCGTGCCGGCCGCGTGTGGATCCGTATTTTCCCTGACGTGCCGGTGACGTCGAAGCCGACTGAAGTGCGCATGGGTAAGGGCAAGGGCGCGGTCGACTACTGGGCGGCGCGCGTCAAGCCGGGCCGCATCATGTTCGAGATCGACGGCGTCAACGAAGAAACCGCCCGTGAGGCGCTGCGTCTCGGCGCGGCCAAGCTCTCGGTCAGGACGCGCTTCGTACAGCGCATCGCAGAATAAGGACGGGCTGATCATGAAAGCCGAAGACATCCGGACCAAGACCCAGGACCAGCTGACCGACGATTTGGCCAGCCTGAAGAAGGAGCAGTTCAACCTGCGCTTCCAGAAGGCCACCGGCCAGCTCGAGAAGACCGCGCGCGTGAGGCAGGTCCGCAAGGACATTGCGCGTATCAAGACCATCGCTGCGGAAAAGTCCGCGGCCAAGAAGGCTTAAGGACGAAAACCATGCCAAAGCGCATTCTGCAGGGCACTGTCGTCAGCGACAAGAACGAGAAGACGGTAGTCGTCAAGGTCGAACGGCGCTTCACGCATCCCGTGATGAAGAAGACCGTGCGCATGACCAAGAAGTACAAGGCGCACGACGAGAACAACGCCCACAAGGTCGGCGATCAGGTGTTCATCCAGGAATCGAAGCCGATTTCCAAGGACAAGCGCTGGATCGTCGTGTCTTCGGACCAAGCCTGACCACTGGGCGTAAACAACGAATTTTGGACAGACCGGGGAGGGGCTTTGAGCCCGTCCCGTTAGAAGAGAAGAAGGCGGCCAGTCATGATTCAGATGCAAACAAACCTCGACGTCGCGGATAATTCCGGCGCCCGTCGTGTCATGTGCATCAAGGTGCTGGGCGGCTCGAAGCGGAAATACGCTTCCGTGGGCGACATCATCGTGGTGTCGATCAAGGAAGCCATTCCGCGCGGCCGCGTTAAGAAGGGCGATGTGATGAAGGCGGTCGTGGTTCGCACGGCCAAGGACATCCGCCGCCCGGACGGCAGCGTGATCCGTTTCGACAAGAACGCGGCCGTTCTCGTCGACAACAAGAAAGAGCCGATCGGCACGCGTATCTTCGGACCGGTTCCGCGCGAACTCCGCGCCAAGAACCACATGAAGATCATCTCGCTCGCGCCTGAAGTGCTGTAAGGAGCCGGACCAATGCAAAAGATTAGAAAAGGCGACAAGGTCGTCGTGCTGGCCGGCAAGGACAAGGGCCGTTCGGGCGAAGTCCTCTCGGTTCAGCCGAAGGAAGACACCGCGCTGGTGCGCGGCGTCAACATGATCCGTCGTCACCAGAAGCAGTCCCAGTCCCAAGAGGGCGGGATCATCACCAAGGAAGCGCCGATCCAGCTGTCGAACATCGCGCTGGCCGACCCCAAGGATGGTAAGCCGACCCGCGTCGGCTTCATCTTCCAGAAGGACGGCAAGAAGGTGCGCGTCGCCAAGCGCTCGGGAGAAGTCATCAATGGCTAAGGCTCAAACCAAGCAGGCGACTGCCAAGAACACGCCGCGTCTCAAGCAGGTCTACAACGAGACCATCCGCAAGGCGCTGCAGGAGCAGTTCGGCTACGACAACGAGATGCAGGTTCCGCGCATCGACAAGATCGTGCTGAACATGGGCGTCGGCGAAGCGACCGCGGATTCGAAGAAGCCTTCGATCGCGGCCGAAGACCTGGCGATGATCGCCGGCCAGAAGGCCGTCGTCACCCGCGCCCGCAACTCGATCGCTGGCTTCAAGGTCCGCGAGAAGATGCCGATCGGCGCCAAGGTCACGCTGCGCAAAGAACGTATGTACGAGTTCCTCGACCGCCTCGTGAACATCGCACTGCCGCGCGTCCGCGACTTTCGCGGACTGAATCCGAAGAGCTTCGATGGCCGTGGCAACTACGCCATGGGTATCAAGGAACACATCGTGTTCCCGGAGATCAACTACGACAAGGTTGATCAGATCTGGGGCATGGACGTCATCGTTTGTACGACTGCGAAGACGGACGACGAAGCCAGGGCATTGCTCAAGGCCTTCAACTTCCCCTTCCGCCAGTAACGGCAGCGAGAAAAGGAAAAATCTGAAATGGCAAAGACCAGCTCAGTCGAGAAGAACAACAGGCGCCGCAAGCTTGCCGACCAGTACGGTCCCAAGCGCGCTGCCCTGAAAGCGATCATCATGGACCAGTCCAAGCCGATGGAAGAGCGTTTCCGCGCTCAGCTGAAGCTTGCTGCCATGCCGCGCAACTCGGCCAAAATCCGCATCCGCAACCGCTGCGAAGTTACCGGCCGTCCGCGCGCCTATTATCGCAAGCTCAAAGTATCGCGCATCGCGCTTCGTGATCTCGGCAATAACGGCCAGATCCCGGGCCTGGTCAAGTCGAGCTGGTAAGGAGGACATAACATGTCATTGAGCGATCCTCTCGGCGATATGCTGACCCGCATCCGCAACGCGTATGGCCGCAAGAAGTCGAGCGTTTCAACGCCGGCCTCGCGCCTGCGTACCCGCGTCCTCGACGTGCTGAAGGCTGAAGGCTATATCCGCGACTACAGCCAGACCGACTTCGACAACGGCAAGTCCGAGATCGAAATCGAGCTGAAGTATTTCGACGGTGCACCGGTCGTGCGCGAAATCGCCCGCGTCTCGAAGCCTGGCCGCCGCGTTTACGTCTCGGCCAAGTCGATTCCGCACGTCGCCAACGGGCTCGGCATCGCCATCCTTTCGACGCCGAAGGGCGTGATGGCCGATCACGAAGCACGCGAACAGAATGTCGGCGGCGAAATCCTCTGCCAGATTTTCTAATTCGGCAGACCTGAAACAAGAGAAGTGACGAGGACAAAAAAATGTCTCGTATTGGTAAGAAACCCGTTTCGCTGCCGCAGGGCGTGACCGCGACCGTCAACGGCCAGACCGTGACGGCGAAGGGCCCCAAGGGCGAGCTGAAGTTCGTGGTGAACGACGAAGTGCTGGTCAAGATGGAAGGCAGCGAAATCGCTGTCCAGCCGCGCGACCAGACCAAGACCGCCCGCTCCAAGTGGGGCATGTCGCGCACGCAGATCGTCAACATCCTGCAGGGCGTCAAGGACGGTTTCGAGAAGAAGCTCGAGATCACCGGCGTCGGCTATCGCGCCGCACTTCAGGGCAAGAACCTGCAGCTGGCACTTGGCTTCAGCCATGACGTCGTCTACGAGACGCCGGCTGGCATCACCATCACGGTGCCGAAGCCGACGGAAATCACCGTGACCGGCATCGACAAGCAGCAGGTCGGCCAGGTTGCAGCCGAGATCCGCGAGTATCGCGGTCCCGAGCCCTACAAGGGCAAGGGTGTCCGCTATGCCGGCGAGAAGATCGTCCGCAAGGAAGGCAAGAAGAAGTAAGTTTAACGCCGCGGGGAGCGGTCGCGGGAGGCGCTTTCGCCTACCGCATATGGCGGCCCCCGTTTTTTGAAGGCAAGGAAGACCACCATGGGTACCAAGGAAGCCACGCAGCGCCGTTCGCAGCGCGTTCGCCGCCAGATCAAGAAGGTCGCCGGCGAGCGTCCGCGTCTCTCGGTCCACCGCACGTCGAAGAACATCTACGTGCAGGTCATCGACGACGCCAAGGGCCACACCATCGCCGCCGCCTCGACGCTCGAGAAGGACCTCAAGGGTTCGCTCAAGACCGGCGCCGACACTGCGGCTGCTGCCGCGATCGGCAAGCTGATCGCCGAGCGCGCCTCGAAGGCCGGCGTCAAGGAAGTCGTCTTCGATCGCGGCCCGTACATCTATCACGGCCGCGTCAAGGCGCTGGCCGAGGCTGCCCGCGAAGGTGGTCTGAGCTTCTAATTGCTTGATCCCGAAAAGTTGCAGACTTTTCGGACAAGATCATGCAAAGGAAAATAATTCGCCCCCGGTGACCCACAGAGGCACCGGATCTTATCAGCAACCGTGCTTCCGGAAAAAAACAAGGAACAGGATATGGCACAGGAACGTAGGGATGGCGGCCGCGGCCGCGATCGTGAAGAGCGCGATGACGGCATGGTGGACAAGCTCGTCCACATCAACCGCGTCGCCAAGGTCGTCAAGGGCGGCCGTCGCTTCGGTTTTGCAGCACTCGTCGTCGTCGGCGACCAGAAGGGCCGCGTTGGCTTCGGTCACGGCAAGGCGCGCGAAGTGCCGGAAGCCATCCGCAAGGCAACTGAATCGGCCAAGCGCGACATGATCTTCGTGCCGCTGCGCTCGGGCCGCACGCTGCACCACGACGTCGAAGGACGCTGGGGCGCTGGACGCGTGCTGCTGCGCGCCGCCAAGCAGGGTACCGGCATCATCGCCGGCGGCCCGATGCGCGCTGTCTTCGAGACGCTCGGCATGCATGACGTGGTCGCCAAGTCGATGGGTTCGTCGAACCCCTACAACATGGTCCGCGCTACGTTCGACGCGCTGAAGAGCCAGATGCATCCCAAGGATGTGGCTGCTGCGCGCGGCATCAAGTATTCGACCCTTCAGGCCCGCCGCGGCACCGCCGTTGCGGCTGAAGAATAGTCGATCTGACCAGGGATTTTGACCATGGCCAAGAAAGCAACCAAGACCATCACCGTTGAGCAGATCGGTTCGCCGATCCGCCGCCCGAAGGAACAGCGCGCAACGCTGGTCGGCCTCGGCCTCAACAAGATGCATAAGCAGCGCACGCTGGAGGACACTCCCTCGGTGCGCGGCATGATCGCTGCCGTCCAGCATCTCGTCCGCGTCGTGGACGAGGGCTGAGCAAAAGCGCAGGAGAACCCAGATGAAACTCAACGATCTGCGTGACAAGGACGGCGCGACGCACTCCAAGAAGCGTCTCGGCCGTGGCATCGGCTCCGGCTCGGGCAAGACCGGCGGTCGCGGTGTCAAGGGCCAGAAGGCGCGCTCCGGCGTCGCCATCAACGGCTTCGAGGGTGGCCAGATGCCGCTCTACCGGCGTCTGCCGAAGCGTGGCTTCAACAACATCTTCGCCAAGAGCTTTGTCGTCGTGTCGCTGGCCCGTATCCAGACAGCGCTCGATGCCAAGAAGCTCGACGCCAAGGCGACCGTGACGGCTGAGGCACTCGTTGCCGCCGGCGTCATCCGCCGCGTCAAGGACGGCGTGCGCATCCTGTCGGACGGCGAGCTCAAGGCAAAGCTTGCCTTTGACGTCGCCGGCGCCTCCAAGGCTGCGATCGAGAAGATCGAAAAGGCCGGTGGTTCGGTCAAGCTGCCGGAAGCGGCAGCTGCCGAGTAACGGCAATTTGAAGGGCGATCGACAAGAACGGTATCCGTTTTTGTTCACGATTGCGCTTTGATCCAATCAATTGAGCGGCCGCGTCAACGCGGCCGCTTGCATGTTGAGAGCCCGGAGCTTATCTCGTGAGCTTCGGTGAAACGCGCCGCCTGAGCTGCGGGCATCGAGCGTGACCAAGCGGAGAATCAGGCATGGCTTCGGCTGCTGAACAACTAGCCTCGAATCTGAATTTTGCGGCCTTCGCCAAGGCGGAGGACCTGAAGAAGCGAATCTGGTTCACCATCGGCGCGCTGCTCGTCTATCGTCTCGGCACCTATATTCCGCTGCCTGGCATCAACCCGGATGCCTTCGCCCAGGCCTTCTCTTCGCAGGCCAAGGGCGTGCTCGGCATGTTCAACATGTTTGCCGGCGGCGCCGTGCAGCGGATGGCGATCTTTGCGCTCGGCATCATGCCCTACATCTCGGCCTCCATCATCATGCAGCTGATGACTTCGGTCATTCCGTCGCTGGAAGCGCTGAAGAAGGAAGGCGAGCAGGGCCGCAAGGTCATCAACCAGTACACGCGCTATGGCACGGTTCTGCTGGCGCTGGTGCAGGCCTACGGCATTTCGGTGGGCCTCGAAGGCGGCAACGGCATCGTCAACGATCCCGGCATGTTCTTCCGCATCTCGACCGTCGTCACGCTGGTTGGCGGCACCATGTTCCTGATGTGGCTGGGCGAGCAGATCACCGCGCGCGGCATCGGCAACGGCATTTCGCTGATCATCTTCTCCGGCATCGTCGCCGGCCTGCCACGCGCCATCTCCGGCACGCTAGAACTCGGCCGCACCGGCGCCTTGTCGACCGGGCTGATCCTGGCGATCATCGTGCTGGCCATCGTCGTCATCGCGCTGATTGTGTTCTTCGAGCGCGCCCAGCGCCGCCTGTTGATCCAGTATCCGAAGCGCCAGGTCGGCAACCGCATGTTCCAGGGCGACACCTCGCATCTGCCGCTGAAGCTCAACACGTCGGGCGTCATTCCGCCGATCTTCGCCTCGTCGCTGCTGTTGCTGCCGGCAACGGTCGCCGGCTTCTCGCAGTCGACGAATATGCCGGCATGGGCAAGCACGGTGCTCGCCTCGCTCGGCCACGGCCAGCCGCTCTACATGCTGTTCTATGCGGCGATGATCGTGTTCTTCGCCTTCTTCTATACGGCCATCGTGTTCAATCCGAAGGACACCGCCGACCAGCTCAAGAAGCATTCCGGCTTCATTCCCGGCTACCGTCCGGGTGAGCGCACCGCCGATTACATCGACTATGTCCTGACGCGCATCACCGTCGTCGGCGCCATTTATCTGGTGCTGGTGTGTCTGCTGCCCGAGTTCCTGATTTCGGCAACTGGCGTACCATTCTACCTCGGTGGCACATCGCTTCTGATCGTGGTCAGTGTAACCCTCGATACGGTGGCGCAGATTCAGGGTCACCTGATCGCGCACCAGTATGAGGGCCTGATCAAGAAGTCGAAGTTGCGCGGGGGGAAGAAGGCCAGATGAGATTGATATTGCTTGGGCCGCCAGGAGCGGGCAAGGGGACGCAAGCACAAAGACTGGTAGACAGACACGGCATACCTCAGCTGTCGACGGGCGACATGCTGCGGGCCGCCGTGCAGGCCGGCACCGAAGTCGGCAAACGCGCCAAGGCGGTGATGGATGCCGGCGAGTTGGTTTCCGACGCCATCGTCAATGCGATCGTGGCCGAGCGTATCGACCAACCCGATTGCGCAAACGGCTTCATCCTCGACGGCTATCCGCGCACGCTGGTGCAAGCCGATGCGGTTGAATCGATGCTTGCCGAGCGCGGCATTGGCCTCGATGCCGTGATCGAGTTCGTCGTCGACGACAAGGCGCTGGTCGGCCGCATCGTCAAGCGCGCCGAAGATGCCAAGGCCGCCGGCCAGCCGGTGCGCAAGGACGACAACCCGGTGGTGTTCGAAGAGCGCCTGCGGGAATATTACAAGAAGACCGCCCCGCTGATCGGCTATTACTACGCCAAACGCACGCTGAAGAGCGTCGACGGCATGGCCGGCATCGACACGGTGACAGCGGAGATCGAAGCGCTGCTCACGGCAGTGACGCGGGAGACCGTTACGGCAAAGTAGAGATTGCGCTTGACTGGAACGGTTCGCTGGGTTATGGCGGCCCGTCTTCCTATCAGGCATGAGGCTTGCTTGTCCGCAAGGGCAAGGCAGCTGCATTGAAACTAGGAAACTTCCGCATGGGCCGGCCTCCACCGGACGCGGGGTAATTTGAACAGCGCCGGGCATGCCTTTTTGAAGGTTGGCCGGCCCACATGGAGAAGAGAAGAATATGGCTCGTATAGCCGGCGTCAACATTCCGACCAACAAGCGCGTCGTCATTGCGCTTCAGTACATTCACGGCATTGGCAAGAAGTTCGCCCAGGAGATCGTCGACAAGGTCGGCATCCCGGCCGAGCGCCGCGTCAACCAGCTGACGGACGCGGAAGTGCTGCAGATCCGCGAGACCATCGACCGCGACTACCAGGTCGAAGGCGACCTGCGCCGCGAAGTGTCGATGAACATCAAGCGTCTCATGGACCTTGGCTGCTACCGCGGCCTGCGTCACCGCCGTTCGCTGCCGGTTCGCGGCCAGCGCACGCACACCAATGCACGCACCCGCAAGGGTCCGGCCAAGTCGATCGCCGGCAAGAAGAAGTAAGTGAGCGAATAGCGAGTAGCCATTAGCGAGTAGGGGTCCCTATTCGCTATTCCCTACTCACTACTCGCTTTCAAAGGTGGAGCCGCTGGCATTACGGCGGTGTAGAGATCAACTGAAAGGACTATCATGGCCAAGGAAGCCGCTCGTGTTCGCCGTCGCGAACGCAAGAACATCTCGTCGGGCGTTGCCCACGTCAATTCGACCTTCAACAACACGATGATCACCATCACCGACGCGCAGGGCAATTCCATTGCCTGGTCGTCGGCCGGTGCCCAGGGCTTCAAGGGTTCGCGCAAGTCGACCCCGTTCGCTGCCCAGATGGCTGCCGAAGACGTCGCCAAGAAGGCCCAGGAACACGGCATGCGCATGCTCGAAGTCGAGGTCTGCGGACCCGGCTCCGGTCGTGAATCGGCGCTTCGCGCCCTGCAGGCGGCCGGCTTCACCATCACCTCGATCCGTGATGTGACGCCGATCCCGCACAATGGCTGCCGCCCGCGCAAGAAGCGCCGCGTCTAAGACATTACCGAACGCCGCGCGAGCGCCTCAAGGGCGCTCCTCCACGGCACTCCAGGTCGCCCGCCACGATTGGATGGTGGCGGGTCAACGGAAGGAAAGCATCATGATCCAGAAAAATTGGCAGGAACTGATCAAGCCGAACAAGATCGAGTTCTCGTCGAAGAAGAAGACGCTGACCACGCTGGTCGCCGAGCCGCTCGAGCGTGGCTTTGGCCTGACGCTCGGCAACGCGCTGCGCCGCGTGCTTTTGTCTTCGCTGCGCGGTGCGGCTGTGACCGCCGTGCAGATCGACGGCGTTCTGCATGAATTCTCGTCCATCGCAGGCGTGCGTGAGGACGTGACCGACATCGTCTTGAACATCAAGGAAATCGCTATCCGCATGGAAGGCGACGGCCCCAAGCGCATGGTCGTTCGCAAGCAGGGCCCGGGTGCTGTTCTGGCCGGCGACATCCAGACGGTTGGCGACGTCGAGATCCTCAACCCCGACCACGTCATCTGCACGCTGGACGAAGGCGCTGAAATCCGCATGGAATTCACCGTCGACACCGGCAAGGGCTACGTGCCGGCCGAGCGCAACCGCGCCGAAGACGCGCCGATCGGCCTGATCCCGGTCGACAGCCTGTATTCGCCGGTCAAGAAGGTCTCCTACAAGGTCGAAAACACCCGCGAGGGCCAGGTTCTCGACTATGACAAGCTGACCATGACCATCGAGACCGACGGTTCGATCTCGGGTGAAGACGCGGTGGCTTTCGCTGCCCGCATCCTGCAGGACCAGCTCGGCCTGTTCGTCAACTTCGACGAGCCGCAGAAGGAAGTCGCCACCGAAGCCGTCACCGAGCTCGCCTTCAACCCGGCGCTGCTCAAGAAGGTCGACGAACTCGAGCTTTCGGTGCGTTCGGCAAACTGCCTGAAGAACGACAACATCGTCTACATCGGCGATCTCATCCAGAAGACCGAAGCCGAGATGCTTCGCACCCCGAACTTCGGCCGCAAGTCGCTGAACGAGATCAAGGAAGTGCTCGCGGCGATGGGCCTGCACCTCGGCATGGAAGTGCCGGACTGGCCGCCGGAAAACATCGAAGACCTCGCCAAGCGTTACGAAGATCAATATTGAGCATGAATTCCAAGGATCGGCGGCGTGGGCCGCTCGATCCGACGGTCATGCGGAAAACCATCAGAGGCCGTGGCCTCTTGAACAACTGAAGAAGGAAAAGAGCCATGCGCCACGGTTTCAAAGGCCGTCGTTTCGCCCGAAGCATTAGCCATCGCAAGTCGATGTTTGCCAACCTCGCCGTGTCGCTGCTCGAGCACGAGCAGATCGTCACCACCCTGCCGAAGGCGAAGGACCTGCGTCCGATCGTCGAGAAGCTGGTGACGCTCGGCAAGCGCGGCGACCTGCATGCGCGCCGCCAGGTGATTGCCCAGATCGGCAATGAAGGCGTCGTCAAGCGTCTGTTCGACACGATTGCACCGCGTTACGCCACCCGCAACGGCGGCTATCTGCGCATCATGAAGGCGGGCTTCCGCCACGGCGACAATGCCGCCATGGCGGTGATCGAGTTCGTCGACCGCGACACCGACGCCAAGGGCGCCGGCGACCGTGCTCGCCTTGAGGCCGAAGGCGCCAATGAGGAAACCGCGGCCGCATAAGGCTCGGTATCCACGAATGACTTCAAGGGGCCTTCGGGCCCCTTTTTGTTGCCACTGTCTGCAGTTTATCGGACAACCTCCAGGTAGTCGCGACCGCTCAGCAGATTCCAATCGAAAGCGCCGGGGATCTCTTCGAACGCCGGCTGGGAATAGCAATAGATACTGTCGAGAGTGGCACGGGAATCTATATCGCTGACCAATTGCGATACGGTGGAACTGCCCAGGTATTTTTGGGCGTCCCCGTCTTCGATGAAGTCCGTATCGACTCGGAAATGAATCTGGATGGAACCCGCGCAGATGTTCAGCATGATATCGTCGCTCAAGGCCGCGTAGAACACTGCGGCATCTTCTGGAGCCCAAAGGCCGGCAGCCAGGAATTCCGAAGGCTTCGTATGTCCACTGAAGCCATCCAGTGTAAGCACAAGGCGGTCGGTGAGAATTTCAAAATCCCCTTCGAGATAGCCTGCTTCTTCGATCTGAAACCAGTTCATCCGATGAGGTGCTTCTTCACTAAAGGAAATTTCGAGCTTTCCGAAAGTCCAGTAGACCGGAATTGTCTCTGCATGTTCCGTGATCCAGCCGTCAGGCGGACCTAGCACATTGGCGATGTCGATCATTTTCTGAGAAGGAGAAACAGGCCCAAAAGTGCCGGTCCTCAAAAAGTCACGGAATGACAGGAGTTGTTTTGTCATGAGGTCCGATGAGGGTTTTCGGTTTCAAGTCGACCTATAGCTGCTTTGCTGCCCAAAATAATCGGATTTCAGCGGCTTAGCCTTTCATTTTGCACAATCGTCGGGACAATGCCCCCGAACTTGCCCTGGAGGATTCGCGAATGCGCGCCAACCGACTGTCTCTTGTTCTGCTCTTCGCCATGATGGCGTTCGCAGCCGCGCCGACAGTCAGACAGGCCCTGGCCGAGGACGCTGCCAAGCCAGCTGATCCCGGGCTCTCCGATGTGCTGACCGATCTGTTGCATGGCGTCGAGGGCGAGAACGGCACCTCCGGTCCCGACAAGCGCGTGCCATTCGGCCGCGAGGAGGTGCAGCTTTCGTTTGCGCCGCTGGTCAAGCAGACGGCGCCGGCAGTGGTCAATGTCTATGCCTCGCAGACGGCCAAGGTCACGTCGCCCTTCGACGGCGATCCTTTCTTCGAGGAATTCTTCGGCCGCGCGCAGCCACGCGCGCAGTCTTCGCTCGGCTCGGGCGTGCTGGTTGATCCGAGTGGCGTCATCGTGACCAATTTCCACGTCATCAAGGATGCTGACGAGGTCAAGGTGGCGACCGCCGACGGGCGCGAATTCACCTCGAAGGTCATGCTCAAGGACGAGACGCTTGACCTTGCCGTGCTCAAGATCACCTCTGACAAGCCGTTTCCGGTGATCGCCATCGGCGATTCCGACGCGCTCGAGGTCGGCGACCTGGTGCTGGCCATCGGCAATCCCTTCGGCGTCGGCCAGACCACCACCAGCGGCATCGTTTCGGCACTGGCGCGCAGCCATATCGGCGTTTCGGATTCGGGCTACTTCATCCAGACCGACGCCGCCATCAATCCCGGCAATTCCGGCGGCGCGCTGATCAACATGGGCGGCCAACTGGTCGGCATCAACACCGCCATATACAGCCGCAGCGGCGGCTCCATCGGCATCGGCTTTGCCATCCCCGCCAACATGGTGCGCGCCTTCGCCGACGCGGCCAAAGCCGGGCTCGATTTCTTCGAGCGGCCCTATATCGGCGCCGAGTTCGAGGCGGTCACACCGCAGATCGCCGAATCGCTCGGCATGGAGAAGCCGACCGGCGCGCTGGTGTCGTCGGTCGAGGAAGCCGGACCGGCAGCCAAGGCAGGGCTGAAGCCCGGCGATGTCGTGCTGCAGCTTAACGGCACGACCGTCGAAGGCATCGAGGCGCTGGACTACCGCATGGCGACGCTATCGATCGGCACCAAGGCGAGCTTCGCCGTCCTGAGCAAGGGCCAGCAGGCGACGATGGAGATTGCGCTGGAGCGCGCGCCGGAGGGCGCCAAGGCTTCGGAAGTGACGCTGCATGGCCGCAGCCCGTTCTCCGGCGCCAAGGTCGCGGAACTGTCGCCGCGCCTTGCGCAGCGACTAGGCCTGCGCACCGACCTCAAGGGCGTCACCGTCGTCGACATCAACCGCGATTCGCCGGCCGCCGATTTCGGCTTCCAGCCGGGCGACATCGTGCGTGAGGTGAACGGCACGACCGTCGATACGGCGGCGACACTGGCACAGCTTGCCCAGCAGGATACGCGCTGGTGGCGCTTTACCGTCGAGCGCGGCGGGCAGATACTGCGCCAAGTGTTGCGTTACTGAGGCGATCTTCCCGTTTCTGAAGACCGTGCTCCAACCAAAAGACTTGCATGGCCGATCTGTTCAGCGTCGATGAACCGGAAAGAGCGCGGCCAGGCCGGCCGCTCGCCGATCGGCTGCGCCCGAAAAACCTCGGCGAGGTTGTCGGCCAGGAGCATCTGACCGGGACGGATGGCGCGCTGACGCGGCTGATCAGTTCCGGCTCGCTCGGCTCGATGATTTTTTGGGGACCGCCGGGTACCGGAAAAACCACGGTGGCGCGGCTGCTGGCCGGCGAGACCAGTCTCGCCTTCGAGCAGATATCGGCGGTGTTTTCCGGCGTCGCCGATCTGAAGAAAGTGTTCGAAGCGGCGAAGCTGCGGCGCGCCAATGGCCGCCAGACGCTGTTGTTCGTCGACGAGATCCATCGCTTCAACCGCGCCCAGCAGGACTCTTTCCTCCCGGTCATGGAGGATGGCACGGTCGTGCTGGTCGGCGCTACGACCGAGAACCCGTCCTTCGAACTCAACGCGGCTTTGTTGTCCCGCGCGCGGGTGCTGGTGTTTCACTCGCTGGGCGAGGAGAGCATCGCCAAGCTGATGATGCGAGCGGAAGAGACAGAGGACAAGGCGCTGCCGCTCGATGACGAGGCGCGGGCGATGCTCATCCGTATGAGCGATGGCGACGGCCGGGCATCGCTGACGCTCGCCGAAGAAGTCTGGCGTGCCGCCAAGCCCGGCGAGGTGTTCGATCCCGAAGGGCTGCAGCGCATCGTCCAGCGCCGCGCGCCGATCTACGACAAGGGCCAGGACGGTCACTACAATCTGATCTCGGCGCTGCACAAATCGGTGCGCGGGTCCGATCCCGACGCGGCGCTCTACTATCTCGCCCGCATGTTCGACGCCGGTGAGGATCCGCTCTATCTCGGCCGCCGACTGGTGCGCATGGCGATGGAGGATATCGGGCTCGCCGACCCGCAGGCGCTGGTCGTGGCCAACGCCGCCAAGGACGCCTATGATTATCTGGGCTCGCCCGAGGGAGAACTCGCCTTCGCCGAGGCGACCGTCTATCTCGCCACCGCGCCCAAATCCAACGCCGTCTACACCGCCTTCAAGGCCGCCACGCGGGCGGCAAAGGAGTTCGGTTCGCTGCTGCCGCCCAAGCACATCCTCAACGCGCCGACCAAGCTGATGAAAGAGGAGGATTACGGCGCCGGCTATCGCTACGATCATGACCAGCCCGATGCCTTTTCCGGCCAGGACTATTTTCCGGAAAAGATGGGCCGGCAAACATTTTATGATCCGCCCGAACGCGGCTTCGAGCGCGATATCCGGAAACGGCTGGACTATTGGGCGAAGCTGCGCAGCGAGCGGGAAAAATAAGCTTGCGCGCCCCTGTGGTTTTGTCGGCCCAGGACGAAACCCTGCCACGGGCATTCCCGCCTCTATTCTTCTCCACGTCGCGCTGGTTGGCATGCTGGCAGAGGCGTCCATTCTGGCGCGATGTCACGGCATTGTGCGGGGGAACAAAAAACCCTATCAAGGCGCACGGCTGGCGGGGGTCGCCGTAATTTGGCTCATGCGAACAGGATCGCGCTCCCGCGCGAACGACAATGACAAAACAAACCCGTAAGACCCTTCGCCAGGCTGTGATTGCGCTACCGCTTCTCGCGCTCGGCTTCTATTTCATTCCGATCCTGACCTCGATCTGGATCGTCTGCGGCCTGATCGATGTGCTGCGCAATGCCAACAAGAGCTGGTCGCTGTTGCGCGGCTATTTCCTCGGCAATGGCATCTTCACCTGGCTGCTGTCGCCCTTCAATCTGCTGGTCGACCTCGTCTGCTACCGCAATCCGGGTGTGTGGAAGCTGGAGCAGTTTCCGCCGGACTATCAGCGTGAGGTCAACGAGGTTCTCGACGTCTTCAAGGCGCGCAAGGATGAGATCATCGCCGATATCGACGCCAATTTCGGCACCGGCCGGCGCGGCATGTACGTCTATCAGTGGTACGGCAAGCACCGGATCGACAATGTCGCGGAGTTCAACAAGGATTTCAAATACATCAAGACCATTGCCGTCTCGGTCTTCAGGGGCAAGGAATCGACCTCCTGGCATTTCGGACCGCTGCGGCTCAGCCTGCGCATCCTCTATAATCTGCTGCCGGTGAAGGCCGAGGTTTTCGTCGAGTGCAATGGCGCCAGGAACTACTGGCACGACAACCCGCTCTACATCTTCGACGACACGCTGCTGCACCGCTCGGTCAACGAGTATGACGGGCGCCGCTACTGCGTGTTCATGGACATCATCCGTCCGTCGCCATTCCCGGGCTTCATCGCCGGCCTTCTCGCCATCGTTTCGGTCACCGTCGAGCGCATCAATTCCATGTTCTACAAGAACTGGAAGATGATCGGCTCGAGCAAAGCAAAGAAGGTCGGGACGACCTGAGACCGCGGTCCGACCGGCAAAGAGGGAGCGCGATGTATCACCTGTTGCTTGTCTGTCTTGGTGGCGCGATCGGCGGAATGGCTCGCTTCTTCCTGTCCGGCTTCATCGCCCGCCGGGTCGGCGAGACCTTTCCCTGGGGCACGATGGTGGTCAACATCTCGGGAGCGTTTGCGATCGGCGTCGTCGCGCATGCGGTGGCGCGTGACGGCATGCCCGCCATCTGGGCCTTTGTCGTTACCGGCTGCCTCGGCTGCTATACCACTGTCTCTTCCTTCAGCCTGCAGACGCTGGCGCTGGTGCGCGACGGCGAATGGCTGCGCGCCGGCGGCAACGTGCTGCTTTCGGTTTTTCTGAGCCTTGGTGGCGTGACGCTGGGTTTTGCCGCGGGGAGTCTTCTGATCGGCAGCGGATCGCCGTGAGCAGTCCGCGGAAGCTCCGCTCCGGCGGGACCGACGCTGCCGGAGCAAGGCACGCGGCGCGCGTCATTGGCTGGCGCAAGACGAGCGAAACAGCTCGGATCTATGCCATCGTGGCCGTCGGCAGTATGATCGGCGGCGTGTTGCGGGCTCTTGCCTCATCGGCGAGCGCTGCTTTGTGGGGCGGCGGCTTCCCCTTCGGCACGCTCCTTGTGAACATTGTCGGCTCATTCCTCATCGGCTTCTACGCGACATTGACGGGGCCGGACGGTCGCGTCTTCGCCAGCCCGCTGCAGCGCCAGTTCTTCATGGCCGGCTTCTGCGGCGGCCTGACCACTTTCTCCGCGTTCAGCCTTGAGACACTCACCCTCGCGCAGGGCGGGAAACTTGTGGAGGCGGGACTCAATATCGCGATCTCCGTGGTGGCGTGGCTTGCCGCCGTCTGGCTTGGCCACATCTTTGCAGTGCGCCTCAACCGACTGAGAGGATCCGGGCAATGAAGATACCAAGGCAGGCGCAATTGCTGCGCATATTCATCGGCGAGAACGACAGGGCAGACGGCCATCCCCTGTATGAGGCGATCGTGCTCAAGGCCCGCGAAATGCAGATTGCCGGCGCGACCGTCCTGCGCGGCGCAATGGGGTTCGGCCATTCCAGCCGGCTTCACACCACGAAAATCCTCCGTTTGTCTGAGGATCTGCCGCTGGTGATCGAGATCGTCGATGGCGAGGAAAAGATAGCCGCTTTTTTGCCCGTGCTCGAGACAATCATGACAAGTGGCCTGATCACGCTGGAGAAAGTTCAGGTTCTGCAATATGGAACCGACAACGAATGACAGGATATGAGGTTGCGGGTGGCGGCGAATGCCGTTGCGTCCCGCGAAACGGCGGTTGAAATCATGGCAGGCGTTGAACAGATCACGGTGGAGGCCGGCGAGGCGGGCATGCGGCTCGATCGCTGGTTCAAGACCCATTTCCCGGGCCTCGGCTTCGGCCATTTGCAGAAGCTCTTGCGCTCGGGCCAGATCCGCGTCGATGGCGGCCGGGTGAAGGCCGACAGCCGTGTCGAGCCGGGCCAGGTGGTGCGCGTGCCGCCGCTCGAGGTCGACAAGAAGGGCGAGAGCGCGCTGACGGGTTACTCGATCCGCAACCAGGGCGACGCCGATGTGCTGGCCAAGATGCTGATCCACGAAGACCCGAAGGTCTTTGTCTTCAACAAGCCGGCAGGCCTGGCCGTGCAGGGCGGCTCGGGCGTCACCCGCAATGTCGATGACATGCTGGAGGCCTGGCGCAGCCAGAAGGGCGAGAAGCCGCGCCTGGTGCACCGGCTCGACCGCGACACGTCGGGCGTGCTGGTGGTTGCGCGCACCAGGCTTGCGGCAATGAAGCTCTCCGAGTCGTTTCGCGCACGCGAGACCAAGAAGACCTATTGGGCGCTGGTCAAGGGCGTGCCGCCTAAGCGCGAGGACAAAATCTCGACCTGGCTGATCAAGGAGCCGACCGAGGACGGCGACCGCGTGCGCGTGGCAGCCCACGGTGAAAAGGGCGCCGACCACGCCGTGTCCTACTACCGCATCATCGAGCAGGCGGCGCAGACCATGACCTGGCTGGAAATGGAGCCCTATACCGGCCGCACCCACCAGCTTCGCGTTCACGCCGCCTATATTGGCTGCCCGATCCTCGGCGACCCCAAATATTTCGAGGCTGACACCAATTGGGATTTCCCGGGCGGTATTCAGAACCGGCTGCATCTGCATGCGCGCCGCATCGTCATTCCGCACCCGGACAAGGGCGTCATCGACGTCACCGCGCCGATGCCGCCGCATATGCGCCAGAGCTGGAACCTGATCGGCTTCGACGACGCCAGCGCGGAGGACTGAATGAGAGAGTTCATTGCTCAGCTCATCTACTGGCTGCCACTTATCGTGATTTTTATCGTCTGGCTGGCTTTCACCAGCGGCGCTGCCCGCCGGCAGAAGTCGATGGCCGAGATCGGCCGTGAGAACACCGAAGCGGTGAAGCAAAATACCGAGGCGCTGAAAGCCCTGTTGGCGAAGCTGGACAGTCAATCGAAACAATGACCGCCTCAACTGCATTGGATCGCCGCGACGCGGTCGATCTGGCGGCTGCTTCCATCATGGTCGGGCTGACCTTTTCCTGGGGGCTGAACTATGTCGCCGCCAAGATCTCCTATGCCGGCTATGACCCCGTTTTTGTCTCGATCGCACGCTCGATCATCGGCGGGCTCTGCGTGCTCGGCTGGTGCTGGCTGCGCGGCATCAGACTGTTCGAGGCCGACGGGTCGCTTGTCGCGGGCATCGTCGTCGGCGTGCTGTTCGGCGTCGAGTTCCTGTGCCTCTATATCGGGCTGGAATACACCACCGTTGCCCGCAACACGCTGCTGGTCAACACAATGCCGTTCTGGGTCCTGATCGGTGGCCATTTCCTGCTTGGCGAGCGCATCAATGCGAGAAAGCTTGGTGGGCTGGTTCTCGCCTTTTGTGGCCTTGTGGCGGTGTTCTCCGACGGGATTGTCGGCGGCAACAAAGTGACGCTTGTGGGCGACGTGCTCAGCCTTGGCTCAGGCATCCTCTGGGCGGCGACCAGCATCGTCATCAAGCGCTCGAAACTCGTCGAGACCAGTGCCGAGAAACTGCTGCTCTATCAGCTGGCAGGTGCCGCCGTCGTCGGCTTCCTGGTGATGCCTTTCGCTGGTCCGCCGATCCGCGCGGTCACCGCCCTGCCGACATTGGCGTTGCTGTTCCAGTCGCTCTATATTGTTGCCTTCACCTATGTGCTGTGGTTCTGGCTGCTCAGGCGCTATCCGGCATCGGGCCTGTCGAGCTTCGCCTTCCTGTCGCCGGTGTTCGGCGTGCTGTGCGGCGCCATTATTCTGGGTGAAGCGCCGACAGTCAGGATCTTTGTGGCGCTTGGGCTGATCGCCGTTGGCCTGATCATCGTCAACCGACCGGCGCGCAAGCAGTTACCTGTATAGAAAGTTCTACTATGCGCGACATCCTCAATGACCTCGAAGCGGGCAAGCACCTGTCCGATCCGGATCCGGTGCGCCGCGCGCAGATCCAGATGAAGACGCATCTGCCGAAGCGCTTCTACAAGGACGCCTCGGTCGCGCCAGTCGAAGACAGTTTTGCCGTCCATCTCGACGGCAAGCCGGTGCGCACGCCGGGCAAGGCGCTGCTGGCGCTGCCGACTGAGAAGGCCGCCGCGCTTGTCGCGGGCGAGTTCGCTGCGCAAGGCGAGACCATCGACCCCGTGACGATGCCGGTTCTGCGTCTGGTCAACACCGCCATCGATGGTGTCGCCAGCGACCCGCAGGCGGTGCTGGAGGACGTCTTGCGCTTCGCCTCGTCCGATCTCACCTGCTACCGCGCCGACGCGCCGCAGGGGCTGGTCGACCAGCAGAACCAGCATTGGGACCCGGTGATCGACTGGGCGAGGGTGACGCTCGGGGCTCGCTTCAACCTCGCCGAGGGCATTATCCATGTCGAGCAGCCGCGTGAGAGCATCGCGGTGCTCGGCGCCCACCTAGCCCAGCGCGCCGAGCCGCTGCGGCTGGCCGCAATCCATGTCATGACGTCGCTGACCGGGTCGGCGCTGCTGGCGCTTGCGGTCGACTATGGCGCGCTGGATGGCGATGCGGCTTGGGCCGCCGGCCATGTCGATGAGGACTGGCAGATCGAGCATTGGGGCCAGGATGCCGAGGCGGTGGCACGCCGCTCGGCCCGCAAGCGCGACATGATGGCCGCCGTCAGCCTGCTGGACGCGCTCAAAGCCTGATCTCCAGTCTTTGCCGCACTGCACCTAATACCAAAGTCATAATCCCAAAGGCGCTCTGCCTCCGGACGCCGCTTTCTGTCATTTTTTGCGCCGATGGCTGGGCTGAGTCCGCGTTCAGAGGGAACGTGGACCGTGACGCACAGCATCGAGGACAGACGGGATCTCACGGGAGGATATTTCATGGCAATGGCATCGACCGCCGGCGGAAGCAGCCGCGGCATGACGCGAGAGGAGAAGAAAGTCATCTTCGCCTCTTCGCTCGGCACCGTTTTCGAATGGTATGATTTCTATCTCTACGGTGCGTTGGCGGCCGCGATCGGCGCCACATTCTTCGCCACCTATCCAGAGGCGACGCGCAACATCTTCACGCTGCTGGTTTTCGCCGCCGGCTTCCTCGTGCGCCCGTTCGGCGCGCTCGTGTTCGGCCGCATCGGCGATCTCGTCGGCCGCAAATACACATTCCTTGTCACCATCACGATCATGGGCCTGTCGACCTTCCTGGTCGGCCTGCTTCCCGGCTCGGCAAGCTGGGGCATTGCGGCGCCCATCATCCTGGTTGGGCTGCGCATGCTGCAGGGCCTGGCGCTCGGTGGTGAATATGGTGGTGCGGCGACCTATGTCGCCGAACATGCCCCCGACGACCGCCGTGGCTTCTACACGTCGTGGATCCAGACGACGGCGACGCTTGGCCTGTTCCTGTCGCTGATCATCATCCTGATCGTGCAGAATTCGCTGAGCAAGGAGGACTTCACGGCCTGGGGCTGGCGTATTCCATTCCTGGTCTCGGCCATCCTGCTCGCCATATCGGTCTGGATTCGCCTGTCGCTTGCCGAATCGCCGACCTTCCAGCGCATGAAGGACGAGGGCAAGGGCTCCAAGGCGCCGCTCACGGAAGCCTTCGGACAGTGGAAGAACGCCAAGATCGCCTTGCTGGCTTTGTTCGGCTTGACCGCCGGCCAGGCCGTGGTCTGGTACAATGGCCAGTTCTACGCGCTGTTCTTCCTGGCCAATGTGCTCAAGGTCGATCCGCAGTCGGTCAACATCATGATCGCGATCGCGCTGGCGCTCGGCTCGATCTTCTTCGTCGTGTTCGGCTGGCTGTCCGACAAGATCGGCCGCAAGCCGATCATCATGGCCGGTCTCGCCCTGGCAATCGTCACCACCTTCCCGCTGTTCAAGGCGCTGACCTGGGCCGCCAACCCGGCGCTCGCCACCGCGCAGCAGAACACGCGTGCCACGGTGACCGCTGCACCAGGAGACTGCAAGTTCCAGTTCAATCCGACCGGAACACGCAAGCCTCTCACTTCGTGCGATATTGCGACCGACTTCCTTGCCAAGAGCTCCGTACCCTACGACATCGTTACGACGGCGGCACCGGGAACCGCGGCCAGTGTGAAAATTGGCACCGAAACGGTGGCGTCCTATGATGCCGTGGCAGCCGCGGACAAGGCGACTTCAAACGATGCTGCCTTCAAGAAGGCGGTCAACCTCGCGCTTCAGGACGGCGGCTATCCGCTGAAACGTGCTGCCGCCAAGGTTGCCGACCAAAAGCTCGACGCCTTTGTCGCGGCCAATCCCGAACTGAAACTCGACGCGGCAGCCATTCGCACCGGTGAAAAAGCCACTGTCCCGCTCGCCCAGGCGGTCAAGGACAAGCTGCTGACGGCAGATGACGCCGCCGGCGCCACCGACGTGACGGTCTACAGTGTTCCGGCGGCCGGTGCGTTCTCGATGTTTGCCGACCCGGCAGCCGTCAACTGGGCAAAGGTCATCGGCATCCTGTTCATCCTGGTCGTCTACGTGACCATGGTCTACGGGCCGATCGCGGCGATCCTGGTCGAGATGTTCCCGACCCGCATCCGCTACACCGGCATGTCGCTGCCCTATCACATCGGCAATGGCTGGTTCGGCGGCCTGCTGCCGGCGATCGTGTTCGCGCTCAGCGCCTCCAAGGGCGATATCTATTACGGTCTCTGGTACCCGGTGGTGATCGCGGCGATGTCGCTGATCATCGGCATGATCTTCGTCAGGGATACGCTGGGAACCGACCTGCATACCAAGCAGTAGCCGACGGCGTGGTATCAAACAAAAACCCGGCGCGAGCGATCGCGCCGGGTTTTTCAATTGTCGGGCCTGCTTTCAGCTATTGGCCCGGAAGACGAACTAGCTCTTGCGAGGCTGCTCGGCTTCCGTGATGGCCGCCTCATGATACCAGGCCTCGCCATAGCCCGAGGGGTGATCGCGCAAGGAGGCGAGCTCTGCCGCAAACTTGGCCTTTACGCCTAAATTTGAGGCAGCCGCACGCGCTGCCACCGGGAACATCAGGATTTTTGCCGACGGACGGGCTGACGTGATTTCCATTGTCGGTCTCCTTTCTTTTGGAGAGGCTTGTCGATTCATCTTTCCATCTAAGTAAGTCCTGCAATCCGATTAGGCAAGATGCCTAAAGAAAGATCAGCATTTGCCTGTTATTTAAGCAACTTCTGCCTTTGATCGATCCCGGCGCATTGCTTAGACGGCTTGGCCGCATCGCCCGGATGAATGGGCATTTTTGACGCACCCCGCGCAGCTGAAATGGCACATGACTTGCATTTTATTGACCGGCAGCCGGTCTGCCGGATGGCTCGGCGCGCGCCGGCGTCATCCAGCTTCGGTGATCAAGCAACGAGAGGCTCTAGAATGACGAAATACAAGCTCGAGTACATCTGGCTCGATGGATACACCCCGGTCCCCAATCTGCGCGGCAAGACCCAGATCAAGGAGTTCGCCGAGTTCCCGACGCTCGAGCAGCTGCCGCTGTGGGGCTTTGACGGTTCCTCGACGCAGCAGGCCGAAGGCCACAGCTCCGACTGCGTGCTGAAGCCGGTCGCCGTGTTCCCGGATCCGGCCCGCACCAATGGCGTGCTGGTGATGTGCGAAGTGATGATGCCCGATGGCGTGACGCCGCATGCATCCAACAAGCGCGCCACCATCCTCGATGACGAGGGCGCCTGGTTCGGCTTCGAGCAGGAGTATTTCTTCTACAAGGACGGCCGCCCGCTCGGCTTCCCCGAGAGCGGCTATCCGGCGCCGCAAGGCCCGTACTACACCGGCGTCGGCTATTCGAATGTCGGCCCGGTCGCGCGCCAGATCGTCGAGGAACATCTCGACCAGTGCCTCGCCGCCGGCATCAACCATGAAGGCATCAACGCGGAAGTGGCCAAGGGCCAGTGGGAATTCCAGATTTTCGGCAAGGGTTCCAAGAAGGCCGCCGACCAGATGTGGATGGCCCGCTATCTCTTGCAGCGCCTGACCGAAAAATACGAGATCGACATCGAGTATCATTGCAAGCCGCTCGGCGACACCGACTGGAATGGCTCGGGCATGCACGCCAACTTCTCGACCTCCTATATGCGCGAAGTCGGCGGCAAGGCCTATTTCGAAGCGCTGATGGCGGCTTTCGACAAGAACCTGATGGACCACATCGCCGTCTACGGCCCGGACAATGACAAGCGCCTGACCGGCAAGCACGAGACCGCGCCGTGGAACCGGTTCAGCTACGGCATCGCCGACCGCGGCGCCTCGATCCGCGTGCCGCATTCCTTCGTCAACAATGACTACAAGGGCTATCTGGAAGACCGCCGCCCGAACTCGCAGGGCGACCCCTACCAGATCGCTTCGCAGATACTGAAGACGATCGCGGAGGTTTCGACCAGCGCCCAGGTCTCGGCTGCTGCCTGAGCATTCGCTGCGGCGTAGTGTCTACGCCGGCCCAGACAAAAAACCCCGGCGGAAACGCCGGGGTTTTTCTTTGTCGCCGAGACGACTGCTCAGACCGAGTGGGGGGTGTCGAATTGGCCTCGACATTGGTTGTTCACGCGGTCAATCGTGCGTCGAGATTGGCGAGAATCTGCTCCCATGACTTTCCGTGTCCGTCGGCGCGGTCCTGCTCATAAAAACCGCGATGTCTGAGGGTGACGGTGCATCCGTCGCCGTGCGGTTCGATGTCGACTGACAGGACGGTTTCGGCGCCCTGGGTTCCGCTCTTGCCGGTAAGCCAGGTCAGTTCCACCTTTCGGTTCGGTTCAAGTGTGAGGAACCGCCCATAATGCGGGTGGCGCTGCCCCTCATGCTCGACCACGAAGAACAATTGTCCCTGCGGAACCGGCTTTGCGACCAGCCCTCCGGGCAAGGCGAACCAGCCTTCCCAGCCCGTGGTGAAGCTTTTGTAGACGGCCTCCGGCCGGGCGCGCATGGCGCGAACGACTTGTGCGTCATGAGGGCGATCGGAAAGGTCAGGCGTGAAGAGATCAGCCATGATCGATATACCTCCGAAAGTTGACGTAGAGGTTCAACGAAACACAGCCAATGGCGTTCCGACTTCGGCGCTCCAAACAAAAAACCCCGGCGTCTCCGCCGGGGTTTTCCTTATCACTGAGACGATCGTTCAGACCGAATAGTACATGTCGTATTCGACCGGATGTGGGGTCATTTCGAAGCGCATCACTTCGGCCATCTTGAGCTCGATGTAGCTGTCGATCTGGTCATCGTCGAAGACGCCGCCGGCCTTGAGGAAGCCGCGGTCCTTGTCGAGGCTCTGCAGCGCTTCGCGCAGCGAGCCGCAGACGGTCGGGATCTTCTTCAGTTCCTTCGGCGGCAGGTCGTAGAGATCCTTGTCCATCGGCTGACCCGGATGGATTTTGTTCTTGATGCCGTCGAGGCCGGCCATCAGCAGCGCCGCGAAGCCAAGATAGGGGTTCGCGCCCGGATCGGGGAAGCGGATCTCGACGCGCTTGGCCTTCGGCGACGAGCCGAACGGAATGCGGCAGGACGCCGAGCGGTTGCGGGCGGAATAGGCGAGCAGCACCGGCGCTTCATAGCCGGGCACCAGGCGCTTATAGGAGTTGGTCAGTGGGTTGGTGAAGGCGTTGATCGCCTTGGCGTGCTTGATGATGCCACCGATGTAGAACAGGCAGCTTTCCGACAGGCCGGCATATTCATTGCCGGCGAAGGTCGGCTTGCCGTTTTTCCAGATCGACATGTGGACGTGCATGCCCGAGCCGTTGTCGCCGAAGATCGGCTTCGGCATGAAGGTGGCCGTCTTGCCGTAGGCGTTGGCGACCTGATGCACGACGTATTTGTAGATCAGCATCTTGTCGGCGTTGCGCACCAGAGCGTCGAACTTGATGCCGAGCTCGTGCTGCGCGGCAGCGACCTCGTGATGGTGCTTTTCGACGCGCACGCCCATTTCGGCAAGCACGGTCAGCATCTCGGAGCGCATGTCCTGCGCGCTGTCGATCGGCGGCACCGGGAAGTAGCCGCCCTTGATGCGCGGGCGGTGGCCGAGATTGCCGGTCTCGTAATCGGTGTCGTCGTTGGACGGAAGTTCGGTGGAGTCCAGCTTGAAGCCGGTGTTGTAGGGATCGGCCTTGTACTTGACGTCGTCGAAGACGAAGAACTCGGCTTCCGGACCGACGAAGATGGTGTCGCCGATGCCTTCGGCCTTCATGTAGGCTTCGGCCTTTTTGGCGGTGCCGCGCGGGTCGCGGTTGTAGGATTCGCCGGAGACCGGATCGAGGATGTCGCACAGGATGACCATGGTCGACTGCGCGAAGAACGGGTCCATATGGACGGTGTCGGGATCGGGCATCAACACCATGTCGGACTCGTTGATCGCCTTCCAGCCGGCGATCGAGGAGCCGTCGAACATGACGCCATCGGCGAACATGTCTTCCTCGACCTCGATGACATCCATCGTCACGTGCTGCAGCTTGCCCTTCGGATCGGTGAAGCGCAGGTCGACGAATTTCACGTCGTTGTCCTTGATCTGCTTCATGATGTCTTTGGCTGTCGTCATGTCGTTTCTTCCCTGTCTGATGACGTTTCGAGGAGTTATCGGAAATCAGATACCGAGATATCTGAAATCAGAAACCTCAGACGGCGTCCATCCCCGTTTCACCGGTACGGATGCGAACGACTTCCTCGATGTTGGAAACGAAGATCTTGCCGTCGCCGATGCGGCCGGTCTGCGCCGCCTTGCGGATGGCCTCGATGGCGCCTTCGACGGCGTCGTCACCAAGCACGACTTCGATCTTCACCTTGGGTAGAAAGTCGACGACATATTCGGCGCCGCGATAGAGTTCGGTATGGCCTTTCTGGCGGCCAAAGCCCTTGGCTTCGGTCACGGTGATGCCTTGCAACCCGGCCTCCTGAAGCGCTTCCTTCACTTCGTCTAGCTTGAACGGCTTGATGATCGCTTCGATCTTTTTCATGTAAAAAGTGGCCTCCACTGCCAAAAAGACGGGTTGTGCGCCCCGCTTGCGCCTCCATCAAGCACGAACTGTGCCAATTTCGGCCCACGAGAAGCGGTTTCGCGCAATTCCAATGCCGCGCCGGGCCGGGATGTACATTCGCGTCATCCACTGCTTCGGAAGCGGCGCGGGTGTTCGGAGCCTACACATTGCCGCTCCTGACGTCTGCACGATTATTAGGCAGATCGCGCATTTTGCGGGCACGCGCGGATCCGCGGCACCAGTCTGCGAAAGGATTGGCAGTACGCCATCCCGGCGGCTGGCCGTTTGCTTCGAACCCGAAACTGGACAATGCTCGACCGGGATAAAGAGGCCTTGAACGAAATGCGGATCGGCAATTCATGAGCAACGAAGTCCTGTCGCCGGCCGAGATGGCAGAGGCCGACTGGCTGGCAATCGCGGCCGGTCCACTCGACGGCTATGGCCTGATGCAGCGTGCCGGCGAAGCGATCGCTGCTGTCGTCCTGGCGCGCTATCCCGCGGCGAACCGCGTGCACGTGCTGTGCGGCCCCGGCAACAATGGCGGCGACGGTTATGTCGTGGCGCGGTTGCTTGGGGAAAGTGGTGTCGATGTCACCCTGTGGGTTTCCGGCGAACCGAGGGCAGGCAGCGATGCGGCGATTGCCGCGGCAGAATGCTCGCTGGAGCGCCGGCCGCTGGCGACGTTTGTCGCCGAGCCGGGCTCGCTGGTCGTCGATGCTCTCTATGGCGCGGGGCTGTCGAAGGACGTCTCGGGTGATACGGCACGCGCTGTGGACATTGCCGCCAGCCTGCCTGTCGTTGCCGTCGATCTGCCTTCAGGCGTTTCCGGCGACAGTGGCGACATTCTCGGCACGGCATTTCGTGCCGACATCACCGTCACCTTCGCGCGCAAGAAACCTGGGCATCTGCTGCTGCCTGGGCGCCAGCGATGCGGCGAGATCGTCGTCGCCGACATCGGCATTGGCGACGACATCATCGCGCAGGTCGGGTCGCGGACGTTCGAAAACAAGCCGGCGTTCTGGCTTGAGGAATTGCCGGTGCCGGCGGTCGATGCGCATAAATACAAACGCGGTCATGTAGGCGTCTTTTCCGGCGGACCGTCGGCGACGGGTGCTGCCCGGCTGGCAGCACTTGCCGCCGCACGAAGCGGGGCAGGGGCGGTAACCGTGCTGTCGCCGGCGAATGCCATGCAGATCAATGCCGCGCATCTGACCTCGATCATGCTGCGCAAGACCGATGCGATTGAGGACGTGCACGAGTTTCTCGGCGATCGCCGGTCGTCGAGCTTCGTCCTCGGTCCGGGCTTTGGTGTCGGCGACAAAGCGCGCGATTTCGCCCTCGCCGTGCTTGCCCGAACACGGCAAGAGGGTGGTGTCGAAGGGCTGGTGCTCGATGCCGACGGTATCACGTCCTTCCGCAACGCTGCCTCGACGCTGTTCGAGGCAGCCAGCAGGCCGGATGCGCCAGCACTTGTCATGACGCCGCATGAGGGCGAGTTCGGCCGACTGTTTCCCGACATCGCTGAAGACAAAAGCCTGTCAAAGCTCGCCAAGGCCCGCGCGGCGGCGGCGCGCGCCAATGCCACGGTCATCTACAAAGGCGCCGACACGGTGATCGCGGCACCCGACGGCCGGGCGGCGATCAACAGCAATGGCGCGCCCTGGTTGGCGACCGCCGGTTCGGGTGATGTGCTGGCAGGCATCATTGCCGGGCTCCTGGCGCAAGGCATGCGGGCTTTCGAGGCTGCCTGCGCAGCGGTCTGGATTCACGCCGAAGCCGGCAGCCGCTTCGGACCGGGTCTGATCGCCGAGGATCTGCCGCTGGCGCTGGTGCCGGTGCTGCGCGAACTGATCGAAGCACGGCAGAAGGCGCTGGTCAGATGAAGCGGCTTGCGCTCGTCATTGCGGCCATCATCGCGCTGTTCGTGTCGCATGGCGTGCGTGCTCAAGAGCCCGTGACCATCGTCGACGATCCGGCGGTGCTCGCGGCCCTCGATGCCAAGGGCTTTGGCTTCGCCGGCATTTTCGCCGTCGATGGCGAGGACGACTTGAAGACGCTCTACAACGAGGCGCCGGCTTACCGTGCCGTTGTCGACATGGTGGCGGCCGACATTGCAGCGCTGCGCGCGGAGATCAAGGCCGGCGGGCGCACGCTCTACGAGGTAACCGACGGTAATGTCGGCCGCATCATGGACATGCGCTGGCTTAAGACCGAGGCTGCGCGCTTTCGCCTGGTCGGCGTCGTCAACCGGCTCGACCGGCGCGATTTCTCCGCCTTGGCGGGCGACAAGAGTTGCGGCGAGGTGCGCTTCATCTATCGCCTGGCCTACAGTTTCCGGAAGAAGGGCAAGGTTCTGGCGTCGCGGCTGCCGTTCAATTTCAACGCCGTCTACAGCGTGGCGCCGGATGCCGATGGCGGCTGCGTCGGCGTTGCCGGACGCTGGATGCCGCAGCTCGACGAGAACGTCGATGCCGGCTGGCTGGCCGGCGGGCCGCTGGAACCGGCGGAACTGACTTTCAAGCAGCTTGAGCTCAACGCGCAAGTGGTGCGCTTTCCCTCCGGCCAGGAGACCGAATTCGGCGGGCAGGCGGCCTATCTCATGCGTATCTTCGGCCTCGACGGCGCCACCGTCGTCGAGAAGCCGCTGGAAAACACGCCTGACGTCGCACGGCTCTCGGACGATGCGGCGCTGAAGAAGAGGCTTGCCGACTATGTCAGCGCCAATGTCGCGGCGGTCGATCTCGGCGTCTACGAAATCCCCGACGAGTTTTTGGCGAAGAAAATCATCTCGTGGTCGACTTTCGGCAGCGCAAGACAGGCCAATCACCCATTCACGCCGTTGTTCGAGCCAACTGATTTCGCAGGTCTCGACTATGCGGCGCTGAAACTCGTGCGCACGCCGGAGGCGCTGGTCGAGCGGCTGGACAATGGCGCTTGCCAGGGCTGCCATCAGGCGGGCTCCACGGCCGGCTTCCACTTCATCGGCCTCGACGACAAGACGACGTCGCCGCTCAACCGGATCGAGGTCGGCATCTCGCCGCATCTCCATGCCGAGATCCCGCGACGCGAGGCCTGGCTGCGCGCAACGCAGGAAGGCAAAGAGCCGAACCGGTACCGGCCGCTGTCCTTTGCCCCACCAGCCACCTGGACCGAAGCCGGCGATGTCGACTACGCACCGGCCGACATGGCGATGCCGTGCTTGATGCCGGACGATGCAAAACGCTTCGGTACGACCTGGCAGTGCGGCGGCGGCACGGTCTGCACGCCGCTGGCGACCGCATCGGGCGTGCGCACCACGCTAGCGCAGTGTCTGCTGCCCAAGGACAGCCCAAAGATGTTCTCCGGCCATCCCTGCCTGACAGGCTCGATCGCCAGCAACGCGCCGCAGCCTTTCAACGACCGCTACAAGATCACCGGCCAGTTCGCCGCCTTCGCGCCGACTTTTTCGCGGACCGCCTACACCTGCCGGCCACCGAAGATCGGCGTGCCGGCCGGCATCGCCTACCGCGCCTGCGACGACAAGGATCGCAGCTTTGCCGCCTTCAAGGCGGGCAAACCGATGCCGTCCGAAATCTGCGGGCTTGTCGGCGGCAAGAAATTCGACACCTGCGTGGCGACCAACAATTTCGACCAGTGCCTCGGTGGCGCGGTCAATCGCGGCAACCGGCCGGCGTGCTCGGCCGGCCATTTCTGCCGCGAGGATTACATGTGCCAGTCACTGCCGCCGGACACGCCGGGCGCCGCCAAGGTGAAAGGCATCGGCTTCTGCTCACCAACCTATTTCATCTTCCAGATGCGCATCGACAACCATGCCACGCCCTGGGCGAGCGCGACCAGCGCCACCACGGGAGCCGGGTTCGGCGCGGCGGAAGAGGAGTAGGCGTCTCGGTTGTTGAGGCACTACAGCGGGATGTTGTCGTGCTTCTTCCAGGGGTTTTGCATGTCCTTGTTGCGCAGCATCCTGAGTGCGCGGGCAATGCGGCGGCGGGTCGAATGCGGCATGATCACTTCGTCGACATAGCCGCGCTCGGCGGCGACGAAGGGCGACAGGAAGCGATCCTCGTAAGCTTTTGTGTGGGCTGCGATCTTCTCGGCATCGCCGATGTCCTTGCGGTAGATGATCTCGACCGCGCCCCTGGCGCCCATCACCGCGATCTGCGCCGTCGGCCAGGCATAGTTCATGTCGCCGCGCAGATGTTTTGAGGCCATGACGTCATAGGCGCCGCCGTAGGCTTTGCGGGTGATGACGGTGATTTTCGGCACGGTCGCCTCGGCATAGGCGAACAGCAGTTTCGCGCCGTGCTTGATCAAGCCGCCATATTCCTGCGCCGTGCCGGGCAGGAAGCCCGGAACATCGACGAAGGTCACGATGGGGATCGAAAAACAATCGCAGAAGCGCACGAAGCGCGCCGCCTTGCGGCTGGCGTCGGAATCGAGCACGCCGGCCAGCACCATCGGCTGGTTGGCGACGAAGCCGACGGTGCGGCCCTCGACCCGGCCGAAACCGGTGACGATGTTCTTGGCAAAGCTCTGCTGGATCTCGAAGAAATCGCCTTCATCGGCAACTTTGAGGATGAGCTCCTTGATATCATAGGGTTTGTTGGCGTTGTCGGGAATCAGCCGATCGAGCGACAGATCATGGTCGGTGACCGACTGGTAGCATTCGATCTCGGGAAGCTCCGACGTGTTGGAGGCCGGCAGCAGATCGACCAGCCGGCGCATCTGCAACAGTGCCTCGACATCATTGTCATAGGCGCCATCGGCAATCGAGGATTTGGTCGTGTGGACGGAAGCACCGCCGAGGCTTTCGGCGGTCACCGTCTCGTTGGTGACGGTTTTGACCACATCCGGCCCGGTGACGAACATGTAGGAGGTGTCGCGGACCATGAAGATGAAGTCGGTCATGGCAGGCGAATAGACGTCGCCGCCGGCGCACGGACCCATGATGACGGAAATCTGCGGAATGACGCCGGAGGCCAGCACGTTGCGCTGAAAGATCTCGGCATAGCCGCCAAGCGCCGCCACGCCTTCCTGGATGCGGGCGCCGCCGGCATCGTAGAGGCCGATGATCGGCGCGCGGTTGCGCAGCGCCATCTCCTGCACCTTGATGACCTTTTCGGCGTGCGCCTCCGAAAGCGAGCCGCCGAACACGGTAAAGTCCTTGGCGAAGAGATAGATCGGGCGGCCGTTGACGGTGCCCCAGCCGGTGACGACGCCGTCGCCGGCAATCTTGGTCTTCTCCATGCCGAAATCGGTCGAGCGATGTTCGACATACATATCGAATTCCTCGAACGAGCCTTCATCAAGGAAAACCTCGATGCGCTCGCGCGCAGTGAGCTTGCCCTTCTTGTGCTGGGCGTCGATGCGGGCCTGGCCGCCGCCCATGCGGGCGATGTCGCGGCGGCGCTCGAGTTCCTTCAGCACGTCCTTCATCGCTCGGTCCCCAGAAATGGAAGCTGCATTTGTGGTAATGATGCCTGCAAGCGCGCGCAAGCGCCGCGTTCGTACTCGTTTTGCTGCGTTGCAACATGACGCCCCTTGCATTCCGGGGCGAACTCAGCCATATGCAGCCCATAGGCGCTTGGGCCGGGAGATTCCGGCCTTCTCGACAAATGAGACTGGTTGCGTCTGTTTTCCCTCTTTCCGTTTGAACGGCAAGGTGGCGGAAAAGCCCCGTGGCATGACGCCTGCGGGCACGACAGCGCAGCCGAGTGGACGTTTTGCGTCCGCCCGCCTTGTCGTTTCATATCAAATTTTTCGACGGCAGGTTGCGCCCTGCCGCCTTCGATGTTTGCGGCTTTAGGCCGCGTGAAAGAAGACTATTTTGACCAACGAAAACACATCAACCGGTACCAACACGTTGACCGGTAACACTGCGGAACTCACCGGTTTCGCGGCCCTTGGAATTACGGGCGCGCTGCTCAAGGCGACGCATGGCGCCGGCTTCACCGAGCCGAAGCCGATCCAGATGCAGGCGATCCCGCCGCAGATGGAAGGCCGTGATATTTTCGGCATCGCCCAGACCGGCTCCGGCAAGACCGCGGCCTTCGCGCTGCCGATCCTGTCGAAGATCATCGCGCTCGGCACCAAGCGCCGTGCCAAGACCACCCGTGCGCTGATCCTGGCGCCGACGCGCGAGCTTGCCGTGCAGATCGAGGACACCATCAAGATCCTCGCCAAGGGCGCGCATGTCTCGACCGCTCTCGTGCTCGGCGGCGTCTCGCGCTTCAGCCAGGTGAAGAAGGTTGCGCCCGGCGTCGATATCCTCATTGCCACGCCCGGCCGCCTGACCGACCTGGTGCGCGAGGGCGACTTGATCCTCTCCGACACCAAATGGCTGGTGCTGGACGAGGGCGACCGCATGCTCGACATGGGCTTCATCAACGACGTCAAGCGCATCGCCAAGGCGACCGCGCCCGATCGTCAGACTGTGCTGTTCTCGGCCACCATGCCCAATGAAATCGCCGAGCTGGCGAAGGGCCTGTTGAAGAACCCGATCCGCGTCGAAGTGGCGCCGCAGAGCACTGCTGCTGCCGAGATCGTGCAGGGCGTCGTCTTTGCCCGCACCAAGCAGAAGCGCCAGGTTCTGTCGACGATGCTCGCCGACGAAGCGATGAAGTCCGTCATCATCTTTTCGCGCACCAAGCATGGCGCCGACCGGGTGACCAAGGACCTCGAGCGCGACGGCTTCAAGGCCGCCGTCATCCACGGCAACAAGTCGCAGAACGCCCGCCAGAAGGCGCTCAACGATTTCCGCGAGGGCTCGGTGCGCATTCTCGTTGCGACCGACATCGCGGCGCGCGGCATCGACGTCCCCGGCATCAGCCATGTGGTGAATTTCGACCTGCCGGACGAAGCTGAAAGCTATGTCCATCGCATCGGCCGCACCGGCCGCAACGGCATGGACGGCATTGCGATCACACTGTGCGATCCTTCCGAAAACAGCAAACTGCGTCAGGTCGAGCGCATCATCCGCAGCAAGCTGCCGATCGTTGCCGACCATCTCGGCAGCCCCGATCCGGTGCGCAATCCGGCTGAAAAGAACGAGCGCTTCGAGCCGGCCAATGATCGCAACGACCGCAATGGCCGTCGCGATGGCAGGCGGCCCGGTGGCCAGAACAACGGCTTCGGCAAGAAGCGTTTTGGTGACAAGCCGGCCTTTGCAGGTGCAGGCGAGCGCAAGCCGGAAGGCGCCAAGCCCTTCAAGGGCAACAACAAGCGCCGCTTCGGCGGCAAGCGGCCCGCGGCGCGGGCTGCCTGATCGGACACATCGGCCAGGCTCGTCGAGCCTCGCTCGACTACTGACGATTACAATGGGGACGGCCGCAGCTATGCTTCGGCCGTTCTTTTTCGTCTGGGGCTACTCGGTTATTGCCTTGACCCACACGACAATCCGCTGCGCCAGGAAGGCCGTGGTCGACGGCGACAGCGCGTCGCCGGCAATGACATGGTTGTCGCGATCGCCATTGTCGTCGACCGGGACCAGTTCGTGTGCGGCGCCCCAGCGGCCGGCGATTTCGCGGGTGCGGTCTTCGCGCACCACCGAGTCCGAATCCGAGAAGATGAACAGAGCCGGTATCGTCGCCTTTTCTACCGGTGCTGCGTAGGCGAGATTGGTAAGCGCCGCCATCGGCAGTACGGCTGCCATTGGATAGGTGTGGGTCCAAAGCTTCTCGTGCAGCGCATTGCGGGTGGGAAAGCTGCGTTCCTTGCCGCCGACCAGTTCGGCGATCTGCTTGCCCCAGGGCATGGTCAGCAGCTCGGCGCCCGAGGCCCTGACGCCGAAATTCGGCGAGATGAACGCGATTGCGACGACGCCATCCGATGCGCCAGGCTCAGTCGCCGCCCATGCCGCCAGCGAGCCGCCGGTCGACGTGCCGATGACGATCACCTCGTCGCCGATGGCCCGGCCGATGGCGAGCGCCTCCTCATAGTCGTTGATCCAGGCATTGACGCTGCCTTGCGCCATTGCGGCGCCGTCCTGCCCATGGCCGGTGAGGCGGGTGTAGAAAAGGTTGGCGTCGAGCTGGTCGGCGACCTCGTCGGCCAGCGGACGAACCTCGCCCTTCGATGCCGAAAAGCCGTGGACATAGACGATCGCCAAGGGCGTCTTGGCGTGAACCATCGGGTCGGCCCAGATGATTTCTTTCTCCAACCCGTCGCGGATATTGGGGACGGCAGCCTCTTCACGCGCCAGATAGGCCTGCGGATCGTCGCCGATCACTTTGGGATCGAAACGGATCGTCGTGTCGACGGGGACGCGCGGACCAAGCAAGAAGGCCAGGACAAGGATGACGACGACGCCCAGCACCGCAAGCACGATCCGTCGCCCCATCGCAGACTCCACGCAACAATTCCAAACCTATGGCGGCCGCTACGCCCAGGCAACAGCTGGCCTGTGGACAGTTATTCGTTCGGCGGTTTGCGGTCGAAATTCAGCGGCCGTCCTGTCCAGCGGGTCGCCGTGCTGATGAACCAGCGGCAGACCGGCCTGGGCAACAGCGCCAGCAGTTTCAGCCCCCAGCTCAGCCGGCGCGGGAAGGTGACCTCGAAGCCGCCATGCTCGATGCCGCGCGCCATGCGGCGCGAGGCGCGGTTGACCGGCATCAGTCCCGGCATCGGCAGCATGTTCTTTTCGGTCAGCGGTGTGTCGATGAAGCCTGGATTCATCACCTGGACGCGGACATTCATCTTGTCGAAATCGTATTTCAGCGACTCGGCCAGGATATTTATCGCCGCCTTCGAGCCGCCATAGGCGGCCGTGGTCGGCCAACCGAAATAGGCGGTCACAGATCCGACAAGCACGATATGGCCGCGCGCGCGGATGCGCATGCGCTCCATGAGCGGGACGAGACCATTGATGATGCCGAAATAGTTGACCTCGAAGGACTGGCGGAAGTCGCGAACCCTGAGATCTTCACCGGGCGTGGCGATGTAGTTGCCGGCGTTGAAGACGGCGAGCACGATCGGGCCGAGATCCTTTTCGATCGCCGCTACCGTGCTTGCCATGCGCGGCTCGTCGGTGACGTCGCAAGGGTAGGCAACCACGCGTCCCGGCATCTGTGCCGTCTCGACGATGAGCGAGTCGATCGGGTGCTCGTCAAGCGCGGTCACCGCGACGACAAAGCCCTTTGCCGCAAGGTCCTTGGCCAGAGCACGGCCGATGCCGCTGCTGCCGCCGGTGATCCAGGCGACGCCGTGCTTCGGGTTGGCCCGGTAAAGTGTCATTCTGCGCCCTGCCGATCTGTCATTAGTGCTCTAGCGATGAAAAAATCGAATGAAAAGGGCGCTTTTCCGCACAAGGCTGAAATGATCGTCATCGCACATCATCCGGCGACAGGAGATTGCAGTACCCGAAATGCGACTGGACCAGGCGAATTCTTGCCTTGAAACGCAAGCTTCGGGTTTCTAGGGTCTCGCCGCAGCTACATAAGGAATCCCGGATGCCCCGTTCTGTGATCGAAGCGATCGGCAACACGCCCCTGATCCGCCTCAACAAGGCCTCGGAAGCAACCGGCTGTGAGATCCTGGGCAAGGCCGAGTTCATGAATCCGGGCCAATCGGTCAAGGATCGCGCTGGCCTGTTCATCATCCGCGACGCCGAACAGCGCGGGCTGTTGAAGCCGGGCGGTGTTATCGTCGAAGGTACGGCCGGCAATACCGGCATCGGCCTGACGCTGGTTGCCAAGGCGCTGGGCTATCGCACCGTGATCGTCATTCCCGACACCCAGAGCCAGGAAAAGAAGGACACGATCAAACTGCTCGGCGCCGAGCTGATCGAAGTGCCGGCAGTGCCTTACAAGAACCCCAACAACTACGTGAAACTGTCGGGGCGGCTGGCCGAGCAGATGGCGCGCTCCGAGCCGAACGGCGCGATCTGGGCCAACCAGTTCGACAACGTCGCCAATCGCGACGGTCATATCCGCACCACGGCGGAAGAAATCTGGACGCAGACCGGCGGCAAGGTCGACGGGTTCGTGTCGGCGGTGGGTTCGGGCGGCACGCTGGCCGGAGTCGCGTTCGGGCTGAAAGCTCGGAGCAAGAACGTCAAGATTGCGCTCGCCGATCCGCTGGGCGCCGCGCTCTATTCCTTCTACACCAGCGGCGAACTGAAGTCCGACGGCAGCTCGATCACCGAAGGGATAGGGCAGGGGCGCATTACGGCCAATCTCGAAGGGTTTACGCCCGACTTCTCGTTCCAGGTGCCGGATGAGGAAGCGCTGCCGATCGTCTTCGACCTGATCCAGGAAGAGGGCCTGTGCGTCGGCGGTTCGACCGGCATCAATATTGCCGGCGCGATCCGGCTGGCGCGCGAGCTTGGCCCCGGCCACACCATCGTCACCATCCTTGCCGACTATGGCACCCGTTATCAGTCGAAGCTGTTCAACCCGGACTTTCTGCGCGAGAAGAACCTGCCGGTGCCGGGCTGGATGGACGAGCGCAGCACAATTTCGGTGCCGTATGAGAAGGTCGCCTGATGGCCCACAGAACAGAAGCGTTGTTTCGCGACGACGCCTATTTGAAGACGGCTGACGCCACCGTCGTCGCCATCAATGAGCGCGGCGGCATCATTCTTGACCGGACCATCTTCTATGCGACATCGGGTGGCCAGCCCGGCGATACCGGCACATTAGAGCGCGCCGACGGCAGCCGCATCGCCATTGCCGCCACCATGTCAGGCGAGACCAAGGACGAGATCATCCATGTGCCGGCGCTGGAGCAGGCGACGCCCGAGCTTGGCGAGCGGGTGAAACTCGCCATCGACTGGAAGCGGCGGCATCTCCTGATGCGCATGCACGCCGCCTGCCACCTGCTCACCGTCGTCTGTCCGTTTCCGATCACCGGTGCTGCGGTTTCCGAAGATGACAGCCGTGTCGACTTCGATGCTCCGGATGCCGGCTTCACCAAGGAAGAAGTCACCGCCGGGCTGATGGAGCTGGTGCGCGCCGATCACCCGATCTTCATCAGGCTGATCACCGATGAGGAACTGGCGGCCAATCCAGGCCTGGTGAAATCGAAGAATGTCCGGCCGCCTGTCGGCACCGGCAAGATCCGCCTGGTCTGCATCGGCGACAACGCTTCGGTCGACAGCCAGCCCTGCGGCGGGACCCATGTCAAAAGCACCGGCGAGATCGGCGAGATCCATATCGGCAAGATCGAGAAGAAGGGCCGCGAGAACCGGCGTTTTCGCATTCGCTTCGGACCGCTGCCGGTCGCTTGAACCATAAATACCTCGCAAAGGCGGGGCGGGAGAATGACAATGGCCGATGACAGCCCTTTCACCGTCGATGCGGAGTGGTTGCAGGGCCGTCTTGGCGAGCCCGGCCTGACGATCGTCGATGCGTCCTGGTATCTGCCGGCGCAGAAGCGCGACGCGCGCGCCGAGTATGAGGCGGCGCATATTCCGGGCGCGCGCTTCTTCGACCACGATGCGGCCTCGGACCCGGATGCCAAGCTGCCGCACACGCTGCCCTCGCCACAGCATTTCGCGCAATATGTCGGCACCATGGGCATTTCGGCAGACGACACCATTGTCGTTTATGACGGTCCGGGTTTCTTCTCGGCGCCGCGCGCCTGGTGGATGTTCCGCGTCATGGGCGTGTTCCAGGTCTATTTGCTGGACGGCGGATTCGACCGCTGGAAGGCGGCGGGCCGACCGGTGACTGCGGAACCAACGAAGATCGCGCCAAATATCTTTCATGCCGATTTCGACGCCGCCCGGGTCGCCAGCCTCACCGACATGCGCCGCATCGTCGAAACGAAAGAAAGCCAGATTGCCGACGCCCGTGGCGCCGGCCGCTTCACCGGAGCCGAGCCAGAGCCCCGCGCCGGTGTCCGGTCCGGCCACATGCCTGGCGCGCGCAATGTGCCTTATTCGGCACTGTCGCAAGATGGCGCGCTGCTGTCGAAGGACCAGTTGCGCAAAGCCGTTGAAGATGCCGGCATCGATCTGTCGAAACCCGTCGTCACCTCTTGCGGTTCCGGCATCACTGCGGCTGTCATCACGCTGGCGCTGGAGACGCTCGGCCACACCGACAACAGGCTCTATGACGGCTCGTGGACGGAATGGGGCGGACTTCCCGATACGCCGGTCGCAACGGGCAAGGAATGATGGCGATGGAAAACGGCACGCTGGACGACATCGAGGTCACGGTCACGTTTCTGGAAATGCACGTGCCGCCGGCCTATTCGCCGCCCGTGCCCTACAACAAGCAGATCGCGCTGTTGAAGACCAAGGACATTCCGCTGCACTTCTATCGCTATCTGATGGATCGGGTGGGGCGCAAATGGCACTGGGTCAATGTGCTGCGGCTGGACGATGACGAGCTTGCCGCCGGCATCCACCGCGAGGACCGCGACATCAGGGTGCTTTATCTCGACGGCGCGCCGGCTGGGTTCTTCGACCTCAAGCCGCATCTGCCTGAGGAGGTCGAGCTCGCCTATTTCGGCATGATGGAGCATGCGACGGGGCAAGGCATAGGCCGCTGGTTCCTGGGCGCCGCGATCGCCGCCGCCTGGTCCTACGGGCCGAAGCGGGTGACGGTTCAGACCTGCACGCTCGACCATCCGGCCGCCTTGCCGCTCTACCAGAAACTCAGCTTTGCGCCGGTGGCGCAAAAGAAGGAGACCGTGCATCCGCTGCCGTTTGCCGAGCGCTCGGCCAGCGTCATGCGGCCGTGACCCCTGAAGGCTGAACCAGCCGTTCATCGGCGCTTCAGACTGCCTTTGCCATGGTGACTTCAACACTGACGCGACCATTGCCGAGGAGAAAGACATGCTGAGCCGACGTACATTTGCCGCAGCGCTGATTGCTGCACTTGCCATGCCGAGCGTTGTCATGCCGACAGTGGCCGCCGCACAGGCGACCACGCCGTCGGCGGCAACGATCGAGCGCCAACTCGACGCGGCGCCGCGGGTGAAACTTCGCCCCAACCAGCGCGTCACCATCCGCGAATTCAAGCGCCGGCCGGATCTGAGGCGTCAGGCGCGCTCGATCGACATCCAGTCGATCAATTTCGCCTTCGGCTCGGCGGCCATTTCCAGCTCGCAATACGGCAAGATCGAAAACATCGCCGATGCGCTGGAGCGCATTCTGCGCCGCGATCGCGGCGCCCGCGTGCTGATCGAGGGGCATACCGATGCGGTCGGCTCCTTCCAGTCGAATCAGATCCTGTCGGAGCAGCGCGCCGCCTCGCTGAAGCGCACCTTGGTGCGTGAGTTCGGCGTGCCGAGCCATGCGCTGGAAACGGTCGGTTATGGCGAGGAATTCCTGCTGGTGCAGACCCAGGACGAGAACTGGCGCAACCGCCGGGTGACGCTGCGCCGCTTCGACGATTTCATCCGCTGAACAGGACGGAATTCCGAAGCAACGTTGCTGCAGTCCGGCTTGAAATGGCCGGGTTGCTGGCGGTCTCACCGCCTTGGCAGGAATCGGGTGGGAAGCACCTGCGTGGCGGCATATTTTCCGGTCAACGACACCGGAGATTCAGCCATGACCATTCAGTTCAAAGCCTTGCCGACAGAAGATGTGAGAGCGCTGCAGCGCGGCGGATCGGACGCCTATGGGCAAACGCCCGAGCGCAGGATTTCCGACGGCGACGGCGTGCCGTGCCGGCATTGCCTGGGGAACGTCGCCGCCGGCGATGCTTATCTCATCTTGGCTTACCGGCCCTTTCCGGAGTTGCAGCCTTACGCCGAGACGGGACCGATCTTCCTGCATGCTGACGAATGCGAACGTGCGGCCGAGACAGAGGCGCTACCGGATATGCTTGAGAGCAGCGACTATATCGTGCGCGGCTATGGCAGGGATGACCGCATCGTCTATGGCAGTGGCGGCGTCATTCCGACGGACGCAATTGCGGCGCGGGCGGAGACATTGTTCGAGCGCGACGACATCGCCTATGTCCATGTCCGTTCGGCACGCAACAATTGCTATCAATGCCGCATCGAGCGCGCCTGACAAAAAGATGCCCGCCGGTGGTCTGGCGGGCAGTTGGGAACCGTGTGACGGCTCGAACCGTCAAGCTGGCATCCCTGTCTGCGCATGTTTTTCGAATGCCTGATGTGAAGCGCTTCACACAGCGCTCGCGATTGTCGCCGGCGTGGCGGCGCGCCGATTGCTGGTGAGCTGTCGTACTGCCGTCGCATTCAAACGTTAAAAGACGAGTGTCGATGGATTTGCCGACCGCGGATGAACCGGCGGGAATCTCGATGACTGAGGAAGCGGGGCTTTGGCTCCGCTTTTTTGTTGTCGGCGTTGTTCCACGCAAAGAAAAAGCCCGCCGGAATTGACCGACGGGCTTTTGACCGTTTTCGATGCTGCTTTTAGTTGAATTTATACTTCGCACCGATGCGAACGGTCTGGAACGAAGGTTCGTCGGTGATGAGGCCGTCCGAACCGAAATCCTCTTTCTCATACTGCGAGTAGCGGTATTCAAGGCCCAGCGTCATGTTGCTGGAAACGGCCGTTTCCAGGCCGCCACCGATCGAGAAGCCGTTCGAACCCCAGTCGACAATGTCGCCGACGGGCGAAGAGGCATGCAGGTCGAAATGCTGCCAGCTGTAACCGCCGATGACATAGGCCAGCGTCGATTCGTTGACCTTGGCGCCAAGGCGGGCCAGGGCATCGAAACCATAGTCGGCATCGCCCTTGATCGACCCGCCCGGAATGTCCAGCTTGGAACGGATGCCGGAGTAGCGGGCGTCCAATTGGACGCCGGCAACCCAGCTGCCGAAATCATGATCGTAGCCGACGCTGGCTTCGCCGAACACGCCTTCGCCGCCAATGCCGTCTACCTCGAGGGCATCAAACAGCGTTATGTCATGCACCACCGTGCCAGCGCCAAGAGCGCCACCGACATAGAAGCCGGTCCAGTTGTAGGTCGGAGCTGCAAACGAGGCGCCGCCGCCATTCTGGGCACCGAAGCGATAGTTGGCCGCAATGTGGAAGGTGTGCGTGGACGGCTCGACATCCAGAGTGGTTCCAGGGCCGCCAATAATGCCGAGGTCAGCCACCGAATCGTTGCCGTAATTGGCGTAGCGATACTCGGTCTTCAGCGTCCAGTTGCCGCGCAGCACGGTTTCCATGCCAACGCCGAGAACATAGCCGCTGCGATTTTCAGTGAAATCAATACCGTCCGCAAAACCCGAACCCTCGAGCTTGAAATGGTTCCAGGTGTAGCCACCGAGCACATAGCCGAGCGTATTCGGGTTCAGGAGGTAGCCGGCACGCAAGCCAACGTCGAAGCCATAAGCGTTGGTCAGATCGATGTCAGCGCCCGGAAGGCTGATCGACGGGCCGATATTGCCGACGTTGGCATCGATGAAACCGCCGAGAAGGAAGCGCTCCGAGACCATATAGTCGTAACCGGCGGTGATTTCGCCGAACACGCCATTGCCGCCGAGACCATTGAAGTCGACCACCGGGTCAACGCTGATACGATGCACGGTGGCGCCAAAGCCGCCGCCGATGCCGACATAGGCACCGCCCCAGTTGAAGCCGGACGTCTCCACTGGCGCGACCGGATCGGCCGCATGCGCAGCAGAAGCCAGCGCCACCACCGAAACAGCGCTCAGCAGAATAGATTTCGCAGACGTGCGAATGAACATAGCCCAAACCCCTAAAACAACCCCGCCGTGTGTTTAGCAGGAGGCCGTCTAATTTAGGAAGGACATAAATGTCACAGTTTTGGGCAAACTGGTCGGGAATTGGGCAGCGGTGTGGAATTGTCAGCCATCGGATAGAACTGATTGAAATTGGCAAAAAAACCCGCCGGAGCGAACCGGCGGGCGATACAGGAGGAAACTCTTTTTGGTGAAATCAGGCGGCCAGGACCGCCTTGGGTTCGACCAGCTCGTAGCCGAGCGCTTCGGCCACAGCGCGATTGGTGATCTTGCCCCTGTGGACGTTGAGACCGTTGCGCAGATGGTGATCGTCGATCATCGCCTTCAGGCCCTTGTCGGCGAGCTGCAGGCCGTAATGCAACGTCGCGTTGTTGAGCGCGTGCGCCGAGGTGACCGGCACGGCGCCGGGCATGTTGGCGACGCAGTAATGGATGACGCCGTCGACTTCGTAGGTCGGATCGGCATGGGTGGTGGCATGCGAGGTCTCAAAGCAGCCACCCTGGTCGATGGCGACGTCGACAAGCACGGCGCCCTTCTTCATACCCGAAAGCATTTCGCGGGTGACGAGCTTGGGTGCGGCCGCACCCGGGATGAGCACGGCGCCGACGACGATGTCGGCGGAGAAGCATTCTTCTTCAAGCGCCTCGACAGTGGAATAGCGGGTGTGGACGCGGCCGGCAAAGAGGTCGTCGAGCTGGCGCAGACGCGGGATCGAACGGTCGATGATGGTGACATCGGCGCCGAGACCGGCCGCCATGCGGGCGGCATGCAGGCCGACAACGCCGCCGCCGAGCACGGTGACCTTGCCGGGCAGCACGCCGGGCACGCCGCCGAGCAGCACGCCGCGGCCGCCATTGGCCTTCTGCAGCGCGGTGGCGCCGGCCTGGATCGACAGGCGGCCGGCGACTTCCGACATCGGCGCCAGGAGCGGCAGGCCGCCGCGGTCGTCGGTCACCGTCTCGTAGGCGATTGCGGTGACGCCGGAAGCCAGCAGGCCCTTGGTCTGTTCCGGATCCGGAGCCAGGTGCAGATAGGTGTAGAGGATCTGGCCGTCGCGCAGCTGCGCCCATTCATTGGGCTGCGGCTCCTTGACCTTGACGATCATGTCCGACTTGGCAAACACGTCGGCGGCCGTCTTGGCGATCGTGGCGCCAGCGGCGCGGTAGGCATTGTCGTCGGCGCCAATGCCGGCGCCGGCGCCGGTCTCGACCAGCACCTCATGGCCATGCGCGACGTATTCGCGGACCGAGCCTGGCGTCAGGCCGACGCGGTATTCGTGGTTCTTGATTTCCTTGGGGCAACCGACGCGCATTGTTCTTCTCCTGATCCGGCCCTTCGGGCTCGTTCCCTGTATCAACTGAGTGAACCACGAATCGTTGCGCAGGTGTTTGCGAATGCGCTTGCGCGGGGTCATGCGTTTCGATAATCGTTGCGCAGAATTGCAGGATTTTCGCAGGAATCACTAGAAATGCCGCTCGACAGGATTGATATCGCCATTCTCGAGACTTTGCAGAAGGATGGGCGGATACCCAATGCGGCGCTCGCCGAGAGGGTCGGCCTGTCGCAGTCGGCCTGTTCGCGCCGGCTCGACAATCTGGAGAAATCCGGCACCATCCGCGGCTATCACGCGCGGCTTTCGAATGCCGCTCTTGGCCACCAGATGACGGCGATCGTGCATATATCGCTGTCGGGACAATTCGAAAAGACGCTGTCCGACTTCGAGGCGGCGATCAAGCGCTGCCCCAATGTTTTGTCCTGCCACCTGATGTCGGGCGAATACGACTACATCCTGCGCATCGCCGCCAAGGACCTGGTCGACTATGAGCGCATCCACAAGGAGTGGCTGTCGGCGATGCCGCATGTGACCAAGATCAATTCGTCGTTTGCCTTGCGCGAGATCGTCGACCGGACCGCCATGGGGATGAAGCCGGAACTGGCCTAACGCCAAAGGCAGACCCGGACGTCCTTCCCAATATAGCACGCGCCTTCGCGGCGAAGGTCTTCCCAGCGTTCATCACCGTGCGTTTCGCTGATGTCCGAGTTCGCATAGCCTCCCCAGACATCACCGTCCTTGTATACGACTGCCCAGTAATCTTCGGACATTTCACCTGCGCCACTGTGGGTATCGGGATAGTCGATACCTGCAAAAACTTGCCGGGGCCCCTGTATATTAAAATCGCCGCCCGTCTCGATTTGGTAGGAGCACTTTCCGGATATGCGGGTCTGACCGTCAACAACAAGCAGGCAGCGGCCCCATTTGTAATCACTCGGCAAACGATGCTTTGGTTGCGCAAGCGCAGGCGAAAGGGAGAACGCAATTGCAAGGGCAGCCGCTATGGTTCGTCCGATCATCTTGTCATCCGTTGTGAAGCAGGCAGTCCAAGAGCGACTCGACTCTGTTGGATCCGCCCAGAGCGCCTGTCGAAACGGGTGCTCCGCAGCGCGGTCTCCTTGAAGATCATATTATTTAGCGACCAAGTCGGATTTTTGTCGCCTTACATCTGCGCTGCTATACGGCGGAGGCCTCGGTGACGAGCCGGTCCATCGGGATGTCGTGCGGCTGCGGATAGATGGTGGCGATGCGTTGCAACTCGTAGCCGACGCCGATGACCAAAGGCTTGAACGGCATAGCGGCCAGCGTTCGGTCGAAGAAGCCGCCACCATAGCCCAGCCGGTAATTGCGGGGATCGATGCCGACGATCGGCGAAATGACGATGTCGGGCAGCACCGGATCGCCTTCTGCGGGGATCGGGATGTTCCAGATGCCCTTTTCCAGCCGGTCGCCCGGAACGTAAGCGCGGAAGATCAGCGGCTGGCCCTTCTCAATGACGACGGGCAGGGCGGTGCGGCCGCCGCGCTCGTTGATCGACGCCATCCATGGCCGCAGATCCGGCTCGCCGCGAAACGGCCAGTAGAGGCTGACCATGCGGCCGGCAATGTTGCCGATCACCGCGTCGAGGCCTTCAGCAATACGCAGCGACATTTCTGTGCGTGCATCGGCCGAAACCGCCAGCCGCGCCGCGATCAGCCGTTCGCGTTCGGCCTTGCGCCAACGGCGCACATCGGTCCAGTCGGAGAGCGGCGGCCGGAATTCCGGATCGAGCTCGTGCATGAAACACGGTGGCGAGGCGTATTGCGCCGGGCCGTCGCCATCTTTGTCGCCGTCATCATTGTTGGCCATGCCTCACTCCGTGGTTCCTACCTCCGCGAGGCTATACCCGTCTAAGCCTGACGACATGGGCATTCGCGACATGGGGCGGCGAGTCCTGGGCAGCCTTGATGCATGGCAGTCTTGCGCTTCAAGACATTGTTGCGGTGCACAAAAATTACTACATAAAAGCGGACAAACAGGGGTGAATGCGATGACTGAAACCAGCCATCACGTCGTTGTCGTCGGCGCAGGGTTTGGTGGCCTCGAACTGACCCGCGCATTGGCCGGCGCTCCGGTGCGCATCACCATGATCGACAAGCGCAACCACCACCTTTTCCAGCCGCTGCTCTACCAGGTGGCAACTACATCGCTGGCGACCTCCGAGGTTGCCTGGCCGATCCGCCATCTGCTGCGCAAACGCAAGGACGTGACGACCCTCTTGGGCAACGTCACCGGCGTCGATCGGGCCGGTAAACGCGTGCTGCTCGAGGACGGCAGTTCGATCGCCTACGACACGCTGGTGCTCGCCACCGGTGCGCGCCATGCCTATTTCGGCCATGACGAATGGGAGCCCTTTGCGCCTGGACTGAAGACGCTTGAGGACGCCACCACGATCCGCCGCCGCATCCTGCTTGCCTTCGAGCAGGCCGAGCGCGAGACCGATCCGGCCAAGCGCCAGGCGCTGCTGACGCTGGTCATCGTAGGCGGCGGCCCGACCGGTGTCGAGCTTGCCGGCACCATTGTCGAACTCGCGCATGAGACGCTGCGCGGCGAATTCCGCAACATCGACACGCGGCAAGCGCGTGTGGTGCTGGTCGAGGCCGGTGACCGCATCCTGGCCAATTTCGCGCCGGAACTCTCCGACTATGCGCGCAAGGCGCTGGAACGGCGGGGCGTCACGGTCGAGCTTGGCCACGCCGTCACGCGGCTGGATGCAGAAGGTGTCGTTTTTGGCGATAAACATCTGCCGGCAAGGACCATCCTGTGGGCTGCGGGCGTTGCGGCTTCGCCAGCAGGAGAGTGGCTGGGAGCGCCGGTCGATCGGGTGGGCAGGGTGATGGTCGAACCCGATCTTACCGTGCCGAACAGTCCGGAAATCTTCGTCATCGGCGACACTGCCCATGTGTTGCGGCCGGACGGCAAGCCGGTGCCCGGCGTGGCGCCCTCCGCCAAGCAGGAGGGCAAGCATGTTGCGGCGACGACCAAGGCGCGGCTGTCCGGCGATAGCGCGCCGCGTCCTTTCCGCTATCGGCATGCTGGCGACCTGGCGACGATCGGCAAGTGGGCAGCCGCGATTGATTTCGGTTGGATCAAGCTTACCGGCTGGCTCGCCTGGTGGCTTTGGGGCGTGGCGCATATCTATTTCCTGATCGGCTTCCGCAATCGGCTGTCGGTATCGCTTAGCTGGCTATGGATATATTTCACCGGCCAGCGCAGCGCACGACTGATCACCCAGGGCGATGACGACAAGGGCTGACGTCCTTCCGGCAATTCATCCGGCCGTCACCTTTTGCTGATCGACTGACTTCCCGATGGACATGGCTGGTTTTCGGCGCGAAGCTTCCGCCCGGGGCTGGGATATTGTTACGTCGCTGGAAGGAAACCAATGTCGCATCTCCACCACCCCGTCTCCCGTCGTGGTTTTCTTGCTGGTGCGGCCGCCAGCGGGGCGCTGATCATGCTGCATCCGTTCTCTGCCCACGCGCAGGCCAATCAAGCGCATCTGAGGATCATGGAGACGACGGACATCCATGTGAATGTCCTGCCCTACGATTACTACGCCGACAAAGCGAACGACACGATGGGCCTGTCGCGGACGGCCTCGCTGATTGCGGCGGTGCGCAAGGAAGCCACCAATGCCATGCTGATCGACAATGGCGATCTTTTGCAGGGCAACCCGATGGGCGACTACATCGCCTATGAGAAGGGGCTCAAGGACGGCGACTTGCATCCGATCATGAAGGGCATGAATCTTCTGGGATATGAATGCTCGACGCTCGGCAACCACGAGTTCAACTACGGCCTGTCGTTTCTCGACAAGGTGCTGGCCGGGGCCAATTTCCCGTTCGTCTGCGCCAATCTGATCCGCGGTACCGAGCTCGCCGCCAACCCGCGCGACGACAAGCTCTATCTGAAGCCGTATTTCATCCTGGACAAGAAGATCAAGGACGGGTCAGGCGCCGAGCAGCCGATCAAGATCGGTATAATCGGCTTCGTGCCGCCGCAGATCATGGTCTGGGATCTCAAGAACCTGGAAGGCAATGTCAGGACGCGCGACATCGTCGAGGCGGCCAAGGCGTGGGTGCCGCAGATCAAGGAGGAGGGCGCCGATATCGTCATTGCGCTCTCGCATTCCGGCATCGATATCAAGCAGGGCGACGGAATGGAGAACGCCTCGTTCTTCGTCGCCGGCGTCGAGGGCATCGATGCGGTGTTCACCGGCCATCAGCATCTGGTCTTCCCCGGCAAGAAGGATTTTCAGGCGCTCGACGGAGTCGACACCGAAAAAGGTACGCTGCAGGGCAAACCTGCGGTGATGGGCGGGTTCTGGGGCTCGCATATGGGCCTGATCGACCTGCTTCTGGAACGCGACGGATCGAAATGGCGCGTGGTCTCGGCAACGTCCGAGGCACGGCCGATCTACGAACGCGTCGACAAGGCGAACAAGCCGACGGTTGCCGACGACCAGCGTATCGTCGATGCGCTGAAAGCGGACCATGAGGCAACGCTTGCCTATGTCCGCCGCCCGGTCGGCAAGACCTCGGCGCCGCTCTATTCCTTTTTCGCGCTGGTCGCCGACGATCCGTCGGTGCAGATCGTCAATCAGGCGCAGAGCTGGTATCTCAAGGACATATTAAAGAGCACGCAGTGGAAGGACGTGCCGCTGCTGTCGGCGGCGGCCCCCTTCAAGGCCGGCGGGCGCAACGGCGCCGACTACTACACCGACGTGCCGGTGGGCGACATCGCCATCAAGAACGTCGCCGACCTCTATCTCTATCCGAACACGGTGCGGGCGGTTGAGATCACCGGCTCGCAGGTGAAGGAATGGCTGGAAATGTCGGCCGGCATTTTCAGGAAGATCGAGGCCGGGAAAGCCGACCAGACGCTGATCGACACCGAATTCCCGTCCTACAATTTCGATGTGATCGATGGCGTCAGCTACAAGATAGACCTCTCGCAGCCGCCGAAATACGATGCCAAGGGTGGCGTCGCCAATGCCGGCTCCAGCCGCATCGTCGATCTGAGCTTCGATGGCAAGCCTATTGATCCGGCAGCGAAATTCGTCGTCGCCACCAACAATTACCGCGCCGGCGGTGGCGGCAATTTCCCCGACATCAATGCCTCGAAGATCATCTACGAGGCGCCGGACACCAATCGCGACGTGATCGTGCGCTATGTCGTCAGCGAAGGCACGATCAATCCCTCGGCCGACGACAATTGGTCGTTCACGCCGCTGCCCGGAACCAGCGTTGTTTTCGAGACCGGCGCCAGGGCAAAGGATTTTATTGCGCAGGTGAAGTCGCTGAAGATCGAGCCGGCCGGCGAGGGCGAAGCGGGTTTTGCGAAGTATCGCATTCTGCTGTGAGGGAAACGAGCGGGCAATGCCCGCTCAACCCAACTCTACGCCTTGTAGACCACCTGGCGCACGTCGATGTAGCTGGCTCTAAAGCCGGCTTCGCAATAGTGGAGGTAAAACTCCCAGAGCTTCTTGAAACGGTCATCGAAGCCGAGTGGGACGATCTTTTCCCACGACTGCCAGAAGCGGTTGCGCCATTCGGCAAGCGTGCGGGCATAGTCGTCCGGGAAGACGCGCTCGCGCAGATGGGCAAGGCCGTGGTCGCTGCCGAGCGTCTTCAGGATCGAGGGCGTCGGCAGCATGCCACCCGGGAAGACGTAGCGCTGGATGAAATCCGGTCGCGCGCGATAGGTATCGTAGGCGGCTTCGTTGATGGTGATGATCTGCAGGCCGGCGGTGCCGCCAGGCCTCAGGCAGGACTTCATCTTGCCGAAAAACACCGGCCAGTATTTTTCACCGACCGCCTCGAACATCTCGATCGACGCGATACGGTCGTAAGTGCCTGTTTCGTCGCGGTAATCCTGCAGCTTGATGTCGACCTTGTCAGACAGTCCCGCCTTCTGGATGCGCGCCTTGGCGAAATCGTGCTGTTCGCGGCTGATGGTCAGGCCGGTGACGCGGCAGCCGATCTCACGCGCGGCAAATTCGGCAAAGCCGCCCCAGCCGCAGCCGATCTCCAGCACATGGTCCTTTTTGCCGATGCCGGTATCCTTGGCCAAGGCGCGATATTTGGCGGCCTGCGCGCTTTCCAGATCGTTGGCGCCGGTGGCATAGAGCGCCGACGAATAGGTCATGCTGGGATCGAGCCATTGCTTGTAGAAAGCATTGCCGAGGTCGTAATGCGCCGAAATGTTGCGCTTCGAGCCGGTGCGGGTGTTTTCGTTGAACCAGTGGCGGATGCGCTGGACGGTATTGATGAGCCAGCTGGCCCCGCCGGCGACGCGTTCGCCGATGGCCGAGTTGACGACGAACAGTTCGAGAAAGCTGGTCACGTCGGGGCTTTCCCAGTCGCCATCCATGTAGGATTCGGCAACGCCGATGGTGCCGCCGGAAAAGGCGCGGCCGGGCAGGCGCCAGTTCTTCAGCACCAGTTCGGCGTCGGGGCCGGGCGCATTGCCACCGACAAGAACAGCGCGGCCATCCGGCATTCTTACCTTGAGCGAGCCGCGCGGCAGTTTCATCGCCGCCGACAGCACCATGCGCGCCTTGGCCGGCAAGCCCTTGACGATCTCGGCGAAGTTGAACTCGTCCAGCCTGATGGCGTCGCCGATGCCCTTGTGTTCCCTAACAGCCATCTCACATCCCCCGGACTTCCGCGGGGACGGCGCAAGATCTGCCGGCCCCCACATCCTCCACATTTCATTCGTCAGGCGCGAATGCCGCTACCTGCGTGAATTTTCGCCACAATCTTCCACCGCATCGACCAGAACTTCAAGAGGCAAGCTGTGTGCGCGGCTGGACCAAGGCGACGGGCTCGAGACCAGAATTCCGGAGAGCATAGGCCTTTGCCGAAATCTCTATGGTTACGAACAGCCACATGCGTTAGTTTCAGCCATGCGTTACGTCGTCGTCATCATGGCCATCGCCTTTTTCCTGATCTGGGACGGCCTCTACAACAGTGGCCGCTATCTCGACACCTCGGTCAGGGAAATGTCGCGTATCGTGCGCTACGTCACCGGCGGGGGCTAGCTTTTTGCGCCTCTGCGAAGTCGCCTTCCGGCGTTGCCGGGCGCGACATCGTGCCGGTTGACGCGACGGTTCCGCTCACACAAAACATGCCGGCAAATCGAATTTGGAGGCAGGCGTGATCCGGCATATCGTTTTCTTCAGCGCCCGGCGCAAGGACGATGTCGAGGCCGTGCGCACGGGTTTGCTCACCTTGGGCAAGATCCCGCATTCAAGCCTCTTCGAGGTGACGCTCAACACCAAGGTCGATCCGCTGTCGGACGCGATCGACGTGGTCGTCTATGCCGAGTTCGAAGACGATGCGGCCTTGGCCGCCTATAAGGCACATCCGCTCTATGCCGAGACAACCAGCCGGGTCAAACCATTGCGCGAATTGCGGTATTCGGCCGATGTCGTGGCGGTGGCCTGATCGGGTCGCAAAGAAAACCTCGCCAGTTTTTCACTCGCCAGTTTCTTCAAAGGCGGAATTCATACATAGGGCTACGCGAGCAGCCGAAGCCGGCCTTGAAGGGCTCGTCGCCGATGGTGAAATCGAATGAGGTGCCACCGTCCGCCGCCCACGCCGCCATGACACGGTCGAGTGCGACGCGGCCGGGAGAACGGCGGCCATGGATGGGGTAGTTGCAGGCGAGCAGAATGTAACGAAAGCATCCGCCGTCGACCAATCCGAAGACAAGCGCGATGCAACCGTCTTCAGTGGCGAGGCGGTAAGTTCGCGCCAGTCCGGAGCGTGCCCCTTTGGTGGCGACGTCGACGTAGAATTCGAAGCCATGCGCCGCCTGCAACGGATCGTTGGGAAAGCGCCCGGCGCGGAAATTGCGTGCCGCAACCATGGCAGCACGAACATCGTGGGGCTGCACGAGCTCCAGCCGCAACCCGCCTGGATCGGACAGCCGGCGTGCCTTGCGGTCGAGCGTCGTCGCCTGACGGGTTCCGAGATTGGAACGCCGCCAATCGGCGTAGGGATAGCCGTAACGCACGGCATGAGCGCCGAAGTCGAGCGTCACGGGTTCGGCTCCCAGCAGCGATCGCCATTGATGCACATGGTCCAGATGAACCGGTCCGATCGCCAGCCCTTCATGCGGGCCAAGGGCATCCAAGAACTGATGCGTCGCTTCCGCCTCGAGTTCGGTGCCATCGGCGATGATCGGGCAAGCGTAGTCAGTCACCTCCAGAAAGGCGTATTCGATTCTGCTCGACCCATCTTGCGCGGCAAGCCGGACAAGCGGAACGAGCAGGCGAAGGTCGCCACCGCCATCCCGGCCGGTCACCACAAGCGGCGTTGCACCATGCACCGGCGCGACGTGGCGGTAGAAAGCGGCAAGCCAGTCAGGATGCTGGAAGGCCGAGGCCCGCGCCTCGCTGAACAGCCGGCGGTATTCCACCGAACCGAAATCGAAACGGTCGGTCGCCTCGAACCTGATTGACCGGCAGGCTGTCAAACTGCGCGGGGCAAGGTCAAGCACGCTTCAGCCCCGTGAAGAGCCGCTTGAACATCTGCTGCCGCTGAAGGGCCGGGTCGTCGAGCACAATGCGGTCGCGACTCGGCATGTTGATGGCGCGCAGCGCCCCATACAGCCTGTCCTCGGCAAGCCGCTGCGTCTCGATTCTCGCCGGATAAGTCTCGCGATACAGCGTGCGATGCGAGGCATGGTACGGGTTGGTGTTGATCTCGAAAATCTGCGGACGCCCGTCCACCAAGGAGAAGTCGGCGCGGCCATAGTCGATGCCGGCAAGATCGAAGGCCTGCCGCAGGACGTCATCGTAGAGGTTGTCGGTGACGAAACGGCGCTCATTCTCGACGAAACTGTCGAACATCGGATGCTCGAGCACACGCTGTTCGTCCTCAACATCCTTGGCCACCCAGCTGAAGTCGACGACATTGTGATGGGCAATCATGCGGTAGCCGGCGCGATAGGTGGCAAAACGCTGCCAGACACCGGGGCTGACCTCCTGGCCGGTATATTCGATGACCAGTTTTCCGATCAGTGGAATCCCGTTCTGCTTCATCCGATTGAGCGTTGCGTCAAGCGCCTCCTGATCGGGGATGAGTTCGAGATCGCCGGAGAGATGGTCGAACTCGTTGCGGATAAAGACCGGAAATGAATTCGGCCGCGGCAGGCTTTCGCAGCGCCAGGCCGAGAAGCCATTGATCCCCGCCTTGTTGAGAGTGGTCAGCAACTCATAGCGGCCGTGCACACGAGCCGGATGATTGAGTACTTGAGCGCCGCCTTGCTCGAGCTTGTTGGCAAGCTTTGCGGCGAGCGCGATCTCGAAGTTGGAGAGACGTTCGTGGTCGGTGAATATCCAGGTGCCGGAGCTCACCTCCTTTTGCCGGAACAGCCGTTCGTAGCTCCAGCGGCGCGCATTGCCCAACTGATGCACCAGATGGCGCACGGTGTAGGCGTGACTGCGCGTGGTGACGAAGTTGATCAAGCCGTATCCGGCGTGCCGCCGTCTCCCCGCAACACCATCCCCTCGGCCGGGTAGTGTGATCCATTCGCGGCGCTAGTGAGTATCGAAGCATAGAGATCGAGGTTGAGCGCGACCGCTGAACCGATCGAAAAATCGCCGACCCGCCGGAGACCGCGCTCGACGAAGACCTGGCGCGCCGCTTTGTCGGCGATGAGTTCCAGCGTTCGCTCGACAAGCTCCGCGCACCGGCCTTCCGATACCAGCGCCAAAGCCGGCGGCGAGCCGGCGACGTCAGCGACGCCGCCTACGGCATAGGCGACGGCAGGAACGCCGGCGGCCATCGCCTCGAGCAGGACGCTGCCCAGCACCTCGCGCCGCGACGGCAGGATCATGACATCGGAAATCCTGAAAGCCTTCTTCACTTCAGCCGGCGACAGGAAGCCGGTGATGGCCCAACAGCCGGGCCGCACGATCGCGGCTAGTGCGGCTTCCAGCTTGCGCCGGTCTGGGCCGTCGCCGCAGATCAACAGGAAAGCCCCCTGTTCCGACAGTCGCTCGACAAAGGCCGGCAAATCCTGCCAGCCTTTTTCGGCACTGATGCGGCCGATGAAGCTGACGACCGGCCGGTCGGCGGGAATGGCATGTTCGACTCGAAACGCCTGCAGCACTTCGGGGGCGATCGGGTTTTGAAAGGCTGCTGCGTCAACTGCATCGGCAATCACCGCCACCTTGCTGCGATCGAGACCCATCTCCGCGGCAATCTCGCGGCCATAGCGTTCGGTGAGCGCAATGACGCGGGCGGCGGCGTGCAGCGCCTTCTGCTCCAGCCAACGGGTGACGTCATAGGGCTTGCCCTTGAGCCGCAACGCTTCTTGAAAACCCGACCACAGCGGCGTGTTCATCGACACGACAAGTGGGATGTTCAACCAGCTGACGAGGAGCGCCATGGCTCTGCAAGACATGGAATGGTTGAAGTGGATGTGGACGACGTCATAGCGGCCGCCGGCGCGAAAAAACTCCGGCAGCGCCGCCAGGAACCAGGTGAAGCAGAGTAGGGGGCCTGCCATCCGTTCAGGCAGCCACCAGCCGGCACATTCGACGCGCATCCTGGGCGACAGCTGCACTTGCCGTGGGCTGCCCGGAATGTAGGTGGTGAGCACAGTCTGGGAGATGCCCGCACTGTCCATGCCTTGCGCGATGGTCCAAGTCTGGTTCTGCAGCCCGCCGACCGGGTCGAAGGCCACCGGCCAGACGCCGGGGCGATAGAAATGCGGCGTGATCCGCAATATCCTGAACGTGCTGCCCGTCATCTATCGCTCAATCCAGAAGTTCAAACGGGCCAGAAGTTCAAACGGGGCAACGGTTGCCATTCGAAAACCGAATCGCACTTCCGCGCCATTTCACCCAAAGCGAGACCGCTGACATCTCCCGCGCGGGGGATGCCGCGGCATCAAATTGACTGTTGATTGAGGAAAATTGCAGGAAACGGCATCGGAATGGCATGCTCCTTCATGGGCGGACGCCGCCGCGATCCGGGTGCTGCGGGCGGAAATGCTTGAACCGATTTCCGGAATGATGCACACCGCGCCGGCATGACCAGCTCAACCCATCCGCTCGACCATCTCGTGCTACCGACGGCGAGCCTCGCGGTGGCGCGGGCGCGGCTGACATCGCTTGGTTTCATCGTCGCGCCGACTGGCATTCATCCCTTCGGCACCGAAAATTGCTGTGTCTTCTTCGCCGACGGCACCTATCTCGAACCGCTCGCGGTCGGCGACAAGCAAGCAGCGGCGAACGCGATTGCCGATGGCAATGTCTTCGTCGCACGCGACCGGCTCTATCGCGCCAGCGTCGGCGATGAGGGATTTTCCGCTATAGTGCTGGGTACCGGCAATGCCGATGCCGATCATGCGCGCTATGCCTCGGCCGGCCTGTCGGCAGGAGACGTGCTGAGCTTTTCGCGCGCCTTCACGGACGCGGCCGGAAAGAGCGACATGGCCTCGTTCAAACTGGCTTTCGCGTCCGGCGACGAGGCGACGGACGCCTTTCTGTTCGCCTGCGAGCGGATCAATGCCCCAAAAATCGACCGCACGGCGCTGCAGGCCCACGCCAATGGCGTGACCGGCATTGCCGAAATCGTGGCGGTCAGCGACGCGCCGTCCGAACAGCGCGGCCTGATCTCGACGGTGGCAGGCATGAAGCAGGAGAGTGGCGCGGTCTTCAACCTGCCGAATGCTGTCATAGCCGTGCTTGAACCCGCGGCCTTTGCCGCGCGCTTCGGCATTTCGGCCGGCTTGCCGACAGAGCTTCGCTTCGCTGCGATCGTCTTTTCGGTCCGTAGTGCCGACGCCACCGCCAGCCTGCTTGCAGATAATGCCATCCAATACGATATAGCGGGCAATGATATTGTCGTGCGGCCGGCATCCGGGCAGGGCGCGGCTTTCATCTTCCGGGAGATCCCATGAGCAAGCCCCAAGCGCCCAATTCGATGGCGCCCAATTCGGCGGTAACCGTCGGCAACGTCGTCTTCGACAACAGCGGGCCCTTGGCGCTGATCGCCGGCCCGTGCCAGTTCGAATCGCGCCAGCATGCCTTTGACATGGCCGGCGCGCTGAAGGAATTGACCGGCAAGCTCGGCATCGGCCTCGTCTACAAGACCAGCTACGACAAGGCCAACCGCACCTCGCTGTCGGCAACGCGCGGCGCCGGGATGGATGCGGCACTTCCCGTCTTCGACGAGTTGCGCAAGGAATTTTCGCTTCCCATTCTGACCGACGTCCACACCGAGGAGCAGTGCGCGATCGTCGCGCCGCATGTCGATGTGCTGCAGATACCCGCTTTCCTGTCGCGCCAGACCGACATGCTGGTTGCGGCCGCCAAGACCGGCAAGGTTATCAACGTCAAGAAGGGGCAGTTTCTCGCGCCCTGGGACATGAAGAACGTCGTCGCCAAGATCACCGGCTCCGGCAACCTCAACGTGCTCACCACCGAACGCGGCGCTTCCTTCGGCTACAACACGCTGGTGTCGGACATGCGCGCTCTGCCCGTGATGGCCGAGATCGGCGCGCCGGTGATTTTCGATGCCACCCATTCGGTGCAGCAGCCGGGCGGGCAGGGCGGTTCTTCCGGCGGCGAGCGCCGCTTTGTCGAGACGCTGGCCCGCGCCGCCGTTGCCGTCGGTGTGGCCGGTGTCTTCATCGAGACCCACCAGGATCCGGACAATTCGACCTCCTCCGACGGCCCGAACATGCTGCCGCTGAAGGACATGCCGGCCTTGCTTGAAAAGCTGATGGCGTTCGACCGCATCGCCAAGGGTCGCTGAAGCATCCTGACGGGTGCGATATGCTAGCGCCCGGACATCAGTTGTTCTGGCCTTATCGCCTCATGTCGATCGCGAAGACCGCGTAGTAGTCGACGCCCGTCATCGGCGCCGTGACGGTCAGTATCCAGCGCACGTTGCCGTGCTGGCGCTCGTAAACCGGCGGTCCGTTCGATGGCAGCGCATCGGCCGGAATTGCGAAGGCGAAAGGAATGCCCATGCTCGACTGCACCGAACCACGCGGGACAACGAGCTTTTCCTCGTATTTGAGTTCTTCCTTGTAGGTCGATTTGTCCCCGGCGCTTGGATTCACTGCCGGTCCGCCGACGCGGTAAGTGCGGATGCATCGCAATTTGACGATGTAGTCGCCCGAAGGGGCCAGATCGCGGCTCGACCGCAGCAGACCTTGGAAGCGTCCGCCGGGTTTTGCCGGACCAGCCTCTAGCGTCGTTGCGCCGAATTTGCGCACGCGCAGCGTGTCGCGGATCGCCTTCGGCAGCGAATAGAGGCCAATGACCGCGAACACGACGGGGACGAAGACGAGCGGACTGAATTCGCGGTCGGTGACATTGAAATTGAGCGGCAGTTCGAAATACCAGGGGATCAGGACCGCGATCAGCAGCATGGCGCCGGCAAAGAAATAGCCGCTGGACGCATTGGCCGCATTGGCGTCGACCACGGGTTCCGGCGGCTGTGCCGCTGCTGGCTGCCGACTGCGCCTTCGAGCCATTGCCGCCTCACCAAAGACCGGACGTTCTTTCAATGCCATGCCGGGCGGTGGCGTGACAATGCCTCGTAGGCGCCGACGCTTGTGGAAGGCATAAGCCGGCTGTAGGCTCCTCCTCGCAAATGAGCGTCTTGGCAGGAGGAAGCCATGTCTGTTGCCCGCGTCACCGAAATCACGTCGTCGTCGAAAAAGAGCTTTCAGGACGCCATCGAAAAGGGAATTGGGCGCGCATCCAAAACCCTGAAGAACGTCGAAGGCGCCTGGATCCAGGACCAGAAGATCGTCGTCGAGGACGGCAAGATCGCGGCCTATCGCGTCAACATGAAGGTGACTTTCATCCTCGCGGAGTGAGCGCCTGGCAACTCCTTGTTGGAGCATGATCTTTTCCGAGAACCGGTTCCTACTTTTCGGGATCATGCTCTGAAAAAGTCGGGAACTTTAGCCCGCGCCCCTCATTGTCAAAGTACGATCAACGACAATGAGGAGCATCAGACATGACCACCCAGACAGGCCACACCGAAGCCATCGCCGCTTCGCGCGTCATCGGCACGTCGGTCTACAACACCGAAGGCAAGAGCATCGGCAGCATCGAGGACATCATGCTCGACAAGACGTCGAACGGCATCATGTTCGCGGTGATCGGCTTTGGCGGTTTTCTCGGCATCGGCGAGAAGTATCACGCCATTCCGTGGGCGAGTCTCGACTACGACGAGAACAGGGGCGGCTATGTCGTGCCGTTCTCCAAGGATCAGCTGAAGGCGGCACCCGCCTACTCGATCAATGAGCTGGCCGGCGCCGATGGCGAGACCGCGCGTGACGCTTCCTATGACTACTACAAGGTCACGCCCTACTGGCACTGAGCCGCTGAACTAACGGCCGGATGCGAAAAGGCCCCCGAAACCGGGGGCCTTTTCAATTCAAGGGATGGTTCCTACTCTGCGACGTAGAGGGTCGACAACTCAGTCGCAGCCTTTGGCGGCTGCTGGTTGTCGCATGACGTCAGGAACGCCGCCGCGATCAGGAACAAACTCACGATACCGCTTAACTGTGACATGGCGAAACTCCTCCAGTTTCGCCCCGCGCAGCATGATCATAGACCAGAAATCACGATGCCGCGCATGAATTATGATGACAGAAATTTGCGCTTCGTGAATCGCTGACGCGGCACTATTTGCAAGCGCCCCGATTGCCTTTTGCGGCACTTTGGCTAAGAGGGGCGCGACGCTTCATCGATCAATCGGGGACATCGCAATGACCGCCATCATCGACATTATCGGGCGTGAAATCCTGGACAGCCGTGGAAATCCGACCGTTGAGGTCGACGTCGTTCTCGAAGACGGCTCGATGGGCCGCGCTGCCGTGCCGTCCGGCGCCTCGACCGGCGCCCATGAAGCCGTCGAACTGCGCGATGGCGGCGCCCGCTATCTCGGCAAGGGTGTGTTGAGGGCCGTCGAAGCCGTCAATGGCGAGCTGTTCGAGGCGATCGGCGGCATGGAAGCCGAAAACCAGATCCATATCGACCAGACCATGATCGAGCTCGACGGCACGCCCAACAAGAGCCGGCTCGGCGCCAACGCCATCCTCGGCGTGTCGCTGGCTGTTGCCAAGGCAGCGGCGGAAGCCGCCGGCCTGCCGCTCTACCGCTATGTCGGCGGCACCAAGGCGCATCTCCTGCCGGTGCCGATGATGAACATCATCAATGGCGGCGCGCATGCCGACAACCCGATCGACTTCCAGGAATTCATGATCCTGCCGGTCGGTGCGCCGACTTTGCGCGAAGGCGTGCGCTGGGGTTCGGAAATCTTCCACACGCTGCGCAAGAAGCTCAAGGATGCCGGCCACAACACCAATGTCGGTGACGAAGGCGGTTTTGCCCCGAACCTGAAGAGCGCGCCGGTGGCTCTCGATTTCATCATGGAATCGATCGAAAAGGCCGGCTTCAAGCCGGGCGAAGAGATCGCGCTCGGCCTCGATTGCGCGGCGACCGAATTCTTCAAGGACGGTAACTACGTCTATGAAGGCGAGAAGAAGACCCGCGATCCCAAGGCGCAGGCCAAATACCTGGCCAAGCTTGCCGCCGACTATCCGATCATCTCCATCGAGGACGGCCTGGCCGAGGACGACTGGGAAGGCTGGAAGTATTTGACCGATTTGATCGGCAAGAAGACGCAGCTGGTCGGCGACGACCTGTTCGTCACCAACACGGCGCGGCTGCGCGACGGTATCCGCATGGGCGTCGCCAATTCGATCCTGGTCAAGGTCAACCAGATCGGCTCGCTGACCGAGACGCTCGACGCCGTCGAGACCGCGCACAAGGCGGGCTACACCGCTGTGATGTCGCACCGTTCGGGTGAAACAGAGGATTCGACCATCGCCGATCTCGCCGTCGCCACCAATTGCGGGCAGATCAAGACCGGCTCGCTGTCGCGCTCCGACCGCATGGCCAAGTACAACCAGCTTATCCGCATCGAGGAAGAGCTGGGCAAGCAGGCGCGCTACGCCGGCAAGTCGGTGGTCAAAGCGTAAATTCTGCAGCATTGGCTGACATGACGAGGGCGGGATTTTTCCCGCCCTTTTTCATGGCCGTTGTTGCCAAATCCGTCTGTCCGTAACCGTCCATTAAGCACAATCGGGCGAGATAGGACGGTCAGAGGATTGCGACCATGTGGACACGCCAGCACAAGCAGAGAAACACCGGCCGGCTGATCATCCCGTCGCTTTGCGTGGCGTTCCTCGCCTATTTCGGCTTCCATGCCTATCATGGCGAATTCGGCATCTATTCCAAATACCAGCTCGAAGCACAGACCGTCGAACTGCAGGCCAAGTATGATGCGATCAAGGCGCGCCGGGTCGATCTGGAGCGTCGTGTCCAGCTCATGCATGAGGGCACGCTTGAAAAGGATATGCTTGACGAGCAGGCGCGCAGAGCGCTCAATCTGTCCCAGGCTGATGAAATCACCATCATGCTGCCGGCGAATTCGAAATAACTGAATTTCAGTTAATCGCTGTTATCCCCAATGATTCTAAATGTTTAGACGCATGCCAGCCATGCATTTTTCTGCATGGCGAAACGCGGTCTTGCATGTTAGCTTCCTTTAAATCGGTGGGGAGGAGCTGATCCTCCCCAGAGCAGACTTGATCTGCTTTAGTGTCCGCAAAGAGACGCCAACAGGGAGTGATGCATGGCCACCGCCGCCAAAAAAGCGCCTGCCAAATCCGTCAAATCTACATCCGCCAAATCAACGGGGCTTTCCGCCCCCAAGCCGGCCGACTTCACCAAGGACGAGGAGCTTGCCGCCTACCGGCACATGCTGCTCATCCGCCGCTTCGAGGAAAAGGCCGGCCAGCTTTACGGCATGGGCTTCATCGGCGGCTTCTGCCATCTCTATATCGGCCAGGAAGCGGTCGTCACCGGCATGAAGATGGCGCTGATCCAGGGCGACCAGATGATCACCGCCTATCGCGACCATGGTCACATGCTGGCGATGGAGCTTTCGCCGCGCGGCGTCATGGCCGAGCTGACCGGACGCCGCGGCGGCCTGTCGAGGGGCAAGGGCGGCTCCATGCACATGTTCTCCAAGGAGAAGCATTTTTACGGCGGCCACGGCATTGTCGGCGCGCAGGTGTCGCTCGGCACCGGCTTGGCCTTCGCCAACCGCTACCGCGACAACAACAATGTGTCGCTGACCTATTTCGGCGACGGCGCGGCCAATCAGGGCCAGGTCTATGAAAGCTTCAACATGGCCTCGCTGTGGAAGCTGCCGGTGATCTACATCATCGAAAACAACCGCTACGCCATGGGCACTTCGGTGTCGCGCTCGTCGGCCGAAACCAATTTTTCGCATCGTGGCGCCTCGTTCAAGATTCCGGGCATCCAAGTCGACGGCATGGATGTGCGTGCGGTCAAATCCGCCGGCGACCAGGCGACCGAATGGTGCCGTGCCGGCAATGGGCCGATTATCCTGGAAATGCAGACCTATCGCTATCGCGGTCACTCGATGTCCGATCCGGCGAAATACCGTTCCAAGGAAGAAGTGCAGAAGATGCGCTCCGACCACGACCCGATCGAACAGGTCAAGGCGCGGCTGACGGCCAAGAAGTGGGCAAGCGAGGACGAGCTCAAGAATATCGACAAGGAGGTCCGCGACATCGTCGCCGACGCCGCCGAATTCGCCCAGCACGACGCCGAGCCGGATCCGTCCGAGCTCTGGACCGACATCGTATTGTAACGGGAGGGCAAGGACATGCCGATCGAAATTCTCATGCCCGCTCTCTCGCCGACCATGGAAGAGGGCAATCTTTCCAAGTGGTTGAAGAACGAGGGCGACAAGGTCGTCGCCGGTGACGTCATCGCCGAGATCGAGACCGACAAGGCGACGATGGAAGTCGAAGCCGTCGACGAAGGCACGATCGGCAAGATCGTGGTTCCCGCCGGCACCGAAGGCGTCAAGGTCAACGCGGTGATCGCCATTTTGCTGCAGGACGGCGAAAGTGCCGCCGATGCCGGCAAGGCTGCCGCACCCGCCAAGGCCGAAGCGCCGGCAAAGGCTGAAGCCCCGGCCGAAGAGGCCGCTCCGGCCGCCAAGCCGGCTCCTGTTGCTGCCGCGCCGAAAACAGAAGTTGCCGCCGATCCCGACGTTCCGGCCGGCACCGAGATGGTTTCGACCACGGTGCGCGAAGCCTTGCGCGATGCCATGGCCGAGGAGATGCGCCGCGACGGCGATGTCTTCGTCATGGGCGAGGAAGTCGCGGAATACCAAGGCGCGTACAAGATCACGCAAGGCCTGCTGCAGGAATTCGGGCCGCGCCGCGTCGTCGACACGCCGATCACCGAGCACGGCTTTGCCGGCGTCGGCGTCGGCGCTGCGATGGCAGGCTTAAGGCCGATCGTCGAGTTCATGACCTTCAACTTCGCCATGCAGGCGATCGACCAGATCATCAACTCCGCCGCCAAGACGCTCTATATGTCGGGCGGCCAGATGGGCGCGCCGATCGTGTTCCGTGGGCCGAACGGGGCGGCTGCCCGCGTCGGTGCCCAGCATTCGCAGTGCTACGCAGCCTGGTACAGCCATATCCCCGGCCTGAAGGTGGTGATGCCGTACACGGCCGCCGACGCCAAGGGCCTGCTCAAGGCCGCGATCCGCGATCCGAACCCGGTCATCTTCCTTGAAAACGAAATCCTCTACGGCCAGTCCTTCGACGTGCCGAAGCTCGATGATTTCGTGCTGCCGATCGGCAAGGCGCGCATCCACAAGCAGGGCAAGGACGTCACCATCGTCTCCTTCGGCATCGGCATGACCTACGCCATCAAGGCGGAGGCCGAGTTGCGCGGCATGGGCATCGATGCCGAGATCATCGATCTCAGGACCATCCGCCCGCTCGACCTCGACACAGTCATTGCCTCGGTGAAGAAAACCAACCGCCTGATCGTGGTCGAAGAAGGTTTCCCGCAGAGCTCGGTCGGCGACCACATCGCCAACCAGGTGTCGCAGCGCGCCTTCGACTTCCTCGACGCGCCGGTCATCACCATTGCCGGCAAGGACGTTCCGATGCCCTATGCGGCCAACCTCGAAAAGCTGGCCCTGCCCAATGTCGGGGAAGTCATCGAGGCGGTCAAAGCCGTCACGTATCGCTGAGCCCGGCGGGAGGACAAACAGATGCCAATCAACATCACCATGCCGGCACTCTCGCCCACGATGGAAGAGGGCAATCTTTCCAAGTGGCTCGTGAAAGAGGGCGACAAGGTTTCGCCGGGCGACGTGATCGCCGAGATCGAGACCGACAAGGCGACGATGGAAGTCGAAGCGGTCGATGAAGGCACGGTTGCCAAGCTGGTGGTTCCGGCCGGCACCGAAGGCGTCAAGGTCAATGCGCTGATCGCCATTCTGGCCGGCGAAGGCGAGGATGCCGGTGCCGCGGCAAAGGGCGGTGGCGATGCCGCGCCCAAGGCCGAGGCCCCGAAAGCTGAGGCTCCCAAGGCTGAAGCGCCGAAGGCAGAAGCCGCTGCCGCAGCGCCAGCGCCGGCCAAGGTGGAAGCCGCTCCAGTTGCTAACGGCCACGCCGCGGGCGAGCGCACCTTTGCCTCGCCGCTGGCTCGTCGCATCGCCAAGGATGCCGGCGTCGATGTGTCCGCCGTGACCGGCACCGGCCCGCATGGCCGCGTCGTCAAGGCCGATGTCGAGGCGGCGATTGCCGGTGGTGGCGCCAAGGCGGCTCCTGCCGCGAAGGCCGCACCTGCCGGCGCTCCGGCGCCTGCGCCGGCTGCGGCACCCAAGGCAATGTCCGACGAGCAGGTGCTGAAGCTGTTTGCCGAAGGCTCCTACGAGCTCGTCCCGCACGACAATATGCGCAAGACCATTGCGCGGCGGCTTGTCGAGGCCAAGACCACCATCCCGCACTTCTACCTGACGCTCGATTGCGAGCTCGACGCGCTGCTTGCACTGCGCACGCAGTTGAATGCCGCCGCTCCGACGAAAAAGACCGACAAGGGCGAGGCTCCCGTCTACAAGCTGTCGGTCAATGACATGGTGATCAAGGCGATGGCGCTGGCGCTGATGGCGGTGCCGGATGCGAACGCGTCGTGGACCGACACCGCCATGGTCAAGCACAAGCATGCCGATGTCGGCGTTGCCGTGTCGATCCCCGGCGGCCTGATCACGCCGATCATCCGCCATGCCGACGAAAAGACGCTGTCCACCATCTCCAACGAGATGAAGGATCTGGCGAGCCGCGCGCGCAGCCGCAAGCTGAAGCCGGAGGAATATCAGGGCGGCACCACCGCAGTGTCCAATCTCGGCATGTTCGGCATCAAGGACTTTGCCGCCGTCATCAACCCGCCGCATGCGACGATTCTGGCGGTGGGTGCGGGCGAGCAGCGACCCGTGGTCAAGAACGGCGAGATCAAGATCGCCAACGTCATGTCGGTGACGCTGTCGACCGATCACCGTGCTGTCGACGGTGCGCTCGGCGCCGAACTTCTGGTCGCTTTCAAGCGCATGATCGAAAACCCGATGGGCATGCTGGTCTAGGGAAGGAAAAGGCGGTGCGGACATTCTTCACCTCCTTCATGGCCTTCTTCCTGTCTTTGCTTTTTGGCGCCATCGTTGCAGTGGGGCTGGCGATAAACACAGATGCGCACGAGGAATACATTCTCGTGTTCATCGCGTGCGGGTTGGTCACCACTGTTGTGACGATACTGTTTTTCATTGCACAGTTTGTCCCCAATCCCCTCAAGGCCATCAATTGGGTGGGGATCGGTACATTCGTGTTGTTCGTGCTGATCGGTTTCGGCTTGATCGGCTGGACTTTTTCCCAACCACCCGAGGGACGCGATTGGGGAGGGAACCTGCCAATCATCGCGGGTTTGGTTCTGCCGAGCCTGGTTACGATTGCGGTGCATTGGCTGTTCGTACGCTGGCGGGTCATGCGCGGGCAGGCGGATTTTGGCAGAGGCGAGGCAAGCGCGTGAAGACAATTCTCTGCTATGGCGATTCCCTGACCTGGGGCTATGACGCGGCGAGCCTCGGGCGCCACGCTCTGGCAGACCGCTGGCCGAGCGTGCTCAAGGCGGCGCTGGACGACGACGGCATCGAGGTCATTGCCGAAGGCCTGAACGGCCGCACCACAGCCTTCGACGATCATCTGGCCGGCGCCGACCGCAATGGCGCCAGGTTTTTGCCGACAATCCTGACCACCCATGCGCCAATCGACCTGATCGTCATCATGCTCGGCGCCAATGACATGAAGCCGTGGATCCATGGCAACCCGGTCGCGGCCAAGCAAGGCGTGCAGCGGCTGATCGACATCGTGCGCGGCCACGATTACCCGTTCGACTGGGCCGCACCGCAGATCCTGATCGTGGCGCCGCCCGCGGTCAGCCGCACGGACAATGCCGAATTCAAGGAAATGTTTGCCGGCGGCGACGAGGCCTCGAAGCGGCTGGCGCCGCAATATTCGATCCTTGCCGACGAAGCAGGCTGCGGCTTTTTCGATGCCGGCACGGTGGCCGAGACCACGCCGCTCGACGGTGTCCATCTCGATGCGGAAAACACGCGCAACATAGGTAAGGCATTGGCGCCGCTGGTGCGCGTGATGCTGGAACTCTAGACAAAGACAATCAGGGAGAAACCCCGTGGCAGAATCCTACGACGTCATCATCATCGGCTCCGGCCCCGGCGGCTATGTCACGGCGGTGCGGTCCGCCCAGCTCGGCTTCAAGACCGCGATCGTCGAGCGTGAGCATCTCGGCGGCATCTGCCTCAACTGGGGCTGCATCCCGACCAAGGCGCTGCTGCGCTCGGCCGAGATCATGCATTATTCGGATCATCTGAAGGACTATGGGCTGAAGCTCGAAGGCGGCAAGGTCAGCGCCGATACGGCGGCCGTCGTCGACCGCTCGCGCAAAGTCTCGTTGAGGCTGAATGGTGGCGTTGCCTTCCTGATGAAGAAGAACAAGGTCGACGTCATCTGGGGCGAGGCCAAGCTGTCGAAGCCCGGCGAGATCGTCGTCTCCAAGACGGCCAAGAAGCCGATGGAACCGCAGCCGCCGGTGCCGAAAGGCGTCAAGGGCGAGGGCACCTACACCGCCAAGCATATCATTCTCGCCACCGGCGCCCGGCCGCGCGCTCTGCCCGGCATCGAACCGGACGGCAAGCTGATCTGGACCTATTTCGAGGCCATGGTGCCGAAGGAGATGCCGAAGTCGCTGCTGGTGATGGGCTCCGGCGCCATCGGCATCGAATTCGCCTCCTTCTATCGCACCATGGGCGCGGAGGTGACCGTGGTCGAGCTGTTGCCGGCGGTGATGCCGGTCGAGGACGCCGAGGTCTCGAAATTCGCTCAGAAGCAGTTCGAGAAGCAAGGCATGAAGATCATCCTCGAGGCCAAGGTGACCAAGGTCGAGAAGGGTGCGAATTCCGTCACCGCGCATGTCGAGATGAAGGACGGCAAGGTCGAGAAGATCACTGCCGATCGCATGATCTCGGCCGTCGGCGTGCAGGGCAACATCGAGAATCTCGGCCTCGAGACGCTCGGCGTGAAGACGGATCGTGGCTGCGTCGTCGTCGACGGCTACGGCAAGACCAATGTGCCCGGCATCTACGCAATTGGCGATGTCGCGGGGCCGCCGATGCTCGCCCACAAGGCCGAGCATGAGGGCGTGGTGTGCATCGAAAAGATTGCCAACTTCCCCGGCGTGCATGCGACCGACAAGCTGAAGATTCCGGGCTGCACCTACTGCAACCCTCAGGTCGCTTCGGTCGGGCTGACCGAAGCCAAGGCGAAAGCCGAGGGCAAGGACATCCGCGTTGGCCGCTTCCAGTTCGGCGCCAACGGCAAGGCGATCGCGCTTGGCGAGGACCAGGGGTTCATCAAGACCATCTTCGACAAGAAGACCGGACAGCTGCTTGGCGCGCATATGGTCGGCGCCGAAGTGACCGAACTGATCCAGGGCTTTGTCGTGGCGATGAACCTGGAGACGACAGAAGAAGAGCTGATGCACACCATCTTCCCGCATCCGACGCTGTCGGAGATGATGAAGGAAAGCGTGCTCGACGCCTATGGGCGCGCGCTCAACGCATGATAAATTGCTGCCGCGAGACTCAGACGCATGCGCCGGAGGAACCTTACGGCAAGGCAGTTCGTTTCCGGGTGCATTTTCACCTGACACTGGAGGAGTTGGCATATGGACGTGAATGGCGTGGGCTGGATTGCAGCCATCATCATCGGCGGCTTGGCCGGATGGCTGGCCGAGATGGTCATGAAGAGCAACACCGGCATCTTGATGAACATCATTATGGGCATTGTCGGCGCGGTGGTGCTGAACGCAATTCTCAGAGCCCTCAACATCGAGCCCTTCGGCGTCGGCTGGCTCGCCTACCTGATCACCGGCTTCATCGGCGCCTGTCTGCTCATCTTCGCCGGGCGGCTCATTCGCCGCTAGAGCCCCGCTATGCGAAAAAGGCTGTGGCGGCATGCGCTGCCGCGGCCTTTTTCTTTGCCCCGAAAAGTCTTAGATGACGTTTTAAAGGCGAACGCCGACGGGCGGACGCCAACAAAGTCAGGTTTGAGATGGTCACTGTCCTCGACACGATCGCCAATGCGCCGCGCCTGCGGCACCCCGAAAAGGCGCACAAGCCCGACCAGGAGGTGCTGCGCAAGCCAGACTGGATCCGCGTCAAGGCGCCGGTGTCCAAGGGCTATGCCGAAACGCGCGAGATCGTGAAGTCGCACAAGCTAGTCACGGTGTGCGAAGAGGCCGGCTGCCCCAATATCGGCGAATGCTGGGAAAAGAAGCACGCCACTTTCATGATCATGGGCGAGATCTGCACACGCGCCTGTGCCTTTTGCAATGTCGCCACCGGCATCCCGACAGCACTCGATGCCGATGAGCCGGCGCGCGTTGCGCACGCCGTCAAGCAGATGGGGCTGACCCATGTCGTCATCACCTCGGTCGACCGCGACGATCTTGCCGATGGCGGCGCGCAGCATTTCGCCGACGTCATCCGCGCCATCCGGGCGGCGACGCCCTTGACCACGATCGAAATCCTGACGCCCGATTTCCTGCGCAAAGAAGGCGCGCTGGAGATCGTGGTGGCTGCGAAGCCCGACGTCTTCAACCACAATCTCGAAACCGTGCCGTCGAACTATCTGACGGTGCGTCCGGGCGCGCGCTATTTCCACTCGATCCGGCTTTTGCAGCGGGTCAAGGAGCTTGATCCGTCGATCTTCACCAAGTCTGGCATCATGGTCGGCCTCGGCGAGGAGCGGAACGAGATCCTGCAACTGATGGACGATCTGCGTTCGGCCAATGTCGACTTCATGACCATCGGCCAGTATCTGCAGCCGTCGAAGAAGCACCATCCGGTGATCCGCTTCGTCACGCCGGAGGAGTTCAACTCCTTCGCCACGATCGGCAAGACCAAGGGTTTCCTGCTGGTGGCGTCGAGCCCGCTGACGCGCTCCTCGCATCACGCCGGCGACGATTTCGCCAGGCTGCGGGCGGCGCGCGAGGCGCAGCTCAAAAAAGCAGCCAACGCCCTGCTTTAAGTGATGCATGTCGTTGTCTCAAAACCGGGGCCACTTTTGAGCGACATGCATTAATGCCGAAATTCGAAGCCACCCGCCGCGTTGCCCACACGCCGGAGCAGATGTTTGCGCTGGTCGCCGATATCGAGACCTATCCGCAATTCCTTCCGCTTTGCGAGGCGCTGACGGTGCGCTCGCGCAAGGAGCGCGATGGCCGCACCATTCTCGTCGCTGATATGAGCATCGGCTACAAGGCGATCCGCGAGACTTTTACGACGCAGGTGCTGTTGAAGCCGGACGAGAACACAATCGACGTCAAATACATCGATGGGCCGTTCAAATATCTGAGCAACATCTGGCGATTCGAGGCGGCCGATGGCGGTGGCTGCAGCGTCCGCTTCTTCATCGACTATGAGTTCAAGAGCCGCATTCTCGGCGCACTGATGGGCACCATGTTCGACCGCGCCTTCCGCATGTTTTCCGAAGCCTTCGAAAAGCGCGCCGATGTGATCTACGGAACGACGCCCATTTCGTGAGTGTCGCCGAGCGCCCGTAGGCCGATCTCAAGCGCATGCTTGACCGTTTCGCTGCGGATGAAGTCGCGGCCATTGTCGGCAAACAGATTGAGCTCGGCGGCCACAGGCCCACCCCGCAGCGCCACCCCGAACCAGACCAGGCCGACCGGCTTTTCCGACGAACCGCCGCCCGGACCGGCAATGCCGGTGACGGCAAGCGCCAGGCCGGCGCGCGAGCGGGCCAATGCGCCGGCAGCCATCTCCAGAACCGTTTCGCGCGAGACGGCGCCATGCGCATCGAGCGTGGCGGCCGAGACGCCGAGCATCTCCATCTTGGCTTCGTTGGAATAGGTGATGAGGCCGCGATCGACGACGGCGGACGAGCCGGCAATGTCGGTGAGTGCGGCAATGATCATGCCGCCGGTGCAGCTTTCGGCGGTCGCCAGCATAATGCCGCGCTGCTGGCAGGCCTGGAGCAGAGCGTTAGCGAGGTCGGTGTTGCTCATGCCGGGACGTCCCCGGGAAAGACGACGCTGGCGGTGGCGATGGCGGCGATGCCTTCCTCGCGGCCGACAAAGCCGAGTTTTTCGTTGGTGGTCGCCTTGATCGAGATGCGATCGCCGGAAATGCCCAGCATTGCCGACAAGGCCTTAGTCATAGCCTCGCGATGCGGGCCGACGCGCGGTGCCTCGCAGATCAGCGTGATGTCGGCATTGGCGATGCGCCCGCCGCGTTCGCGCACCAGCTTTGCCGCATGTTCGACGAAGATCTTTGAAGCCGCGCCCTTCCATTGTGGATCGGAGGGCGGGAAATGCGTGCCGATGTCGCCGGCGCCGCAGGTGGCAAGCAGCGCGTCGGTCAGGGCATGCAGGCCGACATCGGCATCCGAATGTCCCGACAGCTTTTTGCCATGCGGAATGGCGACGCCGCACAAGGTGACATGATCGCCGGGCTCGAAGGCATGCACGTCATAGCCATTGCCGGTGCGGATGTCGGGAAAACGCTCGCCGGTAAGCCGCTGATCCGCCATCGCAATATCCTTTGCCCAGGTGAGTTTGACATTGTCCGGCGACCCCTGGACGATTTTGACCGGAATGTGCGCCCATTCGGCGATTGCGGCATCGTCGGTGAAATCCGTCTTGCCGAGGTGATGGGCCTTTTCGTGTGCGGCGAGCAGCGGCCAGAACGGAAAGCCTTGCGGTGTCTGCGCGGAATGAAGGCCGGCCCTCGGCACCGTCTCCTCGATCATTCCGCTGGCCGATTCGCGCTTCAGCGTGTCGGCGACGGGGAGCGCCGGCAGCGCGCCCTGGCGCTCGCCAATGGCCGCGATGGTGCGGTCGATCAGGGCCGCGTCGACAAATGGCCGCACCGCATCGTGCACGAGGACACGGCCCGGCGCTTGGTCCCTTAGTTCGAGCAGTCCCAGCCGGACCGAAGCTTGGCGCGACTCGCCGCCGACTACGGTGGTGACCCGTTCGGCATTGGCGCCGGCTGCCTTGTCGAAAAGCGCACGGTCATCGGCGTGGATGGCGACGACGACGGGGCCAATCTCAGGGTGTGCCAGGAACGTCTCCAGCGTGCGGGCGATGACGGCGCGGCCGCCGATGCGCTGATATTGTTTCGGCCCGTCGGCCTGTCCGGCGCGCGCGCCGCGGCCGGCGGCGACGATGACCACGCCGACCTTGTCGGTCGTTGGCCCGACCAGTTTTTCGCTTGCTTCTGTCATGCCGAGAGGCTTAGTCGCGGCTCATGGCTAAGGCCAGCATTTTCCCAAATGCGCCGCATTGTGACGTCATTGCGCGTTGCACAATGCCTTTCTTATGGCTAGAGAATGTGCAGCAATCCGATATGCTTGGTTTTTGTGCATGCCTGAAGTGACAAAATTGGCTTTGCCGCTCGATGTCGGCGGCGTGAAGATACGCAATCGCGTCTTCCTCGCGCCGATGTCTGGGATAACGGACGAGCCGTTCCGGCAACGCGCCTATGCGCACGGCGCAGGCCTGGTCGTGTCGGAAATGGTGGCGAGCGGCGAGCTTGCCAAGGGCAGGGCCGGCTGCGACCTGCGCATCCGTCATTCCGGGTTGCCCGTCCACATGGTCCAGCTTGCCGGCCGCGAGGCCTCGCATATGGCCGAGGGTGCGCGCATCGCCGCCGGCGAGGGCGCCGACATCATCGACATCAATATGGGCTGCCCGGCCAAGAAGGTGACCGGGGGCTATGCCGGCTCGGCGCTGATGCGCGATCTCGACCACGCGCTGTCGCTGATCGAGGCGGTGGTCGGTGCAGTCCAGGTGCCGGTCACAGTCAAGATGCGGCTGGGCTGGGACGAGAACGCCCTCAACGCCCCGGCTCTGGCGCGGCGCGCGGAAGAGGCCGGCGTCAAAATGGTAACCGTGCATGGCCGCACGCGCTGCCAGTTTTATCAAGGCAAGGCCGACTGGGGCGCGATCGCCCGCATCAAGGATGCTGTTTCGATCCCGGTCGTTGCCAATGGCGATGTCGGCTCACCTGAGGCTGCCGCAGAAATCCTCGAACAGTCTGGCGCCGATGCGGTGATGATCGGCCGGGCGCATTACGGCGCGCCGTGGACGGCGGGCCGCATCGCCGTGGCGGCTGCGGGCGAGGCGCCCTCCGGCGTGCCGGACAGCCCGAAAGCCATGGCCGACTACATAGCCGCCCACTACGAAGACATGCTGGCGCTCTATGGCGTCGAGAGCGGCCTGCGCCAGGCGCGCAAGCATCTCGGCTGGTATCTCGACCGCCATGCAGCCGACGTCTCCAACGAACGGCGCAAAGCCATCCTCACCTCGTTCGATCCCGCTCACGTCATCGCCGCGCTGCGTGAGGTGTTTTCCTGTGAAGGCGAGACCACGCCCATGCGGAGCGCTGCATGAACGCCTCCGTCGCACCGAGCACCGACATGGCGGATGCCGCCAGTATCGTGCTGAACACGATCCGCCGTCCGGTGATCATGGTCGACCCCGAAGGCTTCATCACCTACGCCAATGCCGATGCGGAAGACTTCTTCCGCTCCAGCGCCAACATGCTTGCCCGCAACACGCTTTCCAAGCTGATCCCGTTCGGCAGCCCGCTGTTACAGCTGGTCGACCAGGTGCGCGAGCGCCGCGCACCGGTCAACGAGTACCGTGTCGACGTGTCGTCGCCGCGTCTCGGCATCGAAAAAGTCGTCGATCTCTATGTCGCCCCGGTGCCGGAATTTCCGGGCTCGGTCGTGGTGATGTTCCAGGAACGCTCGATGGCCGACAAGATCGACCGGCAGATGACGCATCGCGGTGCCGCGCGTTCGGTCACCGGCCTTGCCGCCATGCTGGCGCACGAGATCAAGAACCCGCTGTCCGGCATACGCGGCGCGGCACAGCTTCTCGAATTGTCGGCTTCCGACGAGGATCGCGCGCTGACCCGCCTGATCACCGACGAGACCGATCGCATCGTCTCCCTGGTCGACCGCATGGAGGTGTTTTCCGACGAGCGGCCGATCGATCGCTATCCCGTCAACATCCATGTCGTGCTGGACCATGTAAAGGCGATCGCCAAGAACGGTTTTGCCAAAAGAATCAGGATATTGGAGGACTATGATCCATCATTGCCTCCAGTTTTCGCCAACCGCGACCAGCTGATCCAGGTGTTTCTGAACCTGGTCAAGAACGCCGCCGAGGCCATCGGCGGCGATCCGCAAGGTGAGATCATTCTGTCGACCGCGTTCCGGCCGGGCATCCGGGTCTCCGTTCCGGGAACGCAGGACCGTGTCTCGCTGCCGCTGGAATTCTGCGTGCGTGACAATGGGTCGGGTGTTTCGGAAGACATCTTGCCGATCCTGTTCGACCCGTTCATCACCACCAAGCCGAACGGCTCGGGGCTCGGCCTGGCGCTGGTGGCGAAAATCGTCGGCGAGCATGGCGGCATCATCGAATGCGATTCGACGCCGCGCGGCACCACCTTCCGCATCCTGATGCCGGCCTGGAAAGAGACACCGATCGGCATCGCCGATGATGAAGGCGAAGGAGACCGCAAATGACGGTTCGCGGTAATATTCTCGTCGCCGACGACGATGCGGCTATCCGCACCGTGCTCAACCAGGCGCTGTCGCGCGTCGGCCATGAGGTGCGCGTAACCTCCAACGCCTCGACGCTGTGGCGCTGGGTGGCGGCGGGTGAGGGCGATCTGGTGATCACCGACGTGGTGATGCCGGACGAAAATGCCTTCGACATGCTGCCGCGCATCAAGAAGGCGCGGCCCGAACTGCCGGTCATCGTGATGAGCGCGCAGAACACCTTCATGACCGCGATTCGTGCTTCCGAAACAGGCGCTTACGAGTATCTGCCGAAGCCGTTCGACCTGACTGAACTGCTCAGCATCGTCAACCGCGCGCTGTCCGAGCCGAGGCGGCCGAAAATCGACACCCGGCCGGAAGAGCAGCCTGACGCCATGCCGCTGGTCGGCCGCTCGGCCGCCATGCAGGACATCTACCGCATGCTGGCGCGCATGATGCAGACCGATCTGACGGTGATGATCTCGGGCGAATCCGGGACCGGCAAGGAACTGGTGGCCCGCGCGCTGCACGAATATGGCCGCCGCCGCGGCGGTCCGTTCGTCGCCATCAACATGGCGGCGATCCCGCGCGATTTGATTGAATCGGAACTGTTCGGTCATGAGAAGGGCGCCTTCACCGGCGCGCAGAACCGTTCCACCGGCCGTTTCGAGCAGGCCGAGGGCGGCACGCTGTTCCTCGACGAGATCGGCGACATGCCGATGGAGGCGCAGACAAGGCTGCTGCGCGTGCTGCAGCAGGGCGAATACACCACGGTTGGCGGGCGCACGCCGATCAAGACGGATGTGCGCATCGTCGCCGCCACCAACAAGGATCTGCGCACGCTGATCAACCAGGGGCTTTTCCGCGAGGATCTGTTCTATCGCCTGAATGTCGTGCCGCTGCGGCTGCCGGGCTTGCGTGAGAGGTCGGAAGACATTCCCGATCTGGTGCGGCATTTCTTCAAGATCGGCGCCAGCGAGGGCCTGCAGACCAAGCGCATTTCGACCGGCGGCATCGAATTGATGAAGCGCTATCCCTGGCCGGGCAATGTGCGCGAACTGGAAAACCTGGTGCGCCGGCTTGCCGCGCTCTATTCGCAGGACGAAATATCCGCCGAGATCATCGAAGCCGAGCTGAAGACAGGCGAAAGGCCGGTCGTTCCCGGCGGCGGCAATCTGATCCCGGACGATCTCTCCATCGGCCAGGCGGTGGAGCACTTCCTGCAGCGCTATTTTGCCTCTTTCGCCGGCGAATTGCCGCCGGCCGGCCTCTATCAGCGCATCCTGTCCGAGGTCGAATATCCGCTGGTGCTGGCTTCCATGACGGCAACGCGCGGCAACCAGATCAAGGCGGCCGAATTGCTGGGCTTGAACCGCAACACGCTGCGCAAGAAGATTCGCGAACTCGGCGTCAACGTCTACAAATCGTCGCGGTCGTGAGCGCGAGCCATCCGACGTGACGTGCGGTCATCCCCTTTTCAGGGGATCGGTGGGCGAAAGATTTCCGTCGCGGCCATACTTGTTGCATAATCGCCACAATGCGTTGCATACATCCGACGCAATCACTGGCTCTTAGACGGCGACATGGCTTCGCAAGCTCTGACATCAAACGAACCGCTTTTCAGCAGGCCCGGCGGAAGGGATGGACGCCGGCTGCTTGCGCTGCCCGGCGTTGTCGCAATCGCCGGTGCGCTGGTTACAGCCGCAATCTCATTTGCGATCCTGGTCGGCGCGACGCCGATCACACCGGACGCAACCACGACGCTGACGCTGATTGCGGTCAACGCCGTGTTCGTGCTGGCGCTGATCGCCCTGGTCGGCCGCGAGGTGCGCCGCATCGTCATGGCGCGCCGGCACGGCAAGGCGGCGTCGCGGCTGCATGTGCGCATCGTGGCGATGTTTGCGCTGGTCGCCGCCATCCCCGCCATCATGGTGGCCATCATCGCCTCGATCACGCTCGATATTGGCCTCGACCGCTGGTTCGAGATCCGCACCAAGACGATCGTCAATTCGTCGCTGTCGATCGCTGACGCCTATGTGCAGGAAAATGCTCGCAATCTTCAGGGCACGACGCTGTCGATGGCCTACGACCTCGACGCCTCGCGCACGCTTTACGGCCTCGATCGAACCGGCTTTCTCGACCTGATGAACAAGGAGGCCGTGGGCAGGACCCTGGCGCATGCGGCGCTGATCAAGCCGGATGGCTCTTTCGTCATGAGCGCCAAGACCAATACGAATTTCGCCATGCCGGAGCCGCCGGAGGGGGCCGTGGCAAGTGCGGCCGACGGCAAGCCGGTGCTGATCGAGCCGAAGACGCGCAACATCATGGGCGCCATCGTCAAACTGCGCGAGATCGAAGGCCTCTATCTCTACACCATTCGCCTCGTCGATCCCGAGGTGATCAAGGCGCGGCAGATCGTGCAGTCCAACACCGCCGAGTATCGCGGCCTGGAAGATAACAGGCGGACCTCGCAGGTGGCGTTTGCGCTTCCGTATCTGTCGCTGACGCTGATCATCATCCTGTCAGCCATCTGGACCGGCATAGCGGTGGCCGACCGTCTGGTGCGGCCCATTCGCCAGCTCATCGGCGCGGCTGACGAGGTTGCCACCGGCAATCTCGATGTCGCCGTGCCGGTGCGGCCTTCCGACGGTGACGTCGCCTCACTTGGCGATACGTTCAACAAGATGCTGCTTGAGTTGAAATCGCAGCGCAACGAAATCCTGTCGGCCAAGGATTTGATCGACGAGCGGCGGCGTTTCTCGGAAGCGGTGCTGGCCGGCGTCACTGCCGGCGTCATCGGCGTCGATCCCTATGGCATCGTCTCCATCGTCAACAAATCGGCTGAGACGATGCTGGCCATATCGGCCACGGCGGCGCTCGGGCAGAACCTGTCGGCCGTGCTGCCGCATGTCGGCCGTGTCTTCGAGATCGGCCGCAAATCGGGCAAGCCGGTCTATCGCGAGCAGGTCACCTTCTACCGCACTGGGGCCGAGCGCACCTTCAACGTGCAGATCACCATCGAGGCCGGCGACGACGGCGAGGACGAAAAGTCCTACGTGGTGACGGTCGATGATATCACCGATCTTGTTCAGGCGCAGCGCTCTTCGGCCTGGGCGGATGTGGCGCGGCGCATCGCGCATGAGATCAAGAACCCGCTGACGCCGATCCAGCTCTCAGCCGAGCGCATCAAGCGCCGTTTCGGCAAGGTCATCACCGAGGACCGCGAGATTTTCGACCAGTGCACCGACACCATCATCCGCCAGGTCGAGGACATCGGCCGCATGGTCGACGAATTTTCCGCTTTCGCTCGCATGCCGAAGCCCGAGATGAAGGCCATCGACTTGCGCGAGTCGCTGCGCGAGGCCTCCTTCCTGGTCGAAGTCAGCCGTGCCGACATTGCCTTCGAGCGTGTTTTCGGCAGCGAGCCGCTCAAGGGTACCTTCGACAGCCGGCTGATGGCGCAAGCCTTTGGCAATGTCATCAAGAACGCCGCCGAGGCCATTGACGGACTTGATTCAAAGGACCGTTCGGACGGCACAATTCGGATTCAAGCCGGGCGCCAAGATGGCGCCATACGAATCGACGTTATCGACAATGGCAAAGGCCTGCCGCGCGAGAATCGCCAAAGGCTGCTTGAGCCCTATATGACGACACGCGAGAAGGGGACCGGGCTCGGTCTCGCCATCGTCAAGAAGATCGTGGAAGACCATGGTGGGCGCCTCGAACTGCACGATGCGCCGCCGGATTTCCATGGTGGGAGAGGCGCGATGATCTCGATCATCCTGCCACCAGCTGCCGCAGCCGCGCCGCCACGCGGTCAAGGTGAAACGGAACGCGAAAGAGAAACTGAAAAGGTCGGTAATGGCGTCTGATATTCTCATCGTCGATGACGAGGAAGACATCCGTGAACTCGTCGCGGGCATATTGAGCGACGAGGGGCATGAAACCCGCACGGCGTTCGATGCCGACAGCGCGCTGGCGGCAATTGCTGATCGTGCGCCACGGCTGATTTTCCTCGACATCTGGCTGCAGGGCTCGCGCCTGGACGGGCTGGCGCTGCTCGACGAGATCAAGACGATGCATCCGAGCTTGCCGGTGGTGATGATCTCCGGCCACGGCAATATCGAGACGGCAGTGTCGGCCATCCGCCGTGGCGCCTATGATTTCATCGAGAAGCCGTTCAAGGCCGACCGGCTGATCCTGATTGCCGAACGTGCGCTCGAAACCTCGAAATTGCGGCGCGAGGTCTCCGACCTCAAGCAGCGCAGCGGCGAGACCTTCGACCTGATCGGCATGTCGTCGGCGATGAGCCAGCTGCGCCAGACCATTGAGCGCGTGGCGCCGACCAACAGCCGCGTCATGATCATAGGCCCGTCCGGATCTGGCAAGGAGCTCGCCGCCCGCGCCATCCACACGCTCTCGACGCGCAAGGGCGCGCCGTTTGTGACGCTGAGTGCGGCCAACATCACGCCCGAGCGCATGGAAATCGAGCTGTTCGGCACCGAATCGAACGGCACCGAGCGCAAGGTCGGAGCGCTGGAGGAGGCGCATCGCGGCATTCTCTACATCGACGAAGTCGCCGACATGCCGCGCGAGACGCAAAACAAGATCCTGCGCGTGCTGGTCGAGCAGCAGTTCGAGCGGGTCGGCGGCACCAAGCGGGTCAAGGTCGACGTCCGCATCATTTCCTCGACCTCGCAGAACCTCGAAGCGATGATCGCCGACGGCCGTTTTCGCGAGGATCTCTATCACCGCCTCGCAGTGGTTCCGGTCATGGTGCCGGGCCTGGCCGAGCGGCGCGAGGACATCCCCTATCTCGTCGACAATTTCATGAAGCAGATTGCGCGTCAGGCTGGCATCAAGCCGCGCCGCATCGGCGACGATGCGCTGGCCGTGCTGCAGGCGCACAACTGGCCGGGCAATGTCCGCCAGCTGCGCAACAATGTCGAACGGCTGATGATCCTGGCGCGCGGCGACGATGTCGATGCGCCGATTACCGCCGACCTTTTGCCGTCCGAGATCGGCGATGTCATGCCGCGCACGCCCAACCAGTCGGACCAGCACATTATGGCGCTGCCGCTGCGCGAGGCCCGCGAACAGTTCGAGAAGGACTATCTGATCGCCCAGATCAACCGTTTCGGCGGCAACATCTCGAAGACGGCCGAGTTCATCGGCATGGAGCGCTCCGCGCTGCACCGCAAGCTGAAGTCGCTGGGGGTCTGATCCCCATTGTTGTTGGTCCAGCGGGCCGCGGCCCATGCAATTGCCGGTTACGGCAGCGGCGGAATCGCCTAGGAATAGCGGGACTTTTCTGAGGGATCACCCATGCCGCGCATTGCCTATGTGAACGGGCGCTATGTCGCCCATGCCGACGCTGCTGTGCATATCGAGGATCGAGGCTATCAGTTCGCCGACGGCGTCTATGAGGTCTGCGAGGTGGCGCAAGGCTATATCGTCGACATGCCGCGCCATCTTGCCCGGCTGAACCGTTCGCTCACCGAACTCTCGATCGACTGGCCGGTCACCAAGGGCGTGCTGCCGCTTCTGCTGCGTGAGGTCGTGCGCCGGAACTACGTCGTCAACGGCCTGGTCTATGTCCAGGTGACGCGCGGGGTTGCCAGCCGCGACTTCGTTTTCCCGGAAGATACGCTGTCGTCGCTGGTCATTACGGCGAGGAAAGCCGATCCGGCGGCGGCCGCCAAGCGGGCCGAGACCGGGATCAAGGTCATCACCGTGCCGGAAAACCGCTGGGACCGGGTCGATATCAAGAGCACCGGCCTGCTGCCCAATGTGCTGGCCAAGCAGAAGGCCAAGGAAGCCGGCGCCCAGGAAGCCTGGTTCGTCGACACCGACGGCAACGTCAAGGAAGGCGGTTCGTCGAATGCCTGGATCGTCACCCGGGACGGCGTTCTGGTGACCCGGCCGGCCGAGCACGGCATCCTGCGCGGCATCACCCGCACCACCATGTTCGAGGTGGCGGCCAAGCTCGGTTTGAAGATCGAGGAGCGCGGTTTTTCGGTCACCGAGGCAAAGGCGGCGCGCGAAGCTTTCATCAGTTCGGCAACGACAATCGCCATGCCGGTGGTGGCAATTGACGGCGCCGCGGTCGCCAATGGCCATCCGGGTTCGGTAACACTTTCCTTGCGGCAGGCATTTTTTGACGTTGCGGAAAAAAGTCCAGCCTGATAACCGCACAGACGGACTGCACATCAATATATCTCGTTCTGCTTGTCGTTACTGACGGCAAGGGGGTGTTTGCAAGCTTGACATGTGCCCGCTAATTTGGCGCATTGGCCTGCAAACCGAAGGGGATCGGCGAAAGACAAGAACAATGGCGGAACGATCGCAAAACCTTCAGGACCTGTTCCTGAATTCTGTTCGCAAGAGCAAAAATCCACTCACCATCTTTCTCATCAACGGCGTCAAGCTGACCGGCGTGGTCACTTCCTTCGACAATTTCTGTGTCCTGCTACGCCGTGACGGCCACTCCCAGCTCGTCTACAAGCATGCCATTTCCACGATCATGCCGAGCCAGCCGGTTCAGATGTTCGATGGCGAGGAAAGCCAGGGCGCCTGATTGGCACGTGAGAAAGACGCGGACCGCAGTGTCCGCGGGAAACCAGCGCATCACCCCGGGACGGAAGCCCAAGGTCCGACCCGGGCGGTTGTCATTGTGCCGGTGCTTACCCGGCATCAGCGCAACGATGACGAAACAAATCGTCCGCGCCTGACGCGTTCGGCCGATGCGCGCCACGACGAAGCGGTCGGCCTTGCCCGCGCCATCGACCTCGATCTGATCCACACGGCGGTGGTGACCGTCAACGATCCACGCCCGGCAACCTTGCTCGGCAGCGGCAAGGTTGCGGAGTTCGCCGAGATCGTCAAAGAAGGGCACGCGGAGGTGGTCATCGTCGACCATCCGCTGACGCCGGTGCAGCAGCGCAATCTCGAGAAGGAATTCAACGCCAAGGTGCTCGACCGCACCGGGCTGATCCTGGAGATTTTCGGCGAGCGCGCCCGGACCAAGGAAGGGACGCTGCAGGTCGAGCTTGCCCATCTCAACTACCAGAAGGGCCGCCTGGTGCGGAGCTGGACCCACCTTGAACGTCAGCGCGGCGGCGCCGGCTTCCTCGGCGGCCCGGGCGAAACCCAGATCGAATCCGACCGGCGGCAGCTGCAGGAAAAGATCATCAAGCTCAAACACGAGCTGGAGACGGTACGCCGCACGCGCGACCTGCATCGCGCCAAGCGCAAGAAGGTGCCGTTCCCGGTGGTGGCGATCGTCGGCTACACCAATGCCGGCAAGTCGACGCTGTTCAACCGGCTGACCGGAGCCGACGTGCTGGCAGAAGACATGCTGTTTGCCACGCTCGACCCGACGCTGCGCCGGGTGCGCCTGCCGCACGGCGCGCCGATCATCCTGTCGGACACGGTCGGCTTCATTTCGGACCTGCCGACGCATCTGGTCGCCGCCTTCCGCGCCACGCTGGAAGAGGTGGTCGAGGCGGACCTGGTCATCCATCTGCGCGATATTTCGGATCCGGACACCGCCGCTCAGGCCGAGGACGTCGAACGCATCCTCGCCGATCTCGGCGTCGATGCCGGCGACGCCAAGCGGGTCATCGAAGTCTGGAACAAGGTCGACCTGCTCGACGACGGCAACCGGGAGCGCCTGCTTGCCGATGGCGTCGACGCCAACAAGGCGCCGCCGATCGCCATCTCGGCCATCACCGGCGAAGGCATCGATGCGCTGAAGGCGCTGATCGAAACCAGGATGTCGGGCGAACTCGAGGAACTGACGGTGACGATCGAGCCGGCGCAGTTTGGTCTCGTCGACTGGCTCTACCGCAATGGCGACATCGTTTCGCGGTTAGACAATGAGGATGGCAGCGCGACCATCGCGCTCAAGGCCACGCACACAGCCCGGCAAGAGATCGAAAGCCGATTGCAGCGCAAAAACAGGCAGTAAGCCCGTTTATTTCGCGCCCTTGGCCTGCTGCCAGAGCGCTTCCATTTCGTCCAGAGTGGCTTTTTCCAGCGTGCCTCCCGATGCCTCTAGCGCGCGCTCGACATAGTGGAAGCGCGAGCGGAACTTTTCATTGGTACCGCTGAGGGCCGCTTCCGAATCGAGCTTGAGGTGACGGCCCAGATTGACGACGGCAAACAGCATGTCGCCGAACTCGTCCTTGATCTCGGCCGTTTCGCCCTTGGCCAGCGCCTCGCGCAATTCGCCGATCTCTTCCTCGATCTTGTCGAGTATGGGGGCGGCCTCGCTCCAGTCGAAGCCGACTCGGGCAGCCTTTTCTTGCAGCTTCAACGCTCGCGTCAAGGCGGGCAGGGCGACCGGTACGCTGTCCAGAAACCCCTTTCCATTGTCTTCAGGGTCGAGGTCGCGGGCGAGGCGGGCGCTTCGCTTCTCAGCCCTCTCCTGCGCCTTGATCTTTTCCCACATGCCCTTGGCCATGCCTGCACTGCGCGCCTCCTCGTCGCCGAAGACATGCGGATGGCGGCGGATCATCTTGGTGGTGATGGCCTCAACCACATCGCCGAAGGCGAAGTCGCCCGCCTCCTGCGCCATCTGCGCGTGGTAGACGACCTGCAGCAGGAGATCGCCGAGCTCGTCGCGCAGATCGTCGAGATCGCCGCGCGCAATGGCGTCCGCCACCTCATAGGCCTCCTCGATTGTATAGGGAGCGATAGTCGAGAAATCCTGCTCGATGTCCCAGGGACAGCCGGTCTTCGGCGCCCTGAGTGCTGCCATGATCTCGATCAGCCGGGAAATGTCCTGCGAAGGTTTCATGGCCGGGATGCTATCGTGCATGCGGCCGGCCGGCCAATGCCGTCGGCCGGCGAGGGGAGATTGTCCACAGGTGGCGGCAGACCCAGCCACTCTGCGAAGGTCGGTTGACCAGGACTTTTCGCCGCCGGGCCGTGGTGAAGTCTATCCTTCGTTATCAACGCGCTGCAGGATCGCGCGATAACGGCTGCACACGGCGGGATCCTCATAGAAGTCCAATTCCGCATCAACAATCGCGTCAAGGCGTAGTCCGGGATAATGTGCCTTGACCTTTGCCAGGACGTCTTGCGCCTGCTTGATTTCACCGAGTTCGGAATGGCAGACGATTAGACGAACAACCACCGCGGCACATCAGCCATTTTCGCATAGCAGGCCGTTGCCTCGCGATATCGTCCAGTTGTGGTCAGTATGATGCCGCGAAAGTCTTCATACCATCCCACGGCGTATGGGTCGCGGCGTTGGGCTTCGTTTATCTCAACAAGCGCCTCATCCGACCTGTCCGTGTAGTTCAGGAAAAGCGCACGGAAACTAAGAATGAACGGATCGTTCGGATTGAGGGCAACCGCCCGGTCAAGACTGATTTCAGCCTGCCTGAATTGGCGCAAGTACAAGAGAGCAAAGCCGGTCGCGAGATGGCCGTAGGCCTCGTCGGGGTCGAGCTGCAACGCTGTTTTTGCCATCTCCAGTGCGGAATGCAGATAATCTGAATTGTAGTAGATCCAGAAGAACTTGAGGGTCTCGACAACGCCGAGCATGGCGTGGGCAGCAGCAAACCGCGGATCAAGCTTTACCGCCTGGCGCAGAAACGGTTCAGCTTCGTGCGCGGCGTCATAGACGGCCGCCAGTTGCAGGGCTCGTAAGTAGAACTCATAGGCCGACATGTTGTCCGTCGGCCGGGCCCTGGCGCGCGACGTAATCGCGGTTCTGGTCTGCCGGGCCAGGCGGGCTGTAATCATCTGGGTGATTTCGTCCTGGATGGCGAAAATGTCGTCGAGCTGGCGGTCGTAGTGCTCGCCCCAGATATGAGCCAACGAGACGGCGTCTGTCAGCTGCACCGTGATGCGGACCCGGTTGCCAATCTTTCGCACGCTGCCGTCGACGACGTACTGGATGCCAAGTTTCTTCGCGACGTCGGCCACGTCATTGGCCTTGCCGCGGAACTGGAAGGAGGAGTTCCGCGCGATGACCAGGAACTCCCGGAACTTGCCAAGCTCGGCGATGATGTCTTCCGTTATCCCGTCGCTGAAATAGTCCTGCTCCGGGTCGCCGCTCATATTGTCAAAGGGTAGAACGGCAATGGACGGCCTGGTCGGCGCCGTGGCATCTGCCGTGGCCACGAAGGGCTTGGGGCCCGCATATTTATAGCCGCGGCCATGCACGGTTACGATCATTTCGGCGGGCAACAGTTTTCGCAGCGCCGAAATGTGGACCTGCAGCGTGTTCTCCTCCACCACCAGGCCGGGCCAGACCGCATCGAAGAGTTCGGTCTTGCTGATCACGTCGTCCGGCCTCTCCAGCAACATCGAGAGGATTTCGAAGGACCGCCCCGAAAGCTCCACCGGCCCGTTAGGCGCCAGCAGCCGCCGTTCGGCGCGTTTCAAACGATAGTTCCCAAACTCCAAATCCATTGGCCAAGAACCCACCCCTCGCGGGCAGGATAATCCAAGATCACCTTGAAGGCGAACTTCAGGGCTGTTCAGGACTCTTCAGGTCCGGGCCAAGGACCTGAACGGCAACCGGTGTCACTCTCTCCGTCACAGGAGGACACCATGACTGACGTGCACATCCTCATCCGCCGCCTTAACCCGTCGCGGTTCAGCTTTGCGTGGCCGGAAATCGGCGCATCGCTTGCCGCCATATTCAGCTTGGTGGCCGAAGCGATGGCCATGGCCTACGCGGCCCCCTACACCAGTCGCCGTCGCCAGCCGCAGGTCATTCCGGATGATGATCTCGAAGGTCGGGACCCCAACTGGTGAGCTGCGCTTTTCCTGGAATTGCTCAGTCGAGCACCGAGACAACAGCCTTGGCGAGGTCATCCATGCCGTCTTCGGGCAGGCCGGCGACGTTGATGCGGCTGTCGCCGACCATGTAGACGCCGTATTCGGCCCGCAGCCGCTCGACCTGCGCCTCGGACAGGCCAAGCCTTGAAAACATGCCGCGATGGCTGGCGATGAAGTCGAAGCGGTCGGAGTTGGATTGCCGGCGCAACGCGTCGGCGAACTGGACGCGCAGCCTCAGCATGCGCAGCCGCATCTCCTCGAGTTCCGCCTCCCAGTCGGCGCGAAGGCCATCGTCTTCCAGCACCATGCGCACGGCAGCCGCGCCATGGTCTGGCGGCATCGAATACATGGCGCGTGCCGCCGCCAGCATCTGGCTCATTGCCACATCGGCCTGGGCGCCGTCCTTGGCCAGGATCATCGCCGCGCCGACGCGGTCACGATAGACGGCAAAGTTCTTCGAGCAGCTCGAGGCAACGACCATTTCGGGAACCTTCGCCGCCAGCAGGCGCAAGCCGGCGGCGTCGGCATCGAGGCCTTCGCCAAAGCCCTGATAGGCAATGTCGACAAAGGGCAACAGCCCGCGCTCGACAACGAGATCGGTAATCCTGGCCCACTGCGCCGTATCGAGATTGGCGCCGGTCGGGTTATGGCAGCAGCCATGCAGCAGCACGATGTCACCGGCTTCGGCGGTACCCAGCGCCGCCAGCATGTCGTCGAAACGCACCGCGCCGGAAGCGGCATCGAAATAAGGATAGTCGCGCACCTTAAGGCCGGCGCCGCGCATGACCGGCGGATGGTTCGGCCATGTCGGATCCGACAACCAGACGGTCGCGTCGGGGCGGGTCCGCTTCAAAAGCTCGGCCACCAGCCGCAGCGCGCCGGAACCGCCGGGCGCTTGCGCCGCGCGGATACGCGTCATGTCTGCCGCCGGGCCGAAGGCCAGCTTGACCATCGCCGTGTTGAAGGCGGTGTCGCCGAGGAGGCCGAGATAGGTCTTGGTGTCCTGGCCCTGCAGCAGCCGCTTCTCGGCCTCGCGCAAGGCGCGCATGACCGGTGTCTTGCCGTCGCGGTCCTTGTAGACGCCGACGCCGAGGTCGATCTTGCCGGGGCGCGGATCGGCACGGTAGAGGCCGATCAAGGCAATGATCTTGTCAGCCGGGGCAGGTTGCAGGGTCTCGAACATCAATACGGCTCCAATGGCGGCGGAGTGATACGCAAAGCGGCCGCGTTTCGCCAGTGCTTTCATTTGCACCAGCCCGCGCCCTCTGTCTCCCCTTGGCCTGCAGGAGGCTTGCCTACACGCTCCTGTCACATCGGCGTAGTTTGAATAGGCATCGCAGACGCCAGAAAGATCGCCTGATGACCCCCCAGCATCTGCTTCGCGCCGTCGTTTTCGACTGGGCCGGCACCGTCGTCGATCATGGCTCGTTGGCGCCGATGGGCGTCTTCGTCGAAGCTTTCCAGGAATTCGGCATTGTCATCAGCATCGAGGAGGCGCGTGGGCCGATGGGCATGGCCAAGCGCCCGCACATTGCCGCGCTGATGGCGCTGCCGAGGATCTCGACCGCCTGGGCCAGGCAGCACGGGCACGCACCGACCGACACCGACATCGACGCCGTCTATGACGTCTTCGTGCCGAAGAACCGGGCGGTGGCGGCTCGCTTTTCCGATGTCATTCCCGGCGTTGCCGACGTGGTCGCCACGCTGCGCGCGCACGGCCTCAAGATCGGCTCGACCACCGGCTACACACGCGACATCATGGCCGAGATCCTGCCTGGGGCGGCAGCGCACGGTTTTGCACCGGATTGCCTGGTCTGCACCGGCGATACGCCGGACGGCAGGCCGACGCCGTTCATGCTGTGGAAGGCGCTGACCGAACTCGGCGTCTATCCGCCATGGCTCAGCGTCAAGGTCGACGACACCGAGGTCGGCATTTCAGAAGGCATCAATGCCGGCGCCTGGACGGTCGGCGTGTCGGTCACCGGCAATGTCTTCGGCCACACTCTGGCGGAAACGCAGGCAATGGCGCCCGAACTGTTCCGCACCAAGCGCGCCGAGGCGGCGGCCAAGCTCAGCGCTGCCGGTGCGCACTATGTCGTCAATGGCGTTGCCGATCTGCTGCCGGTCATTGCGGTGATCGAGGGCAGGCTTCGGCGCGGCGAACGGCCCTGAGGGCGCCAAGCGATCAATGTGTCGTCCGCGGCTTGATGCGAATACCTTTTCCCGCGGCTCCGCCTCGATGCTGTGCGACGGGCGCGGTGCGCCCTCCGACAGCAAGGCGGCTATGGCCCTGAATTCGAGTTGACCCGCCGCATAAGCACCCGTCCAAGCACGGTGAGCACGATGCCGATCAGCAGGAAGAAACCGCCGAGCATGCCGGCCAGCCCGGCAAGGAACCAGCGGCCGGCGAAGCGGTCGACCGAGGCATTCTGCGGATTGGTTGGATCGTAGGCGACAGGGACGCTGTCGCCATCGCCCCAGAACGAGCTGTGGACGGCATTGTTGAAGCGGATGACGGTGCCGTCGGCTGTCGAGAACTCGATACGGGGATTGTATTCGGCGGCGACAATCCTGCCTGTCGCCGAAGCGGTGCGAGGGCCGTACATCTCGACCATGGCCAGCACGCCGGAAACGATCAGTCCGACAATGCCAAGGATCATGAAGACCCTGCCGACGATCGGCAGCGCCGCGGCACCCGTCACCCGATCCCCACCGACCATCTTTTGCTCCCTGGAAAGACGGGAAGGCTAAGCCATCAGCATAAAGCAAACATCTGCCGCGCGGGAGATGGGCGGTTGCGCAGCGCATTCCTGACGGCATGACGCCCACGACGCGGAAAGTTCTGGTGTGCGAGGGATTAAAATCCCCACATGCTCCGTAAACAGGGCATGAAACGGTCGATGCCACGCTTCGATATAGTTGGACAGCTGGGTTCGCTGCGGCGCTATGCACGATCGCTGACGCGCGACAGCACTGACGCCGAGGATTTGGTGCACGATGCGCTAGTGCGCGCCTATGAGCGGCGCGGCACATTCCGTTCCGGCGGCAATCTGCGGGCATGGCTGCTGTCGATCGTCCACAACGCCTTCATCGACAAAATGCGCTCGCGCCGATCGGAGGCGGCGCGCGTCGAACAGGCCGGCTATCTCACTGATGCCAGCACGCCGGCGCCACAGGAACATTCCGTGCGCCTGGCGCAGGTGCGCGAGGCCTTTTTCAGCCTGCCGGAAGAACAGCGCTCGGCGCTGCATCTGGTCGCCATCGAGGGCCTTTCCTATCAGGAGGCCGCCGACGCCAGCGGGGTGCCGCTGGGCACGCTGATGTCGCGCATCGGCCGGGCGCGCGCCGCGCTGCGCTCGATGGAAAGTGCTGCCCCTTCGCCGGCTAAAAACCATCTGAGGATCGTGGGAGACCCGTCATGACCGATCTGTTGCGGGACCCGGTGACCGATACCGATCTCGACGCCTATGTCGACGACCAGCTGGATGTCGCGCGCCGCATCGAGGTCGAAGCGTTTCTGTCTGCACGTCCGGAGACAGCGGCGAGGGTGATGTCCGACTTGAGGACGCGCGACGAGCTGCGCCTGGCGTTGGCTGCTTCCACAGGAATGGCGCGGCCGGCGACGACGGAAGTCGCGCGCCGGCTGGGCAGGGGGCTGGCCAGTCGCCGCGTCTTCGCCGTGCTGCAGCGGGCGGCCGCGGTCGCCGTCTTTGTCGCTGCCGGCTGGCTGGCGAATGGCCTGTTCGGGCCGCTGCTGGTGACCAAGGTGGTGGCTTCGCCGCCGCCGCCCGCCTATGTCGAAGAAGCGATCCGAGCGCATCGGACGACGCTCATGCGCGAAGCCATGCCCTCGCAGCTGGAGGCGCCCAACTACAATGGCGACGAAATCCGCGCCGCGACGGCAATCGTCATGCCATCGCTACCCAAGGACTGGAAGGTCCGCGACGTGCAGATCTATCCGTCGCGCTTCGGGCCGAGCGTCGAGGTGGCGCTGGAGACGAAGGATATGGGGCTGGTCTCGCTGTTTGCGATCCGGCCGGGAACGTTCGACGTGGTCAAGCCTGCCATCGCGCCCTCGGGCGATATTTCCTCGGCCTATTTCCAGATCGGCGAGGTCGCTTACGCGGTTGTTGCGCGCAGCGACGTCCACGATCTCGATCGTGCCGCCGAGACGCTCGCCAGAACGCTTTATTGAGACCTCACATAAGGAGAACCCGCATGAACACCCCTGATTTGGGATACCAAATGGGCACCGGCGCTCGCGCTGGCGCCGTCTATGACGAGGGCCTGCGCAGCCACATGCTGCGCGTCTACAACTATATGGGTGTCGGCCTCGTCGTCACCGGCGTCATCGCCTTCGTGGTCGCCTCGACGCCGGCTCTCTACGTGCCGATCTTTTCCACCCCGTTGAAGTGGGTGGTGATGCTGGCGCCGCTTGCCTTCGTTCTGTTGTTTTCGTTCAAGATGCAGACGATGTCGGCGGCGAGCGCCCAGACGACGTTCTGGGCCTTTTGCGCGGTGATGGGCCTGTCGCTGGCTTCGGTGTTCCTGGTTTTCACCGGCACCAGCATCGCGCGCACCTTCTTCATCGCCGCCACCATGTTCGGCGCCACCAGCCTCTATGGCTACACGACCAAGCGCGACCTGACCCAGTTCTCGTCCTTCCTGATCATGGGCCTGATCGGCGTGGTGATCGCCAGCGTCGTCAATATCTTCCTCGGCTCGACCGCGCTGCAATTCGCCATCTCGGTGATCGGCATCGCCGTGTTTGTCGGCTTGACCGCCTGGGATACGCAGACGATCAAGGAACAGTATGCGGAGAATTTCGACGCGGAATCGCAGCAGAAGCTCGCCGTCTTCGGCGCGCTGTCGCTCTACCTGAATTTCGTCAACATCTTCCAGCTGTTGCTGAATTTCACCGGCGAACGTGAATAGTCGAACCGTAGCAGGCAACAATCTCGATCTCGCAGTGGCCGGAGAGAAATCTCCGGCCACTGTTGTTTTGCCATGGGGTCATCCCTCGCAGCTCAGTGAGGCGCGCAGTGTCCCTGCCGCCCTTTGAGTCCACGCGAGCCTTTGCTAACCTGCCGCTCGCACGCAGTTTTTCGCGAGGACGCATGGAACAAGTGACGCTTCACGGCGACGGCATCTCGGCGACCATTGTCGGGCAGGGGGCTGAACTGGTCTCTCTGCGCAACGCCGAGGGTCTGGAGTTTTTGTGGCAGGCCGGACCGGAATGGCGACGTCATTCGCCGGTGCTGTTTCCGATCGTCGGCCGGCTGAAGGGCGACCAGTTGCGCCATCGCGGCCAGGTCTATCCGCTGACGCAGCACGGCTTTGCCCGCGACAAGCCGTTTGCGTGGGCGCAGACGACCGCCCGATCCTGCACGCTGGTGCTGACCGACGATGCCGACACCCGCACGCGCTATCCCTTCGCGTTTCGCCTGGCTGTCACCTACACGCTGGAGCGCCAGCAACTCGGCGTGTCCTTCGACGTCACCAACACCGGCGACGAGACGCTACCGGCCTCGGTCGGGGCGCACCCAGCATTCAATTGGCCGTTGCTGCAAGGCCTCGCCAAGACCGACTACCGCCTGACCTTTGCCGCTGATGAGCCGGCGCCGATCCGCCGGCTGAAGGACGGCCTGGTGCTGGCTGCGCCGCAGCCGACGCCCATCGAAGGCAAAACGCTGGCGCTCTCCGAAGGATTGTTCGACGCAGACGCTGTGATCCTCGACCGGCCGGCCAGCACCAGCGTGCGTTATGCCGCCGCGCACGGTCCGGCGATCGAGATGTCTTGGCAGGGTTTCAAGGAATTGGGTGTCTGGTCGAAACCCGGCGGCGCGCCGTTCCTGTGCATCGAACCCTGGCACGGCCTTGCCAGCCCCGTCGATTTCGACGGCGAGTTCGCCGACAAGCCGGGCGTAATGCTGATCGCGCCCGGGGAAAAGCGCGTGCTAAGCTATCAGGTAAAGCTGGCATCCACCTGACTGGTGCCGGGCCTCCAGCCGCTTGAAATTCCTGAAATGACCGGGAATATGTATCCAACGGATTTTTCCGGACCCTTCGGGAGGAGCGGCTGATGCCTGGATGCTTGAAATTCGGGTTTGTGGCAGCTGTGTTGGCTGCGCTGATTACCTTTCCCGTCGCTGCCGCTGATATCGACCGGGCCAGCCTCTACCGCGCGCAGTCGGTGACCAGCGGCACCGGCGAGGAGAACCGGGCCTGGGGCCTGGCGCCGTGCCTTGAAGAGGTGCTGGTCAAGGTCTCCGGTGACCCGCGACTGATCGGCGATCCGCGTGTCGCGGAAATGAGCCGGCACGCGGCCGACTATGTCACTGGTGTCGGCTACCGCGACCTGCTCAACAACCGTCCGCCGCATGACGAGCAGGGCACCCATGACCGGCCGCAATACATCACCGCCGATTTCGATCCGGACAAGATCGACGCCTTGCTGGCGTCACTGGGACATAAGCCATGGGCGTTGCCACGGCCCGCAATCGTCGCGTTGCTCGACATAAAGCCGATGAAAGGCGATGGCTTCACGCTGGTGCGCGATGGCGGCGGCGAGCTTGCGGCGGATATGCGCGGCGCGCTGGTGGCTGCCGCACACCGGACCGGTTTGCCGCTGGAGCTGCCCCGGCCGGCTGATGTCGTGCTCGCCGATGTAGCCGATAGGCTGGGCGGCGATGCCCTGCTTGCCGGCACTTTGGCATGGCGCCAGGAAGCGCTGGGCTGGGTCGGCGACTGGCGGCTCGGCTTTAAGGGCAAGGAATACCGCTGGCAGGTGCGCGGCGTCAGCTTCGACGACGCGTTCCGCAATGCCGTGCGGGGAACGTTGCAGATCCTGTCGGGCAATGGACAGCCGTAAGCCGGCTATGCGGCACCCACCCATAAAAGTCGCATAAGATAGATTATGGAACTGACGCATTGGGCTGCAGTCGGGAATTGCTGCTGATTTTCATAGGCTTGGCACGACTGATGTGCGTTGCCTTGAACTGATGGCCAACGCTACGCTGCATGAATGACAACAGCAAAGCGTGAGATCGAAGCGGCGATCGAAGTGTTCGTGCACGGCTACAGCACGGACAAGAGCCGCACCTTTCCATATCAGGCCGGCCGCGTCGGACCCTTGTGGCTGATGCGCGATGCGCCGCGCAAGAACGCGCGCGACTACCGTGGCGAAGAATGGGTCGTCCATGACGTCGATGCCGAGGAAGCCGATGCGATCGTGCGGCAGCATGCGCGGCCGGGCTTCGCCATCTCCGTGGTGATTGCGACCGACGAACCGGATCAGCCGGTGCGAACCGCCTACAAGGCTCTCGGCTACCGGCTGCTGCGGACGGAAGGTTTTTTCGTCCAGCCATTGCGCCAGATCCCGGATCCGCGAGCCGCTGTCTTGATTGAGCGCGTGCAGACAGTCGAACGAGCGGCGCAGCTGGCGAAGATCATCCGCAGGCGGCCAATCGCGGCCGATCTGCTCGGCGACGGCGCGCCGTTCCGCCAATATGTGGCGCTCGATGGCGACGCTATCGTCGGGCGTGTGCGCAGCATAGACGCCGTCGGCGCCACATGGTGCTCGGCAATGTATGTCGAGCCTTCGCACCGGCGTCGCGGCATCGGCCAGGCGCTGATGTCCAAAATGCTGCAGGACGACCGGGCGCGTGGGTCGCGGTGTTCGGCGTTGATGGCGACGCATGCCGGGGCGCTGCTTTATCCCCGCATGGGCTATGAGCGAATTGGGACGCTGCTGATATTCGGGCCAAAGAGCCAAACGTCCTCATAAGGAGCTGTTCGTATCACGCTGATTCATAAGGAATTTCGATCACCATGCCATCATAGGCCGGGGTGACGTTGGCCGGCACCTCGGCCTTGACCGTGGCATAGTCGAGCGGCACATGCATATGCGTCAGAACGGCCTGTTTCGGCACCAGTTTTTCAATCCAGCCGAGCGCCTGGCCGAGCGACAAATGGCTGGGATGGGTGTTGTGCTGCAAGGCATCGATGACCAGCATCTCCAGGCCGCGCAGCCGCTCGGCGGTGGCGTCGGGGAAGTCGCTGATATCAGGGCAATAGGCCAGTCGATCGATGCGGAAACCGAGCGAAATGATGTCGCCATGGATCTGCGGCAGCGGCTCAAGGGTGAGGGCACCGCCCTCGCCTTCGATCGTTACCGGCCTGGCGTGATCGATGATGTGCGGCCTGACGATGGGCGGATAAGAGCTGCCCAGCGGCGTCTCGAAGCAGTAACCGAAGGCCTCGCGCAGCCTAAGCATCGTCGGCTGGTCGGCGTGAACGTCGATCAGATGGCGTTGCTCGAGCACATAGCCGCGCAGATCGTCGATGCCGTGGATGTGGTCGGCGTGCGGATGGGTATAGACGACAGCGTCGATGCGCCGTACCGCCGCCATCAGCATCTGCTCGCGGAAGTCAGGCCCGGTGTCGATGACGACCGTGGTCCTGGAGCCATTCGACGCAATCCGCTCGACCAGTGCCGCGGAGCGTGTGCGCCGGTTCCTGGGATTGGCCGGGTCGCAATTGCCCCAGTCGCCGGTGATGCGCGGCGTGCCGGGCGACGAGCCGCAGCCGAGAATGGTGAGGCGCAGCCGGTCGCTCATGCGTCAGAGCTCGGAGGGCCGCGGCATCTTGCCGAACAGCCGGAAGAAATTCGCCGTCGTCAGCGTCGCGATCTCGGCCTCGCTGACGCCGATCGTCTCGGCCAGCACCTTGGCCGTATGCGCGACATAGGCCGGCTCGTTGCGCTTGCCGCGGAACGGCATTGGCGCCAGATAGGGCGCGTCGGTTTCGACCAGCAGCCGGTCATGCGGCACATCGGCTGCGATAGCGCGCAACTCGGCGGAGTTCTTGAAGGTCAGTATGCCGGAGAACGACACATAGCCGCCAAGCGCCACACCGACCTCGGCCAGCCGGCGCCCCGAGGAAAAACAGTGCAGAATGAAGGGGAAGGCGCCCTTCCCTGTTTCGTCTTCGAGGATAGCTGCCATGTCGTCATCGGCATCGCGCGAATGGATGACCAGCGGCAGGCCGGTTTCGCGCGCGGCGGCGATGTGGGTGCGAAAGCCCTGTGCCTGCGCGTCGCGCGGCGCCTTGTCATAGTAGTAGTCGAGCCCGGCCTCGCCGATCGCCACCACCTTTGGATGCGCGGACAGGCGCACAAGCTCCTCCGCCGTCACATCGAGCTCTTCGCCGGCATTGTGTGGATGGGTGCCGACCGAGCAATAGACTTCGTCGAAACTCTCTGCGATTTCAAGTACTTGCGGAAACCGCTTCACACGTGTCGAGATGGTCACCATGCGACCGATCCCGGCGGCCTTGGCGCGGGCGACGATGGCCGCCCGCTCCTCGGCGAAATCCGGAAAGTCCAGATGGCAATGGCTGTCGACGAGCATCAGGCGCTCGCCTCTGGCTTTTCGACGTAACGCGGAAACACGCCCTCCGGCGCGGGCAATGCCGTGCCGGGCACAAGTGCGTAGTCGGCGTGGACATGCGCAAAGTCACGATTGTCCGCCGGCACCGCCAGCAGATCCAGCAGCTTGCCGGCCGACCCCGGAATGTAGGGCTGGCACAGCAACGCCACGCGCCGTACTAGCTCGGCGGTCGTCCACAGCACCGTTTCCATGCGCGCCGGATCGGTCTTCTTCAACGCCCAGGGTGCCTGCGAGGCGAAGTAACGGTCGGCTTCCGCCACCACACTGAAGATCGCCGCCAGAGCCAGATGGATGCCCTGTTCCGCCATCGCTTTGCGCGCCGTGCCAAGCGCTTCCACCGCCTGGTCGAGGATCGCGCCATCGGCATCCAGGAGGTCGCCGCGCTGCGGCACCACGCCGCCGCAGTTCTTGGCGATCATTGACAGCGAGCGCTGCGCCAGATTGCCGAGGCCGTTGGCAAGGTCGGCGTTGGTGCGGTTGACGATCGCTTCATGGCTGTAGCTGCCGTCCTGGCCGAACGGCACCTCGCGCAGGAAGAAATAGCGCACCTGGTCGAGGCCGTAATGCTCGACCATGGTGAAGGGGTCGACGACATTGCCGACCGACTTCGACATTTTCTCGCCGCGGTTGAACAGGAAGCCATGCGCGAACACGCGCTTTGGCAGCTCGATGCCCGCCGACATCAGGAAAGCCGGCCAGTAGACCGCATGAAAGCGGACGATGTCCTTGCCGATGATGTGCGTGGCCGGCCAGTAGCGCCATTGCTCGGCCTTGGTGTCGGGATAGCCAGCGGCGGTGATGTAGTTGGTCAAGGCATCGACCCAGACATACATCACATGCTTGTCATCGCCGGGCACCGGCACGCCCCAATTGAAGGTCGTGCGCGAGACCGAGATATCCTTGAGGCCGGACCTGACGAAGCTCATCACCTCATTTCGGCGCTCGGCCGGACCGATGAAATCAGGCTGGTTTTCGTACAGCGCAAGCAATTTGTCCTGGTAGGCGGAAAGCCGGAAGAAATAACTTTCCTCCTCGTTCCACTCGACGGGCGAGCCAAGCGGCTCGCGCCGCACACCGTCGTCGCCGAGCGTGGTTTCGCTCTCTTCGAAATAGGCTTCCTGGCGGACCGAATACCAGCCGCTATAGCGGTCGAGATAGATGTCGCCATTGGCGGCCATCGCCTTCCAGATCGCCTGGCAGGACGCGTAGTGGCGTGGTTCCGTCGTGCGGATGTAGTCATCATTCGAGCCGCCCATCGCCTCGGTCATCGAACGGAAGATCGCTGAATTGCGGTCGGCCAGCGCCAGAGGCGTGATGCCTTCCTTCTCAGCTGTCTGCTGCATCTTGAGGCCGTGTTCGTCGGTGCCGGTGAGGAAGAACACGTCCTTGCCGTCCAGGCGCTGGAAGCGGGCCAGCGCGTCGGTGGCAATTACGGTATAGGCGTGGCCGATATGCGGCTTGCCGTTCGGATAGAAAATCGGCGTCGTGATGTAGAATGTGTCGCGTGACATGAATGAACCGTCATGAATGTCCGAATTGGATGTGAGGCGGTGGATATCGCATCGAGACGGCGATTGCCATCCCGACCCGAAGCCGGATCCGGTCACATTCGCATTGCGGAATTCAGGCGGTCGATCATGGTCAAGGCGTGCTGCTTCTTGTCGAGATTGTAGGTATCGGTCTCAGATATAGCGTTCAGCGCTTCGTGCCAAGTGTCCGATAGCGTTTTCGCCCGCTTGAGGTCGCCGGCCAGTGCTGCTTCGCTGGCGCCCGCCGAGAGCAGATCCAGCGCGCGGCGGTTGAAGATGTCGAACTGGATCGCCTGGTCGCGGCCGGCGACAGCCTCGGCAAGGCGATAGGCGCCGGCGACGTCGCTCTTGCCTGCCGTCACCAGCGCGTCGAGCGTGCCGGCAATCTCCAGCCCGCCATATTGCGTCAAGAGGATCGCATTGCGGGCGCTGCCCCCTGCCCGCTCGGCCAGTGCCGCGCGCGCCGCCGGATCGGTCGGTGGTGGCGGCTCGACAGTTTCCAGAACGCTCATCAGGCTGCCGGCATCGAGCGGCGCCAGCCGCACCATCTGGCAGCGCGAGCGAATCGTCGGCAACAGGCTGCCCGGCGCATGGACGATGAGGATGAACAGCGTGCGGGTCGGCGGCTCCTCGAGGTTCTTCAGCAAGGCATTGGCGGCGTTGATGTTCATGTCGTCGGCCGGATCGACGATCACCACCCGGTAGCTGCCGTCATGCGAGGTCAGTGACAGGAAGCGGTTGACCTTGCGTATCTCATCGACGGTGACGACCGTCTTGAAGCTCTTGGTCTTGTCGTTCAGCGGCCGCGTCAGATGCAGCACGCCGGGATGCGCCCCGGTGGCGATCTGCCGAAACAGCGATGAGGCCGGATCAGGAACGGCAAACACGTCCGGCGCCTGCTTAAAGGCTGGATGCTTCAACAGATGATGCGCCAGGTGGAAGGCGAGCGTCGCCTTGCCGATGCCGACCGGCCCGGCAAAGATCAGCGCATGCGGCAGTTTTCCCGAGCGATAGGCGGCAGCGAGCATCGTGGCCGCCGGCTCATGGCCGACTAGGCGCAGCGTTTCGGACGGCTCCGGCACGCCGTCCAGCGTGTCGTGCTGCTCGGGGGCGATGCGTTCGAAGATCATGCGGGCGCCGCCTGTCTGTTGCGCGCGGGTGCCCTCGCCTCAAGTGCTGCGAACACGGCCGCCGTGACGACGTCCTCCACCGTATCGGGAGGCGCCGACGCATCGATGACGATGCAGCGGTCCGGCTCGGCGGCGGCAATCGCCAGGAAGGCGGCGCGGCGGCGCTGGTGGATGTCCAGCGTCTCCTTTTCGAAGCGGTCCGGACCATCGTCGGCACCACGCCGCGCGGTGGCGCGCCGCAAGCCCTCGGCGGGGTCGATGTCGAGGATCAGCGTCATATCAGGCATCATGCCGTTGATGGCGACCTCTTCCAGCGCTTCCATGAAGGCCGGATCGAGGCCGCCGGTGACGCCCTGGTAGACGCGGGACGAATCGAGGAAACGGTCGCACAGCACGATGGTGCCGCGCTCGACCGCCGGCCGGATGACCTGCTCGACATGGTCGGAACGCGCGGCGGCGAACAGCAGCGCCTCCATCTTCGGCCCGAACGGCTCGGCGGCGCCGGACAAGAGCACATGCCTGACTGCCTCGGCGCCGGGTGATCCGCCAGGTTCGCGGGTGACGAGGACATCATACTTCTTGGCGCGCATCTTCCTGGCCAGCCGCTCGATCTGCGTCGACTTGCCGGCGCCCTCGCCGCCTTCGAAGGTAATGAAAAATCCGCTTGCCAATCGAAAGGCCTTTGTCCTGCTTTGCGCTGACGTCATAGTCCGCGCCTGAGAAAAGGTCCACGCCGCAGGAGTTAACGCAGCCAGCCTACCGCCAGTTCCTTGGCGGCATCCAGCGCGCGTTGCGGCAGCGTGCCGACGCCGACCGATTCGGCGGCGAACAGCGGCGTCTCCTGGCTCAGCGTATCACCGATCCAGATGCGCAGCGCGCCGACAGGCTGGCCCTCCTCCACGGGCGCCGACACCGGCCCCTGATAGACAATCTTTGCGGTCAGCTTGTCGCGGTTGGCAATCGGCAACAGCACGTTGATCGGCGCCTTTGCCTTCAGCGCCACGCCGGATTTGGCGCCGCCGAACACCTGCGCCTCGCCGACCACTTCATTGTTGGCGAAAATCTCGGTCTTCTCGAAAGAGCGGACGCCCCATTCGAGCAGCTTTCGGGCCTCCTCGGCGCGCTCGCGATCGTTCGCCAATCCGCTCATCGCCGCTATCACCCGCGTACCATCATGGCTAACCGAGCCGACGATGCCGAAACCACCCGCCTCGCTTGCACCGACTGCCAGCCCATCGGCGCCGATCCCCATGGCCAGCAGCGGGTTGCGGTTCCTTTGCGAAATCTTGTTCCAGGTGAAATCGGCCCGGCCATAATAGAGGTAGAGATCCGGGTATTCGCGCCACATATGCAGGCCAAGCTGCGCCAGTTCGCGCACTGTCGTCTGCTGACCGTCGGCCGGCAGGCCGGTCGAATTGACGAATGTCGATTTCGCCAGCCCGATCTGGCGGGCGCGATCGTTCATCTGCGCGGCGAAATTCTCTTCGGAGCCCGCCATGCCCTCGGCCAGCACCATGCAGCCGTCATTGGCGGCCTGAATGGTGACGCCCTGGATCAGGTCCTCGACCCGAACCGCCGATTTGAGCTTGGCGAACATGGTCGACGTTCCTGACGGGGCGCCGCCCTTGCGCCAGGCATTTTCCGAGACCACGAAAGTGTCGTCGAGGGTCATGCGCTTCGACTTGATGGCGTTGAAGACCATTTCCATGGTCATCAGCTTGGCCATCGAGGCCGGCGGTATCGGTTTGTCGGCATCCTTGGAAAACAGCACCGTGCCGGTCTCGGCATCGATCATGAAAGCCTGCGTGGCCTTGGTCTCAAAAAGCTGCGCGTTGGCCGGAGCCAGCGCTGCCAGCACGAGGCCAAGACCCAAAAGCCCGGCAAAAGGGTGGACAAGGCGAAATCGCATGAGAGGCTCGACGCGTTGGCCTGCAGGAAACGTGCTGCAAAGCTATCAGGCTTCTTCCCGGCGGATCAACCGCGCAATGGCAAAGCCGGCCTTGTTGATCAGTTGCGCACAGCCAGCGCGTCCGGCGCGCCATGCGACCATGCCGCGCGCAGCAGATCGTCGACATTGCCGTGGCCATCCGGATAGAGATTGACCGCGTACCAGTCATTGCCGTCGAGTTCGGTGCTCTGGATCTCGGTCCTGCCGAAGGGCTCGAGAGCCGCAGCCACCCGCTTTGCCTCGGCGGCATCGTCGAAGGACCCGGCGGCTACATAATCCGTGACAGCGGGCGCTGCCTGCGGGTTCGATTTCTTCCACGACTGCAGGATGTCGGTCGGCGACATGCCCTGGTCATCAAGGGCAGCAAACACGTCGGCGCGTTGCACGCGTTCATCCGCATAGGACAGCGAGGCCACGGCAAAGGGCGATTCCGGACGCTGAGGCACGATCGGCCCGAATTCGGGCAGTGTCACATCGCTTGAAGCCGGTGCCTGCATCGACATCACCGGCTGCGCTTCGGTGCCGGAATTGGTCAGTTGGCCGGGAAACGGCACGGCGGCAGGTGGTGCGCCAACAGATAGGCTAGGCGATGGGCCGGCCATCGCCACCATAACGCCGGTCGGCAAGCCATCCGACGGGTCCGGTATCCGGTTGCCAGGATGGTAGGACGCCATCAGATACTGATCGTCGTCGCCATCGAGCGGAGCGCGGCCGACATATTCAACCTTCACCTTGGCGGTCCCAACCTTGGCGTAGTCGAGCATCTGCGCGGCACGCTCCGAGACGTCGATGATGCGGCCTTCATGGTACGGGCCACGGTCGTTCACCCGCACGATAACCGAACTGCCGGTTTCGAGGTTGGTGACGCGGGCGTAGCTCGGCAGCGGCATGGTCGGATGCGCCGCCGTCAGATGCGTCATGTCATAGACTTCGCCATTGGCGGTCAGCCGGCCGTGGAAGGCATCGCCGTACCAGGAGGCGAGACCGACCTTGGCGTAGCGCTTTTCTTCCTTCGGATAATACCACTTGCCGCGCACCTGGTAGGGCTTGCCCAACTGGTCGCGGCCGCCGCCGCGCCGCATGTATTGGACGCGCGGGCTGGCCTTCACGCCATACTCGGTCTCGGCAAAATATTCCTTCGAGCGAGGCTTCTTGTAGACCATCGCTTTCGAGTCGGACTGTGGCGACGCGCACGCGGCCAGCAACGCAGCCGAAAGAGCGCACAAGACCAAAGCAGGAGCGTGACGAAGACGCCGATGCGTCGTGGTCTGCATGTTTTCTGATGTCCCCTACCGTGTCGACACAGGCACCGCTTTTAGATTTTCGGCGGAGCCAGAGCAGCAATGCCTGCGACGCGCCAATCCCCATCCCCTTGTGCGCAGGAATTGCTTATCAGCGTATTAATCGATTGTGTCCGGAACCGGGCGAGATTGTGGCATCGCGCCGGCGGCTGCACCGAGGCTTGTCGACGTCAGACCTATCATTGCGGCTCGACGGACTGGACTTCCTGCGCTGTCACTTGCGACAGCTTCTGGCGCTTTACCAGGATCGGCTTCTCGTAGGTCTTCTTCATCGTTTCCCCCCCCGTTTGCTCGTATTTTAGGAAACACAGATTGGTCGGTGTTTCGCCGCATTGTCAATGTTCGGGGCAGAGCGGTGGGATCACCCGCGGCAAAGCCCGGCCAGGACTCGATTGCCCTGACCGGGAGAAGTATGGTTGTCAGGCAGGTATCAAGACGGCGATGCGATGTATGCCGACCACCTTGCTTGTATTGGTCGCCTCATCGGTCTTGCCCTTGGAGCACGTGTATACGTCGCCTTCCTTGAGCTTGAATTCCTTGTCCGCTTTCTTGATCGTGAATGCACCTGCGGTGATCGTGCAGACCATGTCGTTGTCCATCATCATTGCGGGAGCGTGTGCCCCGGGCTGAAAGACCACGTCGACGATTGAAATGCTCTTGTAAGCAGGAATGTCGGAGTTTCCTGTGCCGACCTCCACGACTCTGACGCCTGGGGCAATCTCCTTGCCTTCCTTCGGGCCATATTTCTTGGTCTTCGCAGACGCTACCAGGGTGAAGAGAGGCGTTACCACAGCGGCCGTAACACCGAGCGCAATTGCAGACCTGCGATTCATGGTTTTCATCGCGTCCTCCCATATGTCGGTCACGCTTGAATGTGCGGGACGGCTCGTGTTTTAGCATATATGCATGTACTTGGCGCTGGCCATTTGTCACCCACCGTGCGCGCACTGCATGAAGCGAGCCTGAGCCGCACGAACCGATCGAGCTTGATAAACTGCCACTTCCAATCACGACGGATACGCGCCTCGTGCCGGCCTCCCTCGTCGCCATTAAAGTCCAGTTCGTCGCCGTTCGGCTCGATCGAGGAGATCGGATCCGCCTTCGCGCCAGCCGGTAGCAATGCCGGTTCAGCCAAGGTCAGGCTCGCCTTCCGGATCGTTCCACGTGTTCTGCTCGACCTTGCCAGCGAGGCGTTGATCCACATGCGAAGGAGAGAACGACCATGGACCGCGTTTTTTGACGATCTGATGCGGCTGCATCAGACCCGAGCGACATAGAATTGGCTTCGCTTGGCCATTGGGGTGGCAATCGGTGTCGGCATTGGTCTGGCCGTCGCTGGATAAAGAAAGGCCCGGTAGCCGAAGCCGCCGTCAATTATTGCCAGTTCGAAAACCACGGACTGGTGTCATACCCTAAGCGCGGATTATAATGATCCAGGAAGTTTGCGCCCCCACTTGACGGTCGCGCAGCAACGGTGCGTGTCGATTTACAATCCGGTTTCGGGGTCCGCTTGCTGCCAGCCTTCATATGAGCTGCAGAACACGAGGTTGCAGCCTGAGCGGTGGCCACCTTTTTCTTCTCTTTCGCAACAGCCGCTCCGGTGGCTGCCAATACCATTGCTACGCCAAAGACAACGAGTTTCATTGAAACGCCCTCACCCTGCACAATTCGAAATGATTGCGCCTAGTTAGCGTTACGTCAACGACATTTTGTCCGCAACGACGGCGAATAGTGCCAGTAAAAAGAGCCCGCCACCGTAAGGCAGCGGGTTTGGTCGAGCCACAAGTTGTGGCTTCACCAGAGCTAGGCTTCGTTTCGCCGAACTGAAGGCGCACTGTGCGCGGCAGGCCGAGGAGCAGCTGCGCCTGGGCATTCGCCCGGACGCGGACAGCTTCGTTGTCGCTCAGGTCGACGGCCAGCCCCGCTCCCTCAGCATGAGCGGCTGCGCGTTCTCGGCAAGACCTCCCTGCCCCGCATCCGCTTCCATGACTTCGGCATACCCATGCCACGCAAATGCTTTCAGCCGGCGTTCGTCCGAAGATTGCGAGCGAGCGCCTGGGGATTCGAACATCGGCATAACGCCAGACCTCTATTCGCATGTTATGCCAGGAATGCAGGCAGACGCGGCAGAGCAAGTTGACGTCGCGTTGCAGGCGGCTATAAGCGACAACCGAAAAGGCAAATAGTTGCAAAGCGCGTAGCAAAAGGCTTTCCACAGCCCTATGCCGATTACCAAAAGCGCAATGATTGCAATTAGTTGGAGGGATGGCCGAGCGGTTTAAGGCACCGGTCTTGAAAACCGGCGTGGGTGCAAGCCCACCGTGGGTTCGAATCCCACTCCCTCCGCCACATGCTTTTAATTTTATTAGCTTTTATTGGCCTAATAGCTCCCATCCCTACCTGATCCCCACCTTTGCTGGCGGCTCCACTTTGACGACAACGGACACCGGCGAACAAATACGGTGCTGCGCTCCTTGCGGAATTGGACTCGAATCAATCGCGGTGCTTAGGTCAAATATGTCTGAGTCCTCCGCAATTCGTCACAGCATCGCGCGTCTGGAAAAGGCCCGTGCAGCGCTGGCAAGCTTGGAATCCGCCAATACGCTTGGCGAAGCCGAAAGCGCTTGGTCCGATCTCCTTCTAGCTGCGAACGGCATATACTCGAAACTCGAACAAGGGAGCAAAACCAGCGGGAGGGCAGAAGGCTGGTTTGGTAGAGCCAAGAGAGCGAGAAAGGATGACCCGCTATTGTCTTACATGCACCACGCTCGGAATTCAGAAGAGCACGCTATCGAAGACGTCACCGTCCGGCTAGAAGTTGGACAGGCGACAATTACGGTCCGGCAGCCATATGATCCCCTCAAGCTGGACGGAGTTCAAATAAGCGTAGGAACCGATAGTTCAGGTCACGTTCGAGTTACATCCTCAAACGAGGATTTAATATCTACAAAGATGTACGACAAGCCATCTCTGGCCTTAGTTAGAGTGAAAGACTCTAGATATAAAGACGTTTTTGATCCACCGTCAGAGCACCTTGGGGCTAGGTTGGCAGACCCCACTCCGTTGAAAGTCGGAAAGCTTTTCGTTGATTACATGACCAAGCTAATTGAGGATGCCAAGTCGTTTGGAGTCTGACGAAGGCTGGGAGGCTTCAAAAAGGCAATGAAGGTTATTGCGAAGCGCAAGTGATTGTGTCGAGCATGGCGGAAATTTCTGGCTCTCCCATCATGTACATGCGCGCGTCCTCAGCCCCTTCGATTATTTCCGCCAACTCAGGCCCCGGCTTTGCGCCTCTGTCCGCTATCCATCTTTTCGCATAATCGTAGAACTCATGGGCGATAGTATCGGCGGCCTGAAGGCCGGTCGAACTCGCAACCCCTATCGGAGAAAATTCTACGAGCTTACCTATCTCGGGAAATAGCTCAGCGGCCTCTGCGGCTATGCCGTAAACATTCGCACTTTGGCCGAGGTCAAAGATCATCTTGACCTTCTCTCCGCGCCCCTCGGCGTCCCTAAGAACCGCCTTTGCGCAAAGACCAAATGCGATGCGAGCCGAGCTTCCGGCGTCGTTGACGCTCTTTCTCCCCGCCAAATAGTGCCAGGCCTCTTTCTCAATACCATAGGCTACGGGTGACACTCCAGATTCGATAATGACCTGACGAGATCGCTTTCTCGCTGCGCTTACCGCCGAGGGGTCATAGCGCTCAAAATCCCCCTTACGCGCCTTGCATTTCGACAAACTGAAAGTCTGTATCGCCGTCCGTCCTGGACTGGGTTCCGCAAGGAATTCGCGCCATTTAGCGCCGAGATACTCAAAGTTCTCGGCCTTTCCGACTATTCCACCCCACACCACCACGGGTGCTCCGTTGTCATGCGTGCCGCTATCGTCAAAATAGAATTCGATCATCGTCACTCTCACGGGGCGGGAACAGGAGTTCGTTTCCCCCTTGGGCGTACCAGGAATTTCAATCGGATCAGTTTGAAAACTCAGCCCTTGTCCGATGGTGGACGCCAGTTGCGTTGCTGCCATGCGGTCGCGAAGCACCATAGGCCAAATCCCAGCCAGACAATTCCTTGCAGAGTGGGATCCGGGCGGTAATCGAGAGGATCAACGGCAAAGTGAATCCAAGCCATGAGAATGCACCCCAAGCCTATCATCCAGGTCATTGTGCTGCCACCTTCCTGTATCGTCCGCGCGCGCAATCTCCCAACGCTTGGCATTCGCGCCAGCGTGCGGCGATAAAGCCGCGCCCGTCAAGGCGGTCGATGCTTCTGCAACGCAGCGGCTGCGGCGGAAAACGTGGCTAAGGTGCGCTGGCGACCACCGGCCGAGTTGACCGAACCGTCCTCGGGCGTTCACATCGCATAAGGCTTAGAAACCCATGGAAGGTTCTTGTAAGAGTCCCTCGAAAATCCACGTGCGTTGAAAATTACGCCGCACCCATCAGCGCGCTTCCATGTCACGGAATCGTTGTTGATGCGTGACTCAACGGTCCAGCCGACCGTTTCTTTGTGCCCGGCTGGTTCGAGTGGTTTTTTCAGCATGGTCCCCTCCTCACAACGCTGGCGCTTGACCCCGGATCATCATCGCGCGTTTTGGTGCGCTCTTTGGAGGTCACGAACTTTTCGATTGTCTCGGCCCGGTACAGGACTCGGCCCTGTTTCTTGACGTAGCCGGGGCCGGTTCCGAGCACCCGCCAGCGGGCAAGCGATGCCTTGCTGACACGAAGCACCCCGGCGACATCATCGGCGGTTAGAACTCGCCGGTGGCGGCGAAGGCCAGCGCGCTAAAATCATTCTCAGGCGCGATCGATATGGATACGGTAATCCCATTCGGCCGCGACGAGGATGGCGATGTGGAGATGCGTTCGATCCGCGATATCCTCGCCGATCTAAAAAGCCACGATGATCTTATGCAGGCCATGAACGAATGCCTGCTTCAGGCTAATTTGGGTGCACCGCTATGAACGCTTTCAAGGCCGTCGTAAATTTGTGCAGCGGCTGTGACCGACAGTAACTGTCGAGCCAGTACAGCACTGCTTGGCTATCCACGGCGTTAAGCGGGTTGAGCTCCCGAGAGAACGCGGCCGACGCCGAGAGAAACCCCAGGCCCCAATTAGCCATAGACAAGTCCTGGCCGCTCTGCCGATCAGCCAGCCACTGTCCACAGGTCGCCCTGGCGCCTGCCCCGAGAAGTCTAACCTCGTCCGCAGTAGCCTGATGAGTGTGGCAGACACTCAGAATAACCACTGCGATCAGCCGCGCGGGCATAGCGCTGCCGCCTTGATTTGTCATGTGTCCCCCGGTTTCAGATATTTCGGTCGCCTACTTCAAGCCAGCGAACTTCATCGCGGCTTCCGTGAGCACGTCTGTTAAGATATCCGAGCCGATTTTCCATGCTCCACTCGCCGCTTTCGGGCCGTTCTTCTTGATCCAGGCCAGCGCCTTGTTTCCAAGCGGCTTGTCCAAACTCTTGGGCGGTTCGGCGGCGACGATCTCAGAGAATTCCCTGGCCGCCCCCCGTGGCAGTCCGGCCTGTACCAGCGCGGCGGTTAGCGAACCCATGTCGCCGGCCGCGATCGACAGTGTCACTTGGGCGCCGTCTGTCGCTGTTACATGGGTGACGTTTCCGTAGACCGTCTGATTGACGATTTGGGTAGTCACCGCCGCGCTGCTGCTCAGCTCACCTGCCGGTTTCGCCAGTGTCAATTCGGCCGCCGCCGGCACACGCTTTTCAAGCTCGATTGTAAGTTCCAGAATACGGCTGCGAACAGCCTGTTTGATCTCTCTCATGGATACGGTCGAGATTTCTCCCGTAATCGAATTGAGAGCGTAGCCCTCATACACTTTACCCTGAAGCACAAGGATTAGATTAGACGCATCGATCCCAATTTGGCCGGTGTCCCTGCTTGCTAAGTCCTCAACCGCCGCGATGCTTTCCCGCATCTTGTAATGCGTCCAGTTCTTGCTGGCGTGCTTTTCTATCAGGAGGGACGGTATCGGCGCATTGCGGATACCGCTGCCAAACGGTCCTGAAAAGGTACCCTTGTAGCTCACTTCGACAATTCTGTACTCAGGCACTTCAACATCAGGCGGGTAACCTTCTGTCTCGTATTTCACCCATTCCGCAAGCGGCTCGCTCCCGAGCCGCGACGCCAAAAACCGCAGTTTCAACAGAATGGTGCTGAGGTCTGCGTTGTCGCTGAGCACCGCAGCCTGTATCTCGCGAAGAATGCTAATTGGAAATCCCCCGAAGTGCCCAACGTAAGATATATGGTGCCGATCACGTAGCCGCAACCGCGCCCGACATCGCTTTAGGGCGCGTCAAACTGCGACCGGGTACAAAGCCGGGTACTTTTGTCGCACCTGGAGAAAAATATGATGTCAAAGCAAATGCTTGGCGTCTTCTATTCGGCGGCCACTCCCTCCGCCACAAATTTCCCTATCGTATTGATTTTTTGAAGACTTTTGAAAACAGGCCAAACTTTTCCTAAGTCACTTCCTAATTTCGTAAAACGATGAAGCCTGTGCCTAACGTCTCCCGATGATGAAGTGCCTGGGCTCCGGCTCACTGTCCTCATCTTCGTCGGCGTCCTTGCCATCATAGGCAGGAGGCGCCTCAAGCAGCGGTGACGCTCCGCCCAGACCCGCCGCAGGAAATCCTGTCGGGTGAAGCATTGCCGCAGTTCGCTTGCCGACAACTATTCCTGCTGGAATTGACAGGGCCAATCTTCAGGCCTCGTCAAGCCAGAAGGCAACTCGGTCCGGGCGTCTCCGCAAGCCATGTTGAGCTGCCATTGGGACAGACCCGCCGAATTGGAAAGATCGAGGCCCTCGATACGGGTCAGAAAGAAAAAAGCGCGGTCAAAGTCTATCGGCGCGGTGAACGTCGCTCCTCGGAAGTCCGCCCGCGCGAGATTGGCAAACGAAAAGCGGCTGCCGCTGATATCGGCGTCATGGAACTGCGCACGCCCCAATTCCGCCTTTGTGAAATCAACATTGGTCAGATTGGCGTCCTGGAAATTCGAGCGCTGCACTTCCGCGCCCGCAAACACAGCGCCCTGCGCGTCCATACGGCTGAAGTCGGTCCTGTAGGCCTCGATTTTGTCGAACCGGGCGCCTTTGGCGGTCGAGCCGGCCAGGGAAGCACGCACAAGCGTTGCCTTCTCAAAATTTGCCGCAAGGAGATTGCTGTTCCTGAGGTCGGTCGAAGTGAAATCAACCCCGACCAGGTTCGCCCCGCTCAGGTCCTGTCCTTCTAGGATGAGAAGCTTTTTGTCACACTCCTGCCAATCGACGCCAGGCGTCGCGGCTGCGTCGCAATTTTGAGCGGCAGTGGCGTTCTGCCAAGCAAACACAGTGCAAACCGCTAGAACCAGGCCGGATGCGCCGTAAGCTCTGGTTCGTCTCAAAGTCATTGTTGCTGGACCTCTCTGCTACTCGCCGACAATCAACCTTACCACATCTGCTGACACTGGGAGCGACGGCGTTTTTCCGGGAAAAGCGGCGACCGCCGGTCCATCGGCATCTTCACCTTGCGCGCGCTCATCAGGCGTTGTGTGAGGTAAAGCGTTTCCACTGCGTCGCCTGTCTTATGCGCGAGCGCAGCTTCAGCCACTTTGCGCGGGAAACTGGTGTTGCGAACAACAGCAAACAAAGAATGCCGTAAATCCAAGGGGTTCAACGGTTTTTTAGGATGAGAGCGAACCGTAACGGACGCTGGTTTAGATGTCACTCCCTCCGCCATCAAACTCTGCGATCAAATTGACGTAAGCCGTTGATTTTAGTATTTATTACAGATTTTTTTGGAGCGTCGAGACTTGCTTACCCGTTTGGAAGCCCGAGTTGCCCGGTTAGAATAACTTTTCAACGGACGTTGGAAGGCGCAGAAATAGTCGATGACCGAAACTTCGCTCGACCGACAGGCTCACTGGAACAATGCCTACACAACCAAGGGTGAATCAGGTGTCAGCTGGTTCGAGGGGGCGCCTGCGGTTTCGCTCGATCTCTTTCAGAAATGGGGCATCATCGCCGGGCACAGCCTTATCGACATCGGTGGGGGTGCCTCGCGACTGGTTGACGCGTTGCTGCAAGGCGGTATCCAGGACATCACCGTGCTCGATCTATCGACAACGGCTCTTGATACGGCAAAGGCTCGGCTAGGCGCAGCGGCAGCCACTGTAAGCTGGGTAGCCGCAGATATCACGCGGTGGCAGCCGTCGCGGACCTACGACTTCTGGCACGATCGCGCAGCATTCCATTTTCTGGTGCAAGCCGATGAACGGGCGGCCTATGTCGAGCGTCTTGGCGCTGCGGTCAAACCACGCGGTATCGCCGTGATTGCAACCTTTGCTCCCGACGGACCAGAGCGGTGTAGCGGACTGGAAATGGCGAGATACGATCCGGCCATGCTTGCGCGCGTCATTGGGTCAACCTTCGAGCTTGTGGATCAATGCCGGCATGTGCACACCACACCGTGGGGATCGACGCAGGCCTTCCAGTTCAGTGTGTTCCGGCGCAATCCCTAAATCGCGGCCCAGCCTGTCACGACGACGAGAACGAGCGTGACGAGGGCAGCCAACCTTGTTCGCCTAACGGCGATTTCCGGGCATATCCCATTGCCCCAAAATGGCACTCCGGTTGATTTTCGACCCGAAATATGCTGGTTCTCCCGCCCATGAAAAAACTATTCCTTGCGGCCCTGGCGTCGGTGACGCTGGCCTGGCCTGTCTACGCAATGGACGCCGCCTTGCGCGCCGGCCTGCTGAAACTTGATCCGCAGACCCGTCTGGAACAGAGATGCGACGCCGAGGTTCTGGACCGCATCAGCCACGACGACCACAAGTACAAGGCCGACCGCGTCGTCGCCTATGCATTTGCGACGCCGGAAATGAAGGCCGATGCCATCCGCAGCCCAGGCGCCGCCTTCCGCAGCAAGGGCCAATGGTACCGGCTGAAGTTCAAATGCGAGACGGCGCCGGACCACATGGAGGTCCTGCAGTTCCGCTACCGCATCGGCGACGAAATCCCCGAAGCCGACTGGGCGAAATACAACCTCTACGACTAAGTCCGCTGCGGTTCGAGTTCTCTCAGGCAGAACGGCCCTTCCCCTATTCCTGTGGTTTTTCGGTTCTGGCCTTAGCGTTCTCTTGACGCGCGGGAACCATACACGTTAGGGCGTCGGCATATCCGACGACGAACACTTAGCGAGCAGCAAGGGCCTCCAGTCGATGGACATTTTCAGCGCCGCAAGCATGACGGCCCTCCTCCAGGTCATCGCCATCGATCTGGTGCTTGCCGGCGATAACGCCATCGTCATCGGCCTTGCCGCAGCCGGTCTTCCGGTCGAGCAGCGCAAGAAAGCGATCCTCATCGGCGTCTTGGCGGCAACTGTGCTGCGCATTCTGTTTGCCGCCGTCACCGTCAAGCTGCTTGCTATTGTCGGCCTGCTACTGGCCGGCGGCATCCTGCTGTTGTGGGTGTGCTGGAAGATGTGGCGCGAGTTGCGCACGTCGCATGCCGACGAGCAGGAGGCGACCGAGGCGCTGGCCAATGCCGATCTCGACGGCGACAAGACGGTTGCGACCGGCAAGGCGCGCAAGACGCTCGGCCAGGCAGCGCTGCAGATCGTCGTTGCCGACGTTTCGATGTCGCTCGACAATGTGCTGGCGGTCGCCGGTGCGGCGCGCGATCATTTCCCGGTGCTGGTCATCGGCCTCGTGCTGTCGATTGCCCTGATGGGCCTCGCCGCGAGCTTCATCGCCAGGCTTTTGCATCGCTACCGCTGGATCGCCTATGTAGGCCTGCTGATCATCCTCTATGTCGCGCTCGACATGGTCTATCGCGGCGTCGTCGAGGTCTTGCCGCATGTCAGCAATGCGGTGAGCTGACGCTGCCGGTTACCTGGCTCGCGTACCATCAGGGCTGCCTGCCTGAAGCTGCGGTCGCGTTCGCCGCAGCCGCTGCCCATACCAATGCCGCAATAAGTGTGGTACTGGGCCGCCAATCCCGAAAAACCCGGAACGTTTATATGTCTGCCCCTCGCGTCAGTTTCGTCAGCCTTGGATGCCCGAAGGCCCTTGTGGATTCCGAGCGCATTATCACGCGCCTGCGCGCCGAAGGCTATGAGATCGCGCGCAAGCACGACGGCGCCGACCTCGTCGTCGTCAACACTTGCGGCTTCCTCGATTCAGCCCGTGATGAGTCGCTTAACGCCATCGGTTCGGCGCTTTCGGAAAACGGCAGGGTCATCGTCACCGGATGTCTCGGCGCCGAGCCCGACGTCATCCGCGAGAAGCACCCCAACGTGCTCGCCATCACCGGCCCGCAGGCCTATGAGAGCGTGATGGCGGCGGTGCATGAGGCCGCACCCCCGAGCCACGATCCCTATATCGATCTCCTGCCGCCGCAAGGCGTGAAGCTGACGCCGCGCCACTACGCCTATCTGAAGATTTCGGAGGGCTGCAACAACCGCTGCACCTTCTGCATCATTCCCGCACTGCGCGGCGACCTGGTTTCGCGACCGGCGGCCGATGTGTTGCGCGAGGCCGAGAAGCTGGCCAAGGCCGGCGTCAAAGAATTGTTGGTCATTTCGCAGGACACCAGCGCCTACGGCATCGACATCAAGTACCAGACGTCCATGTTCGGCGACCGCGAAGTGCGGGCGAAATTCCTCGACCTGTCGGAGGAACTTGGCAAGCTCGGCATCTGGGTGCGCATGCACTATGTCTACCCCTACCCGCATGTCGCCGACGTCATCCCGCTGATGGCCGAGGGCAAGATCCTCCCCTATCTGGACATCCCCTTCCAGCACGCCTCGCCGCAGGTGCTGAAGAACATGCGCCGTCCCGCGCATGGCGAAAAGACGCTGGAGCGCATCCGTGGCTGGCGCGAGGTGTGCCCGGATCTCGCGATACGCTCGACCTTCATCGTCGGCTTTCCCGGCGAAACGGACGAGGATTTCGAGATGCTGCTCGATTGGCTGGACGAGGCCAAGATCGACCGCGCCGGCTGCTTCAAATACGAGCCGGTCAGGGGCGCCCGTTCCAACGATCTCGGCCTCGAACAGGTGCCGCAGGAGATCAAGGAAGCGCGCTGGCATCGCTTCATGCAGCGCCAACAGAAGATTTCGGCGACGCAGCTGGCCAAGAAGGTCGGCAAACGCCTGCCCGTGCTGATCGACGAGGCGCATGGCACCTCGGCCAAGGGCCGCACCAAATACGATGCGCCCGAGATCGACGGTTCGGTGCATATCCAGTCGCGCCGCCCGCTGCGCCAAGGCGACATTGTCACCGTCAAGATCGACCGCGCCGACGCCTACGATCTTTACGGTTCAGCGGTCTAGAAACCGCCGAAAGGGCGCCTCCCCGGCGCCCTCGGCTTTTGGCACATCCTCGTCAGGCGGTGTTGCCCTTCGTCAGAGCTTGACCGATTCCATTGCAGCCAGCGACCGATCGATCGCCTGATTGAGGGTCTTGTCCAGCCGCGTGCCCGCCGAGCCAGCCTCCACCACGGACAGCCGTGCGGCAAATCCCAGATGAAAGTCTACGAACCATTCGGGATGCGGCTCGGGCTCCGGAATCGGCGGCCACCACGGCGGAAGCTTCGGTAGCTTCGGCCGCGTCGGGCACCAATCGTCGAGGTCGCTCAGCACCGCTTTCATGTCGAGCCCGCCTCGCTCGGCGAACCACACGCCGCGAATGAATTCGTCGGCGATCGCAGCGCCCAGCTCGTGAGGCGGGAGCGGTTGAGGATTGAGTGCGATTTGCGCGAGCCGCCCCTGTGGTCCGCGCGGGATGACGTCGTAAAAAGCTGGAATACGCTTACCGATGATCGCTAAAAGTTTTTTGTTCAATTGCATAAGACTTCTCCTCATGACGTTTGTCACGCCGGCCGACTTCGTCAGGCCGCAAGATCAGCATGGAAGTAAAAGCCGTTGGTGTATGTGAAGGCGGCCACGGAGCCGTGTCACAGATATTGTTCCTGACGCACGAATACATGGAACGCACAAATGAGCCGGCTCCAGGCGGGTCTGAACACTTGGCGAAAAATGGTCGAGCGATCCTTCAAGATCGACGGCGCAACGTTTGTGAGCTCTGCCGCCCGGCGGTCTGAAATCAGGCTCTACCGCGTTCAGGCAGCGATTTACCACATTTGGCGATAGTTTTGCCCGTTTACCCTGTTTGGTCGCGGTCCGCGTTATGGTTTCCCAGCCGTAAACGCTGAGACTTCGCATGGACGCCAGACCTGCCCGGCAGGACTATATCGCGACGCTGGACCTGTTGAGGCTGGCGGCGGCGCTGGCTGTCGTGTTCTTCCATTACTTCTTTCGCGGCGCAGCTTCCGAGGGCGCTCTCGCCCAGGGCTATCCGAGCGTGGCGCCGGTTGCGCTCTACGGCTATCTCGGCGTCAATCTGTTCTTCCTGATCAGCGGTTTCGTCATCGCCTGGTCGGCGGAAGGCCGCTTCTGGCAAGAGTTTGCCATTGCGCGTTTCGTGCGGCTCTGCCCCGGCTACCTCCTGTGCATGACAATCACCTTCGTCATTATCGCGGCTTTCGGCGCACCGCTGTTTTCAGCTTCTCTCGGCCAGTACGCCGCCAATCTGTCGATGTTTGCGCCGGCGCTCGGCCAACCGTTCATGGACGGCGTCTATTGGTCGATCCTGCTCGAACTGGTCTTCTACGGATGGGTGACGCTGGCTCTCATCGGCGGCGTTTTCCAGAAATGGAAGCTTGGGCTGATCTTCATCTGGCTGGTGATCTCGGCGTCGAACGAGTTCTTCATCGAAAGCCGCGCGGCGAGGCTGCTGTTCATCACTGAGTTCGGTCCGTTCTTCGCCGCCGGCGTGCTCGTCCACCACATCCATGCGCATGGCCGCTCCCTGGCAGCCCTGCTGCTGCTTGGTGCAGCTTTCCTTCTATCCTGCAGCACGCTGTCCGTGACCCGGCAGTGGATGTTGAATGAATACGGCATTGCCGTTTCGCAGCCGCACCTGGTGATCGCCAATTTCGTCATGCATTCCCTGCTGATCGGTGCGGTCCTGCTGCGCAGCTATGTCGTGCCGTCCGCACTGACGATGGCGCTGGGCGGGTTGACCTACCCGCTTTATCTCCTGCACCAGAAAATCGGCTACATCGCCATCAATGCCGCCGCACCGTTGGCCGGTAAATGGGTTGCAGCCCTGGGCTGTGTCGCGCTCATGGTTCTGATTTCCTGGGCGATCTGGCGGTATTTCGAACGGCCAACCCAGCGCTGGGCCAAGGCATGGATCGGCCGCGCGATTGCCGCACTCGCGCGGTTTCGTGGTACCTCCGGGGCGCAAGTCGCAGAATGAAAAGGGCGCCATGAGGCGCCCTTTTTGTTTCGCGTTTTCCGTTGCTTATTGCGGCAACTTGTCGTCGACGCCCTTCACATAAAAATTCATGCCGAGCAGCGTGCCGTCGTCGGCGATCTCGCCGTCCTTCAGCCACGGCGTGCCGTCCTGCTTGGCGATCGGTCCGGTGAAGGGGTTCCAGCCGTCGGAAATCTTCTTGGTGGTCGCCTCGGCCATAGCCTTCACATCGTCGGGCATGTTGGTGAAGGGCGCGAGCTTGACGGCGCCGTCCTTGATGCCCAGCCAGACATTGTCCGGCTTCCAGGTGCCGTCCAGCGCCGCCTGGACGCGGCTGATGTAGTATGGACCCCATTCGTCGGTGAGCGAGGTCAACTGCGCGTTCGGCGCGAACTTGATCATGTCCGAGGACTGGCCGAAGCCGTGCAGCTTGCGCTCTTCCGCCACCTGCAGCGCTGCGGTGGAATCCGTGTGCTGGACGACGATGTCGGCGCCCTGGTCGAACAGCGCCTTGGCGGCATCGGCTTCCTTGCCGGGATCGAACCACGAGTTCACCCAAACGATCTTGGCCTTGAAGTTCGGGTTGACCGACTGCGCGCCGAGCATGAAGGAGTTGATGCCCATCACCACTTCGGGGATTGGGAAGGAAACGATGTAGCCGGCGACCCCTGCCTTCGATTCCTTGGCGGCGATCTGGCCGAGCACGTAGCGGCCTTCATAGAAGCGCGCATTGTAGATGCCGAGATTGTCACCGGTCTTGTAGCCGGTGGCGTGCTCGAACATGACCTTTGGGAATTTCTTGGCGACCTTCACTTCCGGATCCATGAAGCCGAAGGAGGTGCCGAAGATGATCTTGCAGCCCTCGCGCGCCAGACGCTCGAAAGCGCGGTCGGCATCGGGGCCTTCCGAGACGTTTTCGAGATAAGCGGTCTCGACCTTGTCGCCGAGCGCCTTCTCCACCTCGAGACGGCCCTGGTCGTGCTGGTAGGAATAGCCGAAATCGCCGATCGGGCCGGTGTAGACCCAGCACGCCTTCAGCTTGTCGGCGGCCTGCGCCGACGCCGCCAATGACATGGCGGCGGTTGTGGTCATAAGAGCAATAAGCAGTCTTTTCATTGTGTTACCTCTCTGAGTTTAGCCTTGGAGCTTCCCGTTTGTTTTTGTTGTCAACGATCCGGAACGAATGGCTGCCCCAAGGAAGCCGGCGTGTTCATCATCGTCAGACGCTTGTTGCGCGAGATTAGAACGAGAACCACGACGGTTGCCAGATAGGGCAGAGAAGAAAGCAGTTGCGAAGGCACCGGAATGCCAAAAGCCTGTGCATGAAGCTGGCCGATCCACACCGCGCCGAAGATGTAGGCGCCGGCCAGCACCCGCCACGGCCGCCAGGAGGCAAAGACCACCAGCGCCAGCGCGATCCAGCCGCGCCCGGCGCTCATGTTCTCCACCCATTGCGGGGTATAGACCAGCGAAAGATGGCCACCGGCTAGGCCGGCGCAGGCGCCGCCGAAAATGACCGAGAGATAACGGTAGCGGATGACCTTGATGCCGAGCGCGTGCGCCGATGTGTGGCTGTCGCCGATCGAGCGCAGCGTGAGGCCGGTGCGGGTCTTGAACAGGAACCACATGACGGCGGCGGTGAGCGCGATCGAGATGTAGAAGATGGGATCCTGGCCGAACAGCAGCCTGCCCACCACGGGAATGTCGGTCAGCACCGGAATGTAGAGGTTTGGCAGCCTTTCGCCTGGCTGGCCAACGAAGCTCGTCCCCATCATGCCGGACAGGCCGAGGCCAAGCAGCGTCAGTGACAGGCCGGTCGCCACCTGGTTGGTGGCGAGCGACAGCGTCATGACCGCAAACAGCAGTGAGAACACCGCGCCCATGGCGATTGCCGCGAGCAGGCCGATCCATGGCGATCCGGTGATATAGCCGGCGCCGAAGCCGCCGACGGCGCCCATGATCATCATGCCTTCGACGCCGAGGTTCAGCACGCCGGAGCGTTCGACCACAAGTTCGCCGATGGCCGCGATCAGCAGCGGTGTTGCCGCCGTGGCGATGGTCAAAAGGATGTTGACGGTGATGTCCATCAGCGGGCTTCCTTCAGCTTTGGTGCAGCGTTGAGTTTCGCCGCGCCGTTTGCCAGCGCAACGCCGACCAGGCGAATGCGGTAGTGGATGAGCGTGTCGCAGCCGAGCACGAAGAACAGCAGCATGCCCTGGAACACACGCGCCACCTTGTCGGAGATGCCGAGCGCACTCTGCACCGCCTCGCCGCCGAGATAGGTCAGCGCCAGCACCAGGCCGGCGGCAACGATGCCGAGCGGATTGAGCCGGCCGAGGAACGCCACGATGATGGCGGTAAAGCCGTAGCCGGGCGAAATCACCGGTTGCAGCTGGCCGATGGCGCCGGAGACTTCCGAGATGCCGGCAAGACCTGCCAGCGCTCCCGACAGCAGGAAGGCGAAGAAGACCATGCGATTGAGGCCGAAGCCGGCAAAGCGCCCTGCCCGGGGGCTGGAGCCGAGCACGCGGACTTCAAAACCCTTGAGCAAGCGGCTCATCAGCACCCAGATCAGCACGGCTGCGACAAGCGCGAAGACAAAACCCCAATTGGCGCGGCCGGCATCCGGCATCAGTTCCGGCAGGACGGCCGAGTCGTTGAACTGGATGGTCTGCGGAAAGCCATGGCCCTGCGGATCGCGCCATGGACCACGCACCAGCCAGTCGAGGAAGAGCTGGGCGACATAGACCAGCATCAGGCTGGTCAGGATTTCGTTGGTGCCGAAGCGTGTCTTTAAGAGAGCCGGGATCGCCGCATAGGCGGCGCCGCCGACCATGCCGAACAAAAGCATCAGCGGCAGCACAAGCGGGCCTTCGAACCCGGGGAACAGCACCGGGATGGCCGAGCCGAAAATGCCGCCGAGGATGAACTGGCCTTCGGCGCCGATGTTCCAGATGTTGGCCTTGTAGCAGACCGACAGGCCGACCGCGATCAGGATCAGCGGTGCCGCCTTGATCGCCAGCTCATGCAGCTGCCAGACCTGGCTGATCGGTTCGATGAAGTAGATCTGAAATGCATTCAACGGGTTGACGCCGAGCAACGCGAACATGATGGCGCCGGCGATGATCGTCAGGGCGAAGGCGATGAAGGGCGACAGCGCTGAAAACAACATCGAGCGCTGCGGGCGTTTGACGAGTTCGAGGCGCATCATGCCGTCTCCAGAACATGTTCGGCGTGGCCGGGCTCGGCGCCGCCCATCAACAGGCCAATCTTTTCGAACGTGGCGTCGGCAATCGGCAGCGGCTTTGACAATTCGCCATTGTGCATGACCGCGATCGCGTCCGAGATTTCGAACAGTTCGTCGAGGTCCTGGCTGATGACCAGGACAGCGGAGCCGCTGCGCGCCAGTTCGATCAGCGCTTGGCGGATATGGGCGGCAGCGCCGGCGTCGACGCCCCATGTCGGCTGGTTGACGACCATGACGGCAGGGCTGCGGTCGAGTTCGCGACCGACGATGAATTTCTGCAGATTGCCGCCGGAAAGAGCTGCGGCTTCCGGATCGGGCGCGCTCTTGCGCACATCCATCGCCACGATGATGCGTTGGGCGGCGGCATAGACCGCAGCGCTTTTGACTGCGCCGCCGGTGCCGACAAAAACCTTGCCGTCAGTGGCGTGGCGCGACAGGAGCAGATTTTCCGACAACTTCATGCGTGGCGCCGCACCGTGGCCGAGACGTTCTTCCGGCACGAAGGCAGCACCCATCAGCCGCCGGCCGGTGATTGAGAGCGCGCCGACATCCTTGCCGCGGATGCGCACGGACGCAGCGTCCTGCTGCAGCACCTCGCCGGAGACGGATTCGAAGAACTCGCCCTGACCGTTGCCGGCGACACCGGCAATGCCGATCACTTCGCCGGCGCGCACATTGAGGTTGATGTTCTTCAGCGGGATCGAGAACGGTGTTGCCGGCTTGCGGCTGAGCGCGCGGATCTCAAGCAGCGGCGCGGCGGTCTCGATGCCTTCGGCCGGTGCGCGCACCACGGCTTTCACCTCGTTACCGACCATCATGCGGGCCAGCGACGAAGCGGTCTCCTCGCGCGGGTTGCAATGGCCGACGACCTTGCCGTGACGCAGCACGGTGGCGCGGTCGCAGATGCGTTTGACCTCTTCCAGCCGGTGCGAAATGTAGAGGATGGATTTGCCCTCCGAACGCAGGCGCTCCAGCGTCTCGAACAGCTTGTCGGCTTCCTGCGGCGTCAGCACCGAGGTCGGCTCGTCGAGGATGATGAGCTGCGGCGTCTGCAAGAGGCAGCGGATGATCTCGATGCGCTGGCGTTCGCCGACCGAGAGATCGCCGACCAGCGAGTCCGGATCGAGCGGCAGGCCGTAGCTGAAGGAGAGCGCCCTCGCCTTGGCGGCGATGGAGCTGATCGGCGAACCGTCATCCAGCGACAGCGCGATGTTCTCTGCCGCGGTCAGCGCCTCGAACAGCGAAAAGTGCTGGAACACCATGCCGATGCCGAGTTTCTTCGCCATCCCAGGACTGGTGATCCGCACCGCCTCGCCGTTCCAGAAAATCTCGCCGGAATTGGGCTCCAGCGAGCCGAACAGCATCTTGACCAGCGTCGACTTGCCGGCGCCGTTTTCGCCGAGCAGGGCGTGGATCTCGCCTTTGGCGATGTTGAGGTCGATATGATCGCACGCCGTCAACGTGCCGAATATCTTGGTCAGGCCACGAACCTCAAGCAGGTTCGCTCCATCATGATCTGCACTCACAGTGCCTCCCATCCGGTTTCCGGATATGTTCTGTGTTCCCGCCAGCATGGTATGCGCTGGCTGCTCTCGTGCGAAAGCAGCACCCACCTTGAAAGAGCTTCAAGAATTTCAGCGGAAACTCAAGGGCTAAAGATAGCTCTGTTTCGCACAAGAAAGTAGCCGGCCGATTTTTCATGCAGACTGTGCTTGCCGCCACGGCAAAGCGCTGAAAAGCAAGGCAAGTCAGGGAACCAGTATCGTCGTGCCCGTCGTCTTGCGCCCTTCGAGATCGGCTTGCGCCTTGCCGGCGTCCTTCAGCGCATAGCGCTGGTTGATCTTGATCTCGACCGCGCCGCTCAGCACTACGTCGAACAAGGCCGCAGCGGCGATTTCGAGATCTTCGCGTTTTGCGTTGTAGACGAACAGCGTCGGCCTTGTGACGAACAGCGAGCCCTTCTGCGCCAGGAGCGACATCGGGAATGGCGGGATCGGCCCCGAGGATTGACCGAAGGAGACGAACATGCCGAGCGGCTTCAGGCAGTCGAGCGAGGCCGGGAATGTGTCGTTGCCGACCGAATCGTAGACGACGTCGCATTTTTTGCCGCCGGTGATGGCGGCGACGCCGGCGACGAAATCCTGCTCCCTGTAGTTGATGACATGGTCGAAGCCATGCGCCTTGGCGAGTTCGATCTTGTCGGTTGAGCTGGCCGTGCCGATGACGGTCGCGCCGAGATGTTTCGCCCATTGTCCCAGGATCAGCCCGACGCCACCGGCGGCGGCGTGGAACAGGATGGTGTCGCCTGGCTTCACCTTGAAGGTGCGGCGCAGCAGATACTCCGCCGTCATGCCTTTCAGCATCATACCGGCGGCCTGCTCGTCGCTGATGCCGTCCGGCACCTTGACCACGCGGTCGGCGGCGACGACGCGCTGTTCGGCATAGGCGCCGACATTGACGGCATAGGCGATGCGGTCACCCGGCTTCAGCCAGTCGACGCCCGTGCCGACCGCCAGCACGACGCCGGCCGCTTCGCCGCCCGGGATCAGCGGGAAACCGCCGGGCGGCGGATAGAGGCCGGTGCGATGATAGACATCGATGAAATTGAGGCCGATCGCCGTGTGCCTGACCAGGATCTGCCCCGCGCCGGGTTGCCCCGGATCGGCATCCTCATAGGTCAGGACTTCCGGACCGCCATGGGCGTGGATACGGATCGCTTTGGACATTTCTGGACTTTCCTGCAGTCAGGCTTTCTTGCTGTCAGTCGGCGGCTTGGCGCCGAGCTTTGGGAAGAACTGCATGATACCGCCGATGCAGGCGAGGTAAAGCCCGGTGACGGTGATGCCGACCTTGGTGAAGATGCTGACCTGTTCGCCGAGAACGCCGATCTGGTCGTAGAAGGCGGCAAGCGCCGCCTGCGCCAGCGCCAGCGCGCCGAAAGCGCACCAGAGCAGCGTCATGCCGAGATTGATTGGCCGCAGCCGCACCACCCGCACGGGGTGGATGAAGTTGATCGGCACGAAGGTGAGGATGCCTGCCGCGACGACGACGCCAAAGGACACCCACTGACCCGGCTCAATGACGAACAGCGTGAACACCACCATGTTCCAGACCACCGGAAACCCTTTGAAGAAGTTCTCCTTCGTCTTCATGCCGGTGTCGGCGTAATAGATGGCGCTGGAGACAACGATGATGGCGGCCGACAGGAACGACAGCCGCTCCCCCATGAAGCCGCGCTGGTAGAGCGCGAAGGCCGGGATCAGCACATAGGTGACATAGTCGATGATGTTGTCGAGGAGTTCGCCCGACCAGGTCGGCAGGATCTCCTTGACCTCGAGTTTGCGCGCGATCGGCCCGTCGATGCCGTCGACGAACAGAGCCAGTCCCAGCCACCAGAACATTGCCGTCCAGCGTTCCTCGCTTGCCGCCACCAGCGACAGGAAGGCCAGGAATGAACCCGACGCGGTCAACAGATGCACCGAGAATGCGCGCGCCTGCGGCCAGGTGACCTTCTTCTTCGGGCGCGGAATCCGATCGGTGATCTTCTCGGCGATTTGCCTGGCCCTTGTGTTCTTGCTCACGGGCCCCGCCAATCCAGCTTGCAGATTTCGGCCGAGCGGCCGGCGAAATTCCAGTTGCGGCCGAAAGCCCGCATCTTGCTCTTGTCGGACCTGGCCACGATGATCTCCGGCGCGATCCAGTATTCCGAGTTGTTGATCACGGTATCCTTCTCGCGATCCTTGCCGGGAATCGGTGTCACCGCCCCGTCGATGATCTTCGGTATCTGGAAAATGCGGGTCTTGTCACGCGTCTCGTAGGTGATCGGCACCTGCTCGACGCCAAGGAACTTACCGACAAGGATGGAGAGCAACGATGTGGTTCCACCGGCCTTGCCGGTGAAGATCCTGGTCAACGCCTTCACCGCGTAGACCGAGGCGCGCTTGTCGATGAACAGGCCGGCGGTCCAGTTGCCACGGCTCATATAGCCTGGGATTTCCATGACCAGTCCGAGATTGAGACCAGAAAGGTCGACCTCGCCGAAATGGCCGGCATCGATGCGAAAACCCGCCCAAGTCTGGCAATAACCCTCTGTCGGCGGATGGCTGCCAAGCGATAGCACGCAAGGGCAAAAAACCGTGCAATTGCAGGAGAGTACGAGCTCTCCTTTCATTGCCCAGCCTTGCTCTGCCATTGAATTCTCCCCCGTCATGCCGAGACTACTAGCAGGGCGACTGCCCAGACAAGCAGTATCGCACCGGCCACCCGGGTAGGAAGCCTGCCGGTGGTCTGTTTTTCGATGAGGGTGAACAGGCCGATCAGCGCCATCCAGAACACGTTCATCGTGCCGACGGCAAACATCACCAGCATCAGTGCCCAGCAACAGCCGAGACACCACAGGCCCTGCTCCAGCCCGAGCCGGAAAATGCGACTGGGCTCGGCGCTCCAGTTGGAAAACAGGGTAGCGAAGGGATTCCGGCATTTTGTCAGGCAGGCCTGCTTGAGGCTGCTGAACTGGTAGAGGCCGGCCACCAGCAAAGCGGCAGCCGCGGCAAAGCCGGTCACCGGATCGAGCAATCGCCCCGACGAGGCAAATGCGTGGACGGCCAGCGTCAGCGTTGCGAAACCAGCCGAGGCGACAAGCCATGTGCAGAGGTAACCCGAAACCAGAATCGGCGGGTGAGCCACCGGCTCGCCCTTGATGCGGGCCGTGTCAGCGATTTCGCAATAGGTTCGGATCATTGGCGCTGCAGACGGCAGCATCGTCGCCACGGCCATAAGGAACCACATCGCGATCAGCGCCAGAAATTGTGCGCCACTACCGGCGTCGAGCGGTGCGGGTGTCAGGCACAGGCCGAAGAAGCGGTCGAGAAAATCCGGCAGCGGCAGCTGCGGCAGATAGCGCAGCACCACATCGCCTGGTGCGCCGGCGCCGGGAAGCCGGCTTTCAGCGCCGCGGATTGCCATGGCGCCGAGAATGAACCAGGCGAGCAGAATGCTGCCGCCAATGGCAATGTTGACCATTAGGCGAGGATTGCGGGCCAGGCTTGCCATGGCGCGGCCGGCGCGGTCGAGATGGCTGAAATCGTCCTGCTGGCCGGTCATGGCAATCGAATGAGCCTAATCGCCGCGTTGATCAAGCCGCATGGTCTGACCTATATCCATGGATAGACAGGATGGACCTGCATCGCAAACTGGAAGTCCAATTTGGATCATCGCGAGACAGCACGGATACTGGTTGCCGGCAGCGGCCCTGCCGGGCTGATCGCGGCGCTCGGTTTTGCCGGGGCGGGATTTCCCGTGACCCTTATCGGACCCGAGGCCGGCGGCCCCGATGGCCGGACCACGGCGCTGATGAACCCAGCCCTCAGGATTCTCGATCGGCTGGGCGTGCTGGCTGAACTCGCGCCGAAGGCTGCACCGCTGAAGGTCATGCGCATTGTCGACGCCACCAGCCGGCTGATCCGTAGCCCGGTCGTCACTTTTCGCGCCACGGAGATCGGCGAAGAGCAGTTCGGGCTCAACCTGCCCAACAGCGCACTCAACCCGGCGCTGGCCAAGGCCGTCGCCGCGCATCCCGATATCGAATGGCTGAAGGTGATGGTCGAGAGCTGGCGCCTGAACGCCGACGAGGCGCGTGCCGTTCTGGCGGATGGCCGCGAAGTGTCCGCTTCGCTTGCGGTTGCCGCCGATGGGCGCCTGTCGCCGGCGCGTGAAGCGGCAGGCATAGCGGCCTCAGTGCGATCCTATCCGCAGGCAGCACTTGTGCTGAACTTCGGCCATCGCAGCGAACACGGCTACACCTCGACAGAATTCCACACCGAAACCGGGCCGTTCACCCAGGTTCCGCTGCCCGGCAACCACTCCAGCCTTGTCTGGGTGGTGAAACCGGAAACGGCAAAAGACCTTGCCGCGCTCGACGACGTGACACTTTCCGAGCGTGTCGAACAGCAAATGCAGTCGATGCTGGGCCGGGTGTCGGTCGAGCCCGGCCGGCAGATCTACCCGCTGTCGGCGGCATCACCGGGGCGCTTCGCGCAAAACCGTGTGGCGCTGGTCGGCGAGGCCGCGCATGTGTTTCCGCCGATCGGCGCCCAGGGTCTCAATCTCGGCATCAGGGATATCGACGATCTGATTGGAATCGCTGGTGAAAATCGCGATGACCCGGGTGCGGCCAAGGCGCTCGCCGCCTATGATTTCAGACGCCGGCCCGACATTCTGGCGCGCAGTGGCGCGGTCAACCTGCTCAACATGTCGCTGCTGTCGGACATGCTGCCGGCACAGATGGCGCGCAGCGCCGGGCTCAACGTGCTTGGCAGTTTCGCGCCATTGCGCGCCTTCTTCATGCGTGAGGGCTTGAGGCCGGGCAGCGGCTTTGCGGCACTTACTGGTCTAGGGAAACAGATCCGGCGGTAATATGCCGTGCGGATCATGTAGAGCAGCCCCGTTACCGTGATCACAGACAAGCAGATCAGCACGCTGACCGGGGCGTCGGCCGAAACCGCTTCACACTTTTCAGCATCATGCTCTAGACCGGGCTAGCCCGTAGCTTCCTCGGGCGTCAAGCGCTTCGGCATTGAACTGACACACCGTCTGCGCCAGATAAAGCGTGATACCAGCCCTAAAGTCGGGCTCGATTTTTGGTGACGGCGTGTGTAAATTCAAAGCCTTAGAGCGCGTGCCGTGCATTCCAAGGGACGCTGGGCGCTTCAGAGCTTCGTGGTGAGTATGATGAAAACAGCCAAATTCTCGATCGGACAGGTGGTTCGCCACCGGCTGTTTCCATTTCGCGGCATCATTTTCGATGTCGATCCGCAATTTGCCAACACCGACGAATGGTACGAGGCGATCCCGGCCGATGTGCGGCCGCGCAAGGACCAGCCGTTCTATCATCTGCTCGCCGAGAATTCAGAAACCGAATACATTGCTTACGTCTCCGAGCAGAACCTGCTTGAGGACCAGTCGGGCGAGCCGGTCCGGCATCCGCAGATCGGTGAGATGTTCGATAAGCGGCCGGACGGGCGCTACGAGCCAAAGCGCCAGTCGAGACATTGACCTCAAGCCCCCGCGATCAGCAGCTAAATCATGGCGGCGTCTGATTGATTTGCGAGCATGGTCTGGGTCTGTCGTGCCGGGCTTTCATTGCCGAAGGTTCGCGGCAAATCCGACAGCGCAGCTACTTGTCGACCTATATTCGCATGATGCCCAATTTGTAGAGGCGATGAAAGAGAACCTGTTTCCTCATATAGCCGGCTATCGCGGCATTGATATCCCTCCCCTTGGGCAAGGAGCCGTGACTGCGTAGCCGCAGGCGGTCCTGCTCTTCTTGTCCGACGTCGTGCAGGGCAAACGTCTTTTGAGTGGAGTAAACGCGAAAGCAGGCCAGGAAGCGAGGAAGCCGCTTGAAGCGAAAACCTGCCGCCTGCGCCCGCAGAATGAAATCCCAGTCCATCGCATAGTGAAAATTTGTGTCGAATCCGCCGAGTTTTTCCCAAACGCTGCGGCGCCAGAACATGGTCTCCTGGGGGATATAGTCCGCCCATTTGATGACCTCGCTGTCGTGCGGCGGCAGGACCACGCGAGCGGTTTCCCTGCCCTTTTCGTCGATCACTATTCGATTGCCATAGACGAAATCGACCTTGGGATATTTCTCGAAGGCGCGTGCCACATAATGCAGTGTTCCGGGCAACAGGACGTCGTCGCTGTTGAGATAGGCCATGATGTCGCCGGAGACCGCCGCAAAGCCCTTGTTGATGGCGTCTGTCTGCCCGCCGTCCGCGGCGCTGTTCCAGGCAATCCGTTGTCCGTAGGACTCCAGTATCTCGCGCGTCCCGTCTTGCGAGCCGCCATCCTGAACGATGTATTCGAGGTTGGGATAGTTTTGGGAGAGGACGCTGTCGATCGTAGCTGGCAGAAAATGCGCATGCCGATAGGACGGCGTGACAATGGCAATCCGAAGCGCGCCCGTGTTGGGTGTGGGAACGTTGTAGTTTGATGGGGTATCCAATTTCCGTGGCTGGTACTGATGAAAATCGAAAACCTTCGGCTGAAACTTATATCGCCAGCTGCGCCGCCGCCGCAGGTAATAGTCACTCTCGAGAATCTGGATTCGCCGCTTGAGCGACGAAATCTCTTTCACAAGGCTATCGATTGTGACTTCCTGCCCACCGTCCATCACTTGGTTCCCCAACACTTGCGCTGCCACACGTCACACAACACGTGGTCCGTTTCAATAGCGCCCAGTTCTGCAATTGGTCTGCTACAAGTTCTCTTCGCCGCGGACGACGGTGGTGTTGCAAACTCGAGATTTGGGCGTGAAGGTGCGGAGGCCCCCGATGCGTCCAAAAGGGGTTGCGCCCTTTTGAGCGAGTAGACTCCAGAAAACAAAAGCATCTCATGCACCGCTCTTTGCCACGGAAAAGTTCGCAACAGAATCCACCCGATTCGAATGTGCTGATTTCCGTTCTGATGCCGCTTGAGTTCCATCGCGACCAGGCAACCATCGCGATCCGTAAATGGCGGCAGGACCAGACCCTGCAGGGGTCGGCGTTCGAACTCATCCTCGTTGCCTCCCATGACGCCAATGCTGCGGACATGGATGAGATTCGCCATCTGCTTGCTCCGCAGGACCGCCTCATCCAGACGTCAGCCAAACATGATATCGCCCAAGTTGCAGAAGCAGCGCGGCATGCCCGGGCGGACCTGCTGTTCTTCACCGAAAGTCACGTCTGGCCGACGCCCACCGTCCTCGAGCAATGCCTCGATGTCTTCTCAAAGCACCCCGAATGGGCGGGATTCTCGTGTCGAACTCATGCCAGCGCACCCAACAAACTGGCGCGTTCGGAAGCGCGGATGTACGAGGCCGATATCCAGCACGGCATGACGGAGAGTTCATGGCGCAAGATCCTCGACCAGTGCTTTGCGACACGCCGAAAGGCCTACGAAGAAGCGGCGGGATTTGACGTTGACTGCGGGCATTTTTCGGAATGGCTGTTGGCTGCTCGCTACTACAAGTTGGGCTTTTCCATCGGCTACGTGCCAGAAATCGAACTCGTGCATTACTACATCGGGCAGTGGCCGGAACTGCGTGAGTTCACGGAAGACTTCGTCGACGGCGAAGCACTGTGGCTGGCGCGCGGCGGACCGCGGCAAGAGCCGATAATCGACGTTCCATTCGAATGGAGCTGTCGAGGCGAACGCCGGAAAGATTTGACGCGGCATATTCTCCAAATCGCCTGGCACCAGAAGAGACGAAAATTGCGTCCACGGTTGCGCGGTGGAGGCATGATGCAGGTGCTGCGGCATCATTGGGGAGCGGCCTTCCTGGGGGATCGTCTGGCCACTGGCAGCGCGCGCGCGACGCTTCTGTGGCGGCACGTCACGCTGATGCTGGCACGGGCATTCGGTTCGGACTCGCAACTCGACAAAGTGTTTCGGCAAACGATAGCCGCACTGGTTCATGAGAGACGGCTGCGCACCTCACCTGAAGTTCAAGAGGTTGCTGAGGATGGCTCGCTCTGGACGCCCGACGAAGCCTATGCAGGACGCGCTGCCGGGATCCACGCGGCAGAAGTCTTTGGCGACGTGGCCTTTCGATGGTCTAGCAATGTCGCGTCGGTCGAACTGGAATTGCCTGCGGGCGAACATCTGGTGCAGGTCCAGACGCTGGCGCACATATTGACGCCGCGCATTGAGCTGCTTTTTTATCTGAACGGGCAAATCTTGCCCATCGAAGCCGCCAATGTCGCGGACGGGACTTTCGTCCTGAAGGTGGCGCGGGACAGAGACAGTCCCGCAATCCTAGGGTGGGTGGGTAAACGTCAGCAATCGCCGACAGACAGTCGCATACTGAGCCTGCCGATCACGCGGATTTCCAGGCTGGAGCGGTTCACCGTCTAACGGAAACGGTGAACTACTTACCGAGTGACCGGCGTGGACGCCGCCCAGATGTCAGTTGGCCGCCTTGGCCTTGTCCTGCTCGTCCTTGAGCTTCTTGGCAAAATCCTGGTTGTTCTTGGCAACGAAGTCCTGAAGCTTCTTCTGCCGGTCCTCGATGTCGGACTGCTGCAGCGCCGGGCCGTCATAGGCGCCGCTGAAGCCGGTCAGGGCAACCTTGATCGGGTTTGCCTGGTTCTGGAAATTGATCGAGGTCAGCGTGATCGCCTGGCCCTTCTTGAAGGAAGCAACAAGCGCGTCGGTCAGCGGCACTTCAGCCACGCACCGGTCGGGAAAGCAGATGACATAGTCGAGCTTCTGCGCCTTGCCGGCATCGATCTGCAGGCCGATGCCGGGAGGCACCAGACGTCCGGTGGGGACCGTGACCTGGAAAACCTTGCGGTTCACTTTGCCCTTCAGCTCGATCAGGCTGACGCCGGTGACGAGCTGGCCGTTGCCGGCGGTGACGATGTTCTGGACATTGCAGATGTCGACATCTTCCTGCTTGGTGCAGGCCTTGAACCAGCCCTGCGGAATCTGTTGCTGCTGTGCCGAAGCGGTGGGAAGTCCGGCGCCCAGAAAGCCGACCACGCCCGCGGCCATGACCGAAAGGCGGTATGCGTTGCTGTTCAGGCTCGTCATGTCGTGCACTTCCTCTCAATTGATCCCGGGACCGGCTTCTTCGCGCCGTGTGGTCCAGCTACCTGTTGCCGAAATGAGGCAACAGGATGACTTCGGAGCGCGTGTTACACCGCATGCGCAGCCGAATCCAGCCCGGTGCCTGCGATTCTTGGCCGTGCAATTTGGGTCGTGCGATTTGGGCCGACGTATCTGGCCGGGGCGCGGCGTCGCCATGCTAGGGTGCACTCCGAATCATCAAGCCGCCCAGTAAGGAGACGGTCATGGGCCGCGTTCTTGTTTGGCTGATCGCCGCGATCTCGTTTCTCGCCTTTTCGCTTCAGCCCGCGATGTCGGAGCCGAAACATGCCATCGCCATGCAGGGCGATCCGGCACTGCCGGCCGACTACACCCATTTCGACTACGTCAATCCCGACGCGCCAAAGGGCGGCAACATCACCTATTGCGTCGTCGGCAGTTTCGACAATCTGAACCCGTTCATTCTGAAGAGCCTGCGCACCACGGCGCGCGGCATGATGGATCTCAACTACGGCAACCTCGTCTTCGAGCCGCTGATGACGCGCAACTACGACGAGGCCTTCAGCCTCTATGGCCTGCTTGCCGACAGCGCAGACATGGATCCCGAGCGCAAGTCGATCGAATTCCATCTCAACCCAAATGCAAAGTGGTCCGATGGCGAGCCGGTGACGCCGGAGGATGTGCTGTTTACCTACGATGTCTTCACCGACAAGGGCCGCCCGCCCTACAGGGATCGCATGAGCCTGATCGCCAAGCTCGAAAAGACCGGCGATCACAGCGTGCGCTTTACCTTCAACGACAAGGCCAATCGCGAGACGCCTCTGATCATCGCGCTGACGCCGATCATCCCGAAGCATGCCTTCGACAAGGAGACCTTCGACAAGACGACGCTGAAGCCGGTGATCGGCAGTGGTCCCTACATCGTCGACAAAGTGCAGCCGGGACAGCGCATCGTGTTCAAGCGCAACCCGAATTACTGGGGCAAGGACATCCCTTCCAAGCGCGGCTTTGACAATTACGACCAGATCACCATCGAATATTTCCTCAACGCCAATGCCAAAACGGAAGCGTTCAAGAAAGGCATCTGCGCTATTTACGATGAGGGCGATCCGGTCAAGCGCGAGCGCGACATCGATTTTCCCGCCTACCACCGGGGCGAAGTGATCGCAGAAACCTTCGACACCGGAATCCCACCTGTGGTGACCGGGTTCCTGTTCAACACGAGGCTGGAGAAGTTCTCCAATCCGGTGGTGCGGCGCGCTCTCGCCATGCTCTACGACTTCGAATGGGCGAACAAGAACCTGTTCGGCGGCAAATACACACGCACCATGAGTTATTGGCAGAATTCCGAACTGTCCGCGCTCGGCCATCCCGCCGACGACAGGGAGAAAGCGCTGCTGGCGCCCTACCCCGGACGCGTGCCGGCCGACGTTATGGACGGCACCTGGCGACCGCCGGTGAATGACGGCACGGGCCAAGACCGCAAGGTGCTGAAGGTGGCTTTCGACCTGCTGAAGAGCCAGGGCTATGCCGTCAAGGACGGCGTCCTGCTGGACCCCAAGGGAAGCCCCTTCGGTTTCGAGATCCTGACCGCTTCGCAGGAGGAGGAGCGCTTTGCCGCGATCTACCAGCGCACGCTGGAGAAAATCGGCATCACGGTGAGCATCCGCAGCCTCGAAGCCGACCAGATTCAGTCACGCAAGCAGCGTTTCGATTTCGAGGTGCTGATCGGGTCGAGCGGTTTCAGCAATTCGCTGTCGCCCGGCATCGAGCAGAGTTTTCGCTGGGGTTCTTCAGAAGCCAAGAGGGAAGGCTCCTTCAACCTGGCCGGCGTCGCCGATCCGGCGGTGGACGCTGCGATCGATGCAATGCTGAGAGCGCGGACCAAGGAGGATTACGTCGCCGCGGTGCGCGTCCTCGACCGATTGCTCATCTCCGGCAACTACATGGTGCCGATGCAGTACAACGCGCAGCAATGGCTCGCTTACTGGAATTATCTGGACCATCCGAAAAAGACGCCCATATTCGGTTATCAATGGCCGACCTGGTGGCGCAAAGCGAACTAAGCATGATCCCGAAAAGTGGTTGCCGGTTTTCTCGGACAAACGGAAAACCGTTTTGTCTAGAGATCATGCTCAAAGAAGTGTTCGCGGCAGGAGATCGAGATGAGCGAAGACAATTCCATCACCGTTGATGTGGTTTCAGACGCCGTTTGCCCCTGGTGCTTCATCGGTCAGAAGCGGCTCGACAAGGCGATCGCCGCTGCCGGCGACGTCGAGGTGCATGTGCGCTGGCGGCCATTCCAGCTTGATCCGACCATTCCACCCGGGGGCAAAGACCGGCGTGAATACATGATGGCCAAGTTCGGCAGCGAGGAGCGTATCCGCCAGATGCATGCCCGTATCGAGCCGCTCGGTGAAGCCGAAGGCATCGATTTCGCCTTCAATGCGATCAAGGTCGCCGCCAACACGCTGGACGCGCATCGCCTCATCCGCTGGGCCGGGGCAGCCGGCGAAGCCGTGCAGAACCGCTTGGTGCGCCGGCTGTTCCAATTGTATTTCGAGGAAGGCGCCAATATCGGCGATCACGCGGTGCTGATCGAAGCCGCCCGCGAAGCCGGCATGGACGCCGCCGTGGTCGAGACGCTGTTGCCGACCGACGCCGACGTCGAAGCGGTGCGGACAGAAATCGCTACGGCATCGCGGATGGGGATCACCGGCGTGCCGTGCTTCCTGCTCGAAGGCAAATATGCCGTCATGGGCGCGCAGGACGCCGACACGCTGGCCGACGCCATCCGCCAGGTCGCCGCCGCCAAGGCCAAGGGCGAGCTGGAAAAGACTGGTTGATTACTTAATCGTCACCTTGGCCTTGCTGACGAAGAAGCCATGGCCATTGCTGCCCGTGCAGGTCAGTCCCTTGGTTGACGACTGGCAGGTAAACGGCCCTTTGCTCCAGCTGTTGCCGTAGGCCAGTTTGGCGACATCGCTGCAGCAGCCCTGCTCGCCTGGATTCTTGATTAATGTCGCCGGCCCGGTCGGCCCGAGGATTACAGTAACGTAGCTGGGCTCGACGCGCGAACAGCTCAGCTCAGGGCCGCCATCCTGCGGCTCGTAAGTGCTGGTACCGCCCTTTGGTGTGTAGATGCAGCCGATATTGCCGGAGGGAGCGTTGAACTCGATTTGGCCCTCGGCGCTCGCGGGAATAGTCTGATTGCCAGCATGCGCCAGAGGCAGAAAGGCAAAGAGCGACAGGACTGCAGGGGCGGCTGCACGTGCAAGCATTGGGGAGCTTCCTTGTTGGAGGACCGGATATGCATGGGTGCCGGCAGTGTCGTGCAAGGTTCAACCGGCGGCGTATGAATTGTCAAATCCTGTTGAGCGGCAGCTAAAAAGCGCGCCTGGTCGAGCATGTCCGCTTCATTAGCGGCGAAGTGTTGATCGACAGCTATGACGCCGCCGCCAAGACCATTTCCGTGCACTTCTCTGCTTCGGGAAAGGATGGTTCAGGCAAACCCGAAGTGATCACGGACGGCAGATTTTCCGGTGTTCCCGTCAGCCCTCAGTAGGAAAACCGGCTGATCGGCAAGGTCGATCGGTTCACGAAACCGTGACTCCGGCTTCCCCAAGGGAAGCTTTTCGCACATCTCAACATTCTCACAAAACATTGAAACAAAACGGGATATTTGGCCTGGAGACGGCGATCTCCACGCACCACCTGTTGCCTCATGGCAACGGCAGGTGGGCTGCCTCACATTCGCCGCGATAAAATTAATAGAAAATGATCAATTGGTGTTACTATCCGTAACAAAACTAAAAAAGGTTTGGGCGGGATTGTGATTCGGGTCGACAGACCGCGACGTTCAATATCGGCACTTTGGAACCGCGACGCCGCCGCTGGCCCGTCGCCCCTGACGCCAGTATCGTCGATGCGGACCTTCTGGGGACTGATGCGGGCCTACTGGTTCTCGGACCGGTGGAAGGAAGCCTGGACCCTGACGCTGGTGATAGCCTTGTTTACAGCGCTCTCCAGCCAGGCCGACGTCTGGTTTACCGTGGCGGCGGGCGAACTGGCAGCCTCAATCGCTTTTTTCCACGATGCCGCGAATACCACACCGCTTGAATCAGTGCTGACCAATGCCGGCTTGCTTGTGCTGTTGGTCGTGCTCAAGGATATGGGCATCACAGGCATCTGCAAGTTTGTATCGGCGACATTGCATCGCAAATGGCGCGCCTGGCTAAACAGCAGCTTCAACGAGGCGCTGCTCGACCCCAACCATTCACACTACCACGCTCAGCACGGCTCGTCCGGCACGGCAGCGCCCGACAACATTGACCAGCGCGTGCAGGAATCGATCAAGGATATGACAGGCGGCGCAATCGGGCTTGCCATGGGCGTATTCGGTGTCTTCACCTCGTTCTACTTTGTTGGCGGCGCATTGCTGAAAAACTCGGTGGAGGTGACGGGTCTCGAGTTCCTGGGAGGCTATGGCAGCGCCGCCCTTGCCCTCGTGGCAGTCGCCATTTACGTGCCGTTCAACACTTGGATCGCGATCAAACTCGGCGGTATGCTGGAGTGGCTCAACATCAGGATGCAGAAGGCCGAAGGCAGCTATCGCAGTGAACTGATCACATTATTGCGCCGCAGCTTCCATGTGGCGGCGTCGCAGGGCGAGGACGTGCAGAAGACGATACATGGCCGGCTCTATCTCGACATCGATAGCACCTGGTCGAAGTTCAATGTCGTCAACACCATCTATGCGGGATTCGAATCGGTCTATAATTTTGTCGGTGCTAAAGTTGTCGCCTATGGACCTGGTCTGGTGCCATTCATCCACAACGGCGTCGACCTCAAGGGTTACATAACCGGTTCCGAGCAAGTCAACGCGTTGATCAGCAAGTGTTCGTGGTTCATCCATGTTATGCCGAGTCTCGCCACGTTGCGAGCCAACAGCCAGCGCGTCATCGAATTGGCGCAGGCGATCGAGAACGTCCAGCAGCCGCAGGAATTCTACAGCCAGACCGGCCAGTCCGACTTCCACTACGCCAGCCAGAACCCGGTCTTCGGCCTGACCATCCAGAAGCTCGAACTGGCGCATCAGGGCGAGGACGCGACGCCGTTCCTGAGCGCGGCCAATCTGCGTTTCCGGCGCGGCGAGTGGACATTCCTCAAAGGCGAGTCCGGCTCCGGCAAGACTTCGCTGATCAAGGCGATCAACGGCCTGTGGCCCTATGGCCGCGGCACCATCGTCTTTCCCGAGGGGATCAGGAGCTTCTATGCCGCCCAGGAGGTCAAGCTGCAGCAGGTGTCGCTGAAGCAGTTGGTGTGCCTGCCCGGCTCGGAGCAGGACTATGGCGATACCCAGGTGGCGTCGGCGCTGCACAAGGCCGGCCTTGGCGATTTCATCGAACACATGGCCGATGAAAGCCGCGAGGGAAAGGTCTGGGATCAGGTTTTGTCTGGCGGGCAAAAACAGAAGCTGGTGGTCGCCCGCATCGTGCTGCAGCAGCCGGGGCTGCTGTTCCTCGACGAGGCGACCGGCGCGCTCGATCCGGAAGGTAAGATCGCTTTCCATCAAGCGATCAAGGACAATTGTCCCGATGTCACGGTGATCAGCGTCATGCATGAGGCGGTGGCGCCGCGCTCGCTCTCGGGAGCCGAATTCTACCACAGCGTGGTCGCGATCGCCGACGGTGTCGCCACCAAGAAGCCGCTTGTTCCGAACCTGCCGCGCGAGCTCACCACGATCCTTACGCAGCCGCGGCCGGTCGAAGACAAATGGATGCGTTTTTCGCGCCGGCTGAAGCAAAAATAGCAATCACACCAAACTCATGCCGAGCCGCAACAGTGCGGCAACGGCGGCGGTCGATCACAGTCTCGCGATCCGACCTCCCCGCGCGCATTTTCCGCGCACTCTGCGATTGACTCGCCAAAATGCGCTCCTATGTTGCGCCCGCTCGCAGAATTCCAACCTACAGCGCCGCGCGTCACTTCCGACGCGCAAAGGACGCTGTAGAATTTTGAATTGCGCATGATCCTTTCCGAAAATCGAAACCGATTTTCGGGGTCATGCGCTAACCCGCGAGCAGAAAGGTCACCGCGCCATGCCTGGCGACAGTAGTCGAACGCAACCGCCGTCCGCCTAGACGTGACCTGAACGGTTCACGTCCTGCCGGACGGCAAGGAGTGAGCCATGAACGAAGTTTCCCCCGTCGTAGCGGGCGACGATGCCGTCGCAATCGCCCGTATCCTTGCCAATGATCACGTCGCCGATGTCGTCGAGGCCCTGAACCGGGAGCCTCGCGAAACCGCGATAGAACTGCTTTGCGAAGTGCCGTTCGAGCGGCTGGTCGAGATCTTCGACCAGCCCGAACTCGACGGCGCGTCCGAACTGGCCGAGGCGCTGCCGCGCGCCAAGGCGTGCAAGCTGCTGACCGCCATGTCGGTCGACCGCGCCGCCGATATCTTGCGCGAGCTGGACGAGCCGGCGCGTTCCGAGCTGCTCGGCGGTCTGGCGCCGCCGCTGCGGGCAACGCTGCTTTCCATTCTCGGCTATCCTGAAGGCAGTGCCGCCTCGATCATGACGACCGAGTTCGTCAGCGTGCCTTCGGACTGGACCGTCGGCCGCACGCTGGACTACATCCGCAAAGTCGAGCGGACGCGCGAGACCGTCTACGCCATCTACATCGTCGATCCCGAGACGCATGTGCTGGTGCGCGCGACCGGCCTGCGCCGGCTGATTACCGGCGAGCCGGACGATCCGATCCTGTCGGTGGCGCCGGACCGCGCGCCGGTGACGGTGACGCCGCTCACCGATCGCGAGACCCTGGCGCAGACGATCTCCAAATACGATCTGCTCGCGGTTCCCGTCGTCGACCACGGCAAGATCCTCGGCATCGTCACCATCGACGACATCATCGACACCATGATCGAGGAGACGACCGAGGACGTGCACCGTTTCGGCGGCATGGAGGCGCTGGACGAGCCCTATATGAAGATGAGTTTTCTCGCCATGATCAAGAAGCGGGGCGGCTGGCTGTGCGCGCTGTTCATCAGCGAGATGCTGACGGCCAACGCCATGCAAAGCTATGAGGGTGAACTGGAAAAGGCGATCGTGCTCACCCTGTTCATCCCGCTGATCATGAGCTCGGGCGGCAATTCCGGCTCGCAGGCGACCTCGCTCGTCATTCGCGCGCTGGCGCTGCGCGAGATCGGCCTTCGCGACTGGTGGCGGGTGGCGTTGCGCGAATTGCCCACCGGCCTTGTGCTCGGCGCCATGCTTGGCGTGGTCGGCATCTGCCGCATCGCGCTCTGGCAATATATGGGCTTCTACGACTATGGGCCGCACTGGCCGCTGATCGCCACGACGGTGGGGGCAGCGCTCGTCGGCATCGTCACCTTCGGCTCGCTGTCGGGATCGATGCTGCCCTTCGCGCTGAAACGGATCGGCTTCGATCCGGCGAGTGCCTCAGCACCGTTCGTCGCCACGCTGGTCGATGTCACCGGCCTGGTGATCTATTTCTCGGTGGCGCTGGTCATCCTGCGCGGCACGCTGCTGTAGGGTGTGCTGGTATTCAGGTGATGCCGGCCTGCGAATGGCGGTTTTCTGCGCTTCCGGTGCTCACGTACTTCAGTACGCTCCGCTCCGGTTCTCGAAAGCCACCATTCTCGGCTCGGCCTGACCTGAATCTCAACACACCCTCAGCGCTTTCAATCAATCGACCCGCACGCCGTCCTTCACGCGGTAGGTCGGCTTGTACATGGTGACCAGTTCTTCCGCCGCCGTCGGGTGGACGGCCATGGTGCGGTCGAAATCGTCCTTGGTGACGCCGGCCTTCAGCGGAATGCCGAGAAGCTGCGCCATCTCGCCGGCGTCAGGTCCGAGGATGTGCGCGCCGAGCACTTTTCGCGTGGCGCCGTCGACCACCAGCTTGGTCAGCATCTTTTCGTCGCGGCCGGACAGCGTGTGCCGCATCGGCCGGAAGGTGGCACAGTAGATCTCGATATCGGAATAGCGCTTGATGGCATCGTCTTCGGACAGGCCGACGGTGCCGATCTCCGGCTGTGAGAAGACGGCGGTCGGGATGGTGTCGTGGTCGGGCGCGGTCGGATTTCCCTTGAAGGCGGTCTCGATGAAGCACATCGCTTCGTGGATCGCCACCGGCGTCAACTGCACGCGGTTGGTGACGTCGCCGATCGCCCAGATGTTGTCGATGTTGGTGCGGGAATACTGGTCGACAACGATGGCGCCGGTCTTGCCGAGCTCGATACCGGCGCCTTCCAGGCCCATATTCTCGGTGTTGGGGATGCGGCCGATGGCGAGCATGACCTGGTCGACCGTCAGCACCTTGCCGCCGGTGACCAGCGCGTCCAGCCTGCCGTCCGGCCGCTTGCGGACCCATTCCGACACGGCATGGCAAAGGATCTTGATCCCCTTCTTTTCCATCGTTTCGTGCAGCATGTGCCGTAGGTCCATGTCGAAGCGCGACAGTATTTCCTTGCCGCGATAGACCAGCGTGGTGTCGACGCCCAAGCCATGGAAGATGTTGGCGAATTCGACGGCGATATAGCCGCCGCCCTCGATCATGATCGCCTTCGGCAGCCGCTTGAGGTCGAAGACCTCGTTGGAAAAGATGCAATGCTCATGGCCGGGGAGCGCGGGATGCGGCGCCGGCCGTCCGCCGGTGGCGATCAGGATCTGGTCGGCGGTGACGGTGCGATCGTCGCCTAAGAGATGCACGACATGCGGGTCGACCAGCATGGCGCGCGAGTGGAACGTCTCGCCGCCGGCGCCTTTGACGTTCTTTTCGTAAATAGCTTCCAGCCGGGCGATCTCGCGATCCTTGTTGGCGACCAGCGTCGGCCAGTCGAAGCTCGCCGCCGGCACCGTCCAGCCATAGCCGGCGGCATCGGCAAAATGCTCGGGAAATTGCGAGGCATAGACATAGAGTTTTTTCGGCACGCAGCCTCTGATAACGCAGGTGCCGCCATAGCGGTATTCCTCGGCGATGCCGACGCGCTTGCCGAGTGCCGCCGCCACGCGCGCCGCTCTCACTCCACCGGAGCCGCCGCCGATGACGAAAAGATCGTAGTCGTAACCGGCCATGCCGCCGCTCCTTGCCTCAGAAATGCTTGAGACAGGTAGGCTGCATGAGGCCAAAAGAAAAGCCCGGTTTGCACCGGGCTTTCTAGTCCAGCGGCAAGGGTGCCGTTGGTAAAATCAGACGAGTTAGTTCTTGGGTGCTTCCGGCTGGTCGCCGTCTGCCGGCGCATCGCCGTCGGCAGGGGCAGCGCCATCGGCGGGGGCAGTTGCGTTATCTGGTGCCGGAGCGGGCGCGGGTGCAGCGGCCTTCGCGGCCGCGGCCAGCGTTTCGCCGACCTGCTGGGCGAGATCGCGGGCCAGGCCGTTCTGCCAGATGTCGGCTGCCTTGACCAAATCGCGCGTCACCGTTGGGCCGCTGTCGAGCAGCTTCTTGCCGGCCTCGGAATTGTAGAAGGCAGCGATGTCGTTGAGGTCCTTTTCGGAGAACACCTTGGCATAGGCAAGTGCCGCTTCCTTCTCCAGGTCTGCACGGCGCGCGGCCAGCGCCAGAGCCTTCTCGCTGATGGTCTTGCCGATCAGCTCCTGCATGTCGGGGTTCTTCTGGATAAGCTGCTGCTCGAGCGCGGCAGCCGCCTGCGGCAGGATGTTGTCGAACGGGTCGGTCGCGTGGATGGCGGCGACCGCGGCACGCGCCGCCTTCAGATGCGAATCGGTGACATCCTGCGCAAACGCCGGCGCGGAAAACGCCAAGACAGCCGAAGCCGCCACGATGGCGGAGAATTGGCGAACCCGGTTATGCAACATCATGATCGGTAGAACTCCCTGGTTTTCGGGCGGCATGGACGGTTTGGATGCCGTCGCCGCCGGCGATGATGGCCGCTGACGCCAGCCCGATGAAAAGACCATGCTCGACCACACCGGGAATGGCATGGAGAGCATTCGAAAGCGCTCTTGTATCCGGAATGCGGCCAAAAGATGCATCGAGGATAAAATGGCCGCCGTCTGTAACAAAAGGCTGGCTCCCCGTCATCCTCAATGTAACCGGGCCGGAAAGACCGAGGCTTTTGGCCGCTGCCGCGACTGCGATCTCGGTGGCGCGCAGGCCAAATCGGTTGACTTCGATTGGCAACGGAAACTGGCCAAGCGTCTCGACCATCTTCGACCGGTCGGCGATGACGATCATGCGCTCCGAGGCCGCCGCGACGATCTTCTCGCGCAGCAGCGCGCCGCCACCGCCTTTGATCAGCGTCAGCGCCGGATCGACCTCGTCGGCGCCGTCGACGGTGAGATCGAGTTCGGGCGTCTCCTCCAGCGTCGACAGCGGCACGCCGAGTTCGCGGCAGAGGGCGGCGGTGCGCTCGGACGTCGGCACGCCTATGATGGTCATACCCGTCGCGACCTTCTCGGCCAGCAGCCGCACGAATTCTTCCGCCGTGGTGCCGGTGCCGATGCCGAGCCGCATGCCGTCGCTGACATGGGCAAGTGCTGCCCGCGCGGCCTCGACTTTCAACTGCCTCGCATCCATGTGTGCCCCGGGGATTTCGGTTGGTTGCGCGCTCGTAGCACTTTTGTCCGCCGGGTCAAAGACTTTGGCTCGGGCACCCGCTTGCCTGAAAGAAGCGCAGCCGCTATCGCCTGCCTGCAATGCACCAGCCACAGGACAGGCCATGACCAGATCGATCATCGTGTTCGACCTCGACGGGACGCTGATCGACACGGCGCCGGACCTGCTCGACAGCCTCAACCACAGCCTTGCCGCCAGCGAACTCACCGCTGTCGACGAGGCCGGCTTCCGGCGCTTTGTCGGCCAGGGCGGGCGGGTGATGATCGAACGCGCGCACACCGCGCAGCAGAAATCGCTTGGCGTCGAGGAGCACGACCGGCTGCTAAAACTGTTTCTCGACCACTACACGCTCAACATTCCCGGCAAGTCGCGCCCCTACCCCGGCGTGATCGAGGCGCTCGCCCGCTTCGAGAAGGCCGGCTATCTGCTTGCCATCTGCACCAACAAATATGAGGCCAATTCGAAAGCGCTGATCGAGGCGCTCGGCCTGACAAAGCATTTCGCCGCGATCTCCGGCCAGGACACGTTCGCCTTCCGCAAGCCCGACCCCCGCCATCTGACCGAAACCATCAAGCTGGCCGGCGGCGACCCGCACCGCGCACTGATGGTCGGCGATTCGCAGACCGACATCGACACGGCCAAGGCCGCCGGCATTCCGGTGGTCGCCGTCGATTTCGGCTATACGGACCGCCACGTGCGTGAATTCGAGCCGTCGGCAGTCATTTCGCATTTCGACGCGCTGAAGCTCGACCTGGCGGAACGGCTGATTGCGGCGGCGGCCGGCTGAACGAAACGGGCGATTGCGCAGGAGCGCCTGCCCTCGCCTATTTCAGGCACAGAAGGCAGGCGCATCGCCTTGACTTCAACGGCCTGCCTCCCTTATATCGCGGCTCGCTTGGCCTTCGGGCAACGAGCGGGCGATTAGCTCAGCGGGAGAGCACACCCTTCACACGGGTGGGGTCGCAGGTTCAATCCCTGCATCGCCCACCATTTTTTCCCCTGAACTTCGCACTCCAGCACAGCTAGCAGCTACAGCTCGCCCCCTCACCCCCAAAATTCTTCTGGGCGAAGTTCAGGGCGCTTGAATAGCTCGTGTAGCTCTGGAACTGGCAGACATCGGAGCCGTTGCGCACCTTCATCTGCTCGAGATCCCAGAACGAGACCTCGATGCGGTCGTTGGCGCAATAGACCGTGTATTTCTCAGGCTCCAGTGCGCGTGCCTTCTCAAGCGGCATGGAGACGGCAGGAATGGAAAGCACGAAAAGTGCAAGGATGACGGCGTGACGCGTGCGCATGGAAAACCCCCAGTATGAAACCAGCTCGTATTGTCGCCGCTGTTTTGAAGCGGTGCATCACGGCTTTTTGACGAATGGCCTTTTTCCGGCGGCCCAGCGCGCAGCTATATACTGATCCAGATCTCCAAAGTGTTGGCGCCGATAATGGGCACGGCCCGGGCATTCACCGTCTGGCCGGCGGCGGTGAGGTCGGCGGCCAGCAGTTCGGCGGCGCGGCGGTCGGCTTCGACGTCCGGATTATAGCGCACCTCGTTCTTGCCGGCGGCGGCGCTGACCCGTTCTTCACCGGCCTTCGGGATGCCCCAGCCCAAAGCGCGCATTTTGGCGGAAAGCGCCTGGGCGTCCTCGCGCGTCATGCCGGCGAACTGGACATAAACCGTTTGCGCGCTGGGCTGGATGCCGAGCCGCTCCTTCAATTTGTTGAGCGCATCGCGATCCTGCTCGCCGATGATAGACTGACCATCGGCTGCCGACATGGCGAGGTCGGCGACCGCCCGGCGTGCATCGGCGAACACAAGCAGCGAGTCCGGGTCCCGGTGGTTCCACAAGTCAGACGGAACCCCGAGCAAAGCCCCAAGCACGTTGAGACGCCCCGCAGGTGTAAGCCCGGTCATGCTCCGGAGACCAGCCATCTTGACAAGAGCCGCCACGATCTTGCGCCGTTCGGGCACCGGGAGGTCCGGATTGCCGAGGGCGGCGGTCAGCTCACCGAGCAGCGCATCATTTGCGCTGTCGAGCAGCTTGACGCGCCCTGCCAGCTCGTCGGCCATGGTCCCGTTCGGGCCGGGATTCTTCGCCGAATCCGTCCATTCGATGAGTGTGCCGAAATTGAGGTTCGTGCGTTTTTCAAGCTCGGCAACCGGGAGCCGGTATTGCTCGGCGTCAAACGCGCCCATAGCGTCGCGCGGAATGAGGAACGCATCGACGACGAAGTCGGGCTCCTTCACCTCCCCCTTCTCAGCAGCGGATACCGAAGAGACGGCGAGCTTCCAATAGGCATAGGGGGCCGGCACGCCGTTGACCGGCTGGTCGGCGGGCCGGAAGACGGGACCGCTGAAGATGGTCACCTTGTTGGCCAGCGGGTTATGCTGCGAGCGCACCCAGTTTTCGAGCGGCGCCCACATCGTGATGTAGAAGTCACGTGGCTGCGGCATCGTGTTGGGCAGGACATAGGCATACTGCGCCAGTTTGAGCGCCGCGGTTGCCGGATCGCCGGCGAATTCAGGGCCCCAGGCGATGTCGCTGGCGTTTGCCAATCGCGCCGGCAGCCAGTCTCGGCTATGGTACCAGCTGCGGTCCGGCTGTGCGTCGTCCGGCAGGCGGATATCATATCTCAATCCGCCGCCGGTGACCTGCAGGGTCATCCTTTGCGACCGGTCCAGGTTGACCGCTGAATAGATGGCCATGCGGTGGCTTCGGCCCATGACCAGCGAGTAGTTGATGTAGTCCAGCGGTGTCGCCGTGGCGTCGCTTGCCAGATCGCCGGTTAATCTGGGCAAGCTGATCGTCGCCTGGATAAAATCGACCTTGTAGCCCGTAGAACTGTTGGGCTGCTTGTCTGTGTCCTTGCCGAGCAAGGGCTGAAGTGCGCTCCGCAGCGCTTCCGGCAACTCATTGGGCTTGACCTCGCCGCTCTTGACCCGGTCGGCCAGTTCGAGAAGCACCGCCGGCCGCAAATCGGATGTCAATTCGCCTAGGGACATGCCGCTGCCTTTGAGCTGATCGGCCAAAAACACGATCGCCGATCGCAAGGTGGTCTGCGTGACTTGCTGGTCGGCGAGCGCCTTGCCGGTGTCGTCCGCCTTCTTCAAGGCGACGTTAAGCGCATCCTCGATCTGCGCGCGCGCGTTTTTCTCCCTTTGAACGGCGATGGTAAGATCCTGGTTGAGCGCCGCGATCTGGCCCGCGGTTGCCACGGCCTGTTCGCGCGCGCGCGTTGCGGCCTTAAGGGCTTCGGCAAGCTCGTTGTTGAGTGCTTCAGTACGGGACCGTGCATCAATGGCGAAATAGGTCGTTGCGGCAAGGATCGCGGCCAGAATGGCAAAAATCATGATCAGCCGGTTCTTGCTGCGATCGCGCAGCTCCTGGCTGTCCGTCTCCGCTTTGGCGCTCGCCTCGACGAACTCGGCAATGTCCGGCCCTTGCGGCAGCTCTGCCGCCTCCTTCAGCGCCTCGCCGCGCAGGAGATAGCCAGGATAGCCGGTGTTCTTCCACTGCCGGGCCTGGGCGGCCACGCGGATGCGAAAGCGCTCGGTCAGATCGTCCGAACTGAGTTCGTCGTCGGAGGCATATTTCTCGTCGGACTGGGCATTGTCTTTGGTTGCGGCGATCGGGCCGACAATAGCCTTGGTGTCGGACCCGGAAAGAATGTCGGTGGCGCCTGACGTCGAGGCATCCTCGGCCACGGCACCGACCGGCTCGGCGGTTTCGAGGCTGCTGCCGCCTGCGAAGGGCGCGAGACGCGCCGGGCTGACATCGGCGGAGGTTATGCCGGGACGTGTGACCAGTTCGGCGGACCAATAATCAAGGATGCGCTGCGCCGCGCGCCGGTCGGATACGCCCGCAATGGTGCTGCCTGCGCGCCGCGCCTTGGCAAGGAATTCACGGATGGTTTGCGCATCGGGAACCGTGTTGTCGGCATTGGCGTCCGTCGTCCCAGCGCCGGCCTGATCGCTGCGGCTCATCTGGGGATCGACGGCTTGGTTGCTGCTGGCGATCCGCATCAGTTCGAGATGTGCAATCCGGATGTCGCTCAGCGTGACAAAATCGGCCGAGGTTGCGGTCTCGGCGCCTGTCGCTGGTTCATCGCTCATGGCCCCAGGTCCTCAATGATCTTGTGCAAAGGTGTGCTGACGCGGACGATCGAGGCGCATTCCGTTTTCAGCGCCAGATCGACCTGGACGAAGCGTTGCTGGGCCTCGTCCCGATAGGCTTCGAAGGCAAGGATGAAGTTGGTGTCGACCGTCTCGCGCGACAGCTGGTCGTTGACATCGGTGGAGTAGTCGACGAGCGTCGCCCGCCACGCTGCAGCAGGGTCGAGATCGGCAAGAACCTGGACCTTCGTCTCCAGATTTCGCCACAGCGGCGAAAACTGGAAAGGCAGCGACTTGTCCGCCGCCGCCCCACCTTCTATCGGTTCGATCATATCGGTGAGACTGGCCAGCTTGTTGTCGATGTCCTGCCAGAGCTTGTGCTCGACGACGCGCGCATAGATGGTCGACGACAGCACCATGATCGCGTCATGCGCGGCCTTAATCAAAGGCACCGAAGGCTCTTCGGCGGGAAGTTTGCCGGCTATCGTATCGAGACCGCTGGCCAGAAGTCCGAAGGGCAGGTTCTTGGCGGTAACGAAAATCTGCTGGTTGAGCCGCGAGGGCACGACGCGTAGCACGGTGCGCACATCGAACAATGCGTCGTAAGCGTCGGGAGACTTGTCGTCGATTGCAGCCTGCAATTTGATCGCTGCCGCCTTCAGATCGTCGAGCCATGCCTGTTCGATATCGTGAAGCGCCGGCCCCGCGGGCAGTTCCATGACCGACTCGCCGATCGAGACACAGAAGAGCTTCAATATTTTGAGGAAATTGCGCAGGACGCGGACCTGCTCAAGGTCAGCGCCCATGTCACGGGCGGCGACCAGCAGGTTCTGGAAGCTGCCGATACCGTATTGAAAGCTCTGCAGATGGTCATGCAGATCCTTGTAGGTCTTGAGGACGTCGATCTGGCTGGTGACATTGGTGAGGCCGTTGTCGGCGGCGAGCGTGGCCTGGATGTCCTTGGACTGCTGGTTGACTGCGTTGAAACCCGCCAGCGCGGTGTTGACGCGATCGTCGGTCGTCAGGCCAGGCAGGTCAGGTGTCGGCTTCTCGCCGGTGGCGAGTTCATCCAGATAGGCTTTGCAGATGGCCGCGCACTGCGGATTTTGCTGAACGACCGTGTTCATCAACGACTGCGACAGCTTCTTGGCCAAGGCATAGTCGAGGATGTTGAACCAGACGGCAAGTGCGGCCCCCTGCAGGTTGATCGCGCCAGCGACGATCCCAGCCTGCTTGGTTACCTGCAACCAATCGGGAGGCAATGGGTAGAGATCAGCCAGTTGAAGCCTGAGGTCGAAATAAGCGCGGATCGTTGAAACTCCCCTGGCATGTCATTGTCGCAAACCAATGTGCGTCTCGATACAAGCCCGAGATGCGTCGACGGTCTACATGCACCACTAAACAGGCTTGGCCGCGAGGTCCTGAATGATGCTGTCGATCGCGATGCCCTCGTTGCGATAGTACGTGCTTTTGGTAGCCGCGTTAGGCTCGGTCAGCCAGCCGCCGCTGTGATGCAGCGCAATCAGGTTCCAGTCAGTGTCGAAGACGGGCGAACCGGACGAGCCCGGCAGCGTGTCGGTCAGATACTGGACGCGGCCGCCGCCGACGAAGGCCACGACATTGGCGACGAACGAAATCTGCTTCTGCGCGCCGCCGGGATGCTGGATGATGTTGACGTGGTCGCCGACCTTCACGGCCGTGGGCTTCATCTCCAGCTCGCCCCATTTGGAGGCGTCGCCCTTGATGTGGACCGCCGACCAGTCATTGTCCTTGGAGGTGCGAAGGGGCACGGCGGTGTCGATGCCAAATTCCTCGAGTGGCGCGTCGAGCCCGGCGACAGTGCGCTGATAGTTGAACTGGACCACCGTGCCCACCAGCGAAGCGTCGTCGGGCAGCACGTGGTTGTTGGTGATCAGGATGCCGCCGGGGGTCATGAACCCGGTGCCGGAACTGCCGTCGGCGCGCTTGATGCGCACCACCGCTTTGGCCCTGATGAGGCCGAGCTCGAGATAGCTGATCGGCACCAACGTGCTTTTGTCGCTGAGGATTTTTTCGAGCTGGGCCGGCGCCGTCGCGCCACTCCAATTGGCGGTGGCAGGCCCTTCGACCGGCGGCGGCGGAGCGTGCTGCTTGGCCTGCAGCAATGCCTGGTCGCCAGGATTCTCATCGAGCGCAAAGGCGATGAGATCGTCTGTCCTGGTCTCCTGTTTTGCACGTTGAGTGATCGCAAACCAGTTGTTGATCGCCTTGTTGTCAAAGGCGATCTGTGCCGTCGACAGCCCGACGCCCTTGGCGACACGCACGCCGTCGCCGATCATCGGATAGAGATTGGCGAGTATCCGGTTGAGGCTGGTCAGCTCGGTCTGCGTCCATTCGGTCATTGGACGCCCCCTAGCTCTTCTTCTTTCGTTTCCGCGACCCGGCCCGCATGGCGATCTCGGTGCCGCGAACGGTGTCGTACTGGTCGGCGTCGATCAGCGATTGGTCGAAGCTGACGCCGGTCATTTCGGAGATTTCGGTCAGCGGGTACATGGCGCCGATGAATTCTTCGGAGACCGTGAACTCCAGTTCCGTGTCAGTGAGGTCCTGTTCGAGGACGAAGCCATAGCTGGCAAGGCCGTCAGCGACGCGCGCCACGACCACCTTCCAGAAACGGCGCGGCACCGGCGCGCGAAGACTTGTTCCCTTGGGGCCTTTGCCGGCAAAGGTTCTGTCGTCATCGGCGAGGACCGGGCCAGCGAAGACACAAAGCCGTTCGCTTGCCGCCTCCGACAGCACGTGGTTTTCGAGATCGCCCCAGTTCTTCTCACCGCTCCCCGAGCGGTTGTAGCCTTCCACCTGGGGCGAGCAGTTGGTGACATGGAAGGAGCAGACATTGCCCTTGAGCAGGAGCTCGAAGGTTTTGCCCCATGCAACGTCATCGCGCCGGACGATATGGCCCTTGTCGAAGGCGCCCTGGTCCTGGGTGTAGAAGATATCGGGAATCTGGTACTTGTCGTCGAGCCGCAGGTCCGGGAACCAGCGCTCGTTGAACAGGCTGGCGCGCGAATAGTTACGACCCTTTTCCGGCTCGCGCAGCTGGCTCTCTTCGGTGACGTTGGAGGCCGTGAACAGCGCCAGCCGTCGCTTGGCGTGCATCTTCAGCGAAAAATTCTGGTAGTCGAGCTGCGTGCCGCCGGCCTTGAGCGGCGCCAGCACGGACTGGTCTTTCGCGTCCGGCATCGGCACGACCACTGGCGCCAGCTTGGTGCCGCCGGACAGGAACTTCTCGTCATAGCCCTCAAAGCCGTCATAGTCGGCGGTGGTTTTGGGAACGAACGCGTTGCCGGGTGCTGAAGGTTTGGCGGCCTCGAGCTCCACCGCTTCAGCTGTTGCCTCGTGGCCAGGAACGGCGCCGAGCGAAACGGTGATGCGCAACGGCACTTCGAAGGTGACGCTGCCGCCGGGCGAAACGACGACGCCTCCGCCGGTGGGTGGCGGTGCCTGGGTGATGACGCCCGGAATTTTCTTGACGCCGCCGACTTCGACCAGGTTCACGCCTTCGGCCGGCGACGCGCTGTCGGCCTTGTTCCACCAGGCGCCCCAATCGTTGGTGCCGCCAGTGGCTCCAACGAAATTGAGGCCAAGGTCGACGACCCGCTGGTCCCTGGCCAGCACGCCGGTGGGTACGGCATAGTTGCGCTCGAGATAGCGGCCGGCGAAATGCAGCCCGACAACCTCGCCGGTGGCGAGATTGAGTAGAGCCGTGCCGGAGTTGCCGCCCAGCGTCGAGCAATCATGTGTCGCCGCACTGACGATCTTGCCGAAACTCTCGGTCTCGGAGCCGCCCTGCAGCATGCCCGGCTGCAGGCGCTTGACCTGGAAGCGGTTGCGCAAAAGGTCGGTCTGGACATCGTCCGGATTACGATTGTCGAATGCCGGATAGCCTATGGCGACGACCTCCTGCTGCCGCAATTCGCGCGCGTCGGCGACGGCGAGCGGCAGTGGCGTGATACTGCCCGGCAGGCCCTCGACCTCGAGGATCGCCATGTCCCAATAGGGATGGATCATCCGGACCTTGAGGATGTTGAAGACATGTCCGGCTGCCGCATCGCGCTTGAAGTCGATGCCGGCGGCACGGCCGTTGATGAACTGCACATTGCGGTCGCCGAGACCGTCAGCAAAGATCTGCGCGACATGGCGGTTGGTCATCAACAGGTTGCGGCCGACAACGAAACCGGTACCGCCATAAGGGATGTTGGTGTTCCACAGCAGTTCGATGCGCCCGATCGCCGGTAGGGCCGACTCGATCCGCTGCTTCAACGCGACGTCACTGGTGAGCTTGGTCCACAACGAATGGCCGGGCGTGGGCCGACCATCGAAGGTCAATGTAGTGAAGCTTCCGTCCTTGATGTCGTAGACCGGCCGCAACTCCGGGATGATAATGGCTTCCAGATCGGAAAGCTGCTCTGGCGTGACTTCAGCCCCTCGCGCCAGATTTTCCGCACCGGCGCGCGCCGATTCAAACGCCGCTTCCGTCTTGCCGCCATCCGTGGGCGCAAGGGATTCCAGGGCGTCACCGGCCATCGTCCCCATGTTTGCAAGGACCGCTTCAGTCCCCTCGCCGCCAGTGACGAGATCAAGATATTGACGGATTCGCTGTTCTCTGCTGACCGGCATGGCCGCCCTCCCCCAAAGGTTCTGTCAAAGTAAAGAACTGTATTGCCCCATTTTAGACTGGCGGAATTCTGGCTGTCACGCAAGGAAACAAATCAACGCGCGTCGAATATGACCAGGGCGTGACGTTGGCATGTCTCTTCGCCCGCAGTCGCTCGCGCGACGTATGACAATCGCATTATTTTAGCGCTGCCGTATGTGATCTCGATCACAGACGGTGATGCCGTTTGCGCCGACCTATTGCAGCGGGCGGAGATGAGTATTGCGTATCCGCTCGGCGGAAATTTTGATCACCTAACCATTTTTATCAGTTGCCGTCTGCACGCCCGGCTCCTCCCGCCGCGCGTGCAGACGGCTTTCCGCTTGGCGCAAGCCAGCACTGGGCGCAACCACTGCTCCACGCCTTTAGAAGGCGTAATGGCAAAGGGATGAACACCGGGCTTTGATGCGGTGCACTCTTGCCGTAAACTTTGCTGGTTGCGGCAATTGGGAAGTTCAACATGGCTTTTGGTGGCGCGAACGACAGAAACGATCTGCCGCGCCTGGCGCGCATCGATCCAAAGCTGTTCGATATTCTGTTCAGCGGCTGCAAGGTCGAGCGCTGCACTGCCGGCCAACATCTGTTCGTCCAGGAAGATGCCGCCGACCGCATTTACGGGGTGATGACCGGCACGGTGGAAATCTCGATCTATTCGCCTGGCGGTCAGAAGCTGGTGGCCAATATCGAGCTGTCGCGCAGCCTGGTCGGAGAGATCGGCGCGCTTGACGGGCGGCCCCGCACCGCCACCGCCATCTGCCTCACCGCTTGCGAGCTGGTGTCGGTCAGCAGGACACAACTCTTTGATCGCATTGAAAAAAATCCGCCACTGGCGCGCGCGATGATCGAACTTCTGTGCGCCAGGCTGCGCTGGGTGAGCGGCGAGCTCGGTGACCAGGCCTTCTTTGGCATCGAGGCCAGGCTCGCCAAGCGCCTGGTCTTCCTGGCCGAGGTGATGGCCGACGCCGCCGGCTGGATCCCGATCTCGCAATCGGAGCTCGGAGAATTCCTCGGCGCCACGCGCGAGTCCGTCAACAAGACGCTCAACGACTGGCGCGCCCGCTCGTTCATCGCCATCAAGCGCGGCGGCCTGCGCATCACCGACGCTGGCGCATTGCGTCATATCGCCGAGTCGCAAGACGACGACTGACGCCGAATCAGAGCCGCGAAATCAGATAGCGCAACGCCGAGCGGCTGGGCATGAAGAAATACCCACCCCCCTTGGTGGTGACGAATTGCGGCATGTCACGGAGCGTCGTGACCTTTTCCCATGACGGAATGGTGAACCTGCCATCGCCGTCGCGCGAACCAATCGTCGGGTCCTTTTCAGCGACGAGGCCCTGGAACGTGGCCGATGAAACCCAGGTCTGCTGGATGAATTCGTACTGGCGCTCGATGTCGGCGTTAAGGCACATGAAGAGCAGTCCCTTTTCGACCTTGCCATTCTTGCCGTCCGGCTTCTCATAGGTGCGGCCTACCCGCAGGATACGATGGCGCTTGCCGATATTGATCTGCGTGTCGCGGTCCTCGCCCAGCGAATCGCGCGGGTTGGAACGGCGTATGTGGGCACCAAGCGGGCAGCGATGGCCTTGCGGATCCTCGGCGCCAGTGGCGAAGTTGTTGTCGATGATGCGTCCAGGATGATCGGGGTTGCGCACCAGCGAGCTACCGTTCTGCCAGCGGCCGAGCATCTTGGCGGCAATCCAATCTTGCGTGATGGCTTGGTTGCCGAGTTGGCTCGCGACCGAGGCTGCAGCCTTTTTGCAGTAGTCGTTGAAGACGTCGACATGCTGCTCGAACTGGCGAATAACGAGGAATGAACCATTGCGGCCGAAATCGCGCGGCGGTGGCGGCAGGCCCGGAATCAGCCGGCTGCGGCGCACCTGCGAAAGGATTCCGGTCCGATCGCGTGAGGCGCTTACCGAGGGCGAGGCTGGATAGAACCCATGCTCGTCACGATAACCGAACAGGAACTCGCCGGGCGCGACCAGATGCATGGGCGCGGCGCCTCTGCTGGCGCGGGTCGTACCCCGGACAATCGGCTGCGAAATCCCGTCCGCGAAACCGAAATGCTCGTAGGCTGGCCCACGTTCCGACCTATCGTCACGCTTTGCCCCGTCGGACGATTTCGTATTCGTGTCGGTCGGACCCCGATTTACGGCGAGCGGCAGTTCGGCGACGACCTTCATGCCTGCACCGGTCGTCTTTCGTTTGACGGTGGCAATCTCGGTCTTCAACCTTCCCGGGTCTTCAGCATAGCAGACGATGACCAGGTCCACAGGGTTCTCCAACGACCCCCACTCCCATTCGTCCGGGCCGTCGCGGCCTCGGTCGTCCAGAATACGCCCACGCTCGGGATTGCCCATGCCATGGCGAAAGGCGATCGGAAATGTTTCCAGTGGCTCGTCCCCTACGCTCTCGTCGAGCCCAAGCTGCCGCAGGCCACCGGGACCAAAGGCTACTATCATGGCTCGCCCGGCGGGCCTGCCTTCGCCGAAACTCGTCTGCTCGACAACAAAATCGAGCCAGGCTCTGCGCTTGGGCGCCGGCAACTTGTCCGGCACGCGGATCGCAAGCATATGCGAATAACCGAGCGGGCCGAGCGGGCCGAAGAAGATGGACTGGATCTCGCCGGATTCTAGCTGCTGCTCGAGAGGTGCCGGAAAGGCAGAGCTGATATTGGCCAGCATCGAGGTGGTCTTTTGAACGGTGGTTGTTTCGCTCGCCGGGCGCCGTAGCGAACCGAACAAGCTCAGCCAGTCGCGCGCCTCGTTGCCGACGGCGGAAGCAATGCCGCGCCTGACCCGGGAATTGATCCGGATGCGCGTTGTGTTGATTTGGGGATAGGCGGAGTACCAGAACAGTGTCGGCACCTGCTGGCGCCGCGCCCAGCGCTTGAAGCGATCGCCGTCGCGCGCGCCGTCAAGGAACAGCCATCGTGTACGTGGATAGCCCACGGTGTTGCTCCACACTCCAGTCAGGCCAGCGGATGCCTTGGCGATGAAGTCCTCAAGATAGCTTTCCCAGCTGCCACCGTAGTTGGAGAAGAACATCAATCGGTTGGAGCCGGGCAGCAGTATCCAGCGGGCAAAGTGGATGGTGTTGATGGTGTTGAGGAAGCCTGGCTTGAACACCTTCTGGGCAGCTATCGAGATCAGGTAGAAGGAAAACCTGAGTGCCAGCCGCCGCAAGATGCCAGCCTTCATCGTCGAAATCGCGGTCAGATGGTTCTGCGCCGCGTGGTCCTCCTTGACGAGTATCGCGTTCAATTCAGATATGCCGATCGACGTACTTTCCGGTAAATCCTTGTCCTCGCGGCGCCGCAGCGCCAGCAAGCACAAAAACACCAGCAGAGCCGCTGCCACCAACACTCCAAGCCCCGACAACAAAAGCGAAGTGATTGCTACGGCTATGGCGGTGAAGGAGATTTCCTGGGAACTGATGTCGATAGATCTACCGAACACCACACTGTAGGTCATGTACCAGCAAGCAGCCCAGATGATCGCCACTGTGACGAAGACCGGCGGTACCAGCAAGGTCGTCATCAGGGCACGGCCCCAATGGCCCGGCGGCTTTTCCAGCAGGCTTTCGGCCGGCTCGAACGCCCAGGCAAACGTCCCCAATGACTGAAGATGCTGGCGAACTTCAGCGAGCACGGCGGGAGCGTTGCCGGTCCCCTTGCGTGGCCGCTCCACGATGTCGCGCACGGCTTCGAAAAGCTGCTGCTCGGCCTTGATACGCTGGACCGAGTGCCCCGGAGTTCCGGAAAACACCAGCCCGGCATTGCTGCCGAATGAGGGCGATATGTCGACATTGTGCTTGCGCAGGAAGTCGTTCAAGGCGCCACCGTCGCGCAGGTCGCAGACGTCCTTGAAGATCGGCCGCAGCCGGTGCCCGATGGCGTGCGTCACGGCATTGATGACGTCATCGATACTGCCGTCGCCGGAAATCTCGAGAACCAGAGCTCCTTTTTCCTGACCGGAATCAGCGTCGATCTCGCCAGTGCCGACAACGGCCAGGCTGGTGAAATGGATGGTGCCGACGATGTCGAGCGCGGTGCGGACCTCCTCGCTGGCCGGGTTGCCAAGGCTCGCAACCTTGTCGCGGACAGAGTCCAGCGATCCGGACCGGGTGACCGGGCAGACCACTGTCACCATCGACTGCGTGACGGTGCGGCCGAGTGCTGCCGGCTCGAAATCGACCTTGAGGGTTTCCGGATAGGCGCCGATGCGCGTCATCCGCCCGGCCTTGCCGGGCAGGCGGCGCAGGCCCTGCTTCTGGAACAGAGCGCGCAGGCTTTCGCCGATCTGGATCCTGGCGATCTCGGCGCCGATGCACTGATGGATACCATGGCCGAAGACCATGTAATCGCGATGCGGGCGCGATGTATCGAACTGGTCCGGGTTCTGCACGGCGTCCGCGTCGAACATCGCCGACAAGGTGGCCGGCATGACCACGGTGCCTGCCTTCACCAGGCGCTCGCGCCGCGTGCCCTTGCCGATGATCGCGTCGCGGGCGGTGTAGCGCCAGGGGCCGACCCAGATAGGCTTGAAGCGCATGGCTTCGAGGACGGCCCGGTCGAGCTTGCCGGTGTCGTTTTCTGCAAGTGCTGCGTCGACGGCCTGCCGTGCATCGGGCCGCGACAGAATCACATCGAGGCAATTGCCGCCGGCCAACACATTGGTCGGGACAAAGCCGGCGATCATGCCGAGCATGATCGAGTTGAGGTCGTCCCGAGACAGGCGGCCCTGATCCATCTGGGCAACCAGCCTCGCCAGCGGTTGCTCGGTCTTCAAGCCCTGGTCCCTGACCGACTGAATGGAGCGGTCGATGACTTTGAGGATACGGTCGCCCGCCACCACCGCGAGCTCACGCATGACGGGGCTCGCCCCCGGGTCGGAAAAGAACAGCGCACTCAACGCGATCGCCCAGTCGGCGAATTCGGATTCATCGTCGATCTCGACGCCGAAATAGTCACGGCAGATGTGCACCGGGACGATCTTCATCAATCTGGAGATCGCATCGAAGCCGGGGCTGGCGTGCATCATTATCTCTTGCGAGTGACGCGCCGCGATCGGCCTGACGGCGGCCTCGACCTCGGCCGGCGGGAAGGCGCTGAGCACCGACGATTTCATGCGCCGGTAGTCGGCGCCGTCCTGCATGCCGAGGATGAAGTTGGAACCCCGAGCCATTTCGGTCATTTCCGGGCCGTAAGGGGTCTGGAATTCGTCGCCGCGCTCCAATATGTCGCGGACGTCGGCGTTCTTGGTGACCAGCAGAACGCCGAACAGTTTGCCGGTCGGGCGGAAGCGCCGCAACAAGGAAAGCGCCCAGCGCGGATCTTCGAACAGAGACCCGACGATGCGCGCAATCAGCCCCGTCTTGCGGATCCGGCCGAGATCGAAGGGCGGCATTTCCGATAGCGGGCGCTGGTTTTTCTGGGCCGCGCGAATGGCGTCAAAATACTTCAGTTCGGTCATGCGCGTTCAAGCCCCCCGGCTGTCCACGTTATTGCGATGCCGGCCTGTCAACGCCTAGGTTTGCATCGGTTGCACGTATGTGAATTTTTTCACAGTTGTCAGGTGTTCGGCCAGTATTGGGCGCCATGCTCATTTGGCCAGTTGGAAATTGGCGACAAGGAATTCGTTCGCGGCCTTGTCGGTGAAGGGTATCCAGCGCACACGCTGTTCGGAAAAATCGGGATGCCTTGTGGCGAAAATCGCCATCTCGCGCCGCGCCTGTTCCGGCCGGCCGCTGCGCATCAGCGCGCCGATTTTCAGGAACCTGGCGTAGAAATATCCCGGAGACAGGTTGAGCGAGCGGTCGGCGGCGGCGATCGCCGCCGGCCAGTCCTCGACGAAACTGTAGGCGGCCGTCAGTTCCCCCAGATTGTGGAAGCGGTAGAGGTCGAACGGGCTCAGTCGCTCGGTGTCGAGAAAGAACGGTATCGCTGACGCGGCATTGCCGAGCAGCAGCTGGGCGCTGCCCATGGCCGAGCGCGCAAAGGCAAAGCTCGGATTGATGTGGATCGCTTCCTCGAGATGGTCGACCGCCGATCGCGGTTCGCCGCGCATGATGTCGACGGCGCCAAGATGGGCGTGCGGGCGCGCATCCAGGCTGTCCATCAGCAACGCCTTGCGGGCGAATTGCTCGACCTTGTTCAGATCGTCGCTGTCGCCGAAACGAAGCCATGCGCGCCAGAAATACCACCACGCCATTTCGTTCAGCACAGCGCTTGAATTGGGATCCTCGCGGTAGGCCTTCTGGAAGAACTCCAGCGCGGTTTCAGTGTCGCCGCGGGTGCGCCGGTTCATGTGCCAGCGTCCGCGCCGCACCAGCTGCCAGGTCTCCAGGCTTTCCCAGGGCACCTGGAAGGTGCGCGCCTGCTCCGCCCGGTCGACCTCCTTGTCGAGGATCGAAACGATCTCGGCGCCGATCTGATCACGCAGGTTGAAGATATCGACCAGTTCGCGATCGAAGCGCTGCGACCAGACCAACCGCCCGTTGGACGCGTCCGCCAGCGAGGTGTTGAGGCGGATCTGGTTGCCATTGCGCATCAGCGTGCCGCTGACGATGTAGCGCGCGCCGAGCGCGTTGCCGATCACCCGCGTGCCCAGCGTATCGTCGCGAAACTGGAAGCTGGAGCCTTTGGCGATGACCGAGAGCCACTTGGTGTTGGAAAGGCCGTAGATAATGTCCTCGGCTATGCCGTCAGCCATATAGCCGATGTCATGCTCGCCGCCATCGCCATGGAAGGGCAGCACGGCGATCGCCGGCGGCCCCTTGGACGAAAGCTTCTGCTGGGCATTGGCCGGGGGGATGGCTGCGAACGATGCCGCCGGCGAGGATCCGTTAGCGCCGCGGCCGGCGATCAGGACGCGCACCGGCAGAGCAATGTTCTTCAGCATGAATTCGCCGAGATCGGTGAATTCGGCCGCCGTCTTGTCCTTCACATGGTGCCAGGTCGTCTCCGAAACGGCGAGACCGTCGCCCGGCGCGAACTCCTGGATGCGGGCGGCTATGTTGACGTCGTCGCCGTATAGGCGGCCGCCGCGCACGATGACGTCGCCGGTGTTGATGCCGGCGCGAAACGGCATGCGCATATCGTCGGCAGCCGATGCGTTGAGGGCGACGATGCGGCCCTGAAAATCGAAGGCCGCGCGCAGGGCCTCGATCGGGTTGCCGAATTCGGCCATGATGCTGTCGCCGGCGTCGCCGAACGTGCGGCCGCCAAACGTGCCACAGCTGTCGGCGATGATGTCGCGCCGCTCCTCAAATGCCGCGACAGCAGACTCATCGTCGATGCCCATCAGCCGTGAAAACCCGACGGCATCGATAGAAATGATTGTCGCCAGCTGACGGGTGTAGTTCCGTACAGCCATGTTCGAGCCCCGGTCCCTTCTGGTTCTGGTCCAGCACAGGCGACGACCCGTTCCTGAAACATTCCGCCGCGCACTGAGAGAAGAAATCCCGGCGGGTTTGGCGCGCCATGCCACCCCGCCAGGACCAGAACTTTAGCAGGGTCTTGGCGAAAGCTCTACCACCATCGATCTACCAGGCGCAGGTCGTGGTAACGCACATGGTTAGCCAGCGGTTAGCGCCAATACACGGGCATCATCGTTCCGATCTAAAGCTTTGCGGAACCTGCCCGACGCTAGGCCTTGGCGGAACAAACTGGCCTTCCAGCGAGTTTCACGTGCGGTTCATGCCAACGTGAAATGAGGGTGATCATGCGAAATCTTGTTTTGGCGACCAGTGTTGCTGTTCTTCTAGCCGGCTCAACGGCCTTTGCCGCGGATGACAGGCCGCTGCCGCCGACGAACGCCCAGAAACTTTCGGCAATCATCGCCAAGGTCGAGCAGCGTGACGGCTTTCGCTATGTGAAGGAAGTCGACTGGGACAAGGACGGCTACACCGTCACCTATTACACGGCCGACAAGGCGAAGGTCGAAATCACCTTCGATCCTGTGACTGCCGAACCGAAATAGCGCTGCTGCCCCCTCGGCAATTCCTTACGGCGGACTTTCTGCCTAGAATGATGGGCAAACTGGTGCGCCAAAGTGGGGGCGGTATGCTTTCTTCCAGCCGGGTTTCCAACTGGCTCGTGCTCGCCATTGCCTTGGCCTGCGCGATGATCTGCGGTAACGCGGCGCGTGCCGAGGGACCTTCCTTCGATTGCCGCAAGGCCAGCCTGCCGGTGGAGAAGGCGATCTGCGCCGACCCGCAACTGTCGGCAATCGATGCGCTGGTCGCCAAGGCGTTTGTCGGCTTCGAGCCGGCCTTTGGCGGCGACAAGCGCAAAATCGCCCGTGCGCTGATTGCCGACAGGAATGCCTGCGGGCAGGACGCCGCGTGCATCGTCAGCGCTCAGAACAACGCCCTGCAGACCTATGGCAATGCGCCGGCCTGGGTGCAGGACTACAACATCGCGTTGATCGGCAAGAAGGCGCTCGACATCGCCACGCGCCATCCCAACGGTGCTGACCAGCCCCTGCCCTCGTCGATCGGTCAATGCGCCTTTACCCATATAAGCGAGCTGGCAACGCGCCTTGGCGACGACCCGCTGGAGACGGCAAGTCCTGAGGCTGGAAGCCGTGCTGGGTTTACCAATGATGGCGTGGCGGTCTCCTATGACCGCGAGCCGGGCCTAGCAAGCTCCAGGGTCGGCGACCCCGTGGTGATGTGCCTGATATCGATACCCCGCGACTGCCCGAAGGACGACGACCGCGGCCGGGTTTATTACGGCGTGGACCTGACCCTTAAGGGCACATGGGCGCTGCCGGATTCGCAGCATATGTGCGGCGGCGCCTGAAGATTTGCCGCAAAGCACTGCTGGATGCACTCTTGCGCCGATAGGCCTTTGATGGCTCAGTGCGCGCAACGATTGCAGGGCACGGGGGTGCATGGCGATGGTAAAGCACGTTTTGAAGCGCATCCTGATGATGCTTGCCGGCTATTTCGTTTCAGTGCTGGTGGGCTTGATCGCGGTGGTGGTGATCTACTGCGCCCTCGCCGCGTTGCCCAACGCGCCGGACTATTTCGGTGCCATGGCGTACACGCCCCTGATGGTTCTGCTATGGCCGCCGGTCGGCATGCTCGTCTATTTCCTGACGATCATCCTGACCGGTCTGCAGACGCTGATCTTCGCGCTGATCGCCGAGTTCTTCGCGCTGCGCAATTTCCTCGTCCACATGCTGTTCGGCGCGGCCGCCGCCGCGGCCGGCTTTTTCCTGATCTGGCCGGGCGCAGAAGAAGACACGCAACGCTGGGCCGATATCGGCATCATCGCCGCCGCCGGCCTGGTCGCGGGCCTGGTCTATTGGCTGATCGCCGGCCGCGACGCCGGCTTCCGGCGTCCGCTCATCCAACGCTGATCGCACGAAACACGCGACCGTCTAAAATATAAAGAAACCAAAGAGATAGGAATGATTCCTCGTTTCGATGAACGAGGAACCGTTGTGGGATCAGCTCGACGGCAAACGCACCGCCTCGGTCGCGTCCAGCGCCTGCATCAGCCGCGTGTCGCGGTCGTAGATGTCGTTGAAATATTCGACGTTGCCGGACAGGTCCGGCCAAGCGGTGAAGTACGCGACGTAGACGGGAATCTTGCGCGTAACGTCTTCGGTCGCATGGCCGTGCTTCAGCCTTTCGGCGATGTCATCGACCGAGACGCCGAGCACAGCCGCCGCCATGCCGCGCGGATCCTGCAGGCGAATACAGCCGTGGCTCAGCGCGCGCATGTCACGCTCGAAGAACGACTTTTGCGGTGTGTCGTGCATGTAGATGGCGTGCTTGTTGGGGAACAGGATCTTCAACTCGCCGAGCGCATTGGCTTCGCTCGGCTGCTGGCGCACGCTGTAGGGGATGTTGGCGCCATAGGCGCCCCAATTGACGGAGGACGAGGGAACCCGCCTGCCCCGCGAATCGGTCACCTCGTAGCCGGCGCGGTCGAGATAGCCCGGATCGCCGCGCAGCCTAGGCAGCATCTCGTTGACGATGATCGACTGCGGCACGCCCCAATAGGGATGGAAATCGACCTGCTTGATCTCCTTGAAGAAGAAGGCGGTCTGGTTGGTGGTGCGGCCGATGACGACGCGGGTCTTCAGCTTTTCCTCGCCATTGTCGATATAGCTGGCGGTGAAGGCGGGCTGGTTGATGAAGACGCGCGGGCTGCCGAGATCGGACGGCATCCAGCGCAGCTCTTCAAGTGCCACCTGCACTTTCTGCAGCCTGTCGGCCTTGGAGGCGCCGGCTAACGAGGCGACGGTGCGCGGGCCGATGACGCCATCGCCCTTCATGCCGGCCTTGACCTGCACGGCCTTGATGACCGGCACCAGCTCGGGAACATAGATTTCGCTGGTACCGAGCCGGGCCAGGATTTCGCCATAGGCGCCGCCCATCTCGTCGTCGAGATTGCGCGAAATCAGAGTCAGCAGTTTCGGCAGTTCGGCACTGGTCTCGCCGGGCTTCAGCAACAGCTTGGGATCGACGACGATTTCGTTCTCGGCGCTGGCCTGCAATGATTCCAGTTCGACGCGCAGTGCCTGATATTCGGCGTTCTGCGGATGCCGCGATTCGAGATAGGTGCGCACCTGCTGGGTGTGGGCGAGCGTCTTCAGCACGCCTTCCATGTCGACCGGCTTCGGCGGGAATTCATAGTAGCCGGTGATGCGGTTGGGATCGACGCGGCCGCTCTGGGCATCATGGGCATAGCGCAGTACACGCGCCGACAGCGCCATCTCGAAGCGGACGAGTTCTTTCAAATGGGCGTCGGCATCGACCGCCGATGCGTTGGCTGCCGGCACCTCGACCGAGTAGTCGGCAGGTGCGAGGCCATAGCTTGCCGCTTCGCCAAGCACCCGCACCGCATCCTGGGCGCGGGCATTCGGCTTGCCTTCGTTCACCCAGACGAAGTCCGGATTGGCCGAGTAATAGGCAATCAGTGCCTTGGCGATATCGGGCTCGGCATAGAGTTCATAGTCGCTGAGGCCTGCAACCGCTTCGCGGAAGGCGGTGCTTGTCGCCGACGGCACAAAGGCGGCGTCTTCGGCAGTTGCCACCTGAGGGGATGCTGCCACCAATGTCGTGAAGTCGACGCGGACCAGCCGGTCGGCCTTGTAGGTGTAGTAGCTCGGGCTGCTGATTTTGGTGCCGCCGCCCGATACGGCGGGCTTCGGCTTGCGCTTCGGCGGTGGTGGGAACTCGCCCTGCTGATTGTGCCTGACGCCGCCGCCGAACAGCATGTCGAACAGCCCCTGCGCGCTTGCCTGCGGTACACCGAAGGCCAGCGCTGCCGCAACCACAAGCGGCATCACAGTGGCTTTGTTTCCTAGGAATTTCATGGATCACCCGCTCCGGCTGCAAGCCGGCTCCCGTTCCGCGCCGCTAGACGATCGTGCCAACCGCATGGCGGATGTAAGGCGCTACTATACCGATTCATACCGATTTCGTTAAGCTTCCATAAATTTCGGCGGGCCTGTTGCAGAACGGTTTCACAACATCGTGACGGCTGGAGCGGCGTCGCCGCCACCCCAGACCGGGTCAAAATGGGCTGTTGTTTCAAGCGTTGGCGCCACCGTCGATGGTCAGCGCCGCGCCGGTGACGAATCGCCCTTCCGGACCGGCCAGCCAGGCAACCATGCCGGCGATCTCGTCAGCCTTGCCGAAGCGGGGCGTCGCCATCTTCTGTCGCTGGTGTTCGGCGTGCGGGCCGCCGGCCGGGTTCATGTCGGTATCGGTCGAGCCGGGGTGAACGACATTGGCGGTGATGCCGCGCGAACCGAGGTCGCGCGCCAGTGCCTTGGTCAGCCCGACCAGCGCCGCCTTGCTGGTCGAATAGGCGCTAAGGCTGGTGTCGGTGACGCGCTCCGCCAGATTGCTGCCGATCGAAATGATGCGGCCGCCCTCGCCCATGTGAGCCGCTGCCGCCTTCGAGGCGACGAACGGCGCCCTGAGATTGACCTCCATGGTTTCATCGAAGTCGGCCAGCGACAGGTCCTCGATCGGCGCGGTGCGCCAGATGCCGGCGCTGTTGACCAGAATGTCCAGCCGGCCGAAGGCATTCACGGCCTCGGTGACCGAGCCTTCGATGGCGGTGGCGTCGCGATTGTCGGCCTGGATGGCGATGGCGCGGCCGCCTGCCGCCACTATCTCGGCAACGACCGTCTTCGCCAGCGCCTCGCCATTCACATAGGTGATGGCGACATCTGCGCCATCGGCCGCAAGCCGCTTGGCAATCGCAGCACCTATGCCGCGGCTGCCGCCGGTGACGAGTGCTGCTTTGCCGTTCAATCCGTTCGCTGACATGTCGTTCTCCTTTTATGTAACGATCGATACATAAACATCTGGCAGCCTTGCCCGGCAAGGTCAACTGAATTATGTATCGATCAACACAGAAAAGAGAGCCATGCCGGAAAGAGGCCGTCCCCGCACCTTCGATCGAACCGCCGCCCTGCGGCAGGCGATGGAGCTGTTTTGGGCCAAGGGCTATGAAGGCACCTCGATCGCCGACCTGACCGCGGCGATGGCGATCCGCTCGCCCAGCCTCTACGCCGCCTTCGGCAGCAAGGAGGCGCTGTTCCTCGAAGCGACCGACTATTACACCCGCAACGAAGGCACCGAGATCTGGACCGCCTTGGACGAAGCGCCGACGGCATGCCAGGCGATCGAGAATTTCCTGCGCCAGACGGCAAAAGCCTATTCGCAGAACGACCGTCCGCAGGGCTGCCTGATCGCGCTTGGCGCGTTGCACCAGGATTCAAGCAGCGGCGCGATCTGCGATGATTTGCGCCGCCGCCGCGCCGAAAACCACACAGCCTTGCTGCGACGGCTGGAACGCGGTGTGGCGGAAGGCGAATTGCCGGCTGGCTTCAACAGTGACGCGGCAGCGACCTTCTATGCGACGGTCCAGCACGGCATGTCGATCCAGGCCCGCGACGGCGCCTCGCGCGCAGCACTTCTGGCGACCGTCGCCGGGGCGATGGCGGCGTGGCAGGGGCTTTCCGGAACGGCGTGACAAAGTGCCGATGTTGTGCTGGAAATCCGGTCAGCGGCGAAACGGCGCGGCCGGGAGGGATTGTTCGTGAAAAAAGGGTATCGCGAGTTGCTCGACGAGGCCAATGCCGAGATCGAGGTGGTGTCGCCGGAGGAAGCAGCCGGACTGCTCGACGACGAGGGCACAATCTTCGTCGATCTGCGCGACCCGCGCGAAGTAGAGCGAGACGGCCAGATCCCCGGCGCCAAACATGTCACCCGCGGCATGCTGGAATTCTGGATCGATCCCGAAAGCCCCTACCACAAGCCGTTCTTCGCCTCGGGCAAGAGCTTTGTCTTCTTCTGCGCCGGCGGCTGGCGCTCGGCGCTGGCCACCAAGACGGCGCAAGATATGGGGCTGTCGCCGGTCAAGCACATACTCGGCGGCTATACCGCCTGGAAGGCGGCCGGATTGCCGGTCGAGCCGGGCGGCAAGAAGAAGGGCTAGCTCAGTTCGCCAGTATCGCGATCAGTGCAGTATCGGCTCGCGCTCGCTTCCGACAAAAGTCACTGCGCGTTCGACGACACCCTTGTCGGCGAGAATGCGACGGTGGCCGAGCCCATCGGCCCAGTGCAGCCGCACATGGCTGCCGGCGCCGGCATAGCGCCTGGCATGGTCGGCCGAGACTTCGCGGTCGTCGGGCGCGTGGATGACCAGCGTCGGCACCGGCGCTTCGGCCAATTGGCGGTCGCCGGTGAATTCGTTGAGCGGCCGGCCTGACAGCCGTTTCACCTGATCAGCCATGGAGACCTGCGAACGCGGGCCGACATTGAGCATGCGACTGAAGTCGGCGAAGATTGCCGGCAGGGAACTCGGCGCGGCGACCAGCACCAGCCGCTCGGCCGCCACCGGCTGGATCCCTCTGATCGAACCGGCAATGGCATTGGCGGCAACAGCGCCGCCGAAGGAATGGCCGACGATCGCCTTGAACGGTCCAAACCAATCAGCGGCCACCCTGGCTGCATCGACCGCATTGACCATGTTGAGATGACGGCCCAGCGACTGGCCGTGGCCCGGCAGGTCGAGCGAGGCGACCCGGTAGCCGGCATTGCGAAAGCCTTCGATCAGCGCGCGCATATATTCGGTGCGCGAACGCCAGCCATGGATGACCAGCACCGTGCCGGCGGATGCCCTGCCCGGCTCCGGCCGGAATTCGTGCACCATGACGCAGCCTGTTTTGGTCTTCAGCCGGTGGTGACGCGCCTCGGCCATGAAGCCGGCGGCACGGTCGACCGCGCGGCGCTCGCCGTCGCTGAGCGCCTTCACGCTGGGGGTGCGGCAGAACAGTTCGAACGCGGCGCGGCCGCTCAGGCGGGGCGCCACATGCTCAGCGGCGCCGAACACGCCCCGGATGACCTTCAGTCCAAATGATGCCATAGTGGCGATCCATCCATTCCGTTCAAGCATGAACATAATAGTTCAAACATGAACATTAAACAAGAGCTGCCCTGGGACAACCCGCGCTTTCGCAACTGGGTCGCGGTGGCGCGCGCCTGTCATGTGCTGGAGCGCGCGCTGGCGGTGAAGCTGGCGCCGCTGGACCTCAAGCCGGCGCAACTCGACGTGCTGATGAACCTCTATCGCCATCCTGGCATGTCGCAGCACGATCTCGCCCGTAAACTGCTGGTCGGCCGCTCCAACATTACGATGCTGTTGCCGCAGCTGGAGACGCGCGGCCTGCTGCGCCGCGAGGGAGACGAGAAGGACAAGCGCGTGCTGCGGCTGACGCTTACCGAGGCCGGCACCGACCTTTTGATGAAGGCGCTGAAGGTGCATATGGCGCTGATTGAAAAGGCGATGAGCCAGTCGACACCGGAACAGTGCGACATGATCGGCGAACAAATGCGCAAGATCTACGACGTGCTGAAGGATACCTGAGCAGAGCCAGAGCATGATCCCGGCAAGATCATGCTCTTGCGTTTCGTCTGGGGCCGATCGACATGATTGCGACTTTGCGCAATTTTTTCATGGCTGTGCCTGGCATCGTTGTAGCTCTGTGCGGCCCTGCGGCCGCATAGGATTACGCTGGATATTGCGCAGGCAAGCAAAGGTGGGTAGGAGACGTTGGGACATTGGGCCCAGCTTCTTCGCGGCCATTGGGTTTCCCTCCTCCGAGTTGACCGATCAGAATTGACGACCAGGCAAAGCTGAGTTGACAGGCAGCCTGTTCTCAACCATTTCTCCACCGCCGAGAAACGGAGGCTGCCAATCTGGCACTCATCATCGGTGTCGGCCGGACGACACCCGCGAGAGGTGTCCTTTGTCCGGTATCACATCATCATCGATCATTGCGTCTGAGCAGACTTTCACGACGGCGCGAACATTTCTTCGAATTCCCCATGCAGGAAGTGCCGAAGGCGCTGACGTTGCCATTCTTGGCGTTCCGTTCGATCTGGCCACGTCCAACCGGCCGGGAGCGAGATTGGGGCCGGGCGCTGTACGTAGCGCCTCCGGGCAGCTTGCCGAACTGCCGAGCTATCCCGGTGGTTTCGACCCTCTTCAATATGTGAAAGCCGTCGATGTTGGAGACGTCTATCTCCATTACGGCGACTCTCGGTCAATCCCCGGAACCATCGAAGCCGCAGCGGCAGAGGTGATTGCCACCGGGGCAACCCTGTTCGGCCTTGGTGGGGACCATTTCATCTCCTTTCCGTTGCTGAAGGCGACGGCTGCGCGTCATGGAAAGCTGGCCTTGATTCAGTTTGATGCGCACCCCGACACTTGGCAGGACCCCAAAGTGGCTCCCGGCGAGTTGGCCATGGACCATGGCACGATGTTCCGCACAGCGGTGGAGACGGGCATCATCGACCCTGCGAGGTCGATCCAGGTCGGCATCCGCACATGGGTCGATGATCCAATGGGCATTGCCATCCTCGACAACGTGTCCTGCGACGACGCCACTCCCGAGGGCATTGCGGCGACCATTCGGCAGGTTGTGGGTGAAGGCCCCTGCTATCTGACAGTGGATATAGACTGCCTTGATCCCGCCTATGCGCCGGGAACGGGAACACCTGTCGGCGGCGGCCTGACGCCGCTCAAGCTGCTGCGCGTCCTGCGCTCCCTCGGCGACCTTGATATCGTCGGCTGCGATGTCGTCGAGGTATCCCCTCCCTACGACGTGGCCGGGATCACCGCGCTTAACGCGGCGACGATCATGTATGAGCAGCTATGCCGTGTCGCCCGCAGGAAGGGCGCCATTGACCAAAGCTATCCCCTATTGTCGCGGCCATGAGAACAAGGACCGCTACCTTCTCCGGGGTGGCGGTCCCGTTCATACTCGCTGATTGCCCTTGATCGAGGTCGGTTCAATTGGCATCGCGCAAGTGGGTGACAAACTGGGTACGGTTCGTCAAGTTGGGACAATAGCGGCCCAGCTCGGCCTTCGCCTCTAGAAGCGACCAACTCACCACATCGACTTCTTCGCCCGCTCCGGCCATTCCTTGTCGTAGGTTTCGCCGTCGATGTTCTTGCGGCTGGTGACTTCCAGGATCTTTCCCGGCGTCGGCAGCGATTTCGGATCGACATGCTTGGCCGGGTTCCACAGCTCCGAACGGACGATGGCGCGAGCGCACTGGAAATAGACCGAATCGACATCGACCACGGTGACCGAGCGCGCCGGCTTGCCTTCGACGGCGAAGGAGGCGCAAAGCGTGGCGTCAGTGGTTATGCGCGCGCGACCGTTGACGCGCAGCGTGGTGCCCGAGCCCGGCACCAGGAACAGCAGCCCGACGCGCGGATCCCTGATGATGTTTTTCAGCGAATCGGCACGGTTGTTGCCGCGCCGGTCCGGCATCATCAGCGTCTTCGGATCATGGATGCGCACAAAGCCGGCGAGATCGCCGCGCGGCGAACAGTCGAGCCCTTCCGGTCCGCTCGTTGCCAGCGCGACAAAGGGCGAAGCTTCGATGAAGGCGGCATATTCGGGAATGACATGGTCGAGTTCCTTGACCGTCGACGCTTCGCCGGGCAGACCGTACAGCGCTTCGAGTTGTTCAACCGATGTGATCTCAGACATTTTTCCCGTCTCCGAACCTTTGCCGGCGCTACTCCCAATCGATGACGTTTTGACGACACCGGCGCGCTAGCGGTCGCGGCTCAGCCCCTTCTCCTTGAGTTCCGCGAGATAGGCATTCCAGCGCTCGTCCTTTTCGTGACCGAGCGTGTGCAGATAGTTCCAGGTGAATATACCGGTGTCGTGGAAATCGTCGAAGGTGATGCGCACGGCGTAGTTGCCTACCGGCTCGATCTTGAGGATGGCGACGTTGCGCTTGCCGGGCACGGTCACCCGCTGGTCCGGTGAATGGCCCTGCACTTCGGCCGACGGCGAGGCGACGCGCAGCAATTCGGCCGGCAGTTCGAACGGCCGATGATCGGGAAAGGTGACCGACAGCAGTTTTCTGTCCTTCGAGACCCTGAGTTCCTTCGGCGCTGTCATGTCGTCAATCCCGCATCAATCCGCCCTTCCCTACGCTGCTTCGCGCAGCCGGAAAAGGCCATTTGGACCCTACCGACATCGGATGTCGGCCAGGGAATGTTACCAAAGATCAAGAGCGGCTATCTTGAATGGCGGGTTGGATCGTATCACATAGCTGTATATAACGGCGCCACTCGCAGCCATTGGAAACGCTTGACGCATGGACATGATCGATCCTTTCGGTCGCACGATCAGCTACTTGCGCGTGTCGGTCACCGACCGCTGCGATTTCCGCTGCACCTATTGCATGGCCGAGGACATGGCGTTCCTGCCCAAGAAGGACCTGCTGTCGCTCGAGGAACTCGACCGGCTCTGCACCGTCTTCATCGAAAAGGGCGTGCGCAAATTGCGCCTCACCGGCGGCGAGCCGCTGGTGCGCAAGAACATCATGCATCTGGTGCGCCAGCTGTCTCGGCACCTGAAGAGCGGCGCGCTGGAAGAGCTGACGCTGACCACCAACGGCTCGCAGCTGTCGCGCTTTGCCGCCGAACTCGCCGATTGCGGCGTCGAGCGCATCAATGTCTCGTTGGATACGCTGGATGCCGACAAGTTCCACGCCATCACCCGCTGGGGTCATCTCGGCAAGGTCATGCAAGGCATCGACGCTGCGCAGGCGGCGGGGCTGAAGGTGAAGCTCAATGCGGTGGCGCTGAAGGACTTCAACGACACCGAACTGCCCGAAATGATGCGCTGGGCACATGGCCGCGGCATGGACCTCACCGTCATCGAAACCATGCCGATGGGCGAGATCGACGCCGACCGCACCGACCAGTATCTGCCGCTGTCGCTGCTGCGCGCTTCGCTCGAGCGCCAGTTCACGCTGAGCGACATCCCTTACAAGACCGGCGGCCCGGCCCGCTATGTCCATGTCGCCGAGACCGGCGGCCGGCTCGGCTTCATCACGCCGATGACGCATAATTTCTGCGAAAGCTGCAACCGCGTGCGGCTGACCTGCACCGGTACGCTCTATATGTGCCTGGGCCAGGAGGATGCCGCCGACTTGCGCGCGCCGCTGCGTGCGTCCGAAGGCAACGAACTGGTCGCTGATGCCATTGACGAAGCGATCGGCCGCAAGCCGAAGGGGCACGATTTCATCATCGACCGCCGCACCAGCCGTCCCTCGGTGTCCAGACACATGAGCGTCACCGGCGGCTGATTTTCTCCGCGATTTGGTGCAAGAAGTGTCTCCCCTTGTTGGCTGGAGACATCGGATGAAGCGTCTTTTCCTTGGTTTGGCGGCCGTTGCGCTGATCGCGGCAGGCAGCGCGGTCGCCGCGCCGTTCACCTACACCAACGCGCGCTTCGGTACCGTCTGCACCTTTCCCGACGATATCTTCACCCTGCGCCAGCCTGAGCCGGACAATGGCGATGGTCAGCAGTGGCTCAGCGCCGACGGCGCCAGCCTGATCTGCTCCGGCATCTTCAACGTCAGTGACGACACCCCGAAAAGCTTTGTCACTGATGAGAAGGCCAGCAAGGAGGCGGGTTACGAAATCAGCTACAGCAAGACCGGCAAGAACTGGGCGGTGCTGTCGGGCATGAAGGATGGCAAGATCTTTTACGAGCGGCGCCTGTTCGGCAAGGACGGCGTCATCCGCACCGTCTGGATCGACTATCCGCCGGCCGTGAAAGCGAAATATGATCCGCTGGTTGGCGCCATTGCCGGCAGCCTCAAAGGCCCCTGAGCATTTTCAGACACATCCCAGAAAAAGTCTTATGCGCAAACGGCCGGCGGATTTACCGCAAGCGCGTTCGGGCCTAGATTCCTAGACATAGCGGCTCGTCGCTCGATTTGGGGGAATACGACATGCGCACACTCTTACTTTCTCTTGCAATGCTTGGGTTTGCCGCCGCGCCGGCGGCCGCACAGTCAATCGGCGGCACCTACACCGTTGCCGGCACCAATTTCGACGGCTCGAAATATGGCGGCGAGGCCACCATCACGCTGACCAGCGAGACCACCTGCACCATCCACTGGGAGACGGGCGGGTCGTCTTCGGACGGCATCTGCATGCGCAACGACAACGCCTTCTCTGCTGGCTATGTCATGGGCAAGGAGATCGGCCTCGTTGTCTACAAGGTAGAGGACGACGGCTCGCTGCACGGTCTGTGGACGATCGCCGGCAAGAACGGCAGCGGCACCGAGGTGCTGACGCCGAAATGAGGCCACCGGTCATCGGATTGGCCCTCTGACAGATTTTGTAGGCCACGGGTGAAAATCCGTGGCCTATTTCTTAGACGTTGCTGTCTTGCCGGCGGCTGCTACAGGCTTGAGCGGTTCACCGTTTCACCGAAACGTCGAACCGCTCTATTCTTTGTTTTCACGCAATTCCGGACGGAAAACCGTTTCACACTTTTCCTGGAATTGCTTTTGCAAAACCGGTAACGCCCTTGCCTCTTTCCCCAAACCTTCGCGGCGCGCTGTGCATGATGGTGGCCATGATCGGCTTCACCCTCAACGACGCCATCACCAAGTACTCGTCGGAATCGATGAACATGGCGCAGGTCATGCTGGTGCGCGGCGCCTTTGCGTCGGTGCTCGTCGGCCTGCTCGCCTGGCAGCAAGGTGCGCTCGCACGACCGGGCTCGATGCTGCAGCCGCTGGTGGCGCTGCGCGTGGTCGGCGAGGCCGGCGCCACGGTCGCCTTCCTCGTTGCGCTGGCGCATTTGCCGATCGCCAACGTCTCGGCGGTGCTGCAGGCGCTGCCGCTGGCGGTGACGATGGGCGCGGCTCTCGTGTTTGGCGAAGGTGTCGGCTGGCGGCGCTGGCTGGCGATCGCCGTCGGCTTCGGCGGCGTGCTGATCATCGTGCGGCCAGGTTTTGAGGGCTTCAGCGTCTATTCGCTATACGCACTCGTCAGCGTCGCCTGTTGTGCCGTGCGCGACCTCGCCACCAAACGCATACCGCAGGCGATCCCGACCTTGCTGGTGTCGACAGCAACCGCGATCGCCATGACCATTGTCGGCGCCGTGCTGCTGTCGCCGATGGGCGGCTGGACGCCGATGTCGGGCAAAGGCACGGCATTGTTGGCCTTGGCGGCGGTGCTGGTGCTGATCGGATACCAATTCATCATCATGGCGATGCGCGCCGGCGACATCTCTTTCATCGCACCGTTCCGCTACACCGCCCTGTTGTGGTCGATGCTGCTTGGCCTCGCAATCTTCAGCGACGTGCCAGACCTGCCGATGATCGTCGGCTCCGCCATCATCATCGCTTCCGGCCTCTACGCGCTCTACCGTGAACGGGTCGTCGGCCGGCAAAAGCCCGCCGCCGAAAGCGCTGGACCCGACATGGCGCCGGACGGCATATAAGGCCATGAGCCGAGACATTGCAGGGATCATCCTGGCCGGAGGCCTGTCACGGCGCATGGGCGGCGGCGACAAGACCTTGCTCGCCCTTGGCGGGCGTCCACTTCTCGACCATGTCGTTGCCCGCCTGGCACCGCAGGTCGGATCGCTGGTGCTGAGCGCAAATGGCGATCCTGCACGCTTTGCCGCGACCGAACTTCCAGTTCTCGCCGATACGGTGGAAGGCCATGCCGGACCGCTGGCCGGGATCCTCACCGGCCTCGAATGGGCGGCAGCAAACACCGCCTGCAAGGCATTGGTGACGGCCGCCGGCGACACGCCCTTCCCGCCGGCCGATCTGGTCGCGAGGCTGGCCGCAGCCGCAGCCAGTCGGCCGGGCTCGATCGCGGTTGCCAGTTCCAGCGGCAGGCGGCATCCGACCTTCGCGCTGTGGCCGCTCGGGCTGCGCCAGGCCTTGCGCCATTTCCTGGTCGACGAGGACAACAGGCGCGTGTCGGCCTTCATAGAGCGCCATGATTTTGTCGAGGTGGAGTTTTCGTTGCTGGCCGCCGACGGCGCTCAAGTCGACCCGTTCTTCAACATCAATACCCCAGACGACCTTGCGGTGGCCGAGCGTCTGTTGCAGAGCATCGGGCCATGACCATCTTCGGCATCACCGGCTGGAAGAATTCCGGCAAGACCACACTGACCGAGAAGCTGGTCACCGAATTGGTGCGGCGCGGCTGGACGGTGTCGACGGTAAAACATGCCCATCATGAGTTCGATATCGACAAGCCGGGCGCCGACTCCTTTCGCCACCGCCAGGCGGGCGCCACCGAAGTCGCTGTGGTGTCGGGCACACGCTGGGCGCTGATGCACGAATTGCGAGGCGAGGACGAGCCAACGCTGGAGACGATTCTGTCGCGGCTGGCACCGTGCGACATCGTGCTGGTCGAGGGCTACAAGCGCGAGGCGCACAAAAAGATCGAGACCCGGCGGCTGGAGGCCAAGGACCGGTCGCCGCTCTCGGCAAATGACGGGCATATCGTGGCGATTGCCGCCGACTTCGCGGTCAGCGGCGAAAGCCTGCCCGTGTTCGATCTCGACGATGCCGGAGGGATAGCCGACTTCATCGAGCGCGCCACCGGCCTCAAACCTTGAGCCCCCTGCCCGAGCCCGGTTCAGCCGCTCTCTTCAGTGGTTTCATTGTCTAACCCGGCGTCAGCATCGGCTGGAGCCGCAAATCCCGCAAGCAACGGTTTTACAGTTGCTTTTCTCCCGAAAACAGTGGGAGTATCGCGCCAGCGGGCGGTCAAAAGCACCGCCCCATAGAGCCGTTTCGGAACGACGGCCGGGAGCCATAAAGAGAGGACTATCATGCGTATTGCACTGCGTATCGCGCTCGCCGCATCGGCTGCGCTGCTGACGCTCGGCGTCGCCCAAGCTCAGGAAACGACCCTGAGAATCGGCACCGAAGGCGCCTACCCCCCATTCAACAATTTGACCTCCGACGGCCAGCTCGTCGGCTTCGACATCGACATCGCCAAGGCGCTCTGCGACGAGATGAAGGTCAAGTGCACCTTCGTCGCCCAGGATTGGGACGGCATCATCCCGGCGCTGCAGGCCGGCAAGTTCGACGCCATCGTCGCCTCGATGTCGATCACGCCGGAGCGTCAGGAAAAGGTCGACTTCTCGCATAAATACTACAACACCCCCTCGGCGCTGGCGGTGCCAAAAGATTCAACCCTCAAGGGCGTGACCAAGGAAGACCTGGCCGGCAAGACCATCGGCGTCGCAACCACGACGACGCATTTCAACTATGCCTCGAAGACCTATACGGACAGCACGGTCAAGGGCTATCCGAGCAGCCCCGAAGAGCAGGCCGATCTCGCCAATGGCCGTCTCGACGCGATCGAGGACGATATCGTCGTGTTGCAGCAGTTCCTGGATTCGCCTGATGGCGCATGCTGCAAGATTCTCGGCCAGCCCTCGCCGCAGCCAGTCGAAATCTTTGGACCGGGCGCCGGCATCGCCGTGCGCAAGGGCGAGACGGATCTGGTCAACAAGTTGAACAGCGCCATCGACGCCATCCGCGCCAACGGAAAGTACAAGGAAATCAACGACAAATACTTCAAGTTCGACGTCTTCGGCGCCGAGTCCTAATCGTCTGAAACAAGGCGGCAGGGGAAATTCCTCCTGCCGCCTTAGCCTGACAGAAATGGAGACAAGACCCGTCAATGCCCAGCCAGAACATATGGATACTTCTCACTTGGGGACCCGATGGCTGGATTGACGATATTGCCTATGGCGCACTGGTCACCATCGCGCTTGCGCTGGCGACCCTGCCCATCGGCCTGACGATTGGCTTTTTCGTCGCCTGGGCCAAACAATCCGAAGAGCCTTCGCTGCGGCTTGCCGCCAACATCTACACCACGGTCTTCCGCGGCTTGCCGGAGCTGGTGACGCTGTTCCTGTTTTTCTTCGGTGTACCGATCCTGCTGCAGCATCTCGTGCGATATTTCCGACCCGACGCGACCATCGACGTCAACAGCTTCGTCGCCGGCATGATTGTGCTGTCGCTGATCTTTTCATCCTATGCCAGCGAGGTGTTTCTTTCGGCCTTTCGCGCCATACCGAAAGGTCAGTATGAGGGCGGCTATGCCATTGGCCTGTCGAACTGGCTGACCATGCGCAAGGTGATCTTGCCGCAACTCCTTCGCATTGCGTTTCCCGGACTTGAGAACTGCTGGCTGAGCCTGCTCAAGGATACGTCGCTCGTGTCGGTCGTCGGCCTCGCCGAGACACTGCGCAATGCCTACACTGCTGCCCGCGTAACCAAGCACGCCTTTCTGTTCTATGGCGTCGCGGCCATGGTCTTCCTTGGTCTGGCTGTTGTTTCATCCTTTGCCACCAGCGCGATCCTGCGCTCGCTCGGCAAGCGAGAGGCACAACGATGAGCGCCACCGCCACCTTGGTCGAACGACCGCCACCACGGGCGCGCGGCTGGCCGCGCAGCCGTGTCATCGGCTATGCGATGGTCGGTTTCTGGATCCTGTTCGGCCTCGGCATCGTCGCTTATCTGATCTTTGCCTGGAATGCCGACTTCTTCGCCAAATATGCCCCGGCCTATCTGAAGGGCCTTCAAACCACGCTGTTGCTGGTTTGCATATCGATGGTGCTCGGAGCGATCCTGTCGGTGCCGGTCGCTTATGGGCGCATGTCCAGCAACCGGATCCTGTCCGGCCTCGCCTATTGCTATGTCTACTTCTTCCGCGGCACGCCGCTGCTGGTCCAGACCTATCTGGTCTACTACGGACTGGGATCGTTCAGGGCTGAGCTTCAAACGGTTGGCCTCTGGGATTTTTTCAAGGACGCTTTCAACTGCGGTGTGTTTGCCTTCGCACTCAACACTGCCGCCTATCAGGCCGAGATCCTGCGCGGCGCCATCGAAAGCGTGCCAAGAGGCCAGTGGGAAGGCGCCGCCTCGCTTGGGCTGCACAAGTTGCAGACGTTGCGAAAGATCATCCTGCCACAGGCGTTGATCGTGGCCTTGCGTCCCTATGGCAATGAGTTGATCCTGATGGTCAAGGCTTCGGCCATCGTCGCCATCATCACCGTTTACGATTTGATGGGCCAGGCCAAGCTTGCCTTTGCCAATTCGTTCGACATCCAGTCCTATATCTGGGTCGCTCTTGTCTACCTGGTGATGGTCGAGATCTTGCGCCATGGCGTCGAATGGATCGAGCGGCGGATCACCATCCATCTGAAGCGCTGACTGGCGTCGACCGGGCTGTACCAGTCGATCGGCTCATGCGCGTCTTGACGAATTGCGCGCAGAGCCTAGAGCCTCTCCATCCCGATGATGTCGGGACAGAGAGGCTCTAGCTTTTTGCTTTGAGCATGATCTTTTCCGAAAACCGGTTTCCACTTTTCGGGATCATGCTCTAGAGCTTGCGCGGACAATTTCGCTTCCATCTGAAGGGCAAAACCTATGGCATCTGTGGCATTTCTCGGTCTTGGCGTGATGGGCTATCCCATGGCCGGGCACCTCAGGAACAAAGGCGGCCACGACGTCACCGTCTACAACCGCACGGCGGCGAAAGCCGAGCAATGGGTGGCTCAACATGGCGGCAAGCTCGCCGCGACACCGGCCGAGGCCGCCGAGGGCAAGGATTTCGTCTTCTCCTGCGTCGGCAATGATGACGATCTGCGCTCGGTGACGACCGGGGCCAACGGCGCCTTCGCCGCGATGAAAAAGGGCTCCGTCTTCATCGACAACACCACAGCATCGGCCGAGGTTGCGCGCGAACTGGCCGAAGCCGCGCAAAAGGCCGGCTTTTCCTTCCTCGACGCGCCGGTCTCCGGCGGCCAGGCGGGTGCCGAAAACGGCGTGCTGACGGTGATGGTCGGCGGCGACCAGAATGCCTTCGATAAGGCGAGGCCCGTGATCGACGCCTTTGCCCGCATGGTCGGGCTGATGGGGCCGTCTGGCGCCGGCCAGCTCACCAAGATGATCAATCAGATCACCATTGCCGGGCTGGTGCAGGGGCTGGCCGAAGGCATTCATTTTGGCAAGAAGGCCGGGCTCGACATCGAGAAGGTGATCGAGGTGATCTCCAAGGGCGCGGCTGGTTCCTGGCAGATGGAGAACCGCCACAAGACGATGAACGCCGGCAAATATGATTTCGGCTTCGCTGTCGACTGGATGCGCAAGGACCTCGGCATCTGCCTTGATGAAGCCGACCGCAATGGCGCGAAACTGCCGGTGACCGCCCTCGTCGACCAGTTCTACAAGGATGTGCAGGCGATGGGCGGCAAGCGCTGGGATACGTCTTCCTTGCTGGCGCGCCTGGAGAAATAGGCTGGGAATGGCCGAGCTTTCGCCCCAATCGAGCGCCGACGAGATTGTCGCGCATTTGCGGTCGATCGGCTCGGAGGACAATCGCCGCGGCATGCTGCGCTATGGTATCAAGATCGACCGCGCGCTCGGCATTTCGCATGGCATGCAGCGGCAGATTGCCAAAAAAATCAAGCGCAACCATGAACGTGCGTTCGAGCTTTGGCAGACCGGCATCATGGAGGCGCAGTTCATCGCGTCCGTCACGGCCGACCCGAAGCGCTTTTCCGCAGCTGATGCCAGGCAATGGGCGGCGTCCTTCGATTCCTGGGATATCGTCGACGGCGTCTCCGATCTCTTCGTCGACACCGACGCCTGGAAGGAACTGATCGAGGAGTTCGCGTCGGACGAGCGGGAGTTCGTCCGACGTACGGCCTTTGCCATGATGGCCTGGTCCGTCGTGCACCGGAAGCAAGAGCCGGTAGCGACTTTCCTCGGCTTCCTGCCGATCATTGAAGCGCATGCCACCGACAGCCGCAATTTCGTGAAGAAGGCGGTAAACTGGGCGCTTCGTTCGATCGGCAAGCGCTCGATGGAGATGCACGGCGCTGCCCTTGCTGTGGCCGAACGGCTGGCGCAGTCGACCGACAAGACGGCACGCTGGATCGGCAAGGATGCCGTACGGGAACTGACCAATGCCAAGATCATCGAGCGGATCGCCGCCAGAAAAGGCTAACCTGGGCAAACTCCGGTTCACCGCGGTGACAAGAAAGACGCGAACCGATTTCGAGGGCCTGTTCGAAGCGCGGGGCGGTCCGAAATATTGCTGGTGCATGGCCTGGCGGCCTCTGCCCAGCCGCCGCGAACAGGTTCAGCACGCCGAGTTGAAGCGGGCCATGATGGCGCTTGTCGAGGCCGGCACGCCGGTCGGTATTCTCGCCGAGCTCGACGGCAAGACCGTTGGCTGGTGCTCGGTCGCGCCGCGTCAGACCTACCGCAAGCTGTCGCCGCAACAGGACGATGGCGAGACCGACATCTGGTCGATCGTCTGCTTCTATGTGCCGAGGGCGCTGCGCGGCGGCGGACTGGCGGTCGCCCTGCTCGACGCTGCCGTCGATCACGCCTTTGCCAAGGGCGCGAAGACGATCGAGGCCTACCCGGTCGAGGAGGCATCGCCGAGCTACCGTTTCATGGGGTTTCGCGAGATGTTCACCGCCCGCGGGTTCCATGAGATCGGCATGGCCGGCTCTCGCAGACATGTGATGCGGCTCGAGCGTTGACGCCGTAGGCAACGGCGTCTTTACTTCAGCACAAAGGAAGCGGCCGATGAGCAGTCCTCTCAAATCGACCTTGGCGCTTGCAGCCGCGTTGTTGGCGTCCACTGCCGCCGACGCCGCGGGCCAAACCGCGCACATCTTCTGGAAGGATCTGCGGCCGGCGACGCAGGCGGTTGCCGAGGATGCCGGCCTGCCGATGATCGCGGCAAAACTGCCCGATCATGGCGAGACGCTATCGCTTAATTTGCAGGATGAGACGATACAATTAGCCGGCTATGCATTGCCGGTCGACCGCGACGGCGACCTCGTCTACCAGTTCCTGCTGGTGCCATGGACAGGCGCCTGCAGTCACATGCCGACGCCGCCGCCGAACCAGATCGTGCTGGTGACGCCGGCCCACCCCTACAAGATGTCGGAAGCCTATGAGGCGGTTGCCGTAACCGGCGCCTTGCGGCCCGGCATGGAGAAAAGCCAGCTCTTCATCCTCGACGGCGTCAGCATCATCCAATCCGGCTATACCGTGCGCAAAGCCGAGGTGGTGGCTGTCGACAACGTGCCGGACACGATCACCTTGCCGGTCAATTCGCCGTGGACTTTTCTCAACAAAAAGAAGAACTAGCGGGTTGAGCCTCAAGCCGCGTTGGCGCCCGATTCCTTGTCCAGCACCATGTAGTCGAGGGGCATTTCGGTCGTGTACTTGATCTGCTCCATGGCGAAGGACGACGACACGTCGCGGATTTCGATCTTGGCGATCAGCCGCTTGTAGAAGGCGTCATAGGCGGCGATGTCGGGCACCACCACGCGCAGGAGATAATCGACGTCGCCGCTCATGCGGTAGAATTCGACCACTTCGGGAAATTCCTGGATGACCTCGGAGAAGCGCCGCAGCCATTCATGGCTGTGCGAATTGGTGCGGATCGACACGAAGACGGTGACGCGCACATTGACCTTCTCGTGGTCAAGGATGGCAACGCGCCGCTTGATGACGCCCTCTTCCTCGAGCTTCTGGATGCGGCGCCAGCACGGCGTCGTCGACAGGCCGACTTTCTTGGCGACATCGGCAACCGCGAGCGTCGCGTCCTCCTGCAGGAGGCGGAGAATTTTTCTGTCGAGGCGATCCATTGAAGTGCTCCCTGGTGCAGGCCGCGTTCCCTCGGGCGCGGCGCGCTTTGGGAATAGATTGGCTATAGTCCCTCTTATTTCGGCCTTTCACAAGAAAGAAATTCTGCCGAATGGCACAAAAGCGAGTGATATCTTGCTTAAAGCTTAAGCAATGCGATAGCGGATTTCCGATCTCAGGAACGGCAGCAAATCCATTTCAAACCATGGATTTTGTTTCAGCCACCCCGAATTGCGCCATGACGGATGCGGCAGCGGCAGCACTTTCGGGCTGGCCGGCGCGTCCCAGATGGCGCGCCAGTCCCTCACGGTTTCGGTCAGCGATGACCGCCGCGCCTCACCCATATGCCAGGACTGCGCGTAGGAGCCGACCGTCAGAACGAGATCGATCTGCGGCATCAGTGCCGTCAGCGGCGCGCGCCAGGCCGGTGCGCATTCGCGGCGCGGCGGCAGGTCGCCGCCCTTGGCGTCCTGGCCAGGAAAACAAAACCCCATCGGCACGATGGCGAATTTCTCCGTGTCGTAGAATTCCTCAGTGCTGACGCCCAGCCAGCTGCGCAGCCGGTCGCCCGACGCGTCGGTGAACGGCATGCCGGACAAATGCACCTTGGTTCCCGGCGCCTGGCCGGCGAGCAGGATGCGGGCACTGGATGACGGCAGCAGCACCGGACGCGGCTCGTGCGGCAGCGGCCGGCCGACCGGATTGTCGACGCAGATGCGGCAGGCGCGGATCTTTGCCGCCAGGCGTTCGAGCTCGGCCTCCATCTCAGGCGGAAGCGCTCGGCCGGCTTGAGACGGCGCTGTACCAGCGCAGCACGTTGGCGCACTCTTCCGGCACTTTGATGCGCGCCGGTTTCATGAAATCGATGGCGATCATCCCGGTGATGTCGGCGATCGAATAGGCGTCGCCGGCGGCGAATTCGCGGTTTGCCAGTTCGGTGTCGAGCAAGTTCAGGAATTCGACCGCTTTCACCTTATTGGCTTCGCCCCATTCGGGGACTTGCGGAATTTCCCACTCTTTCATCGCCGGATGGATATGCCGAAAGGCCTGAGCGACGCAGCTGAGCAGATTGAACTCCATGCGCCTTTGCCACATCTCGACCTTGGCCTTGCCGAGCGCGCCTTGCCCGAACAGCTGCGGTTCGGGATGCAATTCCTCGAAATAGCGGCAGATGGCGACGGATTCGGTGATGATTGTGCCGTCGTCGAGCTCGAGCACCGGCAGCCGCAGCAGCGGGTTGCGCGAACTGACCGGCTCCTGCCTGTGCCCCATTGCGCCCATGTCGACCGGCACCAGCGGCACCTCGATGCCCTTCTCGGCGAGGAAAACCCGCACACGCCGTGGATTGGGAGCGCGGCCACCGTCGAACAGTTTCATCTCAATCCTCCCGATCTTACGGACAGACTATAGGACACGGCGCGCTCCTTACCGGAACCGAAAAAATTCACGCAAGGCGTCACCGAGCGAAGCCAGCGTGCCGTGCCGTCTTTCGGCCGGTCCCTCATGGTGGCTTTCGCGCCAGTCCTGCGGCTGGTCGAACGTGCCGGCCCAGATACCGGCCTTGCCGGCGCGGGCAACGGCCTGCTCGGTTTCGTAATCGCCATAGGCAATGGCCCAGCCAGCCTCGACCTGTGACCGGTTGAGATCCTTGCCGCCGGCCTTGCAGTCGCCGAGGAGGCGGCCGTAGCGGTCGCGTTGCCAGCCGCTGCAGGTCACCGGATTGCCTGATATCAGCCGCACCAGCGCCTGGCGCGCCAGCCTGCCGCAGGCATAGTCGGCGCCGTCCTTGCGGCAGATCTGCTGGTATTCCGGGGCATCGATGCCGCGCATGCGGATGCGCTCGGCGCCAAGCGTGAGTGAATCGCCATCGTTGACGATCGCAGCCCCCTCCGCCTTGCGCGTCTCGAAGCGGTCGAGCTGCGCGGCGAGCAGGATCAGCAGGCCGAGCACGAGAACGGTCAGCGCATAATCCAGCAATCTGCGCCAAAGGCTTCGCGGCTGCGGCGGATAGTATCGCCGGCGCGGCCTTGGCGACCACGAACGGCTCATATGGCAAACAGTCTCTTAATCATTCGAACGTAGCTTAACGAATTGAGATCGCTGCGCGCATAAATTGAAGTTTCCATGCCTCTGCTACGCTCGAACACAGCGGATAAATTCATTGTGGACCGCAGGAAACCGCACCGCAACAGCGATGTGGCGCGCGCGGTGCGCAGAACGCGCGACCGTCTTTCGCAGCAGGTTGGCAATCTCGACTTCGACCGCGAACTGCTGAAACTGCATGCCCTCGCCATGGTGGGGGGTGCGACCGTCATTCCGCTTTTGGTGCTGGCGATCGCGGCGACCGGGCTTCTGGTGGGGATGGACAAGCAGATCAGCATCTGGGCGCTGTTCACGCTGATCTGCTATTCGATCGTTGCCTTCATGGCGCGGCGCGTCGAACGCACCGAAGCGGCCGAACTCGACCCAATTCTGACACGCCGGGATTTTCTGATCGGCCATTCGCTGTGCGGCCTCGGTTGGGCGTGGTTCGCCTGGATCGGCTGCACCGCCTGCCAGATCGACCATTTCCAGGTGGTCAAGGCGATGGTGCTGCTGCTGGCGATGGCGGCGACCGCCATTACAGCGTCGTCGTTGCGCGGCTCGCTGCTCGCCACCTTCGTCATTCCGGTGGCGGTCTATGCCTATGCCGAAACGAAGCTGTGGATGCCGGTCGAGACGATGATGGTCGGCCTGCTGGTCGCCGCATTGCCGTTCTTCGTCTATATCGCGCGCCATCTCAACCGCTCGTCGCTGATGCTTCTGTCGTTCCGCTCCGAAAAGGATGCGTTGCTCGCCGAGGTGGAGACGGCAAAGTCGATGTCGGACGAAGCTCGTCGGCGGGCCGAAGACGCCAATCTGGCGAAGTCGCGCTTCCTCGCCTCGATGAGCCATGAGCTGAGAACGCCGCTCAACGCCATTCTCGGTTTTTCCGAGGTGATGGCCAATGAGGTGCTGGGGCCAATGAGCAACCCCACTTATCGCGACTACGCCCGCGACGTGCACGATTCCGGCCAGCATCTGCTCGACCTGATCAACGAAATCCTCGACCTGTCGCGCATCGAGGCCGGCCGCTACCAGCTCAACGAGGAGCCGGTGATGCTGCTCAACATCGCTGAAGATTGCTGCCACATGATGGAGTTGAAGGCGCGCAACAAGGACATCCGCATCGTCCAGGATTTCGAAATCACCTTGCAGCGCCTGTTCGCCGACGAGCGCGCGGTGCGGCAGATCATCCTCAACCTTCTGTCCAACGCCATCAAGTTCGCCGCCACTGGCGGCGAAGTTCGTGTGCGCGTCGGCTGGACGGCGGGCGGCGGCCAATACATTTCGGTCAAGGACAACGGGCCGGGCATACCGGAAGACGAAATCCCGATCGTGCTGTCCGCCTTCGGCCAGGGCTCGATCGCCATCAAGAGCGCCGAACAGGGTACTGGGCTCGGGCTACCGATCGTGCAGGGCCTGCTCGCCATGCATGGCGGCGAATTCGAACTTCTTTCCAAGTTGCGCGAAGGCACCGAGGCGATCGCCATCTTCCCGCTGAGCCGGGTGATGGAGGAATTGCCGGCGCTGCCGACCAAGGCGGCAGCGGCGCGTCGGCGCTAGCGGCCTGTTCTATGCTCTGACCGCTGCCGCCATGCCCGAACTGGTAAGTGCTGCGGCCTTGGCCAAGCCGGCGGCAAGGGCTGCCCCTACCCCCTCGCCGTGGCTGACGCCGAGATCGAGCAGCGGATTGAGGCCGAGCTTTTCGGCGGCGAGCCTTTGCCCGGGCTCCGGCGACAGGCCAGCCAGCAAGCAATGGTCAAGTGCAGCTGGATTGGCAGCGTGCAGCACGGCAGCGCTGGCGGTCGCGGCAAAGCCGTCGAGCAGCACCGGGATCTTCTGCATCCGGGCGGCGATAATGGCGCCGGCAATGGCAGCGAACTCGCGGCCACCGACCCGGCGCAGCGCCTCCAGCGGATCCTTGAGAGCAGCGCCGTGGAAGGCAAGGGCTGCATCGACCACGTCAGCCTTGCGTGCCTGCATCGCCGCGTCGGCTCCCGAGCCGGGGCCTACCCAATCGGCGCCGCTGCCGCCTAACAGGGCCGCGCACAAGGCAGCCGCAACGGTGGAGTTGCCGACGCCGAGATCGCCGAGGCAAATCAGGTCGGCGCCGCCGGCAATCGCCTCCATGCCGAAGGCCATGGTGGCGGCGCAGCCGCGTTCATCGAGCGCGGCGTCCTCGGTGATATCAGCGGTCGCAATGTGCAGCGCCAGGTCGAACACTTTCAGACCGAGATCGTTGGCGATGCAGACCTGGTTGATCGCAGCACCACCGGCGGCGCAAAGCTCGACCGCATTGGCGGTCGCTGCCACGGCGCGCGGCGAGATGCCGTGACGGGTGACACCATGGTTGCCGGCAAAGATCGCCACCAGCGGCCGGTTCACCGCCGGTGGCGCGCGGCCGCTCCAGGCGGCCAGCCAAGCGGCGATGTCCTCGATGCGGCCGAGCGAACCCATCGGCTTGTCGGCCTTGGCAAACAGCGTGCGCACGCGCGCCGCGGCCGTCTGGTCAGCCGGCGGCAGGTTTGCCAGCAGATCGCGGAAATCGTCGAAAGGCAGTGCGCTGGTCATGGCATGGGTGCTCATCTCGTGAATTGCCAAGCGGCATAGCCGCCTTGCCCGGCCGGCACAACCATCAAGCCGCAACACAGGGCTGTGCCGCAAATGCGGCTGCCGGCGGCGAAATCCGGAGGGCTTGCATTGGCTTTGCCGTTGCACCATGTGGAAGCGAGACAAGGGATTCCGCAAAGGGATCTCCAAGAGAACATCATGACTGGCATCGAATCCCCCTGCATCCTGGTCTGTTCGATCGACATGAAAACCGGCTTCTGTTTCGGTTGCGGCCGCACGCGCGACGAAATTGGCGCCTGGATGGGCATGACGCCGGAAACTCGCCGCGGTGTCATGGCCGAACTGCCGGCCCGGCTGGAAACGGTCGAGCGCCGGCCACGTCGCGAAACACGCCGCAGCCGCATGGCGCGCGAGCGCGACGTCCTCTCGTGAAACGGCAAAGCCTATGAACCGATTGTTCTGGATCGTGATGGCGGCGATCGGCATCGGCCTGGTGTTGCTGATGATCAACAATGACGCCGGCAGCACGTTCGGCATCGAGAACTCCGATTTCAGCCGGCTGGTCTGGCTGGGAGCGATCGGCGTGCTGGTCAGCGCCGGCCTTGTCCGATCCGGCCGGCCGCTCGGCGCCATGGCCCGCAATCTCGGCACCTGGGCCCTGGTCGTGCTGGCGCTCGTCGCCGGCTACCAGTACCGCTACGAGTTGCAGGATTTCGCCAGCCGGGTGACGGCGGGCCTCGTTCCCGGCAGCCCGCTGGCGCTGGGCGTCGAGGACGGCCATGCCACCGTGACCCTGGACAAGGCCGACAGCGGCCATTTCGAAGCCCGCATCACCGTCAATGGCGCGCCGATCCGCACCGTGGTCGATACCGGCGCGACCAGCACGGTGCTGACGGCCGAAGACGCGCAAGCGGCCGGCTTCAACCCGGCAGCGCTGAGCTTCACCGTCCCGGTCTCGACCGCCAACGGCATGGCGCGCGCGGCGTCGGTGAGGACCGACGAACTGGCGATCGGCGGGATCGTGCGCAAGAACATGCAAGTTATGGTCGCAGCCCCGGGCGCACTCAGCCAGAGCCTGCTCGGCATGAATTTCATCGGTTCGTTGTCGGGTTTCGACGTGCGTGGCGACCGGATGATTTTGCGCGACTGACCGTTTAGGCGGCCTGTTCTGAGCGGCCGAAGTCGACAGCCGCGAAAGCAGCCTTCAACACGTCTGGCCCAGCACCCGGTCTCGTCGCGTCGGTCGACAGAATCTGCCGGAAGCGGCGCGCGCCGGGCAGGCCGTGAAACAGCCCGACCATGTGGCGGGTGATATGGCCGAGCCGACCGCCCTGCTCGATATGCCGGGCGGCGTAGCCCGCCATCGTGTCGATCAGCGCGGCAAAGTCGAACGTGCCGGGTTCAGCCCCATAAAACGCGCCGTCGACGCCGGCGAGAATGCCCGGCGTGTGGTAGGCGGCGCGGCCCAGCATGGCGCCGTCGACATGATCGAGGTGGCGAGCAGCCTCCTCGATCGATTGAATGCCGCCATTGATGCCGATGAATTTGTTCGATTTTCCAGCTTTCAGACGATAGACCCTGTCATAGTCGAGCGGCGGGATATCTCGATTTTCCTTCGGGCTCAGCCCCTCCAGCCAGGCCTTGCGCGCATGCACCCAGAGCGCGTCGGCGCCGGCCGCGAACACACCGTCGGCCAGCGCATCGAGCGCGGGCTCGGGATCCTGCTCGTCGACGCCGATGCGGCATTTGACCGTCACCGGGATGTTCACCGCCGCCTTCATCGCCGCCACGCTATCGGCGACAACATCAGGTACCTTCATCAGGCAAGCGCCGAACGTGCCCGACTGGACGCGGTCCGACGGGCAGCCGACATTGAGATTGATCTCGTCATAGCCGAAGGCCTCGCCGATGCGCACCGCCTCGGCAAGCTTTTGCGGATCGGAGCCACCGAGCTGGAGGGCTACCGGATGCTCGGTCTCGTCAAAGCCAAGCAGCCGTTCGCGTGCGCCATGGATGACGGCGTCCGCCACCACCATCTCGGTATAGAGCAGCGCACGACGCGTCAGCTGGCGATGGAAGAACCGGCAATGCCGGTCCGTCCAGTCCATCATGGGCGCGACGGCAAGTTTGTGATGTAACATATTCATTTCATTATCTTTTTTATGTCTCAGTCCGTCCAATACCCGGTTGGAACGACTGGGCAATTTCGCCTGACACACCCGCCCAAGCGTAGCCCAATTTACGATTATTCCGCCGTAACGGAAGACCACCCGGCTCTATCTAAGTTCTCATTGCACACATAGTGCACACGAAAGCGGTTGGTCTAGGGCCACTCCGGAGCAGCCAGCGACGCACACAATGCTTGAAGCTGGATTGTCGACTGGGCTGGACTAGGAGACAAGGCACAGAACCGCCCTCCCCGCCTTTGATCCGACGGCCGCAGCCACCTACAGCGGGGTAGCGCCTACATGACGTGTAACGGGCAGCACGTCCACCATCAACTTCGCCGGGGCGTCTAGACCTTTGGCCGCCGTGTGCAGCGCAATTGTCGCGGCTGCCAGGTGATCTTCTAGCTTGCCGTTGTCGTTGGCGAGGTCAGCGGGAACTGGCGGCTTCATCGGCTGAGTATGCGCCCAGTCTAGCGTTCTGGCTACGTAGCACGATCCATTCCACCAAGTCAGGATCGACCGTCTCAATCCCGGTGAGATCGCGGATCATCCGCGCCGCGTATTCGCGCCACTCATCTTCGGGAATATTATCTTCAAAGACGGAATTTTTGAAGGCACTGCGCAGGACATCGCAGTCGAAAGCGGATACCGAAACAGCCAGCTTATCCATGGTGAAACCTCCCATCCAAGGGCTGGAAACAGAATGGTGACTGGCAATAATAATTCCGTCCTGTGGCGAATTCAATATGGGGTCAACGCTGCCGGCCTGTCAGGATCATATTCAGAGCATCACCTAGGGTTGGGTAGCTGCCTAGTGTCTTTTGCCTTTGCCTGCCGCTTGGGAACCGGTCTTTGGCAGGCAGGCCTCTTTGAGATTGGCTCCTTAGCACTCGCCGGGCGAAGACCCCCACGACCTCAAACCCGGCGAGCCCTACAAACCTGATCAGAATACGCGATCAGGACCGGGGTCAGCCGGCGAATTTGCGCTGCAAGATTGATGCCGACAATTCGCTCCCGAAATAGGACAACTCCGGCTTTAGTCGCCTGGCGGACCGAGAACCCCGTAGTCTACCGAACGGGCGCCTGCCTCCGCGTCATCTCCGGTCGCGGCGAGACCTCGGCTTAACAACTCCCGAACTGCGTCAGATCGGCTAGGCATTCGTCTCTCAAACCGCCAAGCGTCCAGGACAGCGAGTTCCTCGGCATTGAGCATGATCTGGAGACGGTATGTTCGGGGCGGCACGGCGTTCCTCTCTCTTAGAACTCGATGTCTGCCATACCGGCGTCGTGATGGACAATAGGCGCGCACGTGCGCATTACTGCCGCCCTTTCAATATTCTCGCCTCCCGCAACAACGACGCGCGGTCCGTGCCGATCATATTCACGAGGTCACGAGCCTGCGCCTCGGTGATGCCGGTTTCCCGCGCAAGGAAGCGGACGAGAAAGTCCTCCTGCTCCTCCTTATCCCCGCGGTCGCGTCGTTTCTCATCGGTGATGTAGGACGACTTGGGCCGCTCCAGTGAACGAGACAATGGAGCGTCGCTCTGCACAGCTTTCACATTCAGGCCAGCTTCCTTGGCAGCAGTCAGAAAGGCACGCCGAGCATTCTCAACGTGCTCAGCGGTACTTAGAGGGCCGGTGCAAGCCTGAAGTGCCGCCTGGTAACTTGGCCCGCGCGATTGCGGCCAGCGCTCCATCATGAATATGGCGGCCTCGGACACGCTGCTCAAAGTGCGAAACTCACCCCCCACCATTTCGGTTTCAACGATGATTGGAACTGCGAAAAACGCGTCGTGCATGTTACCGCCCCTGATGCTAGGTCCGAACGGCGGAGCACTGTTTTCGTTCCGGTAAACGCCAGGAAAGCAGATCGGACCGCGTCAACAGGCGTGTAGACGGTCCGGCGTGCGATCGATAAACACATCCAATGGACAACAAGCGGCTCGACCACAAACTGGATTGTAAGGCGTGCGGAACGATCCAGATGGACATCCCGGATGGTGCTGAAGAGCACACGCCGATCCATTGCAGTAAGTGCGGTGGCTACCTCGGAGAATGGGGAGCACTGCAGGACGATTTTTACGCACAGACGCGCGGCACCGAAGCCTTTGATCTGAACAACGGCAACATCACCAAGAAGTAGCGCCGGCGGTGATGCCCGGCTTCTCAGCAGCCTTCTTGGCTTCGTCGCTTCTCAAAGTTCCAAGCGCAAACAAAAAAGCCCGCAACCTTTCGGCAGCGGGCTTTGCCATAAGGCTAGAAGAGCGCGTCCCGCTCAGCGTCGCGAGATCAACAGGCAGAGTTCCCGAAGGTCGCGATCATAGGTGCCAGAACTGCTAAGCACATCCGCGCAGCGCTTCTTCATACGAGCGATCTGGCTACTTGACATGTCGGCAACAACACCCGGAAGTCCAGTTGTGCCAGGAACGCCGGGTGTGCCAGGGGTACCAGGCGTGCCAGCCGCCTATGCCGACACCGACACCAACCCCGACACCACTGGTGCCGCCGACCGTCGCGCCCAGTAGCGGCAGCGCACGTACCAGCCGAGCGTGTCATTCAGGCTGGAAAGCGGATAGTCGCGGCGCTTCGGGCTGAGGGTCGCTATCTGCGGCCGATGCGAACTCTTAGCGCACGATAATGTTCCTTGACGCCTCGCCTTCTAACGACCGAATGCGAACAGCTCTGCATCGGTGTCATCGGCGCCGCCAATCGCGGAGGAGACTATCTCCGAGGCGATCTGCGAGAAGGTGATGCCGTTGCCGCCATAGCCCATCACCGCATGAATGCGCGGATGCCGGGGGATCGCGCCGAGATAGGGCAGACCGGTGGTCGTGGTGCCGAACGAGCCGGCCCAGGCGAATTCGGGTCTCGTGTCCAGATGGGGAAACAGTCGGCCGAGCTTTTCGGCGATGCGCACGGACTTGTCCGGCGTCAGTGCATCGCGACGGGTCTCGTCGGTGAAATCCTCGTCCTCGCCGCCGCAAATTACGCGGCCGTCCGCTGTCGCGCGCATATAGAGGTAGGGTTCAGATGCTTCCCAGATGAAGGCGGCGCCAGGCCATATGTTGCGCGGCTGCCGACGAGTGGCGATCGCCCAGGTCGAGATGATGCGGTGCGCGGCCGCCGGCACGATGTCGGTCAGTTCGAAGCCAGTCGCCAGCACCACATGCCTGGCCGTGATGGTCGGGCCGAGGCTGCTGCCGACAACAACCTCGTCACGACTGTCCTCGATGGTTGTGGCCTCGACCGGTGCATAAAACCGCGCCTTGCGTATCGACTTGAGTAGCAGGCCGGCGGTGAGCTTGCGCGGATCGAGCGCGAGGTTGTCGTGGCTGAGAATGGCGGCGGCCCGGTCGATGCCGAAGTTATCCGCCAATTGTTCATGACTCAGGTAGGTTGCGCCGATGCCTGCCTGCCTGCGGGCCTCCGCTTCATCGTGCAATTCCGAGGGTCCGAGCGCGTTGCCGGCAAGATACAGCGACTGGATGCCGGTCGAGCCGCAGTCGATGCCCAGTTCGGCGATCCGCCCACGGAGTTTCAGCACGGCAAGCCGCGAGCGTCGCCAGGCCTGTTCGGCAAAGGCCCGGCCGATCATGCGCGAAAGTTTTATCAGCGGCTGGTCAATCTCGAACTGCACCAGCGCCGTCGTTGCCGGGGTCGAGCCTTTCAGCGGGCCGCGCCGGTCGATCACGATCACCGAATGGCCGTCGCGCGTCAATGCCTCCGCCATCATGGCACCGCTGATGCCCAGGCCGACAATCAGCACGTCGGTCTTCACGTCGCGCGCGAATTTTGTTGCCGGCACCGTAGGCGAGCGATAAGCGAACCAGACGGGCCGGCCAGTTCTTAGATCAAGCTTGCGGGCCATCGGTATTTCTGGGAATGCGGTTTCGACTCCGACAAAAAACCCGCTGCTCCCTGAGGCGCGGCGGGCCGAACAAAGGCTTCAGGTGGCGCTAGACGCGCCCGAGGCTTCTGCAGCAGTGCGAGAGCCTGTTGATGATTGATACGACCGAGCTTGCTGATGAAGTCCAACTCGTGCTGCGGCACGGACAAGCGATCCATCCGTCGCAGATGGAACGTCGCGCTCCCGTCCGGCACTCCCTTCTTGTCCGTATCATTGCCAAACCCTGTCATGCTCCCGTACGCTCCAAGCCGAAGAATTTGGCCCGCGCCGGTCTCGGCACGGGCCATTTCAGCAGCTACTGGCTGATGACGATCCGCTGTTTGTCGCGGTTCTGGGCATAGGTGCCCTTGTCATATGCGGTCTGTGCTTCCAACTGGGCTTTGGTGAAATTGGTATAGAGATAGCGATTTCCATCCTTGTCGGACATGAACTTCAACTTCTCCAGGCCGACGGCCACTTCCTTTTCGCCCATGCCCAGGAAGCCGCCAACGTCGATGACCACGGCATCCACCTTCTTGTCGCCGCTGAGCACCACGTCGCCGATCTCGCCGACCCTTGCATCGTCGGCACCATAGACCCTAGTGCCGATGAAGTCCTTGGCACTGATTTTATCAATCGGCACCTCGGTCAGCGTGGCCTTGTCGATAGCAGCGGTTTCCGTCTTGTCCGTTGCAGTTGGAGCCGGTTCGTTGTTAGCCGTGGTGGCCGCAGCCGGTTCATTGGTGGCCGCTGGAGCGGCGCCATCGTTCGACGCCGTCGTAGTGTCGTAAACCTTCAGATCGAAATCGGGCTGCGCCTGGAGGTCTTCCTTGGTGGTCTTTGCCACCAGCCAGCGTTCACCCTTCCTCTCGACCCATTCAGCCTTGCTGAAGTCATACGCGACGTTCTTTTCGCCGATACCCAGAAATCCGCCAACGCCGATGACAATGTATTTGGCTTTCCCGTCATTGGAGAGAACGATGTCTCTCACATCGCCGATCTTCTCTGCATTGTCCGCGGCGCTATCGTAAACGTCGGCGCCGATGATCTTGGTGGCCAGGCTGCCGTCAACCATTTTCGCCGGCGCCGCCGCCGTGGTCTGCGAGGCGCTGGCAGGCTTGGCAGCGTCTTCGGCCGAGGCACCTGTGGCCCACACCCCAGCGGTGAGAAGCGTCGCTACAGCTGTGGTAGCCAAAAGTTTGCGGATCATGATACGTTTCCTTGTGCGTTGGTGTTGATGCACGTCGCGTTCGGCTTGACCATTCCACCGGTGGCTGAACGCGGTATCGTTTGCGATTTCACAACGAGCCGTGCGAGACGAGGTTCCATGATTTCGCAAGCCGAATGGAATGCTGCTACGACGTCGGCAACTCGCTGAGATTGATAGTTTTTCGCGGAACCTGATCGACTTATGAACGTTTGCTCGTCCAACCAATTACGGTTCGACGAAAGGGGAAACCACGCAAAATCCTGGCGCCGGTTGGATCGATGCGATCATCACCAGCGGTCTCGCGGGGTGGCTCGCCGAGATGTTCATGAAAAGCAACATGGGCGTGCTCAAGAACATCATTCTGGGGATTGTCGGCGCCGTTATTGCCAACGTGCTTATCGGCGCGCTCGGCATCTCGTGGCCGGCTGGCTCGGCTATCTGGTCGCCGGCTTCATCGGTGTGTGCATCCTTATAGGAGGGATCAAAAGACGCGTTGGCGCATTTAATCTCCGGCTAATTAAAGCCCAGGAGAGAACGAATGAAAAAGACACTGCTTCTTTTGGTCTTACTGCTTCCGCTTGGCGCATGCTCCCGTACCGAGCAAGGCGCAGCAGTTGGCGGCTTGGGTGGCGCGGCGGTTGGTGCCGCAGTGGCCGGCGACCCGGTCAAGGGCGCTGTTGTTGGCGGTGCAGTCGGCGCCCTCGCTGGCGCGGTGATAGGCCACGCAAGCGAGGCCGGCCAGTGCCGGTATCGCGATCGCAATGGCCACGTTTATATCGCTCAGTGCCCGGACGGCTACTGATCGTCGGAGGCGCGTGATCAGCGATCTCGGGCCTCCCTTCACCCCCCTCCCGATGGCCAGGACATTTCCATGCGCTTGACGAAAAGACTGATTGGCTTTTGGTTCATCCTGGTCGCGATCAATGGGGAGTTTACGACCGCGCCGTCGGCAGCACCTGTAGACGCGCAGGAGATTGCCGATCACTTCTCATCGGTCAAATCGATGTCAGGGGACTTTGTTCAGTCAGGCCCGAAGGCGGAAAAGACCAGCGGCAGTTTCTTTTTCCAACGCCCAGGCAAAGTCCGATTCAACTATGCGGGCCAATCAGGGGTCACCGTAATTACTGATGGCAAATCGTTGGTCGTTTACAACAAGAAGCTCAAGACATCGCGGCTTTATGCGCTCGCGAAGACGCCACTCAAGTTGCTCCTCGACAGCAAAGTCGACTTCTCAGGCAGGCGCCTCAAAAGCATTAAGGAAGACGGCAACCTGGTAACTATCAGACTAGCCTTCGGAAGCTCAGATATCGGCATGACATTTGACAGGAAATCCCTCGATTTGCGCAAATGGACCGTCACCGACGAGAGAGGACTGACGACAACGATAACTATCTCAAACGTGAAGCAGGGCGTCCGCGTTGCCGAAGGAACATTCAAGATCGATTATGCGGCGAACCGCGAATACAACACCAAAACGAAATCACGTTGAATTGGTCGTACCCTCCTTGGGTCGGAGCGGAGCCGTCAATTTGGCTTGTTGATCGACGTAACCGCGAGGTTCGTCAGCTTGTTGTTGGTCGCCTTCTCTTGATCGAGTATTTCGCTGAGCAGCTTGTGCGCCTCGTCATGCCCGAGGTCTTTCGCCCATTCCCGCAGAGAGCCATACCGGGAAATTTCATAGTGCTCGACTGCTTGGCACGCTGCCAGCAAGCCTGCTTCGAGAGCCGTCCCTGATGCTTCCTCCATCAGCCCGCCGGCTTCCTTAATAAGACCCTCGATGGCGTCGCACTTCTCGCCCGAGGCCGTCTTGCCTATCGACTTGAAAACCTGCTCCAGCTTCTTGATCTGCCCCTTGGTTTCCTCAAGATGGTCTTCGGCAGCTTTCTTGAGCTTGGCATCCTTCGCCGCCTTGGCCACCTTGGGCAATGCCTTGGTAATCGCGTTTTCGGCGTAATACATATCCTGAAGGGTATGCTCGAAAATATCGGCTAACGTTTTCATGATGATCCTCCTACGCCCGAACTGGCTCCGGGAGAAAGAGCGGGCGAAGCGAATGGTTCCGAGCTTTTACGCGAACCGGAGAAGTCTCGTTGCCTGCGTCTCGCGGCTAGGCGCTTTAGCTGCGAAGCGTGAGGCCCTACCTGTTGCCGATTAGCCGCTGCCGTCGTCAGTTCGCGACCAAGGGATCGCATGCGAAATACTGGCCCGCCTGCCACAGTTGTTCAAGCACGTAAAGGCTGAGACCGGCCGCATTGCACGCGAATGCCCGAAGCTGAAGAAGATGAGTTCAACGCCGCGGCGGCCAGCATTCCAAGACGCTTGAGGCATCGACGAGGTTCCTTTGCTTCCGCGGCAGGCAGAGGACGTGCCTAGGGACTCTTCGCTCGAGCGGCGCGCAAGTGAGCCGCCGCCTCCGGTTGATCGATCCAGTGCCTCCCGAGAGCCTTACCATTTGGATCGGCGGAGTAAAAAGGCGCATTTGGCGCCATGCTCCCCCACGCCGGTCAGGCCCGATGGCCAGTCGAACATACCCCAACGGGCTGTCGGCCCCCTGCCGTCCAGCTGAAAGGGCTGCGAAACTCTTGCTAATCTCGCCCACGGAACATCAGAAGTGCTGGCGCATTGCTAATGAACGCCAATACGGCTCACTGCTTTACGGTCCTAAAATGCGACGCGCGATCACAAATGTATGGGAACTGGTGCGAGAAAGCGTAGTTGGCTTTGTCAACGACAATGCTCTTAGTCATGGCGCAGCAATGGCTTTTTACGCCACCACATCGTTGGCGCCGATTCTGCTCATTGTGGTCGCAATCGCGGGTCTCGCTTTCGGTCATGAAGCTGCTCAATTGGCTTTGTCTGCCCAGATCTCAGGTCTGATGGGTCCAGAAAGTGCAAGTCTTCTTCAGACCGCGCTCGAGAGTGCATCCGGCAAATCATCCGGTACCTGGGCGGCGGTCCTCGGCATCGTCACCTTGTTCGTGACTGCGTCTGGTGTCTTTGGCGAAATGCAGCAATCGTTGAACATAATATGGAAGGTCGAACCGCAGGGCAGTTCGTTTTCACGTCTGGTGCGCGCACGTGCAGCAAGTCTGGGCTTGGTTGCTGCACTCGGTTTCATGTTGCTCGTATCTCTGGTAGCGAGCGCGGCGATCTCGGCACTGGGCAACATCATCAATGCGCAGATGGCCTTCGGTACAATCGCACTCGGCGTGATTAACGCGGTTGTTTCGTTCGTCCTGATCTCAGTGATGTTCGCCGCCATCTACAAAGTTTTGCCTGATCGAACCCTCGAATGGCGTGATGTCGGGATTGGTGCTGTTGTGACCGCAGCGCTGTTCACGCTCGGCAAATCGCTTATCGGTTGGTACATCGGCTCCAGCGCGATCGCGTCCTCGTATGGGGCCGCCGGTGGGCTGCTCGTCATACTGCTCTGGGTTTACTACTCATCGGAAATTTTCCTTCTCGGTGCGGAATTCACCCGCGCCTATTCCGTTCGACACGGTAGCAGGTCCGATCTGGACGCGCTCGTTCACAGCTCTTTGCCTGCAGAACAAATCGTCCCATTTCGCGCAGAGCAAGAGGTCAATGCTTCTGGTGCCGTCGCGCTGACAGCGATGGCATGCGTGGGTGCAATTATGACTATCCTTACGCTTGGTCCTCGCCGCCGGTAGGTGGTGGCTGGTGCGGGTTTTGGATGAGCTCGGGGTTCGCACCGGTCATTGCGGGATAGGGTGTGTCGCGCGTGCCGGCGGCTAGGAATTCTTGTCGCCGTTTGGATTTGGCACCGGTGCCTCTCGCACATCTCGCGGTGGCGGATCGACATGTTTGGGCTCTGGTGATGCTTCCTTTTCGGGACGACGGAAAGATGCCTTTTTCGGGATCGGGTTTGGGTGGTGGCGGGCCTTTGATTTTGGTTGGCATATAGACTTCCTCCCACCCCTGAAACCGGATCGCCGCTCACTTAGTTCCAATAGCGCCGGTCAAATAGCCCGCCATAAAGGATTGGCCCGCGCCGTTGGCGAAGACGCGGGCCGAACAAGCACCTATTGGGGGTTAGCGTCTAATCAATCGGGCCACGGCAATCAAAATACATGCACCGATGAAGCCGGCAACAAGATAGCCAAGCCAGCCGGCCAACGATATGCCTAGCAACCCGAGCAGGACGTTGGCGACGATGGCGCCGACGATCCCCAAAATGATGTTCATGAGCACGCCCATGTTGCTTTTCATGAACATCTCGGCGAGCCAGCCGGCGATACCGCCGATGACGATAGCAGCTATCCAACCGACGCCTGGATTTTCCATATTTTCCCCCTTGCTTGAACCGAAATTGGTTCGGCGGGAAAACGGGCCATAAGCCAATAAAGTTCCGCTGGTGAATATTGAGCGGCAATCAGGTAGGTCGCGTCGCCGGGCCGCTGCCAACTCCGCGTTACCGTTGGAGGTGGCGGCGAAGCAGTCTGATATTGCGATTGTTGGCCTTGAAATACACATCGAAGATTGAGCCCAGAATAGGGACGCTTCCTACAACCGTATCAAGCAGTACGTTCCCTAACATTCTGGCCACCAAGGTCTTTCCAGCGCCGCAGCTTCGGGCTCGCAACACGATATAAACCGAAACGATGCCTGTCGCCGCATCTCCGAGAACGGGCACCAGACCCACCAGGGCATCCAATCCGAAACGAATTGATGTCCCTGGAATGCACCAACGGGAATCGAGTAAGTTAGCCAGCAAATCCAATTCGGCAACTACGTTTGCTGCTTTGGCGCCCGGATAGCCCTGCCCAGTTACACCAACTGCCGAGCCCGTACGAGTCAGCAGGTCTCCCCGGGGTATGGTCGTCACTCTAGACATCGTTTTGCCCGGTTTTACTCGGGGGCACGTCGTCGAGTAGGGTTGTCTCATCGGAGCTTTGCGTGGGCCCGGGTGGCAGTTCACCATTTGGCGTCATCTTGTTGACTGCCTCCGGCAAATCCCGGGTGATCCTGCTGATGAGTTCCTCGCGCGAAAGGCCGGTCTGCATCGAGAGTGACGTCAGCGTGTCTTCGTCTATTGCCGCTTCCACGTCATTTGGCTCGATTGGCTGGTTCGGCCCAGTACCTACCCATGAGTCGACCTTTGATCCTGCCCCCGCACCTCTGAATCGATCTAGGATATCTCCGAGCGCGGTCCCGGAGACGCCTTTGGAAAGCTGATCTAGAATCCCGCCTTGCGGGTCGTTTGGATTACGATCTCCCGCCCCACGGATCATTTCGCCGATTTTGTCGCGATTTTGGTAGGCCAGAACGCCAAGCATCGCGATCGCCAGTCTTCCCAGATTCGCCATTGGTACCTCCACCGTTCAAGAGGAGAAGGGCTTAACCTTACAAAGGTTCCGCCAGCGACGATCTAATGCTTTTGATTGCGACCGCCGAAGGGGAACTCGCATGCAGAGGCAACCGGCAACCAGTCGCCCCCAATGCGTTGGGTGCCAGGCCCTCAAAGGAGTTTTCCTTAGCAATTTCCGCCGTGTTGATGACCGCCGCGCAGGGAGCGTGGCCGACGGACCAGGGTCGGAAGCCGACGGGGCAGCTTGTTTTTCCAGATCACGTGAGAGGACATGCGGTCCTGCGAGCTTTCTCTTAAACCCTAAAAGCTCTGCGTCATTATGCTATTCCTTGGACACATGAAGTGCTGCGGCTTGGTTCGCTGCTCCGATCGCGCTCGCGAACGGCAACTCTGAAGCTAATCCTGCTGCAAGCGTCCCAACAAACACGTCCCCAGCGCCATGGGTGCTAATCAACTCAACAGGAAGCGCAGGCACGCTGACCACTGCATCGCCGCGCTTCAAGCCGACCACGCCATCACCACCCGCGGTCACGACCACACATGGGAACGATTTTGACAAGGCCTCTGCAGCCAAAGCGGCATCTCTTAGACTTGCAACTGGAACTCCGCACAATTCTTCCGCTTCAATGGAATTGACGACCAGAACGTCGATCAATGCGGTGAACTCCCCGCTCATCGAGCGGTAGGGCGCCGCGTTGACACAGACGATGGTGCCCGCATCGCGCGCCGCGCGAGCGGCTGCGATGTTGATGGCCTCGGGCATTTCATTTTGCAGGATCAACACCCGAGCATCCCGCCAGAGCTCCGAAGCTGCGAGGGCGTTGGCATCGACCTTGAGGTTGGCCCCTGAAACTATGACTGCACCGTAATCGCCACTGGCGTCGGAAATGGCGACGCTCATCCCTGAAGCCGTGTCGGCAAGGCGAGAAACTCTTGACGCGTCAACGCCGCCGCCGCCCAGCGCGTCGAGCAGGAACCGGCCAAAATCATCATCGCCCACAGCGCCGGCAAACCGAACCTCTCCTCCTGCCTTTGCGGCGGCGACCGCCTGATTCCCACCTTTGCCGCCAAACTTTGGCCGCCAGGCATAACCGGTCACAGTCTCACCTTTGCGCGGACGGTCAGGTGCGTCGATCATGATGTCGTAGTGAAGGCTGCCAACAACGACGACGATGGGCTTGTTTGTCATGTCTGTCGTCGCTTGTTTGTGACCGCTCCCATCGTAGCGGCAAGATTTCTCTCCGCCGCCTCAAGATCGCGCTGGGCGACGGCCGCGAATACAGCGTCAAAGACCACGAGTTGAGCAATGCGGGCTGCCGCGTTCTCACCGAGCAGCGGCGAGCCCTGCGCGGTTGAGCATAGGACTACGTCGGCGATCGAGGCAATCGGGGAGCCTGCGTAATTGGTGAGGACGATGATGCGGGCTCCACGCTTGCGAGCGAGTTCCAGCGGCTCGATCACGGCAGTTGTCGTGCCTGAATGCGAGAATCCGATGGCCAGATCGCCGTCCGACAGCAGGGCGGCCGACATCAGCATCATGTGTACGTCGTCGAATACGCTGGTGCGCACGCCTATGCGTAGAAGCTTATGGGAGACATCGCGGGCTATCTGCGCCGAGCCGCCAATGCCATACAGATCGCGCTGCCTGGCGTTGAAGATCAGGTCAGCCGCCCGCTCGAAAGCCACAGGATCGAAAATCGACAAGGTCTCCTCAAGTGCGTGAATAGACGTTCGAAAGACCTTTTGCGCGATCTCCAAGCCTGTGTCTTCTGGCGAGAGTTCCTGATGCATTTCTGCGGTGGGCAGCCTGTTGTAATCATCGAGGGCACTGCGGAAGTCTCGAAACCCGGCAAAGCCTAGTTTTTTGACAATCTTGATGATCATCGCCTCCGAGACTCCGGCGTCGTCGGCAATCGTTTTCAACGGCGTGGCCCCATCAAAATCGCGGCGCCCGAGGATCATGTCGACCACGCGGGCTTCTAGAGGGGTCAGGTGGGGCATCATCATCCTGATGCGCGGCCCCACCGTTCTCGGATCATTGATAGAAAGGTTCATTCCCGGCCTCTCGTTGCGCGATCAATCAGCATCGCGACGAGGATGATAATGCCAGTGGCGAGAAGTTGGTAGAACGCTTGCACATTCAACAGGGTCAAACCATTGCGCAGGCTGCCGAGGATAACGGCTCCGAGCAACGTGCCGACAATCGAACCCTTGCCGCCCATAAGCGAGGCGCCGCCAATTGCTGCCGCAGCAATGGCGTCGAGCTCCCACAGATTGCCAAGAGTAGGGTCAGCTGCACCAAGGCGGCCGACCAGGATCAGCCCGGCGACCGAAGCCAGGCCGCCCGAAATGACGTAGCTGGCGATCTTGGTGAGCGATACAGGCACACCGGCAATGCGGGACGCTTCCTGATTGCCGCCGACGGCGAGGAAATATTCGCCAAGAGGCGTCTTGTTGAGCACCACCCAGATCGTTGCTGCAAGAGCCGCCACGATCACCACTGGATTAGGCACACCGAAAACGGTTGAGTTGGTCAGGGCTCGATACGCAGGGGGTATGCCGAAAATAGGATTGCCGCCGGTGTAAATGAGTGAAATTGCCCGATAGAGAGACAGGGTTCCGAGCGTGACGATAAATGGCTGAAGGCCACCGAAGGCGACAAGTGCCCCATTGATGGCGCCTGCAGCCATGCCGAAGATCAGAGCGGTGGGTATCGCCAAGACCATCGGCACCCCTGCCGCCATCAGAACGGCGACCGTCACCGCTGCGATCGCGGCTGTTGGCCCAACAGAGAGGTCGATGCCACCAGCGATGATGACCAGGGTCATGCCCAATGCCACGCAGGCATTGATCGACGATTGCTGCAAGATGTTGAGGATATTCGGTTCAGTCAGAAAATTCGGGCTGAGGATCGAGAAGACGACGACAATCGCGACCAGTCCAAGCAAAGTGCCGGCGTCGCGAATGCCGACCGGCAGGGCAAACTTCTTCTGGATCGTGGGCACGGCGGGGGTGTTCGAAACGGACATGATCTAAGACCTTGAAACGGAGGGGGCTTGAGGCGACGATTGCGGCACGGCCAGTGCGACGATGGCCTCTTCGCTGAGGCTGTCTCGCTCCAGCACGCCGGCGATACGCCCTTCACGCATGACGAGGACCCTATCGGCGACACGCAGGATCTCTGGTAGCTCCGACGACACGACGATCATTGAGCGACCTTCAGCCGCCAACCTTTCGATCAGTGCGTAGATCTCCGCCTTCGCGCCCACATCGATGCCACGGGTTGGCTCATCGAAGAGCAGGATTTGAGCGCCTGCCGCGATCCAGCGGCCGATGATCGCCTTCTGCTGGTTACCGCCGGAAAACTGACCAATTGGACGCTCGATATTGAGAGGCCTCAGATTGAGATCCGCCATCAGTTGCTGGCTCTCCTTCGCAACGGTCTTACGGCGCACGAAACCGAACCGCGAGTAACGACCCATCGACGGCAGCGCGATGTTGCTGCGCACCGAGCGTCGCGCAATGATGCCTTCGCGCTTGCGCTCTTCCGGCAGAAGGCCGAGCCCCGATGCGATGGCTATGCGAGGATTGCCGAGTGACAGCGGTTTGCCTTTGAGGCGGATTTCGCCCGCGTCGGGCTTATCGACACCAGCAATCAGTCGCAGGAGTTCTGTGCGACCCGCCCCGACCAGACCCGATATGCCAAGCACTTCCCCGCGATGAAGCTTTAAACTGGCATCGCGAACAGCGGTGCCTCGCGAAAGTCCTGCGATTTCGAGCACGACTTCGTCTTTTGCAAACCCCTTGTGTTCCGCCGCTGCAAGCTCTCGGCCAACCATGCGGGCGATCACGGCGCTTTCGCTGGTTTCTGCCATAACCACGTCGGTTACCTTGCGACCGTCTCGCAGTATGGTCGCGGCGTCGCAGACCCGAAACACCTCATCCATCTTGTGGGAGACGTAGATGACCGAGACGCCGCGCGCGGCTAGATCGGCAATCAGAACCGCCAGGCGCTCGAACTCTGCTGGCGTCAGGCTCGATGTCGGTTCGTCCATCGCCAGCACCTTGGCGTCTTCCATCATGGCGCGGGCGATTTCGACGATCTGCCGTTGCGCCACCTTGAGGGTGCGGATTGGCACCGACGGATCTATGGATGGATCAAGAGGCGCCAACGCTTCCGCGGCTGCTCGTTCCTGAATACGGCGCGCGACGAACAGACCGCCAGTCTTGATGGGACGCCCCAAGAACATGTTCTGCGCGACCGTCAGCTCCGGCACGTGCTGCAGTTCCTGGTGGATCATGACGATACCGGCTCGCCGCGCGGCCACCGGACCGTGGCCGGCAACCCGAACACCATCGACCTCGACGTGGCCCGAAGACGGCTGGAAGACCCCCGAGAGGATATTCAAGAGGGTCGACTTGCCGGCGCCATTTTCGCCGAGCAACCCGTGAACCGTACCGCGCTTGACTTCCATGTCCACGCCATCGAGCGCGCGCACGGGTCCAAAGCTCTTGCCGATGTTGGTCAGCTTGAGCCGATAGGCTGGATCGTCCATTGAATTCTCCTCCCGGAAACAAGTTGGGTGGAAGCTGGCCCGGCCCCCCCCGAGCCAGGCCCTGAGGGCTCACTCAGCCGGCTGAGCGAGCAACACCTTGCGCAGTTCGTCACCCTTGACTGCATAGGTATCGACGTTGTCCTTGGTGATCAGCGCCTGCGGCGTTGAAACCACTCGCGGAAGCGCCTGCTTGCCGAGTAGGCGCAGGGCAACTTCCGCGCCCACTTCGCCGGTAAGGACCGGGAATGAGTCGACGGTTCCGGTCAGTTCGCCGGCCTTTATCGAGGCGTAGGCGTCCGAGATGCCGTCCGTGCCGAACACAACGACCTTGTCTTGCAGTTTCGCGGCCTTGACCGCTTCGACAACGCCCAATGCCATGCCGTCATTGTTGGCGTAGAAGCCGACCAGATCCGGGTTCTGCTGGAGAATGGTGGCTGCGTTGTCGTAAGCGAGCTGACGATCCCAATTGCCGGGAACGCTCGCCACCACGGTGAACTTGCCGCCTTCGACGATGGTTTCGCTGAAACCCTTGGTGCGCTGGCCTGCCGCAAAAACGCCGGCCTGGCCTTCGATCACCGCAACCTTGCCACCCTGGGGCCGGTTCTTGAGGAACCACTTCGCGACGCGCACGCCATTGTCACGCTGGACATTGCCGACATAGTGCTTGGCGCTCGGAATAACGGCGTCGTTGACATTGATGACGGGGATCCCCTTGCCCTCTGCCTCTTCCATAGCCGGCTGAAGGTTGTTGTCGGTCTGTGGCGAGAACAGGAGTGCGTTGAAACCTTGCGAGATCAGTGTTTCCGCGGTCGACAGCTGACCCAGCTGATCGCCTTCGCTCGAGGCCGCCTGGTAGACGACTTCGATGCCTGCTGTCTTGGCATAAGCCGCATAGCCTTCGCCCAGGCTGCGCCAGTATTCGTTGGTAAGGGTCTTCGAGACACCGCCGATCTTGGTGCCTGCTGCTGCGGGGGGAACAGCTCCGAACTTCGCCTCAAGCTGCGACCAGTCAATGCGATCCTTTTCGGTATCGGAATTTAGTGGCGCCAGATCCTGGGCGTGGGCGTAGCTTCCCAGAAGCGCAAAGGCGCAGCCGGCGATAAGGGACTTCATGCGTAAAGACATCAGACTTCCTCCTGCTTAAACCGGTCATTTCGCCGCCGGCGAGCGAACGTCGATCAGGCGCTGCCGATCAATGCCGTGTTGACGATTCTTTGGCTGGCGACCGCGTCCTGGCTTGCCATGGCCTCGTTCAGTTCATTGCTTCCGTCGAGGCGATCGACGATTGCTATCAGCCGGTTGACGGTGGCGATGTTGGCTTCGCATTCCGCAACGGGATCGAGCCCGCTGACATCAGGAAACGTGTCGAAATATAGCGCGCCGTCATAGCCGTCATGGCGGATCTGGCGCAGCAGTTCGAGTGTTGCGCGTAGATGCACCGCGCCCACCATTAGGCCATCGTCGCGCTTGGCGTAGGCATCGTTAAGGTGGACGCCGAGCAGCTTGCTGCGGCGGTGGATGAGATGCGAAGCGAATGCGGGCTGTTCGCCGGCATAAAGCGAGTGCGCAAAATCCATCGTGACGCCAAGGTTTGGAGAGCCAGCATCGGCAATGGCAAGCAAGGTGGTTGCGGCATCGCGTAACAGGCTGTGGGCACGCGGTTCGTCAGGCTTGTATTCGATGCTGATCTGGCAGTCGGGGTCGTGATCAGCGACTTCGCGAATACCTTCGACCTCCCATTCCCAAGCCTGCTTGTAGTCAAGCTGGAAATTGTAATCGAAGCCATCCTGGCCGAGCCACACAGTCATGAGGCGAACATCCATCTTGCGCGCCGCATCGATGCCGCGCTTGGTAAGTTCAATAGCCTCTCGCCTCACTGATTTCTCTGGATTTGTGAAGGCACCACGCTTGAATCCGGGATTGGTGTAGTAGCGCATCGCCAGCCCATTGATGTTGAGACCAAGGTCGCGGATGCGTTGCGACAATGCTTTCGGATCATCGCTGACGTGATCGGGATAGTTCAGGTCCAGGTCGGTCAAACCCTTGGTTGTGGAAGCACGCTCAACCATCTGCATCATGGTCGGCTTGGTTTTCAGATCTGGCCAGAAGAGCTGCGGGGCAGAGCCGAAAGAGTTGAGCCGTGTCGCGAAACGAGAAGCAATCATGTGAAATCATCCTGTGAACTACTTCACAACAAATATCAATTTTGTGAAGTTGTCAAATTGCGCGATGATTCTAATTTGCGAGCCTGGCCGTCAGGGAGCCATTGGAAGCGTTCCGAGGGGATTTGACCGTGCGTGACACCAGGCTGGTGCCTGGCTGCTATTGACGGCAGCGCACGTAATGTCGCTGCCCGCTTCGGCGGTGGCGGATGAGGCCCATCGCTGATACTAATGTGGTCCACTCCATAGGCGCACACATGACATCCGATTCAGAGAAGGCCGAGGCAGTCGAGCAGTTGCTCGACACGCCTGACCTCGCCACCGCCCTGGAAAGCGATCAATTCAAGAAGTTCCTGGACCAGGTGCCGATCGCGATTGCCGTTTCTGATCTGAACGCGAAGGAGCGGGTCGTTTATGTCAATCCGGAATTTGAAAAACTCTCTGGCCTGAAGGCCGCCAATCTGGCACGCAAAAACTGGGCAGCGCTTTCCGGGGTTGGCCTCCATGAACAGCAGGACAAGGCGCTGGCGGACAGCGTGGTAAATGAAGCCGACTTCGTGGGGACTTTCCGCCTCCAGCGCGGCGTCGACGAACCGGCAGTGGTTGATGCCTACTCAAATGTGATCGTCGACGACAACGGCAAGGCTTGCTTCCGGCTTGTTGCCCTTGTGGACGTGACGATCCATGGCGAAGCGGCGCCCTCAATTGACGAGCGTGTCCGCGAAAAGGATACTCTGCTGCGCGAACTGCAGCATCGCGTGAAAAACAATCTTCAGATGATCACTGCACTCATCCGGCTGGAGACCCGCAATGCGGCCGAGCCTGATCAAAAGCGTTTCGAGAGATTGGCCGGGCGCGTCGACGCGCTCGCAATCCTTTACCAGACGCTGTCGGCCGACGAGCAGAAGGACGAGGTCGATCTCGGTATCTATTTAAGCCAGATAGCCTCCGCGGTCATGGCCTCGCATGCCGTTGAGGGCATACGTCTCGACATGAAGGTGGATACCTATCCAGTGTCGATCAACGTTGCCATGCCGACCGGGCTGGTTGTGAACGAACTGCTGACCAACGCACTCAAACATGGCTTTAAGGGACGCGAAGGCGGAACGATAACACTTCACAGTGTTGTCGACGGTGACGGTTGTCGGATCATCATCGCGGATGACGGGGTTGGTTTACCCGATGGAGAGACATGGCCCAAGCCGGGCAAACTCGGCGCATTAATCGCGCGTTCATTAACTGAGAACGCCAAGGCCTCGTTTGACGTCGTCTCAAGTTCAGCTGAAGGCACGAAAGTTACCATTATGTTCAAACGATCGGCCGCAACGACCTAAGGAATGCCGCCACGTCCTTCTGCCATTGCATAAAGTTTGCCAAGTTGTACGCCACCGCCCTGTTCGACACCTGGGGTCCGCCACATGTCAGCTTTTGGCGGAGATGACGGATTGGTTCAATGACCTATATGAGGCGCATTGCAGACATATAACGGCAGGATGAATGCCTCTCCATCGATTACAGCGGCGGATGTGACCGAGGCTCAGGTTGGCGTCGATTTGGCAGGCACCGAGCGCAGGGTGAAAAAATTCGCCACCTCAATCAGGGCGCCACTCCTCGACAGGCCCAGGCGACATTCGCAAAGGAACGCGGGCCGTCCGACTGACCAGCGAGGTAAGCGTCGCGCACCGCCGCATCGGTCCGCGCCCGCTCCGTTGCGTCGAGCGAGGATACAAATTTGCCGAACGGCCCTTCGCCTGCAGCAATCGGCGCCCAATAATCATCGAAGCTTTTGTAGTCCATACGGATCATCAGCTGCGTTTCGGTAACGTTGAGGAGGCCCTGGTCGATAAAAGTCGATTTCATTTCGCCCGGCTTCATCATTGGCTGAAAGCAATAGCGGCCGCGAAACTGCCGGCCGGCTTCACTGAGCGCGGCGACGGTGTCGACCATCATACGCATCCCTGGCATACCGCCCAGATGGTCCCATACGGCCGCTGCCACGACGCCGCCGGGCTGCACGACGCGCCGCATTTCGGCAACCGCCTTGCTGGCGTCCGGAACGAAATGCAAGACGAGGAGCGCCATCGCGCGATCGAAAGTGCCGTCGTCAAACGGTATGGCGCAGGCGTCCCCTTCCCGCACGCTCACTCTCGAATCCGTATTGCGCCGGATAGTCTCCTCGACAAAGATTGGCGAATAGTCAATCGCGGCTATCTCACTCAGATCAGCCGCCTTGAGGAGAGCAAAGGTCAAACTCCCGGTGCCACATCCGACATCAAGAACCTTTTCGCCGTCGACAATCCTCGCAAAGTCAATAAACAGCGGCGCTAGTCTTTGGCTCCAGCGTCCCATGAGCTGCTCGTAGCCGGATGCGTCATGTACGGTGAAGGTAGAGGTCACTGAATTCTCCTATACGCCCGAGCAAGCTAGACATCATCAAGGTGATTGCCAAGGGTGGCCACGGCGAGTGCCGCAGGTGTATCTCAAGGCAGTCGCCGCGATCAGTGCGGCCAATCCGAAACTGAACGATGCGGCCGTGGCCTTCCTGAAGCTGGCGGAGAATGCCAAGCAGCTACAGGATCAGATCAAGCCGTCGGCGGATTTTCTTGACCTGCTGACCGGCAAGATTACCAATGCCCAGTTCCAGGCACGCCAGGCCGGCGCGGGCTTCCAGGCTCTCGGCGCCGATGCCGCAGGCGCGTCGCCCAAAGCAGGATCGCGCTGCCGATGAGGGTGATTGCCGCAATCCAAGGGTTTGCCCGAGCCAGACCGAACAGCAACACCACGGCATTCTGACGGTGCGGCTCGACTTCGGTCTCGGTCCCCAAGATGTGTTCGATCTGATCGGCGAAGATCACATCGTCAGCAACCTGCAGAACTTTGCTATCAGGAGCGCGTGGACGTCGATCGACAGAAGGCCGCAGGGCCGATGAGCGAGAAACCCGAGGCATGGTGGCGGCCGACAACGCCAGACGAGGAAGCAGAATGCGAGCGGAACCGTCTCGCCTTCAAGGAGCAATTCGGAAGCTTTGAGGAGGTCGAGTTCTCGAGCTACTGGCTCGGCACGTGGGCCGATGGCAAGTTTCTCGCGTTCCGGTTCCATCGGCCCGACGGCTCAATCCATCGTTTCGCGCTTCCCTGGCAGATGGTGGATGTTTTCTGGACCCAGATAGCCGGCTCGATCGACGAGATGGGCCAGCGGCAGTTTGCGCTCGCCAAGCCGAAGGGCAAGCGTGATGCCGCTCCTCGCCTTCACCCTATCTGCCGGCCTCGTGCTGGCGTTGGCTTGGTGGCCCATCTAGGTGCCGAGCGCGGCACGAACATCGTCTGGAATATTTTGGACCAGAAGCGAAAGTGCGGTGCTGATATCCAGTCCCGTCATCCCTTCCGCGGTGCCGGCCTTGATGGCGCTGGTGAAAACCAGCGTGCCATAGTCCTCCCCGGCTGCCTTGAGATGCTCGGCAGCAACGATCGGATCGGGCGTGCGCAAGCAGTGCTCGACAGCCAATCTCTGGACCAGCCATTCGATCGCGCAAAGCCGGTCATGTCCGTCTGGAAATGACATTTTGTAATCCCCCCTTATCCCCACAAGGGCTCTGATAATGCGGTATCTGTAGGCAGATTGTCGAATCCCGAGGCACGTAATGCGCGACAGCGAGCTTACCAAGCGCCCCGCCATCGCAGCCAAGCCTGCGAAGCGCCTCCCCGAATAGGTTCCGGCGTTGCGGCGATCCATCAACTGACATCTCCATGCCTCAAGTCTGGGCTGTCAGCGGCGCACGCAAGAGCGGAACATTAGTGTCCTCTAACGGTTCTCTCTTTGGTGGAACTTCCGAATCCATATCATAGGGTGGAGCAATGGCCGTGCTGGCGTTTAATTTCGTCTATCTCTCCGGCCTGACAGGAGACGATTTGATGGGGGCGTGTGTGTCGCTGGCGGCGTGCCTTCTGCTTTTCAAGGTAATGGCGAAGGATCACCCAAATCGATAGCCGGAACGTGGTCATTCCACCTTGTCACGCAATGGGGTCGGGCCTTTCGGCCGCCGGAACTTCCTTACCAAATGGACCGTCTCAGCGTCGACCGTGACGCGGCCGAGCGCCTGTACCGTTAGCCGGCCTAGATCGTCGTCAACATGCACAACTTCACCCTCGAATCTGATCTTGTCCCCTGGCTTGGCCTCGGGGTCGATGATCGAATAGGGGAAATTGGCGGTGGGGATATGGAGTGCAACGCGCTCCTCGATGCGTTTGCATTGCCACCTTGTCGCCGATGTTGATATCCCGCGCCATGCATAGGATTCTGGCGCGGCCGAACACTTCGTCAAGGGGTTGCTAATATATGCGCGATGCCGAGCTTACCGAGCAGCCCGGGAAGGGATGGACCCGGTGGGCGAAGGGTTCGGGCGACCACGACATTGAAAAGGTTGGTGGGCGGCCCGAGTGCTTCATTTTGCGAAGCTCAACGTGACCATCTGGTTTGACGGATCGAAGATGGTCGGCCTTCGAACATTGGGGATACCGCCGGCCGCAATGGTGCATGCGCCAGAAGCCGGCCGACTGGCAGTCCTTGCCCGAGGACTACAGCCTAGCCCGCGAGGCAGAGAAACAGCGTGACCTCGACCTATACCGGCAACGTGTCGAGAAACGATGCCTGCAGGACGCGCCAGGAGACGCATGGGCGCATACGGTGCTGAACAGCGGGCAAGAGTAAACGCGCGCTGGCGGGGTCCTACTGCTTGCTGGCTAGAAGGCGAGCTTCCCGCATCAGCGATGACCAGTTGTAGCCGAGGAATAGGATAAGCTCGCGAGCTTGCTCTTCAGTGATGCCGGTCTCACTGACCAACCTGCGGATAACCTCGTCCGCAGCGCTCGGTGGCTTGCTCTGCTCGTTGCTCATTAAAGTTGTCCCTAGTCGGCATAACGCAACTTCTCGTTACCGGTTCCCCTGCGGAATGACTCGCTAACCGATTGTCGGAAGCGTACAGTTCTGACGTCGTCCGCCTCTACGGCATACGGACGCTTGGAAGCCAACTCAGGTGCCTCCCGCCTATGCGGAGCCTGGAATGGCCGAAGACCATACAGCAAACAGAATGTCCGCCCACGATTGCGAGATCATTCGCGGGGCATTCAGAAGATCGGTTGTCGAAAACCGCCTTGCTGAAAGCGACAGGCGAAAACATGCTCGGCTGCTGGCGCTCGAATTCACGGAGCTAGACGAAATCGACCCTGAGATTATCGACTGGATCATTCCCTAGGCGCTGGCGAGGCGTGGGCGAAATAGGCCGGCCATTTTGGACCCCTGGGAGCGACGAAAGCGAGGTTGCAACCAGCACCTTCAACGTTCGTTGACCTCGCGCCGGGACTCCGGCTACTCCAGACCAAATTGCCCGCTGGCTCGCGCCGGCGGGCTTTTTGTTTTGGATGGAACATCAACAAACCTCTGGCGCTGCATGAGTATGGAATGCAGATTCTAAGGATCGTCGGGCTGGTCGTCGAGCACGAAAGAAGCCGCAATGAGGTCATCGCCGTCAATGTGGCCGCTGTCGTCACCCATGATGGCTGCCACCTTCTGAAAGATCTTCATTTCGGTCTCTGTTACGCGCGCGTCCAGCATTCTTGCTTTGAGATCAGCCAAGCGGGCATCAAGGGCTGGCGAAGTCTCGACGTCATCCATCATCTTCAATCTTCCTAAAGCTGTGAACATGGCGGCACCGCGACGCCGGCTCGCCAGGGGATCGAACTTGAATAGAGGCGGATTGTTCCTGCCGTGTGACTTCAGTCCTAAGTCGTATCCGACCAAAGGACCTATATCGCATAGACCCTAGCCCATGGGGTGGAACGCTATGCAATGGCGGCCGTTGTACAAATCTAGACAACTAGATAGGAGAGGAATTCATGGCTGACGGCCCAACTGTTGTTAATTCCGGTGGTGGAGGCGGCACAGCAATTGCTGTTGTTATTGGTCTTATCGCAATAGTAGTCTTGCTAATATTTACCGGCGTTATCAATATCCACGGCGGTGGTGGCGGCAAGGACATCAACGTCAAGGTTGAAGCGCCCAAGGTGGAGGCTCCAAAGGCGGAAGCTCCCGCCGCACCCGCGAAGCCTGCGGCACCTGCCCCAGCCCCTGCCAGTGGCGGCTGATCTACTCGCATTCCAAGTTCTGAAACCGACCTGTAACTCCATGAAAAAGGAATTTGTCATGAACAAATACTTCGTCAGCGCCGCCGGCGCCCTCGTGCTCACGGCCGGCATCGGCTCCTCGTTTGCTGAGGAAGTCGTTATTCTCAAGCCCGAACAGCAGACCGTGGTTCGCGAATACATCCACAAGCAGAAGCTGGCGTCAGTCAGCCTGCTCGGCGTCGAACTCAACGTCGGTACGGCACTTCCCGACACGGTCGAGCTTCACACGATCGACGTTCCGGACGTCCGCTACAAGTACACTGTCGTCGGCGATCATGCGGTTCTCGTTGATCCCGATACTCGCAAAGTGGTGCAGATCATCGAGTAATGCCAAAAGCCCGCCGCTCCGAGTTGGAGCGGCGGGTGTTTCTTTGCGGCTGTCTGCCGGTGCCGACGGGTGGATGTGAACTTTCCGGGAGGTTATCCGATGTTTCGCGATAGGGAGACTCGACTGCTGGAAGCGAGCTTGCTCGCGGCAGTACCTATTTCCGTCGCCATCACGGCGCTGGTTGCCTTGCTGACTTTGGCCAGGATATGAACCGCTTCCTCTTTGTAGTCGGCGACTTTTTATCTCGCCCCCCTGGTTTTTATGTGCTGGTCCTAGCCATGTTGCTTTGCACGGCGCTGGTGCCCTTCGGCCTGACGAATGTAGTCACCTATGCTTTGTCGGTCGCGGCCATCGTGATCACCGGCGTGGTTCTGATCCAAGGCTACCGCGATACAGCCGCCATCCACGCTAAACTTGATGAAATCATCGTCTCGCTGGAGGAAACCAGAAATGACGTTGTCGGCTTGGAGCATGCCGAGCCCGAGGAGATACGGGAAAAGCTTCGGACACTGGAAGAAGAAGCCCTTGCGCGTTGAGCAAGGACCTACGTGACCCGTCGTTACTGGATTTTGAGGAGGGCGAATAGCTATGCCGATCCGACGGAGGGCGAGAGAGGCCGGCGCTCTTAAGCCAGCAGAACTGGATTTGTTGCAGCGCGTGTTCGAGCAGCTTCGGCTTGCAGGCCAAACAGAGGAAGCACGTGAGGCAATCGCGTCCCGGGTCATAGCCAATTACATGGCGGGTGTGACAGACGAGGACGAACTCGTCTCGCTCTCAAGACAGCCCCTTGGGCGCTAGCCACGCAGAAGTTCTCTAAAGAATTTTGGTCACCAGATTGTCCAGCCGGGAGTTCTCGCGGTAAGCCAACCGCGAAACTCTCGTTCGGCGCTTGGTCAACGAGATGGATATCACCGAAGACCAGGCTCGCGAGTTGATCGCTTTCTTGGGTTACGACTGGTCGTCGCTGGTGCGGGAAGCCCGCCTTCTTGCCCGCAAATCCTGACTCGTCAGTGGGGTTCGAGCGCGGCAAAGGATAGGAACATCATCAAAGCCACGATCACCAAAGTTGCCAGAATTCCTGCTGCAATCCAGAATCGTTTCGATTTCGGCATGGTTAGCTAATTCCGTTGCCGCCTTCGCGGTGCTGAATTGCGTCGGCGATCACTTCGAACACACTGCCGACCTCGTCGGCAATCTCCTCGCTGGAAATTCCTTCCTGGGCGGCCGCCTTCATTGCCTCGTCTGCCAAGTCGCTGATTGCCGCCGGATCATCGGTGAAGGCGTTCGGCAGATGCTCTGCCATCCATTTTTAGAAGAAGTCGATACCGTGTTTGCTCATTGAAGCACCCAAAAAGCGAGCAAGGCCAAGAAGGCGAATAGCAGCACCGCAGCGGCCATCAACACCCCTTTGCTGGCCTCCCGCCGCGGCTGAGGGTTGGGGACGAGTTTTTTGCGGTTCGGCCGTTCGTTCATGGGAGATAAATTTGCGGCAGCAAATTAGGTTCCGCTAATCCTTGACAGGAAACCCGCCGCCCATTTCACGGCAGCGGCGGGTCGATCCAGCCTTTGGGGAGGGACCTGCGGCAGGCGAAGCGACGGAACTGCGCTTGCCGTCAGCACAACCTTTGAAGGTCACATTACTTACATTCCCTGAGCGCACACGTATCGCGCGGTTGGCGGCCAAAATTTCTCTCTAATTCTCCGCATGGCTAAAAACGACAGTGCCGGTGTCCTTGCGAATTTCAACGGACACGATTCCGTCGTCGCCCTTCCGGGTGGGAAACATGGCGATAGCGTGAGCCTTTGCCGTTTTCTCGGCATCGAACATTTCTTTGTCGACAATACCCTGTCTTCCATACCAGATGACAGTGAAGGCCATTATTCGCTGGTCCTTGTCGCGGCAGCCAGAGGCGGGCGTCATCGGCGAAATTGCTACTGTGGCGAATGCCCGTTGCGGCTTCTATAAGCCGGGATTGTCCGAGCCGCTACAACCTCATCGACCAATGCACCACCATTGCAACCACGATTCCGACGACCCAGACGCTGCTGGTCATGGGTCAAAAATCCTGCAGCGATGCGTGGCGAGGGTCTTCCTCGCCGCGAAGGTGCTTCACACGGCCGATCAGGCCTGGCCTCACCCATTGCGTTGCCGGCGCCGGCCCGGCTTGCCCTAATGGCAGACCGCACGACTGGCCAATATGTCGGGTCTGCGTCCATCAACTCACGGGGTGCAATCCGGGATCGCCTATGGAAGTGCGTTCAGGAGCAAAGGCCGGTTTGCCCGGTTCGCGCTCTACGCGAGCAGATCATATTCATTGAGCTCGTAACTCTTGATCTTCAACCAGGCTGTCGAGCGGCCGCTGCGATATTTGCTATCGTGGCGCTTGGAGACCATACCCTCGATCACTGCATCGTCGACTAGATGGTAGATGGCTTTTGCGTCGGCCCGCGACCAAGGCAGGACGCGGGCCAGGCCAAGTCGGACCTTGGCCAGCAGGAGCTCTGCCGCATATACAACCTACGGCCCTATATGCTGTTCCGCTAATTTAACAAAAAAGGCCCGCCACCTTTCGGCAGCGGGCAATCTCTGGAGGCTAGAGCGAACCAGCATATGTCAACCCTGCAGGCAGCGGTTCTGCACCCGCTCGCGGTACGGGAACCACCGTGAAAAACACCCCGCCGGCGATCACAGCCCGCAGCCTTGCAATCCGGAGTAGGCGAACGTCCAATGTTGGCGCGACTGGAAAGTGTATCGTTTTACACAATTTCCAATTGCTGGACTCGCGCGATGCGTCGGTAGTTTAATTTTTGCATCGAGCCAAGGAGTGAAAGGGTCGCGAACTGGGGAGGAACTAGACAATGGATTTCGAATTCGACATCCGCCATCCATCCGACGATCAGCCGTACGAAATCACCTCTTTCGCCCAAAAGTACGGCCTCACGATGCCAGTTGCGGACGCCATGCTTTTCGCCAAAGGACCGTCGCGGACGGCATGCGACGCTGCCGCATTAGCTTTCCTCTGCGCTATTGCCGCACAAGCCAAGCGACAGAGGGCGCAATAGGCCTGCCAAGGCGGCCGGGGTTCCTACGCCGATGAAGCATCTCGCGCGTCCTGACGCTCGCCTATGGCCAGCGCCACGCACTGCAACGCCATGGACGGCGATAGACCCTCCTGCTTCTCCACCCATGGCCCAAAATGACCACGGGGCAACGTGGCCTTGTTGTGGAGCAACCAGCGCCCAGCTTCAAAGGGCGACTATGCGCCGTATGACCGGGCCTCTTGAAGTCGGGAAGCCCTAGCCGTATCCGCTGGCCTTCCGCAAAAGCCAGTGCGAACGATTCCATCTCGAAAGATTTGGTGAGTTCCTAGTCTTCCTCGACCACGCGGACGAACCATTCGCCGCAGATCCCAATGTTGGTTCCAACAATCCGCATGGAATTCCTTCAATTGTTCAGTGACGAAGGCTTTCGCCGCAGCCAGCGATTTCGCTCTTCATCGTGCTCGTCCGCGCGGCCAAGATAGTCGCTGGCTGCGGTCAATACGGCCAGGAACGTAGCGGCGTATCTGGCAAACCCGAAGGCCTGCGCGGCGGCCAATTTCGCGCCGCGCGCATGCTCAGCGATAAACGTGTCCGCTGCATCCTGAACTTCAGCCCCAGCCTTACCAAACAGGTCGCGCTCTTTTGCTGTGGGCTCAAATGCCTTGCCAATAATGTGGCCGATCAACAGGCCTCCCGCAGATCCAGCGAGCACTTTTGCCCGCGTCAAGTTGGTGATTGCCTTGCGCGTATGGGCTTCGTAACGAATTGTCGCCGCGTCCGAGTGCCCGGCGCTGGCACCCTGATCTATAGCGTCATGATCGGCGCCTGCCGACCCATGAGCACTTCGCCTTCCCGCGTCAAATACCGCAACTGCGCCCAACGCGACCGCTGCGGCGGTGCCGCCGTTATCCTTCACAGCGTCGGACACACCGCCAAGAGCCTTCGCAACCTTCTGCTTCGCGTATCGGGTCGACGCATCGACCAAATTTCGGGGCTGCAGCCGCCGGCTTATTTCGCTGACAGGTTCAAACAAAGCCTGGCGCTCTGTTCGACTTTGCAGCATAATCTCGCGCATCTCCTCATTGGGTTGAGCCAAAACGCATCCCCTGTTTTAATGCTGCGATGTCAGTGCGCACCTGGTTGACGGTCTCGACCGGTGTGATGGTCCATCCCACAAGCGCTCGCTTGGCAAGGTAGAGCAACAGCACTCCGCCCACCCCCAGCAAAACACCCACGGCCAGACAAGCGACCATCGGACTTACGCCGACGTGGATCATCGCGAGGATCAGGAACTGGACAATCGCGAACGCTGCCAGGACAAAGAGCGCCAATGCGGCGATGCCGCATGCGCCCGACGAGACGATCGTCGACGTCTTGACCTTCATCTCTGCCTGGAGAAGACGAAGATCGAGGCGCATCAGCGAAGCAAACTGGCGCAACCCTTCGCTGAACACGCTCCCTAAGGGTCGGCGATCGGAACCATCATCCATTTGGAGTGCTCTCCCTCTCAGGACCGATCGGAGCTTCTCATGATGCGGGTGAGAACCACACCGGCTAGGATGCCGACTCCGAAAAAGGCGGCAGGCTGGCGCTGCGCGAATTTTGTGACGGAGTCCAGCAATTCGCCCACGTTGCGATCCCTGATATCCGACGAAATCCGTTCCACGCCCTCGGCGGCTGTACGGACCATGCCGGCAACCTGAGGCGATTGCTTCTCAAATCCATCGGCGGCTTCCTTGACGGAATGGGCAATGTTGGCGATCGCGTCGGCGCCTGCGGTCTTGTTTGACTCTACCGCTTCCTTGAACGCCCCAGCAGCATCCGATGCCACCGAGCCGGCATAATTTTTCGCGTCAGTCGAAACCGACGCGGCGGCGGTTTTGAGGTGCGTTGCAGTCTCGGCCGCGCTCGATTTCAACTTGCCGAGTGCTTCCTTGCTGCCGCCGGCTATCTCGGCATTGGTAGGGTGCAGCCATTCCAGGTCGCTTGAGGATTCGATGGGGTCATTGGTGATTGGCGTGTTCACGATGTTTCACTCCTGTTATCGTGAATTGAACTCGGCCAACAGCAACCAGTTCCTGGCGCCAGTGAATTTTCTAGGGGGGCCGGCCTCGGCGCCTAGCGCCATTTCGGCTTTGGCTTGATTTTCTTCGATCCCGGCGCTCTTACCGATCGCTTCAGCTATAGCTTCCGCGTCGGCTTTGTCCTTCGTGGCGATGGCCGTGCGCAATCTGGCTTCTCAAACGCCCTCGCGAGACATTGATGCCGCGAGCGATCTTGCATGGCAAAAAAACATAGCCGCGCTTAACAAGCACTTTGACGATGTCGCGCGCAGGGTCGAGGCAGTGACAACGCGGCGAGGTTGATGAACCTCGTACCGCTTCACATCGCCGCCATCACCGCTGCATGCGCGCCAGCGCGGTCTGGCGCTACAGGCAGCGCGACATGGTGGGCATGGCCGCTTGCCTGTTATGGCGATCAGCGCGGTGATCGTCCTGCTGCTGCCGGTGCATCGATCCTTATTTTAGTAATCGCTAAATTTCTCAACGATTTGAACGCCAGAGTTTAACGCAGCCGTGCAATTGATGGCGACGTTTTTGCTGTGTGGGGTTGGATATGCGAGCCCGGATTTTGGTTAGGAACTCGAAGGCTACGGAAGCCTTGGAGTTGCGCGTGAAGATCGCGTCCTTGGAAGAGGAGCAGAGGCGAAGAGTGGCAAGCTCGGCCGGTATGTTGAAGCTGGCGCAAGTAGGCCAAGAATTAAAGTGGCTTCGATTTCGCCTTGCCATTCTTGAAGAGTGTGTGGCGGCGCTTTCAACCGAACAAGAATTGCACCACTAGGGCCTTTAGGTCGAAGAGCCGGCGGTTGCCCCACCATCGCACTTAGGCCTTCTGGTCGCTGCCCTATAGTCGGCCTCCCACGGCAACGCATCAAAGTCGGGCTTGTGCTTTGCCGCACGATACGTGTCCTGGGTGACGTAGCTACCTCTGGAACCCTCCCTGATACATGCGCAGAAATTCGCCACGCAGGGGTCGGTCGTCGATCTCGACCATCATGGTCTGCGACAGGTCGCCCTTGGCGACGGCGCCGATGACGCGCGCAACCTCAGCCGTCGGCTGAACCATGTCTTCGATCAGATCGTTGACCGACCGCACGCTGGATTCCCAACTGCCGGTGGCGTTGCGAACCCGGCCACGCTCACCGATCCGACCTTCCTTGCCGACGACCCGGCTCAAGCGCTCGAATTCGCGCGTCACCTGGTCATTGAGATCGACAATTTCGTTGAACGTATCCGCGATCTCGGAATCGATGCCCTCATAAACGTTGTCGATACGGACGGAAAAATCACCGCGCCTGAAAGCTTTTAGAACATTGAGGATATTTCGACGGTCCAATTGCTTCTTGGACGCCTGCACGGTCACAGTGCCCCTCCCCCCACGGATCTTATCCTCAGAAATGCCCCTCACGGTCGGACGTTACATCGCGCCGCAAGCCATCAAACGCGGCATCTCCGGTTTTGTTCCATCGCCGTTGTCTGGCAGAGATATGCGCGAGGATCGAATGGCGGGTGTTCGCCAGCCCCAACTTCACGAGCCTTGGTCTGCCGCGAATTTGGCTCCGTGGCATGGTCGGGCATTCAGGCTACCGGCGACGCACGATCCAACTTCGTTCAGCACGTCGGCCTTGAAGAGCGAACTTCCGACCGAATCACGTTCACGGCACATGCGACAGTCAGTCGATCTATTTCTGCTCCGACGACCAGGGAAAATTCACATAGTGGTCGCGGGTGTCATAGCAGATGTTCCCGTACATTTTGAGGTAGGCGTCACGGCGCGAGGGATCAGCGTAGACCGATGCGGGATCCACCAGATCGGCCTCGTATTGCGACAGGTTGGCGCTGGTCAGGGCTATGGGAAGGATGTCCATCGCCTGTGGAATGCTCTTGCCTTCGAGCCAGTCGGCCGCGAACTGTCCCATCGCATAGCCGAACACTGGCGAGGATAGAGATATGCTGGCCTTGTAAGGGCTGTTGGCTTTCCGGATTTCGGCGACAGCCTCCGCCTCACCGTCAATTCCGCCGAGGAACTGGTCCGGCCGGTCTTTCCCTACAGCGCGCAGTGCTTTCAGCGCCCCCAACACGACTGCGTCGCCGCCAAGCACCACGTCGACGTCAGGGTTGGCAACAAGGACGGTCTGCATTGTGGCGAACCCGCCTTCCTTGGTAACCGGCCTTGGCGCGATGTCAGCCACGATCGTCACTCCGGGTAAGGCATTCAGTCCGTCTCGCATTGCCGTGAAGCGGGGCGACAAAAACTCCATCGTATCCTGCGTGAGCAGGACGACCTTCGCCTTTCCGCCGAGCTTGGTGTTGATGTAGTCGGTCGCTGCGTCCGTCAGCACCTTGCCCGTGCGATATTGTGGGGCGTTCAGCAGCAGCGTTGCCGGTGGAGGCACGATAGTACCGACAAACGCGCCCGACCAGATCGCGTGCTGGAGGGTTGGGCTGAAAGCGGCCGGGTCGGGCGATGTAGCAACCATGGCGCCTACCTTTGCTGCGACCAGCGATTGAACTTCGGTTATCGCCTTGCCGACATCATTTTCCGCCAGGACCCTTCGATATTCCAAGCCACGATTTTTTGCCGCCATGGACAGCCCGTGATCGACTCCCTGGAGGAAATCACGGTCGTTCTCCTGTATGTACGCCAGGACCTTGTAGAGGCCCGCTGGCGGATTGCATGGGGGAGCAGTCCGATCGAAAGGAGGAAAAACGGTTCGCTGGGTAATCCCAGCGGCGCCTTCCTGGGCGCTCGCACCAATTGGGCCGATTGTCGCGGCGAGCATGAGTAGGACAATCGCCGATGCGGTCGGCCATCGACAGGCAAACTGCTTCCGTTCAAACATGTGTGCCCGCCACCTCCGCCTTTGGCTATGACGAATACCACGTCACCGGCTGGAATGCTGCCGTAGCCGCAGCCCCGTCCTGAAGAGGCACGGTCTACGTTGCTGCGATAGCGCGTCTCGGCCTCGTCGAAAATATCAAATGAGCAGCGGTGCCGGGCTGGAGATTGCTGTAGGCGAGTTTGGCACCAAGGCTGATGCACATGGCATGTATGATCCGGCTGCCAACGCCGGTCCCTTTAGCGGGCGCACCGTCAGCCTTCCCAACGCCATCGTCCTCGACCACCAGTTCCGCTTGGTCTCCTGGCAGCTTGCTCAGCCGCACCCGGATTGCTCCAACCCCATCGGGATATGCATATTTGAAGGCGTTGGTGACAAGTTCCGTCACAATGACGCCGAGGTTGATGCTGGTGTCCGTCTCAAGATCGATTGGCGCAATGTCATACGTCAAGCTAACCTCGTGCACCTGGCTGCGTAGCGATGTACGCAAATGATCGAGCAGCCCGGTCAGATACTCGTCCAATGCAACCGAGCGAACATCGGAGGAGCCATATAGCCGCCGATGCACCAGTGAAATCGCAAAAATCCGGTCCTGCGTTTCGGCCAGGGCATCTTTGGACGCACGATCGCCGACAGCCTTTGACTGGAGGTTCACAAGAGAAGAAACAAGTGCCAGGCTGTTGGCGACCCGGTGATTGACCTCCGACAACAGCACTTCGGCCCGATCGCGGGCCTTTGCCAGATCCTCGGTGCGCGTGGCGACGCGCAATTCCAGTTCGCTGTTGAGGTCGTTGACCTCGTCGCGCGTCTTGCGCAGTTCCCTGGTGTAACGAGCGGCACCGTAGGCCGCTCCGCCAACCACCGCGACAATGACAAGGCCGCCTATTGCCGAGACCAGACGGAGCCAGCCGCTGTTGGCACGTTGCTCGGCAACACCTGATGTCAGCCGGTCATCCGCTTGCCCAATGATGCCCGAGAAGAACACATTGGCTTCGTCGGTCAGGGCCTTGCCTTTGTTGGTACGGAATATCGCCTGAATCTCGGCATCGCGCTGGTCGCGCTTGAGCTCTATGGTCTGGTCAAGCTCCTCGAACTTGGTGGCAATGATTGCCGCCAGCCTCTGCAACGTGGCGTCCGAGTTGGGATACGACGTCAGCAGGGTTTGCAGCGCCTGCAGATGGCGTTGCGCCTGTGCTTTTGCAGTCTGATAGGGCCCGAGATAGATCTCGTTGCCGGTAATGACAAAGCCGCGCTCGCTCGCCTCGGCGGTTTGCATTGCATTGCGCAACTCAACCGCCGCCACCCGCGTATCACGCGCTTCAATCGCTTCATCAAAATAAGACTGTGCTCTTTGGCCAAGCCAGAAATTGGTGGCGACGATGGCTATCAGGGCGACGAAGCCAATCAGCAACGACGCGAAAGTAAGGCGGACAAAATTTCGGGCAGGCGCGAACATTCGCCAATCACTGCCCGATTTTAACTGTCGGCGCCATCGTTTAGTGGTGGCTGATATGCGCTCCGGCTTTCAGATCACGCCGGTGCCGCCATTGGCGCCAAAAACGCTTCCATCCGTGTAGGTTATTTCGCCCGAGGCAAGCAGGACGAAAAGCGGTGCAAGCTCCGCAGGCTGCCCCGCCCGGCCGAGAGGCGTATACTGGCCGAAAGTGCCGCTCGCCCTACATGGATGTCGCTAGCGAAGGGCAAGAGGTTCCATGCCGTGGTCGACAGAGCCGCGGACGCTCAACTCCACAGCGACGCCATCGTCAACGACGCTTCAAAGATCTGCTCCCTGTTCTCGTTCAGCATCTTGACGGTGATCCGCCGGTGCTCTCCCTCCGGCATCTCGTCGCGGGCGACATCGTGCAATATTCGCAACGCCTCGGCTCCCGCACGCTCTCGGTTTGGAAACAGCTGGCCCTCTTCATCCATCTGGTTTTCGGTGTTGTACAGGTCGAAGTAGAACCGTTCCATCTGCGGCATCCCTGCATGAGAACGGTAAATCCTTTTTCCCTCTCATGGTTCCATCCGCCTGATTCCAAAACAGATTTCTTGCCATCCTCTGGGCGAGATGCCGGCGGGTCATGACTGATGCAACCGCACCCGATCTGCGGCGTTGAGCTAGGCCTATCAGTTTCGTCTCCACCCATTCGGATGAAAACCATCGATGCTAGAGTCGCTCTATCTGAACCTTGGCCAGCATGATGCCCTCTCGGAGCATGAGAAGGGGCTGCTCACCGGCGCCATGACCGTCGAGCTGGACTTTGCCACCGGCCAGGACATCGTTTCTGAGGGATCGAGACCAGGCTACAGCACTCTCATCATCGAGGGACTGGCCGCGCGCTACAAGGTGCTGGAGGATGGCGGCCGGCAGTTCACCTCGCTGCAGGTTCCCGGCGATTTTGTCGACCTGCACGCCTTTCTGCTCAAGACCATGGACCATGGCATCATCGCGCTGTCGCCATGCCGGGTGATCGCCGCCGACCACAGCCGGCTGCGGACCATCACCGAACAGGCGCCGCATCTCACCCGGTTGCTGTGGCTGGATACGCTCGTCGACGGCGCCATCCACCGCGAATGGATCGTGGCCATGGGCCGGCGCTCCAAGACCTCGCATCTGGCGCATCTTGTGTGCGAGCTGTTCGTCCGGCTTCAGGTCGTCAAGCAGACCAGCGGCATGAGTTTCAGGCTTCCCCTGTCGCAGGTGGAACTGGCCGATGTGCTTGGGCTCTCGGTCGTTCACATGAACCGGGTCATCGGCGCGCTGCGCAAGATCGGTGTGATCGGCTGGGCAAATTACATGGTGACGATTTTGGACTGGCAGCGGCTGGTGGAGATCGCCGAGTTCGATCCGACCTATCTCAGCATGAACCGCGAACCTAGGTAAAGTATCGTGGACCGGTAAGGGTGCAATCCGTCAGCCGGTTTTTGTCTGACCGCCGGGTCCGTCCAACGACGCCAATTCGTCGAGCATGGCAAGGGCGGCACTTGGCTTCGAAGGCTTCAGCAAGCCCTGTTGGGCGGCCGCATTCTTGAAAGCGGCAAAGGCGATGTTGGGGCGGCAAGTGCCGTTCAACGCGTCATCCACCAGCCTGACGGCCGCCTTGTAGGCCTCCGCTTCCTTGTTCTTCCATGTCCCACCCAGCGCCTTCCTGGCGTCGGCGATCGACGACACCGTCATCGAACTGCAATCCACGAATTTGATCGTCAGGGGCAGAAATCTGCTCATCGGAAACTCACCATCCAAACCATTCCCGCGTCCGCCACAAAAGCCCGACGAAAGGCGCGACCAGAAAGGCAGCGGCGCCCAGGACCAGAATGTTTGTTGATACCGATTTCATGGATAACCTCCGCAAAACGCGATCGCCATAACGAGGAAATCGCAGAGT
>NZ_JBFUDV010000006.1:0-323952 GCF_056404535.1 Mesorhizobium sp. P2_C5_2 | reverse complement strand
CGGTCGCTCTTGGCCACGGAAGGCCGTCCGGCGGAGCCGTAGGGAATGCCGAGCGCATCCCAGGTCTCGACCAGCGCGTCCTGCAGTCCCGCAATCAACGCATCGGTATGGAACGGCGTCGGCGTGATGCGCAGCCGCTCGGTGCCGCGCGGCACGGTCGGGTAGTTGATCGGCTGGATGTAGATGCCGTGCACGCCTAGCAGGCGGTCGCTGGCCATCTTGCAAAGTTCGGGGTCACCGACCAGCACCGGCACGATATGCGTCGGCGACTCCATCACCGGCAGGCCGGCGGCGCTGAGAACCTCTTTGGTCCGCAACGCCTGGCGCTGCTGCGCATCGCGTTCGGCCTGCGAGCGCTTCAGGTGGCGGATAGAGGTGGTGGCGGCAGCGGCGATCGCCGGCGGCAGCGCCGTGGTGAAGATGAAGCCCGGCGCATAGGAGCGCACCGCGTCGATGACGGCGCTGTTGCCGGCGATATAGCCGCCCAGCGTCCCGAACGCCTTGGCGAGCGTGCCTTCGATGATGTCGATGCGGTCGGCCAGTCCCTCGCGCTCGGTGATGCCGCCGCCGCGCGGTCCGTACATGCCGACGGCATGGACCTCGTCGACATAGGTCATGGCATTGTAGCGTTCGGCCAGTTCGACGATCTGCTTGATCGGCGCAATGTCGCCATCCATCGAATAGACGCTCTCGAAGACGATAAGCTTGGCGCGTTCGCGGCCCGCCGCCTGCAGCAAGCTTTCCAGATGCGCGACGTCATTGTGGCGGAAAATCTTCTTTTCGGCGCCCGAGCGCCGCACGCCCTCGATCATCGAAGCGTGGTTCAGCTCGTCCGAGATGATCAGGCAGTTGGGCAACAGACGCGCAATGGTCGAGATCGAGGCTTCGTTGGAGACGAAGCCGGAGGTGAAGACCAGGGCCGCTTCCTTGTCGTGCAGGTCGGCCAGTTCCGCTTCGAGCTCGACCAGCGGGTTGCTGGTGCCGGAAATGTTGCGGGTGCCGCCGGCGCCCGAGCCCATCTTGCTGGCCGCATTCTGGAACGCGGCGATGACATCGGGGTTCTGGCCCATGCCGAGATAGTCGTTGGAGCACCAGACGGTGATTTCCTCGGCGCGACCATTGGAACGCCAGATGGCGCGCGGAAACCTGCCGACAATGCGCTCGAGATCGGCGAAGACGCGGTAGCGTCGCTCGGCATGGAGCTGGTCGATCGCTTCCTCGAAGAACCGCTGATAGTTCATGTCGCCTTCCCAGTTTTGCGCGGGATCATAATCATTGGCTCATTCGTCGTCCACCGGGCCTGTTTGGTCAAAATGCCACGCCCCGCCACTGTTCCTAACGATCCGGGATCGTGCCCTATTCCCTTGATGTGCATCAACTTTGTTTCACTACGATGCCTTGGGCCGCTGAGACTGTTACGGACTTAACATACCGGTCTTGTATAGCCCTGCGGCGGTCTTTCCAGTAAGGCGGCATTTGAGACAGTTTCCGATAAATCTTGAATAGCGAGGATACGGAATGACGGTTTTGGTGACAGGCGGCGCCGGCTATATCGGCAGCCACATGGTCTGGGAACTGCTGGATGCCGGTGAGAGCGTCGTCGTTCTCGACCGGCTCTCCACCGGCTTCGAATGGGCGGTGGCGCCGGAGGCCAAGCTGGTTGTCGGCGATGTCGCCGACAAGGAACTGGTCGGCTCGATCATCCGGGAGAACAAGGTCGACGCGATCATCCATTTCGCCGGCTCGATCGTGGTGCCGGAATCGGTTACCGATCCGCTCGCCTATTACGAGAACAACACCTCGAAGACCCGCACGCTGATCGAAACCGCGATAAGAGAGGGCGTGCCCAATTTCATCTTCTCCTCCACCGCCGCCGTCTATGGCGGCGCCGGCCTTGAGCCGGTGCGCGAGGATGCCCGCCTGGCCCCGGAATCGCCCTACGGCCTGTCCAAGCTGATGAGCGAATGGATGCTGCGCGATGCAGCACTTGCCCATCCGTTGCGCTACACGGCGTTGCGCTATTTCAACGTCGCCGGCGCCGATCCCAGGGGCCGCACAGGCCAGTCGACGCCTGGCGCCACCCATCTGATCAAGGTCGCCTGTGAGACCGCGCTCGGCAAGCGCCCGTTCATGCAGGTGTTCGGCACCGACTATCCGACGCCGGACGGCACCTGCATGCGCGACTATATCCATGTCAGCGACCTGGCCGCGGCGCATCGCCTGGCGCTGCAGCGCCTGCGCGCCGGCGGCAGCAGCCTCGTCGCCAATTGCGGCTACAGCCATGGCTATTCGGTGCTCGAGGTCATCGACAGTGTGCGACGCGCCTTCGGCCGCGATTTCGAGGTCAAGATGGGTGGCCGGCGCCCCGGCGACGCCGCCGCCATCGTCGCCAATTCTGACCTTGCGCGCGCCGAACTCGGCTGGACCCCGCAGCGCGACGATCTCGACCAGATCGTCGCCGACGCGCTCGCCTGGGAACGCATCCTGACCGGCAAGAACTCCGCGCGTGGCTGAGCCCAGACGCCCCCAAGGGCTCGCAAGGCGCGCGGCGAAGCGCTATTGAAGGCATTCGCTGATGCAGCGTGGAGGCGCTGCACCGCGAGGAGCTTTTGGGGGATGGCATGAAGATAACGGTGCTCGGAGCCGGCGTTGTCGGGACGGCGGCGGCCTATTATCTGGCGGCCGACGGCCACGAGGTCACCGTGGTCGAGCGCCATCCGGCGCCGGCACGCGGCACCAGCCAGTCCAATGCCGGCCTGGTATCGCCGGGCGATGCCACCGCCTGGGCCTCGCCGGCAGCGCTGAAGACTTTTCTGCGCGCGCTCTGGAATCATGATCTCGGCATCAAAGTCAGGCTGCGCTTCGATCCCTATTTCCTCGCCTGGAGCCTGCGTTTTCTGCGCCAATGCACGGTGGCGCGGCTACGCGCCAACAGCCAGGTCAAATTACGGCTGGCACTCTATTCGCGCGACTGCATCAATGCCATCTCCGCCGATACCGGCATCCACTACGACGAGCGCAAGAAGGGCATTCTCTATTTCTTCCGCTCGCAGCACAGTCTCGACACCGGCACGGACAATTACCGTTATCTCGCAGAGCATGGCCTGCCGATCGAGATCGTCGGCCGCGACCGGTTGATCGAGCTGGAACCCGGTTTGGCCGGGGTGAAGGAAAAGATCGCCGGCGGGGTCTATTCGCCGATCGATCAGACCGGCGATTCCCGGCAGTTCGTGGAAAAGCTCGCCGCCTATGCCGCCGAGAAGCTCGGCGTAAGATTTCTCTACGGCACGACAGTCGAGGGCCTCGATATCGAAGGCGACCGCGTGCGCGCGGTGATCACCTCTGCTGGCCCGGTCATTGGTGATGCGGTGGTGATCTCGATGGGGCCGGAAAGCGGCCTGCTTGGCCGCAGCTACGGCATCGACCTGCCGGTCTATCCGGTCAAGGGCTATACCGCGACCATACCGCTGGAGGACGAGGGCAAAGGCCCGACCATGGGTGGCGCCGACGAGGATCAATTGATGGCCTATTCCAGGCTAGGCAACCGCTTGCGGCTGGCCTCGACCGCCGAATTCACCGGCTTTGACCGCACCCACAAGCCAAGCGACTTTGCCACCATGTTCAGGACCGGCAAGGATCTCTTCCCCGGCGCTTTCGACGAGAGGAAGGCCGAACTCTGGGCGGGCCTCAGGCCGATGATGCCGAACTCGGTGCCAGTCATCGGCCAGGCGCGTTACAACAACCTCTATCTCGACACCGGCCACGGCCATGTCGGCTGGACCATGGCCTGCGGCTCCGGCAAATTCCTGGCCGACCTCGTCGCCGGCCGCAAGCCCGAGATCGACCCGCAAGGTCTGGTCTACGGAGGCTAGGTATGTCGGGACCGCAAGTCGCCATCGACCTTGGCCGCATCGAGCGCAACGCGCGCACCATCGTCGAGCGCTGCGCACTGTCGGGCATCAAGGTCTTCGGCGTCACCAAGGGCACCTGCGGCATGCCGCAAGTGGCGCGCGCCATGTTGCGCGGCGGCGTTGCTGGCATCGCCGAATCGCGTTTCGAAAACATCCGCCGGCTGCGCGACAGCGGCATCAATGCGCCTATCATGCTGTTGCGCAGCCCGCCCATGGCGCGCGTCGAGGAAGTGGTGCGCACCGTCGACATCAGCCTTCAGTCGGAGCTGACCACCATCCGAGAGATATCGCGCATCGCCGAGCGCATGGGCCGCGTCCACGACATCATGCTGATGATCGATCTCGGTGATCTCCGTGAGGGCATTTGGCCCAGCGACCTCATCCCCACCGTCGAACAGATCCTGGCGTTCAAGGGCGTGCGCATCGCAGGCATCGGCACCAATCTCGGCTGTTTCGGCGCCATCATGCCGACGCCGGAGAATCTCGGGCAACTCGTCGCCCATGCCTACAAGACTGAGCGCCTCTCCGGCAGAAGCCTCGACTTCATTTCCGGCGGCGCCTCGTCGTCGCTGACGCTGCTGCTCGAAGGCAAGCTGCCCGCCGGCATCAACAATCTGAGAGTCGGCGAAGCGATCCTGCAAGGCGGTATCGAGACGTTCCGCGACGTGCCGTGGCCGGAACTCGAACCCGATGCCTGCCGGCTGACCAGCGATATTATCGAGGTCAAGCTCAAGCCATCGAGGCCGATCGGCGAATCCGGCTACGACGCCTTCGGCAACCAGCCCGTCTTTCCTGACGAGGGTGACCGGCTGCGCGCCATCGCCAACATCGGCCGCGAGGATGTGCTGGTCGAAGGGCTGACGCCGATCGCCAAGGGGGTGAGGGTGCTCGGCGCTTCCAGCGACCACCTGCTGCTCGACGTGCAGGACGCCGATCCGCGGCCAGCCGTTGGCGACCGCGTCGCCTTCCGCATGAATTATGGCGCCATGCTTTTGGCGATGACCTCCGAATATGTCGAAAAAGCCCCGATGCACGACGTCGCGGATTTCTCCGGCCGCAAGATGGTGTCGATCTCGGCCGAACAGGAAGCCGCTGGCATCCTCGCGCGAGAGGGAACCGGCGCGCGGCTGGAGGCGATGAATCTCGACGTCGTCGAGCTGGCCGATATCGAACGGCCACCATCAGGTTTGATCCGTCTCGCTGCCGGCGCCGACCGCCGTATCGCCCACAAAGCACTGACCGCAACGGCGCGCGCGACGCATTCCTTCGGCCTGATCTGGATCGATTCCATCGCCGCCCTGATGCCTGAGGACGAAGAGGGCAGCGAGCTGCCGGAGGTCTCGGTGCTGGCGCGCACACTTGGTCTCGATCACAAGGCCGGCGCGCTGCAGCCGCAGCTGTCGCCGGAAAATGTCGTCATCATCGGCCTGCGCCACGCCGATCCGGCCGAAGCGAGGGTGCTGAAAGATTCGCGCGTTTCCGCCTTCACCATGACCGACATCGACGCCATGGGTATGCGCGACCTGATGCATGAGGCGATCCGCATCGCGACGTCGGGCACGCAAGGCTTTCACGTCAGCTATTCGCCAACGGCCACCGAATTCGCTGGCTGGGCGGCAGGCTCCGGTGGACTGACGGTGCGCGAAACGCATCAGGCGATGGAAGCGATCGCGCTGTCGGGTGGGCTGCTATCGATGGATGTTTCGGGCCTTGCGGCCGACCTCGAACCCAGAATCGCCACCGACGCCGTCAGCTTCGTCATGTCGGCCTTCGGCAAGCGGATCCTCTGATCAGCCCTGCGCTTCGACCGCCTTGCGCCACGCGCTGACATAGCCGGCCCAGACCGGGTCGGTCTGCGGCTCTATTCTCTCGCCTTTGTCATGCGCTGTTACTTGATCCGTTGCCAGCAGCGCGGCGCCGATGCTGGTGCCGGTGGCCGCCTCGGAGGCGATGACGGTGCGCCCGGTCGCTGCGGCCAGCATGCCGACAAAGAGGCGGTTGCGGGCAAAGGGTCCTTCCACCGTGGTCGGGCCGTCGGCGCCGATCAGGTCGAGGCAGGTCGCCGTCATCAGCGCCAGATAGAACGAGATGGCGGCGAAGCGCTCGCTTTTGCTGATGCCGTCGGTATTGAGCCACGCCGCGGCATGGTGCGGGAAGGGTCCCGATCCCTGCTGCGTTGACGGCAGAAGCTGCATCTTTTTTGTCAGAACGGCTAGCACGTCGCTGCCGCTGCAATCCTGCGGCTCGTCCTTGGTCAGCACGGAAAACTCACGACCACCCATGAAGCGAGCGGAGGGTACGGGAGCACCGAGCGCATTGACATTGACCAGCGTGTCGCGCGCGGCATCGAGCGCAATCTCTCTGCCCCTGACCGCCATCGACACCACCCAGGTGCCGGTCGAAACTACCGAGAAGGGCGGTGCATCGGACAGGAGATGCGGCAGCAGCGAGGCGTTGGAATCGTGCAGGCCACAGAACACCGGCGTCTGCGGATCAAGCCCCGTTCGTGCGGCAAGCGCCGGCAGGATAGGTCCCAGCCGGTCCCTGGCCGGCCGCACCGGCGCCATCAGACTGCGCCAACCCAGGCTGTCGACCATCGAGGAAAAATCCGCCGTCCACGGGTTCCATAGATCGGTATGGCAGCCGAGCGATGTCACTTCGTTGGCGGCGATGCCGGTCAGGCGCAAAGCCCAGTATTGCGGATACATCAGCATCGCCGTCGCCTTGGCGAATTCGGCGGGAAAACGCTTCTGCTGCCAGAAGAACTGCGCACCGAGATTGAGGCCAAGCGGCAGGCGCGGCGTACCGGTCTCGGCGAAGGGCGGACGGATCGCATCATACTCCGTCGCCAGCCTGTCGGGTCCGTCGAACTCGTAGTCTAGGACCGGCAGCACCAACTCGCCGGCGGCATCGACCAGCGCGCCGGTCGCACCATGGGTGGTGATAGAAATCGCGTCGATGCGCTGCTCGCGGTTGAGGCTGGTCAGGCTGTTGAGGATGAACGTCCACAGCGCCTCGACATCGTGATGCGGGTAGGGCGCTTGCCGCACCGGCGCATTGGCCATGCGGCGCAGCGCCATCTCGCTCAGCGTGACGAGATCGACCAGCGCCACCTTGGCGTTGGTCTTGCCGATGTCGATGACGGCGATATGGCGCAGCCCACTCATGCCATATGGAACACTGTTTCCAGCTGCACGGCCACAGGCTCGTTGTCGGACGTCGTTTCCATGATGTCGGCCATGTGGGCCCACCAGCGCTGCATCACCGGATGTTTCGGCAGGTCGGCCATGCCATGATCGTCGCGCCGCCACAGCACTCCGAACAGGATGTTGGTCTCTTCATCGAGATGGATCGAATAATCCGAGACGCCGGCTTCTTTCAGCAGCGCCACCAGTGCCGGCCAGATCTCGTCGTGGCGCTGCTTGTACTCGGCTTTCATGCCGGGTTTGAGCTTCATCTTGAACGCGTATTTCTCGGCCATCAGCTGTTACCGCGCAGCCGCCGCCAGATGATCGGCAGCGCGATGACGATGATCAGCAACAGGCCGATGAAGATCGACATGACGATGCCAGGCACGTTGAGCAGGCCGAGCCCAAAGGTCACCAGCCCCATGATGAAGGCGGCGAGCACGACGCCCAAAATGCTGCCGGAGCCGCCCAAGATGCTGACGCCGCCGAGCACCACCATGGTGATGACTTCGAGCTCATAGCCCTGCGCAATCGACGGCCGCGTCGAGCCGAGACGCGAGGTGATCAGCACCGAGGCGATGCCGGCCATCAGCCCGGTCAGGCAAAACAGGATGAATTTGATACGGCCGACACGCACGCCGGAAAACTGTGCCGCGACCGGATTGTTGCCGATGGCAAAGACACGGCGGCCGAAGCTCGTGCAATGCAGCAGGAACCAGTAGACGACCGCTGCGATGAGGAAGAGCACCAGTTCGAACGACACCACCCACCAGACATAGCCCTGGCCGAAGAAGGCGAAGCTCTCGGGATAGCCCTTGTAGGCCTGGTCGCCGAGGATGATGAAGGCGATGCCGCGAAACAGGCTCATCGTGCCGATGGTGACGACGATGGAGGGTAGGCCGAGCCTTGTCACCAAGAGCCCGTTGAAGGCGCCGCAGCCGAGCCCGACGACGATGCCGATCAGCACCAGCACAGGTGTATCCGCGCCGGCCTGCACCGCCATGCCCATCATGGTCGAGGCGAGTGCAATGATTGCGGCGACCGACAGGTCGATCTCGCCCGAAATGATCAGCAGCGCCATGGCAAAGGCGATCAGGCCTTTCTCGGTGAAGTTGAAGGTCAGGTCCGATAGCGAGTAGGCATCGAGGAAATAGGGCGAGGCGAAACTGTTGATGGCGAAGATGGCGACCGCCACCACGACCAGCAGCGCCTCCCAGGAAAAGATCGCCGAGCGGAGCGGCTTGTCGAGCCGGTCGGGAATGTGGCGTGGGGCGGGGACGTCGCTCATGCCGCCTCCGCTTTCCGCAGGATGATACGGCCCTGCTGGCGTTCGCCGCGCGCGTTGAGCACGACGGCCAGGATGATGGCGCTGCCCGAAATAGCCATCTGCCAGAAGGGCGAGATGTTGATCACCGGCAGCGCGTTGGAAATGATGCCGAGGAACAGCGCGCCCAACACCGCGCCGCCGACCGAGCCGATGCCGCCGGCAATCGAGATGCCGCCGATGACGCAGGCGGCGATGATGTTGAGCTCATAGCCATTGGCGACCTCGACCGAGGCGATGACATAGCGCGAGATCCAGAGGTAGCCTGAGAGACCGCCGATCATGCCGGAGATGCAGAAGACGATGAATTTGGTTCGGCCGACATCGATGCCGGCATAGACCGAGGCCGTCGGGTTGACGCCGATGGCGTAGATCGAGCGGCCGAGCGCGGTGCGGGTCATCACGACGAAGAACAGCGCGATGACCAGGATGGCGATCCAGGACAGAACCGGGATGCCAAGGAAGGCCGCGCGCTGGAAGCCGATGAACTCCGGGCTCATCTTGTCGGCATTGACCCAGGCGCCGCCGGACAGGACGAAAGTAGCGCCGCGATAGATGGTCAGCGTGCCCAATGTCACCACGATCGAGGGGATGTTGAGCCGCCATACCAGCAGACCGTTGATGGCGCCGAGCACCAGCCCGACGGCGAGCGCGATAACGATCAGCAGCGGGATCGGGATCGCCGGATGCGCGGCGTTCAGCATCGCCACCACCATGCCGGTGAAACAGAGGTTGGAGGCCATCGACAGGTCGATCGACCGGGTCAGGATGACAACCATCTGTCCCAGCGCCAGGATCATCAGGATCGACGTGTCGTTGAACACCTGAGCGAGATTGCCAGGGTCGGCGAAGGCCGGGAAGCGCGTCGAGATAAGCCCGATCAGCACGATGATCGCCGCGGCCAGCCAGATCTCGCGGTATTTGAGAAACGCCTTCATGCCGCGATCCCCGCGGCCGTGCGGACCAGCGTCTCGGCATCGAGGCCCTCATTGTCGTAGACCGCCGCGACGAGGCCTTCACGCATGACGACGACACGGTCCGACATGCCGAGAATCTCGGGCAGTTCCGACGACACCATGATCACCGACAGGCCCTGCGCCACCAGCTCAGCCATGAAGCCGTGCACGGCGGCCTTGGAGCCGATGTCGATGCCCTTGGTCGGCTCGTCCAGGATGATCACCTTGGGCGCGGTCGCCAGCCATTTGGCGATGACGATCTTCTGCTGGTTGCCGCCCGACAGCGTGCCGACATCCTGGCTGAGCGAGGAGGCCCTGAGGTCGAGCCGCTCGGTGTAGGAGCGGGCGAGCGAAAACTCCTCGGCCAGTCGCAGCAGGCCGGATTTGGAGGTGCGCTTGAGCGAAGGCAGCGAGACATTCTGGAAGATCGGCAGGCCGATCACCACGCCTTGCTTGCCGCGTTCTTCCGGCACATAGACGATGCCAGCTTCGATCGAATCTGCCGCCGATTTCGGCGCGATCACCTTGCCCTCCAGCGTGATCGTGCCGCCCGATGTGCGGGTGATGCCCGAGATCGCCTGCATCACCTCGCTGCGCCCGGCGCCGACCAGACCGTAGAAGCCGAGGATCTCGCCCTTGTGCAGCTCGAAGCCGATGTCGTTGAATTCGGTCGGGTGCGACAGGCCGGAGACCGACAGCACCGGCGCGCCGATCTCGGCCTTGCGCTGCGGAAAGATTTGGTCGACCGAGCGGCCGACCATCATGCGCACGATCTGGCTCTGGCCGGCGTCCTTGATCAGCCCTTCGCCAACCATCTCGCCATCGCGAAACACCGTATAGCGGTCGGCAATGCGGTAGATCTCGTCGAACTTGTGGCTGATGAACAGGATCGCCTTGCCCTCCTCCTTGAGGAATTCGATCAGCAGGAAAAGCTCCTCGATCTCCTTCATCGAAAGGGCAGCAGTCGGCTCATCCATGATGACGATCTGCGCATCGATCGACATGGCGCGCGCGACGGCCACGAGATGCTTGTTGGCGATGCCAAGATCCTTCAGCCGCGCATCGGCGTCGATATGCCCAGCATGCATGGTGTCGAGTACTTCGCGGGCGTTTTTGCGCATCATGCGCCAGTCGATGGTGCCGAAGCGTGTGCGCGGCGCATGGCCGAGAAAGATGTTTTCGGCGACGCTAAGATCGTCGAACAGCACGGTTTCCTGATGGATGGCGGTGACGCCGTGGCCAAAGGCGGCATGCGCGCTGGGTAGAGCGACGGCCTGGCCGTCAATGCTGATTGTGCCCGCATCCGGCTGGTAGATGCCGGTCATGATCTTGACCAGCGTCGACTTGCCGGCGCCGTTCTCGCCGATCAGCGCGGTCACCTGGCCGGGATAAAGCGACAGGCTGACATTGTGGAGTGCGCGCACGCCGGGAAAGCTCTTGGAGACGCCGGACAGCGTCAGGCGCGGGGCAGGAGCCGAGGGCTCCTCCTTCACCGTGCCGTGCTGGGCTGTCGTGTCCATTTCCGTATCAAGCCCTGAAACAAGGTCCGTTTAAAGTCGCGGCGGGATTTTGGTCCCGCCGCGTAAGATCGAAGGACGCCAGGATCAATAGATCTTGGAGAACTTTTCGATGTTGGTCTTGTCGAACTGGAAGGGTGGAGCCATCGCAGCCGAGTTAGAGTCGTCGAGCGTGACCTTGCCGACGCGGCCGATGGACAGTGTCGCGCCAGGCTTCGCCTCTTCCTTCTTCACCGCCAGGTCATGCGCGAGGTAGACGGCGGAGTAGCCGAGGTCGATCGGGTTCCACAGCGCAACCGCCTGGCTGGAGCCGTTGTCGATGAACTTCTTGAACTCGGACGGCAGTGCCAGACCCGTGACATTGACCTTGCCGATCAGGTTCGCGTCGGTGACGACCTGGGCTGCGGCAACGACGCCGACGGTGGTCGGCGCGATGATCGCCTTGAGGTTCGGGTAAGACTTCAGCAGGCCCTTGGCTTCGTCGGTGCTCTTGGCCGAGTCGTCGTCGCCATAGACGGTGGCGACGAGTTTGATCTTGGGGAACTTCTCCGGCAGGATTTTCTTGGCCGCGTCGATCCAGGCGTTCTGGTTGGTTGCGGTCGACGAAGCCGACAGGATGGCGACCTCGCCGCCTTCGGGCAGATAGTCGGCGGCGAGCTTGATGATGGTCTCGCCGATCAGGCCGGTGTCGGACGGGTTGAGGTGCAGCTGGCGGCCTTCCTTGGCGACGCCCGAATCCCACGAGATGACGGTGATGCCGCGCTCCATCGCCTTCTTCAGCACCGGCACCAGCGCGTCGGCGTCATTGGCCGAAATCGCGATGGCGTTGACCTTCTGCGCGATCAGCGAATTGACCACTTCGATCTGCGCTTCGGCGGTCGCCTTGGTCGGGCCGGTGTAGATGATGTCAACATCGCCGAGTTCCTTGGCCGCCTCTTCGGCGCCCTTGTTGGCGGCATCGAAGAAGCCGTTGCCGAGCGACTTCACCACCAGCGCGATCTTGACGTTTTCGGCATAGGCGGCATTCACGAACATGGCGGCCGAGAATGCCGCCGTCACCATCAATTTCTTCAAGAAGCTCATCGTGTTTCCTCCCTTGAGCGTTGCATTTCATCGCCGCTGCGGGCGCGAGTTGGTCTCAGGCCTGCAGCGAAGATTCTTCCTTTGCCGATTTGCGGGCGACGATCAGCGTCACACCCGCGGTCTCCAGCATGTTGGCTTCGCGATCCTCGATGCCGTCATCGGTGATGACGGTGGCGATGCGCTTGAGCCCGCACAGGATCAGGCTGGAGCGCTGGCGGAACTTCGAGGAATCGACCAGAACCACCAGCTCGTCGGCCTGGTCGATCAGTTTCTGCTCCGCCTGGATCAGCAGCGGATCGCCTTCCATCAGGCCGAGCGGGCCGAGCCCCTGCGCCCCCATGAACATGCGGCGCGCATAGAAATTGCGCGTCACGTCATTGTCGAAGGGCGACAGGATGATGTTCTGCTCGCGGTAGATGGTGCCGCCCGACAGCATCACCGTGTTCTTCGAGTGCTTGAGCAGATGCTCGGCGATCGGGAACGAATTGGTGAAGATCGGCATGCGGCGGCCGGTCAGGAAATGCACCATCTGGAAGGTCGTGGTGCCGCCATTGATGATGATCGGCTCGCCATCCTTGCACAGCTCGACCGCTTCGCGCGCAATCGCGCGCTTCTGTGAGGCATTGAGCGTTTCATTGACGGAGAAGGGCCGGCCGGCGAGGCCGATGAACTGTGGTGGCGAGATCGCCTCGGCGCCGCCGCGCACCCGGCGCAGGCGTTTTTGCACGTGGAGAGCCGCGATGTCGCGCCGGATCGTCGCCTCGGAAGAGTCCGTCAGGTCGACCATTTCCTGCACCGTCACCACAGGCTTTTCCTGGACGGCGGACAGAATGATCCTGTGGCGCTCTTTTTCGTGCATGGTTCCTCCCTGCACGGTCATGAGGCACTAGAAAACAACCAGTGTCAATCATTTCCAGTCATATAATTTCATTGTGCAGTGCAATATGATCGATCTTGATCGTTTATGATTGACAACGGACCTGCTTGCGTAGACATTTCCGGCAAAATGGACTGCGCCTTTTTGCGTCCCAGGGAGGATAATCATGCTCGACAAGCGCTCCGGCTCGCGCCTTGCCAATCTGTGGGACGATGCGAAAGCCGAAGGGCTGAGCGAGCCTGAGCTTCTGGTCTATCGCTCGAACACGCTCGGCTCCGACAAGCGCGTCACCAACTATGGCGGCGGCAACACCTCGTCCAAGATCCGGCAGAAAGACCCGCTCACCGGCGCTGACGTCGAAGTGCTATGGGTCAAGGGCTCCGGTGGCGACAGCGCCTCGATCAAGCTGGACGGCTTCGCAACGCTCTACATGGACAAGCTGCGGGCGCTGAAAGGCCTTTATCGCGGCGTCGAGCACGAGGACGAGATGGTCGGCTTCCTGCCGCACTGCACGTTCAATCTAAACCCACGAGCGGCCTCGATCGACACGCCGCTGCACGCCTATGTGCCGAAGCCATTTGTCGACCATATGCATCCCGATGCCATCATCGCGGTTGCCGCCGCGAAGGATTCCAAAGCGCTGACCAAGGAGATCTTCGGCGATGCCATCGGCTGGCTGCCGTGGAAGCGGCCGGGCTTCGAACTCGGCCTGTGGTTGGAGAAATTCTGTGTCGAACATCCCGATGCCAAGGGCGTCATCCTGGAAAGCCACGGCCTGTTCACTTGGGGCGACACCCCCAAGGAGTGCTACGAGACGACGATTTCGGTCATCAACCAGGCGATCGAATGGTTCGAGCGCCGCTCCGAAGGCCTCGCCATCTTCGGCGGCGAAGTCGTCAAATCGCTCGACGCTGTGGAACGCCGCGCCATTGCGGCAAAACTGATGCCGAGGATACGCGGCCTGATCTCGGAAAAGAGCCACAAGCTCGGCCATTTCGACGATTCCGCCGCCGTGCTCGAATTCGTCAACTCCAGGGATTTGCGTCCGCTGGCCGCCCTTGGCACCTCATGCCCGGATCACTTCCTGCGCACAAAAATCCGGCCGCTGGTGATCGAGTTCGATCCGGCAAAGCCCGACGTCGATGCTGTCATCGCGCGCCTCGCCGACGACATTGCCGCCTATCGTGTCGGCTACCAGGCCTATTACGACAGCTGCAAGCATCCGGATTCGCCCGCCATCCGAGATCCCAATGCTGTCGTTTATCTGATGCCCGGCGTCGGCATGTTCACCTTCGCCGGCGACAAGGCGACGGCGCGCATCTCCGGCGAATTCTACGTCAACGCCATCAACGTCATGCGCGGCGCATCGACCGTCTCATCCTATGTCGGCTTGCCTGCACAGGAAGCCTTCGACATCGAATACTGGCTGCTCGAGGACCTGAAGCTGCAGCGCATGCCGAAGCCGAAATCGCTCGCCGGCCAGATCGCTCTTGTCACCGGCGGCGCCGGCGGCATTGGCCGCGCCACCGCCAACCGCCTGCTGCGCGAAGGCGCCTGCGTCGTGCTGGCCGATATCGACGAGACGGCACTTGCCAGCGCCAGTGACGAGTTGTCGAAGGCCTATGGCAAGGACTTCGTCCGGCCGGTGCTGATCAACGTCACCGCGGAGGAACAGGTCGTCTCCGGCTTTGCCGAAACATCGGTCGAGTTCGGCGGCATCGACATCCTTGTCTCCAACGCAGGCCTTGCTTCCTCGGCGCCGATCGAGGAGACGACGCTGGCGCTGTGGAACAAGAACATGGACATACTGTCGACCGGCTATTTCCTGGTCTCGCGCGAAGCCTTCCGGCTGTTCCGCGCCCAGAAGATCGGCGGCAATGTCGTCTTCGTTGCCTCCAAGAACGGCCTTGCCGCCTCGCCCAACGCCGCCGCCTATTGCACCGCCAAGGCGGCCGAGATCCATCTCGCGCGCTGCCTGGCACTGGAAGGCGCGGAAGCCCAGATCAGGGTCAATGTCGTCAATCCGGACGCCGTGCTGCGCGGCTCGAAAATCTGGACCGGCGAGTGGAAGGAACAGCGCGCCGCCGCCTACAAAATGTCGTCCGACGATCTGGAGGAGCACTACCGCTCGCGCTCGATGCTGAAGCGTTCGGTGTTTCCGGAAGATATCGCCGAAGCGATCTATTTCTTCGCCTCCGACATGTCGGCCAAATCCACCGGCAACATCATCAACGTCGACGCCGGCAACGCGCAGAGCTTTACGCGCTGAGCAAGTGGTGGAGCGCTCCCCTTCTCCCCGTCACTATACGGGGAGAAGGTGGCCCGAAGGGCCGGATGAGGGGCAGCGCTGACAGAACGCATTTGGGAGGAATTGCACTTGTCCGAAACCATCATTTCCGCCGACCTCGTCGCCAAGCACAACGCCGCCCGCAAATCCGACCTCGAGAGCGACTACGCCTCGCTTGGCGAACGCCTCGACCGCCGCGGCATCGCCATCGACTCCATCCGCGACAAGGTCGAGAAATTCGCCATCGCCATCCCGTCCTGGGGCGTTGGCACCGGCGGCACCCGCTTCGCCCGCTTTCCCGGCGCCGGCGAGCCGCGCGATATCTTCGACAAGATCGAGGACTGCGCCGTCATCAGCCAGTTGACGCAGGCGACACCGACCGTCTCGCTGCACATTCCTTGGGACAAGGCCGATCCGAACCGGCTGAAGCAGGCGGCCTCGCGTTTCGGCCTCAGCTTCGACGCCATGAACTCCAACACCTTCTCGGATGCTAGGGACCAACAACTCTCCTACAAGTTCGGTTCGCTGTCGCATGCCGATGCCGGCACCCGCCGGCAAGCGGTCGAGCACAATCTCGAATGCATCGAGATCGGCAAGACGCTTGGTTCCAAAGCGCTGACGGTGTGGATCGGCGATGGTTCGAACTTTCCTGGCCAGGTCAATTTCGCCAAGGCCTTCGAACGCTATCTCGACGCGATGAAGCAAGTCTATGCCGGCCTGCCCGCCGACTGGAAGCTGTTCACCGAACACAAGATGTATGAGCCGGCGTTCTATTCCACCGTCGTGCAGGATTGGGGCACCAATTACATGATCGCCAAGGAGCTCGGCGACAAGGCGTTCTGCCTGGTCGACCTCGGCCACCATGCGCCCAACGTCAACATCGAGATGATCGTGTCGCGGCTGATCCAGTTCAAGAAACTCGGCGGCTTCCACTTCAACGATTCGAAATATGGTGACGACGATCTCGACGCCGGTTCGATCGACCCCTACCGTCTGTTCCTCGTCTTCAACGAACTGGTCGACGCCGAACTTTCGGGCGCCGAAGGTTTCGACCCCGCCCATATGCTCGACCAGAGCCACAACGTCACCGACCCGATCGAAAGCCTGATGCTGTCGGCGGTCGAGGTGCAGCGTGCCTATGCGCAGGCGCTGCTGGTCGACCGCAAGGCACTCGAAGGCTTTCAGGACGGCAATGACGCGCTGATGGCGACGCAGACACTGAAAGCCGCCTACCGCACCGATGTCGAGCCGATCCTGGCCATGGCGCGGCTGAAGACCGGCGGCGCCATTGATCCGGTCGCCGCCTACCGGGCGGCGGGCTACCGGGCGAAGGTCGCGGCGGAACGGCCGGCGGTTGCGGGTGGCAGCGGCGGGATTGTTTGAGTTTGGCTAATCTCCCTCGAGGGGGGGAGATTAGCAATTCCGACGCCTAGCCTTCTCTTCAACGCCAAAGATTGGCGAAACCTTGGATAGATATCCAATCTCCCCCCTTGCGGAGGAGATGTCCGGCAGGACAGAGGGGGGTGTGACGTATCGCCGACCGTCACTATTGACTGGACTCATCCATCCCGAGGGTCTTTCCTAGGCGCACCCAATGCCAGGAGCACCGCCATGCCCTTGACCCGCCGGACGCTGATTGGCGTCACCCTTTCGCTCGCAATTGCGCTCGCGCCTTCCGCCGCTCTCCATGCCGCTTCCCCGCAGCCGTCCAAGGGCGAGCACGGTATGGTTGTGACCGCCCAGCATCTGGCGTCGGAAGTCGGCGTCGAGGTGCTGAAGAAGGGCGGCAATGCCGTCGATGCCGCGGTCGCCGTCGGCTATGCGCTCGCGGTCCTCTACCCTAATGCCGGCAATATCGGCGGCGGGGGGTTCATGACCATCCGCTTCAAGGACGGCAAATCGACCTTCCTCGATTTCCGCGAGCGCGCGCCGCTTGCGGCAACCAAGACCATGTATCTCGACAAGGACGGCAAGCCGGTGAAGGGCGCCAGCCTCGATGGCTATCTCGCGGTCGGCGTGCCGGGTTCCGTGGCAGGTTTCGAGATGGCGCGCGAAAAATATGGCACGCAGACCCGCGAGGACTTGATGGCGCCGGCAATTGCCTATGCCAAGGATGGCTTCATTCTCGACCAGGGCGACGCCGCCTCATTCGCAAGCAATACCGCTCGGCTGGCGAAGGACCCTGCCGCGGCCGCCATCTTCCTGAAGCCCGACGGCAAGCCCTATGGCGCCGGCGAGCGTCTCCTCCAGCCCGATCTTGCAGCCTCGCTCGCCGCCATTTCCGAAAAAGGCACTGACGCCTTCTACAAAGGCGCCATCGCCGATGCCATCGTCAAGGCGAGCGGCGCCAAGGGCGGCATTCTCGCCAAGGCCGATTTCGAGCAATACGCAGTGCGCGAACTGAAGCCGGTGAGCTGCACCTATCGCGGCTACGAGATCACATCCTCGCCGCCGCCGAGCTCGGGTGGCGTCATCATCTGCGAAATCCTCAACGTGCTGGAGGGTTATCCGCTGTCCTATCTCGGCCCCGGCTCAGCCGATACGGTGCATGTCATGGTCGAGGCGATGCGCCACGCCTATGTCGACCGCAACTCGGCGCTTGGCGATCCCGATTTCGTCGACAACCCGGTCTCGAAGCTACTCGACAACGGGTATGCCAAGGACATTCGCGACAAGATCGATCCGTTCCGGGCGGGGGTCTCTCAGGATCTGATGCCGAAGGGCTTTGGTGAGTCGAAGGAAACGACGCATTATTCGATCATCGACAATGACGGCAACGCGGTCGCGGTCACCTATACGCTGAACGGCTCGTTCGGCGCCGGCGTCGTTGCCGACGGCACCGGCATCCTGCTCAACAACGAGATGGACGATTTCACCCAGAAGCCCGGCGTGCCCAATCTCTATGGTCTGGTCCAGGGCGAGGCCAATGCGATCCAGCCGAAGAAGACGCCGCTGTCATCGATGAGCCCGACTGTCGTGGCCAAGGACGGCAAGCCGTTCATGGTCATCGGCAGCCCCGGCGGCTCACGCATCATCACCATCACGCTGGAAGCCATCGTCAACGTTATCGACCACGGCATGAACATCCAGGAGGCGATCGACGCGCCGCGTATCCACCATCAGTGGCTGCCAGATACGGTCTATGTCGAACCGTTCGGCCTGTCGCCGGACACCGAAAGGCTGCTGTCCGGCATGGGCTACCACCTCGATCTCGCTGATTCGACCTGGGGCCAGGCGGCCGGCATCCTGGTCGGCGGCAAGAGCCTGGCGGAAATCGAGAAGGGCGGCGGCGCCCGCTATAATGGCGCCATCGACAGCCGCGCCAAATCCGGCGAGGCTCTCGGATACTAGATCAAACAAAGATCGATCAGAGGACGAGCGTCAGGGTCGATCCAACCAGCATCAGCGCCGCGATGCCAACGAACAGCGCGTAGATGCGCGGCCGGTCGAGCAGCAGCGCGTTACCCGATATCCAGGCGGCGGTCGCGCCGCCAAGCGCGAACAGGAAGCCGTTGCGGTGGCCGAAGGCCATGGCCGCGGCCATCAGGCCGCCAATGATCAGCGCGCCGAAGACGATGATCACGGCGACGGCGTATTTCTCAAAGTCATTACCACCGCCCATGGCCGGGCCGATTGCGTTCAAATTCGGCAGATCGTCCGGATCGAACGGATTGGTCGACCCATACTCATCTTGACCGACAGGTTCTCGCATCACTCATTCTCCGCTGACCGGCAACAAATCATCAACATCCGCCGAGCGCAACCGGATCGCGCCTTGCCGAAGGCGGCCGATGCGGTCTTCAACACCTTCTGATGCCGACTTGCCACGGTTTTTTCGGACAGGGTTGCAAAATCCGCCATGCTTGGGCTCACACCCCTGAATTACCTGGAAAAATCGCTGCGCACGATGCCGTGCCGCTGCAGCTTGTCGTAGAAGGTCTTGCGCGGGATGCCGAGCGCCTCGATCGTGCGCCGGACATCGCCGTCATTGCGGCCAAGTGTCTCGCGGATCACATCGGCCTCATAGCGTTCCAGGCGTTCCGGTAGCGAACCGGCGGCATCCGATTCTGCCGAAGCGGAAGGCGGCGCCTGACCCACTTCCTCCAGCCCAAGCACGAAACGCTCGGCAAAGTGCGCGAGTTCGCGCACATTGCCCGGCCAGTCATGCTGGCTGAGATAGCGGTGCACCGAAGCAGGCACGGCAGGCATTTGACGGCGGAAGCGGGCGGCTGCACGCTCGGCGAAGTAGAAGAACAGCAGGGCGACGTCGTCGCGGCGTTCCCGCAGCGGCGGGATCGAGATCGTCACCACATTGAGCCGGTAATAGAGGTCCTCGCGAAAGGCGCCGCGCTGGCCGGGGTCGCCGAGATCGACCTTGGCGGCGGCGACGACACGCAGATCCACCGGCCGGATCTCGTTGGTGCCGAGCGGCGTCACCTCGCGCATTTCCAGCACCCTGAGCATCTGTACCTGGGTCGAGGCCGGCATGCTTTCGATCTCGTCGAGGAACAGCGTGCCGCCGCTCGAATGCTCGATGCGGCCGATGCGCTTCTTCTGCGCGCCGGTGAAGGCGCCGGGCTCATGGCCGAACAATTCGCTTTCGATGACGGTATCCGGCAGCGTGCCGCAATTCAGCGCGACGAAATTGCCCCTGGCGCGACGGCTCCAGCGATGCAGCAGGCTCGCCACCACTTCCTTGCCGGAGCCGGTCTCGCCGGTTACCAGCACGTCGACATCGGTGTCGGCGATCTGTCTGAGTGTGCGGCGCAGCCGCTCCATCGCCGGCGTCTGTCCGATCAGCGGCAGCCCGTCCTGCGCCTGCTCGGCGCCCTCGCGCAAAGCCCGGTTCTCCATCACCAGCCGGCGCTTTTCCGCCGCCCGCGCCACACTTTGCGCCAGCCGGTCGGCGGCGAACGGCTTGGTGATGAAATCATAGGCGCCGTCCTTGATCGCCTTGACCGCAACCGCGATGTCGCCGTGCCCGGTGACCAGGATGACCGGAATGTCGGGATCGAGCTGCAGGACGCGGTCGAAGAGCTGCAGGCCGTCGATCCCGGGCATGCGGATGTCGGACACCACCACGCCGGGAAAATTGGCGTCGAGCCCGGCCAGCGCCTCGGCCGCAGTCGCAAAGGCCGACACCGAAAAGCCGGCCAGCTCCAGCGTCTGCCGCGTGGCTCTCAGCAATTCGCTGTCGTCGTCGATCAGGATGACCGTGTCCATCATTGAGCCCTGGCGAGGTGAACGGTGAAGCGCGTGCCGTCTCTGCCGCTCGCCACCTCGATGCGTCCGCCATAGTCGGCGACGATGTCCTGCGAGATGACGAGGCCGAGCCCGAGGCCCTTTTCCTTCGACGTGTTGAACGGTGTAAACAGCGATTTGAGGACGGCGTCCGGAATGCCCGGTCCATTGTCGGCGACGACAAGCGCCACGCCGCCGGCGGTTTCGTCGGCTGATATCAGCACCTTGGCACCGTCGCGGCCCTCCAGCGCTTCCAACGCGTTCTGGAACAGATTGATCAGCACCTGCTCCAGCCGCAGCCGGTTGCCCATCACCTTGAGCGTGGCCGGCGGCAGCGTGATATCGAGCGCCTCCAGCCGGCCGGCAAAACGGCTCCTGAGGAGCACGACCGCGCCTTCGATGACGCCGCGCAATTCGACCGGCTCGGCCGCAGTGCGGCCCTTGCGGGCAAAGGCTTTCAGTTCCTCGGTGATGCCGCCGATGCGCTCGGTAAGTGCTGCGATCGCGCCAAGGTTTTCCTCGGCCGGTCCGCTCTGCTTGCGCTCCAGGAACACGCGGGCATTGTCGGCATAGGCGCGGATGGTCGCCACCGGCTGGTTGATCTCATGCGCGACACCGGCGGCAACCTGGCCGAGGGTGGCAAGACGGTTGGCCTGCACCAGCTCCTGCTGCATGACCTGCAGCTTGGCCTCGGTGCTGCGATGGTCGGTGATCTCGGCTTGCAGCCGGTCGCGTGCGAGGCTGAGGTCATGCGTCCGCTCGACGACGCGGCGCTCGAGCTCGATGCGCGCCGCCTGTTCGGCGGCAATGCGCATCTGCGCCGACTGCCGGCGCCACAGGAGATAGCCGGCCAGCGCCAGCAGCGGCACCACGACGCCAAGCGCCAGCAGCCGCATTTCGCGCACCGCAGCCGCGATCGGCGCTTCGGCCGGGACGAGATAATCCAGCCGCCATGGCGTCGACTGGACCAATGTCGAAAGCCTGAGATATTCGGCATCGCTGCCGCCTGGCGTTATCGCATGCACCATCGACACGTCAGGGCTCAGTGCCTCGGGATGGGTGATCGGCAAGGGGATCAGCGGCGCGTTGCCGAATTGCTGGCTGCCCCGGATGGCGGCAGCCACCGGACCGGCCAGCGGCGCCGTAGTCATGAAGCGCCAGGACGGCACGCTGGCGATCAGCACGACGCCATGGTCGTCGCTCACATAGGCCGGGCGGTTTGCTTCGTGCCAGTCGGCTTCGAGCTGGTCGAACTCCATCTTGACGACGACGACGCCGAGCGGTGCTGCCGCATTGCCGACGCGCCGCGAAATGTAGAGGCCCGGGCGCTTGCTGGTGTTGCCGAGAGCGAAATACTCGGCGGTTCCGGATTGCATGGCGCCGGAGAAGTAGGCGCGGAAACCATAGTCGTTGCCGACGAAGCTGGTAGCCTCGCGCCAGTTGCTGGAGGCAATCGCGAACCCGTCGACACCGGTGACATAGAGCACCGAAGCCTTGGTGCCGGAGACCAGCCCTTCGAGCTTGCGGTTGAGCACGTCGATCGCGACCGCGCCTTTGTCTTGCAGGGCGTCATGCACCTGCTGGTCTTCCGACAAAAGCAGCGGCAGCGCCCGCGGGCTTTCCAGCACCGCGCGCAGCAGCGCAACCTTCAGATTGGCATCGGTGCGGCCTTGCGCCGCCAGCGTTGCGACCTCGGCCCGGCGCGCATAGAGGCCGGCACCGGTAAGCGCCGTCGCCACGATCACCAGAGCGATCGCCGCAAACAGCAGCCAGGCGCGGCGTGCCCGCTTGCCGAGTTGCTCGGGCGTCGATGACAAGGCAGCGGCTGGGCGTTGCAGCATCGCCCATTTGTGCATGATTTCGCACAAAGCACAATTCGCTCATGCGGATGTCCGCACTTCTCCTCAGGCTAACCCAGCGTTTGGTTCTCCAAAATAGTCAATAAAATCAAAGCGCACGGCCGCGCCATGCAGATTGGCACGGCAGTTGCAAAGATCCATTCAGCAGTCGCGAGGCTGCGGAGGTCAAAACAACTGCCCCGGGAGGTCGAGCTTTCGATCGGGGCGCCATGGAGGACGTCATGCAGCCAGCTTTCGCTGCCGCCGAACCGCGCGGCAAGGTACCTTTCTACCGGCATCTTTACGTACAGGTGCTGACGGCGATCGCCGCCGGTGTCCTGCTCGGTCATTTCTATCCCGAACTCGGTGCTTCGCTGAAGCCGCTCGGCGATGCTTTCATCAAGCTGGTCAAGATGGTGATCGCGCCGGTCATCTTCCTGACGGTGACCACCGGCATTGCCGGAGTCTCCGACCTGAAAAAGGTCGGCCGCGTCGCCGGCAAGGCGATGATCTATTTCCTGGTCTTCTCGACGCTGGCGCTGGTCGTCGGCCTGGTCGTCTCCAACGTCGTCCAGCCGGGCGCCGGCATGCACATCAATGCAGCGACGCTCGATCCCTCGAAGGTCGCGACCTTCACCGAGAAGGCGCATGACACGACCATCGTCGGCTTCCTCCTCAACATCATCCCCGACACCATCACCGGCGCCTTCGCGCAGGGCGACATCCTGCAGGTGCTGTTCTTCTCGGTGTTGTTCGGTATCTCTCTCGCTCTGGTCGGCGAGCGCGGCCGCCCGGTCGTCGATTTCCTGCAGGCGCTGACCTCGCCGATCTTCCGCCTCGTCGCCATCCTGATGAAGGCCGCCCCCATCGGTGCTTTCGGCGCCATGGCCTTCACCGTCGGCAAATACGGCATCGGCGCGATCGCCAACCTCGCCTTTCTGATCGGCACCTTCTACCTGACGTCGCTGCTCTTTGTGCTGGTCGTGCTCGGTGCTGTCGCATGGTACAACGGCTTCTCGATCCTGGCGCTGATCCGCTACATCAAGGAAGAGCTGCTGCTGGTGCTTGGCACCTCGTCTTCGGAAGCCGCTCTTCCCGGCCTGATGGCCAAGATGGAGCGCGCCGGCTGCAACCGCTCGGTGGTCGGCCTGGTCATCCCGACCGGCTATTCCTTCAACCTCGACGGCACCAACATCTATATGACGCTGGCGGCGCTGTTCATCGCCCAGGCGACCGACACGCCGCTCACCTATGGCGACCAGATCCTGCTGCTGCTCGTCGCCATGCTGAGCTCCAAGGGTGCCGCCGGCATCACCGGCGCCGGCTTCATCACGCTGGCCGCCACGCTCTCGGTGGTGCCTACAGTGCCGGTCGCCGGCATGGCGCTGATCCTCGGCGTCGACCGTTTCATGTCGGAGTGCCGGGCGCTGACCAACTTCGTCGGCAATGCGGTCGCGACTATCGTCGTTGCACGCTGGGAAGGTGAGCTTGACCAGACCAAGTTCGCCGCCGCCATGGCCGGCACATTGTCCGAGGAAGCCGACCTGGCGCTGTCGGGCGATCTGCAGCCCGCCTGATCTCCCAAGGCGTTCGACCTCAAGGCCGCAGCCGGTTTCGCCGGCTGCGGCTTTTTTCTTTCTGAGCCGGCGTGCAGCGTGGCTGGTGCAGGCCACGCCTTCCCGGCTAGGGTGCGGGCGATTTCCAGACCCGAAAGGCCCGTGCATGAGCAACGCGTTTCCCGAGATCTACCTGGTCCGTCACGGCGAGACCGAATGGAGCGCTTCGGGAAAACACACCGGCCGCACGGACATACCGTTGACACCAAAGGGCGAGGCGGCCGCGCGCGGCGTGGCCGACCGGCTCAAGGGCCTGTCCTTCAAGGCTGTATGGTCAAGCCCGTCGCAGCGCGCCTTCAACACCTGTACGCTGGCCGGCTTCGGCGCTTCCGCCGTCAAGAAGGATGATTTGCAGGAATGGGACTATGGCGCTTATGAGGGCGTGAAGACAAAAGAAATTCTGGCTGAGCGCCCCGGCTGGCAATTGTTTCGCGACGGCTGCCCCGGCGGCGAGGCTGCGGCGGATGTCGGCGCCAGGGCCGACGCAATCATCGCCGGGCTGCGCGCCATCGAAGGCAGCGTGCTGGTGTTTTCGAGCTCGCATTTCCTGCGTGTGCTGGCCGCGCGCTGGCTCGGCCTGCCGCCTGAGGGCGGCTCGCACTTTGTGCTCGACACCGCCAGCATCAGCATCCTCGGCTACGAGCACGATTTGACCGAGCCGGTCATCCGCAAGTGGAACCAGAAATAGTCCTTCGCAACATCACCACGTCCGTGGCTCTCAGGTCGCGAGCAACGCCAACTCCTCTGCCGTCAGATGCCGCGCCTGACCCTTGGCGAGTTCGCCGAGCAGCAGACCGCCGATCGCCACCCGAACCAGCCTCAGCACCTCGATATCGAAGGCACCGAGCAGGCGGCGAATCTGGCGGTTGCGGCCCTCATCGAGCACGATCTCCAGCCACGCGGTGCGGCCGCCGCTGCGCAGCACGTCGATCGAGCTTGCGGTCAGCAGTTCGCCATCGACGGCCACGCCTTCACGAAACCGCGCCAGCATCGCCTCGTCGGGCACGGCCCCTATCTGCACGTGATAGGTCTTGTCGACATGCGACGCCGGATCGAGCAGGCCATTCGCCCAGCGCGTGTCGTTGGTCATCAGCAATAGGCCTTCGCTGGCCTTGTCGAGGCGGCCGACCGGCGACACGAAAGGCAGGTCGAGCCCGATGAGGCAGTCATAGACGGTGCCGCGCCCCTGCGGGTCGTCGCGGGTGGTGACCAGCCCGCGCGGCTTGTTGACCATCAGATATATCTTTGCCCCGGCAACGACGTGCTCGCCGTCGACGGTGATGCGGTCGCGGCTGAGATCGACGCGCAGCGACGGATCGCGCACCACCTTGCTGCCGACCCGCACGCGCCCCTCGGCGATCAGCAGTTCGGCCTGCTTGCGCGAGCACAGGCCGAGCTTGGAAAGCGCCCGGTTCAGGCTGACGCCTGCTCCCGGGGCCGGTTGTCGGGTAATATTGGGCGGCTGCGCCATAATCCTGTTTTGCGTCAAAATGAGCGGCAGCGACAGATGCCACGCGGCGCGATGGTGGCGCAACATGCCGTAGTGCAAACATCAAGGTTCGCCGGAGCGAAAGGTACAGAGATGTTCTCGACAGAAGCCGAGTTCTCCAGGGGCGTCGGGTTCAGCGCCAACCATGGAACGCGGCCTCGCGAAAGACGTTGTTGCTGACGAGCGATCCGTCGCGAAGGGCATTGGTATGAAGAAAATCTACGAAAAACCGATACTCGTGAAGCGAGGAAGGCTCACCAGCGCGACAGCTCAGATTGTCGCTTCCGGGGTCATTTTGGGTGAATAATCCGCGGATGACAGACGGATAAACAGATGAGCGATCGCGACGTTGATTTTCTGCAAGGCTGGATACACGAGCACCTGCCGGGCGAACTGACTGCCGACAAGGCAACGGCTCGAACGCTGACCGCGCGGGCTGCCCTGGATGCTCGGCATTTGGGACTTGAGGTCAGCGAGATCGAAGAGCATTTCGGTTCGCTGGAACGGGTGATTTTCGAGGCGCTCGATCAGCCCGATATCTGAGCTCATCGCAGGCGCATACCGGCCCATCGCCTTCTCGGCGGTGGGCTTTTCTATGATTGCATCCGTGAGTGCACAGCCCTATGCAGCACGCACCGATTGCGCTGCCCGCGCCGGCGGCAGTTCGAACACAGTGGCGCCGTTCTCCTGGCCGCTTTCGACATAACCGATGACGCGGAACCATTTGGCGACGTCGGCCCGCTGCAGCCAACTGCGCGAGCGGATCGGAAGGTTGCCGGCGAGCGCCTGGATATGGCGGATGTGGCGCCTGCAGAAGCGGACCGTCACGGCGTTGAAAAACCCCTCCTGCGCGGCAAACAGCGTGTCGGCGGCGTCGCTGCTCTCATGCCAGGCGATGATCGCCACCGTCTTGTCGCCCTCGACCAGCGCGTGGGCGCGGCCTTCCTTCAAGTTCATCATCAGGTTGTCGTAGGCGACCTTGCTGTCCTTGCCGGCGGCCACATACTCGTCCGACATCCGCGTGGACAGATCCCGGAAAACACCTTCGAGATCGCCGATCGTAGCTGCGCGTGCTCTCATTTCTCCTCCTGCAGCCCCGGCAGGCAGTTTGCCCTAAGAAGAGGGGATCACCAAGCAAATCAAATCCACCATTTGGCCGATGCGCGCAAAGTGATTTTCGGCCGCGGGATTTTCTTGCGTTGGTAAGTCGCCCTGTGGAACCGAACGGGCTCCCCCGAATTGACTAGCGACCGCGTTCGGGAGGGAAAACATGCAAGACCAGCATTTCGATGAACCGGTTCGCGTGGCGCTCGGCAGGTCCAGAAACACGATCTACAAGGTGGAGCGTGTCGCTCAGGCCGCTGACATCCTCATGAACCGCTGGCCTGCGAAGACGGGCCGCTATCACGTCGCCGCCCGCAAAGCCTGCCTTGGCGTTCTCGAAGGGTTGAAAGAGGCACACTATGCCCGCGCGGCCTTCGTCAATGCGGCGATCGAGGCCGATATTCTGGTTGAGCGTGACGCCTAGCCCGCTGCTTTTCATCGCTGCCTCGTTTGCCGTATCGTAGACGGACAGTCCGGGGCAGGAGCCTCTTATGTGCAACGACTACGAGCAGCATATTCTCTGGGCTGAGTATTGCCGGATGCTGGAATCGTTGGCACTCGAGATCCCGACCCACCAAACCGAACTTGACCTGCCGCAGGCGGACGACATCCACATCAATGATCCGGCCCCGATCATGCGAGCCGCCGGCGGCGTTGTTGAACTGGCCTCGATGACGTTCGGATTTCCACCGGCCGGACCAAAAGGCGGACCCGTGTTCAACTTCCGCTCCGAAGGTCGGCAATTCGCCGGCAGCAAACGCTGCCTCGTTCCGGCATCCGCCTTCTTCGAATTCACGGGCACGAAGTATCCGAAGGCGAAACATCGCTTCATCCTAAACGGTTCTCCGTTCATGGCCATCGCAGGGCTTTGGCGTGAAGCCGTCGGCAACAAGCCGCCCAGCTTCAGCATGCTGACGACCGAGCCGGGACCGGATATCGCGCCCTATCACAATCGGCAGGTCGTGGTTCTTCAGCCTGAGAATTGGTCCGCCTGGCTCAATCTGACGAAGCCGGAAGCCGAATTGTTACAGCCACTTCCGACCGGCTCGCTGGGTGTTGAGACTGTGCGACCCGAAAGTTCATAGCTCGGTTGCGAAGGGACATCGGCTCACTCGGCGGCCCCAATTCAAGAAGACGCGCAGCCGCCGGTACGAAGTCAGGCACTTGATTTCTTCAGGGAAAGAGATGGTGCCCAGAGGCGGATTCGAACCACCGACACGCGGATTTTCAGTCCGCTGCTCTACCAACTGAGCTATCTGGGCCTCGCCGGCAAACGAGATATCGTTGGCCGGATTTCAGGAAAGCGCCTTGGGCGCCCCTTGAAAGCGCGTGGGTTATAGCACGGGAATCCGGCCTGTCCAGCGCCCAAGGGTCAATTTTCCGGGGCAATTGTCGCAGATACATGACCGGGCTCGACCGGCGTCGGCAAAGCAGCAATTGCGCCGGTCGGCAAAGTGAAATTGTCGACGTCGGTGACGCCCCTTATCCGTCTGCCGGCACGTGCCCTTCGCTGTCGCTTCGGGCGTTCGTCGTTCGAAAAGCCAAGCAATTGGCTTTTCGTCCGCTGCGCGGACCACGCCTCACCCCCGTGAACGGAGCGAAGGGGGTTGGCCGCAACGCTGCCGCCTAAATCCTATTTCGGCTCGTCGCTCTCGTCCTCGTCATCCCTTGCGGTGATGACATAGGCGCCCTTCAGCCAGCGGTTGAGGTCGATGTCCTTGCAGCGCTTCGAGCAGAAGGGATAGGTCTCGCGCGCCGATGGCTTGCCGCATTCGGGGCAGGGGCGCTTCGGGCGCAGCGGCGTGACCTTATCGTCCAGGCTCATGGCCGCGCGGTGTGCCAGTTGGTGTGGACCTTGAAGCCTTCACCAGACAGCAGTGCCACCGTCTCGTAGAGCGGCAGGCCGACGATGTTGGTGTAGGAACCGACCAGCTTGACGACGAAGGAACCGGCGAGACCCTGCACGGCGTAGCCGCCGGCCTTGCCGCGCCATTCACCCGACGCGACATAGGCGTCGATCTCCTCGCGCGGCAGCCGCTTGAAGCGGACCCTCGATTCAACCAGCCTTTGGCGCAGTTTGCCGCCCGGCGTGATCAGGCAGATGCCGGAATAGACCCGGTGCGAACGGCCGGACAAGAGGCCAAGGCAATTGGCGGCGTCATCCAGCGTCTCGGCCTTGGGCAGGATGCGGCGCCCCACAGCGACCACCGTGTCGGCGGCCAGCACGAAGCCCGGCGCATAGTCTTCCTCGCTCTTCAGCGAGGCCAGCGCCTTCTCGGCTTTTTCCTTCGACAGACGTTTGGCCAGCGAGCGCGGATGTTCGGCGCGCAGCGGCGTTTCGTCGACATCGGCCGGCAGCACGCGGTCCGGCTCGATGCCGGCCTGTTGCAAAAGCTCGATCCGACGCGGTGAACCAGAAGCAAGCACCAGCTTTTGCAAAATGCTCATTCTGGTTACAGCCGGCTGTTACTTGAAACGGTAGGTGATGCGGCCCTTGGTCAGGTCATAGGGCGTCATTTCGACCAGGACCTTGTCGCCGGTCAGCACGCGGATGCGGTTCTTGCGCATGCGGCCGGCCGTATGGGCGATGATTTCGTGTTCGTTTTCGAGCTTCACCCGGAACATCGCGTTCGGCAACAATTCCGTCACGACACCCGGAAACTCGAGGACTTCTTCCTTCGGCATTCGATACCTTTGCTTGGATGGCAGTTCCGGCGTCCTGGAGCGCCCAGGCCGGAATTTCGGCGGAACCTATATGATAATCGTCCGCTTGTGAACACGCTTAATCCGCCGCGTTTTTTGCTTCTGGAAGCAAAAAACGTCGGCTAATCCGCGTTTTCAGCCGCTCACGCACGTCGCGGTAGCTGGCCATGATCTGCTCGCGCCTGCCGCCGACATCGGTCGGGTCCGGCATCGGCCAGTATTCGACGTCGACGGCAAGCGAGCGGGTGAGTTCGAGCGCCGCATGGTGCGCTTCCGGCGCCAGCGTGACGATCAGGTCGAAATAGTCGTCCTCGAGATCGTCCATTGCTCTCGGCTGGCGCTCGCCCAGCGTCAGGCCTTCTTCGGCCAGCACCGCATCGACAAACGGATCGCGCTCGCCCCTGTGCAAGCCGGCAGAGGCAACGAAAGTGGCCGGCGGCAGCATGCGTCGCGCCAGCTGCTCGGCCATCGGCGAGCGCACGGCGTTCATGCCGCACAAAAACAGGATAGAGCGGGGCAGCGCGGCCAGGGTTAACCCCGCCAGTGCAGCACGCAGACCAGCGTGAAAAGCCGTCGCGCCGTGTCGAAGTCGATGTCGATCTTGCCGGCAAGCCGGTCCATCAGCGTCTGCGAGCCCTCATTGTGCAGACCGCGCCGGCCCATGTCGATCGCCTCGATATGGCTCGGCGTCGAGGAGCGGATGGCGTCGTAATAGCTTTCGCAGATTAAATAGTAGTCCTTGACGATGCGCCTGAGCGGCGTCAGCGACAGGATGTGGGTGACGACGGCCGCACCGTCCTCGCGGGCGACCGCAAACACCAGCCGGGATTCGGCCAGCGACAGTTTCAAGCGGTAGGGGCCGGCGCCGTCATCATTGACCGGCTGAAAGCTGTTTTCCTCGATCAGGTCGAAGATCGCCACCGCGCGCTCATGTTCGACGTCCGGCGTCGAACGGCCGATCGATTCGTCGAGTTCGACGTCGATCAGTCTTGCGCGGGTTGGATCGCCGTCCGCCATGGCCGCCTACATGTTCAGCCGGATGGCGACGGAGCGGCCATGCGCGTCGAGGCCTTCCGCCTTGGCCAGCGCAATCGCCGCCGGCGCCAGCGCCCGTAACTGCTCCGGCCCGAGCTTCAGGATCGATGTGCGCTTGACGAAATCGAGCACCGACAGGCCCGACGAGAAGCGCGCCGAGCGCGCCGTCGGCAGCACATGGTTGGAGCCGCCGACATAGTCGCCGATGACTTCGGGCGTATGGCGGCCGAGAAACACGGCGCCTGCATTGCGCATTTTCGCCAGGAAACCCTCGGCATCATCGATGGCAAGCTCGACATGTTCGGCGGCGATGCGGTCGACCAGCGGCAGCGAGGCCTCGATGGTCTCCACCAGGATCACGGCGCCGAAATCGCGCCAGCTGGCAGCCGCCGTTTCGGCGCGCGGCAGGCTCTGCAGCTGCCGCTCGACCGCCTGCTCGACGGCTTTGCCGAAGGCCGGATCGTCGGTGATCAGGATCGATTGCGCCGACACGTCGTGCTCGGCCTGCGCCAGAAGATCGGCGGCGATCCAGTCGGGATCGTTGCTGCCGTCGGCGACGACCAGCACTTCCGACGGGCCGGCGATCATGTCGATGCCGACCGTGCCGAACACCTGGCGCTTGGCGGCGGCGACATAGGCGTTGCCGGGTCCGACGATCTTGGCGACCGGCTTTATTGTTTCGGTGCCATAGGCAAGGGCCGCGATCGCCTGCGCGCCACCGACGCGGTAAATCTCTGAAACGCCAGCCATGTCGGCCGCCACCAGCACAAGCGGATTGATGACGCCGCCCGGCGCCGGCACGACGATGACGATGCGCTCGACGCCGGCCACCTTGGCCGGCACGGCATTCATCAGCACCGAGCTTGGATAGCTGGCCGTGCCGCCGGGCACATAGAGCCCGACCGCCTCGATCGCCGTCCAGCGCGAGCCCAGCTCGACGCCGGCGGCATCGGTATAGCGGTCATCCCTGGGCTTTTGCCGTTCGTGATGGGCGCGGATGCGGTCGCGGGCAAACTTCAGCGCCTCGACTGTCTGCGGGTCGGCTTCTTTGTAGGCTTTAGCGATGTCGTCCCTCGAGACGGCGATACCGAGTTTGTTCAAGTCAGCCTTGTCAAACTTCAGTGTGTAATCGATCAGCGCTGCGTCGCCCTCGGCACGCACCCGCGCGATGATGGCGCGCACCGCATTGTCGACGTCTTCCGACACTTCCCGCTTGGTGGTCAGGAAGGCGGCGAAACGCTGTTCGAAACCGGCGTCGGACTGGCGGAGCGTGATGGCCATCGGCTGCGCTTTAGCCCCTGTGCAGCGGACGTGAGGTGGCTTCCCACGCGCCGCCTATATCGGCAAGCCGCGCCTCGATGCATTCGACGTCGAGCATGATGGCGCCGCCGCCGGAAAAGACCAGCTCGACAATGCCTGCTGGCTTGCTGATCTCGACAAAGCTGATTGCCAGCAGCGACAGCACCTCGGCCGGCCGATCGCGGGCAATGCCGCTGGTCTTGGCGCCGAGCACGCGATCGAAATGCAGCACCGCCTGGCGCCGCTCATTGTGCTGGCTGAACAGCGCGGACTTGGCCTCCCAGACGAAGCGGTTCATGGTCAGCAGGAAACGCTTGGCCGAAGGCAGGTATTCGAGATCAGAGACCTTCATCACGGCGTCCTGGACGTGGGCCGAGACAATGCTCAGATCCTGATCGTCGAGCGCAATGAGTTTGAGGGCTGCCATTCCGGATGCACACCTGACGTTGGTTTCAGCCTTCTGTTAGGCGGTCTTGGCGATCCGTGCAACCGCGCCAATGGCTGCAGGTTTGCGCTGCCCCTCATCGCCCTGCCGGGCACTTCTCCCCGTATAGTGACGGGGAGAAGGACGCCTTCACCAAGGATTTCGCTAACATCTGGTGTTGCAGAAAGAGAGCCGACACTGCGGGCAGCCCCTTCTCCCCGTCACTATACGGGGAGAAGATGCCGGCAGGCAGATGAGGGGCGGCGCCGACCTCGCGAACTTTACGCCGAGATCCGCTCGATCACCGCGCCGCAGTTGGATAGCTTTTCTTCCAGCCGCTCAAAACCGCGGTCGAGATGGTAGACGCGGTTGACCGTCGTCTCACCTTCGGCCGCGAGGCCGGCGATGACCAGCGACACCGAGGCGCGCAGATCGGTCGCCATCACGGGTGCGCCCTTCAGCTTCGACACGCCGTCGACGATCGCCGTCTGGCCCGAAAGCGTGATGTGGGCGCCGAGCCGTGCCAGTTCCTGGACGTGCATGAAGCGGTTTTCGAAAATGGTCTCGGTGATGCGCGACTTGCCCTTGGCCATGGTCATCAGGCCCATGAACTGCGCCTGCAGATCGGTCGGGAAAGCCGGGAAGGGCGCCGTCGTCACGTCGACCGGCGAAATGCCGGCGCCGTTGCGGCGAACCCGGATGCCGGAATTGGTCGGCGTGATCTCGGCGCCGGTCTGCGCGATCACGTCGAGCGCGGTCTGCAGCAGCTCGGGGCGGGCACCTTCCAGCACCACGTCGCCGCCGGTCATAGCCACCGCCATGGCATAGGTGCCGGTCTCGATACGATCGGGGATGACGCGCACGCGCGCGCCCGACAGCGATTCGACGCCGTCAATTGTGATGGTCGGCGTGCCGGCGCCGGAGATCTTGGCGCCCATGGCGTTGAGGCATTCGGCGAGGTTGACGATTTCGGGCTCGCAGGCGGCGTTTTCCAGCACCGTTTCGCCCTTGGCGAGCGCCGCCGCCATCATCAGCACATGGGTGGCGCCGACCGAGACTTTCGGGAAGATATAGCGGTTGCCGACAAGGCGGCCGTTCCTGGTCTTGGCCAGGACATAGCCGGTGTCGACATCGATGTCGGCGCCCAGCGCCTGCAGGCCTTCGAGGAACAGATCGACCGGGCGCGTGCCGATGGCGCAACCGCCGGGCAGCGACACTTTGGCCTCGCCCATGCGGGCCAGAAGCGGGCCGATCACCCAGAACGACGCCCGCATCTTCGACACCAGCTCGTAAGGCGCGGTCGTGTCGACGATGTTGCGGGCCGAGAAGTTGATGGTGCGCGAATAGCCCTCATTCTGCTTTTCGCGGCGGCCGTTGACCGAATAGTCGACGCCGTGATTGCCGAGAATACGGATCAGCTGCTCGACATCGGCCAGATGCGGCACGTTTTCCAGTGTCAGCGTGTCGTCGGTGAGCAGCGACGCGATCATCAGCGGCAGGGCTGCGTTTTTCGCGCCCGAAATCGGAATGCTTCCGGCGAGCTTGTTGCCGCCGACAATTCTGATGCGATCCATGAGAGAATGTCCCCTCGGCCCGAAAGGCCGGTTTTCGTCAGTTTGAGTATCGGCCCGTCTAGACCATTGGCCGGCTTGGTTCAAGAAATAGGATTTCTTGGCCCCTTTGGCCAAGGTGGCCAGCCACTGTGGCGGCTTTCGGTCAGTCCTTGTGCATTTTTTCAGCAGCAGCCAGGCCTTCCGGCCGCTGGTCGGCATCACCGGTGCGCCGCGAACGCGCCTGCGTCTTGCGTTTCATGAGATTGGCGCGCAACTGCTCGGCCAGCCGGTCCTTGCGGTCCGTGCCGCCCTTTTTTGCCGGATCAGCCTTTTTCGGTGGAATTGTCTTGTCGTTCATCGTTCCATCCCACCCGCGACTGGCAGGGTTTGCCGTTCAAGGGGATAGCTAGCATTGTGGCGCCGCCATGTCAGCGAAACTTGTCCGGCAAAAGCCTTTCACAGATGCCTTGCGCTTGCCGGTTCGATATGGCAGAAGCCCCGCCATCAGCGGCTGCGGTAGCTCAGTGGTAGAGCACTCCCTTGGTAAGGGAGAGGTCGAGAGTTCAATCCTCTCTCGCAGCACCAGTTTATCTCCTTGAAATCATTGAAGCCCTTGATTTGCAAGGCATTGCGTCCATTGTCTCGTTACAAAATTCGTAACAAATGGTTGCAAGCGTCATGGCCGGAGCCAATCGGTATTTCTTATTCCGCGACGGCCGCTACCACGCTCGGCCGGTCATTCCGAAGGACCTTCGCCCTGCCATGGCAGGAAAGACGTAACTTCGAACGCCCCTCCGAGCTGACCGCCGCGCCGCGCTGAAGAAACTTCCAGGGGCGGTAGCGACCATCCAACGGCGATCATGGCCTTCCTTGCCCCAAGTGGTTCGCGCACCTGACTCGTGCTATCGTAGTTCCGGGAGACGGCGGACGCGCCGTGAGTGCCCGCCCGCTCCCACCATGGGAGGAACAAATGGCTTATTACGTATTGCTGTCAAATTTCACAGATCAAGGTATCAAGAGCATAAAGGATACTCAGAAACGTGCTGAGGCCTTCAAGGCGATGGCCAGCAAGAACGGCATCAAGGTTCACACCCTGTTGTGGACGCTTGGTCAACATGATGTTGTGGCGATTGCTGAAGCCGACGACGACATTGCTGCGACCGCACTAGCCTTATCGATCGCATCGCTAGGCAACATCAGAACTCAGACATTGAGAGCGTTCGACGCGGCGGATATGGCCAAGATAATGGCAAAGATGGCCTGACCGCCGCTGTGCTGCCTTGCGCAGACGATTGAAGCCGACCGCTGAGCCGAACGGCGGCAGGCCTGTCTGTTTTCCATGAAGCGAAACCCCGGTGCCGAGCCGGGGTTTCTTGAGGGACGTTCAACGAGCTATTCTGGTCCAGGTCGCAATCGTGGCCAGCTGCATAGCGGCTATCAGAATTGCGGCTTGGTGCTTAGCCGTTGGCGCTTTTGTTAGATACTTGGTCGCCTGCCTCACGCAAGCGCCTCGTCTGGCGGTTGGGAGGGAGGATCGACATAGTGCGTTTGGACCGCCTCGCAGACCTGTTCAAACATCCACGTCAGGCCGGCATCTGTCATCACCGCTTTCTGGGCGATAACGCAGATCGGGACGTGGCCAGTGTTCAGCGGAAGGTCGACGCTGACCAGGCCGAAGCGCGGACCCTGCCTCGCCGCCAGCACGGCCGGCACGGCGGCGATGAGGTCGGACTCGGCGACCGCTGCCAGCGCCATGGTGTAATTGGGCACCGTCAGCACCACACGCCTCGCTAGGCCGCACGCTTCCAGAGTTTCGTCGATCGGCCCCTTCCTCTCGCCGGTGAACGAGACCACCAAATGGCGCATAGTGCAGTAGCGTTCTAGCGTCGGTTGCACGGCAAAGGGATGACCGGCGTGCATCACGATCACGAAACGTTCCTTGAGCATAGCGCGCCGGGTGAAGCGCGTCGGCACGTCGTCCAGCGGCGCAACGGCGATATCCACCAGGCCGGCGTCGATCTCGGCAAGCACCGGCCGCCAGGTCCGCTCGATGGGCCCGCCCTTGCGATAGGGCAGCATTTGCAGCACCGTGAGATCGATATTGGGCGCGGCCGTGGCCAGCTTCTCGACAAGTGGCGGCAGGAACACCGCCGAAAGCGCGTCGGCGGCGCTGATGGTGAAGCGCCGGTTCGACGTCTCCGGACGGAAAGGCTCGACCGCCACAACCATTCGCCGGATCTGCGCCAAAATATTGGCGATAGGCTCGGCCACCTCCAGCGCGCGCGGCGTCGGCACGACGCCCTTCGGCGTCTTCAGGAAGAGCGGATCGTCGAGCAGTTTGCGCAGCCTGCGCAGGCCGTGGCTGATCGCCGAGGGAGATAGCCGGAGACGGTCGCCAGCTCTCCCGACATGGCGCTCCTGGAGCACCACCTCGAACAGTTTCAGCAAATTGAGATCGGCGCGGGATAGGTCGATTTCATTCAGCATGATGCTGAATTGATATCATTGGATTCATCAGAGCCCAAGCACGATACTGGCGTCACAAGGGTTTCCAGACCCGTGGGGGCATCCATGCAAGAATCGGGTGGCGGGGCGCGACGCACTCTGATGAGCTGGCTGATCGGCCGGGAACCGGGCTTAGGGCTCGTCCGGCACCTCGGCGAGCGCTGGCTGGCGGAGCAACCTTTTTCGGGTGAATTGTGCGGTGTCTCACTCGAAATGGAGGAGGGGACAAGCGGCATGGCAAGATCATCCGCCTACAAGCTCAATGCCGATCGGGGCGAGAAGTTGCGCTTCAGTGGCGCCGATTTCCTGGTCAAGGCCGCGGCCGACACGACCGGCGGCGCCTTCTCGATCGTCGAGGAGATCGATCCACTCGACACGCCCTTGCACAGGCACGCCAACGAGGACGAGCTCTTCTACGTCATCGCGGGCGAGCATGTCTTCCGCTGCGGTGACCAGGAATTCCGCGTTGGGCCGGGCGGAACGATGTTTGCGCCGCGCGGTGTGCCGCACGCGCACAAGCGCGTCGTGCCGCGCACCGGCCGGTTTCTCACCATGACCTCGCCGGCCGGATTCGAAGGCTTCTTCCGCGAGCTGTCCGCCGCTGAGGCGAGCGGTGCTTCGATGCCCGAGGCATATGCGGCCGCGTCGCGCAAATACGGGATCGACTGGCTATAGGAGATATCGTCATGACACTGGACGCGCTGATCCTCGACCCGATGCTGCAGGCCTTGGAGAGCCAGCGGCCTTCCGCAACCGGTCTGGGCGAGGCTTCCACAGGTGAACTCTTCCAGCGAGCAGCCGATCATGCCACGCGTTTTCGCGACGCCATTGCCTCCGGGCCGCAGCGGCCGCTGATGTCGTATCGGCAGGCGTTGGACAGTTTCCGCGAGCCGCTTCCCGAACGAGGCAGCGCTGGGCTCGGTGTGGTTGACGAGCTTGCCGCGAAGGCTGAGCCCGGCCTGCACAGGATGACAGGTCCGCGCTTCTTCGCCTGGGTCTGCGGCAATTCCCATTCTGTCGGGGTCTGTGCCGACTGGCTGACCAGCACCTGGGGTCAGAACACCGGCAATCACCACGCGACGCCGTCGGCTTCGGCCGTCGAGACGATCGCCGGCGGCTGGCTGCTCGAGCTTCTCGACCTGCCGCGCGAAAGCTCCATCGGCTTCGTCACCGGGGCGACCATGGCCAATTTCGTCTGCCTGGCATCGGCGCGCGGTGCGGTCCTGCGGCAGGCCGGCTGGGATGTCGAGGCGCAAGGCCTGTTCGGCGCGCCGCCGATCACGGTGCTGATTGGCGACGACGCCCATGCCACGGTTTTCTCGGCACTGCAGTTCCTCGGCCTTGGCCATGACCGCGTCAGGCGTGTGAAGACAGATGATAATGGCCGTATCGCGGTGGCCGATTTTGCCGAGGCCGCCGCCCAGGTCTCCGGTCCTTGCATCGTCATCCTGCAGGCCGGGCAGATCAACACCGGCGCCTTCGACGACTTCGCCGGTATCGTTCCCATCGCCCGGCGCATCGGTGCCTGGGTGCACGTCGATGGTGCCTTTGGTCTCTGGGCGCGTGCCTGCCCCGAACGCAGCTATCTGGCGGAGGGCGCCGATGCCGCCGACTCCTGGGCAACGGACGGCCACAAATGGCTGCAGACGCCCTATGATTGCGGCTACGCGATCGTGCGCGACGAACAGGCCCATCGCCGTGCCATGACGATCGCGGCGAGCTATCTGCCGTCAACCTTCGAGGACGAGCGCGACCCGAGTCACTATGTGCCCGAACTGTCGCGACGGGCTAGGGGCTTCGCCACCTGGGCGATGATCAAGCATCTAGGCCGCGACGGCATCGCCGCGATGGTCGAGCGACATTGCAAGGTGGCGGAAGCGATGGCTGAGAGGCTGCGCGCCGACAACGCCGTTGCCGTGCCCAACGACGTCGTGCTGAACCAGTTCGTCGTGCGTTTCGGCGCCGACCGCCCGGACGAGGAGGCCGACCGGCTGACGCTGCAGACCATTGCCCGCTTGCAGGCCGATGGGATCTGTTTTGCAGGCGGCGCCAAATGGCACGGCCGCCAGGTCATGCGGGTGTCGGTGATTTCCTGGTCCACGGACGACAGGCAAGGCGAAATTGCCGCCGACGCCATGATCGCGGCGTGGCGGGCGGTAAGGTAGGCGAGGGCTCGCCGCGATCATGGCCGCCGACATCGTGCCCTATTCACTCCCCTGATCAAGCGGATGAGGCCCGCACGCTTGCCGCGATCAGGGCCCTTCTCTCGCAGGTTGCCGACGTCCTGAAGCTCCGCGCCGAGGGATTGCTCATTGGCGGGTGGCTCCATCCTCTCTTCCGGAAGCCGATAGCGCATACGGGCTTCGCGCGGTTGAAGGGTCACGATGCGAAGCACTTCTGCGAAGATGTCCACGAAGTCCTACATGGCTTGTCTCCTTGCTGGAGACACTAAGCCGCCGCTGGTCACTCTCTTCAAACGAGTTTAGCATCCAGCTGGAATAACGCTGGGTTATGCGGATGAAGCGCGGACGCCTGCCACTGACCGCAATGCGCAGCTTTGAGGCTGCCGGCCGCCTGCTGAGCTTCAGCCGTGCCGCCGAAGAACTGTTCGTGTCGCAGGTCGCGATCAGTCGGCACGTCCGCGAACTGGAAGCCTTCATCGGCCAGCCACTGTTCGAGCGTCTGCACCGGCGGTCGAATTGACCGAAGTGGGCCGGTTTCTCCTGGACCAATTGACCGCCAGCTTCGACGACATCGATCTGCGGCTTTCGCAAATCCTCGCCGAACCAGCCCAGGCCGTGCTTCGGATCAGCGCCGAACCGACATTTTCCAGCTGGCTGCTACCGCGCCTCAATCGGTTTCGACAGCAGCATCCTAACGTCGACGTCTCGCTCGAGGCGGACGCGCGGCTGGTGGAGTTTCGCGCTCACGAGGCAGAGGTGGCCATCCGCTGGGGGAAGACCGCGCGATCATGGCCGCGGACGCAGGCGCAGCACCTCTTTGACGGGCGGGAAACACCTGTCCTTGCACCCACCCTGCTCGCGTCCGGCCCGCCTCTTCGCTCACCAGCAGACTTGCTCCACTACACTTTGCTGCACGACTATGACCGGACGTACTGGGCAAGGTGGTTCCAGATGGTCGGCCTTCCGGACTTCGCTTCGCAGAAGGGTCCCATCTATCAGTCCGGGGCGCAGGCACTTCAGGCCGCGAAGCTCGGCCACGGCGTTGCTCTCGCCGACCTTGTAATAGATGGCGAGGACCTTTGGCTTGGAACGCTTGTGCGCCCGTTCGAGATCGACATGCCCGACGGCGCGTATTGGCTTGTTGCACCCGATCTCCAAAGGCTCAGCCGACCCGCAAGTGCGTTTGCGGAGTGGATTGTGCAGGAGTTAGCGCTCGGAAGAATGCCTACGTAGACGCGCTCGTTGGCATAGACACGCTCCGACGAGCATACCTGACCGAGAGCAATGGCGCGAGCGGCAGGAAAGTATCAATAGAAACAGATAGTTGGCGTGTTGTTGACCGAGTTCGATCCTCTCTCGCAGCACCAGTCGAATCCCTCAAGAATCGCTACGCCTTAGATGGCAACATGCCGCCTCAAGTCAGATCATTGCCATCTAGGCGACGGAACCGGCTGAGGCTCGCATAGTTCTTGCGCGGGCCTTTGACCCGCCACGCCTCGGCCCATTCGTCGGGGCCGCGAAACAAGAAGCGCCCGGCATAGACATCGGCGCCGCAGCTGTGATGGACGATCTGTGTTGGCTTAGGCTCGAGCTCGATGAAGTCGCTGCCGTCGGCACGAAGAATCCGGATCGAATGGTCGCGCCGCTCGAGCTTGTAGGCTCTGCTCGCCGGCATCGCATGAGCGCCGATTTGCATGACGCCGCGCTCGGTGAATGCATCAGCTGTGACAACAGCGTTGCCGGTAAAATTGTATGTCGCACCGGCAAGGAAATCGATCATCGTGCGGCGGACCGTCCAGTCGCCGGCAATGCTCTGCCATGGCCTGGCGTCGGCGCCGGCCGCACCTTCGGTCAAATAGATGCGATCCACATTATACCCGCAACAATACAGCGCTTCGCTTCGTGTCATGGATACAATAAAGGCCCGGACAGCGTCGCGCAAAGCCATTCGATCGTCACGCCTATCAGGGTCGTAAGACTGGCGACTGGCTTCGTTTCATAACGGCCGTTTGACAGCAAGCTCCAGCCTTGCACCGCGCCCTGCTGGACGTGCCGCATCCGAACTCATGGCCGGTGTTCGACGATCGCAAAGTCACTCCCGGCCGCCGTGTCTTCGCTCCAGCCCGCGTGCGGCCGAAAAATTCTTGGGCTGGAGTGAACAAACTCACAGTCTGGAAGAAACATTTCTGTGTAGCAATCGTGATCGGCAACACATCATTGCCGACGCGCTCGAATCTATTGATGTCTTGAGCAACGATCTTAACAGGGCAGGGAGGGTGAAATGGCTAAGAATTGGGAATTGAGAATTACGCGTACCGGCGAGCAGACAAGAAGCCCGAAGCGCAGAACAGTCGGGAAGTACGAAGTCTTTCACGACGGCGTCAAAGTCGCCGGTCTTTCCGGAGTGACTGCAGAAACGAAGGGGCCGGGCGACAACAAGACTGCCGGCAACAATCGCTGTGTCGAGGCAGGCACCTACAATCTGTTCACGCAAGCCGGTGCCAAATATGTGACGATCGGCTACACCTCGAACGTCAATCCGGCCGCGCTCAAGCGCCCCGGCCTGCTGCTGTTGCCGACCGGCAAACGGGTCGGGATCCTGATGCATCCGGGGCGCGGCTTCCTGTCGTCGATCGGCTGCATCAATCCGGCGACGAAGCTTGCAACCGCCACCGACAACATCGACTTCGTCGACAGCCGCAAGCGTGTCATCGCCATCATCGACGACATGAAGGCGTTTCTTGGCGCGTCCTTTCCGGGCAACAACGGCGTCAAGATCCCGAACGCGACGATCGTGATCAAGTAAGCAATTCCAGGCACGGCGCCGGCAGCTTACGCCACCGACCAGCCGCCATCGACCAGGATGTTGGCGCCGGTGATCAGCGAGGCCGCTGGTGACGCCAGGAACACCACGGTTCCGGCGACGTCGATCGGGTCGCCGATGCGGCCGAGCGGGATGTGGCCCAGCACATGGGCGTGGAAATCTGGTTCGGCCAGCGAGGGGCGGGTGCCGTCGGTCCAGATAAAGGTCGGCGCGACGCTGTTGACGGCTATTCTGTGCTGCGCCCATTCCGCCGCCAGGCAACGGGTCAGATGGTTGATCGCTGCCTTGCTCATGCAATAGATGGCTTCGCCCTTCAGCGTCACCGTGCCGGCCTGCGAACTGATGTTGATGATGCGCCCCCCTTTCTGCGCGATCATCAGCTTCGCCACCGCCTGGGTGGTGAAGAACGTGCCCTTGAGGTTGACGTTCACCGTCAGGTCGAAATCTTCTTCGGTGACGTTCTCAGCCAGGTTTTCCGGCCCGAGCCCGACATTGTTGACCAGAACGTCGATGCGGCCGAAGGCGGCGTGCGCCTCGGCGACGGCCTTTCGAACCGTTGCGAGATCGGTCAGGTCCATCTCCACCGCCAGTGCCCGCCGGCCGATGCGCTCGATCTCGGAGACGAGGTCCGCCCCGTCGGCCTTGCTGCGAACGCCGACGATCATGTCGGCGCCGGAGCCGGCGCAGGCGAGCGCACAGGCGCGGCCGATACCACGCGAGGCGCCGGTAACCAGCACCACCTTGCCGGTCAGATCGAATTTCGGCGTGTAATCCGTTGTCATCGCAAACCTCCCCTAAGAAGCCGTCAGGCCGGAATTGCCGTATCTGGCGGACATGCTGAACACTACCCGGTCGCAAGCTGAAAGCCAGCGGGCACCATGCGCATCAACCCACGACAAGAACACAGCCCGCCCAAGGACTTGCCATGGGCCGGCCATCATGATGCCATCTCGCCTTCGCAAGATATCGCCGGGTTTCGAGGAGGCGGTGTTGATCCTGCGCGAGGCGATCGTGGTGCAAAAGAAGATCAATTCGGTGCCGGCTGTCGCCTTTGCGCAGGACAGCCTGTGCGACGTGCTGGTCGATCTGGGCGCTGCCCACAAGGACAAGGCGATGGCGCAGGAGGCCATCGCCGCCTGCCAGGAGGCGCTCGTCATCTTCAAGGAGCGCAAGATGGACGATCTCGCTGCCGGCTCTGAAAAGAACCTCGCTGAAGCACAGGCGCTGCTCGCCGAGCTGAACTGACACGCAAGCGCCGCAGCCGGCATGCGGACGAATGGCAGCCGGCCCGGCGTTCACGCCACAGTGCAAACAAATGTCATCTGGCTCGCCATGGCATGACAAAGATGGGATGTGGCAGTATCGGCTTTTGCGCCGGCAATGTTCTTTCCGTTGGAGCCTGCAATGACCCTACTCACCCGCCGCAGGCTTTTGAAAACGGCTGCGGTTGCCGGCGTGGGCGGCATCGGGCTTGGAGCCATGGGCCGACTCGGTGGCTGGGCAGCAGCCACGCCCGAGCCGGTGTTGCTCAAGACGGCAAAGATCCAGGCGAAGTTCATGGATGTCGGCCAGACCAGGGACGTGCTGACCTATGGTGTATCCGGAATGCCGCCGGTGCTGCGGATGAAAAAGGGCGAGCCTTTTGCCGCGCGCCTCGTCAACGGCATCGACGATCCGACGACGATCCACTGGCACGGCATTCGCGTGCCCAACAAGATGGATGGCGTTCCCTTTCTGGTTCAGCCTTACGTCTATACCGGCGATCATTTCGACTACGCCTTCACGCCGCCCGATGCCGGCACCTTCTGGTACCATCCGCATTGCAATACGCTGGAGCAGATGGGCCATGGCCTGACCGGCGTGATCGTGGTTGAAAACCCCGGCGATCCGAAATTCGATGCGGAGGCGGTTCTCAATCTGCGCGACTGGCGGCTGGGCGACGATGCCCAGTTCATCCAGCAGTTCCGGCCGCGCGATGCCGCAAAGACCGGCACCTACGGCACGGTGCGCACCGCCAACTGGCTCGATCAGCCGCAATTTGACGCGCCGGCCGGCGGGCTGGTGCGGCTGCGCGTCGCCATCACCGATGTCACCCGCATCTACGCCTTTCGCGTCGAGGGCGCCGAGGCCGCGGTCATCGCACTGGACGGCAATCCGGTGCCGCAGCGTTTTTCGCCCGATGCCTTGCTGCTGGGACCGGGGCAGCGCATGGAGCTCGCCATCCGCATGCCCGATCAGGAGGGCGCGATCGTCAGCCTGGGCGACGTCAGGGGCACCAAGCCTAAGATCCTGGCTACCCTGCGCGCGACCGGAAACTCGCTCAAGCGCGATTTGCGCGACCTCGCTCCGTTGGAGGTTAATCCGGTGCAGGAGGTTGACCTCGCTGCTGCTCAGCACATTGCGCTCTCACTCAGTGCCACCGCCGAAAACGTTCCAAGTGACAGCATATGCGGCACGCTCGGCTACAGCTTCTGGGCCATCAACAAGGTGCCGTGGCCAGGCGACACGCCGGACCCGACCGCACCCTTGGCCGAGCTGAAACTCGGCAAAAGCTATGTCATCGACATGGAGAATCTGACGCCGCAGTCACATCCGATCCATCTCCACGGCATGAGCTTCAAGGTGCTGTCGTCGTCGACGCGCCAGGTGCAGCCAGTCATTTCTGACACCTACCTTATCCAACCCAATGAGAAGGTTCAGCTCGGCTTCGTCGCCGACAACCTCGGTGACTGGCTGCTGCACTGCCACATCATCGAACACCAGAAAACCGGCATGACGAGCTACGTCAGGGTGGTTTGAAGCAGCATTCGGCCAATCGGCTCCGGAATGGGTACCGGTCGGGCTTATTGTCGGAGAAATTGTCGCTGTCCGCCGGTTTCGTTGGCAAAGCGGGGCCTTTCCCTGCTATTCCCGCCTGCAAATCAAGAAATTGCGGACACGCTTGCTTATGACCAATGTCGCCCTGACCGGACTGGCCCGCGATCTCGCAAGGCGGGCTGCCGAAGGCAAGCCAGTGCGCATCGGCGTCATCGGCTCCGGCGAAATGGGCACCGATCTGGTCACGCAAGGCATGCTGATGCCGGGCATATCGGTCTGCGCCATCTCGACGCGCCGCCCGCATACCGCGCGTGACGCGATCCGCATCGCCTATGGCGACGAGGCGATGGCGGTGGAGGCGGACAGCGCCGCGAAAGTCACCGGCGCCATCGAGAGCGGCAAGATCGCCATCACCTCGAACGAGATGCTGGTCACCAACCCGCTGATCGACGTCGTCATCGACGCCACCGGGAAACCCGGCGTCGCCGCCGATTTCGATCTCAAGGCGATGGAGCATGGCAAGCATCTGGTGATGATGAATGTCGAGGCCGACGTCACCATCGGCTGTTACCTGAAGCAGCAGGCCGACCGGCTCGGCGTCGTCTACTCGGTCGGCGCCGGCGACGAGCCGTCGAGCTGCATGGAGCTGATCGAGTTCGCCTCGGCGCTCGGCTACACCATCGTCTCGGCCGGCAAGGGCAAGAACAACCCGCTCAACCACGACGCCGTGCCGGACGACTATCGCGAGGAAGCAATCCGCCGCAACATGAACCCGCGCATGCTGGTCGAGTTCGTCGACGGCTCGAAGACCATGGTCGAGATGTGCGCTATCGCCAACGCCACCGGGCTGGTGCCCGATGTGCCCGGCATGCATGGCCCCAAGGCCGACCGCGACGAACTGGCAAAAGTGCTCATTCCACGCGCCGATGGCGGCATCCTGTCGAAGAAGGGCGTCGTCGACTACACGATCGGCAAGGGCGTGGCGCCCGGCGTCTTCGTCATCGTCGAGGCGACGCATCCGCGCATCGTCGAGCGCATGGACGATCTGCATATCGGTCACGGCCCCTATTACAGCTTCTTCAGACCCTATCATCTGACCTCGCTGGAAGTGCCGCTGACGGCGGCGCGCATCATGCTCTACGGCCGTCCCGACATGGTGCCGCTGCCACAGCCGGTCGCCGAAGTCTGTGCCGTGGCCAAGCGCGATCTCGCCGCCGGCGAGACCTTCGATGCCATTGGCGAGACCTGCTACCGCTCCTGGACCATGACCGTCGAAGAAGCCCGCGCCCACCGCGCCGTGCCGGTCGGCCTGCTCGAAGGCGGCAAGGTGCTGAAACCGGTCAGGAAAGGTGAGTTGCTGACCGCGGACAACGCCACGCCCGACCAGACGACAAGGCTGTTCGCCCTGCGCAAGCTGCAGGACGAGATGCTATACGGGGGCTGAGCCTGCGCCTGTCTGGAAAGCGGCAACCCATCGTTTCGTCATCCTATGGTCTTCGCGACGGAGCTCCGCTCCTTGCTCCGCCCGTGGATGACGACTTGGGGCTGTCACTAAGCTCTCAACCTACTTCCCAGTTCCACCGACCGCCGCTTCGCCGACCCCTATTGTATGATTCATTCAGACAGTCTGTCTTTTTGATCCGGGTTTTTCAAACGGTGAGGAGGTGCCAATCTCTGCCACGATCAGTTGAACCCATTGAGGATTGAAAATCTTGCAAACCATTTGGACAAGACGCGAGACAATGAAAACCTTTCTGGCAACGGGCATGGTTGCCATGCTGCAGCCTCTGGCTTTTGCAGCCAAGGCCGCCGCCAAGCTGGAATGGACCTATTTTCAGGCTGACGAGAACGGTTTCCGCCGCACGCCGGTGCTGCTGACCGGGGAGAAAGAAGCAATCCTCCTCGATGGCGGATTTACGCTGTCCGATGGCCGTGCGGTCGCGGATGCGATCAAGGCGACGGGCAAGACCCTGACGACGATCTATGTAAGTTGCAGCGACCCTGACTACTATTTTGGCCTGCGTCCCATCGCCGATGCATTCCCCGGCGCCAAGATCATCGCGGCCGGCGCAACGGTGGCGGCCATCAAAGCCAATGTGCAAGGCAAGCTCGATGTTTGGGGCCCGCAGCTCAAGGACAATGGACCGAAGGTTTTGGCGGATGTCGTCATTCCCGAGGCTTCCGACATCACCGCGCTTGAAATCGAAGGCAACAAGGTCGAGATCGTCACCGTTGCCGATCTGAAAGACCGCCGCTATCTCTGGGTGCCAAGCCTTGAAGCCGTGTTCGGTGGCGTGCTGATCTCGTCGGGCGTGCATGTCTGGGTTGCCGATGAGCCAACCGTTGACGACCGCAAGAAATGGATTGCCGCGCTCGATGAAATCGCGGCCCGCAAACCCAAGATCGTGGTACCGTCTCATCAGGTGGCCGGTGCTCCGGACGGGCTGGCGGCCGTGGAATTCACCCGCGCCTATCTCGAAACTTTCAATGAGGAAGTCGAAAAAGCGAAATCCGGCGTTGAACTGATTGCAGCGATGAAGCGGCGCTATCCCGATCTCCTTGACGCCTCGTCCCTGGAACTGGGCGCAAAGGTCGCCAAGGGTGAGATGAAGTGGGGCTGATGCGGCCTGGCTCAGGGCAGGGGCGCACGGGCCTCCTAAAGGCGGCAACCTATCGCTTCGTCATCCTATGGCGAAGCAGGAGCGCAGCTCCGTCGCGAAGACCATAGGATCCATTCCGTGACCTCAGCCGGAGGTGCGGCGGTGCAGAATTCTGCACCGTGGCAAGGCTTTGATGTCCCGGCATGTATCCCAGGGTCTGCGCCGCGTCGCCTCGCTCCGTGCTCCGCCCGTGGATGACGACGTTGGGGGCAAGGTCTCGGTTTACTTCCCCAATTCCACCGACCGCAGGCGCGCCGCTTCCACCGCTTCCGTGAGCAGCTTGGTCAACCGGTCTTCGCCCATCAGCACGGCAAGGGCGGCGGCTGTGGTGCCGTTGGGGCTGGTGACTTGCTGGCGCAGCACGCCGGGCTCCTCGCCGCTTTCAGCAGCGAGCGCGGCGGCGCCATAGACGGTCTGCATGGCGAGCAGCCTGGCGGTCTCGGCCGGCAGCCCGGCTTTCTCGGCGGCAACCGTTAGCGCCTCGATGAAGTGGAAGATGTAGGCCGGACCGGACCCCGAAACCGCCGTCACCGCATCCATCAGGCCTTCGTCGTCGATCGTCGTCACCACACCGCTCGCCGACAGCAGCTCGGCGACGAAACGCCTGACATCATCGGTAACCAGCGGGTTGGAATAGACCACCATCATGCCCTTGCCGATCGCCGCCGGCGTGTTCGGCATGCAGCGGATGATGGGTGCGAGATGGCCGAGGATATGCTCGAAGGTGGCGACCGGCGTGCCGGCGGCGATGCTGACGAAGGTGGTCCTGCCGTCGCCGAAGCGCTTGTAGGCGGCGGTGACGTCGCGGATCACCTGCGGCTTCACGGCGATGACGATGAGGTCGGGCTCAGCGTCGGCCGGGATGCCGTTCGCGTCCGCGGCAGCACCGCAACCAAGATGCTCGGCGCGCTTGCGCAGGTCGGCATTGGGCTCGACCACGAACACGACTTGCGGGGCAAGCTTGCCGGATTTCAGCCAGCCCGCAAGCATGGCGTAACCCATATTGCCGCAGCCGGCGAGAACAAGCCTGATCGTCATTGAAAGCCCTCCGAGACAGGCTTCTCCTTAGACGCTCGCGGCCGAGCGGGGAAGTCCCTCAGCGGTGGCCAGATCAGACCAGCCCGGTCAATGGCGCCGGCGCACCGCGATCGGCCGCAGCGACACTTGCCGCAGGCCAAGTACGCCGAGCACGAAGAACAGCCAGACCGGGTCGCCGCGATGGAAGAAGAAGCTTTCGAGGAACGCGTTCAGAGCCGTGAACAGCACCACCATCATGAAGAAATCGCCGAGATAGATGTTCTCCTTGCGCGGCGGAATGCGCATGTAGTCGCGCAGCGGTGCGATCAGGAAGGTGTAGACCGCCACGCACAGCGCCGGGATGCCCATCAACACGGCAATGTCGAGGTAGCCGTCATGGCCATGCACTATGGTGCGGATGTCCCAGGGCCGGTCGAAGGGCTGGTCCTGGCTGAGCAGCAGCGGTGTTCCCCAGAAACTTTCATAGCCGTAGCCGGTCCACGGCTTCTTCGCCAGCATCTCGCCGGAGAACTCCCACAGCGTGGTGCGCCCGGTATAGGTGAGGTCCGGGAAATAGGTCGCGGCCAACTCCTTGACCGGCGGAATGAAGACGATGCCCAGCGTGCCGACCGCCGTGGCGATGATCGCCAGCGCAAACAGGATCGGCGTGCCGAACCGCATGCCGATCAGGCCCGGCAGCACGACAATCAGGATCGAGAACGGCACCAGGCCTGCCGTCGTCTTGGAACCGGTGTGCAGCATGAAGACCATCGCCGCGCCGAAGATCGCCACGCCCCAGAATCGCTGCCCGCGCCGAAAGAGATAGAGGCCGGCGAAGCTGAAGCAGGCCATGACCGGCCCGGCGATGTTCTTGTGGGCGAAGACGCCACGCCACAGGCCCGCATGTTCAGGCTCCTGCGAATCGGCCGTGTGCATCGCTTCATGCGGAAACACGATGAGGCCGATATAGGACAGGCCAATGACGGCGATCGCGCAGAAGATGATGACTTTCGAGAAACTGTCGGCGTCGCGCGGCAGCACCAGGATCGTCGCTATGGTCAAAATGCCGAGCAGCGTGAAGAAGGCCGCGCGCATCGCTGAGGACGGGTCGGTCGCGTTGATGACCGAAAGCATGAAAAAGCCGAGCATCAGGATCCAGGACGGGCTGAGCAGCGAGCGCACCACCTTGGGGTCGGCGAACGTCAGCAGTGAGAAGATCGAAATGGCGCCGAGCGAACTGAAGCCAAGCTGGTTGACGATGTCGCCACCGTCGCCGGTCAGTTCAGCGCCTGCCGGCTGAAACGGCCGGAACGACACGATGATGACGGCAAACAACAGCGCGGCAATGGCCGTCGCCACACCGTCGCGGGTGACGATGCCGCCCAGCAACAGCTCGTCAGTTCTTCTCAGGCTGCCTGTATTGCTCATTGGCGTATCCGAATTCGGCAAGCACGCGGCCGAGCGCGACATAGACGGGGTAGAGCGCCGTCGACAGCGATCCTGTCCGCGCCAATTTGAGTGCGCCACGCAAGGGCGAGGCGACCAGCAGCGCAAGGCTTTTCGCAAACACCTTGACGCCGGCCAACGGTGTGCCGGCGCGTTTCTTTTTCTCAACCAAGGTCGAGATCACACCGTTGCGCAGGCTGCGGGCACGGATCCAGTCGGCCTCGACGCGCCTGGCTGGAACACCTTCGCGCACCTTGGCCTCGGCGCACCAGCCAAGCACGAAGCCTTTCTGCACCGACCGGCTGAGGAAGTCGGAATCGCCGCCGCCCATGAAGTTGAATCGCAGGTCGAGGAAAGGCGGCCCCATGGCGGTAAGCACATTGCGCCCGACCAAAAGGTTACCCGAGGAATAGAGTGCGGCCACGCGTCCGGTCTCGCGATAGGGCGGCGCAAACACCGGGTGCTCGGCCCATTTCGCGTGTGCCGGATCGGCAAACACCGGCACTTGCGGCCCACCGACAATGTCGGCGCCAAGCGTCTCCGCCGCCTTGCACATCCGCTCCAGCCAGTCGGCCTCGGCGATCTCGTCATCGTCGATGACCAGCAAATGGCGAAAGTCAGGAAAATGCAGGATCGCCGTCTGCCAACCGGCATTGTAGGCGCTGCAATTGCCGCGCTCATGCGCAATGATGACCATGCCCTGGATATCGCCGCGCTCGAACAGCGGCACTGCCGCCTTGGCGCCCTCACGCGCATCGGCCTCGTTCTCGATGACGATGACGGCGAAACGCCGGCTGGTGTGCTGCGCCTTCAGCGATGCCAGCGTTTCCAGGAGCAGTTGCGGCCGCTTGAAGGTCGGCAGCGTGACGACAGCTTCGATGGTCTCGGCGGCGAGCCCCGGAGAGCGTCCCGCGATCGATACCGAACCATCCGATGGCAAAGGGATCATTCGCTCCAGCCGCATGTATCAAATCTAGCTTCCGATAGCACCGCGATGATAACGTTTCGTTAAAGTGGCGGTGTGCTCTGGAAGCCTTGTGCCGCGCCATGTGTAGCATTTTGTTTGACTTTTCGGAGCCGTGGGGTGTAACAGCGGGGTGTAACAGGACCCTAGAGGAGTTGCACCGAAATGACCCGATACCAGATAGCCGTTAGAGACTACATCAAGGAAGCGGGAGGCATGGCCACTGTTGCAGACATCATCGCTTTCTGCTGTTCCATACCGCAGCTTGAGCGCTTAGAGCGGGATGGCTACGTGAAGATCGATGGCGTTGATACAAGCACCATGGGTAGCTATGTGGCCTGGGTGGATGACCGCGCTTCGTTCATGCGGGACTTTGCGACCACCGTAATGGAGTCCGTCAACGCTTTGCCTGTGTGGAAGCCAAAGTGTGAGTTCTGCTGTGACACGGGGTTCATCGATTGGCGAATGGAAAAGCCTGCCGTCCCCTGCACCGAATGCACCACCTACACGGCCGACACGCGGCACTTCCCCACCATCGGGCGGAGGCGCTGAGATGTTGCAAGCTGCCCTCACCTCTGTTACCCTTTCGTTCATGGTGCTGATTTGCGCCAGTTGCTACGAGGTGGCCAATGCCCCTCGCTAACCCCTACGTCCAACGCATCCCGGCTGACATCAAGCCCCGCACCGCTGGCCTCAGTCTCGACATCCCGGTGGGCGACACGCTCACACCCTACACAATCACTGCCGCCGCCCAGGCTATACGGCTGAGCTTGCGGACCAACGATGTGCGGGAGCGTAAGGCAAGAGCCTTGCGGGTGAGTGCCTTCCTTGAGACCGTATGGAATGCACTGCGACGCAATGAACTTGTGCCTCAATCTCTCCCCAACTGTGTGCTCCTCGCTAAGGCCATGTATGTGGGCTGGGCGGAGAGCCATGAGGTCCGCACTGACAGCATCACGCTAGACCAGACCGATAGGCAGCCTGATGGCAGCTATCCGGTCATGGACCTCAAGCAGAACATGGGGCCGGACACAGAGCCCCCTGAGTTCTGGGTTGCGATGGTGGAGAAGACTGAGGCACAGCTCACCGACTTGGCCAATGGTGAGCTTGATGCTCTCACCATGAAGGACCTAGACATCATCATCACCAAGCAGCTCCTCAGGCTGAGAGGCGTGATGGGCACCGACAAGGACACCATGCAGGTGTTGCGTAGGGAGTTCCTCAGGGCCAAGCGTGATGGCTATGCCAAGCGGGTCAAGACAGCAGACGGGGACTTTACGCCAGACACCAAGGCCGAACGGTTCCCCAAGGAGTTCACTGAGCAAGGCTATGCCGGTGTGCCTAAGCGAGCCCCCATGCCTGCCTCTGGTGTCCGCATCACGGGCCTAGTGGATGAGTGGTGGAAGGAAGCCGAGAAGACTGGCCGTGCGGCTGCCACATACAGTGGCTACAAGACCACCTTCAATCACCTTGCGGCCTTCGTGGGGCATGATGATGCGCTCCGCGTTACGCCAGCCAATGTGGTGGCCTTCAAGGATGCGAGACTGGCAGGGGGCTCCTCTGTGGCCACCATCACGCTCAACCTCGCTGCACTCAAGGGCGTCTATGAGTGGGCCAAGGACAACCTCATCGTTCCGACCAACCCGGCAAGGGACGTGAGGGTGAGCAGGATGAAGGCCGTGAAGCTCCGCGAGAAGGACTTCACCATGGAGGAGGCCACCGCCATCCTTGCGCATGCCAACAAGGCCGCAGGGCCGGGGCATAGGGACCTTGCGCGGTACTGGGTGCCGTGGCTCTGTGCCTACACCGGGGCCCGTGTCGGTGAGATGGTCCAGCTCCGCCCCCAAGACCTCAGGCAAGAGGGGGAGGGCGATACGGCTTACTGGGTGCTCACCATCACGCCTGAGGCTGGCACGGTCAAGGACAAGGAGCTGCGCCACGTGGTGCTGCATGAGCACTTGGTGGAGCGTGGGTTCCCCGAGATGGTGGCAGCATGCAAGACCAAGCACATCTTCCTGCCCGACACCAACCGGAACATTCCGCTGCTTATGCGCTCCATCAAGGGCATGCTGGGGGTGTTCGTGCGGGAGATCATCAAGGACCCAAACGTAGCCCCTAATCACGGCTGGCGGCACAGCTTCAAGACCCGGGGCCGTGGGGCTGGCATACAGGACAGCATCTTGGACAGCATAACGGGCCACGCTCCGCAGACGGTGGGAGGGCGTTATGGCCGCGTGGAGCTGGACACTCAAGCGGAGGCGATGCGCCGCTTTCCGCGCTACTAAAGGCGAGAGCACGGCGAGAGCGCAAAGGTGGCGAAATGCGGGCTTTCCGCAATACCACCCACTTTACGAAGGAAAGAGCCCAAGGCCGCCTTTGCATCTTGGAGTAACCGCGCCGGGAGGTCCCCGGTCAATCGTATGGAGAAACCACACAATGAAGAAGCTTTTCGTTACCAGCCTTTGGGCCATCGCCTGCCTCGCCCCGGAAGCCGGCGGCTCTGTGACATTCAAGACGGACCCCAGCAAGTCGGAAGCCGAAGTTGCCGGCGAGGCCAAGGCCATGGGGGAGGGCATGACGTTCCAGACCGACCCGGCCTTTGCGGAAGCCCAAGCGGCGGCCAAGGGTGCGCCTCTCGTTGGCCTCACGGGGAAGACCGTGCAGGTTCACAAGGAGGGCGAGGAAGGCATGCTGGCCATCGACGCCTTCACCGGGCAGGTCATCATGAACGACGACACCCCGGAGTGGGCCAAGGACTTGGGCCTCGTGGTCGCCCAGCTCACCGAACGGCACATCTTCTACGGCAACCGTCTGGGTCCGGACTATGCGGCAGCCCATCAGCAGCCCGAAGTGCTGGCCTTTGAAGACCTTGGCTGGCTGTGCCTCGTGGACAACGGAACGGCTGAGCCCCATGAAGCCGTGGTGCAGGCCGACAGCGAGCACCGCATGAACGTGGTGGCCACCGTGCTGGGCATCGACCGTGACGTTGACGCCACTGAGCCCATGGGGGCCGACGCTTCCGGCTGGAGCATGGAGGTCTACAGCAACGAGACCCGCTCCCAGGCTGAGCTTGACGCTCTGGAGGCCGCCCGCATCCAGCAGTTCGAGAAGGACCAGCAGTCGGCACAGGGCTGACCCACACGGACCACCGACGATCTACAACTGAGGGGCTGGCCGCAGGGCTGGCCCCTATGTTTTTTGGAGAGCTTTGAGGGAGACACACAACCATGCACAACCACAGCAATTACCGCCTTGCCTTCATTGAGCGCCTTGCCGCTCCGCCACCGCCCAAGGTCTTTGTGGCTGACACCATGCAGGCCCAGCTCGCATACTCACAAAGGGTCATGCAGCAATACCACCGTCTCCTCCTAAAGGAGGACATCAAGTTTACCATGGTGGGCCACGACGAGCTTGCCTTTGACACGCCCATGGCCCCGGAGCTTCTGGCCCGCATATGGAATGACGCCATGCTATTGGTGCAGGTGGGGAGGGACCTTCACTAAGATGGGCACACCGTCTGACATGTTCCGCACCATGCCTCTCCTCAGGCAGTTCTTTATGCTTGATATTGAGAGAGGCACTATGCTAAGGCATGAGGTAAGGCGTGACCCGGCCACAGGCTTGACCCTGACCCGCTCCGCCGACTTCATCCCTCAAGTCAACCAAACAGGAGCACTACCTCATGGCAAAGCAGTCAGCAGCACTCCAGAAGCCTAAGGCCGAAGGCGGGGAGGCCCCTAAGCAGCGGTCCTTCTCGTTCGCCCCGGTGGTCCTTGCGACCCTCCCGGACCTCCCCACGACCACCACGCGGGCACCCAACGACAACGACTTGCCCTTCCGCAAGGAGTTCTTCGCCAAGGTCCCCGAGACGGTCACCAAGCCCGGGGAGCAGGCCACCCTGTTCGTGCCCAAGGCGTTCTGGGAGACCCGGGACGTGGACATGGAGAAGGTGGACGGGGCCTACCAGAAGCAGAAGCTACGGGACCAGTTCAACAAGTGGCGCGACGAGACCAAGGTGGTCACCAAGGAGCGCACCCGTGGCCCCAGCGTCGGCCAGGGCAAGAACGGCAAGCCCATCCCCGGCCCGGAGCTGACCCCGGAGGAGAGCACCAACACCGCGCGGGGGCACTATGTGTTCTTCGCGGTGGAGCGCACGGGCAAGGAGCCGGAAAAGCTCTGGACCGATATGGGCCTCTCCGCCAAGGACGCGGAGGAGGGCGTACAGGTCATCGTCTACATTCCGAGATGATTTGTTAACGAACGGGTAAGTCACTCCTAGGCAACACCCTGTAACTTTTCGTGAGGGGCTGCGTTTTTGGTTAAGCGCGGCCCTTCGCTTTTGTTAAGCATGCTCACTAACGACAACAAGAGCAAAGCGCCCCGGCCCCTGCAACAGGCCTTGGCGCGTATGGGAGCCGCCGCACCATGACCGCACACCACGCAATCATTGCCGACCAACTCGACCCCTCCGCCCCTGAGGCGCACCCGCTATGGCAGCTAGAGCTGGACCTTGAGCGGGACATGATGCAGTCCGGCGCTGACGCAGTGCGGGATGCCGTAATCAAGAGCGAACGGCGGGACCAGATGTCACGCTCCCCGGTTATCCGTGGGGTGATGACCGACTGGCTACCGGAGCTTGGAGCCCACATCCGGGACTGGGTGAGGCAGGCCAATCTGACCACAGGCCCCCGCCCCATCTCGCTGACCTACATCAAGGAAATGGACCCGCACGTTGCCGCCCTGGTAACCGTGAAGGCCATCATGGACGGCATAGGGCGCTCCAACCAGAAGCTCGTCCAGCTTGCCATGGACATTGGCCGGACCTGTGAGCACGAGCAGCAGGTACGCCTCTGGGAGGCCAAGCAGCCCAAGCTGTTCTACCACTACAAGGACGAGATGGACCGCAACCGGGCAACCGATGTGCACCGCCGCCGTGTCAACGTCAACCAGTTCGCCAAGCTGGTGAAGGATGAGCAGATTGACCTGAGCTGGAACGGCTGGGGCAGGGAGGCCAGCTTTCGGGTGGGCGTATCGCTCATTGACGCCTTGGTCACCAAGACCGGCTGGTTCGAATACCTTCCGGACCCGGAGCACGTGTTCAAGCGCGGCGCTGCCAACTCCCCGCAGATCGTGGTGGCCCCCACAGAGGACTTCCGCAAGTGGCTGGGCAAGGCCATGGACCGCTACGAATTGAACAGCCCCCACTACCGCCCCACGGTCATCCCCCCGAAGCACTGGGACGGCATCAGGGACGGGGGCTACCATACGCCCTACGTCCAGTCTCCCCGCTTGGTCCGCTTTAAGGCCCACCAAGAGACCCAGAAGGAATACGCTGCGGATGAGTATGACGCCATCGACATGCCGGTGGTCTACGATGCCATCCACCTCTTGCAGGAGACGAGCTGGAGGGTGAACAAGCGGGTGCTCGATGTCGCCTTGAAGGCGTGGGCATTGGATGAGGGCATTGGCAAGCTACCGCCGATTGAGGACCTCCCGCTGCCCGACAAGACCCCGGAGATGATTGAGGACCAAGCGGCAGCCCGTGAGGCCCGCAAGGCAAAGCGGGAGCACAAGCGGAGCCCCCACGTTGACGCCCAGGTCCTTGACTGGAAGAAACGCGCCAGCCCCATCTACCGGGCCAATGCTAAGCGGTTCACCCGGATGCGGGCCACCACGGTCACCATCCAGACTGCCCAGAAGTACGCTGAGTACGAACGGTTCTACTTCCCGCATATGCTCGACTTCCGGGGCCGTATGTATCCCATCCCGAACTTCCTCCAGCCGCAGGGCAACGACCTTGCGCGGGGCCTGCTGACCTTTGCCGATGGGCTTCCCATCACGGAGGACAACGGTGGGGCGGGATGGCTGGCCATACAGCTTGCGAGCATGTGGGGCCACGACAAGGTGCCCTACGATGAGCGCATTGGCTGGGTGGAGGAGAACGAGGTCATGTTCCGCCTCATCGCGGAGGACCCGATGGTAAACATGGAGTGGGCCAAGGCGGACAAGCCATGGCAAGCTCTAGCCGCATGTCTCGAATGGGTGGACTTCCTCAACGCGGGGTGGGGCTTTGTGTCCAGCCTCCCGGTGATGGTGGACGGCACCTGCAATGGCATCCAACATCTCTCCGCCATCTTGAGGGACGAGGTGGCAGGGCGCTACGTCAACCTCGTGCCCAGCGACAGGCCGCAGGACATCTACAAGGTGGTGGCCAAGGGCACGGAGACCATGGAGGATGGCGTATGGGTTGAAGGCCTCCAGCGCATCCTTGAGGACATCGAAACGCAAGGCGGCCCGGACATACACAAGGCCTCCTACTGGCTGGACCTGTGCAAGCGAGACCTCCCCCGCACCCTCACCAAGCGGCAGGTCATGGTGCTGCCGTATGGCGGGAGCCGTGATGCCTTCTACAAGTACACACGGGCATGGCTGGACGAGGCAGACCCTGTGCCAGACAATGGTGGCACGCCAGCCTACCGTGAGCGCCGCAACGAAATGATTACCTTCATGGTCAAGCATATGTGGGCCGTGGTCAGCAAGGTGGTGGAGAAGGGGCTGGCCGTCATGACATGGCTCCAGAAGTGCGCCAAGGCCGTGGCGGACACCAACCAGCCCATCTACTGGCAAGTGCCCAGTGGCTACGTGGTGCGGCACTTCTACGGGCAGACCATGGACAAGCGCGTGGAGTTGAAGCTCAGTGGTGAGCGGGTGAGGGTGACGGTGCAGGAGAGGACCGCAAAGCTCAGCGCCAAGGAGCAGCTCCAAGGCATAGCCCCCAACTTCATCCATTCACTGGACGGGGCGGCACTCATGCTCTGCCTCAAGCGGTGCAGGGAGGCGGGCATAGAGGACTTTGCGGGAGTGCATGATGCCTTCGGGACGCATGCCGCCAACATGAACCCTCTCGCCCAGTTCCTACGGGAAGCCTTCGTGGAGGTCCATGAGCATGACGTGCTTGGGGAGTTCCGTGCGGCCTGCCAACGCATCCTTGTGGACGTGCTGGTGGCGGAGCAGGGCATGGACCCACTGGCGGCTGCCGAAAAGGCGGACGAAATGCTCCCGGAGCCGTTGGAAAAAGGCAGCCTGGACCTCTCCGCCGTGCTGCAAAGCGACTACTTTTTCGCCTAACATTTCGCGGGCTTAACGGCTCGCCGGAAATACCACCCACTATACGAAGGGAAAAGCGCTCGGCTGCTTGGCGGCTCGCGGGGTGACGGCCCCTTCGATCACTGTTGCAGGGCTCTCCATGGGTTACACCGTGGGGGGCCCTTTCTGTTTGCTTTCGCCTCTACGACCAACTGGAGAGACCATCATGGGAGTACGCAAATTCGACCACGGGCACGAGGTCCCCAAGCACCTCCGTGGCAAGAGGCCACTCGACCGCGACAAGCTCAGCCTCACGCCCCGCCTTCACGCCCTCAACGTGGCCCACGAAGCCCTGTTCCCCATACAGGACTGGGATGGTGGCCCGGAGGAGCAGACCTTGGGGGTGGGCGTGCTGTTCGCTGCCCTCTGCCTCAAGACAGGGCTGGACCCCTACGTCCTCTATCAGATGGGCATGCGGGTCCTCACCGCCCCCGACGAAGGGGACCACGTGACCGGCAACAGCGCCCAGGTGCTTCAAGACTTCCTTGGGGCCCGCATAATGGCCAAGGAGACATCCATTGCGTAACATCTTCGCACTCGCCGCAGCTCTCATCACCACGGGCCTTGCGGTGGCCTCATGCAACGACGCGGACGTGGCCAGCCGAAACCTCAGCACCGCAGCCGACAACTTTGAGATCACACGGCGCATCGTGTTCTACAACGGCATCACGGGTGACTACATGCTCACCCTTGAAGGTCTGTGCTCGCTGGGCAATGCGGACCCATCGCGGCAGCTCACGGTCACCTGCAAGACCGGCCCCGGGGAGTTCAAGAAGCACTTCCTTGGGCTCTCGGACAACGTGACCTACTTCGTGGAGCAGACCGCGCCGGCACCGGCTGGGACCTACCACTATCGGGTCATCTTCAAGCCTCAGACCATCCTCCCGGACCTCGACTTCAAGGGTGACGCCGGGCAGCTCCTCTCCAACCCAAACTGAGCCCTAGGGCCAACCGCGCAAGGACCAGACCACATGACCACGACCTACAAGGACAGCCCCTACGGCATCGCCCAGTACCCCCACCTCAACAAGCCGGACACCAAGTTCGATGAGCGCGGCACGGGTGGCGAGTACAAGGTGGACCTCATCATCGACGGTGACGCCGGGGGCCGGGAGCTGTTCGACACCGTGTCGGCGGCCTCACAGCAGGCCTTCGATGACTGGATGGCGGACGAGAAGGGTGGCTTGAAGCTGCCCAAGCTCAAGCGTGAGGAGTTCAAGGTGTTCTGCCCGGCCAAGCCTGAGCGGGACGAGAACACCGGGGACGAGACCGGGCGCTACATCTTCGACTTCCGGCAGAACGCCCGCATCAAGCTGCGTGACGGCACCTTCAAGGACATCACGGTTGGCCTCTACCAGCCGGACGGCAAGACCGCTGTGACCAAGGGCATTTGGTCGGGCTCTGTGCTCCGCGTGCGGTATGCGCTGCGGGCCATTCCCATGCCTGGCCTCAAGCAGGTGGGCGTACGGCTGGACTTCGCGGCGGTGCAGGTGCGGAAGCTCGCCACGGGCAGCCAGCAGCAGGGCTTCGGGGCTGACCCTGATGCTCCTGCCGATGGGTTCGGTGACGACAGCTCGGGCACTGATAGCGGCGCGGCGGACTACTGATATGGCCCGCTTCTCGCCAATCCAAGCACGGTCCCCGGACGGTGGCGTTCAAGTCGCTTCCGCCACGGGCAACACCCTGCTTTGCGCGGAGGACCTGTCGTGCCTCAAGCGAACCATCTTCAACGACAGCACGGCCATCCTCTACGTGAAGGTGGGCGTGACGGGCGCTTCGGCTACCTCCAAGTCCTTCAACATCGCCCCGGGTGGCTACTTTGAGGTCTTCGACACCACGGCAGTCATCTACGGAGCATGGGCAACGGCCAATGGCTTCGCCTACGTGACAACCTATCGCTGACCTTTGAAGGGGCCAAGACCATGGGACTTTACGGAACAGGAAGCCTTGGCCCCAAGGGCAACACACCGCCCGGCAGGTGGGACATGGTAGCTTTGGGTGGCCCGGTAGTGGAGACACCCGGTGTTGACTTGGTGCTCCCCGCCACGGGTGTGGGTGGTGCGATCTATTCGGCCAATGCCATCTCTGGGTCTGCCCTTGCGTGCTGCCGTGTGGTGCGCACCTCAGACAGCGCTGAGCTGGACATTGGCTACCGCACGATAAGCCGACAGCTTGACCTCCAGGCTGCCATGGCCTTCAAGCAGTCGCCAGCGGATATCATCCTGCTCAAGACGGTGTACGACCAGAGCGGCAACGGCAACCACGCCACCCAGACCGTCCAGGCCAACATGCCGAAGCTCCTCGCTGAGCGTGGCGCTGCCTTTGTGTTCGGCGCTAGGCGGGCAGACAACACTATCGGCAACGCCATCACGCGCCACATGGCCATCCCGGCAGGCGTGGCGTTCGACCGTCTGGGAAACACTAAGCTGGCCGTCTTCACCAGCTACGTGTCCATTCAAGGCATCATTCCCTACGAGTTCCCCAACAACGCCCAGTCGGACAACCTTGCGCTGTCGTCGGGCAACGCCATGTCCGTCCGCTGGTTCCCCGGTGCTGTCAACGACAAGGTGCCAGCCGCCAAGCAGAACCCAGAGTTCTACGGTATGGTGACGGGAGCCACGGGCTCGGGCATCTTCCGCACCACAGGGGCCAAGAGCACCATCACGGCACCCACCACGCTGGCCGTAGCGGGCGGCTACTGGGGCTTCAACTCTGCGGCATCCCAACCGTGGAACAAGGCGGCCCGTATGGACTTCGGCCTGCTGGCTTTCTATCCGACCCAGCTCAATGATACCCAGATCACGGATGCCCGCACGGCAGCCCTCGCAGCCTTCGCCATCCCCACCACCTTCGACAACAACTTTGTGTTCGTTGGGGATAGCATCACGGAGAGCGTCTACACCGACGACAACAAGACGCTTGTCGCCACGGCTATGCCTTCCGTCTCGGCAGCCAACCAGCAGATATGGAACCTTGGCATTGCGGGCCAGACGATGGCGCAGATTGTCACCGGCAGGGCAGCGCATGAGGCCACCCTCTACAGTGGCTCCATCACCGGCAAGAACGTCCATATCCTCTGGGCTGGCACTAATGACATCGTGGCGGGCACAGGCGTGGCGTCTGCCATCATGGCCAACATCCAGACTTGGGTGGCGGCCCAGAAGGCCCTAGGGTCCAGTGTGCGGTGCGTGGTGGGGACATGCCTGCCGCGAACCACGTATGCATCGGGCAGCGCAAAGGACCTGGACCGCATAGACCTCAACAACCAGATACGCGCCAATGCCCCCGTCAACGGCTACACTGTGGCAGACTACGCGGCTGATGCGGTGATGGGGCTGTACGCCAACCTGTCGGACACCTCGCTGTACGGCGATGGTATCCACCCAGTTGCCGCTGGCTACCAGAACTATCTGGGCCCCATATGTGCAGCCGCTATCAACACGGCGCTTGCATCATGACCAGAGCGATACCCAACTGGGTGCGGGCCAAGAGTGCTGCCAAGCGGGCAAGCTACAGGTCCGGGCTTGAGGTCTCGCTTGGCGAGGAAATCAAGGCAGCCGGCCATCCGGTGGTCTACGAGGAGTACCGCTTGCCTTACCTCGTGCCCGAGACCCGGCACCACTACACGTGGGACTTCACGCTGGCCAACGGGATCATCATCGAAGGCAAGGGCATCTTCGACGCCACCGACCGCGCGAAGCACCTCTATGTTCGCGAACAGTTCCCGGAGCTGGAGATACGCTTCGTGTTCTCAAGCCAGAACGCCAAGATTGCCCCCGGTAGCAAGACGACGCTGGCCGTGTGGTGCAGGCAGTACGGCTTCCTGTGTTCACACAAGCACATCCCGCCCGAATGGTTCCGGGAGAAGGGTCCGGCTATCCACCCATCCATCCTTCTGGCTGAGGGCCCGTATGGCTACCTCAAGCGGGACCCGGATGCCGCCCGCAAGGAGGCTCTCCGCCGTGCGTCAAGGTGACCTAGAGCTACTCGCATGGTGGGCCGTGCTGTTCTTCCTGCCCTGCATCATCCGTCTCGGCTAACCCATAAGAGGCACCAATGCCCGGCAAGACGCCCCCGTATTATCGCACCCGCATGACCTACCCCCAGCCCGTGCCCGATTGGCGCACCCGGCTCCGCAAGGCGTGGTCGCCCCGCTTCATGGCCGTCCTTGGTGTGAGCCAAGCGGTCAATGCCGTGTGGCCGAACTTCGGGGGCATCGTGGACCCGCCCGTCTTCAACGCGGTGAGCTGTGTGCTCGCCCTGCTGGCCCTCGTGGCGATCTTCACCAAGCAGGAGGGCTTCACCTATGGCAAACGCTAGTCGCCTCAAGCAGGGCACGGCGGCAGGGGCCCTCCTCGTCACTGTCATCACGGGCTTCGAAGGGGTGCGCCTCAACGCCTACCCCGACCCGGCCACCAAGGGCCCGCCGTGGACCATCTGCATGGGAGAGACCCAAGGTGTCCGCCCCGGCATGCGCAAGACGCTGGCTGAGTGCAAGGCCATGCTGGCCGTGCGGCTCCCGAACTACACGCGGCCCATCGCGGTGTGCCTCAAGGCCCCCGTCACGGACAAGCAGTTCATTGCGCTGGTGTCGCTGGGCTGGAACATCGGGCCGGGCAAGGTGTGCCACTCCAAGAAGGGCCCCAGTGTCATCGACCTGTTCAACATGGGGAAGGTGCGTGAGGCCTGCAATGCCTTCCTCAAGTACAACAAGGCGGCGGGCATAACGTTCCCCGGGCTGACATCACGCCGCGTCAAGGAGCGTGCGCTGTGCCTTGAGCCCCCGTCCGCTGGGAACCCGCTGTCATGACCGGCCTCGTGTTCATCGGCCTCCTTGCCCTGCTTGATGCCGGGCTCATTGTCTACATCGCCTGCCGCATCTTCAAGGGGACATGACACCATGGCCACCATAAAGGGATACCTCTATCTGGCCGGGGTGCTTGCCATCCTCGCCGTTGCCAGTGGGCTCTACGCAAAGGGCCAGCTTGATGCCCGCCATGCGGTGGAGACTGCGGCCCTCAAGGCCACCATCACGCGCATGCATGCCCAGGCTGAGGCCGACGCGGCAGCCGCAAAGCTGGACGCCATACAGGCCAAGCTCGACGCTGAGGACCTCTACGCCCTCGCCCAACGTACTCAAGAGCTACAGGACAAGCTCAATGCGCCCGATACTGTTTGCTTTGATGGTCATGACGCTGGCCTCGTGCAAGACCTCTGGGGACCTCGCACAGCTCAGTCTCCCGCCCATCCCGGCAGACATTAAGGCCACGCTGGAGCACCAGACGGCCAGACCTAAGGACGGCGCGATGACAACCAAGAGAGCCTTCGCCCTCATCGCGGAGCTTAAGGCCAGCGAGGTGGCAAAGACGGCGGCAGGGAAAAGGCTTATCGCCCTGTGGGAAGCTCGGATGAAGGTGAAGCCGTGATGCTGGCCTACAAGCTCCGCGCTGCGACCACTGCGGTAGTCCTGCACGATAGCCACACGCCACCCAGCCAGTCAGACGTGCAGCACTTCCTTGCAGTCGGCGGACGGGAGAAGGGGCTGCTGGACATAGGCTACCACTTCCTCATCCTCCGGGATGGCCTTGTGATTACGTGCCGGCCATTCACCGTGCAGGGAACCCACATGCGGTCCAAGCGCAACAGGGATACCATAGCGGTGTGCTTGGCGGGCGGCACCACAGAGACCTACGCTGTCTGTGAGAATGGCCATGATAGGTGCTACGAGGGGGCCTTTGAGGGCTGCCCGTATTGCAGCACCAAGACGGACCCGGAGGACAACTTCACGCCCGACCAGTGGCACAGCCTCACGCTCCTCATGCACACGCTCCGCAAGCACTACGGCCCCCTCCCTCTGGTGGGCCACTCGGAAATCGATAAGCACCACCACGGGCGATGCCCCCCGGTGGACATGATGGAGGTGAGGGACCGATGCCTAGTGATCCTCTGAGAGGCCACTGTGCGGCCACCGTCATGGCAAGCCCCGAAGTCACCACTACGCTCGCAGCGCTCGCTGCCTTAGCACCACCGAAAAGGAAGCCCCATGCATTCCAACCTAAAGCTCTCGACACAGCAGCAAATCGTGATGTCACAACTGGAGAAGGGCCGCTCCCTGACTAATCTTGTGGCACTCACCTGCCATGGCGTCCAGTCGCTCAGCTCCCGCGTGGCGGAACTCCGCAAGCTTGGCGTTCCGATCATCGACCGCACGGAGACCGACCAGTTCGAGCGGCAGTTCAAGGTGTACTCCATTGAGGCAGCCAAGGTGCAAGCCGCAGTGGAGACGCTGGTGGCCCGGACCATTGAGGGGAACGACGCACCATGAGCAGGCTGCCCCTCTATCGCCACATGGCCGCCCCCAAGGCCCGCAAGGTTCTGGAGGTGGACCCGGATGCCTACGTTGAGCGTCCAAGCTATCCGCGAACCATCCGCGTCGGCCCCTTTGACTGGACCATCAAGCCGTGGGATAGCCGGGCGGCCGGCAACTCTGCGGCCTACGGGATGTGCGACACCGGCACGCTCACCATCTTGGTGCAGGAGGGCCTGACCATCCAGTGGGAGCAGCACGTCCTCCTCCACGAGTTGCTCCATGCCATGCACAGCACCGGGGCAGTCCGTGAGCTGGCGGCGGACAGCAGCTTGGAGGAGGGCATCGTGTCCATCTTCGCCTTCCAGTTCATGGGCCTCATGCGGGACAACCCGGACCTGATGGCTTACCTCATGCACCGCGATGCCGCTGCTTGACGGCTACGTGGGGGGTATCATCAAGAGCAACGCGAACATGCTCATCCCCCACTACCTCATGCACTCCTACCTGTACTACGTCATGGACGACCCGGTGGTGAGTGACGCCATGTTCGATACGATATGCAAGCGGCTTCTGGCGGAGCTTGATGGTTTGAGCCACGTGCACAAGCCCCTCGTAGACCCAAGTCTCCTTGTGGCGGGCTCGGGGTTCAACCTCCAGTTCCCCGGGATGGTGGCAGGTGCCGCTCAGTGGCTTCATTACAACAAGAAGGCGTTAGCCCAGCATGGATCACGATCAAGGCGAGAGCGTTCCGGTGGGCCCCAAGGCTCCGTGCCCTGACTGCGGTGGCAAGAAGTGCCTCCAGACCTACACGGACGGGCACACCTTCTGCTTCAAGTGCGAGGTGGTCACACACCCGGAAGGCACCACAGCGGCCCCCCTCAAAGTTGTTGGTGGAATGGACCGCGACTACGGGGACCTCCTAGACCCGGGCCAGCAGGTGGACCCGTGGGCCTCCAAGCAGAAGCGGGGCATCACGTCCGACACCCTGCGGCGCTACGGCGTCTTCTCGGGGGGCTACTCGGGCGGCAAGGTGGTGGTCTATCCGTACTACTCCCAGGACGGCGAGTTGGTGGCCCAGAAGCTACGGACAGCCGGCAAGGAGTTCCCGGTGCTCAAGGGCCCGGGCTATACGGCACTCAATGAGTGCCAGCTCTTTGGACGCCACGTCTACGGCGACAAGTTCGACCGGCAGATTATCATCACGGAAGGCGAGGAGGACGCCCTTGCGGTGGCCCAAAGCCTCAACTTCAAGGTGGCCGTGGTGTCCGTCAATGGCGGGGCAGGCAACGCCGCCAAGAGCATCAAGGCCAACTACCTGTGGCTAGACCGCTTCGCTGATATTGTCCTCTGGTTCGACCTGGACGAGGAAGGCCAGACGGCTACCAAGGAGGTGGCCGCACTGTTCAAGATCGGCAAGGTTCGCATCGCCAAGGCCAGTGGCTTCAAGCCTGACAGCAAGGTCCCGGCCAAGGACGCCAGCGACATGCTGCAAGACAACCGCCCGGGTGACATCCAAACGGTCATCTTCTCGGCGGCGGCATGGCGTCCAGCCGGCATCGTCAACGCGGCCCGCGACAAGTCGGACGTGCTGGCCAACCGCGAAGGGGCCCGGGTGTTTGACTACCCGGACTGCATGCCGCTCCTCCAAGAGATGACGGGGGGCATGTATGATGGCGATGTGGTCTACCATGTGGCCGGCACCGGGGTGGGCAAGAGCACCCAGATGCGCGAAATCATGATGCACCTCGTGGACCAAGGCGTGAAGATTGCCTACTTCTCGTTCGAGGACACCAAGCGTGACGCCAAGCTAGGCCTCATGAGCATCAGGGCTAACACGAGGCTGGGCATGGTGCCAGAGCCTAGGGCTCCCAAGTCGCCAACCCCGGAGGCACTGGCGGCCTTCGAAAAGGAATGTGACCAGTACGACGCTCTGATGGGGAAGTGGCATGAGCTTACCTTCAAGGGCGGGCTCGTGGAGCTGTTCGACCCGGAGACGGCAGACTGGGCCATGGAGGCCCTGCTGGGCTACATGCGCTATTGCGTCAAGGCTCTGGGCGTCTGGGCAATCTTCGTGGACCCCATGTCGTTCCTCACTGCTGGACTTGACCTCAACGCTGATGAGCGAAGAGTGCTCGACAAGATCGCCGCTGAGATTGCCAAGCAGGGCAAGGAGCTAGGCTGCCACACACAGATTGCCCACCACCTTAAGCGAGTGGGTCAAGGCATACCGCACGAGGAAGGGGCCCCCACCTCCCTCAATGAGCTGCGGTCATCGGGTGGCCTCGCCAACTTTGCCACTGCGGTGGTGGGCTGGGAGAGGAATAACCAAGCGGAAGACCCGCTATGGAGAGTTACTCAGGCCCGCGTCATCAAGCCCATACGGCGGACGGGACGGTCTGGCAAGGCGGACCTTCTCTACTTCGGGGAGGACGGGCGGCTCATCAAGTCGCCTCACCCCATGCCACCTCCCGGCAAGCCAGACGGTCAGCATGAAGGCAGCGGGTCACGAGGGTTCGCGCCAGACACGGGCGGGGGGGACTATTAGCCGCCCTCCTGCCCACCTCGTCTGCTACCCCAATAAGAAGAACACAAAGGATGCGTGGGGGCCATGAGCCTACAGACCGAAGACGACGCTATTGACCACACGAAGCTGGAAAAGGAGGACCTCGTGGCCCGCCTTATGGGTGCCCAGATGCTCGCCCGCTTCATACTCCGGGGATACTCCGCGAAGGTCTCCTATGATGTGGACTTCATGAAGCTGCCCGAGTGGCAGAACATGCAGGACCTTGAGGAGACCTACAAGCTCCGGCCCTACGCGGCACAGTGGAAGATTGCAGCATGGATAGGCCGGCTGGACCGTGCCTTGGATGCAGCTATCCGCCGCCGCCAGATGCAACTCCAATCCCGATAACCCAAGGGGGACCCTCTCCGATGAACCTCAATGCTAACCCCAAGCATGTCTCCTCGCCCGTTGACATCGCGCTTTACAACGAGCGCATGGCGCGGACCTTGGCGGACAAGACGTTCTTTGTTGAGAGGGTCCCCGCAGAGGTCACCGTCTTTGCGGACTTCGGGTGTGCGGACGGGCGGCTCCTCCGGGATGTCCACCTCATGCGCCGCGACTGGCCACAGGGCTGGGGGCACCACTACATCGGGTTCGACCACAACGCCGGGATGATTGAGCTGGCGAAGCATGTCCGCTCCATCGGCAACTTCGAGTTCACCAGCGACTTCGCCATGTTCGCTGCCCGCATCAACCGCCACCGTAGGAAGGGCCTCAAGGTCTGCCTCGTGCTCAGCTCCGTAATCCACGAGGTCATGAGCCAGCAGCCCAACGAGTTCATCCCGTTCTGGCACCAGCTCAAGAACCTGGGCTGCGAGTACATCGCGGTGCGGGACATGGGGGTGGACCCCGATGCCTACCACAAGCGCGTCTCCCGTGAGGAGTTCGAATCGGTCACCACCGGCCCGGCTTGCGAGAACATGAAGCACTGGCTTCTGACTGGGGCCGCTGAGCCCGGGCAGTTCGCCAACCGTGCAGAGTTCCTTGAGGCTCTCCTCAAGTGCGACTACCGGGACAACTGGGAGAACGAGTGGGCGGAGCGCTACTTCCCCCTTACGGCTGACCAGTGGGTGAATTTCACCACCGTGGGGTCCGGCTACAAGCTCCGCCACTTCGAACACTCGGGGCTGCCGTACCTCCAGCAGAAGTGGAAGGACCGCTACGGCATCTACGTGCCCGACCCGACACACGTCAAGCTCCTCCTCCACCGCGACTGACACGCGGCAACGCACAAGGGACTAGCCAACCATGAAAGCCGTCATCCTCATCATCATTGGTCTCACCCATGGGCAACCCAATGCCCAGCAGGCCGGTGTCTTCCAGAATGCCGATGAGTGCCAGAAGGCTTGGACGCTGTTCGCTGCCACCGCGATGCTCAACAAGGTGCCGCTCTCTGGGGTGTGCATCGTGTACAATATCCCGGGCAAGGACGTGTGACCGTGGGCCGCCGTCTTGTTGGCGACTTTGAGGGCAACGGCCTGCTAGACATGGGACCGGCCCTCCGCATGCATTGCCTTGGGACCATCGACATGGACGCCCCGGGCCCAGCCCCCTCTGGCCGTGAGGAGTTCTATTACGGTCCCGCAGTGCCATACGACTTCGACTGGGACCGCATGCCTGTGCCCGATGAGGCTACACGCCAGCTCCTCGCCAACCCCACCAGCCTTGACATAGCGGATGGCGTTAGGTCCCTGCAAGACGCGGACATGACGGTGTTCCACAACGGTGTGGACTACGACTACATCGCGGCGGAGATGTGCTACCCGTGGTTCAAGCGCCCGGCGAAAGCCTGGGACAGCTACGTGATGGCCAAGGTGGTGTGGCCTGTTGACATCCTTGCGGACCCTGACTTCAAGAGGGCCAAGGCCGCCATCAACCCTATGCCCATGAACCTCGTCAAGCGGCACAGCCTGAAAGCGTGGGGCTGGCGTCTGGGTGACCATAAGGCCGACTACGAAGGCGACTTCCACAAGTACCCGGAGCCCCGCGACCGTCCCGCCAAGGCAGGCGATGAGCGGTTCGATAGGCGGTGGGATGAGTGGAACGGCTTCATGGCAGCCTACATGATGCAAGACAACAGGCCATGCCTCAAGCTGTGGAACCTCATTGAGGACCGCGTTGGCTGGAACCCGGAAGTGAAGTGCTCCGTGGTCTGGCCTGAGCGGGTCTTTGAGGTGGAGCATGAAGTAGCCCGCATCATCAAACGGCAGGAGTTGCACGGTGTACACTTCAACGTCCCGAAGGCCCAGCGCCTCGCTGCTGACCTCACGAACGAGCTGGCCAAGATTGAGAAGCAGCTTGTTGCAACCTTTGGGTCATGGTGGGCGACTAGCCCCGTGGTCACTCCAGCAGCCAGCCGCAAGGTCAAGCTTACGTATCTGCCGGATGTAACCAGGCCGCGCTTCGGAGCGAAAGGCCAACCGCTGGCACCGTATGTCGGCCCTCCGGTCTGCGAGTACAGCCCCGACGCACCCTATACGCCAATCGAGTGGACCACCTTCCAGCCGTCCAGCCGGGACCACCTGGGGCAGCGCCTCCAAGCGCTCTACGGGTGGAAGCCCAAGATGTTTGGCAAGAACGGCAAGCCCACGGTGGACGAGGGAACCCTTGAGGAAATCCCTGAGGCGGTGATGCCGAAGGATGTTCGCAAGCTTCTCATCAACTACTTCGTGGTGGCCAAGACGCTCGGCACCCTGGCAAAAGGCCAGAAGGCGTGGCTCAACCTTGTGGACGACAACGGGTTCATCCACGGAGGCATGGACACGGCGGGCGCTATCACAGGGCGTTGCACCCACAAGAACCCAAACCTAAGCGGCGTCCCAGCCGTGATGAAGGTAAAGGACGTACACGAGGACGGCACTAAGTACGAGCGTGTAGCCTACGGCCTAGAGGGCCGCTATGGCTTTGAGTGCAAGGAGTTGTTTGAGGCCGACCCAGGCTGGGAGTTCACGGACTGTGACGCCTCCAGCTTGGAGCTAATCGACCTTGGGCACTTCCTGTACCCATTGGACGGCGGCAAGTTCTCTGCCCGCGTATGCGACCCCAACCGTGATCCGCATCAGGAGCACGCGGACCTTGCGGACATGACCCGCTCGGATGCCAAGACGGCCACATATCTCAAGGTTTACGGGGGTGGGGCCTACAAGCTCAGCCTAGCGTTAACCGTTGGGGATGACACTGAGGTTGTGGAGCTGCTCGGCTACCGGGGGCTCCCCATGCTCTTGAGCAACTTGGTCAAGCGCTTCGACCAGACCTTTGTGGATAAGCTGGACGACAACCAACGGGCACGCATCGCCAAGGCCCGCATCATTTTGAACAAGTTCGACAAGAACATTGAGGGCCTCAAGGCTCTATCAGATGACGTGAGCAAGGTGGCCGAACGGGGTTGGTTGAAAGGCCTTGATGGCCGGCGTGTGTACGTCCGCAAGGCGTATGCGGCCCTCAACACACTCCTCCAGTCTGCGGGCGCTGAGACCTGCAAGCTGTGGCTCGTCTTAATCCACCAAGAGCTTGAGCGGCGGGGGTGGGTCTACGGCAAGGACTTCAAGCAAGTGTTGTTCGTTCACGACGCTCTTAGCTTCACCCATCGCCCTGGGCTAGGCCCTGAGCTGCTTGAGGTGGCCTTTGCGCAAATCAAAGTGGCGGGCCGCATGCTTGGCCTTAGAGGAGAGTACCGTGCCGCAGGAAAGACTGACAAGGATTGGGCGCGGACGCATTGACCTTGACTTGATCCTGGCCACCTTCCGCCTTGACGGTGAGGACGTAGTGCGCATCTCATCGGAGAAAGTCGTCAAGCCCCCAAAGGCCCGGCGATGCGTAGTCAACTGTGGCCGCGCTGATGGAAAGCAGGTGAACCTCTACTACCATCGCATAAAGTTCGCGCTGGCTAAGGGGTATCTCCCTGAGCAGGTAGACCACAGGGACACCGACTGGCACAACTCCCGCCTTGGCAACCTTCGGGCTGCTACAAATCTTGAGAACAACCTTAACAAGGGCCCAAGGAAGCGAAAGAGCGGATTGCCCCGGGGGGTGTATCCCATCAAGACAGGCGGGCGGTTCTTTGCGAGGATCAAGTGGGCGGGCCTAACGCATTACCTGGGCTCGTATGACACTCCGGATGCCGCCAGCCAGATTGTAGAGGCACGGCTCAAAGTGTTGCATGGGGAGTTCTACCATGCGCCCGTATAGTGGGGATTACCCCCCGCAGCTTTGGCTCGTCCTCAAGCTCGCCCATGACAGGTACATTAGTGTCCAAGGCGACTGGGCCAGAGCGCTTGCCGCAGAGGTAGCCCTTGCTGCTTCCCTAGGCTGGCTCTCCAACATCCTCCCCGACCGGGAGACCTACGACAACAAATGGCGCACCACACCCGCAGGGCTCACCGCTCTGTACGACATCATGCCCCGCCTCGTGGCGGCCATCAACAGCAACAACAAGGACGCACCGTAATGCTCACCCACCTTGTCCTCCTGCTCATCGCCATCTACTGGGTCATCGCTGCCTTCTGCTGGGTGCAGCTCCTTGTGGACGATGAGCCCCCCGCAGCGCTTGACCACGCGACCACCTATGGTCCCGACAATCTGGCCATCTGGGAGCGCCTGCTGCTGTGGGTCTACGTCCCGGCCATCATCTGGTACGTATGGCGGAATGACAAGTGGCCGGGCCTCAAGGACACCCTCCCTGAGCTGTGGTGCGCCATCGTGGTGGGCCGGCAGTACAACGTGAAGGATGCCACCAAGTGAGTGATGGCAAGGAATGCACCCTCCTCATCGACGGCGACGTGATCGCCTTCACGGCGGCCTGTGCGGTCCAGCGCATCTACGAGGATGAGTTTGGCTTTGTCTCCCCCTTCGCCAATCGCTTTGAGGGCGAGGCCGTGGTGGACAATATGCTCATCTCCTTGGAGCTGGCCTTCAAGAGCACGCACCGCCGCATCGCCCTGTCCGACCCCAAGGCCAACTTCCGCAAGACCATCTTCGCGGACTACAAGTCCAACCGCAAGGACAGCGTGCGGCCCCTCCTGCTGGACATCCTCAAGCAGTACCTCCGGGACAAGTACGCGGCCTTCCACTGGCCGGCCTTGGAGGCGGACGATGTGCTGGGCATACTGTCCACGGAGCCCCAGCAGTATCCCGGGGAGCGCATCCTCGTGGGCAAGGACAAGGACTTCAAGACGGTCCCCGGCTACTACCACCGCCTCAAGGACTTCAAGGCGGACGGCACGCCCAACGTCCAGCACATCACCGCGTGGCAGGCCCAGATGTTCCACCTGTGGCAGACCCTCGCAGGGGACATGACGGACGGCTACCCGGGCTGCCCAGGCATCGGCAAGACGCGGGCTTCGGCCATCCTTGAGAACCCCGTGCGGCTCATGGCCAGCATGACGACCATCACCCGTGGCCCCAACAAGGGCAGGCCGGTGAAGGCGTGGAAGGCTGAGCCCACCACGGACCTCTGGGCTTGCGTGGTGTCCCACTACCAGAAGGGCATGGACGTGGACTGGAACATTGCGGAGCAGAGCGCTCTGCTGTCCGCCCAGCTCGCCCATATCCTGCAACACGGGGACTACGACCGTGAGCAGAACAAGCTGGCCCACGCATGGTTTCCCGACAGGATCAAGCCGCAATGAGCAAAGACCACGAAGCCAATCCCTTCCCGCTTGACGGGGCCGGCATCCCCAGCGCCTACGATGATGCCGACTGGGCCAAGCACGGCCTGCACGACGCTACGTCCTCCCTCCGCCAGACCCAGCAGACCTTGAGGCGTGGCCTTGAGGACGGAACCATCAAGCGCCAAGACGCGGTGGAGGAGCAGTTCTCCCTCAACCTCGCCACTGCGGTGAGCCGTGGGGTGGCCACCAGCAAAGACATGGTGAACCTCCCGCCGCACTATGCCCGCTTCAAGATCGAACCCATACGGTTCATCGCGGAGAACAAGCTGGACTGGTTCCAAGGCAACATCATCAAGTACGTGATGCGCCATGATGCCAAGAACGGCAGCGAGGATATCCGCAAGACCATCCGCTACGCCAACATGTACCTCCTGTTCCTGCAAGGGGACCCGGACTGGTGGATGGCGGGCAAGCCTGAGGACTTCCAGCACCATGAGTGACAAGCAGAGAGGCTGGATTGGCGTAGACCTCGATGGCACCCTTGCGGTCTACGATGGGTGGAAGGGGCTGGACCACATTGGTGCCCCTGTGCCCGCCATGGTGGCCCGCGTCAAGCAGTGGCTTGCTGATGGCTGGGAGGTTCGCATCTTCACGGCTCGCGTCACGCCGGCCCCAGGCGCGGACATCGGGGGCTTTAGGCTGGCCCTGATGGAATGGCTTGTTGTGGAGGGCCTTCCGTTCGACCTCCAGGCCACCAACGTCAAGGACTTTGAGATGGTCGAACTCTGGGATGACCGTGCGGTCTCCGTGGAGCAGAACACCGGCAAGGCCTTGGCCCCCTCAAACATCACACGAGGTATTGCGTAATGGCACCCACAAAGCCCCGCAACCATGTCACCGACCACCTTCAAGCCTTCCTTGCGGGGCCCGACCTTACGCCGGACCTTCCCGTCCTGGCCGACGAGGTTCTCACCAAGCTGGAGCAGATGTTCCCGCCACGGTGCCTCGCCCGCACTGAGACCGCAGAGGAGCACCTCCGGTACGCCGGCAAGGTGGAGCTGGTGGCGTGGCTCCGTAACCGCCAAGCCAACTTCCGGTCCGAAATGGACATGGGTGGTGAGGCTGATGAAGACATCCCGGTGGACCCTGAGGCCGCAGACCGCGCCAGCTCCGCCCAGCAGTGACCAACCAGAAGGAAAGCGACGAGATGAAGCGCTACGCAACGAACTACTGCTTCTTCCCCAAGACCCCCAAGGCCAACGTACCGGGCCCCGACGCTCAGCCCGAGAAGGTGGCGGACCCCCAGCAGATCGGCCAAGCACGGCAGGCGGAGGACCAGACCCTATTCGGTGGCATCCCGGACCTCCGTGTGGACCGGAGCACCACGGGCGGCGGTGTGGGGGCAGGCGGTGCCGGCCTCAATGTCCCTGCCGGAACAATGAAGTAAACCCACGGAGGGCCCTATGGCCGACAATTACGCGGAGCCCCAAGCGGGAGCCGATGGCGAAGCCATGGGTGCTTACTCCTTGGGCATGAAGGCGGAAGCCTTTTACGACAGCCTCACAGGTCGGCGGCAGGCGGTGGAGGATATGGCCCGCAAGATGGCGGAGCTGACCCTGCCATTCGCCTTTCCCCCGCTGGGGTACATTGAGGGCGATGACCTTCCGGGCAACAACCAGTCCATCGGGGCCCAGTGTGTCAACACTCTGGTATCCAAGCTGGCGGACGTGGCGTTCCCCCCGGGGCACCCGTGCCTCAAGCTCCTACCGGAGGAGACCGACATCCAGAAGGCCTTGGACGAGGACCCGGAGCAATGGGCCCAGACGATCAAGGCACTGACCCGCCTCTCCATCACGCACACCACGGCCTTCTACAGTGTTGGCATGCGGTCTGCCTACATCGAATACATCAGGCAAGTCCTCATCGCCGGCAACGCGATGTGGAAGCACCTCAAGTGGCGGAGCCCCACATGGCACCGTATGGATAGCTACGTGGTCCAGCGGTCTACCACGGGGCTCCAGCTTGCGGTGGTCCAGAAGGTGTGCGTGGCGCTGGCCGGGCTGGATGATGACACCCGGAAGTTCATTGAGGAGCAGCGCCAAGCTGACCCTAGCGATGGAGACAAGCCAGAAGCCGTCAAGTCGGCATGGGAGCAGGAGGTAGACATCTACTGTGCCCAGAAGTATGTGCCCCCGGCTAGTGGCGACGATGAGACCGAAGGGTCCTTCCGCTACTGGGAGGAGTACAACGGCAAGCTCATCCCCGACACCACCGTGGAGACGGACTTCGATGCTCCCGTGATGCACGCCGGCTGGCTCATCAAGACGGCTGGCCGCAACTGGAGCCCGGGGTATTGCGAGATGTACCGGGGCGACCTGTTCACCGTGGAGGCAGCCGCCTCTGGCATGAACGACATTACGGCAGCCTCCGCGCTGGCCCTGATGTTCCACAAGCCGGGCAGCCAGTCCAGCATCAAGCAGGTGCGTGAGGCTCGCAACCTGAGCATCCTCCCGGGGTCCGCAGAGGACCTCTCCATGTTCCGGGCGGAGAAGTCTGCCGACAACAACACCGTGGGCGGGAACCTTGAGCAGGCAGCACGCCGGCTCTCTGCCGCCTTCCTCATGCAGTCTGCCATACAGCGCTCCGGTGAGCGGGTGACCGCAGAGGAAATCCAACGGCTGGGCACTGAGCTGGATAAGGCGCTGGGCGGCCTCTACACCTCCATCAGCGATGACAACCAGAAGCCCATCATCGTGCGTGGCATGGTGCTCAACGAAGAGCGCAACCCAAAGCTCCGTCTCCCCAAGGGTGCTGTGACCGTGCAGGTCATCACCGGCATCGAACAGACCGGGGACAGTCTTGAGGCCCAGAACCTCGTGGACTGGGGCTCTGTGGTCTCCAAGATGTGGGGCCCCAAGGGTGTGGAGCAGGTGAATGTCAATGACTTCGCCACCCGCTACGCCACCTACAAGGGCATCAAGACCGATGGGTTGGTCTATACGCCTGACCAAGTGGCCCAGAACACCCAGCAGAACCAGCAGGCCGGCATGATGCAGGAGGCCCTGAGCAAAGGCATAGGGCCGGGCATCAAGGCCCTCGCAGACCGCAGCGGGGGCGGTAACCCCGAGAACCCAACCGCACCGCCACCGACAGCTTAAGGAGCTAGAGCACTATGGCAGACGACATCAAGAAGGAACCCAGCGCTGGCGAGAAGGCCATCGCGGACGGTCGCCTTGAGGTGGACACCGGGGAGGGCATCTCGTCCTCCGTGGAGGCCGGCTCCAAGGGAGTCACCACCAAGACCAACGCCGGCATCATGTTCGATGTGACCGGCGAAGGGGTGGAGCAGCAGGGCATCAACGCCCACCAGAAGACGGAGCTGGAAACGGAGGACCTCACAGCGGAGGCCAAAGAGGACGGCGACGAGGAGGGCACGGAGAAGCCTGAGGGCGCGGACACCAAGCCGGAAGACGAAGCGGCCAAGCCCTACGAACCCCTCCCGGACTTCGACCCGGCCAGCGAGGAGGTGACCGCAGCGTATGACGCAAGGTTCCTCAAGGACCACGAGGACGCGGACGGCAAGGGCGTGGTGCTCAACCGTGAGGCCATCGCCGATGAAATCCGTGCGAACATGGCCAAGGCGGAAGGTGCCTCTGAGCGTCCCAACGAAGGCACCTACAAGTACCTTCGCGAGAAGCTGGGCATCACGCGCCAGATGGTGGATGACGCCATTGAAGGCGAGAAGGCCAAGTTCACCCAGGCCAAGGCCGCAATGGACGAGGTGACGGGCGGCGAGGAGGCTTGGTCCAAGAAGATCGCATGGGCCTCCACCCAGCAGGACGGCAAGCTTGGCGGCTACACCAAGGCCCAAGTGGACCGCTTCAATGCGGCCATGGCGGAAGGTGGCGCAGCGGCGGCAGAGCAGATCGAGCTGTTGAATGAGCGCTTCGCCAAGGCCAAAGGCGGCGGCACCGGCAAGGAGGCCCCCGCAAAGCCGGGCATCGGGGTCCGCCGTGCGGCCAGCCCTGCCAAGACGGCCAGCACCGGGGCCAACACCCAGACAGGCGGGGCCCCCTCCGCCAAACCGTTCGCCACCAAGGCGGACTACGACAAGGAATTGGCTACCCTCTCCCACATGAAGAATGGCCCGGAGAAGGACGCCAAGCATAGGGAGCTGCGGGCACGCACTGCTGTCTCCCCGTGGTGGAAGCAGCAAGGCCGCTAGGACCACCGCACTGGACTACCCGCAACACCCTAAACGCAACAACCATTAGGAGACGACTTCATGTCGGACTACACGGATGCCGCATCTCGCTTCGGCAAAAAGGCGGGCACTGGTGACGACCGCGCACTCTTCCTTCAAGAGTTCGGTGGCTTGGTCATTCAGACCTACGACGAGGCCATGGACTATATGGACCTCCGCTTCGTCAAGAACATCACGGAAGGCAAGGCGGACAGCTTCCCGATCATTGGCCGCAAGCGTGACGCTTCGGAACACCTGCCGGGCGAGCTGATCCTTGGCGGCTCGGTCGAAAGCAACGAGGTGGTCATCGCGCTGGACAACATGGTCTACGACAGCGTGTTCATCGCGGAGATCGATAAGCTCATCTCGCACTTCGATGTCATGGAGCCCTACACGCACCAGCTCGGCCAGTCGCTGGGCAGCTTGCAGGCCCGCCGTGTCGCCATCATGCACATCCTGGCCTCCCGCAAGTTCTATGTCGGCAACACCCCCACGGGCGTGCCACAGGGCCAGCCCAACCCGTTCTACATCTTCGACGTCAACATGCGGACTTCGGCCACCGTGCTGGAGACCTCTGCATTCGCCGGCAGGCAGTACCTTCTGGAGAACGAAATCAGCGGCTCTGACCCCCGCCTGATGCTCCCCCACCAGCAGTACCTCCTGCTCGCCCGCAACTTCGGCGTCGATGTCTTCAAGCCGGAAGCTGGCGGCGGTGACCGCAGGACGGCCCGGGTGACTTCCCCCATCGCCGGCTTCGAGGTCAAGGGCACCAACCACATCCCGAAGACCAACATCACGACCGGCCTTGCGAAGTATCAGGGCAACTTCACCACCACGGTCGGCCACATCTCGTCCAAGTGGGCTGTCGGCTCGCTGGAGCGCCGTGGCATGCGCGTGGTGGTCAAGGACCAGGAGGAGCGTCTCGGCACCATCGCGATTGCCTCCCAGTTCAACGGCCACGATGTCCTCCGCCCGGAGGCGAGCATCGAGCTGGCCACCACCATCCGCTCGTAACTAGATCGGGGTGACGTAGGGTTCGCTACCTTACGGAAGGTTGAAGACCGCACCCTGTAGACCCTCACGGCAGCCGGCAGGTTACCGTGGGGCTCGCCTCCCCGCGTTCGCAGTGGACAATCCCCTAGTGGGAGCGACCGAGAACCGGGGAGGTCTCTTTAGGACGGCACTAGGCTGGATACTTGAGCGGGGTGAACCACCGGCTACTCCCTCGGCTGTTCCTCTCCAGTCGCCCCAGCAGTAACGATGGCCTAGTGCCACCCTAAGGAGACCTGATAGCTATGGCAATCGACACCACACCCACCACGCCCACCACCCTGCTTGACGCGGTGAACATCCTCCTTGAGGCAGCCCGTGTGTCCGGCATTGACAGCCTCGCACAGGTGGACCTCAACGAGGACGCTGCGGCAGCCAAGAAGGCTATCGATGATGTGAGCCGTGAGGTCCAGAGGAGCGGATGGGAGCAGAACACCAGTCGGGGCTTTGTGCTAGACCCTGAGGTTGACGGCACGGTCCTTCTCCCGCTGGACACCGCCAAGGTCAAAGTGAGCCGGGGCTACAGTGGCAACCGTTTGGTCCCCCGTGACGGCAAGCTCTATGACCCCAAGCTGCGGACCTACACCATTGGCAAGAGCGTCACGGTGGACCTCGTGCAGTACCTTGAGTTCTCTGACCTCACGGACAGCATGAAGGCCTACATCACGGGGCTGGCGGCCAGACGCTTTGCTATCCCACGACTGCCCTCTCCGTCGAACTTCAAGTACACGGAGGAAATGGTGGAGGGGTTCCTCACGGCCTTGGAGCACGAGGACACTGACCATGACGACCGTGGCATTGAGGAGATAAGCCCCCACTTCGCCAAGTTCCACCGCCGCTAAACAGGAGGTAGCCTCATGGCTGGCCACTACGCCGACCAGACGGACATCCAGACCCAGCTTGTAGCCAACCTCGTGCAGGGCGTGAGCCAGCAGGCAGAGCAGCAGCGTCGGGACACCCAGTGCGAGAGCCAATTCGACTGCTTCAATTCCCCGTCTGAGGGCGCACAGGCGCGGCCATGCGCTGAGGTGGTGAAGGTCTGGGCGGGACGCACTCTCACCGGGGCTTTCTTCTCGGAAATCGTTAGGGACACGGAGAACTACCTCTCGGGTGTCTACAGTGCTGCCACCTTCGCCATCAACCTCAACACGGGGGCAGACGCTACGATTACCCAGAGCAACGCGGACGGATACCTCACGCTCCCCGGTGGGGTGAGCCCCAAGGACGCATTCCGCACGGTCGTGGTGGAGGACACAACGTTCCTCCTCAACCGCTACATCAAGCCCCTCATGGACAGCACCATCTTGAGCCCAGTGCGATACCCTGAGGCCCTTATATTCGTGAGGGCTGGCGGCTTTGGCTTCGGCTATAAGCTCACCATCACGGGCAAGAACGGCAACACCAACAATCTGGTGAGCGCCTACACCACGCCCCGCACCTCCTCCACGCACACTGAGCAGGCCACAACCACCGTGATTGCTCAACGGCTGGCGTTAGGTGGTGTCAACGGCGACATCGGCATTGCGGGAGACCTTGGATATGCAGACCCCAACCCCGGCATCAACGGTGTGGTCGGCTACAGTGCCACCGTGAACGGGGCCGTATTCCGCATCTTCCGGGCTGACCACGGCGACTTCGACATAGCCACTGAGGACGGCAACGGGGAAGACTTCATGTTCGCCTTCAAGGAGAAGGCACAGAGCTTTGCCAAGCTGCCGGCCAAAGGCTTTGACGGCATGGTGCTCGAAATCAACGGTGACGACAGGGCCAAGGCGGACAGCTACTTCCTCCAGTTCCAAGGGCCCAGCGCTACGGGCTTCTGGAATGAGGTGGTGGCACCGAACACCCAGACCACCCTCAAGCCCGGCCTCATGCCCCACCTGTTGAAGAACACGGCAGTGGACACCTTCACCTACGCCAGCTCGCCGTGGAGCACCCGGATTTCGGGCGATGGCATCGATACGTCCAAGGACCCCGGCTTCGTCGACAAGCTGCCCCGCGACATCTACTACCACGAGAACCGCCTTGGCATTCTCTACACGGGCGGCGCGGTGTGGTCCAAGGCGCGGTTCCCTTTCACCTACTTCCCGGACACCGCTCAGGCAGCCCTTGCGGAGGCCCCGGTGGACGTGACGTTGGTGCCGGGGCAGACTACGCGCGGTGCCTCTGAGATGGACTTCGCGGTCCAGATCGATGAGAGCCTGTTCCTGTGGAGCCCCAAGGCCCAGTTCCGCATCTCCAGCGGCACGGACAACTTCAAGCAGGACAGCGTGGCGGCCAACCCGTCCACCTCCTACCTGTACTCCCGCATCTGCGACCCTTTGGCAGTCGGCTCATTCCTCTACTTCCCGGCAGACGTTGGGCCCCACTCCACGCTCCGCTCCGTGCAGTTCTATCAGGGCAAGCCCAACGGTGACATAACGGTCACCAACCATGTGCAGGACTACCTTGCGGACAACATCAGGTACATGACGGCATCCGACACGCTGGGCGTGATGTTCCTCGTGTCGGACAATGACCCCACGATCCTCTATTGCTACAACTTCCTGTTCGACAAGCAGGAGTATATCCAGTCGTCATGGAACAAGTGGCGGATACCGGGTGGCAACATCCTGTGGGCCAGCATCAACGACAACCTGTTGCGGGTCATCCAGCAGCGTGCAGAGGGTGTGGCCCTGCTGTCCTTCAACCTCACTCCCAAGGCTGTGGACCCCATCACGGGCGCTGAGTACAGCACGAGGCTGGACCTCAGGGTGGACGAAACGAAGGTCACCGCAGGGTCCTACAACGCGGGCACCAACAGGTACAGCTTCACGCTGCCCTACACACCAGCCGTTGGCTCCCCCACCTTCCGGGTCATCACGCGGGAGGACAAGGTGTCGGGCTACAGCCGTGGCCGTGAGTTCCCCATAGTCAGCATCGTGGGGGCTGTGGTCACCGTGACGGGAGACCTTACGGGCTACAAGTTCTACGCGGGGCATGCCATCAAGTCTGAGAGGACGGAGAGCAGGTTCTTTATCCGCAACCAGCAGGGCATCGTGCCGACCGATAGGCTGACCGTGGCAGACTTCACGGTGCAGTTCGCACAGACCGGCTACACCCGCATTGAGGTGGCCACCCCAAACAAGGACACCAAGTCCTACCCGTGGGAGGCTCGCACCAAGGGCCTGCCCGGCAGCGAGGCGGGAACCCCGGGCATCGGCACGGGAAGCAAGACGGCCCCCGTCAAGGAGCTGGCTGAGAACGCAACCATCACGCTGGTGAACGATAGCTTCCTGCCCTCCAAGTGGCAGTCGGCCTCCTACCAGTACACAGCCGTTGGAAAGGCAGCTATGAAATGACCGAAGGCGTAACATCTCTCCGTATCGTCACCATCACGAGGTCTCTCCTTGCGAGCTTCCTTGCAGCCCCCATCAGACCGGAGGACTTGGCTGAGTGGCAGGACGCGGGGCTGGACCCGCAGGTGGACCTCTCGCCCATGATCGAAGCGGCCAGCTATGCGCGGTGCGTGGTGGATGACCGCTCCGGCATCAACGAGTGCGTGGCCGTCTGGGCTGTCTCTGTGTCGGAAGGCATCGGCACCGTGATGCTCATCGGCAGTGATCGCCCGGAGCTTGTCATCCCCATTCATCAGGAGTTCTCCCGGGACGAGTGGTTCCGCATCAAGGCTCTCGCCCCGGTGCTCCAGGCCTACCCAAGCGTCAAGAACACCCAGCACCACAAATGGCTGGAGCATTTCGGCTTCGTCAAGTCCGGCAAGCCTACCGTCATGGGGAAGGGCAAGTACCAGCGCTACGTCCTCACAGCGGAGTAACGGCCCATGTGCTTTGACCCCGTTACGGCGGGCTTCCTGTCCTTTGCCGTGGGGGCAGTGCAGTCCATCGCCCAGTACAACGCGCAGGCGGAGGAGGCGGCAGCCACACGCAAGGCCTCACTGCAAGCCTACGCCAACGACCAGAACGCCATCGCCCACCGGCAGATACAAGAGGCCGACGCCGGCAGCCAGAAGGTCCAGCAGGTAAACCTTGAGGAGGCCAAGAAGGTCTCAGAGGTTCGCCTCTCCGCCTCCAGCGCTGGCGTTACGGGCATCTCCGTGGGCAACCTCGTGGGTGACGTTACGCGGCAGGCCAGTCAGAACCGACAGAACCAGTTCGACAACACCAAGATGGCCATCAACCAGCTCCAGCTTGAGCGCAAATCGAGCCAGAGCCAAGCCCAAAGCCGCATCAACTCGGCCCCACGGCCATCCGCTCTGGGCCTCATCGCCGGCATAGGGGGTGCGGCCTTGAGTGGCATGTCAACCTACAACCGGCAAATGTCCTACGCGGACGGGAGCGCTTAGCACCATGGAACGCAAACAGGTATCGACTGACCTCCGCCCGGTTGAGCTACAGCCGCAGGCCTCCCCGGTTGACACCTTTGTGCAGCCCGCCAAGTCCGGCTGGCGGGACATTGCGGATGCCTTGGGCAAGATCGACCAGCCCCTTGCCACCTTCATGGACCAGCGTGCCAAGAAGCAGGCGGCAGATGACTTGGTGCGGGGACAGGCGGCCTTCCTCAACGGCAGCGCCGGGGAACTCTCCACGCTCGTGCAGGAGGGCAAGGTGCCCGCCCAGTACAGCCCGGCCTTTGTGCGTGGCTGGCAGTTGGCCAGTGGCGATGTCATGGGGGGAAACCTCAAGGCCCGCTTCCAGCAAGACTACGATGCGTGGGATGGCAAGAACAGCACGGACCCGCACGCCTACGAGCAGTTCGTCTCTGACTGGACCTCCAAGAACGTCCCCAAGGATGCAGACCCCATGGTCCTCCGGGGGCTCCTCCCGCAGATCAAGCAGGGTGTCGGTTCCGTAGGGGCCCAGCACGTGCAGGATGTCCATGACCACGTGTACAACGGGGCGGTGGATGCCGGCGTGGCAGGGGCCAATCAGGACATCGACGAGTTCAACAACGAGGGGCTCACGACACCGGAAGGCACCAACTACCCGGAGCTGTTCAAGCATATCGAGCAGCGCCGCCAGAACCTCGTGGATACCGGCGTGCGGCCTGAGGACTTCGACAAGCAGATGATGCAGGCCATATCTGCCAAGGTCCTCTCGACGCGGGACCCGGGGCTCCTCAAGTTCTTTGACCAGAAGGTTCCCGGCAAGGACTACACCTACGGGGACAGCCCCGATGGCCAGAAGATCAAGGCGGAGACGCTAAGCTCTCTGGAGGTCATCGCGCGGTCCCAGCAGTCGCAGGCTCACGAGGAGCAGGTTGCCAAGGACAAGGAGACCTTGCGCCAAGCCAAGTCGGCAGCCGTGGACATTCTCCTCAAGGACCCCCGTGCGGCTGTACCGGATGGCGTCCTCGCTGCCGGGGCCTCCGTGGACGGGGACTTCAAGGTGAACGTTGAGCAGTGGCGACAGTCCCTCGCCAAGGGGCTCCCTTCCGACAACAACCGGGTGATGCACGTCTACAACCAGATGCGCGTTGTGGCCGGCTCTGGGGGTGACCCCATGGCAATCTTTGGGGACGCCATGTCGCAGGACGTGTTCTCCAATCCGCAGGACGCGGCGGCGGCGCAGAGCTTTGCCAAGGCGCTCGTGGACAGCAAGGACAACATCAAGGCAGCCTTTGAGGACCAGAGCTACAAGCGCATGGCGCAAGTGCTTGATGTCCGCACCAAGGGTGTCAACCCCATGACAGGGGACCCCATCATCGGCACCAGCAATGAGGGCCTTGAGGCGCTCTACGACTTCCAGCAGAAGGTCTCTGACTGGGTGATGGCGAACCCACAGTCCAGCTCTGTGGACCGCGCCAAGGCCATCAGCGACATCGGCAATGGCATCCTCAAGAACCTCGTGGCCGACCCCAACGCCATCGACCCAAGCACCGGCCAGCAGTACAACCGGCCAACGGGGGATGTAACACAGGGCCCCAACCCCTTCACGTCCGGCACAGGGACCGCTGCGGACCTACCCGCCAATGCCATCCCGGAGCAGTCCGCCACGGGCGGCCCGCAAGTCGGCAAGATGATTGGCACCACGCTCAACAAGGCGCTGGACCAAGGGCTGGCCACACAGGTCCCGGATGAAGATGTCCAGACCATGATTGAGGGCCTCACGCCTGAGCAGAAGGGACAGATGGATGGCCGTGCGAAGTCCTTTGGGCTGACCACGGAGGAATACGTCCGTAGGCTCCTGACCCCCCAGGCAGAGCCCGCGCCGGCAGCCGGTGGGAAGCGTAGCGAGAACACCCCGGACTTCCAGCCGGTCAGCTTCACCACGGCCAACGACCCGTCCGCCACCAACAATGCGGGCAACCCAACGATGACCGGGGCTATTGCCTCACAGCTCCTTGACGAGAGCCTCAACGAAGTCGGCACCACGGTGGGTGAAGGCAACGCGGAGGGGGCCGTAAAGGTTCCGGTGGTTGGCGGTGTGGACCCGCAGGCTCAACGCCTCATCGGGCTCATCCTCAAGCACGAGGCGGCGGGAAACTGGAATGCTGTCTACGGCAACGCCCACAACACGGTGGACCTGGGCCAGTACAGCTTGAACCAGATCATGGCCATGCAGGTGGCGGCCAGAGCCCGGGGCGCTAAGTCCACGGCCATTGGCGGCCCGCAGTTCCTCCTCAAGACCCTTCGGGGCCTCAAGGCGGACATGGGGCTCACCGGGCAGGAAAAGTTCAACCCGCAGCTCCAGACTGAGATGACCATGACGCTCCTCCGCACGCGGGGGTGGGACCAGTACAAGGCCGGAACCCTGAGCAAGCGAGCCTTCGCCCTCAACCTATCCCAAGAGTGGGCCTCTCTGCCCGACCCAAGGACAGGCCGCAGCTACTACGCGGGGGATGGGCTCAATGCTTCCGGCACGTCACCCTCCAAGGTCTACGAGGCGATGGGCCTAACGCCTACCCAAGTCAGCTTCAACCCCAGCCAGTCGGCCCCAGTCGGCAACTCGGATGTCTATGGCGATATCCCCGATGTGGACGGCTCGGGCAACGCTGGGCAGCGTGAGAAGTTCATGCAGTGGAACAGTGACCCTGTGGCCAACAACGAGGCCAACATGCGGTCCATTGACCCAACGCTGGCCAACGTCATCCGCAAGGCTCAGGAGTACGCTCCGGGTGTGCAGATCGTCATCGGCTCTGGCAAGCGTGACGCCTCTCTCCAGAAGAAAGCCGTGGAGTGGGGATGGAGCAAGACGGAGGAGAGCGACCACCTGGGTGGCGGAGCGGCTGACCTCTGGCCCGTCCTTGGGGGCCGCGTGAAGTTCGACCCGGCAGCACAGAAGACCATCGTGAAAGCCATGAAGCGAGCAGCCAAGGAGCTGGGCGTGGAGCTGGACGTTGGTGCTGACTGGAAGCGCTTCAAGGACGTGCCGCACTTCGCCCTCAGGAAACGACCCACAGAAGCCTAACCGCAGGAGATGTAGATGGACCAAGCTGAGTTTGACGCCCTCATGGCCAAGGAGGCACAGATTGCCCCCCAAGCCCCCGGTGCCGCTCAGCCGGGTTCACCGTCCCCTGCCGCCCCCGCTGATGCCGCAGTGACAGACGGTACGCAAGTGCCTGATGCTGGGGCTGGCGGGGGCACCCCTCCATCTGCCGACCTTCCAAGCTTGACCGACTTGGCCTCCCAACTGGGACCGGCCTTGCGCTCAACGGGCAGGGAGGGGGACTTTCAGGCCAACACAATGTCCTTCGGTGCGGGTGCCCTTGAAGGCATCTTCCAGACCAAGGACTTTCTGTTTGGCACCACGCCCCCGGACGATCGCTCAGAGTTCCGCCAAGTCAGCGATGCGACCTATGGCGGGCTCATCAAGGACGCCCCTGTGGCTGGCCTCGTGGGCGGGCTAGGACAGTTCACCGTGGGCATGCTCGGGGCCGGCAAGATCACGGCTGCCGCAGAGGCGCTCCCGTGGTTTGGCGCTGGGGTCAAGACGGTGGCAGCCAACCTCCCCAAGACCGTGGAGGCCCTCAAGGCAGCCTGGGCCGGCGCTACGGCCTTCGACCCTCACGGCAACCGCTTGTCCAACCTCGTGCAGGACACCACGCTTGCCAATCCGATTAACGCCTGGCTGGCCGCAAAGCCCGGCGACAGCGAAGCAGAGGGCCGCATTAAGAACGCCCTTGAGAGCATCGGAATGGACCTGACCGTTATCAGCGTCTTTCGCGGCGCTACGTCCATCTGGAAGTACCTCAGGGCCGGCGACGCGGAGGGCGCTAGGGCTTCCGCCGACGCCCTTCAACAGGAGATCGAGCATAATGCCAACAGCCAGCCAGCCCCCGAAACTGCCCAAACCCCAACGGGTGACGCGGGAGCGGGAAGCCCCTCGTCTGATGCAGCAGTGCAGCAAGCTCCTAACGCTGGAGGAGACATCGGCGCTGGGCCTGCTGGGAACAATCCTGGCGGAGCACAGCCGGTGGCAGAGGGCGCACCGCAGGGCAACGTCACGCCGGCACCTGAACCGGGGCTGACTGGCGATGTATCCGGGAACAGCAATGCTCAGCCGGGAGGACATCCGGCAGCGCTTGACGGAATGCCTGACAGGACCGTGGGGCAGGCCGATGCCGGCACCAGCGGAGGAGGGCAGCGTGCAGGGGGCGATGGCGGCCCAGTCGGTGATGGACCAGTTTCGATCACACCAAATGCGAGAGCAGCGGCGGAGGCAGCAGGAACGCAACTCCCCAACCCTCAGCCGCGCATAAGGGTCAGCCAAGAGGACACTGAGGCCCTCGTCAAGTCCATGTCCGACGACAGCTTTGCGATGGCGCAATTCGGCGGTTGGTATCAGGCCCTTGAAGGCGGCCATACGTTTGGCCGTGGGGCCCAGGTCCCGTGGCAGAAGCTTGGCGATGGCGGCGCGGCAGACGTTGAGCTTAACAACCTCATGGCCCGCGTCACGGACACCGTTGAGAGCCGCATCGACGGGATCAAGGGTGGCGCTGTGCTCACCGACAAGAAGGTGGCCACAGTGTCCGCACAGATGGCCAACCTGTTCAACGTGGACCCCGCCAGCGTCATTGGCATGGTGCAGCAGGCCGGCAAGGATGCGGCCCACATGACCTCCATGATGGAGGCCGGGTGGCTCGTCTCTCGTCGGCTCATGCAAGATGTCCACGCTCTAGGCTCCCGCATCAGCATGGGGGACTACATTGAGTTCGGCTCAAGGGACGCCGCTCTGGCGGAGCTTAAGAAGCGGGCCTCCGTGGCTGCCTCTGTGTTTGCGTCCAGCCGCTCCATGGCCACCTCAGCGGGCAGGGCACTACGCCGCATGCGCTTCGCTGTGGACCCCTCGCTTGTCGAGACAATGAACACCATGGACGGCGATGCGCTCCTCAAGCTGGTGAACGGCGCTGAGGGAGACCCCAAGCAACTGGCCAAGGCGCTGAGCCCCACGCTCCTCAAGCGGGTCACGGACTACGCGCAGTTCCTTCTCGTCAACAACCTCGTGTCCGGCCCAAAGACCCAGCTCATCAACCTCACCACCAACGCCTACATGCTGGGCGTGCGGCCCTTGGAGAAAATCCTTGGGGCCACCTACATGGCTGCTCGGGGTCAAGCTGGTGCCAGCCGGGTCTACCGTGAGGCCATGCGCCAGTACGTCTACATGGGGAGCAACTTCACGGAGAGCTGGAAGGCTGCCGTGGATGCGTTCGTCATGAACGACAGCGTGATGGCACCGCACCGCAGCGAAGTGCATACCTCTGCCGGGCTGGCCCCCCAAGACCTCGCTACGGGCCTCATGGGCCTCAAGCCGATGACCTCGCCGCAGGCCCTTGCGGCTAACGCGGGGAAGATCGCAACGCTGACCTTGGGGCTGCCTACCCGCTCCTTGGGGTTCGTGGATGAGCTGATGAAGCAAATCACCTACCGCTCTAAGGTCTCAGCCGGTGCCTACCTTGATGGGCTGGATGCGGCCATGGGGTCTGGGCTCAAGGGCAATGCCGCGAAGGACTACCTTAAGACCTTTGTGGACGACCGTGTGGGCTCGGCCTTCGACAGCAGCGGCAGGGCACTCAACAAGGACGCTCTCCGGGAGGCGCAGATTGCCACCTTTCAGCAAGACCTCCTGCCCAACTCTCTGGGCAAGGACTTGCAGAACTTCGCGTCCAAGCATCCCGGCCTCCGCCTCATGATACCGTTCATCAAGACACCCACCAATGTCATGCGTTACGGGTGGAAGATGACACCGGGGCTCAACCTCCTGCAAACGGAGTTCCGTGAGAGCCTCAGTGGGGTGCATGGTGCAGAAGCCAAGGCCAGCGCTATTGGCCAGATGACCATGGGCATGCTGTTCATGGGCACTTCGGCTTACGCTGTGTCGCAGGGCAACATCACGGGGGGCGGGCCGTCTGACCCCAAGGCCAAGGCAGCCCTCATGGCAACAGGATGGCAGCCGTACAGTGTCGTGGCGCAGAACGAGGATGGGAGCAAGACCTACATCCCCTTCGGACGGCTGGACCCTGTGGCTATCCCCATGGGCATGATGGCCGACATGATGGATGCCCACCACAACTTGGAGTACGCCGACAACCCCGGCCTTGAGCAGGCGTCTATGGCGATGCTCATAGCGATGGCCAAGCAGTTCACCGACAAGACCTACCTTCAAGGCATCAACCAGATGATGCAGGCGATGTCCGACCCTGACAGGTCAGTCAAGCGGGTGGCAGGCCAGATGGCGGCGAACTTCATCCCGTTCTCTGCGGCCCAGCGCCAGCTCAATCCCGACCCGTACCTGCACGATGCCCAGACTATGGTGGACAAGATGCGGGCCACGGTGCCGGGCCTGAGCGACAGCGTGCCCATGCGTTATGATCCCTTCGGGGAACCCGTCATGCGTCCCGGGCTGTGGTCCAGCGATAATGGCCAAGTCCTCTCTGCGGAAATGCAGCGGCTCGCCATTGAGACCGGGCGGACCATTGAGGTGCCCGGGTCCAACCACAACGGCGTGGACCTTCGGACCATCACGCTGGAAGACGGCGGGAACGCCTACGAGCAATACCAGAAGTGGGCGGGCAATCCGGGGCAGGGCATGAGCCTCAGCACGGTCCTGGCAAAGCGCATCCAGACGGAGGCCTACGCGGTCCTGCCGGATGGGGATGCCACGACGAAGGGCACCAAGCTCTGGACCCTTACGGGCATCGCGGCCAACTACCGGGAACGGGCCCTCAAGATGCTCAAGCGTGACGCTAATGTCCGTGACGCATTCCGCAAGGCCCAGCTCAAGGCCGTCACCCAGTTCCGGGCCAACGTGGCGGCGCGTAATGCCAGCCGCTCCGGGAGCCTTGACGCACTCGGGGATGCCTTCGGGGCAGACCTCAATACCGGCCAGTAACCGGAACACACATAGGAGACCTACAGCCAGTGGCCAGCACCATCACCAGAAGCGTGGCATCGGGGAGCACTGCGGTGTTCTCCGTGCCGTTCCCCTATCTCGACAAGACGCATGTGCAGGTGCGGCTCAACGGTGTCCTCAAGGCGCTGGGGGTGGACTACACGTTCCCCACCTCCAGCACCATCCAGATCACCGCTGGCAACCCCACGGCAGGGACCATTGTGGAGCGCAAGAGGGTCACGCCAACGGAGACCCTCACGGAGTTCCAGCCGGGGAACCTTGACAGCGGGGACCTCAACGTTGGCATTCTCCAGCCCCTCTACCTCGCACAGGAAGGCAATGACGCTGCGGCGGACATCCTGCTGCGGGCGTGGTTCACCATCAACTTCGGCAATGGGGGCACCATCACGGTAGGCCCCGATGGCACTATCCTCATCTGGGACGCCACAGGGAACGTGGTGCCTGGGCCTAGCGCCAGTGACATTGCGGGTTACAGTGCGGCGGCGGCGGCAAGCGCTGCGGCTGCCCTTGCGTCCCAGAATGCGGCCAGTGCATCCGCCACGCTCGCCCAGAAGTGGGCCTCCAACCCGGAGGACACCCCGGTGGTCACGGGGCCAAGCCAGTTCTCCGCGCTCCACTGGGCGGCCAAGGCGCTCGCTTCGGCTGTCTCTGCGGCGGCGGTCCTGGCTGCGGCTGCCTTCCCATCTTCGCCTGTCGCCAACACCTTCTTGCAGCGCAATGCGGGCAACACCCAGTATGACGCCAAGACGGCCACTGAGGTTCGCAATGCCCTTGCTGCGGCTGCCTTCGTGGCTGACCGCACGGCAGTCAAGGCGCTTGACCCCACGAAGGACAAGGCGGCTACAACCTACGGCGAGGGGCTGGGCAGGAATGGCACGTGGGTCCCGTTCCTCACGTCCGGCCTATCGTCCGCAGATGTCGCCGCAAAGGCGCTCGACACGGTGGAGGCCATATACCTCACCTCAGGGAGCTACACGTGGATACGCCACGGTGACTGGCGTGCCAATGGGGCCCGTGCCCTGTGGTTCGGCCTTGACCCTGCCGCATCGGACAACGCAACCGCCACGCAAATTGGTGTCAACGTAACGGCCTCCTTGGGCGTTGCCTTCAACATGGAGCCTGGGGTCTACAAGCTTGGCTCTGCGGTCACCGTACCGGCCAACAGCAACATCCAAGGGCCGGGTCAGCCCGCAGACCGCAACGGGGCTTTCAGCACATCCGCCTGCTACTTCCACTTCAACCACACCGGAGTGGGCCTCAACCTTCTTGGCACGAATGACGGGGCGCGGCGGCTTGCCGGGTTCGGGACTTATCGCACTCAGCCTACTCCGGGCCCGGGGTGGGTTCCCTTGGCGGCATTGGCAGACGTGCAGATTAGTGGCTGCTACGACGCCATCGTGGAGGACATTTTCTTCTACAACCCCACCACGGCGCTACGTGTCACGGGCAACACCGCGTCCACCGGCTACGGCAATGGCCGCCTGACCCTAAGGCGTCTTCGCGGCCAGCCACTTAGCGCCGGCCTAACCATGACGCACGTCTACGACTGTGCATACGTGGATGACATTCACTGGTGGGTCTATTGGTCGGCGGACGCCAACGTCATATCCTACACGAAGACCAATGCCTTTGCCTTCATCCTTGGTCGTGTGGATTGGCCGCAGTTCGGTCGCATATTCTCGTGGGGGTTGGGCACAGGTGTGCACATCAACCAACAGGCTTCCGTTGGGCTCGACGGTGGTCTACCCCCGGGCACCACTACGGCGGCGCACTTCGATAGCGTCGGGGCCGACAACTGTGAGCGGGGTCTAGTGATAGCCTCTGGTGCCAATGGTGCCACGGTTAGCATGGACCACATATACGCCACCAACACGGTCTACGCTGCAAGCTCTATGATTTCGATGGCGGCGGACAACTGCCGGGTTGCCATCTTGGATGCTTACGTGGCTAACACCAATGCTAGTGGTCTTGCGATCACTGGTGGCGGCAATGATGTAAAGATTGGAGCCTACCGCTCCTCAGGCATCGACCATGACGCTAACGGGACGCCGGAGTTTGATCTTGCTACGGGTGTCAACAAGCTCACCCTAATGTCCAAGCCAATCACGAGCGCGGGGGGCGGTGTCCTCTACAACCCTGTGGGCACCAGCAGGATTAGCTCGCCGGACTGGATTAACTTCACGCCTACCATCACGGCCTCCACGGGCACCATCACCACGGTGGCGGCCATCACCGCTGGCGACTGCAAGTACAAGCTTGAGGGCACTACCCTGAGCTATGACATCACGGTCACCATCACCACGAATGGCACCGGGGCCGGCACCCTGCTGGCCACTATGCCGTATCAGGCCAAGAAGGTGTCTACCTCTGGTGTGGGACGTACCGGCGTGGTCATGCTGGTGGGCGTGTCGCAGTCCAGCGTGGCGCGACTGGACATGAACAAGTACGATGGGACCTACCCCGGTGCAGACGCAACGACCATCCGCTGTGTCGGCAGCTACGAGATAGCCTAGTCGGCTTTCGCGGTGGGGATGGCCATGTGTGACGTGGCGTACATTCGCTCTAGGGCAGCTCGTTGCTCTGGCGACACGTAGGCCAGCATGGCCACATCCGCGCTCTCATAACGCGGTGCTTCGGGCTTCGCCTTCTTGGGCTCCGTAGGGGTCTTAATCATCGCCGTGTTCTCCGTTGTGGGTCCGGGCGTGGTGTAGCCCGTTTCGCCCCCAAACTGCAAGGAAAACACACACGATGGCGGAGACGACGCCTACTACCGTCAAGCCTCCCCGCAAGCCGCGCACCGCTGCCACCAAGCCCCCATTCGACTACGGGGAGCTGATGCGGACGGTGTTCCGGCTGGAGGCCAAGATGGACTACGCCGCAGAGGAGAACCGCGCGGCTCTCCGCAGGTATGACGATCACGAGACCCGGCTGCGAACGCTTGAGGGCTCGGAAGCGAAAAGGCAAGGGGGCACCACTACGGCCCGCTTCCTGTACGGGGCGGTGTGGCCAGCCGTTTCCTTCTCCATCGCGGCCATCGCCCTGTACCTCCAGTACAAGGCGTCCCACCCCTAAGGCTGGCCCGCGCCAGTCTGACCCTCCCACCATCAACCGCTGGCCCCGCCAGCTCCCACCAAGGAGACTACCCTATGTCACTAAAGGCAGGCAATCGCCGCTATCTCGACTTCATCATCAACCAGGTCGATCTTCTCGCCGGCACCGCCGTGGAGATCATCGTGCCGGAGGACAGCGTGGTGGAAGCCATCCGCTCATCCGTCCAGGCGGCAGTCACCACGGGTGGCACGCTGACCCTCAAGAAGACCGTCACCACGGCGCTGGACACCACGGTCTCGGCGGCTCTCACCCAGACCATCGCCAACGCGGCCACCAAGGGCACCCAGCAGCTCACAACGGACCTTACGGCACTCGCCACGCTCAAGCTGGTGGCCGGCGACCGTCTGGCCATCGTCCCGGCATCCTTCGCCACCGCAGGCGCTATCATCGGCACCGTGGTGGTCCGTTCCATCTCGCTGGCCCCGGCGCTGCCGTAATGGCCCGGGTGCTGCCCTTCCAGAAGGGTGGCGCTGAGCCAGACATGGCGGAAGACATTGAGGCGGGCAACGAGGTCACCAACGCTGAGTACCTCCAGCTCATGGACAAGTCCATTGAGGACATCCTGAGGGAGGGGCAGAAGGCCCTGTTCGCCCGCCTCGTGTCGTCCTGCCGGGCCGGCACCGCGTCACACCAAGAGCTGGCCATCTTGCGGAACATCCTCAAGGACAATGGCCTCACGCTGGGCATCCCGCCCGAAAGGCCAGCAGGTGGGGACCGTCTCCCCTTGCCGGGTGACATTGAGGTCCCGGACTACGGACCCCCGGAGCAGTGACCATGCAAGTCAAAGACATCACGGGTATCCCCCTTGAGCCCGGCCATAAAGTGACTTGGGGAGTAGGGGGCCGCCACAACTATGGCATCGTGCTTGGAGAGGTCCTCAAGATCGAGGAGGAAACCTACGAGCACAAAGACTACGACTACACCAACCGGGTCTACCTCCCGGCTACCCAACACGTTCGCTACTGGGTCCACGTTAAGACGCTGGACAGTGGGCGAAAGGGTGGCAGGCGGCTGGTCCGGGATGGCGTGGCCGATGTGGTCTGCATTATGGACCAGAGCTGGCTTGGTGTGACTGAGCCAAACTAACAGGAGGACGCCACGGTGCGCGACAAGCTAGGCCAAGAGCTAAACCTTGGGGACACCGTGGCGTTCACCCAGAAGGGTGAGCCCATCGTGCAACTGGGGAAGGTGGAACTTCCATCGTACCCGGAGCACTGGGCATGGCCCAAGGACATGTACATCAGGGTGGCAGAGGGGTGCCTCAAGGTCCCTGCCGATGTCGTGCTCGTTAAGCGCGGCGAGTGGCAGCCAGAGGTATGGCCGGGGAGCTTCCTCCCATGACCGCAGAAGTAGTGGTCCTTAAGTATGCCGTTAGGGTCCGTGCCACAAAGCGGTGGTGGACAGAGCGAGGCGTCACGGTGGAAGCCCTCAGTGATCCCGATGTCAAGCTCTACAACAACAAGAAGGCTGCCCAGGCGGCGGCCCGCATAGTCGGGGCATCCAATGCCAAGACCAACGAGACATATCATTCGGACATGCCTGAGGCCCACGACGCGGTGACCATACGGCTCAAGATGGAGGTGGTGGAATGAGTGCGTTACCAGCCGTCACCGACCGTAAGGGCAAGTTCCTGTTGCCCGGCCTCACGCTCACATTCGGGAGGGCCAAACGCACCGGCACCGTGGTCACCTTCGGGCATGGCTGGGCGCGGGTCAAGGAGCCCAGTGGCCGCATGGCTACCGTGAAGCCTACCAGAGCTGAGGTGCAAGCATGAGGCCATACATCGCCTGCCGGGACTGCCAGCACTACAGCGCCAGCGAGGGGTCAGCATGCTATCGCCCAGAGCTGATGCACCCTCACGTCATCTATGGGCAAGTCCCCCAGATGCCGCAGGTTAACCGTGAGGACGAGAGCCTGTGCGGGCTAGGCGCGAGGTACTTCGAGATGCGCCGACATTGGTGGGAGGTACTGTTCCGTGGCTGACACAACGTTCATCGACGCTGAGCACGCCTTAGCGCAACACCGCCGCGCTTCCGGTATGCCCTCCTCCGGGGACTTCATTGTCAAGCCGCTGGCCGGCATCGTGGATGTCATCCCGGCTTCGCTTGAGGCCCGCGCCAAGGCAGACTTCCGGGTCTTCCTCACGCTCATCTGGCGGCACCTGCTTGGCGTGGACCCTTCGCCCATCCAATTGGACATGGCGTATTGGCTCCAGCACGGCCCCTCCCGCGCCATCACCATGGCCTTCCGTGGGTTCTCCAAGAGCTGGATCACCGGGGCCTACGCCCTGTGGCGGCTCTACGTGGACCCGGATGAGAAGGTCCTCGTGGTCTCTGGCTCCCTCATGCGAGCGCAGGCCACAACCAACTGGTGCCTCCAGCTCATCATGACGCTGCCCCTGTTGGCGCACATGAAGCCCAAGCCCCAGTACCGCCAGTCAAGCCAGATGTTCGACGTGGGCAACTGCATCCCGGCCCAGTCCGCGAGCTTCATGGCGATGGGCATAGGGGGCCAGCTCGTCGGCTTCCGTGGAACCTGTATCATCCCGGACGATGTGGAGACCCAGACCAACTCCCTCACGGAAGGCGGCAGGGTCAAGAACCGTGAGGCCGTCAAGGAGTTCGAAAGCGTGCTGACGCCGGGTGGTGTCATCAAGTACCTGGGCACCCCGCATGACGGCGACAGCCTGTACCTCTACCTGCTGGGCCTTAGGGACGCCAATGGGTTCCCGGTCTATCAGGCACGCATATGGCCCTGCTACTATCCCAACGAGACGGAGACCAAGGGGTATCGGGGATGGCTGGCTCCCTACGTAGGGGCCCAGATACGCAAGAACGGCCCGGGGATCATCGGGCACAGCACCATGCCCAACCGCTTCACGGACGAGGACCTTGCGTCCCGTAATGCGGCCATGGGCAACAGTGAGTTCCGCTTGCAGTTCATGTTGGACCTCACGGGCACCCTGTTGGACAAGTTCCCGCTCAGGCTCAAGGACCTCATCGTGATGGACCTTGACGACAAGATGGGGCCGGATACCGTCATATGGGGAACCTCACAGCCCCTCCGCGATCTTACCCCGATGGGGCATGACGGCGACTTCTACCACGGCCCGCTGGACGTTGAGCAGCGCACGATGGTCCGCTATCAGGAAGTCATCGGGTTCATCGACGGGTCCGGGCGAGGGAGTGATGAGACCAGCTTCACCATCGTGGCCTACATCAACGGCTGGCTGTTCCTTCTCTTCCAGTTCTCCACCACGGACGGCTACGGGCCGGAGACGCTCAAGGCCATCGCAAAGGCGTGCGTGCGGTTCCGGGTCTCCACGCTTCGGCTGGAGAAGAACTTCGGTGACGGCATGTTCACGTCGCTCTTGCAGCCAGTCGTCATGGCGGAGTGGCGAGCGTTCAACGAGAAGGTGCCAGATAGCCAGCACGGCGGCACCGTCTTGGAGGAGATGCAGTCCAGCAATAAGGCGCAGAAGGAACTACGGGTCCTGAGCGTGCTGGAGCCCGTCACACAGCAGCACCGGCTCGTGGTGAACCGCAAGGTCATCGAGGACGACCGTGCCTCTGTAGCAGCCCCGGAAGGCGACGAGACGGGCAAGCATCGGTATGCCCTGTTCTTTCAGTACACGCGGCTAACCCGGGAGCGTGACAGCCTGGCCCACGACGACCGCGTGGAGAGCCTTGCCGGCGCTTGTGGCTACTTCGCGCCAAAGCTTGGCGTGGACCCGCTAGGAATGGCTGTACGGGCCCGTGAAGACCATTACACCGACGAGCTGGAGCGCCTGCTTGCGGAAGACGACGAGGCCGTGGGGCGGGCCGGATGGCAGCGACCGGACAATCGCGTCAAGGCGGCCCAGATCGCCCAGCGCTAGGAAATGAACAGGCAGGTGCATTAGGTTGCATCTGTCTGTTTTTCCACAACCGGGAGTTACCTAATACCACCCACTATAGAGGGGGCATACAGCCAGCCGTATAGTATTCCATAGAGGGGACCTTACGGCTCCTACCTTATAGAGATAGCCCCCATCTCCTACTCATGAACCTCAAGGAGGAACCTCATGCCCACCCTCATGCTCCTCCTACAAGCTCTCCACTCTGCCGACCATCGTGTCTTCCCTTATGTCTTTACCATTGTGCTCAAAGTGACCCATATGGCCTACCTAGAGCACCCCCACACAGCACGCCACCGTCATGCCCACAACTGGACCCCCACTAGGTCCCCACTTAAGGCCCTTGAGAGAGGGGTGGGGAGGACACCTCGGCTAGGTTAGTACCTCAAGGCCCTCCTCCCCGGATACATAGATGGTCCCTGAGGTACACAAGGGGTCACGTACCCGACATGCCATATACGGGAGGGCGGCAGCGAGGTTTCCCCCCGGTGCCCCGACGAGCCCGGCAATCCGGCACATGTTGCACCCAGGTGTTACACCTCATGCCATCCACCATGCCCAACACCATGCCACGCAAGGGTTCAGCCTTAAGGTCACGTTATGCCTCTGGCCATCACCCGCCCCGAACACCATGGCTACACCATGCTATGCACCACGCACTCCCTTGTGTGATGACATCATTGCCTTGCGTAATGGGTCACTTTGAGCACAGACCCTAGTGAAGGGGGCTTGATGGCATGCGGCATGGTAGCTTGATGCTAGGCCCAATGGGATGGCATGCGGTCCCTAGCCTACTGGGTCACCTTATGCACATAGTGGTGGGAGGGGGCTGGACATAGGCATTATGTGGGTGTAACAGTGTGGCCATGGTGATGCCATCGGGGCACACCACTTGCATCTAGAGGAGCAAGCACCATGCATACCCATCACGCCATGACCGCACTGTTTGGCCCAAGGTCACAGGCAGCACCGCACAACACGCATTACATACAGGCCATGACATTCATCCAATCGCACGGCCACTTTGCGGCTATCACCAAGGATGGCCTGCTGTGCATGTCCCTTGAGTGGGTGGACGAGATGCCTTTCGCCATGCCCGACGCCACGGATTACAAGGTGGAAGTGCCTATGGTGTTTGAGGTGGACGAGGAGGGCTTTGTGTCCAGCCGTGAAGTCCGCTTGTGGCTTGGCTATTGAGGGGAGGGGTAGGACAATGGCTAAGACAGCACGTTTCACCATCATGTATGGCCTTGAGGGCTGCTACATGCCAGACAGTGACTTTGGACACTACGCTGTGACCACGCGCCGTGACTTGGTACAGGCAATGCGTGATGCTCTGGCATTCTATGACTTCCCCAAGGCAGCTATCCATCAAGTCAAATGGCTTAGGGTCTGGGATCATGCCAAGCGCCCATGGCACTTCAAGCCTTCATTTCAGCATCACCCACAAAGGCAACGCCGTCATGTTCTCTGGCCTCACAGAGGAGGAGTATGACGAGCGAGAAGCAGCCGCAGAGGCCTAGCCTTCCCTTGATGGCTGCCATGCGCGTGGTGGCCATCTCGGCAAGCTTAGAGCTTGAGCCTAGCACGGGGGCATACCGTGAGACGTTTAGAGCTAGAGGACTAAACGACATGACACACGTTACAAAGCAGGCCTTGCGGTCTGAGTATTATCGATTGCTTGATGCGCTGGACGTTGGCAGCCCCGGATGGGATACCGTCAACACCAGCCTTCACACCTTCCGCAATGCTGCCATGCGGCTTAGCTCCATTGGCGAGCGTGAGTGCAACGGCGTCATGGGGCCGGATGGTTTTGCCAAGTGGGATGAGGCAGACCAAGCGAAGGCAGACCGCGACAGTGAGGCAGCACAGCGCCGCGCCATTGCGGCCCTTGAGGCCTTGTTCGATGCCGAGACGTTCAAGCGGCTGGCCATTGAGTTTCAAGGTGACCCGCGCGGCCCTAGCATCACGGTAAGCGTGGTGGGTGGCTCACAGCGCATTCTGACAGCGTGGTGAGCGCTATGGCCACCTGCCCGCAAGCTTTCTTCACTGCTTACGTAGAGGCTGCCTTGTGGTCCTCTACGGGCCCGGATGATGCGCCCCTAGATCAAGACCATGATGCCAGCGACATTGCTCCCGAAACGCTGGACCGCATGCTTGCCGATTGCAACGCATTCTGGGCCGCTATGTCTGGCCACATTGCCGACTGTGAGGCCATGCAAGCGAACCTCACGAGCCCGGAGGAACAAGCGGGCCATGACTTTTGGCTGACACGCTGTGGCCATGGCGCTGGCTTTTGGGATGGCGACTGGCCAGAGCCCCACGCCACCACGCTGGACAATGCCGCCAAGGCCTTCGGCAATGTGGACCTCTACGTTGGCGATGATGGCTTGATCTACGCTTGATGCCGAAACCTAGCGGGGGCTCTGTGCCTCCGCGATGGTCCAGCGCATAGGCCACGTATGGCGTTGCTGAAAAGGCACCGTGGCGCACCCGTCCCGACAGCTAGAGGAGTTAGGACACATGGCAACATGGCATCAAATGCGGGCGCATGGCCCGGCAATGGCAACCCTGTATGACCCGCCCGCAAAGGGGCACACGGTGGTGGTGAACCATCCGAATGCCCTTGCGTACAGCCAGCATTACAGCCGCAAGCGGGAGGCCTTGCGCTTCGCTAAGCGGACAGGCGGCACGCTCATTTCGGCCAAGCGGGAGGCAGTCACCAATGGTTGACCTCAAGCGCCTAGCCCCTGAGTTCCGCGCGAAGCATCGCCCGCTAACGTTCATTGACGGCACCAAGCCAGCCCCGCGCGGCCTAGGTGTGGACCGACGCCACATCATCGTGTTAGACGGTCGGGACTTCACCCGCCACCACAAGACGGCAGCCAGAGTGGAGGCAAAGCGCATAGCCTGGGAGACCCTATGCGTTCTAGGGGAGCTGCTAGGCGTGGCTTGCATCGTGGCCAGCATCGTGTTGCTTGCCGCTGGCCTCGCGCCCGGCTGACACCCAAAGCCAGGCATTTAGGGCGGTAGCGAGGCATCACCTCCAGCCGACTATTAGCAAAGATAAATGTGTGCACTGCGATAAGGGGGCTGGCCTAGTGCTGGCCCCTGTGCTATTGGCCCCTAGCTTAACCCTCTAGGTTATCTGGGCCTTCCTCCTCTAGGGGCAGCCACAAGAAACATAGGGGCACAGCAGGGGGTCAGTCCGCAAGGGCTGGCCCCTTCGTCTTTGGGATTAGGCCACAGAGCGGTTCTCGGGGCGGTTGCGAGGTGTAACCGTAGGGTGTAACACGCCGCTAAGACCAAACGCGCAACGCCTTGTAAACCAAGGGGTCCGGGCGGTGCCGATACACCCACCTGTTTACGTTTCGTTAATCACCTTTCGCAGCGGGCCTGCTGATCGGTGCCTTTCATCCGTTGCGCTGCGTGACTTAATCAAGGGTTCACCCAGCTTTGATAGTGGCTGACGCCTGGATAGGTGAGATGCATCTGCTGTTCGCCACATCGATCGTGCCCGACGGCGCACTCGCTTCGGGCTATGAGATCGCCAATGCTGCGATCATCGCCGCCTTGCGGCGCGCCGGCGTGCGCGTAACTGTCATCGGCTTCATCTGGCCGGGCAAGGCGCCAAGCGACCCCGAAAACACCATCGTGCTCGGCGCCGTCGACGTGCGCACGGAAAGCGCCTCGGCGACGCGGAAGCTCGCCTGGCTCGGCAAGGCGGTGCTGTCAGGGCTCACCTTCGCTTCCGTGAAGCTGCGCGCGGTTTCCGACAGCGATGTCGGCGCCGCGATCGAGCGCGCCGGTACCTTCGACGGCTATGTCCTGAATTCCGTGCAGTTCGCCAGCGCCTTCGAAAAACTGTTCGCCGGCCGTCCCTCGATCTTTGTCGCCCATAATGTCGAACATGCTTCGGCAAGGGAGAACGCGGCCGCGGCAAGCAGTCGCTTCCAGCGCCTGCTGTTCGCCCGCGAGGCCAGGCTGCTCAAAATCATGGAGGAGCGGCTCTGCCGCCGGGCCCGCTTTGTCTTCACGCTGGCCGAGGAAGACCGCGCGGCACTCGGCGTTGCCTCCGACGACCGCTCGGCGGTGCTGCCGCTGGTGACCACCGCCATGGCGCCCAAGCCGGTAAAGCCGCGCCGCATCGATTACGACGCGGCGCTGATCGGCACCTGGACCTGGCAGCCGAACCGCATCGGCCTCGACTGGTTCCTGGAAAAGGTCGTGCCGCATCTTCGCCGGAATTTTCGCATCAGGATCGCCGGCAACATGCCGTCCGATATCACCTCTGCGCATCCCGGTGTCGAATTCGTCGGCCGCGTGCCCGACGCCCAGGCATTCGTGCGCGGTGCCGCTGTCATTCCGCTGATCAGCACCGCCGGCAGCGGCGTGCAGCTCAAGACCATCGAAACCTTCGAACTCGGCCTGCCGTCGGTGGCCACCAGCCGGTCGCTGCGCGGCATCGACCATCGCCCGACCAATTGCGTGGTGTCGGACGATCCGGCCGCCTTCGCCGGCGCGCTGGAAGCGGCGGCGGCCGATGTCAGGGATGTCGACGGCAGCGCCTTCCATCGCCGGCAGATCAAGGAACTGGACGCCGCCATCAGGCTCGGTCTGGAAAGGCTCGGGCCGGTCGGGCAGGAGGTGTTTGCATGAACATGCACACCGCCCGCGCCGCCCTAGGACTCGATACGCTGAAGACGATCCTTGGCATTTCGGTCCTCGCCATCCGCTGGGATGACGCGATCGCGCTGCTGGCCCGGCTGATTGCCGAGCGGCGCTTCACCAAGGTCAGTTTTCTCAACGCTCACAATGCCAACATCGCCTATACCGATCCGGTCTTTGCCGAAGCGCTCGACGATTTCCTCATCCTGCCCGACGGCGTCGGCGTCGATCTGGCGGCCAAGCTGCTCTACGGCGCGCCATTCCCGGACAATCTCAACGGCACCGATTTCATTCCGGCCTTTCTGCAGGCATCGGCAAGGCCGCTGACCGTCGGGCTGCTTGGCGCCACCCGCGCCAACGCCGAGGCGGCGTCGATCAAGCTGGCGGCCCTGGCCGTGCAGCACAAATTCGTCGTCATCCATGACGGCTATTTCTCGCCCGCCGAAGAGCCGGCAATCGTCGATCGCATCGAGGCGTTGCGGCCTGACGTGCTGCTTGTCGCCATGGGCGTGCCGCGCCAGGAGTTGTGGATCGCCCGCCATATCGATGCCCGCCACTGCACGCTGCCGGTCGCCGTTGGTGCGCTGCTCGATTTCCTCTCCGGCTCGGTGCCGCGGGCGCCGCTGTGGATGCGCCGGCTGCGGCTGGAATGGCTTTTCCGCCTGTTGATCGAGCCGGGCCGGCTGTGGCGCCGCTATGTCGTCGGCAATCCCTTGTTCCTGTGGCGTGTCGTCAAGCAGAAATTCTCGCATCGGCCAAGGCCTACCGGAGAGCTGCGGTGAACAGCCGCTTCTTGCCTGATACCACCGCCGACACCGGTGTCCTGCCGCAGACGCCGACAGCGGCGGTGGTGACCGCCAGCTATGCGCCGGATTTCGAGCGCTGCCGTCTATTGTGCGAGACCCTCGACCGCCATGTCTCCGGCGTGGCGCATCACTACATTCTGGTTGAACATCGCGACGTGGCGCTGTTTCGCCAGCTGGAAAACAGCCGCCGCACCGTCGTCGACGAACGCGACCTGCTGCCGCGCTGGCTGCGCGTGTTCGACGATCCGGTGAGCCTGTTTCGCCGCCGCATATGGCTCAGTTTCAAGACCCAGCCGCTGCGCGGCTGGCATGTGCAGCAGCTGCGCCGCATCGCCATCGCTGCGCATGCGGGGGAAGACGTGCTGGTCTTCTGCGATTCCGACGTCGCCTTCCTCAAGCCGTTCGATCTCAGCGCCTTCTGGCGCGACGGCAAGGTGCGGCTGTTCCGGCGCGACTGCGTGCTGTCGAGTGACGGCCACGATGAGCATCGCATCTGGTCGCGCAATGCGGCCTCGGCGCTTGGCATCGATCCGTTGGAAATTTCGACCCACGACTACATTTCGACGCTGATCGCCTGGCGTCGGCAGACCGTGACAGCGATGTGCGCCGAGATCGAGAAGGTCCATGGCCGAAGCTGGGTCGAAGTCATCGGTTCGGCACGAAGATTCTCCGAATGCATGATCTACGGCCGCTATGTCGACGAGTTGCTGCAAGGCGCCGGCCATTTCCAAGGCTCGGAAGAATTCTGCCGCGTGCACTGGACCGGCGAGGCGCTCTCGGATGAAGAGTTCCGCAGCTTCGTCGCCGCCATGGCACCGGGGCAGGTGGCGATCGGCATGCAATCCTTCATCGGCACCGATATCAACCGCATCCGCCGTCTGATCAGGCTGGACTAGATTGCCTTGGCCGGTTTGCGCATCGCCGAGTAGGTCAGCAGCGCCGAGGCGAGATAGAGCAGCAGGAAAACGACATTGAGCGACACCACCAGCGTGGGCGTGTCGGCAATCGTGGTCAGCACATAGGTCAACAGCACCGCCTTCAACCCGGCCAGCAGGCCGAGATTGAGCGCGCGGATCGCAGTCTGCCCGCGCGCGAACAAAAGCTCGGCCTGGTATTCGACCAGGTTGCGCAGTCCCGGAACGCCGATTGCCAACGCCACCAGCGGTGCTGCCTCGGCGACATTGCGGCCCAGCGCATTGGGGAAGAAATGCAGGACGATGCCGAGTGCCGCCAGCGCCAGTGTCGACACCAGGAACACGCCAGCTTCAATGCCACTCTTGACTCTTAGTCGCGACAACAGCTCCGGTGCTCGCATCATTCGCTGCACCAGCATCATCGAGAAGGTGCGGATCGGGATTGCAGTCAGGTCGACCAGCCGCATGATGATGGCATAGATGCCGGCCAGATGCGGCCCGCCGATCGCCAGCACGAGCAGCTTGTCGAATTCCGACTGCAGGTAGAACAGCACTTCGGCGCCGGCGACATAGATCGAATCGGCGAGGCGTCTGAGATAGAGCTCGGTGCGCAGCCTGAGCCGCTGGCGCGGATAGTAGAAGCCGAAGGCGAGCAGCAGCGAGGCGGCGTTGGCGCCGATATAGAACAACGACCACACCCAGACGCTGTGTTGCCCCGACAGCATGAACAGCACCGCGCCGAGCGCGCGGAACGCCGTGGTCACGATCGACAGCATGGCGGCGCGGCCGAATTTGCCGAGCCCATTGTTGACGATCAGCACCACCTCGACCGGCCGCCACAAAAGTGCCTCGGCAAAGACGATTGTGGCAAAGACGGCCAGCGGCACGGTGCTGGCGAAGAAGATCAGGTAGACGCCCCAGGAGGCCGCCGCCAGCAACGGCAAGGACACGGCGCCAAGCAGCAGCAAGCCGGCGGTGAAGGTGCCGATCAGATTGGGGCGGATGGTGGCTGTACGGTAGAGCGCCGAGATGAAACCGAAGGCGAGGATGCGCGACAGCATGACGCCGGCCGCCGACGCGGTGGCGAACATGCCGAACTCGGCGATCGACAGCGTGTTGGCGAGTGCGATGAAATAGGCGAGCGAGAACACCAGCCGCCCACCGGCACCACTGATCGCCGAGAGATAGTCGCGGACCAGCCCCCGTCGTTCGGCCACGAAGGTACCGATCCGGGCGAATGTCCGCCTTTGCGGTGTGTCGCTGGCCTGCATCATGTCGAGCAAAGCCATAGGCCGGAAAGTTTAACGCGCGGTTCTGACCCCCCCTTTTTACGCTCTCGACAATGTGCGGCAGAGGGGAGAAACTTCGGCTTCGGGCCAAGGAAATTAACCTTTTGTTTCCCATGCCTGTTTAGCGTGGCTTAACGATTGGCCGACCGCCGCTCCCAAGCCGCCAAGGGTAAAGTTCCGAGACAATGGTCGACAGGGAAAACCGTGAAGACTGGAGGCGCGAGCGCTCCCTCCTGGCGCTCGGCAGAGCTGTGCGCGGCGACGAAGCGGCGGATGCGTCGCCGGTCTCCATCGGCGACCGGGCCGATCCGTCATGGCGCGAGGACGCCGCCACGCGTCACCGGATCGCGCGCTCGCAACGCGAGGCGCAGTCGAATCCCGAGCCAACGTCACCGTCCGAGTCGCCGCGGTTCCAGGCCGCCAGCACATGGTCTGCGGCAGGCGCGCCTGAGGAGCGTGTTCAACGTCAGGATCCTACCCGTGGTTTCAATGGCTCCCGCGCCGCCTACGAGCCCCGCTATGCCGGCGATACCCAGCGGCCGGACCGCGACGATGACGACGATCAGCAATGGAAGCCGCTGATCGATCCACTACAGGTCGTCCGCGGCATCACCCGGTCCAAGCTGTTGATCGTCTCGACGACGATACTGGGGACGGTGCTAGGCGTCGCCATCGCCCTTTCGACGCCGAAGAAATACGAGGCCACCACCCAGGTGGTCATCGAGCCAGGTGACCTGAAGCTTTCCGACACCGATCTCACCCAACCGGTCGGGCAGCCCGACGCGGCGCTGGCCGTTGTCGAAACCCGCATCAAGATGGTGACGTCCGGCAAAGTCCTCGACAAGGTCGTTGAAGCTCTCAAGCTTACCGACGATCCGGAGTTCAACGGGCAGGGGTCCGGCGGTCTCGGCGTCATGTCGCTGATCCGCTCGATACTGTCGCGCCAGGATGGGCCGGCCGGCGAAGATAACATTCGCCAGGCGCTTGCCGTTCGCAATCTGGCCGAGAGCCTGTCGGTCGAGCGCAGTGGGAAGACCTTCGTCGTTTCCATCGGCGCTACCACGCAGAGTCCAAAGCTGTCAGCGGAGATAGCCAACACAACGAGGGACATTTTCCAGCAGGAAGCGGCCCAGTATCAGTCCGAAATGGCCGGACGCGCGACGGGCCAGCTGACGGACAAGCTCAGTAATCTGCAAAAAGATGTCGAGGCAGCCGAGCGCAAGGTCGAGGATTTCAGGGCCACGCATGATCTCGTCGACGCGCAGGGCCATCTGATCAGCGACGACCAGATGCTGAAGCTCAACGAGCAGCTCTCCGTCGCCCGTGCCCGCACGCTGGAACTCAACGCCCGGGCGGCGTCGGCGCGTTCGCTGGACGTCAATTCGGTTATCAACGGCACTCTGCCCGAAGAGATCAACTCCAACACAATGAGCGAACTGCGCGCGCAATATGCGGCGTTGAAGCAGGAGGCCGACCGCGCTGCAGTGCGGCTGGGGCCGCGTCATCCCGAATACCAGGCGCTCAATGCCCAGCTCGACGGCTCGCGCGAGCGCATCGCAGGCGAATTGCGCCGCATCGCCTCATCGCTGCAGGTCGACCTCAAGCGCGCGGTCCAACTCGAGCAGGGTCTCGCTTCCCGTCTGGCCCAGGCAAAGGTCCAGAGCGGCGACGTCAACAGCGACCTCGTCAGCTTGCGCGAATATGAGCGCGATGCCACCGCCAAGCGTTCTGTCTACGAACAGTATCTTCTGCGCGCCAAGCAGACCGGCGAACAGGAACACATCAACAGCACGAACATCAACGTGATGACCGTGGCTCGCCCGCCACTCGAAGCCAACGGGCCGTCGCGGGCTGTTATCGCGCTTGCCGGCCTTCTGCTCGGCCTTGCTTCCGGCATCGGTCTCGGCGCGATGCGCGGCGCCTTTGCAAGCCTGCGCGACGCCGCCAATTCACGTTCGCGTGGCCGGGTGGAGGAACTCCGGCCATCGATCGAGGACAGGGCCTATCGGGCAGTGCCACCGATAACACCTGCAACGCCTCCTGTGTCTCCGGTGGGGGTTGCTCCCACCCGGAAGCCAGGTCTGTTCGACGGCATGCTGTCGGTGGTGCGCAATGCCATGCCAGGCGGCGAGACGTCGCAAGAAAAACCCACGAGCATGGGCCGCACCCAACCAGCTGCGCCCGCTATCGCCGAGCGCACAGGGCCGGTGCAGGAGCCCGTGGGCTATCGTCAGCCGGACTCCCGGCAAGAGGGTCCGGACGCCTATCCCTATGGGCAGCTGCCTGGCTACGCACAGCCCGCTGACTACGCCTACTCGCAGGCCCAGCCGATGCCGGCAGCACCCGAGCAGTGGTCTTCTCCGCAGCCGGCCGAGGCGGCGCCGGACGACCAGCAGGCGCAAATCGACGATATCCGCGCCGGTCTGCGCGAATTTCGCGAGGCAGTCCGCGAGCTCACCGAAAACCGTTCGCGCCGCCGCTATTTCTGAGCCCGCCAGCACGGAATAAAAGCTGCCGGTTTCGAGTTTACGGCATCTGACGGCGCTTTGACGGGATTGCTTGGGCCAAATTTCGTGAAAATGCCGCGCAGCATGGCGCTCAAAAAGCGCTGCCGTCGGGCTTGACCCGAATGGGCGGAACGTTTGGAACAACGACATGCACGAAACAACGTCCAGGGCGCGCCGCGCCTTGGCTGGAATGATGTCGAGGATGGTTCATGGCCGAAGTGATTGACGGAAAGATCGTCGCCGGAGATGTGGTTCAGAAGGTCAAGGCTTTGACCGAGGACCTGGTTGCCAAGGGCAAGGCCAAGCCCGGCCTGGCGGTGGTCATCGTCGGCGAGGACCCGGCAAGCCAGGTCTATGTCGCTTCAAAGTCGCGCACCGCCAAGGAATGCGGCTTTCATTCGCTCCAGCACACGCTGCCGGCCGACACGTCCGAAGAGGCGCTGCTCAAGATCATTGGCGAGCTCAATGCCGATCCGGCCGTAAACGGTATCCTGGTGCAGCTGCCGCTTCCCGCCCATATCGATGCCGGCAAGATCATTCAGGCCATTGCGCCGCAAAAGGATGTCGACGGCTTCCATTTCATCAATGTCGGCAAGCTCGGCACCGGCGAACTCGAAACCGCCTTCGTGCCCTGCACCCCTGCGGGCTCCATGCTTCTGATCGAACGCGTACGCGGCAAGGACCTTTCCGGCCTCAATGCGGTGGTAGTCGGCCGCTCCAACATTGTCGGCAAGCCGATGGCCAATCTGCTGCTTGCCGCCAACTGCACCGTCACCATCGCCCACAGCCGCACCAGGGACCTGCCGGCGTTGGCCCGCACCGCCGACATTCTGGTGGCGGCCGTCGGCCGGCCCGAAATGGTCAAGGGCGACTGGGTCAAGCCGGGCGCCACCGTGATCGATGTCGGGATCAACCGCATCGCCGCACCCGAGAAGGGCGAGGGCAAAACCCGCCTCGTCGGCGATGTCGCCTATGCGGAGGCGGCGAAGGCCGCCGGCGCCATCACCCCCGTGCCCGGCGGTGTCGGACCGATGACCATTGCCATGCTGATGGCCAATACGTTAGCCTCAGCCTACCTTGCGGCCGGCTTGAAGCGGCCTTCCTTCTGACCCAGAAAGCAGCTTCTTTGCCGAACCCCAGTATTCCCTTTGAACGGCCGGTCATGGATGATCCCGTTCAAGGCGGCCGGCAATTCGCGTTCCTGCTGGTCGACAAGTTTTCGATGTTTTCGCTGGCCGCGGCGATCGACACTTTCCGCTCGGCCAACCGCCTGCTCGGCCGCGATTTCTATGGCTGGACGACGGTTTCGGCCGACGGCGACTCCGTCATGGCCTCCAACGGCCTGCCGCTCAAGATCGACTACGCGGTCGCCGACCTGCCGCCGGTCGACATCCTGTTCGTCTCGGTCGGACTGACCACCGAATTCCCCGGCAAGAGCAAGGTGCTGGCGGCGCTGCGCAGCTGGGGCCGGCGCGGCAACGCGCTCGGCGCGCTCTCGGTCGGCTCGTATCTCCTGGCCGAAGCCGGCCAGCTCGAAGGCTATCGCTGCACCATCCATTGGGAAAACCGCGCCGGCTTCGTCGAGCGCTTTCCCGACATCAACTGCACCGGCAACGTCTTCGAGATCGACCGCAAACGCTATACCTGCGCCGGCGGCACCACCTCCATCGACCTGATGCTGGAGATCGTGCGCGGCGATTTCGGCTCGAACCTCGCCAATGGCGTCGCCAACCAGTTCCAGCATGAGCGCATCCGCTCCGCCGGTGACCGCCAGCGCGTCGGGCCGGAGCGCGACCTGACCGGCAAATCGGAAAAGCTCAGGCGCATCGTCGAACTGATGGCCGACCATCTCGACGAGCCCTTGTCGGCGGTGCAGCTCGCCAAGTCGGCGGGCCTGTCGGTGCGCCAGGTCGAGCGCCTGTTCCTGCGCCATCTGAGCGTCACGCCCGGCCGCTATTACATGCGGCTCAGGCTCGAGCGAGCGCGCGAATTGCTGCGTCAGACCAACATGCCGATCCTCGATGTGGCCATCGCCACCGGCTTCACCTCGCACTCCTATTTCGCGCAGAGCTACCGGCTGCAGTTCGGCCGTCCGCCTTCCGAAGAGCGGCGCACCACCTACTGATGCGGTGCTGAGCCTCGGAACAGGCCTCGGCCAGCGCCGGTCCTGTTACACTGCAACCGTTAGTGACCGCTCTAGGCTTGTGTCCGAACGCGCTGTCAAATAGCTTCCGGCGCGGACCAGAGGGCGGCCTCAAGGAGATTTCCATGGCGGGACTTTTGCGGAGCGTCGCTGCGGCGCTGCTCCTTTTGTCGATGACTACGCTCGGCTTTGCCGCGAACAAGGTCATCATCATTCTTGACGCCTCAGGCTCGATGTGGGCCCAGATCGACGGCAAGCCGAAGCTCGAAATCGCGCGCGAATCGCTCAGGACCGTGCTGCAGTCGGTCCCGGCCGACGACGAGATCGGCTTCATGGCCTATGGCCACCGCGAAAAGGGCAGCTGCGAGGACATTGAGCTGATCGTGCCGCCGCAAGCCGGTTCGGCAAGCGCCATTTCGGCCGCTGCCGACAGCCTGAAGTTCCTCGGCAAGACGCCGCTGACCGCTGCCGTCAAGCAGGCAGCTGAAGCCTTGAAATACACCGAAGACAAGGCGACCGTCGTTCTCATCACCGACGGGCTTGAAACCTGCGGTGGTGATCCGTGCGCGCTGGGCAAGGAGCTGGAAGCGTCGGGCGTCGACTTCACCGCCGACGTCGTCGGCTTCGGGCTGACCGCTGACGAGGGCAAGCAGATCGCCTGTCTCGCCGACAACACCGGCGGCAAATACATCCAGGCCTCGGACGAGAAAGCGCTGCAGGAAGCGCTGGTCGAAACCGTCGCGGCACCCGCGCCTGCGCCCGAACCGGCGCCTGCTCCCGTGCCAGCCCCGGCGCCCGAGCCGGCCAAGCCCGAATTCAATCTGCTGCCGACCTTGGTGCTTGCCGAAGGCGGCGATCCGGTCACCGACGGCAATGCCTGGGAAATCTACAAGGCAAAGTCCGACGGCACGCGTGGCGACAACGTCACCACCGAATACGGCGCCTACAAGGGCAATCTGGAAGCGGGCGACTACATCATCGTCGCACGCGACGGCGAGGCAAAGACCGAACAGAAGCTCAAGATCGAGGCAGGCCAGGTCTACAAGCCGCTGTTCACCTTGAATGCCGGCACGCTCATCATTCATCCGCGACCAAGCGCGGGGGCGGATGTCGTCGATGGCGCGGCTGTCGTGATCGACTACCCGGGTGCCGAAAACCCTGCGACCTACTATGGCACCACCAAGATCGTGTTGCCGGCCGGCGACGAGAAAGTGACGGTCACGATCGGCCAGGGCGTGGCTAGCGAGACAATTCCGCTCGCAGCCGGCAAGACGGTCGAAAAGGACATCATCGTCGGCGTCGGCCATGTCGTCGCCAACGCCTACTATGTCGCCGGCGGCGACAAGGCCGACGGTTCGGGCATCGGCTTCAAGGTGGTCAAGGCGAAAAAGAAGATCGACGGAACCAGGGAAGAGGTGACCTACTCCTATGGCCCCGACAGCAAGTTCGATCTGCCGGCTAATGACTATGTGTTGATCGCGACGGTCGACCTCGCCGTCGTCGAACAGCCGTTCACCGTCAAGGTCGGCGAATTCCAGGATGTGAAGGTCGCCATGAATGCCGGTGTGCTGGCAATCACCGCGCCCGGCGCTTCGAAGATCGAGATTTTCGAGGCGAAGAAAGACATCAACGGCAATCGCAGGTCGCTTGGCTACGCCTACGACCAGAAGTATCAGGCGGCGATAGCGGCCGGCGACTATGCGGTCGTCTCGGAGAAGTCGGACAACAGCTCGAAGGAAGGCACCGTGACGGTCAAGGCCGGCGAGCGAGCCGAGCTCACGGTGCAATAGGATCGTATGGACGAACGCAAAAAGGGCGGCCGCGAGCCGCCCTTTTTTATGCAGAAGGCAATCCGGTCAGGCCGTGCCGAAAGCACTGGCGCCATGGTCGGCGCGGCCGACCAACTGGCGGAAACCGGCGAACAGCTCGCGGCCGAAGCCGAACTCGTTACCGATGAGGTCGGCGTCCGCCGTGCGGCGCAGTGCAAGCTCAGGCCCCGGCACCAGCACTTCCAGCGTGCCGGCGTCGGCGTCGAGGCGGATAATGTCGCCGTCATGAATCCTGGCGATAGGCCCTTCCTCGACCGCTTCCGGCGTCACATGGATCGCCGCCGGCACCTTGCCGGAAGCACCCGACATGCGCCCATCCGTCACCAGCGCGACGCGTTGGCCGCGGTCCTGCAGGATGCCGAGCACGGTGGTCAGCTTGTGCAGTTCCGGCATGCCATTAGCCTTCGGCCCCTGGAAGCGGATGACGGCGATGAAGTCACCGGTGAGCGTGCCGGCTTTGAAGGCCTCATTCAGACCCTGCTGGCTGTCGAACACCTTGGCCGGCGCCTCGATGACGCGGCGTTCCGGCTTTACGGCAGAGGTCTTGATGACGGCATGGCCGAGATTGCCCGCCAGCACCTTCAGGCCGCCGGTCGGCTGGAAGGCCTTGGCGAAGGGCGCCAGCACCTTCTCGTCGCCGCTCTGGAGCGGCGAGGCTTCGCGCACCACGCCGCCGTCTTCGCCGAGCCTGGCCTCGACTGCATAGGGCCGGAGGCCTTCGCCCCACACCGTCTGCACATCCTCATGCAGGATGCCTTCGTCGAGCAGTTCGCGGATCAGGAAGCCGAGCCCGCCGGCGGCATGGAAATGGTTCACGTCGGCGAGCCCGTTCGGATAGACACGGGCCAGCAGCGGCACCGCTTCCGACAGGTCGGAAATGTCCTGCCAGGTCAGCATGATGCCGGCCGCCGCGGCCATGGCGATGAGATGGATGGTGTGGTTGGTCGAGCCACCGGTGGCGTGCAGGCCGACGATGCCGTTGACGAAAGAGCGTTCATCGATCATGCGGCCGACCGGCGTGTAGGCATTGCCGAGCGCGGTGATCGCCAGCGCGCGCTTTGTCGCTTCTCTGGTCAACGCGTCGCGCAGCGGCGTGCCCGGATTGACGAAGGAGGCGCCGGGCGTATGCAGGCCCATGATCTCCATCAGCATCTGGTTGGAGTTGGCGGTGCCGTAGAAGGTGCAGGTGCCCGGCCCGTGGTAGGATTTGGACTCGGCTTCGAGCAGTTCGGCGCGACCTGCCTTGCCCTCGGCATAGAGCTGGCGAACCCTGGCCTTCTCGTCATTGGGCAGGCCCGTCGTCATCGGTCCGGCTGGCACGAACACCGCCGGCAGATGGCCGAAGGTGAGGGCCGCGATCACCAGCCCCGGCACGATCTTGTCGCAGACGCCGAGATAGACGGCGGCGTCGAACATGTTGTGCGACAGGCCGATCGCGGCAGCCATGGCGATCACGTCGCGTGAGAACAGCGACAGCTCCATGCCGGGCTGTCCCTGGGTCACGCCATCGCACATGGCCGGCACGCCGCCGGCCACTTGCGCGATCCCACCAACTTCCTTCGCGGCTTCCTTGATCAGCGCCGGGAACGTCTCGAAGGGCTGATGCGCCGACAGCATGTCGTTGTAGGACGTGATGATGCCGAGGTTCGGGACCTTGTCGGCGCCGAGCGCCAGCTTTTCAGTCGGGCTGCAGACGGCAAATCCATGCGCGAGGTTGCCGCAGGACAGCACCGAACGGTTGGCGGTGTGGTTAGAGGCCTCGGCGATGCGGCCGAGATAGCGCTCGCGGCCGGCTTTCGAGCGCTGGCGGATGCGTTCCGTGATGGCTTCGATGTCGCGTCTGGCTGTCATGGTCGGTCCTTTCGAGCCCCGGAAAAACGTCCTCCACCGTCTGCCGGGACTGCTTCGTGAAATCAGGGTGCCCAGAACACCTCTACAGGTTTGGGTGCTGCTTCGAGCACTTTGCGAATGGGCTTCTTCGTACCCGGTCCCATCGCATCCTCGAAGGCGGTGCGTTTGTCCTCGCCTTCGATATGCAGCGCGATGAAGCCGGCGGCGATGATACGTGCCATCGACAGCGTCAGCCGCGGCTCACCGCCGCTCGGTGCATGCACCGGCAGCACGATCCTCTGCGAGGCGGGATCGAGCAAGGCGGGGAGATTGTCGGCGTCAGGAAAGAACGAAGCGGTGTGGCCGTCGCCGCCCATGCCGAGCACGACGGCGTCGAGCGGCCAGGGCAATGCCTTGAGTGCCGTGTCGTCGGACGCCGCGGCAGTCTCGATGCTTGCGGCCTCGTGATACATCGGCACGAAGCGCGCGGCGGCCGCCGCGTTCTGGAGCAGGTTGGCGGCAACCAATCCGGCATTCGAGCGCGGCGAGGAGGCCGGCACGAACCGTTCGTCGACCAGCGTGACCGTCACCTTGTTCCAGGCGATCGGAATGGCCGACAGTGCTGCAAAGAACTTCGCCGGCGTGGTGCCGCCGGAAACAGCAAGGAGAGCTTTGCCACGCTCGTCGATGGCTTTGGTCAGGCGTGCAGCGACATTGCCGGCAAGAGCTGCCGCCAGGTCCTGGCGCCCGGCAAAGCCGTTCCAGCTGTAGGCGGGCTCGCTCAATTGCTCTCGTGCCATGTCCGCCCGTCGCGTTCGATCAGCGCAATCGAGGCCGAGGGGCCCCATGTGCCGGCCGTATAGCCTTGCGCCTCCTGCCTGGCACTTTCCCAGGCGTTCTGGATCGGATCGATCCACTTCCATGCCGCCTCGACTTCGTCGCGGCGCATGAACAGCGTCTGGTTGCCACGGATGACATCCATGATCAGCCGCTCATAGGCATCGGGCGCGCGACCGTCGAAAGATGTTGCAAAGCTCATGTCGAGCGGGATCTGGCGCAGCCGCATGCCGCCCGGGCCCGGATCCTTGATCATGATGAACTGCTTGACGCCTTCGTCGGGCTGCAGCCGGATGACCAACTGGTTGGCGAAGATCGGTCCGGCGCTGTCGCCGAAGATCGAATGCGGAATCGGCTTGAACTCGATGACGATTTCAGAGACCCGGGTCGCCAGGCGCTTGCCGGTTCGGAGGTAAAACGGCACGCCGGCCCAGCGCCAGTTGCCGATCTCGGCCTTGATGGCGACGAAAGTCTCGGTGTTGCTGTCCTTGCCGAGCTCCTCGACATAGCCTTTCACGGCGCCGCCGGCCGAGGCGCCGGCGCGATACTGGCCGCGCACCGTGTGCTTGGGCGCTTCATTGCCGTTGATGCGCTTCAGCGCGCGCAGCACCTTGAGCTTCTCGTCGCGCACGGCGTCCGCATCCATTGACGACGGCGCCTCCATGGCGACCAGGCACAGAAGCTGCAGCATGTGGTTCTGCACCATGTCGCGCAGCGCGCCGGCCTTGTCGTAATAGGTGACGCGGTCTTCCAGGCCGACGGTCTCGGCGACCGTGATCTGCACATGGTCGACATGCGCCGAGTTCCACAGCGGCTCGTAAAGCGCATTGGCAAAGCGCAGCGCCATCAGGTTCTGCACCGTTTCCTTGCCAAGATAGTGGTCGATGCGGAAGATCTGGCTTTCGTTGAAATCGTCGCCGACCAGGTCGTTGAGCTTGCGCGCCGAATCGAGATCGCGGCCGATCGGCTTCTCCAGCACGATGCGCGAATTCGGCGTGATCAGATTGTGCTCTTTCAGTTTGTGCGAGATATCGCCGAACAGCGCCGGCGCCACCGCCAGGTAGAAGGCGCGGATGCGGTCGCTGTCGCCGATCGCCTTTTTTAGCTTGTCGAAGCCGGCACCCGTTGTCGCATCGGCCGATACGTAGGACAGGCGGGCAAGGAACGTCTTCAGTTCCTTGGCGTCGATATCGGCCGGCTTGACGTGGTCGGAAATCGCCTGCTTGGCGAAAGCCTGGAATTCCTCGTCGCTCATCTTCGAGCGCGACGTGCCGATGATGCGGGTCGGCTCTGAAAACTGATGGTCGCGCTGGCGATGGTAGAGCGAGGGTAGAAGCTTTCGCTCCGAGAGGTCGCCGGTGCCGCCGAAAATGATGAAGTCGAAAGGATCGACGGGGATGATCTGGCTGGTCATGGTCTGTCCGCTTTGACGCCGCACACTGTGACGCGGCTGGGTATAATCTAATCGATTTAAATTTGCCAGTGCCATGGTGTCACATCAAGGACCAATCACTCCATATTGATTCGGTCCAAATGTGCCTTGACACTGGCTGCCACCCGGAGGCTTTTCGTCAAGCTATGGTCCCAGGGAGCTTTCGCGCCTGCAACATAGAGCGGGAATGTGACGAAAGCTAAGGGGGAAATGCGCTTGCGAGGTGATCTTGGAATGAGCGGGAAAAGCATGCGTCTGGAAAACAAGGTCGCCGTCATCACCGGTGCTGCGGCGGGCTTCGGCGAAGGCATGGCCAGGCGCTTTGCCGAAGAGGGTGCAAAGGTCGTCGTCGCCGACCTCAACGCCAAAGGTGCGGAACGCGTTGCCAGCGAGATCGGCGACGCCGCGATCTGGACCCAGACCGACGTTTCGCAGCGTTCCGAATTCGACGAGATGGTCTATGCCGCAAAAAGCGCCTTCGGCCGCATCGACATCATGGTCAACAATGCCGGCTATACCCATCGCAATGGCGACATGCTCGACGTCGACGAGGCGACCTTTGACCTGATCACCGCGGTCAACATGAAGGCAATCTATCACGCCGCACTTGCCGTGGTGCCGATCATGGAGCGGCAGGGCGGCGGCGTCATCCTGACCACGGCTTCGACCGCGGGTCTGCGGCCGCGACCGGGCCTCACCTGGTACAATGCCTCGAAGGGCTGGGCGATCACCGCCACTAAGTCGATGGCGGTCGAGCTCGCGCCCAAGAACATCCGCGTCAACTGCCTTTGCCCGGTCGCCGGCGAAACCGGCATGCTGGAGAAGTTCATGGGCGCCGATACGCCCGAGATCCGCGAGAAGTTCCGCGCCTCGATCCCGCTCGGCCGCCTGTCGACGCCGCTCGATATCGCCAACGCCGCGCTCTGGCTTGCTTCGGACGAAGCCGCCTTCATCACCGGCGTGGCGCTGGAGGTCGACGGCGGACGCTGCATCTGAGTGATCCTGGAAGTACCTCTCTGTTCGCAATGCATGGCAGACAGAGCAATTTCAGCAAAAGTTCGCATCGCTTCGCCGGCTGCCCGAGAAACGAGCAGTTGACGTCGCCACGAAAGGCCCCAGTTTGACTTCACGATCCACTGAAAGGCATAACGGATCGGCGATTGGTGTTGATGGGAGATGAAGATCAAGCAGCCGAAGACTCGCAACGATCTGGGCTGGCGGCTGCGGCTTTACCTGGCCCGACATGCGCGGGCGCGAAGCAAGGCGACGTTCATCGGCATTACCGGAAGTTCCGGCAAGACGACGACGGGGAGCCTGCTTGGACATATTCTGGCGGGCCACGGTTCGGTCCATACGCAGGTTCTGGCCAATACGATGAAGCTGTTGGTCAGCACGCTATCGAGGCGAATGAGGAAGGGCGGCCAAACCGACTACGTCGTCTTCGAGGCTGCCGCGTTCGGCCCGGATACAATCAGGCCGATGGCCGAATTGCTTCGGCCCGACGTGGCTGTTGTCACAATGGTCCGGCTGGAACATTTCGCCGCTTTCAGGACCCTGGATAACATCGCTCGTGAAAAGAGTGCACTGGTCGAGGCGCTGGAGCCGGGTGGCCTCGCTGTGCTCAATGCCGATGATCCGCATGTGCTGGGGATGGCCTCGGCGAGCAATTGCCGTTCCGTCACATTCGGCACATCCGAGCGGGCGGACTATCGCGTCAGCGATATCGCGGCCGCCTATCCTACGACATTGCGATTTTCGCTCCACTGGCGCGGCGGCATACTGAACATCGTGACCCCGTTCCCGGGCGAGCATTTCTGGCTGCCGACGGTCGCGGCGGCGGCAACGGCTCTTGAACTGGGAGTGCCTGCGCAGACCATAATCGACAGGATTGCGACGTTTCAGCCTGTGGCAAATCGCGGCCAGGTGCTCGTCCCACCCGAGGGCCCCCACTTCTTCGTGGACGCTGCAAAGGCGCCTTGGCATTCGTTGCCCCTTGCCTTCGACATGATAGCCAGATCGACGTTCGCACGGAAGCGGATCGTTCTTGGCCAGTTGTCGGATTTTACCGGCTCGAACAGCAAGTATGCCCATGCTTACCGCAGCGCGCGCGAGATCGCAGATCAGGTAATCTACGCCGGTGATCATGCCCATCGCTCCAAGGCCAACCAGGCCGATCGCGACAGCGGCCGCTTCATCGAACTGCGCACGCCAAAGGAAGTATCGGACTACATCGCGCGGACCGCGGAGCCGGATGAACTGATCCTGATCAAGAGCTCCCCCAACCTTCACCTCGAGCGTGTCGCGCTTGCCTGGACCCACGACGTCCGGTGCTGGGTTTCGGTGTGCGGTAAAACCGAGGGATGCGAGCAATGCGGTCTCTATGAAGTGCCGTTTGAGCAACACCGCGAGTTTGTCGCGCAGAGAAAAATGAAGCGCCGCAAGCACAGACTGCTGCGGCTCCTCGGTCGCTAAAGTTTTTGGGCCCAAGCACGCCAGCGCCCCGTTTGACTCGGGAACTTGGCGCGACGCATATTAGGCTGGGCTAAGAACTGGCGGGTTGTGAAACTGGAATTCCCGAAAAATCGCAAGGACTTGGGGTGGGCGCTGCGACGGCTGCAGGCGCGCTGGGTGCGAGCGCGTAACGAGGCGACGTTCATCGGCATTACCGGCAGCTCCGGCAAGTCCACATCCACCAGCCTGCTTGCACACATACTGAGCGCCCAAGGCAAGGTGCATCTACAGGCCCAGGCCAACACAATGCCTGCGCTCATTCGAACGCTCTACAAGCGGCTGAGGAGGACTGGCAAAGTCGACTACGTCGTTTTCGAAGCCGGCGCTTCCGACTTCGGCACGATCAGCGCCATGGCGCAGATGCTGAAGCCGAGCGTGGCGGTGGTTACGATGGTCCGGCTGGAGCACGTCGGCAACTTCAGGACTCTGGAAGCTGTGGCGGGAGAGAAGCGAGCGCTGGTCGAGGCAGTCCAACCCGATGGACTTGCGGTTCTCAATTGCGATGACCCACTGGTGCTCGGTATGGCATCTGGCGCGAAGTGCCGGATTGCGACCTTTGGCCAATCCGAAAAGGCAGACTACAGCGTGAGTGACGTGTATGCCGCGTATCCGGAATTGCTGCGGTTCACCCTCCGTTGGCGCGGTGGCAGCCTGAATATTCAAGCGCCTTTTCCCGGCGAGCAATTCTGGCTGCCGACTGCAGCGGCTGTGGCCACCGCCTTGGAACTTGGCGTCCCGCCTGAGGAAGTCATAGCGAGAACGGCATCGTTTGAACCGCTACCCAACCGCTCTACGGTGCAAGAGGTACCAGCAGGTCCGCAATTCCTGGTCGATACGGCTAAAGCGCCCTGGCATTCACTCAACATTGCCCTGGAGATGATTGCAAAGGCCAAGGCCGCTCGTAAGCGCATTGTGCTTGGGCAGATATCCGACTACGCCGGCTCGTCGAGGAAATACGGCACCGCCTACAACATCGCGCGCGAAATCGCCAATGAGGTCATCTACACCGGCGACAATGCGCATCGCTCGCGCGCCAGCCAGGCCGACCGCGACAGCGGCCGTTTCATTGAGCTTCGCAGTGCCAAGGAAGTTTCGGATCATATCAAACGGACGGCAGTCCCTGGAGAACTAATTCTGCTGAAAAGTTCGTCCAACCTTCATCTGGAAAGGATCGCGCTCGCCTGGACGCACGACGTCAAATGCTGGATCCCGGTATGCGGCAAGTCGGAAAGCTGCCAAATGTGCGGCCTGTATGAGGTGCCGTTCGAGGAGCACTCGGATTTCCTGGCGAAGCGCAAACTTGCTCGCAGAAGACACCGTTTCAGATGGCTGCTCGGCGGCTGACCAGAATTTGACGGCTTCGTCTTGGGCCGCCTCGACGACGACGTTGTCTCAAGCACCGGTCTTGATGTAGCTCTTGTAAATCCAGCCGCGCTTGCCGTTGTAGACGATCTGGCACCATTTCTTGCAGCTCACCACCTGCACCGATGACTTGGCGGGCACGGTTCCCATGGCGGCGGCATTCTTCTTCGGGCCGGTGCGCATAGTCACCGTCCTGAGGATGCGTCCGGTGCCGGCAGCAGCTGCCGCCGTCTGTGGCTTGGTCGTGGCCTGTGTATCGTCCGTTGCGGCGGAAGATTGCGCGTCCGGCAGTTGCGGCTTTGGCGTCGGGATGGCGGCGGTTTCCGCGCCGTCGGTATGACCGTCCTTCGCAGCGGCGTCTGGTGCAGCAACCTTGGACAGCTGCGTCGTGGCATCGCTCTGTGCCGACGGCTCCTCGTAAGCTGCCGCATCGGCCGGTTTGGCGGCTGCCTGCTCAGCCGCAGCCTGATCGGGCGGCGTGACTTCAGCGTCGCTGTTCGATTGCGGCGCAGTCCAGCGCGGATCGTTTGCCGCCAGCGCCGGTATCGCGGCCGCCCCGGCAGCCACCGTCGGCGAAACCGCATCGCCCTTGCGTGCGGCTTGCGGCGCCGCTGCCGCGGCAACTGTTGCCGCAGGGGTGACCGGGGCGATCTTGGTCGTCTTGACCGGGATGGTTGGAACGCTCTGCTGCGAAAGAGGCTGTGTGCTGGCGCTCGCTTGCCGGTCGTTGGCCGGCAACGCCAGCCAAAGCGCGATACCCGCTACGCCAAGCAGCGCTGCGGTGCCGATCGCGGCAATCACCAGATGCGAATTCGTGCGCACCCCCTGCCAGAAGGAGGGCCGCATGTCATAACCGAATTGCATGGCAAAGCGCCGACGTTCCGGCGCGCCGAAACTGAAGGGCTCATTCACTCTTGCCACCTCCAAAAGATGGGCCGGTGTTCTTTCGATCGGCGCCGGTAGTCCGGCATCCGATCGGCATCGGTCCCAACAAAAAGCGGGCAAGCCCGCAGAAATCCCCGTTCAATCGCCCAGAACCGGCATCCTTTGCCTTTGATTGTGGCATCAGTGCGCCCTTGGGAGGAATTCTGCGCTCTTGTTAAGGATTCCGCAACGTCTCGCTGCGGCAACCAACATCTCAATAGAATCAGCCCGGTATCAGCCGGACCGATAGAGATACGTTCCCTATATTCGGTCCCTCAGGGCAAACCAGTTGAGTGCCAGGAACAACAATGGCGTTCTGAAGCGTCGGCCGCCGGGGAAGGCCGGGATTTTCAGGTCCTCGATCAGCTTCAGCCGGTCGCGGTTGCCGGCGACGGTCTCGGCATAGAGCTTGCCGAAGAAGTTCGACAGCATGACGCCATGGCCGGAATAGCCGCCGGCCGAGATCACATTGGGCATCACCTCGCGCACAAACGGCTTTCTCGGCACGGTGATGCCGACATAGCCGCCCCAGCCATGGGTGATCTCGACGTCCCGGAGGTCCGGATAAAGTTCCGCTATCTGGCGGCGGATATGGATATGAATGTCCTTCGGATCGTTGACGCCATAGACCTCGCGCCCGCCGAACAGCAGCCTTCCGTCCCTGGATTTGCGGAAATAGCGCACGACGAAACGCGAATCGTCGACCGCCTCGCCGCCCGGCAGCACTTTCGAATTGACGCCCAGCGGCACCGTCGCGCCGATGAAGGAGCCGATCGGCATGATGTGCGCGGCACTCACCGGCTCGAGCGTGCCGCCATAGGCGTTGACGCCGATCAGGCATTTCTGCGCGATGATGGTACCTCTCGGTGTGGTCACCCTGACCCCGCCGCCGCTGGACGTGATGCCGGTCGACGGCGATTGCTCGAACAGATTGGCGCCGGCGGCGGCCGCCACCTTTGCCATGCCGATCACCAGCTTCATCGGATGGATGTGCCCGGTGCCGGTGTCGCGGGTGCCGCCGAAGTAGCGTGTGGAGCCGAGCCGCTGGGCCGTTTCCCTGGCATCCATGAAGGCGATGTGCGGATAGTTGAAGCGGCCCGCCATGATCTCGGCATGCGCCTTGTAGTCATCGACATAGCGCTGCTTGTGCGCCACCGACAATTGACCGGGCATATAGTCGATGTCGATCTGGTTGACGGCGGCGAATTCCAGCAGATGCGCTTTCGCCTCTTCGGCAAGGTCGAACAGCGCCTTGGCGCGGGAAAGCCCGTATTCGGCCTCCATCTCCTCGGCCCAGGCGCGCTGGCCGGTGCCAAGCTGGCCGCCATTGCGCCCGGAGGCGCCGTCGCCGAAGCGATAGGCTTCTATCAGAACGACGTTCGTCCCCGCCTTGGCAAGGTGCGTCGCAGCCGACAGCCCGGTAAAGCCGCCGCCGATGACGACGACGTCGCATGTCCTGTCGCCATCAAGGGCGGGGTATTCCGGGCGTGGTCCGGCCGTGTCTTCGTACCAGGAACGGCCGGGGGAAATTGGGGATTGGTAAGACATGGGAACGCCAGTCAATGGTGGATAGTGAACGGTGAATGGCTGCGAGACGCGCGTCGTCTGCGCTCATCCATCCAATATGAAGCTACTCACCCATTCACCGTTCACCATTGACGCGACGAGGCCGCCGCTCACACGTTGAGCAACAAATACTCCCGCTCCCACGGGCTGATCACTTCCATGAAGGTCTCGAACTCCGCCCGCTTGATCGCCGCGTAAGTCGCGGCGAAGGACTTGCCCAGAAGGGCGCACAATTCCTCGTCGCCTTCGAACAGGTCGACGGCCTCGAGCAGCCCGCGTGGCAGGTCGATCTCGTCTGCGTTGGCGGTGGTGAGCACCGGAGGCTCGGCCTTGATCTTGTTGGTCATGCCGATCAGCCCGCAAGCAAGCGACGCCGCCAGCGCCAGATAGGGATTGGCGTCGGAAGACGGGATGCGGTTTTCGACACGCCGCGCCGCCGGGTCCGAACGCGGCACGCGGAACGCCGTGGTGCGGTTGTCATAGCCCCATTTGTTGTTGACCGGCGCCGAGGCCGACTGCGTCAGCCGGCGGTAGGAATTGACGTAGGGCGCAAACATCACCAGCGCATTCGGCACATGCTTCTGCATGCCGCCGATGAAATGGAAGAAGTCGTCGGTTTCCGAGCCGTCCTGCGCCGAAAAGATGTTCTGGCCGGTCTTCTTGTCGATGATCGACTGGTGGATATGCATGGCAGAACCCGGCTGGCCCTGGATCGGCTTGGCCATGAAGGTGGCATAGATTTCGTGCTTGAGCGCTGCCTCGCGGATGGTGCGCTTGAACATGAACACCTGGTCGGCGAGCTCGATCGGATCGCCGTGGCGCAAATTGATCTCGAGCTGGCCGGCACCCTCCTCGTGGATCAGCGTGTCGATCTCCAGGCCTTGGCTTTCGGAGAAATGATAGATGTCGTCGATCAGCTCGTCGAACTCGTTGACGCCGGCGATCGAATAGCCGGCGCCGCCGCCGATCGCCCGCCCCGAACGCCCGACAGGCGGGGTCAGCGGATAATCCGGATCGGGGTTCTTGCGCACCAGGTAGAATTCGATCTCAGGCGCCACCACCGGCTTCAGCCCACGCTTGTCATAGGCAGCCAGCACGCGCTTCAGCACATTGCGCGGCGTAAACTCGACCGAGCGGCCGTCCTGGTGGACGAGGTCGCAGATGACAGCTGCCGTCGGGTCTTCTTCCCACGGTACCACCGTCAGGGTCGACAGATCCGGCATCAGCTTCAGATCGCCATCATCCTCCGGATAGTGGAAACCGTTGCCATCCTCGGGATAGCCGCCCGAAATCGTCGTCATGAACACCGCCGAAGGCAGCGCCAGCGAGGTGTTGGAGGTGAATTTCTTCGACGGCATCATCTTGCCGCGCGCAACACCCGCCTGGTCGGGTGTGATGCATTCTATGTCTTCGATGCCGCGCCATTCCAGCCAGGCGCTGACTTCCTTCCAGTTCTTCACGCCGCGTTGATTTTTCACGAAGGCAGGCGTGCGGACGCGTCCTCCGCGGTTCGACGGACGGACTTCCTTTTTCGCAGGCGGCATCATTCACCAGATTGGGTTGCGGATTTCGGAGTATAGCCGTTGCGGGTGATGGAAGGGAAGGGGAGCCCGTCCGATAGCTTGTGGCGGCAACGGGACGGACTTCGGCTAGACGGGTTTTCCGGGCAGCGCGTTCGCATCCAGCCATCGACGTAAAGCGCCGGCATAGAGCCTGCGCCATCCGGTCTGCGGTGCGGTCAGAAACCAGGATTGGCGCAAATCCCAACTGTCGCTGCACAAATCTCTGAGCCTGGTGTTGATGATGCCTTTGCCGGACAGCGGATAGACCGAGAATTCCGAAAAGAAGATGACGCCGTTGAGGTCGTAGAAGTCGCAGCGCATGTGATCGAACGGCGCCGTCAGTTTCTCCGCGATTTCACGCATGCGCGGGAAGGATGCGGGCAGGTCAATCTTCACCCATTGGGGGCCGCTTCCTGGCGGCGGCGGCGCATAGTTACCGTCACGGTCGAAATGGCATTTTTGTTCGTTGCCGAGCTCGTCGCGACGTGCCGCGTAGACATAGGCCGTCATCCCGCTGGAGACGTGGAACTTGTATTCCAGGCGGATCGGCTCACCGTTCTCGATCAGCATCTCCTCCACAAGGATGCGCCTGGTGGCGTCTCTGTAGCCCCATTCGCCGAATTTCCTGCCGTAGCGACAGCGCATCCAGCGAGCTGTACGCCGGCGCAGCCTGGCTCTGTCCACAACGCCATTGCGGATCATCGTGTTCCAGCGGCAGCCGTGGTTGGCCTTCACCACGACATTGCCGGCAAGCAACGTCGCCGGAATCTTTGTTGCGTTGTCCCCCGACCACAGGACCTCGGCAGTCTTGAGTTCGGGGCAGGTGGACAAAGCGTAGGTTTTCGAGGCGAGCTTGTCGCAAGCCGTCGTGAAAAACGGATTGTGGTCGAAAAGCTTTCGCCACAAGAACTTGTCCGCATAGGAAGCCGGTCTCGCCGGATCCGGCAGCACACCGCTATGGTCGAATGTGCGTTTGCAAATCATGGGATGGCGAACCACGCACCATGCCCGCGCCAGGGCGAGGATCACTCGATCGCTCGTTCTAAGAGTCGGCACGATCAGCCCAGCTGCCGGGTCGGAGATGAACCGCCTCGTCGGGCGACGAACACGTCTCTCGTCATGTTCCGCGAGATGCTTGTGCGACCAGTGACCTCCAGCCGCGGGTCAAGTGTGCGTTCCGCATTTTCAGCCCAAAGCCTGCCTAGCGAAACAGGCTCCCACAAAACGATCTGCACAGTCTCGGGCGCGGTATCGGCGATACGAGACACGACAGCTGCCTTGGGCGAAACCATGCTCGCGACATAGACAACCTGAGCGTCGCTGTAATCATAATCGCACCCGTCGCAAAACTCGGCCCGCATGCGCGTATAGCCGAGCTTGGCCGCGAGCCTGTTTGCCGTTTCGACGGCTTGGGGAACGATGTCGAGGCCGATGATCTCAGGGACCTCTGTCTGGTCGTGAATACGGAACATGGTGAACGGTCGGCCGCCGCAGCCGACCATGACAGCGCGGCGGCAATTATCGAAATCGACATGATCGAAGACTTCGTCGAGGCGGTTATAGGCATCCTTTGATGACAGCACGCCTATGCTTGTTTTCCCCGCCGCGATCCGTCCGAACGATGCCGGACCATCCAGATCCTGATCCAGCATCTGCCTGATCTCGGCGGTGTCCTGCGCCTGCACCATCTTGCCGAATGCGGCGGTGAGCGCCGGCCGGTGCAAGAAGAGTTCCGGGTGGGCGTCAAGCAACGCTTCGCCGGCTTCGTGCCCCATTGCGATACCGAGATCTCGGATGGCATTGATGAGCTCGGTCGGATTATGACCTTGCAAGGACGCCAGAATCCGCTCCAGCCTATCCTTCCAGATGCTCGGTTCCGTCATATTGCCCACCCACAACCCTTGCCTTAGCTAGCAGTGCCCGGCGACAACGTCTACATCACGACATTCACGCAAACGGGCAGTCGACCATGCAGCCTCGCAAACATCTGACCACTATCGGCTTCGACGCCGACGACACGCTGTGGCAGAACGAACAGTTCTTCCGCCTGACCGAGAAGCGCTTTGCGGCACTGCTCGCCGATCATGGCGAAGCCGAGCATATTTCGGCGCGGCTGCTCGAAGCCGAAAAGCGCAACCTTGCCGTCTATGGCTTCGGCATCAAGGGATTTACCTTGTCGATGATCGAGACGGCGATCGAGGTGACCGAGGGCCATGTGCCGGCCTCGACCATCGCCGAAATCCTGGCCGCCGGACGCGACATGCTCGGCCATCCGGTCGAGCCGCTGCCGCATGCGCGCGAGACCGTGGAACGGCTCGCCGGCGCCTATCATCTGGTGCTGATCACCAAGGGCGATCTGTTCGACCAGGAACGCAAGCTGGCGGCCTCCGGTCTCGGTGATCTGTTCGATGCCGTCGAGATCGTCAGTGACAAGAGCGCCGCCACCTATGCCAGGATCTTTGGCCGCCACGGCAGCCCGCAGGACAGCATGATGGTTGGCAATTCGCTGAAGTCCGACGTAGTGCCGGCCATCGAGGCCGGCAGCTGGGGCGTCCACGTGCCGCACGAACTGACTTGGGTGCTGGAGCACGTCGAGCCGCCGGTCGCAGCTCCCCGCTTCCGCTCGATTGCCGATCTTGGTGAACTGCCGGCTTTGATCGAAAGCATCGACAAGGCAGGTTGACCGCCCCGCACGCGTTTCGGGCGGGTTGGGCCGGAGTTCGGTCAGCCGCGACCGAGGCCGATCAGCCGGTCGATCACCGGCTGCAGTCTTTCGGTGGTGATCGGCTTGGTCACCACCACATCGATGACGCTGGATAGGCCGAGGCTTTCGGGCGTGCCGGTCTTGGTTGAGAGCAGGATCACCGAGGGCAGCGATCGCCCCGATGCCCGACGCAAAGCATCGATGGCCGACATCAGCGCATCGCAGTCCTTGTTGTCGGCGCCGCCGTCGAGAACGACCGCGCCTGGAATGAGGGTTCGCAATGCCTTGGTTGCCATCTCTGGCGACTCGGAAATCGGCTTCAGCCCGGACTTCTCAACGATCTTCGACACCACCACCCGGTTGATCGGCGATTTACCGACCACCAGCACTTGGGAGAAATCCGTTGATATCTCGGAGTTCGCGTCCCTGCTTTTCGAATTCAGATGTTTGGGGGTGTCGGTATCGCGATTCACAGGGCACATGGGCGGGGCGGATACTCGGCGCTGCTTCAATGCAGGGTTGAAATACGAGACACAATTGGCGCGAGATCGCGCGCCATGTCAAGCTGAAATGGCGGCCCAGGGAAATATAGTCGGAAATATTAAACTTCAAAACAAAGGTCTGTTTTCGAACTGTAGTTAAGTGCGTGCGCAGAAGCGAAAGTCACCCGCGCTGAAAACGCGCGGGTGACGTCGAAATCAGCCAGTGCACGGCCCGGCTCGAAGGTTCCGCAAGCACAAAGCTGCCGTAAGGGAAGATCATCCGTGGCTCTGCTGCGTGACGATCACCGGGATCAGCAGGTCGCCCCAATTGCCGTCGCCGCCATGATGCCGGGCCGAGCGCACCAGTTCCACTGAGACGCCCGCCTCGACTGCCTTCATCACCGATTGATTGAGCCTGTGCAGGTCGTTGGCCAGCATGCGGATGGTCGCCTGCTGGTCGACGCTCATCGTGGTGGACTGCTCTTCTGCACGTTCCTTGACGCGGCTTATCGATGCCATTTTTCTTCTCCTATGTCCCTTGCCCTGTTGGGCGTTTCCTCTGGTTGTTTTCTGTTATTCCGCTGCCGGCTTGAACTGCGCGTGCTCGGTCGATTCATGCATGGCGGTTGTCGAGGACTGGCCGCCGCTGATTGCCATCGACACAGCGTCGAAATAGCCGGTGCCGACCTCGCGCTGGTGCTTGGTCGCGGTGTAGCCGTGGACTTCGGCCGCGAACTCGGCTTCCTGCAACTCGGAATAGGCCGCCATCTGCCGCGCCTTGTAGCCGCGCGCCAACTCGAACATGCCGAAGTTGAGCTGGTGGAAACCGGCCAGCGTGATGAACTGGAACTTGTAGCCCATGGCGCCGAGTTCGCGCTGGAACTTGGCGATCGTGGCGTCGTCGAGATTTTTCTTCCAGTTGAACGACGGCGAGCAATTATAGGCGAGCAGCTTGCCGGGGTGATGCCTGCGCACGCCCTCGGCGAACTTCTTGGCCTGCGCCAGATCGGGCTTCGAGGTCTCGCACCAGATCAGGTCGGCGTGCGGTGCGTAGGCAACGGCGCGCGCGATGCACGGCTCGATGCCGTTTCTGACCTGGTAGAAACCTTCCACCGTGCGGCCGGCATCATAGTCGACGAAGGGCTGGTCGCGCTCGTCGATGTCGGAGGTCAAAAGCTTTGCCGCTTCGGCGTCGGTGCGCGCCACCACCAGCGTCGGCGTGCCCATCACGTCGGCCGCCAGGCGCGCCGCATTGAGGTTGCGGATATGCGCCGCGGTCGGGATCAGCACCTTGCCGCCGAGATGGCCGCACTTCTTCTCCGAAGCCAGCTGGTCCTCATAGTGAACGCCGGCCGCGCCCGCCTCGATGAACGCCTTCATGATCTCGAAGGCGTTGAGCGGTCCGCCGAAACCGGCTTCCGCATCGGCGACGATCGGCGCGAACCAGGTATCGACCGACAGGCCGTTGCCTTCCGAGGTCTCGATCTGGTCGGCGCGCTGAAGCGTGCGGTTAATCCGCTTGACCAGTTCCGGCGCCGCATTGGCGGGGTAAAGCGATTGGTCCGGATACATGGCCGACGCGGTGTTGGCGTCCGCGGCGACCTGCCAGCCCGAGAGATAGATCGCCTTCAGCCCGGCGCGCACCTGCTGCATCGCCTGGTTGCCGGACATGGCGCCGAGTGCGTTGACGAAGTCTTCCTCATGGATGAGCTTCCACAGCCGGTTGGCGCCCATTTCGGCAAGGCTCTGGCGGATCTGGACCGAGCCGCGCAGTCGCTTCACATCGTCCGGCGAGTAGGGCCGTTCGATGCCGTCGAAGCGGCCTTCGGGCGCGGATGGGACGAGGTTGTAAAAATCAGTCATTGGTCACTCCAGATCAATAGATGCTTGTGCCTTGCAACGCCGCGCCATCGGAAATTTGCGTCGTCGGTGTGTGACATCATTTACATTGCGCCGCAAAGAGAGCGAGAAAAACCTTCGTTTCCGGTCATAAATAAGAGAAAACCTGTGTTGTATTTGACTGGCAAGCGCTGTAAATTTGTCATGATTGTAAAAACCGGATGCGCTCTAGCCGCGCACAAGTCATGTAAATTCTTGTCAAGGACAGCCGATGGCCGACCAGAAGATCTTCGCCGGGCCGCGCATCCGCCGTATCCGCATCGCCAAGAGCCTGACCCAGACGGCGATGGCCGAGGGGCTCGGCATTTCGCCGTCCTATCTCAATTTGATCGAGCGCAACCAGCGGCCGCTGACGGTGCAACTGATCCTGAAACTGGCCTCGGTCTACAAGGTCGACCCGCACGAATTGCAGGGCGAGGCGAGGGGATCGATCTCGGCCTTGAAGGAAGTGTTCGGCGATCCGCTGCTTGCCGGTGAATTGCCTGGCGACCAGGAGCTGATCGAGCTCGCGGAGGCGGCGCCCAACGCGTCGGCCGCGATGATAAAGCTATTTCGCGCCTATCGCGAGCAGGCCGAGCGGCTGTCCGACCTCAACGAGCTTCTGGCGCGTGAGGGCCGAGCCACGGCACTTTCTGGCGCACGGCTGCCGATCGACGAGGTGCACGAAATTTTCGAGCACCGGCCGAACCATTTTGCAGCACTCGAGGAAGAGGCCGAGGCCTTCACCTCGGTGCTCGACCCAGGCGATGATCTGTTCGGCGCGCTGAAAGCGTGGCTGAAGCGCGAATACGGCATCGTCGTCAAGGTGCTGCCGGTCGCCACCATGCCGAACTGGCGCCGCCGCTATGACCGCCATTCGCAGCGTCTGTTCCTGTCGGAGCGGCTGTCGCCCTTCGACCAGTTGCGCGAAGTCGCCATGGAGGCCTGCCTTATCCGCATGACGGTCGCTGTCGCCGGCGAAATCCAGGCGTTGAAGCTCGGCACAGATGAAGCCCGCCGGCTCGCTCGCTTCGAACTCGGCCGCTACGCCGCCCATGCGTTGATGATGCCCTACCAGGCCTTCCACGCAGCCGCAGTTCGGGCACGCTACGACATCGATGTGCTGCGTTCGCGTTTCGGTGTCTCTTTCGAACAGGCGGCAAACCGCCTGACCATGCTGCAGCGTCCCGGCTTGTCCGGCGTGCCGTTCTTCATGCTCGAGGTCGACAACGCCGGCAACCGCTTCCGCAAGGCGGGCGGCCAGGGCTTTCCGCAGAACCGTTTTGGCGGCGGCTGTCCGAAGCTGCCTGTCCATGCCGCCTTCGCACTGCCTGGCCAGATCCTGGTCGAGGCGGTCGAAATGCCTGACGGCGCCGAATTCCTCTGCATCGCCCGCACGCTCGAGGGGCCGCAGGGCTCGTTCTCCGAGCGTCCGCGCCGTACCGCGCTGCTGTTGGGCTGCGATATCGGTTTTCGCGACGAGATCGTCTATGGCGCCGGGCTGTCGGCAAAGGCCGGACAGGGCGCCGCCACGCCGGTCGGTCCGGCCTGCCGGTTATGCGAGCGCATCGGCTGCCTTGCGCGCGCCGAGCCGCCGGTGACCCGTCCGCTCGGCCTCGACGAGATGGTGACGGGTCTGAGCGCCTTCGATTTCCAGTAGCGTTCCAGGTCTCACCGGCCCGCAAGGTCGGTGCTCCTTAATTTCGCTGATCAATAGAGTGCGGCCCGAACCATCGCCGAACCAAATATTGATTAAGCATCGGCGCTGCGGTATTCGAAGGGCAAGCTGCGTGTCAGCCGGGGGGATTCAAGGATGAACAGGAAAGCTTTGTGGCTTGGCGTGGCGCTTGCCCTTTCGGCAGGGCCTGCTCTGGCGGAAAAATCCTCTGAATTCTTCAAGGGCTATCAACAGTATAGTGACGACGGCAAGGCATTCCTGGACAAGATCGACCCGAAGACCGGCGCGGTCGACCTTCCCGAAGGCATTCATCTCGACCTCAAGGACAAGTTCTATTTTCTGGACAAGAAGGACGCGACGTCCGTCCTGACCGAGGCTTGGGGCAACCCGCCTAATACCGCGTCCGAGGCCCTCGGCATGATCTTTCCGGTCAAGTATGAACCCATCGCCGGCAACGGTTGGGGCATCGAGCTGCGCTGGGAAAAGATCGGCCATGTCGATGACGCCGACGCCGCGTCCATCGACTACACCGAACTGCTGAGCAACATGCAGGCGGACACATTGTCGGCCAATGATCAGCGGGTGAAGGACGGCTTTCCCCCGATCAAGCTGATCGGCTGGGCTTCGCCGCCGGTCTATGATTTCGTCCACAAGCGGCTGCATTGGGCGAAGGAACTGCAATTCGGAGACGACACTGTCCACACACTCAATTACGACGTCCGGTTCCTCGGCCGGGAAGGCGTCTTCGTAATGAGCTACATCGCCACGGTGGAACAATTGCCGGAGATCAAGCAGAGCCTGGATGAAGTGCTGGGCGTGGCGGACTTCAGCACCGGCAAGAAATACACCGATTTCCTGCCCGGCACCGACACGGTCGCCGCTGTCGGCATTGGCGGCCTCATCGCCGGAAAACTGGCGGCAAAGGCTGGGCTCATTGCGGTGGCGCTCATCGCCCTGAAGAAGTTCGGCATTCTGCTGCTGGTTCCGCTGGCCGGTCTCTGGCGCTTCATCCGCGGCAACAAGACCACGTCATAGACTTCCCGGTCGTTCGCATGCCGCCGGCTGGCAGGCGGTGCGCCAAAGGGAATGCCTGGCTGGATCACGTCCGACTGTTGCCTTTGCGCTAGGCGAATGCGGCACGTTTCTGTCGTCCTTTGTGCATCATGCCGTCCCGAGATAGCCGACAGTCGCACCCCATGATCGATACGACATCATCGCCGATCGCCGTTCCGCAGATCGTCTCGCCGCGCGAGGAGCGCGTCGGCTTCCTGCTGGTGTTCCTGTCGGCGCTGATGTGGAGTTTTGGCGGCACCATTGCCCGTTTCATCGACACCGCTGACAGCTGGACGGTGGTGTTCTGGCGCTCGGTGTGGGCGGCTGCGTTCCTGATCTGCTTCATGGCCTGGCGCGACGGCTGGCGCGGCATGCTATGGTTGTTTCGCGATATGGGCCTGCCCGGCCTTGCCGTGGCCGTGTGCTTCGCCACCGCCTCGACGTGCTTCGTTGTCGCGCTCGCCTACACCACCGTCGCCAACATCCTGTTGATGCAGGCCGGCGTTCCGCTGCTGGCGGCATTGCTGGCCTGGATGCTGTTTCGCGAACGCGTCGCCGTCGCGACCTGGGTGGCGATTGCCGCCGTCATCGCCGGCGTCGCCATCATGGTGTCGGAATCGCTCGACGGCGCCGTATCGCCTATCGGCGACGGCCTGGCGCTGCTGATCGCCGTCATGTTCTCGGTTGCCACCGTCATCACCCGGCGCTTCGCCCATGTCCGCATGACGCCGGCGACCTGCCTAGGCACGATGCTGGCAGCGGCGTTCGCCGCATCGCAAGCCACGCAGTTCGCCGTTTCCAGCCACGACATGGCTTTCCTGTTTGCCTTCGGCGTCGTCAATCTCGGTCTTGGCCTTGCCTTCTTCGCCACCGGCGCCCGGCTGGTCCCGGCGGCCATCGCGGCACTGCTCGGCACCTTCGAGCCGATCCTCGGCCCGATCTGGGTCTGGCTCGTCCATGCCGAGGTGCCCTCGGTTCGCACCATCATCGGCGGCGCGGTGGTGGTTGCCGCGCTGCTTGTCCATATCGGGCTCGAATTCAAGCGCCAGGCGCGGCCGGCGCGGCCCGGCGTCACCGGCCTGCCTTCCCCCAATTGACCTGCCTTTGCCCTAATTGACGGAGCCGCGCGCCCCAAAGCGCGAGGTGGGCCATTGACAACGTTGCTGCCGCGCGGGCAGGCTGGAGCCACGGCAACAACAAGACAGGCTTATCTTGCCAAGTGTCCCCGCCGGTCGGACCAAGACCGGATCACAGCGTCGTATCCCTGCCCGCGCCACGGCGAAAGCCTCTGACGGCGTCGGCGTACCCGCCAGGCGGGCACACAGAGCCATCATCCGTCGCTCGTCGAACCGCCCGCATGGCGCCGGCAGTTGGCGCTTGTGGCTGCCTGGAAAGCTCAATACTCTGAAGCAAATGCCCAATCGCGCTGGGACAGCGACGAATTGGCGAAGGAACACTCATCAAAGGAGAACAGCATGATCCGCAAAGCGCTCTGGCTTTCGGCAACCTCGGCATTTCTGACGCTTTTTACCGTCGGTGGCCATGCCGAGGACCGCGTCGTCAATGTCTTCAACTGGTCGGATTATATCGACAGCTCGATCATCGAGGACTTCACCAAGGAAACCGGCATCAAGGTGGTCTACGACACCTTCGATTCCAACGAGATCCTCGAGACCAAGCTGCTTGCCGGCGGCAGCGGCTATGACGTCGTCGTGCCCAGCGGCAACTTCCTGGCGCGCCAGATCCAGGCCGGTGTGTTCCAGAAGCTCGACAAGTCGAAGCTGCCGAACATCTCCAACATGTGGGACACGGTTCTGGAGCGGACCGCCAAATACGATCCGGGCAATGAATATTCGGTCAACTACATGTGGGGCACCGTCGGCATCGGCTACAACCTCAAGAAAGTGCAGGCAGCACTCGGCACCGACAAGATCGACAGCTGGGATGTGTTCTTCAATCCCGACAGCCTGGCCAAGTTGAAGGACTGCGGCGTCTATGTGCTGGACTCGCCGGCCGACATCATCCCGGCGGCACTGAAATATCTCGGCCTCGACCCCAACAGCACCTCGCCCGACGACATCGCCAAGGCCGAGGAAACCTTGCTGAAGGTGCGGCCATATATCCGCAAATTCCATTCGTCCGAATACATCAACGCGCTCGCCAATGGCGATATCTGCCTGGCGGTCGGCTGGTCGGGTGACGTCTTCCAGGCGCGCAACCGCGCCGTGGAGGCCAAGCAAGGGGTCGAGATCGGCTATTCCGTACCCAAGGAAGGCGCGCAGATGTGGTTCGACCAGATGGCGATCCCCGCCGATGCGCCGCATGTCGCCGAGGCACTCGAATTCCTCAACTACATGATGAAGCCGGAAGTGATCGCCAAGTCGTCCAACTATGTGCTGTACGCCAACGGCAACAAGGCTTCGCAGCAGTTCGTCGACAAGGCGCTGCTGGATGATCCGGCGGTCTATCCGGACGCCGAGACCTTGAAAAAACTCTATACGGTCCAGCCCTACGATCCCAAGACGCAGCGTCTGATCACGCGCAGCTGGACCAAGATCGTCACTGGCCAGTAAGCAATGCGACATGGCCCCGGCAGTCACCTGCCGGGGCCATTCTTCTGGGGCAAGAAGCAAAAAAACACGACGGAGTGGGACATGAAATCGCTTGGCAGCATCCGCAGGGATTTCGCGCCATGGAACGACCCGAACGCCAAGCCGTACATTCAATTCGAGAACGTCACCAAGAAGTTCGGTGACTTCACCGCCGTCAACAATCTGTCGCTGACCATTTTCGAACGCGAGTTCTTCGCCCTGCTTGGCGCGTCGGGCTGCGGAAAGTCGACGCTGCTGCGGATGCTTGCCGGCTTCGAGGAGCCAACCGCCGGCCGCATCCTTCTCGACGGTCAGGATCTGCGCGGCATTCCGCCCTATCGCCGCCCGGTCAACATGATGTTCCAGTCCTATGCGCTGTTCCCGCATATGAGCGTGGAAAAGAACATTGCCTTCGGCCTCAAGCAGGAAGGCATGCCGGCGCCGGATATCGAAAAGCGTGTCGCCGAGATGCTGAAGCTGGTCAAGCTTGAGCAGTTCGCCAAGCGCAAGCCGCACCAACTGTCCGGCGGCCAGCGCCAGCGCGTCGCGCTCGCCCGCTCGGTTGCCAAGCGGCCGAAAGTGTTGCTGCTCGACGAGCCGCTCGGCGCGCTCGACAAGAAGCTGCGCGAGGAAACGCAGTTCGAGCTGATGGACCTGCAGCAAAATCTCGGCCTGACTTTTGTTGTCGTCACCCACGACCAGGAAGAGGCGATGACCATGGCCGACCGCATCGCCATCATCGACAAGGGCGAGGTCATGCAAGTGGCGACGCCGGCGGAAGTCTATGAAGCCCCGACGTCACGCTTCGTCGCCCACTTCGTCGGCAATGTGAATATGTTCGAAGGCAAGGTCGCCGAGCGCGCGGCAAACACCACGCGCATCACCGGCGCGACAGGCGCCCAGATCGTCGTCGAAAACAGCACAAATACAGCGGCGGGTTCCGACATCGTCTTCGCCATCAGGCCGGAGAAGATCAAGGTGTCGTCGAAGAAGCCGACGGACGCCGTCAATGCGCTTGAGGGCGAAGTCTACGACGTCGCCTATCTCGGCGACATGACCGTCTACCACATCAGGCTGGATGACGGGCAGATCATCAGGGCAAGCGCGCTCAACGCGGCGCGCGTCACCGAGGATCCGTTGACCTGGAACGACCGCGCCTGGGTCTCCTTCCGGCCGGACGCCGGCGTCGTGCTGACAAGGTAGGGGGCGGCCATGTCCAACATCGCCATCACCGACGCTGGTCCATCGACCGCGGCCAAACCATGGCTGACGCGGCTCGGCGCCGGCTTCGTCAGCCGTCTCGTCATCATCGTTCCCTATCTCTGGCTGCTGTTCTTCTTCTTCATCCCGTTCATCATCGTCTTCAAGATTTCGCTGTCGCAGTCGGCGATCGCCATGCCGCCCTACACGCCGGTGCTCGACTTCACGGACGGCATTTCCGGCTTCTTCGCCGGCTTCCGCGAACTCAGCTTCGACAATTATGTCTGGCTGACGCAGGACGCGCTTTACTTCAAAGCCTATGTGACCAGCGTCATCATCGCGGCAGTTTCGACGATCCTGACCTTGCTCGTCGGCTTCCCCATCGCCTACGGCATGGCGCGCGCGCCGGCGACGATCCGCCCGACCTTGCTGATGTTGGTAATCCTGCCGTTCTGGACCTCGTTCCTGATCCGCGTCTACGCCTGGATCGGCATCCTCAAGCCCGAGGGGCTGCTCAACCAGCTGCTGCTGTCGCTGCACATCATCAATCAGCCGCTGATCATCCTCAACACCTACACGGCGATCTTCATAGGCATCGTCTATTCCTACCTGCCATTCATGGTGCTGCCGCTCTATTCCTCGCTGGAAAAGATGGACTACTCGCTGATCGAGGCGGCCAAGGATCTCGGCTGTCCACCAACCGCCGCCTTCTGGAAGATCACCTTCCCGCTGTCGCTGCCCGGCGTCATCGCCGGCTGTTTGCTGGTGTTCATCCCGGCCGTCGGCGAGTTCGTCATTCCCGACCTGCTCGGCGGCTCGCAGACGCTGATGATCGGCAAGACCTTGTGGAATGAATTCTTCGCCAATCGTGACTGGCCGGTGTCGTCGGCCGTCGCTGTCATCCTGCTGCTGCTCTTGATCGTGCCGATCATGCTGTTCCAGCAGGCTCAGGCACGCGCCCAGGAGCAGGACAAATGAACCCCACCTGGAGTCGCTTCAACGTCACCTCGGTCGTGCTGGGCTTTGCCTTCCTCTATCTGCCGATCGTGCTGCTTATCGTCTTCTCTTTCAACGAATCGAAGCTGGTCACCGTCTGGGGCGGCTTCTCGACCAAATGGTATGTCTCGCTGTTCCACAATCAGGGCCTGATGGACGCCACCTGGGTGACCGCGCGTGTCGGTGTCATTTCGGCGACGGTAGCGACCGTACTCGGCACGCTCGCGGCACTGACCTTGACCCGCTACACCCGCTTCCGCGGGCGCATCCTGTTTTCAGGCATGGTGTTTGCGCCGCTGGTCATGCCTGAAGTCATCACCGGGCTGTCGCTGCTTTTGCTCTTCGTCGCCGTCGGTCTCGACCGCGGCTTCCTCACCGTCACGCTTGCCCACATCACGCTGACCATGTGCTTCGTGGCCGTCGTCGTGCAGTCGCGCCTGGTCTCGTTCGACCGGTCGCTGGAAGAGGCCGCGTTGGATCTCGGCGCAACGCCGGTGAAGACGTTCTTCCAGATCACGCTACCGGTCATCATGCCGGCGATCGTGTCCGGCTGGATGCTGGCCTTTACACTCTCGCTCGACGATCTGGTGATCGCGTCCTTCACCTCAGGCCCCGGCGCCACCACGCTGCCGATGAAGATCTACAGCCAGGTTCGTCTCGGCGTGACGCCGGAGATCAATGCTGCCTGCACCATCCTGATCGCCGTGGTTGCCGTCGGCGTCATCATTGCCTCGGTCGCCAACAAGCGGCGTGAGGTGCAGCGTCAGCTCGACGAACAGGCCGCGCAGCGCGGCTGATGGGGCAAAGCAGCTTCGGCAAACACGGCCACCTTTCGGCCGCGCAGGGGCTGTCTATTCGCCCGAAATGCCGCGGCTGATCGGCGAGATGAACGGCGTGCTCCAGTTGCCGCCGACGAAGAATGACGACTGGTTGGGGCCTTGCTGACCATTGGTGGGCGCTGCCGCCGGGTCGGCCTGGATAACACCGCCCGATAGCGCCAGCCCGCGTCCGCCGTATGACGCGATGCCGGACAGCCAGATCTTGTATTTCGCAGAATTGGCCTCGGCCTTGTCCAGCCTTGCCACGCCCTTCGAGATGGTGGCCTTGAGCTCGGCGCCGTCGATCGGCAGCGTTCCGTCCGAGACATCGTCAAGGGCAAAGAAGCCGCCCTGTTCGGTGTGCTTCAGAAACGCCGGCAAATTGAGCCCGCTCAGCGCGCCCGGCCCGAACGTCGCCGAGACCGAGCCGTCGGCGTTCTCGAAGATCGAGTCCCAGGATTTCCCCGGCCCTTTGAGGATAACCGAGACCGTGCCTGTGCTGGCCGGCACCAGTCGCGTCATGCCGGCAGCCGTGCCGAAAGCCGCGCCGTCAATGTCGGAGGCGAGCAGCCGGATCTCGACTTGCGAACCCTCCGGCTTGCGGTCGAAACGCAGGCTGCTCTGGACGTTACCGCCAAAGGCCGACGCATCGGAGATATCGAAGACGGCAAGCCCGTTCTTCACCTGCGCCGTGGCTGCGACGTCGGCAAGCTGGACCGCGCCGGCCGAGGCATGCGCCGCCGATAGCCTCAGATCGAGGTTGACGCGGTCGGCAAAGCTGGTGTCGACTTCGCCGGGGCCGGTTTCACCGGTGGGCGCCAGCGGCGTGAAGGCCGAGAACAGCGACCTGAGATCGAGCGTATCGAAGGCGAGCGTGCCGGAAATCACCGGCAAGGCGTCGCCGAACGAGAAATCGAGCGCCCCCATTCCCGGATTGTTGTCCAGCGCCACTGCGGTGTTTTCGAATTTGACGCGGCCGGCCGTCGCCGTGATCTTGCTCGAAATCGAGACGGAACCGATCGCCGTACCGGGGGCAATACCGGCCTGCGACCATTCCAGCACCCGCCGCAGCGATGGCGCGGCGAATTTTGCCTGACCGTCGAAATAGGCATTCTGCGACATGCCGGCCGTGCCGTCGAACGAGAAGCTGGCGGGGGCTGCCTTGAACGAAAACGTGATGGGTGCGGCACCGCCGGCAAACAGCACCAGCGGATTGGGCGAGGCGGCATCGACGGTGACGCTTTCGCCACGCCAGATGCCGGTCGCCGACAAGGTCGCGTTGCTGTTCATGGCCGCCCAGCTCGCTTGGCCGGACAGGCTGGTCAGCAATTCGACGTCCTTGCCGCCGATGGAGGCGACCATGCGGCCGTCCCTGAATTCCACGGTGCCGAACGGATCGGCCGGCAGCTTGCTCAGATCGGGCTTGGTCGGATCGGCACCGACCACGCCGCGCGCCGTGTCGATCGAGCGTGTGATGCGTCCTCCCGTCGGTATGGCGGGCAGGAACATGCCGTTTGCGGTGCGCTGAACCCGGATTGTCGGCCGCACCAGCCGCGCCGTCGAAAACACCACATCGCCCTGTAGCGCCGCCATGGCCGACAGGTCGACCTCGACCCGCTCGGCTTCGATCACAGGCGGCGCGTCGGTCTCGGTCCACTGCGACAGCGTGACGTCGCTCAATATGGCGCGGAACTTCGGCCACACCTCGATGCGCGGCGAACCGTCAATGGTGACCCTGAAACCGCTCCACGCGCTCATCTCCCAGGCGATGCGGTCGCGCACGATCCGGGTCGAGGCAATCAGCGGCAGAGCGGCGACGACCAGCGCGATGACGAGCACGGCAACGCCGATCGCCCATACTCCGCGCCGGATCAAAGGTGATGGCATATCGCCCCGTATGCTTTCATTCCGACAAAAATCGCCCGACGGGTGTAACCCAGCGCTGACGCATTTCAAGTCTTTATGGCCCGGCGATGGCAATTGCGCACACCTGGCCGCATTCGGTCGAACAAAATCTTGCTCTGCTGCATGGCGATAGGCATAAGCGATGCAGCTTCAGCCTGCTACGAGGCGCGGCGTTTTTGGGACAGCGGCGCCTGTAAAGCTGGGGCTAAAGCATGTCGCCCGGAAGTGTGCAGCGGTTCCGGGACAACGACATGCATAAAAACAAGCATATCAGTCTTGCGACGCGACCGGCTTCAAGGAGGATCGATCATGGCTGCCGAAGCACCGCTCTGGACCCCGACGCAAGACCAGATTGACGCAGCACCCTTGACCGCCTTCATGAAGGCTGCGGAGACGAAAGCTGGGGCCGCATTGGCCTCTTACGCCGAACTGCACCGCTGGTCGGTTGAGGATCGCGAGGGCTTCTGGAGCCTGCTGTGGGACTTTTGCGGCATTGTCGGTGACAAGGGCGAGCGCCTGCTGGCCGACGGCGACAACATGCCCGGCGCTGCCTTCTTCCCCGATGCGATGCTGAATTTCGCCGAGAACCTGCTGAAAAAGACCGGTTCCGGTGCGGCAATCGTCTTTCGCGGCGAGGACAAGATCGAGCGGCGGCTGTCGTGGACCGAACTGCACCAGCTGACCTCGCGCTTTCAGCAGCTTTTCTTGTCGCTCAAGGTGAAGAAGGGCGACCGCATCGCGGCGATGATGCCCAACATGCCGGAAACCGTCGCTGCCATGCTGGCGGCTGCCTCGATCGGCGCGGTCTGGTCGTCGTGCTCTCCTGATTTCGGCGAACAGGGCGTGCTCGACCGTTTCGGCCAGATCGAACCGGTCGTCTTCATCGCGCCGGACGGCTACTGGTACAATGGCAAGGCAATCGAGGTCGCCGACAAGATCGCTACGGTTGCAGCGAAGCTCGAAACCGTCGGCAAGGTCCTGATCGTCGACTATCTCGGTACGTCGCGTGATATCGCCGCGATTATCGACAAGGCGGTGGCGCTGGAAGAGGCGTTGTCACCCTTTGCCGCCAAAGCCCTCACATTCGAGCAGCTACCATTTTCGCATCCGCTCTACATCCTGTTTTCGTCCGGAACCACCGGCATTCCCAAATGCATCGTGCATTCGGCCGGCGGAACGCTGATCCAGCATGTCAAGGAACACCGATTGCATGCCGGGCTGGTCGACGGCGACCGCTTCTTCTATTTTACCACCTGCGGCTGGATGATGTGGAACTGGCTGGTTTCGGGCCTGGCTTCGGGCGCGACACTGCTGCTCTATGACGGCTCGCCCTTCTACCCCGACGGCAATGTGCTGTTCAGCTTCGCCGATGCCGAGAAGATGACCTTCTTCGGCACCTCGGCCAAGTTCATCGATTCCGTGCGCAAGGCCGGCCTCAAGCCAATCCGCAGCCATGATCTGTCCACCGTGCGCAGCATCTCCTCGACTGGCTCACCGCTGTCGCCGGAGGACTTTCGCTTCGTCTATGACGGCATCAAGAGCGACGTGCACCTGGCCTCGGTCTCCGGCGGGACCGACATCGTTTCCTGCTTCGTGCTCGGCGTGCCGACGCAAGCTGTCTGGACCGGCGAGATCCAGGGACCCGGCCTCGGCCTTGCCGTCGATGTCTGGGATGATGACGGCAAGCCGATCGGCGGTGAGAAGGGCGAACTGGTCTGCACAAAAGCGTTTCCGTCGATGCCGATCGGTTTCTGGAACGACCCCGAGGGCAAGAAATACCAGGCCGCCTATTTCGAGCGCTTCGACAATGTCTGGTGCCATGGCGATTTCGCCGAATGGACGGCGCATGGCGGCATGATCATCCACGGCCGCTCCGACGCGACGCTCAATCCGGGCGGCGTGCGCATCGGCACGGCGGAGATCTACAACCAGGTCGAACAGATGCCGGAAATCCTGGAAGCACTGTGCATCGGCCAGGATTTCGACAATGACGTGCGCGTCGTGCTGTTTGTGCGGCTTGCCGCAGGGGTGACGCTGGACGAGGATTTGGAAAAGCGCATCCGGGCGAAGATCCGCACCGGCGCCAGCCCGCGTCACGTGCCGGCAAAGATCGTTGCCGTCACCGACATTCCGCGCACCAAATCAGGCAAGATCACCGAGCTTGCGGTGCGCGACGTCGTGCATGGCCGCGCCGTCAAGAACAAGGAGGCGCTCGCCAACCCCGAGGCGCTGGAGCTGTTCAGGAACCTGCCGCAACTGGCTGAGTGACGCCGCCGGCATGGTTAACGAGATATGTTGGTCGAATTTACCTAGATTTCACGAGTGGTACACATTCGTAAATTTTTTGAGCAGCCGGTAAGGACTTGTTAAGGCCCGGCGTCGATAGTCGCACGTAACTTGAGGGAGAAATCCCGTTCCTCGTCCCCTGAGGATCAGATTCGCTCAAGCCCCGTTGTGACAGCAAAATTCCACTAAGGCGTCCTGTTGGACGCCTTTTCTTTGTGCCGGTTCAGGATGGTCTGTTCCGAAAGGCCAGGCCCTATTCGGCCAGCACCCGCGTCGACGGGAAGGCGACTTCGACCAGCGTCCCTTCGCCCGGGGTCGAGGTGATGGTGAAGCGGGCGCGGTTGGCTTCCACCATCGCCTTGGTCAGCGGCAGGCCGAGACCGGTGCCGTCGCCGCGTCCGCGCTTCAGCGCGTTGATCTGCTTGAACGGCTTCAGCGCCTGCTCGATCTCGGCATGGCTCATGCCGATGCCGGTGTCGCGCACCCGCATGACGACGTCGCCGGAGGTTTCATAGGCGGTCGACACGATCACCTGGCCGCCGGCCTGCGTGTAGCGGATGGCGTTGGACAGGATGTTGAGCGCGATCTGGCGCACGCTTCTGAGGTCGGCGACCACTTCCGGCAGCCGCGAGGCGAAGCTGGAGCGAATGATGACGCGCTCGCGATTGGCCTGCGGCTGCATCATCGCCACGGTCTCGCCCAGCGTGTCGTTGAGCGACACCGCCTCGTAGTCCATTTCCTGCTGGCCGGCCTCGATCTTGGAGATGTCGAGCAGGTCGTTGACGAGATCGAGCACGTGGTTGCCCGAGCGGTTGATGTCGCGCAGATAGTCGCGGTAGCGGTCATTGGCCACCGGCCCGAACTTCTCGTCCACCATCAGCTCGGAAAAGCCGATAATGGCGTTGAGCGGCGTGCGGATCTCGTGGCTGATGCGGGCGAGGAAATCGGTCTTGTGCGAGGAGGCGCGTTCGGCCACAGCGCGCGCTTGGGTCAAATCCTCCTCGGCCCGCTTCCACTGCGTGATGTCACGCACCACGGCACAGAAACCGCTGTCGTTGGGCAGCCGGCCGATGGTCATGAACAGCGGGATGAAACGCCCTTGCGCCTCACGCCCGATCACCTCACGACCATCGTTCATCACGCTCGCCACGCCGGGCTCGGACAGGCCGTTGAGATAGTCGCGCGCCGCGCGCTGGCTTTCGATGGCAAACAGCGAGGCGAACGGCTTGCCGGTCACCTCGTCGCTGTCGAAGCCGAACAGCGCCTCGGCCGGGCGGCTGATCGAGCGGATATCGCCGTCGCGGCCGATCAGCACCACGCCATCGGTCGCGGTGTCGATGATGGTGCGCATTTCGGCAATGCGCGATTTGAGTTCGGAAACGTCGGGCTGCGTCTGTTCTTCAGCCGCGACATGCGCAACCATCGGAGCCTCGTCGTCGCCGGTGCGCCGCACCACCAGCATCAGCGCCTTGCCGGCGCGCCACGGCACCGAACGCAAGATGGCTTCGATCGGAAATTCCTGCCCGTCACGCGCCTTCAGCCGCAGCGCGTGGTCGCTTTCGTCGGCCGTCTCGGAATAAGGATCGGCAAACAAGGCGTCGAGGCCGCCGGCATCGCTCAAATCGTCGAGCGTGTCATATCCGGTCAGGCCGAGGAATTCCTCATTGGCGTAGTGAAGCTCGTCGCCGGAATGGATGAGCAGCGGCACCGGCAGCTTGCCGAGAATCGACGTGTCAGGGGCCTTGTGTTCGTCTCCGGCTGAAAACGCCGAAGGCATGAACCCTTCAAGTTTGAGCGGCGGCACTTTCAGGCGCGGCGGCTCTGCCGGCGCTGTGTCCGCATCGCCGGCCTTGCCCTGATCCTTCACGGCTGAACCGGTCGCCTGGTCGGCCGGCGCCCAATCTTCATTGTCCTCGGCATCGCGGAAATCAGCCGCAGTCATGCTGTCGTCTTCGCCGGCATCGGCCGGCGCCTCGGCAACAGCCGGCTGTGGCTCTACGACCTCGACGATTTCCTGCGCTTTCGTCTCATCCGGTTCGGAAGCTGGCGCCGGTTCGCTGTTGGAAGACGTCGCTTCGGTACTTTCGCCGGTGACGGAGCCCGGTTCCGGATCGGCGTAATCGAGCAGCGAGCGCGAGACTGTCGGCGCCTTTGCCTCGCTTGCTTCGCCGTCCGCAACGGCGTCGCCCGGCTGCTCGCCGTCGAGCCGCGCCAGGTCCTTTTCGTCCTCGGCATCGCTTTCCGGCGGTTCGGCCTCAACCGTTTCGCTTTCGGGTGCGGTTGCCGATGGTTCAGCTGCGGCAGTCGGGGGGACTTCGTCCGGGCTCGAGGCCCTGGCGGGTTGCTGGGCTGGCGCGGCCGTTTCAGCCTGGTCCGCTGCGGTGTGATCCGGCTTGGGCTGATCTCCCTTGGCCTGGTCCGGCGTTACCTGATCCGGCTTGGCCGATTCGGCCTGCCTGGTGGTCTCCGGCTGTTCCGGTGGGGGATTGTCCTTTTTCAGCCGCTCGCCGATCTCGCGGAAAGCGCTGCGCTCCAGCGTCGACAGGCCTTTATCGTTGGCGGGCTGCCGATGCTCGGCGAGCCGGATGACCTTGTCGGCGAAACGCCGTTCCTGCTTCGGCACGATGGTCAGCGCCGGCACTTCGCCCTCGAACGGATCGGTCGCCTTGGGGGCTTCCATCACGGTCTCTTCCGGGGCCGGCTCGGCTGCCGCCGGTGGCGCGCCATTGGGGATCAGCGCCGTGCCGATCGCCTCCGGATCGACCACCGCATCGCTGGCGCGGGCGACGCCAAAACCACGAAACCCTTCGAAGGCGCGGCTGCGGCCATAGACGGGCAGTGCGGCCAGATCGACCGGTATCTTCAGGTCGGTACCGGCCACCGGCCACAGCACCGAGCGGCCCGACCAGGTGTCGCGCCGTTCGAGCAGGCCGGCGATCTCGCCGGATGCATCAAGGCCGAAAATTGTCGCAACATCCTTGAAGCGGCGGCCGATCACATCGGCGGCGGGCTTGCCGACAATATCGGCAAATTCCGGCGACAGCGCGCTGAACTTGCCCTCGGCGTCGGTGCGCCAGACGAAACGCAGAGGCGGCGCCGAGCGGTCAATCTCACGTTTGGCGGGGGGCGCAGCCGGTAGGGCCACATTGGAGGGCAGGGCGGGCGAGGCGGCAGCAGCGCTGTCCGGCTGCGCATTCTCGGCCGAGACAACCGATTCCGGCTCGACTTGTGCTGGACTGTCCGGCTCGCTCGCCTGCGGTTCCTCGCCGGCATGAAAGTACCAATGATCATGTTGCGCCGGCGTGCTGTCGTTCGCTGCCTGCTCGCGGCCGGTCGTCTGCTCGCGATCGCCTGCCTTTGCATCGGTTGGCGGAGAAGCATCATCGTCCGTCGCAGCCGGTATTGTCTCGGCGACGTCAGGTGCGGCCGTGAGCGGTGCGCCCTGATCGCTGACCGCGACGGATTGGTCAGCCACCGCATCGACCGCTGCCGTGTTCTCCGCAGCGGCTTGTGTCGGGCCAACGTCCTCCTGCGCTGCAGCCGGTTCGGCGTCCAGCGCACCGACAGGATTTTCCTCTCCGAGTTGATCCTCGTCGATGACCACCAGCAGATGCCTGGTATCGGTCAGGCGGGCAAAGCCCGCCGGATAGGAGGTCGCGCTGCCGGGGACCAGCCGCTTGACGATGCGGTCGTCCTGGCTCGCCACATCGGCGACAAGCGCCGCCAGCGTCTCTGGCCGGATGGCGAGCGCGGCAAAACCATCCGAAGCCGCCTCGACAGTGCCGGCGGCGTCGACAAAGGCGATGAAGTGGCCGTCTTCGTTAAAGCCGCTGATGGCGCGGGTTGCAATGTCGGCAGCGCTGCGCGAGCCGGTCTGCGCTGCCGGCACCGCCAGCATGATGGCGCTTTCGCCGTCCGGCATCGTCACCGCACTGGCCAGGAAGCCGACGGCGCGGCTGGTCATGCCGGTAGCCAGCCGCACCGTGATGGCGCGGTCGCTGCCGATCTGCGGAAAGCCGGCGGTCGCCATGATCTGCCGTCTGGCGATCAGCGGCAACTGTGCCGAGGCGCCGATGATGGCCTCGATATCGGGATAGCCGAACACCGCCGCGCCCGGGCCGTTGGCCCAGATCACCTGTTCGAGGTCAGCCGACAGAATCGCAATCGCGTCGCCGGCAGCAAAGCGCTGGCGGACCGCGTCGAGCACGGCGACATCGAGGAAAGAGTAGTTCTCGGAAGGCATGCGCTTGGCGGACCCTTTCGGTGAAACCTCTTGGCGAACCTACAAGGCGGGCAATTTGCAGTTAACGCTTTGTTAATAAAAGCCCGCGCGGCGAAGGTCCACAAGCCATGGCGGGAAGCGGGGGGAATCTCTGGCCTCTTGGTTAACGGCCCTGGGCAATGCCCGGGTAACGTACGGGAAGAAATTTATGGTGCACTGCAACAAAGATATTGCATCGCACAAAAAAACCGCTATATTGCCATCATACATGAACGAGACGGCTTTTTGTCAAAGCCGCTACCCCCGAAAGGATGGAAAATGACCAAGGCCAAGACCGCTGAGACCATCGAAAACGTTGAATTCCCGAGCTTCGACGCTTCCAAGGCAACCGACCAGATCCGCGCTTTCGCCGAAAAGGGTGTTGAGCAGTCGAAGGAAGCCTACTCCAAGCTGAAGGCCGGCGCCGAAGAGACCCAGAAAGTTCTGGAATCGACCTTCGAGACCGCCAAGACCGTTTCCAGCGACCTGTCGCTCAAGACCATCGCCGCTCTGCGCGCCAATGCCGAAGCCGGCTTCTCGCACCTCGAAGCCCTGATCGGCGCCAAGTCGCTGTCGGAAGTTGTCGAGCTGCAGACCGCCTTCCTGCGCAAGCGCGTCGAGACGACCGTCGAGCAGGCCAAGGACTTCCAGGCTGTTGCTTCCAAGGCTGCCGAAGACGTCTCCAAGCCGGTCAAGACCGCTTTCGAGAAGGCGCTGAAGGACATCAAGGCCGCCTAATAATTGCGCACAACTCTACGATGCATCAAAACGTCGCATTTCGTCAGACAAATAGATGTGCGATAGAGTTGTCCAGTGAATACCCGGCGAGTGGAACCTCCTCCCTCTGCTCTCCGGGGTGACCAGCCAGCACCTCCTCCCGCTGGCTCGTAACAGGAAAAGGCCGGCACCTCCTCCCGCCGGCCTTTTCTTTTGCCCAGAAAACCGGCGCCTGTTGGCAGAACCGGCTTTGCCTTATCAAAGGCCTTGAATTAGTCTCTGATAGACCGTATTGGACGCATCGCCGAACGACAGAGCGGATCTCGGAGAATGAATTTTTCACCACGATCTGGCTCAGGCGAACGTGCCGTTGTAGCTCAGATGGTTAGAGCGCCGGATTGTGGATCCGGAGGTCGCTGGTTCGATCCCAGCCAACGGTACCACTCTATCAAACAATCAGAACGTGCTCCTTGAACCCTTCCCTTCCTTCGGCTCTTCGGACCTCGTACAAGATCGACTTGCCGGGCGAAGCCGACTCGGTTCGAATGCGAGCATGCATCCTTTGCCGGGTGCGGACGTTTACGATTGCCAACCGGCATAGCCGCCAGGGAAAAGCAGTATGAGTGAACATGCGATCGAGTTCTTGCGCGGGTGGATTGGTGAAAAGGTCCATTGCCAGCACTCGCCGGTAAAGATCGAAAAGCAGGCCGAGACCCTCGCCAAGGAATGTGCCGCCAAGGCGGCCGAGGTCGGCATCCCGCTGGAGGATATCCAGGAAGAAGTCGGCGACATCCAGGAACTGATCGCCTCGCGGCTCGAAGAGGCGGCCGAGGCCGACCAGGGCAACGAGAATCCGGGCAAGCCTGCCGAATAAATGTCAGGCCCGGCCGCCAGAGCCGGGCGCTGCCTCTTTGTTTACGCAATTCCCAAGGGAAAGAGCTGCGCACTTTCTCCGGGAAAACCGCTTTACACTTTTCCTGGAATTGCTCTACCCAAATCGATCCTTCAGCCAGGCCTTCGGCAGCGCCGGCACGAAATTGCCGTCGCGCCCGCTCATATCCTCATTGGCGACCATCGCATTGAGGATTGCCTCTTCCACGCTTTGCACCACCGCATCGAAGAACGGGTCGATATCGACGTCCGGGATGAAGTCGGCGTTTGCCGTCCGGCCGGGCGGCGCAAGTGCTGCTTGCGGATTGGCGGTGGTGAAGGCCAGGAAAATGTCGCCCGAACTGTGGTAGCCGAAGCCGCCGGTCATGGCGATGCCAAGCGGCACCCGCCGCGCCAGCCGCTTCATCTGATGCGGCAGGAAGGGCGCGTCGGTGGCGACGACGGCGATGATCGAACCCTTCTCAGCATGCGGTGTGCCTTCGCGGATTGCCGGCTCCACCAGATCGGACCCGACGCACGCGCCGCGCAAAGTGAAATTGCGCCGCTTGCCGAAATTCGCCTGCACGAACACGCCGACTGTATGGCTGATGCCCTGCCATTCGACGATGCGCGACGCCGTACCGGAGCCGGCTTTGAAGCCGAAGGCGATCATGCCGGTGCCGCCGCCGACGCTACCTTCCTCGATCGCTCCGCCAGCAGCTCCGTCGAGCGCGGCTTCGACATGCTCGAAGCCGACATGATGACCGTTGATGTCGTTGAGGAAGCCGTCATAGGTTTCCGCCGCCACCGGCAGCCCCCAGCCGCTGTCGAGTGCGGCCGGCAGCACGCGTTGCATCCAGCGCAGCGTGCCGTCGCGGGTGACGCCGCAGGAATGCGTGTTGGTGAGGGTCGCAGGCAGGTTGAAGGCGCCCACCTCCTCGATAATGTGCGAGCCCGTCAGTTCGCCATTGCCGTTCTGGCTGAACACGCCGGCAAACACCGGCGTGGCGAGCTCCGCCAACGGTCGCGGCAGGATGGCGGTGACGCCGGTGCGCACCGGCCCTGTGCCGACTTTGAGCGGACCATCGCCTGAGATCAGCGTCGCGTAGCCGACGCTCACGCCGGGCACATCGGTGATGGCATTGAAGCGGCCCGGCGTGCCATCGAAGGCAACGCCGAACGCACGGGCGCGCGGCTTGCCGGCCGGCGTTTGAAGATGCGGGTCGTGTCCGGTCATACCGTCCTCTAAAAAAGCGAGCCCTGATTGCCCGGTTCTTTTGGTTTGCTGCCGGCTGGCTTGGCAGGCGCAGGTTTACTAGCAGGCGGCGCGGCCGCTGGTTTGGCGACCGCCTCCGGCTGCCCCATACCGCCGGTCGCAACCGCATTCGTGGTGCCATCGGCGAACTCGATTTGCAGCGCCGCTCCCGGCGCTACATCCGCCGCCAGCTTGATCACCGCGCCTTCGGCGTCCTTCACCAGCGCGAAGCCGCGCGCCAGCACCGCCTTGTGCGACAGCGTTGCGAGCAAGCGGTCGGCCTGGGTCAATTGCCCCCGCAGCCGGTCCAGCCGCCGCGACACCGCCTGATCTTGGCGGCGCGTCAGTGCAGCCAGCGCATCCGCCTGCAGTTTCTGCCGCCTGACGATCGGCGCCGGCGACAACCGTTTTCCGCTGCGCGAAAACCGGGTGCGCCGTTCGCGCACGATGCCGAAAAAGGCCGCTTGCGCCCGCGCCAGATCGCGGCCGGTCAGCGTCCGGGCCTCGTTGATGCGTCGCGACAGCGTGGCCGGTGTCAGCCGCTGGCCCTGCAGCTTGGTCCGCTTGCGCTCGATGCTGACCGACAGCGCCCGGCCAAGCCGGCTGGTTGCCTCGTCCAGCCGTCGGCGCGGCAGCGCCAGCAACTGGTCGGGCGAGGGGAGCGCGCGGGCGGCTGCACGGGAGGCCTGCCGCTTGCGTTCGAAATTGCGCAAAACCGCCGCCTTGAGCCGTGCGCCGAGACTGGCAAGTGTTGCCTCGAGGTCCGCTTTCACCGGCACGGCGATCTCGGCGGCACCCGTCGGCGTCGGCGCCCGCATGTCGGCGACGAGATCGATCAAGGTCCAGTCGGTCTCGTGGCCGACAGCCGAAATCACCGGGATGCGCGAGGCGGCAACCGCGCGCGCCAGGCCTTCATCGTTGAACCCCCAGAGATCCTCCAGGCTGCCGCCGCCGCGCGCTACGATCAGAAGGTCGGGCTGCGCAATCGCGCTATCCCAGGCCAGGGCGTTGAAGCCGTTGACGGCGGCTGTCACTTCCGCGCCTGCCGTCTCGCCTTGGACTCTTACCGGCCAGACCAGCACATGCAGCGGAAAGCGGTCCTTGATGCGGTGGATGATGTCGCGGATCACCGATCCGGTCGGCGAGGTTACGACGCCGATGGTGCGCGGCATGAAGGGCAGTCGCCGCTTGCGGTCGGCGTCGAACAGCCCTTCGGCCTGCAGCCTCCGCTTGCGCTCTTCCAGAAGCGCCATCAGCGCGCCGGCGCCGGCGGGCTCGAGATTGTCGATGACGATCTGGTAGTTGGACTTGCCGGGATAGGTGGTGAGCTTACCGGTGGCGATCACCTCCATCCCCTCTTCGGGACGGAATTTCAGCCGGCTCATCGTGCCTTTCCAGACCACGGCATCGAGCCGCGCGCGGTCGTCCTTCAGCGTGAAATAGGCATGGCCGGAAGAATGCGGCCCGCGATAGCCGGAGATTTCGCCGCGCACCCGCACATGGCCGAAGACGTCCTCGACCGTGCGCTTCAGCGCGCCGGAAATCTCGCTCACCGTGTATTCGGTGGCGTTGGTGCGTGATTCGGATTCTGCGTCGCTCATTGGCCGATTGAGCGGCTGTTGTCGCCCCGCGTCAAGATTCCATAACTTGATCTTAAGCCCGCCTTGATTGACTTTGCCGCCAAGGAGGACGCATGAGCGCCCGCGCAAACCGCAGCCCGTTGACATTCCAGGTTACCCTGACTGGTCTCGCTCAGCGGCCAGCCTGCCATTCTCAGCGTCACGCCGCTCGCGCCAAGTTCGGATCGGGTCACCCAGGCGCCCGGCAGTGAATATCTCTAGGTTCCCTTGGAGCTTATCAACGAGGCGGTCATCGGCAGGATCGCCGAAAAATATCTGCTGGCAGGCGCGCATTTCCTGCGGCTGTCGCAGTCTGTAGGTTCAGCCGCCATTCCGCTCGTCGATTCACGCGGCGTCATCCTCGGCTATATCGGCGGGGACCAGGAATGGCCCGGCCTGACGCTGGTGCGTAAGGCCGGCCCGGCTCTGGCTCCGAAGCGCAGAAGGCGCTGCTGGTTGCCATGGGCTGCCGGCAGCTGCAGGGCTATCTCCTGTCGCCGCCGCTGGAGCCGACGCAATTGCTGGCGCTGCCCGGCCTGTCGTCGACAAACGCAACGACAGAGGCGGCCGCGTCGGCCTGATCCCCCTACCAGCCCGGCAGGATCTGGTTCGGCTTGCTCCGCTTCATCTTGGCGAAGGCGAGTGCCGCAAAATCGAAGCTTCCCGTCTCTTCGCCGAGCGGCACGGAAATGTTGTCGAGGCTTTCCGAAATATGCCGCGCCAGCGCATCGACGATTTCGGGCCGCGAGGTCTGGCCGCGCATGATGCCGATGCGGCAATCGGGCAGGGCGCCAAAGCCGTCGGCTTCGCCCAGCACCCGCATGCCGGGCCTGAGCGCACATTCAGGCAGCACCGAAATCGCCAGGCCCGACAGCACTGCGGCGGTGATGACGGTGGCCGAGAAGCTGGTGAACAGGATGCGATAGTCACGGCTTTGCCGGTCGAGCACATCGACGGCGGCGCGCCGCCAGATGCAATTCGGCCGGCCGAAGGCCATCGGCAGCACTTCCTGTTCGTGCGTGGCATGGTTGGCCGAGGTGACCCACAGAAGCGGCTCGCGCCGCACCACTTCCGACTGGCCGCGCGTGTCGTTATGCGTCACCAGCGCCAGATCGAGGTTGCCGCGCTTGATATGCTCGACCAGCCCCGGCGTCGGCTCGCAGATGACGGTCAACTCGACGCGCGGGTTGGAGCGCGTGAAGCGCGCCATGATCTCGGGCAGGAAGCGGTCGGCGTAGTCGTCGGGCGTGCCGATACGGATGGTGCCTTCGAGCCGCCGGTCGTCGAAGGCGGCCAGCGTCTCGCGGTTGAGATAGAGCAGGCGGCGCGCGTAGGAGAGCAGCTTGTCGCCTTCCTCGGTCAGTCTGTTGGTGCGGCCGTCCTTTTCGAACAGCGGCTTGCCGATCCGCTCCTCCAGCCGGCGCATCTGCATCGACACCGCCGACTGGGTGCGAAGCACCTGCTCGGCCGCGCGGGTGAAGCTGCCGGTATCTGCAATCGAGATGAAGGTCTGCAACTGGTCGAGATCGAGTGGCGCTTTCATCGGGTCCAATCCATCACTAGCGTTGATGCTAAAGATTAGAAACATTCGTTGGATTAATCAATCGGCGCGTGGCAAATTCCGATTGTCCACATGAATGCATGTGAATCGACACCGGAACGGTGCCTCTCCCAGGCTCCGTTTGCTCGGCTTCGTCCGCTCGACTCCGAAGGAGACTGACATGACCACGATCGATTTCGCCACCGAGACCTCGCGCATCACCTCGCGTCCGGCCGTCGCGACGCGCGTGGCCAACACCCTTCTCAACGCCTTCCAGGCCTGGAAAAATCGCCGCGCCTTCTATCGCCTCGGCGAGATGTCGGACGCCGAGCTTGCCGATATCGGCCTGACGCGCGCCGACCTCCATGTCGCCATCGATGTACCGTTCGGCGCCGACCCGACCGTGAAGCTGCGTGCGATCGCGAGTGATCGTGCCGATACAATCGAAAATCTCGCCCGCCAGGTAGCGTGATATCGGGCGCACTATTTCGGTTGCCGTGAACCTTTTTCAGGCTCGCCGCGACCAAGGAGTATAGCAGGCTCCCCACTCCCTGCCGGATCCCCGCCGGCCAGCCTGCACACTGGCCCGGTCCTCCCAGGGCCGGGCTTTTCTTTTAGGAGATCAGGCGAAAGCCAGCTTTCGCGATGGCCTCGGTATCGACCTGCCAAGGTCAGTCGCGGCTTCTATCCAGGACGCTATGGCATCCTGAACGTTCGCGATCGCTTCTTCAGGAGTGTCGCCGTCACTCATGCAGCCCGGCAAATCAGGTACAAACGCAGAAAATCCGCCGCCGTCTTCTGCAGCAAGCGGCGCGATGACGACCGGGTATTCAAGTCTGTCCGTCATGTCTCTTCGCCTCGTCGATGAATGCCACGAGTTTCCGAATATATACGGGTTTGATTGGGCGTTTGAAAGGCACGGTCAGAATGTCGGTCATTGCCGGATGATAAACCTTGTAGTGCGATCCACCTGATCTCGGCGGAACACATTGAACCCCCGCCTCATCACACGCGACTTTCACATCCGCTATTGACCAGTCGCCGCGAGGATTGCGGCGCATCTGCTCCAGTCTTTTGCCCATAGGACGTCGATCCGAGTGCCGCCAAACTACCGCCGGTCCATGTCCCGCTTGAACTGGTCGAAGATCGTTTCCACGCCCTTCTGATAGTCGTCGCGCTGCTGGGCGCCGGTCTCGAACATCTTGCCGAAAATGTCGTCGAACGGGTTCCGTGGCCTGCCGCTCGGATTGGCCTGCGGTTGCGGCGCCTGGCGTTGCTGTGGCGCCTGACGCTGCTGGGGCTGCGGCGCCGACTGTCCACCGGGCAGACCGAAGCCGCCGCCACCGCCTTGCCGCATCATCTCCTCGAAAATCTTGCCCAGCGGGTTGTCGCCATAGGGGCTCTGCGTCTGTTGCGGCTGTTGCGCCCGTCCCTGCGGCTGCTGTACCGCGCCACCACCGAACATGTCCCGCAGCACCTTGCCCAGCGGATTGTCGCCATAGGGGTTGGGCGCTTGTTGCGGCTGGCTTTGCGGCTGTTGCGCGCCGCCGCCAAACATGTCCTGCAGCACCTTGCCCAGCGGGTTCTCGCCATAAGGATTGGGTGCCGGCTGCGGCGCCGGCTGTGCGCCGCCGCCGGCCTGCCGCATCATCTGTTCGATGATCTCGCCGAGCGGATTGCCGCCGCCACCGAAGCCGCCGGCGGCCTGCATCTGATTTGTCGTTTGCTTGAACAGTCCGCCCATCACCATCGAGGCGATGGCCGGCAGCATCTGCTGCAGGATCTGCTGGCTGACGCCGGTCGCCTGCGCGGCCTGGCTGGCCACGGCGCGCGACAGCTCCTTCGAGCCGAACAGATGACCCAGAATGCCGTTGCCCTCATTGAGGCCTTGCGGCGAGAAGGCTCGGGTTGCGTCCTCGAAATATTTGGCGTGCTGGCCGCTTGCCATCGCCGTCATGAAGGCGCCGAGCCCGTAGGGGTCCGCAGTGTTGCGCTGCAGCCCTTGCGAGAAAGCCGGCAACAATGCGGCGACCGCGGCTTGCGTCTGCTGCATCGAAAGCCCGTATTGCTGGGCAAGCGCCTGCATTCCGTTGCCGTTCTGCGCCTGCGCCAATATGTCGAACAAGGTAGGCATCGGTTTCTCCTCCGGGAAATCCTCGAGGGAGAGCCTAGTTCGTTTCGATGTCCTATTGAAGCGGCTTTTGCCGCTGCTCAAGGCGCGCAGTTAATACGCATATTCCATGAACACCGGCTCGATCGAGCCGCCCCAGCGTGTGTGATAGGCCGACAGCATTTCCTCGGCACTGGTGGTGCCGCGCGCCACCACTTCATCCAGCGTGTTGAGGAAAGAAGTTTCGTCATAGCCGTCGCGGTTCTTCTTGCCGCGGTTCTTCAGGCCCATGCGCGAAATGACCAGCACGTCGCGGGCGATCTCGCGCAGCGTCGTGTTGCGGAAGGGTGCGGAAATGCCTTGCTCCGGCACCGCGTTACGCATCGCCAGCGTTTCTTCATAGGTCCAGCTCGAGGTCAGCGCCTCGGCGGCATCGAGTGCAGCCTCGTCATAGAGCAGTCCGACCCAGAAGGCCGGCAGCGCGCAGATGCGCCGCCACGGTCCGCCATCGGCGCCGCGCATTTCGAGGAAGCGCTTCAGCCGCACGTCGGGGAACAGCGTCGACAGATGGTTCGCCCAATCGCCCATCGTCGGCAGGCCGTCCGGCACCTCATTGCGGGCAGCGCCGGCCATGAACTGTCGGAAGGTGATGTGCGTCATGTCGTGATAGTGGCCGTCGCGGATGACGAAATACATCGGTACGTCGAGCGCCCATTCGACATAGTCGGCAAAGCCGAACTCGGGCGAGAAACAGAATTCGAGCAGGCCCGAACGCTGGTTGTCGGTGTCGCGCCAGATGTCGCCGCGCCAGCTCTGCAGCCCGTTCGGCCGGCTATCGGTGAAGGGAGAGTTGGCAAACAGCGCTGTCGACAGCGGCTGCAATTTCAGCGACACCTGCATCTTGCGGCGCATGTCGGCCTCGCTCTCGAAGTCGAGGTTCACCTGGATGGTACAGGTGCGGTACATCATGTCGAGACCCTTGGTGCCGACCTTGGGCATGTAGCGGGTCATGATCTCGTAGCGCGATTTCGGCATTTTCGGCGTCTCGGCCAGCGACCATTTCGGGCTGCCGCCGAGGCCAAGGAAGCGGATGCCCATCGGCTCGGCGATCTCGCGCACCTGCGCCAGATGCGCGTTGCCCTCGCGGCAGGTCTGATGGATCGTCTCCAGCGGTGCGCCGGACAGTTCGAACTGGCCGCCCGGCTCCAGCGAGATGGCGCCCTGTCCGGTCGGCTCGACCAGGCCGATGATGCGGCCATCATCGATGATCGGATCCCAGCCGAGCTTGTGCTGCATGCCTTCGAGAATGGCGCGGATGCCGCGCTCGCCGCCATAAGGCACCGGTGCGTTGCCGTCGACATAGAACGGAAACTTCTCGTGCTCGGTGCCGATGCGCCACTTGTCGCGCGGCTTGTTGCCTTCGGCCAGATGCTCGACCAGTTCGTCGAAGTCTTCGATCGGCCGGAAATCGGTAGTATCGCGCGCCATTGGGGCCCCCTCTGCGGCTCTCGGAAGACCGCCGGCGCTAGATGGACGAAATGTCAGTAGACGATCAAGCGAAAAATCCTGAGCCACAGGTCAACAGGAATTGAACGTGACCGCCCCGCCCGTCCCTTGCAATAGGCGAAGTCTCACCAGTCTCCGATCGTTGCCTGCATCACGGCAAACGCAGCCACCGCCGCCGTATCGGCGCGCAGGATGCGTGGTCCGAGCGGAATGGCGGTGACGAAAGGCAGCGCTCGCAGCATCTTGCGCTCCGCCTCGGAAAAGCCGCCCTCAGGCCCGACCAGCAGCGCTAGCTTCTTTTCCTTGACCGCCTGCAGTGCCGGCAGCGGATTGTTGGTAGAGGCGTCCTCGTCGCAGAAGATCAACCGGCGCTCCTTGTCCCAGCCAGAGAGCAGGCGCTCGAATTTCTCGGCTTCGCGCACGTCCGGCACCGCCAGTATGCCGCATTGCTCGGCCGCCTCGACGACATTGGCGCGCAGGCGGTCGATGGAGGGTTTTGCCACTTGCGTGTGCTGGGTGATTACCGGCTGCAGGATGCCGGCGCCCATCTCCACCGCCTTCTGCACGAGATAGTCGAGCCGGCCTTGCTTCAGCGGCGCGAAGCAATAGATCAGATCGGGCAGCGGCGGCTGCGGCCTCTGCGAGGCCAGCACCTTCAGCCGCACCGCCTTCTTCGACTTGGCAGCGATCGCCGCCGACCATTCGCCGTCGCGGCCGTTGAAGACCAGGATCTCGGCGCCTTCGCCGAGCCGTAGCACATGCATGAGATAATGGCTCTGCTGCTGGCCGGCATCGAATTCGATACCTGCTGCGAGATCGCCCGGCACAAACAGCCGCTGCATCTTGTAATTGGCGCGCATCGCCGAGGAATGGGCGAGGCGGTGCCTGGCGTCAAGCCTCGGCGGAAGGATGCCACACCGGTTCAAAGCCCTGCCGCAACACCGAAACGGTCGTGGCCGGTGTGAGCAGGCGCAGTGGCCGCCCGGCAAGGGTGTCGAAGGCCGCCGGCCCGCCATAGCCCGCAAACGACCAGCGCAGCGCCTTTCCGCCGCGCAGCGCATAGGCGGAGCCGCCATCAGCGATCATCGCTCCATCCGGCAATCCAGCAAGCTCTTCCACGGTGACATCAGGTGGCTTGCCGCCCGACGCCAGCCGCTCCTTGTGCAGGCGCTTGTCGACCATTGGTGCGCGCGGCTCTGTGACACCGAAGGCTTTGCCGAAACGGCTGACAAAATCCACGGCTCGCTCACGCCGGCAGTAGAAACAGGGCCGGTGCCCGGCTGCCAGTGCCGTCACCTCGTCGAGGAAGAACAGCTCGGTCCAGCCGGCCTTGCCCTCCGGCCGATTGCGGCCCATCGGCTCGCGCCGCACATTGCGGAGTTTGCAGACGCAGATGATCCAGGCCGGCAAAGCCCAGCGCTTCTTAAGTAGCGTCTTGGTCTCCGGGTCGTGGATGATGCCGCGATTGCCGGTGAACAGGCCGCGTTCCGGCACGGCATGGATGGCGCCGAACGGATCGACCCTGTTCTGCAGTGGCATAGCTCTCTCCCGAATGCACATCTTGGCTGCAATGCAGACGACATGATATCGCTCGTCGCGTCATTTCATGTCAGCAGGGTTTGCGATGCGGGTGCTGGTGGTCCAGAATTACGACAATACCGGCCTCGGTCAGGTCGGTGCGGCGCTTGCCGAAGCCGGCGCCGATCTCGACCTGCGCCGACCCTACAAGGGCGATCCGCTGCCTGACGACGCGACCGGCCACGATGCCATGGTGATGCTGGGCGGCGGTCAGAACGCGCTGGCCGACGATGACTATCCCTATTTTCCTGCGCTGCTCGACCTGACCCGCGATTTCGCCGCGAAGGATCGCTCGGTGCTCGGCATCTGCCTCGGCAGCCAATTGGTTGCCCGCACCTTCGGCGGCGAGAACAAGATCGGCGGCGCCTCGGAATTCGGCTGGCACAAGGTGTCACTGACGCCGGACGCCAGGACCGATCCGGTGCTTGGCGCACTCCCCCAGGATTTCCCCATCTTCGAATGGCACGACGACACCTTCGCACTGCCTGAAAATGCGGTGCGGCTTGCCGGCAGCGAAATTGCCGAGAACCAGGCGTTTCGTATCGGCCGCGCCGTCTACGGCTTCCAGTTCCATTTCGAGGCCGACCGTCCGATGGTGAAGGACTGGAGCACATCCTTCGCGCCGCTCATTGCCGAGCGCCATCCCGACTGGCACGACCGGCTCGATGGCGAAATGGCCCGCAACGGCGCGGACGCCGATGCCGCCGGCCTCGCCATAGCCCGCGCCTGGGTGGCGACGATCTGAGCTCCGGTAGCCGCGCGGAAGCCGGGCCGTTGCATAATTGGCACGCGGCGGGGAATCCGCCGGGGACAACGTCTTTCATCCTTGGTTTGTGGCCGAACGCTATCCTACAAGGCGCGCGCTCTGCATCGGCAATGCAACCGCGATGAACCTTCTGTGTGCTCCGCGCGACACACCGCCGATACAGAATCGATCTACAAGCGCGAAATCGTCGAAACTTTAAGACGAATTCTCCGTTTCAACGCATTGGTAACCGCCTCGTGCCCAGATGCAGGAAGCTCAACAAGAGATGACGTCCGTGAAAGCAGCGCTTCTGTCCTTTGTCATGCTGTCTGCCATCGTGCTGTGCGGTCTCGGCATTTATTCCGCCGATGCAGCCAACAACCATCAAGCCGTCGACGGCTACGGCGTCACCGCCGCGCTCCGCTAAAACGCTTTTCCCTGTACAGTCAGGATACGCTTGTCCGCGCCGTCTACGGCGAGCGCGCTGAGCATGCCTGACTGCCAGGCGAGCGTGTCGACATTGACGCGGTTCGGCATCACCTCGGCCTCCGGCACCGGTGTGTGGCCGTGCACGATCACCTTCGGGTAAAGCCCTGGATGGTTGTGGAAGACGTCGCGTATCCAGACCAGATCCTGCGGGCTCTGGCTCTCCAGCGGCACGTCAGGTCTGATGCCGGCATGGCAGAAGAAGAAATCGCCCGATATCAGTGACAATTGCAGCGACCGCAAGAAGTCGACATGGGCTTGCGGCACAGCATTGATCAGTGCCTGGTGTCCCCGCCGTACCGCCTCGGCCTTGCCGAACCAGCTTGCGTCCCCCGTCAGGTCCACGCCATAGGACTGCGCCGTCTGGACGCCGCCATAGCGCATGAACAGCCCATCCGGGTCGGGTACGTCGAGAAAATCGAGGAAGCCGATATCGTGGTTGCCGGCCAGCATCAAATTGCGCGGATCGCGCTTTTGCGCCGCGATCAGGAAATCGATGACGCCCTTGGAGTCTGGCCCGCGGTCGACATAGTCGCCGAGGTGGACGATGCGCCAGTCGGCGGACGGCTTGTATTCGAGCTCGCTCTCGATCCGGCGGTGCATGGCTGCGAGCAAGTCGTGCCGGCCATGCACGTCGCCGATCGCATAGAGGCGTATGCCGTTGGGCGCGCGCGCGTCGAGGTAATGGATGCCGGTCTCGGTCAAGGCTGGCGTCGTCTCCGTGATCCCAGCGAGGCTAGGACCAATCGGTGAACAAGACCCTATCGCCGCAACTGGTCCTTGCCCATGTCGGTCACCAGACGCTTGCCGCACAGTGCCAGCGTAATGTCCATCTCCTTGCGGATGATCTCCAGCGCCAGGGTAACCCCTTCCTTGCCCATGGCGCCGAGACCGTAGAGGAACGGCCGGCCGATATAGGTGCCCTTGGCGCCGAGGCAGAGCGCCTTCAGCACGTCCTGGCCGGAGCGGATACCGCCATCCATGTGCACTTCGATCTTGTCGCCGACGGCATCGGCGATTTCTTCCAACGCCATGATCGACGACGATGCGCCGTCGAGCTGGCGCCCGCCATGGTTGGAAACGACGATCGCGTCGGCGCCGGTCTTGACAGCCATCAGCGCGTCCTCCTTGTCGAGAATGCCCTTCAGGATCAGCTTGCCGCCCCAGCGCTCCTTGATCCAGGCAACATCTTTCCACGACAGTTGCGGATCGAACTGCTCCGTCGTCCAGGACGACAGCGAAAAGACATCGCCGACACCCTTGGCGTGGCCGATGATGTTGCGGAAGGTGCGGCGCTTGGTGCCGGCCATACCTAGGCACCAGCGCGGCTTGCTGGCCAGGTCGATGATGTTGGCCAGCGTCATCTTGGGGGGCGCCGAAAGCCCGTTGCGGACATCCTTATGCCGTTGGCCGAGGATCTGCAGGTCGAGCGTCAGCACCAGCGCCGAGCACTTTGCCGCCTTCGCCCTGTCGATCAGGTTGAGCACGAAATCCTTGTCGCGCAGCACATAGAGCTGGAACCAGAATGGCTTCTTCGTCACCGAGGCGACATCCTCGATCGAACAGATGCTCATCGTCGACAGCGTGAACGGCACGCCGAATTCCTCCGCCGCCTGCGCCGCCAGCATCTCGCCATCGGCATGCTGCATGCCTGTCAGGCCCGTCGGCGCCAGCGCCACCGGCATCGACACCTTTTGGCCGATCATGGTCGTTTCCAGCGAGCGGTTGCTCATGTCGACCAGCACGCGCTGGCGGAACTTGATCTTCTGGAAGTCTTCCTCGTTGGCCCGGTAGGTGCTCTCGGTCCATGCGCCTGAATCGGCATAGTCGAAGAACATTTTGGGGACACGCCGGCGCGCGAGGTCCTTGAGGTCGGCGATGGTCAGGATGTCGCTCATGGGGTCCCTCGTTAGCCTGTTATCTTCGGGTCGTCGCCGGCGTCGGAGCGTTGCTTCAGCCTGAGCCGCGACACGCGCTGCCAGTCGCCGCTGCGTTCGGCCTCGAGCATCGAACGCTCGACATAGGAGATGTGGTCCATCGCCGCCTGGCGGGCGGAAGCCGGATCGCCGGCCTTGATTGCTTTGTAGATCGCCCGGTGCTGGGCCAGCAGCGCTTCGCGCGCGCCGGGCACGGTGAACACCAAGAGCCGGTTCTGGAAGACGCCTTCCGACAGCAGGCGGTAGCAGGAGCGCAGCGTGTGCAGGAGGATGATGTTGTGCGCGCATTCGCACACCGCATGGTGGAACTCAACGTCGATCTCCGCCTCGTCGTCGAAATCGCCGGTGCGGTGCGCCTCGTCCATGCGCGCCATGATACGGTCGAGCAGCGCAATGTCGTCTGGGGTGGCACGCCGCGCCGCATATTCGGCGGCCACGCCTTCGATCTCTCGGCGGTATTCCAGATAGTCGGTTACTGCCTTGCGGTGCATGGAGATGAGGTCGGTCACCGGCTTTGTGAAGAGCTGGCCGATGACATCGGCGACATGGGTGCCGCCGCCGGCCTTGGTGGTCAACAGCCCGCGCCCCTCCAGCGCCTTTAGGGCGTCGCGCAGGATCGGCCGTGACACGTCGAACTGGCGCGCCAGCTCGCGCTCGCCCGGCAGCCGGTCGCCGGTGCGCAGCACGCCTTCGAGGATCAGGCTTTCGATCTGCTGCACCACCTCGTCGGCGGTGCGCGAATGCTCGATCCTGGAGAAAATATCGCTCAACGGGGGCGCCTGGGAATTGGACCGGTATCGCGCAAGATAAAGCCAGCATCGCCAACTGGTCAAATTATTTATCCAATTCACCTGATCGCATCGACTTGCGGGCCATGGCGGCACGTCGTTTCCGGCTAAACTTGCTGTTTGCGTACCCAGCCGATTGGCAATAGAGGACGCCATTCACACGAAGGGTCGAGAACAGGGGGACCAGCCGTGTCGGACGAGACGTCCAACCTCGAATTCCAGCCGCGCGCCCAGGGCAGCGTTATGGGCTTTCCCGCGCATGAGGGACGGCCCGGCGCGCTTGGCGAGGTCCATGCCCGGCCGCATCCGCTGATCGACAAGCCGCGCGTGCTTGTCCAACTCGCCTTCATGACCGAAGGTGGCTCCGGCGTCGACATGGCCGTGCTCTCGGAACTGTCGCGGCGCCTCGGCATTGCCGCGCCCGACCGCCATGCTCGCCACCACGCCATGAAGTGGGGCAAGGGCACGCTGCGCTGGGAGCGGCATACGGAATTCTCGACCTATCTGTGGGAGGGGCCGCTTGCCGAAAGCAGCAGGGCGCAGGAGGACTCTCCCTTCGGCAATGGCTTTTCGCCACCGGGAACGGTCATTTCCGGCATAAGGCTCGAAATCCGCAAATGGACGCAGGCGAGCGAGAAGCTGATCGCCGGCTTCGACCCGACCAGCCTGTGCTATTCGCTGGTCGAGCGCGGCAACGCGGCAATCATCACCGACTTTCGCCAGGATGGCGACGGCCTGACCCGCATCCTTGTTCTGGATCGCGGCCTGACGCCGGCCCGCACCGGCGCGCTGTCGCAGCGACTGATCGATGTCGAGACTTACCGCACGCTTGCCATGCTCGGCCTGCCGTTGGCGCTGACGTTGTCCGGACGCGCCCGCCGCATCGAGGATCGGCTGGCGCAGACCACGCTGGAAATGAAGGTCACTGAAACCCGCGACAGCCAGACGCTGCTTGCCGACCTGACCGAACTTGCCGCCGAACTAGAGGCCGATGCCGCCTCCAGCCTTTATCGCTTTGGCGCCAGCCGCGCCTATGACGGCATCGTTGTCGAGCGGCTGGAAGCGCTGGAGGAAGAGGCGGTGCCCGGTTACGACACATGGGGTGGCTTCCTGCAGCGCCGCGTAGCACCCGCCATGCGCACCTGCCGTTCGGTCGAGGAGCGCCAGGCCAACCTGTCGCGGAAACTCACCCGCGCCACCACGCTGCTGCGCACCTGGGTCGATGTCGAGGTTGAAAAGCAGAACCGCGATTTGCTGGCCTCGATGAACAACCGCGCCCGGCTGCAACTGCGGCTGCAGCAGACGGTGGAAGGCCTCTCGGTCGCCGCCGTGTCCTACTATGTCGTCGGCCTCATCTCCTATCTCGCCAAGGGCGCCTCGATCTTCGGCCATGCCTTTGCGCCCGAAGTCGTCACCGCCGCCGCGGTGCCGGTCGCCATCCTGCTGGTCTGGTGGGGCGTGCGCCGGGTGCGCCGCCTGCATTCCGAGCCGGCGAAACATCCGGGCGAGTAGCGGTTAATCTCCCCCCTTGAGGGGGAGATGTCGCCGAAGGCGACAGAGGGGGTCGCCTCGCGCGAAGCGCTAGCCTCTTTTGGCGACGGAGACGACATCGGCGCTTCACGCGCAAGGACCCCCTCTGACCGCTTCGCGGCCATCTCCCCCTCAAGGGGGGAGAAAAGTCGGCGCCTCTCTAGCGGCAGATTGCCGCTGCGGAAGCTCGCCGCCATGCCTTCCGCGCGGTCTCGACCAAAGCAGGATTTGCAACAAGCGTCGACCGCTGGTAAAAGATTTTTACCAGTCAAGCAGAGGACGCTGCCGATGTCCGGCCTTGTCATGCCCAAGCCAGACGACGCCACGATGCGAAGGCGCGCAGAGATCGTCGCCGACATGCGCATCATCGTGCCGGGCGAGGGCGTCGTCGACGCCACCAACGAAATGCGCGCCTTCGAGAGCGACGGCCTCACCGCCTACCGGCAATTGCCGCTGGTCGTGGTGCTGCCGGAAACGGTGGCGCAGGTGTCGCGGGTGCTCAAATACTGCAACGACCGCAATATCCGCGTCGTGCCGCGCGGCTCCGGCACCTCGCTCTCCGGCGGCGCGCTGCCGCTCGAGGACGCGGTGCTTCTGGTCATGAGCCGCTTCAACCGCATCCTCGCGATCGACTATCCCGACCGCGTTGTCGTCGCCCAGCCCGGCGTCACCAATCTCGGCATCACCACCGCCGTCGAGCAGGAGGGTTTTTACTACGCCCCGGATCCATCCTCCCAGATCGCCTGCTCGATCGGCGGCAATGTTGCGGAAAATTCCGGCGGCGTGCACTGCCTGAAATACGGCCTGACCGCCAACAATGTGCTGGGCATCGAGATGGTGCTGATGAATGGCGAGGTGGTGCGCCTCGGCGGCAATCATCTCGACAGTGAAGGCTACGACCTGCTCGGCGTCATGACCGGCTCGGAAGGGCTGCTCGGCGTCGTCACCGAGGTCACCGTGCGCATCCTGAAGAAGCCGGAGACGGCACGTGCGCTCTTGATCGGCTTCTCAACCAGCGAGCAGGGCGGCCAATGCGTCGCCGACATCATCGGCGCCGGCATCATTCCAGGCGGCATGGAGATGATGGACCGCCCAGCGATCCATGCCGCGGAGGATTTCGTCCATGCCGGCTACCCCCTCGATGTCGAGGCGCTGCTGATCGTCGAGCTCGACGGGCCGGGCGTCGAGGTCGACCACCTGATCGGTCTCGTCGAAGCGATCGCCTACAAGAACGGCTCCACCACCTGCCGCATCTCGCAGTCCGAACAGGAGCGGCTGAGTTTCTGGGCCGGCCGCAAGGCGGCCTTCCCGGCGGTCGGCCGTATCTCGCCCGACTATTACTGCATGGATGGCACCATCCCGCGCAAGGAACTGCCGCGCGTGCTCGCAGGTATGCGCGAGCTGTCGGAGAAATACGGGCTCGGTGTCGCCAATGTCTTCCACGCCGGTGACGGCAATCTGCATCCGCTGATCCTCTACGACGCCAATGTGCCGGGCGAACTCGACAAGGCCGAAAGCTTCGGCGCCGACATATTGCGGCTCTGCGTCAAGGTTGGCGGCGTGCTTACAGGCGAGCACGGCGTCGGCGTCGAGAAGCGCGACCTGATGCCGGAGATGTTCAACCAGATCGACCTCGACCAGCAAATGCGCGTCAAATGCGCCTTCGACCCCAACCATCTGCTTAACCCCGGCAAAGTGTTCCCGCAGCTGCGCAGATGCGCGGAGCTTGGGCGCATGCATGTGCATCGCGGGCAGGTGGCATTTCCGGATATTCCGAGGTTTTGATGGGAGATACGTTTCATACCTTGGCGATCCTTCGCGCCCCCCTCTGTCCTGCCGGACATCTCCCCCACAGGGGGGGAGATCAGCTATCATCGCGGCTTTCGCCAACCTTCGACATTGCAAGTGAGGCGCGGTCGCAGAAGCCGCCAATCTCCCCCCTCGTGGGGGAGATGTCCGACAGGACAGAGGGGGGCGCGAAAGAACTCGGCAGATCTAATCTAACCTGCCTCCCAGGCGAGGCCTGACGTGCTGTTCAAACAAGCCTCGCTGGACAAGATCTCGCGCAATGAGGTGACGCTCGCTTTCCGCCGCTGGAAGCGGCCGACGGTCAAGGCTGGCGGGCGGGTGAGAACGGCGGCGGGTGTGGTTCTGATTGGCGACATCAGGGTCGTGCAGGCATCCGAACTGACTGGACAGGACGCCCTCTCAGCCGGCTTTGCGACGCTCGACGCTCTTCACGCCATGCTCGGACCCAATGACGGCACCCCGGTCTACCGCATCGAGCTCAACGGCATCGAAGCCGACGCACGCGTTGCCTTGCGCGATGATGCCTTGCTTTCCGACGGGGACTGGCACGCTTTGACCACGCGTTTCGCGCGCTGGGACAAGACGGCGCCCGGCTATTTCCCGTCGATCCTGCGGGCAATCGGCGCGCATCCGGAAGTGCGGGCTGCGACCTTGGCCGCCAATGCCGGCGTCGAAACGCTGAAATTCAAACAGGACGTTCGCAAGCTCAAGGAACTCGGCCTGACCGAGAGCCTCGAGGTCGGCTACCGTCTGTCGCCAAGAGGCGAGGCGGTGCTTGAAAAACTGCGGGAACACAGGCTTTGACCACCTTCACCCCTACCACATCAGACGAAGTCCTCTCCACCGTCCAATGGGCGGCGGCGGAGGAATCGCCGCTGGAAATCCTCGGCCACGGCTCCAAGCGCGGCATCGGCCGGCCGCAGCAGAGCGAGCACACGCTTGATCTGTCGAAACTCACCGGCGTCACGCTCTACGAGCCGGCCGAACTGGTGCTGTCGGCGAAAGCCGGCACGCCGCTGGCCGAGATCGAAAAGCTGCTCGCCGAAAACGGCCAGCAGCTTGCTTTCGAGCCGATGGACTATGGTCCGCTGCTCGGCGGCACGCCGGGAAGAGGCACGATCGGCGGCGTGCTTGCCGCGAACCTGTCCGGCCCGCGCCGGCTGAAGGCGGGCGCCGCGCGAGATCACATCCTCGGCATCAACGCCGTTGCCGGCCGCGGCGAGGCGTTCAAGTCCGGCGGCCGCGTCGTCAAGAATGTCACCGGTTACGACCTGTCGAAGCTGATGGCCAACAGCTGGGGCACGCTCGCCGTGTTCACCGATGTCACATTCAAGGTGCTGCCGGCGGCCGAGACCGAAGTCACGCTTGCCGTGCGTGGCCTGCTCGACGATGCCGCAGCCAGCGCCATGGCACTGGCGCTCGGCTCGAGCGCCGAAGTGTCGAGCGCTGCCCATCTGCCCGAGCGCATCGCCGCGCGTGTCGCTGGCCGCGCGCTCGGCGCCGATGCCGCGACGCTGCTGCGCGTCGAAGGCTTTGGGCCATCGGTCGCCTACCGCATCGCCGCGCTGAAAACCCTGCTGAAAAATGCCGGCCCGCTGCAGGAAATTTCGGGCGAAGCCTCGCATGCGCTCTGGCGCGACATCAGGGATTGCGCGCCCTTCGCCGACGGCAGCGAGAAGCCGGTTTGGCGTGTCTCCATGGCGCCGTCCCAGGCCCACCAGATGGTGCTGACGCTGCGCATGCAGATCGGCGTCAGCGCCTTTTACGACTGGCAGGGTGGGCTGGTCTGGCTGCGCATGGAGGAGGGCGATCCCGAGGCGGGCCTGCTGCGCGGGCTGATCCGAAAGCATGACGGCGGCCACGCGACGCTGGTGCGCGCAGCACCCGCGCATCGCGCCGCCGTGCCAGTGTTCGAGCCGCAGGCGCCGCATCTGGCGGCACTGTCGGCGCGGCTCAAGGCCGAGTTCGACCCCAAGGCCATCCTCAATCCCGGCCGCATGGCCTAGGACACGAAAGCGATGCAGACCAATTTCTCCCTTGCCCAGCTCGCCGATCCCCATGTCGCGGAATCGGAGAAGATCCTGCGCAAATGCGTGCATTGCGGCTTCTGCACCGCCACCTGTCCGACCTATGTCACGCTCGGCAACGAGTTGGACTCGCCGCGTGGGCGCATCTACCTGATCAAGGACATGCTGGAGAACGGCCGGCCCGCCGACAGGGAGATCGTCACCCATATCGACCGCTGCCTGTCCTGCCTTGCCTGCATGACCACCTGCCCGTCGGGCGTCAATTACATGCATCTGGTCGACCATGCCCGCGCCCACATCGAGGAGACTTACAAACGGCCGCTGCTCGATCGGCTGACGCGCGCCATGCTGGCCTTCGTGCTGCCCTATCCCGCGCGCTTTCGCGCCGCGCTGAAGCTGGCGAAACTGGGCAGGCCGTTCATTGGCCTGTTCGAAAAGCTGCCGGCCCTGAAGCCGCTCAGCGCGATGCTGAAGCTGGCGCCGGCATCGATCCCGGCGGCCTCGCCGATGGCGTCTCCCGGCGTCCATGCCGGGCAGGGGACGAAAAGAGGCCGCGTCGCTATCCTCACCGGCTGTGCGCAATCGGTGCTCGATCCCGCCATCAACGAGACGACGATTGCGCTGCTGACGCGGCTTGGCGTCGAGGTCGTGGTGCCGCAGGGCGAAGCCTGCTGCGGCGCGCTGGTCCATCACATGGGTCGCGAGGAGGCAGCCCTTGCCTCGGCGCGGCAGAATGTCGATGCCTGGACGCGCGCCATCGACCAGGGCGGGCTCGACGCCATCGTCATCACCGCGTCGGGCTGCGGCACTACCATCAAGGATTACGGCTTCATGCTGCGCCTCGACCCGGCCTATGCCGACAAGGCTGCAAAGGTCTCGACGCTGGCCAAGGACATCACCGAATATCTCTCAAGCCTCGACCTGCCGGAGCCGGTGCGCAAGCCCGGCACCGTCGTCGCCTATCACTCGGCCTGCTCGATGCAGCACGGCCAGAAGATCACCCGCCAGCCGAAGGAGCTGCTCGCCAAGGCCGGCTTCATCGTGCGCGAGCCGCGCGAGGGCCATCTGTGCTGCGGCTCGGCCGGCACCTACAACATCCTGCAGCCGGAGATTTCCGCAAAGCTTCGAGACCGCAAAGTGAAAAACATCGAGGCGACCGGCGCCGAAATCGTCGCCACCGGCAACATAGGCTGCATCACCCAGATCGCGTCGGCCGCCAAGCTGCCGGTGGTGCACACGATCAAGCTGCTCGACTGGGCCTATGGTGGGCCGAAGCCGGAAGGCATCTCCGAAGGAAAGTTAGTCGCCGCCGAGTAAGGCGCCTACTCCGCCGCCAGCCTGTCCGCCGTCCCATACGTCGCCTGATAGCGCGCGCGCTGGCGGCTGAGCGCGACCATTGTGTTGCGTAAGAGGATCGCCACGGTGATCGGACCGACGCCGCCCGGCACCGGTGTGATCCAGGACGCAACTTCCTTGACGCTCTCGGTGTCGACGTCGCCGACAATGCGGCTTTGCCCGTCCGGCCCGATCTCGGAATTGATACCGATGTCGATGACCGCCGCACCGGGCTTCACCATATCGGCCTTGATCAGCCGTGGCTTGCCGACGGCGACGAACAGCGCGTCGGCGCGGCGCGCATGTGCGGCCACCGAACGCGTCATGTGATGGCACACCGTCACCGTTGCGCCTTCGCTCATCAGAAGGAAGGCGATCGGCTTGCCGACGATTTCGGAATGGCCGACGACGACGACTTCCAGCCCTTTGAGATCGAGGCCGGTTTCCTTCAGCAACTCGACCGAGGCCGCCGCCGTGCAGGGCGCGAGGTCGAGCTGGTTGTAGACGATGTTGCCGATCGACGCCGGATGCATACCTTCGACATCCTTCAGCGGATGCACCGCTGCCTGCAGCGTCTTGATCGGGATGTGGGCCGGCACCGGCCGCTGGATGATGATGCCAGTGACGCGTGGGTCGGCGTTCAGCCCATGGATCGCCGCCTCGAGTTCGCCGGCGGTGATGTCGGCTGGGAACCGCCGCTCCTCGAAGGAGATGCCTGCAAGCGCGGCCTTGGCGCGCTGGTTGCGCACATAGACATCGACCGCATCGGTATCGCCGACGGTGATCGACACCAGCTTGGGCGGAAAACCCTCGGCGGTGGCGATCGCGGCATCCTCGCGCACGGCGGCGATGATGCGCTGGGCGACCGGGCCGCCCCGGAGATAGCGGCTGTCGTCTTGCTGAGACATGGCTGGACCTTTGCAGGGGAGTTTGGCCGCCCCTATAGCAGGGGAAATGTGGCAAGGGCAGCGTGAAAGCGAACCGCCATCCCCCCGGCGCGACGTTCTGGCGCAGCGGCTCGGCCTCGGCCGCAAAGAAAAAGGGCAGCGCGGTTTCCCGTGCTGCCCTTTCCTGACTGGCCGCATCCCCACACGGCCCGTCCCCCGTAAACCCTTGCCGATCCCTGAAGGCCTAGCCTTCTGGACCAGATGATTCGGTAGCCGACTATATCACGACCACGGTCGTTCCAACATTGACCCTCTCGTAAAGGTCAACCACGTCCTCGTTGCGCATGCGGATGCAGCCGGAAGACACCGCGCCGCCGATCGTCCAGGGCTGGTTGGTGCCATGGATGCGGTATTCCGTCGTGCCGAGATAGAGTGCGCGGGCGCCGAGCGGGTTCTCTTCGCCGCCGGCCAGATAGGTCGGGAGGTAGCGGCCCTTGGCGGCCTCGCGCTTGATCATCACCGCCGGCGGGCGCCAGTCCGGCCAGACGCGCTTGTTGGTGATCTTGTGCGTGCCCGACCATTCGAAGCCCGGCTTGCCGGTGCCGACGCCATAGCGCCGCGCCTTGCCGTTCTTCTCGATCAGAAACAGGAAATTCTGCGTCGTATCGATGACGATCGTGCCCGGCTTCTGCGGGCCGTCATAAGCGACTTCCTGCGGCAGATAGAGCGGGTTGATCTGCGGCCGCATCACCATGCGTTTGGCCGGCGCCTGCACGGAAGCGGTGCGCACCCGGTCGGGTTGCGCCGGCTGCGCATAGCGCAGGCGCGGCTGCTGAACCAACTGGCGGCTCTGACGCACGATACCGGGCGCACGGCCAAGCTGCAGCACCCAGGGTGCGGAGAGGTCGGGGCTCACCATCACTGGTGGCCTGTCGGCATAGCGGTCGCCGGCGGTGGACGAGGTGGCGCCGGCGGCCAGAATGGCCACAGCGCCGAGCACGGAACGCAAAAAGATCTTCATCGGAACGCACCTTGATCGTCGAACAGGCGGAGGCGGAACTTGCCCCCGGTTGCGCGATCCTTGGCGCGAAGCCGCAACCGAAACATGAATCGGAATGCGTAAAATGCGGAACTGTCAGTAAACCTTTTGGTGTGGTTACCGCCGCGTTCAGGAATCTGGTAAAGCCGCGGTAAATGCAGCGCAAAGCGCATTAACAAACGGACTTTTGGTGATGGCACAAGAAAACACCGGCCTGCTCACGGGCTCCGACGGGATCACGCGATGCTTCTGGCACGGCAATCTGCCGGACTATCTGCATTATCACGACCATGAATGGGGCCGGCCGGTGGCCGATGACCGCAGGCTGTTCGAAAAGATCTGCCTCGAAGGTTTTCAGTCGGGCCTGTCCTGGCTGACCATCCTGCGCAAGCGCGATAATTTCCGCGAGGCCTTTGCCGGTTTCGACTTCGACAAGGTCGCCGCCTTCACTGACGAGGATGTCGAGCGCCTGCTCGGCAATGCCGGCATCATCCGCCACCGCGGCAAGATCGTCTCGACCATCAACAATGCCAAACGGGCGAGACAGATGGTCGATGAATTCGGCTCGCTGGCGGCCTGGTTCTGGAAGTTCGAGCCCAGCAAGGAGGAGCGGCCCGACATCGTCGACCTCGCCCACCTGCGCGCCAATCCGACGACGGCGGTCTCGACCAGGATCTCGAAGGAACTGAAGAAGCGCGGCTGGAGCTTTGTCGGCCCAACCACGGTCTACGCCTTCATGCAGGCGATGGGCCTGGTCAACGACCACCTCGAAGGGTGTGTTTGCCGCGAGCGAGTGGAGAAGGACAGAAAGGCGTTCAAAAGGCCGAAATGAACCTCTCTTCCTTCTCCCCGTTCACGGGGAGAAGGTGCCCGAAGGGCGGATGAGGGGCGGGGCGAACCTTGGAAGTAGGCACTGCCCGCGCAATCAAGTCCCGCTCGCGCCGGTCAGGAACAGCCCAGCGACAATCGCCGCCAGCGCCGCAAAGGCCGGATAGATCACCAGCAGCCCAGTCATCAGCGCCTCGCGCATGGTCGAGCCTTTGCGCTCGTCGGCAGTGACCTCAAACGGACCGAGGCTGGCCGTTACCGGCGCACGGCTCTCCGCCGGACGCAGCCGGACTTCATGCAAGCCGTCGTCTCTGATATCGAATTTCTGTGCCGCAGTCATGTCCCCAACCCCTTGTTTCGGCGCGCTTATCGGCTCCGATTGTGTCGGCACAATGCCGCGCCGATGGCGGAATTGTTTCCTTTTTGGTGCGCTTTGTTTCGGAGGGTGCCGCCTCTCCCTTCTCCCACCGGGGACAAGGGAGAGCGCAAACCCTTGCCGCTCCCGGCTGCATCGGTTAGGACACGCGCGCCGTGGACAGCGGTAATTTGGCCGATCCACGCAACACCACGAAACACCGAGTACCCATCCCATGGCCGACAAATCGGAAAAGACGAAAGCGCGGCTGCCGCGCGGCTTTGCCGACCGCAGTGCGGAGGACATCCGCGCCGTCGAGAAGATGATGGCGACCATTCGCTCGGTCTACGAACTCTACGGTTTCGAGCCGGCCGACCAGCCCCTGATCGAATACACCGATGCGCTCGGCAAATTCCTGCCCGACCAGGACCGGCCCAACGAAGGCGTGTTCTCGTTCCAGGACGATGATGAGCAGTGGCTGTCGCTGCGCTACGATTTGACCGCGCCGACGGCGCGTTTTGTCGCCGAGAATTTTGAGCGGCTGCCGAAACCCTATCGCAGCTACCGTTCCGGCTGGGTGTTCCGCAACGAAAAGCCCGGCCCCGGCCGCTTCCGCCAGTTCATGCAGTTCGACGCCGACACCATCGGCACGCCGGGCGTGGCGGCGGATGCCGAGATGGCGATGATGATGGCCGATGTGATGGAGGCGCTCGGCATCAAGCGCGGCGACTACGTCATCCGCGTCAACAACCGCAAAGTGCTGGATGGCGTGCTGGAGGCGATTGGCCTTGGCGGCGATGAGAATGCCGGCCGCCGGCTGACAGTGCTGCGCGCCATCGACAAGCTGGACAAGCTCGGGCCGGAAGGCGTGAGATTGCTGCTTGGTCCGGGGCGCTGGGATGGCGGCAAGGAAGGCGAGGGTGACTTTGCCAAGGGTGCCGGACTGAACGAGGTGCAAGCCGAGGCCGTCCTTCTCGCGACAGCGAAGGAACAGGCGCTCCAGGATTCCAATGTCGGTGCGAACGCGATCTATCAGGAAGGCGTTGGCGAACTCTCGACCATTGAAGCCTTGGTCAGGGCGGCAGGGTACGGCGAAGATCGTATCGCCATGGACCGCTCGGTCGTGCGCGGCCTCGAATATTATACCGGCCCGGTCTTCGAGGCCGAGCTTCTGGCAGAGATTCCCAACGACGAAGGCCAGATCGTGCGCTTCGGCTCGGTCGGCGGTGGCGGTCGCTACGATGGCCTGGTCTCGCGCTTTCGCGGCGAGCCGGTGCCGGCGACCGGCTTTTCCATCGGCGTGTCGCGGCTGATGACGGCGCTGAAGAACCTCGGCAAGCTGGACAGCACCGACGTGATCGCGCCGGTCGTCGTGCTGGTGATGGACAAGGACACCGAAAGTCTCGGCCGCTACCAGAAGATGGTGGCTGAGCTGCGCGCCGCGGGCATCCGTTCCGAAATGTATCTCGGCGGCGCCGGCATGAAAGCGCAGCTGAAATATGCCGACCGCCGCGGCAGCCCGGTCGCCATCATCCAGGGCGGCGACGAGCGCGCCAAGGGCGAGCTGCAGATCAAGGACCTGATCGAGGGCGCCCGCATGTCGGCGGAGATTACCGACAACGCCGAATGGCGCGCTGCAAGGCCCGCGCAGGTGACGGTGGCGGAGAGCGAGCTGGTCGCCGAGGTGAAGAAGATTTTGGCGGCGCAGGCGGCTGATCGCGCGAAAGGTGGCGCTTGAACACCCCCCTCTGGCCTGCCGGCCATCTCCCCCTCAAGGGGGGAGATTGGATGTCGCGCATGCTTTCGCCAATCTCCGACGCTGAAGAAGAGGCGCTGCGCTTCAAGCTGCTGATCTCCCCCCTTGAGGGGGAGATGGCCGGCAGGCCAGAGGGGGGTGCCTCGCGCCTCCCATGACCTCCCGCCCCGCCATCGCGTCCGAAATCACCAACCTCTTCGCCACCCGCAACACCCATGCGGTGGAAGTCGCGGTGCTGCAGCCGGCCGATCCGTTCCTCGACATGGCCGGCGAGGATCTGCGCCGCCGCATTTTTCTCACTGAAAGCGAGACCGGCACGACGCTGTGTCTGCGGCCCGAATTCACCATCCCCGTCTGCCTCGACCACATCGCCTCGCAGGCTGGCACGCCGCGCCGCTATTCCTACCTCGGTGAGGTGTTTCGCCAGCGCCGCGAGGGCGGCAATGAGTTTTTCCAGGCCGGCATCGAAGATCTCGGCGACCGCGATACGGCCGAGGCCGACGCCCGCTCGCTGGCCGACGCGCATGCACTGCTCGAGCTGGTGCTGCCGGGCCAGCCCCTGGCGATCACGCTCGGTGACCAGACCATCTTCGAGGCAGTGCTGGCCGCACTCGGCCTGCCGCGCGGCTGGCGCATGCGGCTGGCCCGCGCTTTCGGCTCGGCGCCGATGCTGCAGGCAGCGCTCGCCGATCTCGCCAACCCGCCACGCAACGGCCAGCTTGACGGCGATGTCGCAGCCCTTGTGCTTGACGGCGACCTCGAAGGACTTTCCGCCCACATTGCCGGCGGCATGGAGGAGGCCGGTCTGTCGGCATCGGGCGGGCGCGCGCCATCGGACATTGCGCGGCGGCTGATCGAGAAGGCCGAACTGCGCAGCGTGCGACTGTCGAACGAAGCCTTCGCGGCGCTCAAGGATTTTCTCGCCATCGACGTGCCGCTCGACGGCGCAAGTGCAGCGCTCGAAAGCTTCGCCGCCTCTGCCGGGCTGTCACTGGGCGCGGCACTCGAAAAATTTGCCGCCCGCGCCAAGGCCATCGAGGCGCATGGCCTGCCGGCCAGGACGATCCGCTATGATGCCGCTTTCGGGCGTCCGCTCGACTACTACACCGGCATCGTTTTCGAGATCGCGGCGCAAGGCGGCGAGCGGCCGCTGGCCGGCGGTGGCCGTTACGACCGGCTGCTGACGCTGCTCGGCGCGAAAACGCCGATCCCCGGCGTCGGCTTCTCCGTCTGGCTCGACCGCATCGAAGCGCTGCGGGGAGAGCCCAAATGATTACGCTGGCGATCCCGTCGAAAGGTCGGCTGAAGCAGCAGGCGCTGGAGGTGCTGGCCAAGGCCGGGCTTGCCGTCAGCCTGCCCAGCGACGAGCGCCAGTACCGCGCCCGCATCGACGGCACCGAGGGCATCGAGGTGGCGTTCCTGTCGGCCTCCGAAATCGCCGGCGAGATCGGGCAAGGTTCGGTCGACCTCGGCATCACCGGCGAGGATCTGCTGCGCGAAAACCTTGCCGACTGGGAAGCGCGCGCCGAAATCGTCGCCCGTCTCGGCTTCGGCCATGCCGATGTCGTCGTCGCGGTGCCCAGCATCTGGCTCGATGTCGATACTATGGCCGATCTCGACGATGTCGCCGCCGATTTCCGCCAGCGCCACGGCCGGCGGCTCAGGATCGCCACCAAATACTGGCGGCTGACCCAGCAATTCTTCTCGCAAAAGCACGGCATCCAGGTCTATCGCATCGTCGAAAGCCTCGGCGCCACCGAAGGCGCGCCGGCAGCTGGCCTTGCCGATGTCATCGTCGACATCACCACCACCGGCTCGACCCTGCGCGCCAACCACCTCAAGGTGCTGGCGGATGGGGTTGTGCTGAAATCACAGGCCTGTCTGGTGGCTTCGAAGAAGGCGCGTGCGGCGGCGGATGAGGCGCTGCTGCGCGATATCGCTGCAAAGATGAGCGCGATAGTCGCTTAGCGTCGGCGCAGCCCCCGCTACCATCGACGGGATTTCCACCGTCCCGTCAGGCTGATAGGCTCGCCACATCCCGGGAGGAGACGGCGATGGCGATCAATCTCGACGAACTGAAGAACGCCACCAATCTGCGCGGGCGCGGCGGCAAGGGCGCGACCTTCATCGCCCCGCTCGATGGCCGGGCACATGTCTCCGGCGAGCGCACCCCGCCTTTGCTCGACAAGACGATTCCTCAGCTGTTTTCCGACACGGTCAGCAAATACGCCACGCAGGATGCTGCCGTCTTCGTCGGCCAGGACAAGCGCTTCACCTGGAGCGAACTGTCGGACACCGTCGATACGCTCGCCGCCGGCTTCCTGGCGCTTGGCCTCGAAAAGGGCGACCGCGTCGGCATCTGGTCGCCCAACCGCTGGGAATGGCTGGTAACGCAGTTCGCCACCGCCCGCATCGGCCTGATCCTGGTCAACATCAACCCGGCCTACCGGCTGACCGAGCTCGAATATGCCCTCAACAAGGTGGGCTGCAAGGCGCTGGTGACGGCGGCGAGTTTCAAGACCTCCGACTATCTCGGCATGATCGAGACGCTGGCGCCGGAACTTGCCAAGGCCACCCCCGGCAAGCTCAAGGCGCAGAAATTGCCGACGCTGAAGATCGTCATCCGCATGGGCGACGACAACTCGCCCGGCATGTTCAATTTCGCCGATGTGCTGTCGATGGCTGGCCGCGACGAGCATGACAGCCTCGACCGCATCTCCGAAGGGCTGAAGCCGGGCGAGGCCATCAACATCCAGTTCACGTCAGGCACAACAGGCGCGCCCAAGGGCGCGACGCTGACCCACACCAACATCGTCAACAACGGCAATTTCGTTACTTCGGCGATCAAGCTCACCGTCGACGACCGGCTCTGCATTCCAGTGCCGCTCTACCACTGCTTCGGCATGTCGATGGGCACGATGGGCTGTGTCTCCAAGGGCGCGACCATGGTTTTCCCAGGCGAGGGTTTTGACGCCGGCGCCACGCTGAAAGCGGTGGCGCAGGAAGGCTGCACCGGCCTCTACGGCGTGCCGACCATGTTCGTCGCCATGCTCGACTACGCCGACTTCGCCTCTTTCGATCTCTCCAGCCTGCGCACCGGCATCATGGCGGGATCGCCATGTCCGATCGAGGTGATGAAGAAGGTGGTGTCGCTGATGCATATGGAAGAGGTGACCATCGCCTATGGCATGACCGAGACCAGCCCGGTGTCGTTCCAGAGCAGCGTCGACGACCCGCTGGAAAAGCGTGTCTCCACCGTCGGCCGCATCCACCCGCATGTCGAGGTCAAGGCCATCGACACCGAGGGCGCCACCGTCGCCGTCGGCGCGCCGGGGGAACTGTGCACGCGCGGCTATTCCGTGATGAAGGGCTATTGGGACGACGCGGAGAAAACCCGCGAAGCGATTGACGCCGACGGCTGGATGCACACCGGCGACCTCGCGACGATCGATGCCGAGGGCTATTGCAACATTGTCGGCCGGGTCAAGGACATGGTCATCCGCGGCGGCGAAAACGTCTATCCCAGAGAGGTCGAGGAATTCCTCTACCGCCACCCCAAGGTCAAGGAAGTGCAGGTGTTCGGCATTCCCGACACCAAATATGGCGAGGAGCTGTGCGCCTGGATCGTGCTGAAACCGGGCCAGATCGCCACCGAGCAGGAGATCAAGAACTTCTGCGCCGGCCAGATCGCCCACTACAAAATCCCCCGCTACATCCGCTTCCGCACTGAATTGCCGATGACGGTAACCGGCAAGCCGCAGAAGTTCTTGATGCGCGAGGCGATGGTGGAAGAGCTGGGGCTGGTGGTGCAGAAGACAGCGTGAGGCAGGGCGCGGGCCGACAAGCCCATAATGCCTAGCCGGGAAGTGCAACCCGCTTGCCTTTGCGCGCGGCGCGCCATTCCTCCAGTCGCTGCAGGATGACGAAGAACGCAGGCACGAAGAGAACGGCAAGGCAGGTTGAGGCGATCATGCCCGAGAAGACCGTGATGCCGATCGATTTGCGCGCACTGGCTCCGGCGCCCGTCGCAAACACCAGCGGCGCGACACCGAGGATGAAGGCGAAGGACGTCATCAGGATGGGACGGAAGCGGGCGCGCGCGGCTTCGATCGCCGCTTCGACGATCGGTTTGCCGGCGGCGCGCAGCTCGCGCGCGACCTCGACGATCAGGATGGCATTCTTGGCCGACAGCGCAATCAGCAGGATCAGGCCGATCTGCACATAGAGATTGTTGTCGATGCCAAAACCATTGAGGATCAGCACCGGGCCGACCAGCGATAGCGGCGCGGCGAGCAATATCGAGATCGGCGCCAGCCAACTCTCATACTGGCCTGCCAGCACCAAATAGACCAGGAGCAGCGCCATGCCGAATACCAGGTAGATTTGGGTGCCGACGAGCTTTTCCTGGTAGGAGAGCGCCGTCCAGTCGAAGCCTGTGCCGGGCGGCAACGTGTCGGCGGCGGCGGCCTCCATCAGCTTGATCGCATCGCCGGACGAAAAGCCCTTTGCTTGCACGCCAACGATCGATGAAGAGGGATACAGATTATAGAGGCTGATCAGCGAGGGGCCGACGCTCGGGGTGATGGTCAGGACCGTACCGAGCGGGATCATGTCGCCGTTCTGGTTGCGCACGGTCAGGCGGCCGATGTCATCGGGTGTCAGGCGGAACTGTGAATCGCCCTGCACGTTGATCTGGAACACCCGACCGAACTTGTTGAACTGGCTGACATAGGTCGAGCCGAGATAGCCGGCGAGTGTTTGGAAGACCTGGTCCGTGGTCAGTCCGAGGGTCTGCACCTGCTCGCGGTCGAACTCGACCGTGTATTGCGGGACATTGGATCGGAACATCGCCGAAGCACGCTGGATGCCCGACTGCGTTGCGGCGGTCCTGGTCAGCGCGTCGGCCGCGCCTTGCAGCTTGGCGAGGTCGAAGCTGCCGTCCCGCAGCTCGATCTGCATGGTGAATCCGGCGGCGTTGCCGATGCCCTGGATCGGCGGCGGGGGCAACACCAGCACACTCCCGTCCGCCATGCCCGACAGGCTCTTATTGAGCGTCGCATAGAGCGAGGCAAGATCCTCGCCCTTGCCGCGCACGCTCCAGTCCTTGAGAATGATGTAGGCGACGCCGGCATTGGCTAAGGTCGAATTGTTGTCGAGCGCCGCGAGGCCAGCGATCGTCACCACCTTGTCGACCCCCGGAGTGGCTTTGGCGATGTTCGAAATCTGTTGCAGTGTCTCTTGCGTGCGGCCCAGTGCGGCGCCATCGGGCAGTTGAACCGAAGCCAGCAGGTAGCCCTGATCCTCGATCGGAATGAAGCCGGTGGCGACGCGCGACATGCCGTAGCCCGCCGCGCCGATGATCAGCAGCGCAATCACGCCCATGATTGCGCTGTGACGCACCATGGACCCTATCAGGCGGGCATAGCCGTTCTCCGTGCGCTGGTAGACCGCGTTGAAGCCGCGAAAGAAGGCATTGCGCTGATCCGGCGGCACGGGAGGCCTCAGCCAGGTCGCACATTGCGTGGGCTTCAGCGTCGCCGCATTGATGGCGCTGATCAAGGCAGTTGCTGCGATCACCAGTGCGAATTGCGCATACATCTGCCCTGTCAGGCCGGGCAGGAACGCAGCCGGCAGGAACACCGCCATCAGCACCAGCGTGATGCCGATGATCGGCCCGAACAGCGCATTCATGGCGGCGACCGCCGCATCGTGGCCCGACATGCCGCGCTCCATATTGTGCGCGGCTCCCTCGACCACGACAATGGCGTCGTCGACGACGATGCCGATAGCGAGCACAATGGCAAACAGGGTCGACAGATTGACCGTAAAGCCGAGCGCGAGCATCGCAGCGAATGCGCCGATGATCGTGACAGGCACGGTCGTTGCCGGGACCAGCATCGCCCGCCAGTCCTGCAGGAAGACCAGGATGACGATGAGCACCAGCACCGCAGCTTCGATGAGCGTCTTGTAGACCTCGTGGATCGCCTGGCTGACGAAGATCGTCGTGTTGAAGGGGATCGAGTACGCCAGGCCCTTCGGGAACGCGCCTGACAGTTGCTTCATCCTCGCCTCGACCTTGCCGGCGACATCGAGCGCATTGGCGCCCGGCGACAGGAAAACCGCCAGGCCCGCCGCCGGCTGGCCGTCGAGATTGAAGAACTGCCCATAGGTCTGGGCGCCGAGTTCGACCCGGCCGACGTCGCGCACCCGCGTCATGTCGCCATTGGTGCCGGTCTTGACGATCACGGCGCCGAACTGGTCGGGATCATCAAGGCGGCTGGACACTTCGATCGTGTACTGGAAGGACTGGCCATCGGGTGCCGGCGGCGCGCCGACCTGGCCCGCGGTGACCTGCTCGCTTTGCTGCTGCAGCGCCTGGACGACGTCCTGAGTGGTGAGGCCGCGAGCCTGCATCTTCTGCGGATCGAGCCAGACCCGCATGGAGTACTGGCCGGCGCCGAACACGTTCACGTTGCCCACACCTGGTATCCGGGAGAGCTCGTCCTTCAACTGGATGGTCGCGTAGTTGGCGAGATAGAGACTGTCGTACTGCTTGTCAGGCGAGGTCAGTGTGACGATCTCGAGGATCGAGGTCGATTTCTTCTGAACAGTGACGCCCTGTACCTGCACCGCCTGCGGCAGCGATGCCAGGGCGGTGGAGACACGGTTCTGCACACGCACCTGCGCCTGGTCGAGATCCGTGCCAATGGCAAAGGTGACGGTCAGATTATAGCTGCCATCCGATGCAGCGAACGACTGCATGTAGATCATGCCCTCGACGCCGTTGACCTGCTGCTCGATCGGCAGCGCCACAGTGTCGATCATCGCGCGCGCGCTGGCGCCAGGATAGCGCGTGGTAACCGAAACGGTGGGCGGCACCACGTTGGGATACTGTGCCACCGGCAAGGCAAACAGCGAGATGACGCCGACGACGACCATGAGGATGGCAATTGCGTTTGCCAGGACAGGCCGCTCTATGAAGAATCTGGAGATCATTGTGCGGCCCCGTCAGGGGCGACCGCTTCCAGCGTCTTCACCTGCGGTTCGATCTTCTGGCCGGGCACCGCCGTCTGCAGGCCGGAGACGAGGACGCGGTCTTCCGCTGCGATGCCCTTGGTGATCACGCGCAACGCCCCGACGAGCTGGCCGGTCTCAACCGGGCGCTCCTCGACGACGTCGTCCTTTCCGGCGACGAGAACGTAGCGACCTCTCTGGTCACTGCCGATCGCCCGGTCGGGAACGAGCAGCATGTTTGGCTCTTCGCCCAGCGGCACGCGCACGCGCACGAAATAGCCTGGCAGCAGTGCCCGGTCGTCATTGGGCAGCACAGCCCGGACCGCGAGCGTGCCGGTGGCGGCGGCGACTTCCGGCGCGGCGTAGTCCAGCGTTCCCTTATGGGGATAACCCGTCTCACTCTGCAGGCCGATCTCGACCGGTATTTTCTTGAGGTCCTGGGAAGTCATTCCCCGCTTCGCCATGGCGGCGCGAATACGCTGCACGTCTATCTCAGAGATGTTGAAATTGGCGTAGATGGGGGCAAGCTGGACGATGGTCGCGAGCGTGGTGGCGCTGCCGGCGCCGACGAGCTGCCCTGTCGACACCTGGCGGGAGGTGACGATGCCCGCGAACGGCGCCTTGACCTCGGTGTAGCTCAGATTGAGCTGGGCCTGCTCGACGTCGACCGCGCTCTGCTTTTGCTTTGCGATGTCGACATCCGCGGCGGCGGCGGCCTGGTCGGCGGTCGATTGCGAGATGATCTTCTGCGAGAGCAACTCCTGCTGCCGCTTGAGGTCGGCACCGGACTGCTTGGCGGCGGCATCGGCCGAACCCTGCCCGGCCTGCGCTTGCTCGAGTGCCAGCTGGTAAGTATCGGGCTCGATCAGGAACAGCCTTGTGCCGGCTTTGACCTCGTCACCGTCCTTGTAGTCGATTTCCTGGATGAAGCCCGAGACACGCGCAACCAGCGGCGTCGTGTTCACCGCCGCGGCGCTGCCTGTGGCCTCCAGATAGGGCGTCACAGTCTGCTTGACTGGAAGCGCCACCTCAATCTTGGGGGGAGGTGGTGGTACGTAGGCGTTTTGCTGATTGCATCCGGTCAGCAGCGCAGTAACGGCAAACAAACCCGCCACTGGCGTGGTTCTAAGCGATCCGAAAAGCATTTTGCCCCCTGCAAACTTCCCAGTATATATCGCATCGTGATGAAAGTGAGTTGAACTTAACCAACTTGGAGGGACTTGTCATGCGGATTGCTTTCAGCGTGCTTTTCTTGGCAACTCAACTTGCGGCCAATGCGGCGATGGCGCAGACGGCGACCGAGCGCGAGGCCTGCCAGGCTGACTACAAAAAATTCTGCACGGGTGTGGAAGAGGGTGGTGGCCGCATCATCAAGTGCCTGAACGATCATTTGAGTGAGTTGACGCCGGAATGCCAGAAGGTCGTCAAGGCGAACGCCCCAGGATAGGCCCGTCGCAATCACCGCGGCATCTTCTAATGCCGCGGTGGGGTATTTGTGGAAGTGCAACGCCGGCCCGTGGGGCTTGCCGGCTTCGCAATGATATTGGCTAAGCTGCTCCGTGGACTTTCCGCAACGTCTGCACAAACACACGGGGCTTGAATGACTGGTTTCGGACGATCGGCGATTTCCTACGCAATGCCCCTGGCTGCCCTGCTGTTGGCTGTCGCGGTCAGGGCCAGCGGACTGTCGGTGGACCAGGGGTCGCTAAACGCCAGAATCCTTGTTGGAGCGCTTTCAACTGCGATCATGTTCACCACCATTTTCGTCGTGCTCGACCACGCCGAGGCGGTGGCTCGGCGGGTAGGGGAGCCGTATGGCACGCTGGTGCTGACTTTTGCGGTGACGGCAATCGAAGTGTCGATCATCGTCTCCATGATGCTGCATGGCGAGAACAACCCAACGCTGGCACGGGAATCCGTCTTCTCGACAGTGATGATTGCCTCTACCGGCGTTGTCGGCACATGCCTAACGTTTGGCGGCTGGCGCCATCGCAAGCAGGCAATTGTCCGGCAAGGGACCAGCGCATATCTGGCGGTTCTGGTCGCACTGACCGTCATGACGCTTATCCTGCCGACCTACACGCGAACCACCGATCCCGGCACATTTTCAGCGGCTCAGCTTGGTCTTGTGAGTGTTCTTTCTGTGCTGCTCTACGCAAGTTTTGTGTTCGCGCAGACAGTCCGGCACCGGGACGATTTCATCGAAGGACTGACATATGACGTTTCGGCGCGAACCGCCCCTCACGAAAAAAGCATCTTGTCCAGCGCTCTGCTCCTGGTCATCGGACTGATCGGAATTGTCATGCTCGCCGAGCAGGTCGCCGCAAGTGTTGAAGATGCGCTCGTTGCTTACCAGGTGACCCAGGCTGACAGCATTGTGGGGGCAATGATCGCGGGTCTGGTTTTGATGCCGGAGGCAATTTCGGCGATTCGCGCTTCACTCAACAATGAGCTGCAGCGCGGCCTGAATGTCGCAATGGGTTCGGCTTGCGCCACGATTGGTTTGACAATACCGGCGGTCGCAGCAGCCAGCCTGCTGACGGGGCGAGGGTTAACCCTGGGGCTCCCGGAGGCTGACGCAGTACTTTTGGTTCTAGCGTTTTTCATATGCGGCGTAAGCTTTAGTAACGAAAGGACGACGTTCCTGACCGGAATGGTCCATGTTGTTATATTTTTTACTTACGTATTTCTGATATTCATACCTTGAAGCTTGGTGCGATCTGGCGATCAGATGCAGGGATGAGGCGGCCGCCGGCTGGCAAACCGCTAGAGCTGGCCGACAAGAGAATGCTTCCGCGAAGTAGGGATGGCTTCCATCCTTGAGGCTGTCAGAAACAGGTTCCTTGCAGTACACTGCCCTGGTTCAAGGGCGGCACGAAATGCCTCGCCGCATCGCAAGGGTGAGCGCCCTCGCGTCCGCTCCCCGCACAATGCTATTTTCGAAGTGCATCTTTGTTGGGGAACACGGTGGGGGAACTACTTGATGCCGTTGTCATAGGCGCCGGTTCGGCCGGGCTCGGCGCGAGCTATTTTCTGAAACAACAGGGGCTCAAGCATTGCGTGCTTGAACGAAGCCGCGTCGGCGAGACATGGCGAACACAGCGATGGGATTCCTTCCTGCTGAATTCGCCTAACATACGCTCGATCCTGCCCGGCGATGCCTATGACGGGACGGATCCTTGGGGTGCAATTACACATCACGAATTCGTCGCCTATCTGGAGAGCTACATCGACCGGCACCGATTGCCGGTGAGAACCGGGAGTCCGGTCCAGAAGCTGACAAGAGACAATGGTCACTATCGGGTGACGACGCCGGATGGCACGGTGCGGGCGCGCAACGTGGTGATCGCGACTGGCAATCTGAATTGTCCGGTCCGCCCGCCCTGGTCCGCCGACCTGCCGCGTTCACTTCGCCAGATCGATTCTTCCGCATATCGCAGTGCGGCCGCACTTGACGATGGCGCGGTGCTGGTGGTCGGAAGCGGCCAATCGGGCGGCCAGATCGCCGAAGACCTGGTTCTGGCTGGGCGCTCCGTCTTTCTGGCGACATGCCGCAATGGTCGCTGGGTGCGACACTATCGCGGCGGCAGCATGCTCAACTGGCTGACCTTGAGTGGTCATCTCGATCTCTCGCGCCGGGAACTAATCCTGCCATCCGGCAAATTGCCACCGCGCCCTCTACTCGGCGCGACGCACACCATCAGCCTGCAGTCGCTCAGCGCGCAGGGCATCGTTCTGCTTGGTCGATTCTTAGGGATGGACAATGAGAGCTTCGTCTTCGGCGATGAGCTTGACGACCATATTCGCTTTGCCGACGAGGTCTCCGCAAATGCCAAGCGCCTGGTCGACCAGTATATCGAGCACACCGGCCTTCACGCGCCGCCAGCCGAGGATGACCCGGCCGAAACGGTTGAGCCGCAGCTGCCGAGCCCACCCGTGCGCTCGATCGACCTGGCGGCCAGCAGGATCTCTTCGGTAATCTGGTCTACCGGCTTTACTGGCGATTTCGGATGGATTGGGCTGCCCGGCGCGCTCGATGCGGCCGGTCAGCCCTTGCACGAGGATGGCATCGGCGTCGATCCCGGCATCTATTTCGCCGGCCTCGATTTCGCATCAACGCGGAAATCGGGCACGGTACCCGGCGTCGCCGAGGAGGCCGCCCGTCTGGTTGACCATCTCGCAAAGAGATGACCCGATCTCGGATTGGATAAGAGGCGCCTTGCTCGCGGCGGCAGAGCGCGACAGCGAAGGTTCACTGGTCTTCGATCAGCCCATCAAGGCGGATATTCTCGAACGCGCCTGATTTGAGTTTCTTTTCCCGGGGGTTCCCAAGGCGACATCCGAGACCCAAGCCCTCACATCCCCAGCACCGCAGCATCCAGCCCGCGTATAATCTTGGCCAGCTCGACGCACTCGTCATGCCGCACCTTGTTGCGGCGCCAGGCCAGGCAGATCGTGCGTTGCGGCATCGGCTCCTGGAACGGCACGATCTTCAGGTCCGGCATGGCGCTGGCCGGCCTTGCCGCCATTTCGGGGATGAGCGTGACGCCGAGACCATGCGCCACCATTTGCAAGAGCGTCGTCAGGCTGGTGGCGCCGTAGCTTGCCATCGCCACCGGGCGCACGCTGCCGCACAGGGCGAGCGCTTGTTCGCGCAGGCAGTGGCCTTCCTCCAAAAGCATCAGTCGCTCCAGCGCCGGGCTTTCCGGCGGCACCGGCGGCGAGGCGAAGGCCGGGTCGCCGGATGGCACGGCAAGGAAGAAGCGGTCGGCGAACAGTTCTTCGGTGACCAGGCCCGGCTGGTCGAGCGGCAGCGCGGCGATGAAGGCGTCGAGCCGCCCCGTCGCCGTGTCCTCGACCAGTGATGCGGTGACTGCTTCGCGCAGTTCGAGCTGCAGAGAAGGAAAATGCCGTTTCAGCTCCGGCAATATATGCGGCAACAGATAGGGCGCCACTGTTGGGATGATGCCCAGCCGGAAGCGGCCTTCCATGGCCGGGCGGCCGCGCCTGGCCGTCGTTTCGACCTCGCTGATGTCGCGCAGGATGCGCTCGATGCGCGGCAACAGCGCCTGCGCGTCCTCGGTCATCCGCACCGTCTTGCCGCCGCGTTCGAACAGTCGGCAGCTCAGCCTTTGCTCCATCTCGGCGATCTGCGCGGACAGCGCCGGCTGGCTGACGCCGGCCAGTTTTGCGGCGCGGCCGAAATGCAGCGTTTGCGCCAAAGCCTCGAAATATTGCATCTGCCGGACCGTGAGACCAATCATAAGAAAAACCTATCGCAACAAACAGGAAAGGCAATTTGTTTTTATCGACGAGACGGCCTAGTCTGGAACTGTTCCAGAGTGGCGCGGCTTCGGCCGGCCCGGAAAACCAACACAGAAAATCAGCAATTCGGAGGCTAAGATGGACGCGAACACCGACGACAACAGCGCCGGCAAATGCCCGGTCGCACACGGAACCTCCGGCAGGACCAACCGTGACTGGTGGCCGAACCAGCTCGACATCAGCGTTCTCCACCAGCAGTCGAACCTTTCCGACCCGATGGGCGAGGCGTTCGACTATGCCGAGGAGTTCAAAAGCCTCGACCTCGATGCGGTGATCAAGGACCTGCACAAGGTGATGACGGATTCGCAGGATTGGTGGCCGGCCGATTTCGGCCATTACGGGCCGCTGTTCATCCGCATGGCCTGGCACAGCGCCGGCACCTATCGCATCGGCGATGGCCGCGGTGGCGCCGGTGCCGGCCAGCAGCGTTTCGCGCCGCTGAACAGCTGGCCGGACAATGCCAATCTCGACAAGGCGCGCCGTCTGTTGTGGCCGATCAAGCAGAAATACGGCCGCAAGATTTCCTGGGCCGATTTGTTGATCCTCACCGGCAACGTCGCGCTGGAATCGATGGGCTTCAAGACTTTTGGTTTTGCTGGCGGTCGCGCCGATGTCTGGGAGCCCGAGCAGGACGTCAACTGGGGTTCGGAAACCAAGTGGCTCGACGACAAGCGCTACTCCGGCGACCGTGAACTGCACGGCCATCTCGGCGCCGTGCAAATGGGCCTGATCTACGTCAATCCGGAAGGGCCGAATGGCAAGCCCGATCCGCTGGCATCGGCGCGTGATATCCGTGAGACCTTCGGCCGCATGGCCATGAACGACGAGGAGACCGTGGCGCTGATCGCCGGCGGCCACACCTTCGGCAAGACCCACGGCGCCGGTGATGCGGCACTTGTCGGCGCCGAGCCGGAAGGTGCGGGCATCGAGGCACAGGGCCTCGGCTGGTCGAGCAAGCATGCGTCCGGCATTGCCGGCGACGCCATCACGTCCGGTCTCGAAGTCACATGGACGACGACGCCGACCAAGTGGAGCAACAGCTTCTTCGACAATCTGTTCAACTTCGAATGGGAGCTGACCAAGAGCCCGGCCGGCGCCCATCAGTGGACGCCGAAGGGTGGCTCCGGCGCGGTTACGGTGCCGGACGCGCACAATCCGGGCAAGCGTCATGCGCCGGCGATGCTCACCACCGACCTCGCGCTGCGTGCCGACCCGGCCTATGAGAAGATCTCGCGCCGCTTCCACCAGCATCCCGCTGAGTTCGCCGACGCCTTTGCCCGCGCCTGGTACAAGCTGACTCACCGCGACATGGGTCCGGTGGTGCGCTATCTCGGCCCGTTGGTGCCGAAGGAAGAGCTGATCTGGCAGGATCCCGTTCCGGCCGTCGACCATGAGCTGGTCAGCGACCAGGACATCGCTTCCCTGAAGGCCAAAATCCTGGCATCGGGGCTCACCGTTTCGCAGTTGGTCTCGACCGCCTGGGCCTCGGCCTCGACCTTCCGCAACTCCGACAAGCGCGGCGGCGCCAATGGCGCGCGCATCCGCCTGGCGCCGCAGAAGAACTGGGAGGTCAACCAGCCGGCCGAACTGGCCAAGGTGCTGGCCAAGCTTGAAGCCATCCAAAAGGCGTTCAACGCCGGCGGCAAGAAGGTTTCGCTGGCTGACCTCATCGTGCTCGGCGGCGTCGCCGCGGTCGAGAAGGCGGCGAAGGATGGCGGCAACGCGGTGAAGGTTCCGTTCACGCCAGGCCGCACCGACGCTTCGCAGGCGCAGACCGACGCTCATTCCTTCGCCGCGCTCGAGCCAAAAGTCGATGGTTTCCGCAATTATGTCGGCGGCAAGCTGCCGATGTCGGTCGAAGCGTTGCTGGTCGACCGCGCGCAACTGCTCAACCTGACGGCGCCGGAGATGTCGGTGCTGGTCGCCGGCCTGCGCGTGCTCGGCGCCAATGCCGGCGACTCAAAGCATGGCGTGTTGACCGACAGGCCGGGCACGCTGACGAATGACTTCTTCGTCAACCTGCTGTCGATGAGCGCCGTCTGGGATCCGGCCGCCGGTTCCGAGCCGGGCTCGCATGAGGTCTACGAAGCGCGCGACCGCAAGACCAAGGCGGTCAAATGGAGCGCCACCCGCGCCGATCTGATCTTCGGCTCGCATGCGCAGCTGCGCGCGCTGGCCGAGGTCTACGGGTCGGCGGATGCCGGGCCGAAATTCGTCGGCGATTTCGTCAAGGCCTGGACCAAGGTGATGAACGCCGACCGCTTCGACATCGCCGGCTGATCGCAGCCCTCCCAACAAAAAGGCGCGGGCCGAGGCCCGCGCCTTTTTGTTTATGCAGACTTCGAAAATCAGTCCTTTTCGAAGATGCGCGCCTTGGCAACGACGCCCGCTATCGCGCCGCCGATCAGCGGGGCGACGATGAACAGCCAGAGCTGGCTGAGTGCTGCGCCGCCGGTAAACAGCGCCGGGCCGATCGAACGCGCCGGATTGACCGAGGTGCCGGTCACCGGGATCATGGCGAAGTGCAGCCCCGCGAGCGTCAGGCCGATGACAAGGCCGGCGAACGCCGTCGAGTGCTTTTCCGCGGTGACGCCGAGGATGACGGTGACGAAGGTGAAGGTGCCGATCAGCTCCCACAGGAAGGCCGAGCTCATCCCCCATTTCGCCACGTCCCATCCATTGGCGCCGAAGCCGGTGGTGTGTCCGCCGGTCTGGCCGGAGACGATGATCCACAGCGCCAGCGAGGCCAGGATGGCGCCGATGATCTGCGCGATCCAATAGGGGATGACATCCTTGGCCGGCAGCCGGCCGGCAAGGAAGACGCCGAGCGTGACGGCCGGATTGAGATGCGCGCCGGAAATCGGGCCGACCGCATAGGCCGCCGCGATCAGGCCGATGCCGAACGCCAGACCGATGGCCTCCTGGCCGAGCGGCAGGTCGGCGAGAAAGCCGCCCGTCGCCACCGACGCCGTGCCGATGAACACCAACAGAAATGTCCCTAGAACTTCCGCGAGATACGTTTTCATTGCCCTCTCCTCGTATCGATCCGCGGGTCCGCGTTTTCTGCGCCGCGAATCATGGCGCAAAGAGTATTCCCAACGCAAAAGCTTGGAAAGCAGAGCAGTTGCGCCACAGGTCATGCTTGCGGTGGCCAGTTACCAACATTAGAGACCTTGCATCTATTTGGGATTTGTTGCCGCTGGTGGGCGGACATTTGCCGGTCGGAGAAATTCGCACCTGCGATCGGGGCGGTCTCGTTGCCGCGAATGCAAGCGGGGTTCAATCTCGGCGTGAAAGGCTCTAAGAGCAGGCCGGGAAGCTCGATAGATGGAATGACGAATGCGACTGGGCGGACGGCTGGCGGCAGCTATTGAAGTGCTGGAAGACATTGGCCGGCGCCACCGGCCGGTGGCCGATGCGCTGAAGGATTGGGGCCTGTCGCATCGCTTTGCCGGCGGTGGCGACCGCGCGGCGATCGGCAACATTGTCTACGACGCGCTGCGCCACAAGCGTTCTGCCGGCTGGCTGCTGGGTGAAGACACGCCACGCGCCATCGGCTTCGGCGCGCTGCTCATCGAATGGGGCCAGACGGCGCAATCGCTCAACGATGCGCTCGACGGTGACAAGTTCGCGCCGCCGCTGCTCAGCGCCGCCGAGTTGCAGGTGCTGGCCGAGCGCTGGCCTGGAGACGCACCGGATGCGGTGCGGGCGGACGTGCCCGACTGGTGCGCGCCGCTGTTCGAACGAGCCTTTGACGCAGACTGGGTCGAGGAGGGCGCAGCCCTGGCCACCCGCCCGCCGCTCGACATCAGGGTCAACACGCTGCAGGCCGACCGCGCCAAGGTGTTGGTGGAACTCTCTGACACCGGCGCCAAACCGGCCGCTATTGCGCCGCAAGGCATTCGCATCCCGCCGATCGATGGCGACGGCAGGCATCCGAACGTGCAGGCCGAGCCCGCCTTCCAGAAAGGCTGGTTCGAGGTTCAGGACGAGGGCTCGCAGATCGTCGCCGCACTCGCCGGGGCGGAAGCCGGCATGCAGGTGCTCGATTTCTGCGCCGGCGCCGGCGGCAAGACGCTGGCGCTGTCGGCGGCGATGGCCAACAAAGGCCAGGTCTTCGCTCACGACGCCGAGAAGGCACGGCTGGCGCCGATCTTCGACCGCATCCGCCGTTCGGAGAACCGTAACGTGCAGGTGGTTACAAAGCCGGCCGAACTCGCGCCGCTCGCGGGCCATATGGATATCGTGCTCGTCGACGCACCCTGCACCGGCAGCGGCACCTGGCGGCGCCGTCCCGACGCCAAATGGCGGCTGACGCAAAGACAGCTCGATGCCCGCAAGGGCGAACAGTCGGCGATCCTCGATGCCGCAAAAGCTTATGTCAAACCCGGCGGCCTCTTGGTCTACATCACCTGTTCGGTGTTCGACGAGGAGAATGGCGAGCAGATCGCCGCCTTCAGCGAGCGTCACAAAGGCTTTGTCCCAGTCGATCACCGCGCACTCTGGGACGTCCATTTCCTCGGCCATGCGGCCGCCGCTCGGATAGGCAACGCTGGCGACATCTCGCTGTCGCCAGCGTTGAGCGGCACCGACGGGTTTTACTTCTGTGCGCTGCGCCGGGCGGCCTGAGCCTTACCGCAAATCGGCAGTCTTCAGCCGGCTCTCATCCCTTGATGGCAGGCGGCGGCGTTTGTTGCAGTGCAGCAAAAGCATTTGCGCGGCGTTCAAGCCTCTGCAATAAGCTTTTGCAGATCAATCAGGGCGACAGCCATGGCAGCAAAGATCGTACCGGCTCCCGACTATGAGGATCGCGTCAGGGCGTCCTTCGCCCGCCAGCAGGCGATGGCGACCATCGGCGCCGAACTGACGTTGGTGACGCCGGGCATCATCGAGATCGAGATGCCCTATTCGGCCGCTCTGACCCAGCAGCATGGTTTCCTGCATGCCGGTGTGATTTCGACCGCGTTGGACTCGGCCTGCGGCTATGCCGCGTTCTCGCTGATGCCGGAAAATTCCGGCGTGCTGACCATCGAGTTCAAGGTCAACCTTTTGGCGCCGGGCCGGGGCGAGCGCTTCCTGTTTCGCGGCTCGGTGACCAAGCCCGGCCGCACCATCATTGTCGCCGACGGTCAGGCCTATGCCTTTGCCGCCGATGGCGAGGCAAAGCTGATCGCCACCATGACCGGGACGATGATGACCGTGGTTGGGCGGGATGGCATTGCGGGGTGAGGAGCGGTCCGCGAAGCGGGCGAAAAGCCCCTAAATGGGCTTTTCGAGCGACGAACGCCCGGAGCCATAGCGAAGGGCCGGGAGGCGGTGGGCGCGCCTCGCTTTTTCTTCCGCAGCCAAGGGAATCGGATTCATGACCGGTAAAGTTACGCGCATTGGCGGCAAGGACGTCCTTTTCGTCATGGCGGCGCAGGCCGAGTACGGGCCGCATTTGCAAAAACTGTTCACCCCGCTGATGACGGGCGTCGGTCCAGTCGAGGCAGGCGTTCGCCTCGGCGCCGAACTGTCCTGGTTGAAGTCGCGGAAGACGCTGCCGGATCTCGTCGTCTCGCTCGGCTCCGCCGGCAGCCGCACGCTCGAGCAGACGGAAATCTACCAGGCGGTCTCGGTCAGCTATCGCGACATCGACGCCTCGCCGTTGGGCTTCGAGAAGGGGGCTACGCCGTTTCTCGACCTGCCGGTGACCGTGCCGCTGCCGTTGCGGATTCTTGATATCAAGCAAGCCAGCCTGTCGACCGGCGGCGCCATCATCACGGGCGGCGCCTATGACGCTATCGCCGCCGACATGGTCGACATGGAGACCTTCGCCTGCCTGCGCGCCTGCCAGCTGTTCGATATCTCGCTGATCGGCCTGCGCGGCATTTCCGATGGCGCGGCCGATCTCAGGCATGTCGGCGACTGGACCGAATATCTCCATGTCATCGACGAGAAACTGGCCGATGCGGTCGGGCGGCTCGAACAGGCGCTGAGCAACGGCCTGCTCGACGCCTGAACGCAACCGGATCAGGCTGTCAGGCTCGCGGGATCGCCGAAATCGATGCGCGAAATGCGCCCGCGCACGGCGCCGGTTGCATCGACATAGTCGATCGCGCCGGCCGTGTGGTCGAGTTTCCAGGCGCCGGCGGGGCCATCGGTCCATTCGACCTTGTAGCCATCGTCCAGCAGGTCCCATCGACCATGGAAGCGGGTGCCGTCCGGCAGCAGCATGTGTGCCCTGTCAGCGGTTTCGTAGTGGATGAAGGCGCTTTTGCCGCCCATGTCGATGACATGCGTTGTGCCGATCATGATAATGGCCAGCGTGTCCTTGTTCAGAATTGTCATTCGTCCCTGTCCGAGGTCTGAGTTCGAAAGCACTCGACGTGATGAAAGTCGTCAAGTATCTTGACTATATGAGGTGTGAATAAATTGGTCAAGGAGCTTGACGAAAAAACCGAAGCGCTGCCCGATCACATCGGTTGGCGCCTGTGGCAGGCAAGCCGCGCCTGGCAGGCCGAGTTCGCCGCCGCTATGCGCGACGTCGGCCATGGCTGGTTCACCGAGGCGCGCGCCGGGTTGCTCGGGCATATCTCCCGCGACGGTATTCGCCAGTCCGCGCTGATCGACCGCTCGGCGATTTCCAAGCAGGCGGTCCAGCAATTGCTCGACGGGCTGGAGGCGGAAGGCGTGGTGCAGCGCCTGCCCGATCCGCTGGACGGGCGCGGCAAGCTTGTCGGCTACACAAGCAAGGGCCTGGAGGCCTTGCGCGACGGCGACCGCATCAAGCTGCAGATCGAACGGCGCTATGTCGAGCGTATCGGCCAGCAGCGCTTCGCAGCACTGATGGACGCTTTGCGGACCCTTGATGCGGGAGCCCCGGATGCCGCCGACAAAGACACCGAAGTTCAGTAACAGTGCGGCCTTGCAACCCATTGCGCCGACTCGTTTCTTTCTCTAAAGGCTCGCCATGACGACAGCCAATCATCCCGACACCGTCCTGGCCGACACCGTTCTCATCATCGATTTCGGCAGCCAGTTTACGCAGCTCATCGCCCGCCGCATCCGCGAGGCCGGCGTGTTTTCCGAGATCGTGCCGTTCCAATCGGCCGAAGCTGCCTTCAAGCGCATCCAGCCCAAAGCCGTGATCCTGTCGGGCGGTCCCGCCTCGACATCAGACATTGGCAGCCCGCGCGCACCGCAGATCGTCTTCGACGCCGGCGTGCCGGTCCTCGGCATCTGCTACGGCCAGATGGCGCTCTGCGTGCAGATGGGCGGCGTTGCCGAAAGCTCCAACCATCGCGAATTCGGCCGCGCTTTCGTCGAGATCGAAAAGGACAGCCCGCTGTTCGAGGGCCTGTGGGCGCCCGGCCAGCGCCACCAGGTGTGGATGAGCCATGGCGACCGCGTTATCTCGCTGCCCAAGGGGTTCGAAGTCTTCGGCAAGTCGGAAGGCTCGCCCTTCGCCATCTTCGGCAACGTTGCGCGCAAGATGTACGGCATCATGTTCCATCCCGAAGTGGTGCACACGCCGGATGGCGCCAGGCTGCTCCGAAACTTCGTCCACAACATCGCCGGCATCGAAGGCGACTGGACGATGCGCGCCTATCGCGAGCATGCGGTCGAAACCATCCGCAAACAGGTCGGCAAGGGCAAGGTCATCTGTGCGCTGTCGGGCGGTGTGGATTCTTCGGTCGCCGCACTTCTGATCCACGAAGCGGTCGGCGACCAGCTGACCTGCATCCTTGTCGACCATGGCCTGATGCGCAAGGACGAGGCGGCGGGCGTGGTGGCGATGTTCCGCCAGCATTACAATCTGCCGCTGATCCTGGTCGACGCGTCGGAAAAATTCATCTCGGCACTGGAAGGCGAGTCGGACCCCGAGAAGAAGCGCAAGACCATCGGCCGGCTGTTCATCGAAGTGTTCGAGGAAGAGGCCAAGAAGCTCGGCGGCGCCGATTTCCTGGCCCAGGGCACACTCTACCCCGATGTCATCGAAAGCGTCTCCTTCACCGGCGGCCCGTCGGTGACCATCAAGTCGCACCACAATGTCGGCGGCCTGCCCGCGCGCATGAACATGCAGCTGGTCGAGCCGTTGCGCGAACTGTTCAAGGATGAGGTGAGGGCGCTGGGCAAGGAGCTCGGCCTGCCTGAAAGTTTTATTGGCCGCCATCCCTTCCCGGGTCCCGGCCTCGCCATCCGCTGCCCCGGCGGCATCACGCGCGACAAACTCGAAATCCTGCGCGAGGCCGACGCCATCTACCTCGACGAAATCCGCAAGGCCGGCCTCTACGACGCCATCTGGCAGGCCTTCGCCGTGCTGCTGCCGGTGCAGACCGTCGGCGTGATGGGCGACGGCCGCACCTACGAATTCGTCTGCGCACTACGCGCCGTCACCTCCGTCGACGGCATGACCGCCGACTTCTACCACTACGACATGGCCTTCCTCGGCGCCGCCGCCACCCGCATCATCAACGAGGTCAAAGGCATCAACCGCGTCGTCTACGATGTGACATCAAAGCCGCCGGGCACGATCGAGTGGGAGTGAGGGTTAAGCGTATTCTGGCGTACTCCGGCGTAGTTTTTCGCAGAAAAAACAACAATTTGCGGCTCACCTCATTCACCATCGAATCTACATCATCAACTGAAGCCATTGACGGTCTAAGTCACTGATTTTTTTGGCTTCGGGCAAATTGGACCTTCGCCGGGAGCAAAGGGCTGCAGCTCAATTCGACGGTACTTTTGACGGTACTTTTCATACGTGGCTCAACGTCCGAGAAAAGTACCGTCACGGATTTTTCGGGCCTGACGGTACTTTTTTCAGGTCAACATTTTGAAATATATAAAGAAAGGCGCCCGCGGATGACGTTTCCGCGCTGACGGTACTTTTGCATGTTCCGGCATCGGCCAAGGCCATTTGTGGACGCGGGCGAAGCTCGTGACACGGTAGTTGAGCTAATTGTCCCTTCAGATGCGGCCTCTGCCGGTCGAGCCGTCCCGAGCCTAGGTCTCGGCGATTGGTCGGCGGCGTCGGGTCCGCCGAGGGCCACACATTCCTGGAACGTCATTATCCAGTTTTGGGGCTGGATTTTCATATGTGCCGCATGTCAGCCGTTGCGATCAGCTTGCCGTTGCGCGGAAACAGACCATGGGCGACTAGTGAGAAGGCCGCCGCAGCGCTCGGGCCTCTCATCAACGGGAATACGCGTATTTGACAGGCGTACGTGTGTCGCTGGTGGCGTGCCTTCTGCTTTTCGACGTTATGGCGAAGGATCACCCAAATCGATAGCCGGAACGTGCTGGGCCGATAGTCATTCCACCTTGTCACGCAGGGGCGTCGTGCGTTTCGACCGGCGGAACTTCCTTACCAAATGGACCGTCTCAGCGTCGACCGTGACGCGGCCGAGCGCCTGTACCGTGACCCGGCCTAGATCGTCGTCAACGTGCACGACCTCACCCTCGAATCTCATCTTGTCCCCTGGCTTGGCCTCGGCGTCGATGATCGAATAGGGGAAATTGGCGGTGGGGATATGGAGCGCCACGCGCTCCTCGATGCGTTTGCCCACAATGGCAACGATTGCCACCTTGTCGCCGATGTTGATTTCCCGAGCCATGGATAGGATTCTGGCGCGGTCCAACGGTTCGTCAAGGGGTTGCTAATATACGGCTTTCAAGTGGCTTTATCCTTATGCTTTTCTCTGCCGGCGGCGCCACATTCTATTGTCGGCGGCGAGACCGCTATCACCTTCAGGGCGGGCTAGTGATGGAGTGCCTTCCAAGGTGAAGATAATTCCGGCGCCCTCAAACGCATGGCGCATGGCCGCGATGTTGTGGGGACGCGGTTCCCTATAGCCGTTCTCGAAATCGCTGATCGTCATTTCGCTAAGATTGGCCTTTGCGGCAAGGCGCACTCGCGACCAATTCAGTAGGGCGCGTGCTGCTCTTGATTGATCTGCTGAGAGTAGGTTTCGGCTGTCCATAAGATTTGAACATTCGATATGGCTAATATGTTCCCTCGACTATCTGCGATGATCGGAGGCACAGCCTTGCCTATAAGTCGCGACTTATGCAATATCCGCCACGTCGACGAGGGCGCGTCATGCTGGCAAGGACGGTTCATTCCTGCGATATCCACGCCATAGCCCGCATGGGTCAAGCTTCACGACAGCGCCGACAATCGGTCGAGCGGCCGCAAGCCGGAGCACTGCTATTGCAAGCCGACGGTGCGCGCGATCGGGCATGGCGAGCAGCAACTGGCCGTTGTGCATGCTGCGATCCTGCAGGCTGTCTCGGCGGTGCTCCTGACAGGCGAGGTGGAACTCAACGCCAATCTCTTCCTGGCCATGGATGAGATAGGCCTAGGCAGGCTCAGGGCAGCCGCCAAGGCGCTGCCGGGCTTCAACAGCCGACGTGATGGCCGGCGCACTGCTGGCGCTTCTCACCGGCCCCGCAATCGCGAGGCGCGCGGCATGTTAGCCCGAACACCTTTCACCGAGATCGAGGGCGTCGGCACCTATCGCTTGCCGAACCAATGGCAGGCGCATCGGTTAAGGCGCCTTCGCGGTGATGGCCGGCAGACCGCTGTCCTAGCCGTAGGATGCGGAATGACCGTTCGGCAATTCAGCAAGCTGCCTGCCGGGCTCCAGGCTGAAGTGCACAAGGCCTACCTTGCGCTGATGTCGCCGAGCAATCTCGCGCCTCTGGCAGATCCCGCGCCGGCCGACACCCGAGCAATTCCCCGCGGCCACCTGTTGATGGATTAGAAGCTCGCCATCGGGCGCTGGCTGCTCCACAACAAAGACCACGTTGCCGCGTGGTCATTTTGGGCCATGGGTGGAGAAGCACGAAGGCCTATCGCGGTCCATGGCGTTGCAGTGCATGGCGCTGGCCACAGGCGAGCGCCAGGACGCGGGAGAGGCTTCGTCGGCGCAGGAAACCCCCGGCCGCTTGGCAGGCCTATTGCGCCCTCTGTCTCTTGGCTTGTGCGGCAATAGCGCAGAGGAAAGCCAATGCGGCAGCGTCGCATGCCGTCCGCGACGGTCCTTTGGCGAAAAGCACGGCGTCCGCAATTGGGATCGTAAGGCCGTACTTTTGGGCGAAAGAGGTGATTTCGTACGGCTGATCGACAGATGAATGGCGGATGTCGAATTCGAAATCCATTGTCTAGTTCCTCCCAGTTCGCGACCCTTCCCCTCCTTGGCTCGATGCAAGAATTAAACTACCGACGCATCGCGCGAGTCCAGCAATTGGAAATTGTGTAAAACGATACACTTTCCAGTCGCGCCAACATTGGCTTGCCAGCGCCTTCGAGATCAGGAATATAATCCTCCCGTTGCGGCGACCCTGCAACGGAGATCGCCATGCCCCACACCCTCGCCAATACCCTGACCGCAAATCCATCTATGTCAACTGCGGGCATCCGATGTGTTGCCGGTCGACCAAGCTCGATGTCCAGGCATTGATTGACCGGCTCGGCCCGGATCATGGTTCCATGCATTGGGATCTGGTCGAGCTGGTCGAGCTGTTCGGCTGTTCGGCTGCTCGGCTTGCAAGGCCGCCGGCCGCCACCGCCGGCCCGTGTTTTTCACCTGCATTCCCGATTATGAGGCCTCAACAGGGCTCGCAATCGCGATTGGAAGCCAAGTCCTCATGCAGGAGTTGCGCGAATAGGGTCACTCCGGAACGTAAGTGATCGACAAAGGTTTGTGCTTACGGCAGGCGCAGTCCCTCACTTTCGCTTGCCGCAGGTCTGGCTCAAAGGCTAGATCGACCCGCCGCTGCCGTGAATGGGGCGGCGGGTTTCTGTGGAACCGATGGATTATGCCCGGTGAGACAACAGTGAAACCCGCGCCGGCCACTGCGGTATACGGGACCCGCTTGGGGAAAGTTAGCGCCCTCTGAACGAGCCGCAACGATTGGTTAAGAACGTACATTGAATCCTGATTGAAGCCACCTCTGGGCGCATTAGATCTCCAAGGGTCACCGGCGACGTATGGGCATCGGTGCTTGGGAGTGCGTTGAGCTTCCGCCCGTGATGGGAGGTTGGCATCATGACCCAGCCAAGTATAACGGCTTCCGACTGCGATGCCCTGCGCGGCGCCTTCGTAAAATCCGTCATCGAAAAGAACATCCCAGAGGACCGATGGCGTGATGAGGCTGCACTTTTGATCCGCGACTATACAGATAGCGATGACGTCGATCCCTACTTGCTGGAATGGATCATTCGGACTGGCACTATCTAGCCGTAGGCGGCTGCGCCGGTCCGGTCAAATTCCGCTGGATGAATTCGGCTGGCTTAACGGTGACCTTCTCGATCGATTTCAACAGCGGCTCAAGGACGTCACGCAGCGCGCGGTAGTGCTCGCTGTGGTAATCTAGAAGCGGACCGACGATGCTCTTGTGCATTGCCCCCGTTGCCGCAAGGAGGGGGATCGCCGTGGTGCCAAGATCCGCGAAAGCGGTCGCTGAGGTTGAGTGCGCGGACCCTGCCGCCAAGACGGCCAGATTGAAATCGCTTTCGCACGGCTAAGATACTACCGCGGGACGTTTCGTTCAACGAGGAACTCGACTGCTCGATGCTTGTCACAGCACTGGCTGGGAATCGGAACGGGCGCAGACTGCTAGGCGACGGAACCCGCTGATGGCAACATGCGTTGCCCTTCCATGGTCGATTACCTCAGATCGGTTATCCAGGAACTCCTCCCGTCGTGGCTTAGCAGAAAGACGGTGGACGTGGAGATGCGCCCTGCGCAGCAGCAGCCGCCAATGCGTGACCTTATCGGCCCCGCTCCTCCCGTGCGCTATCGCGGTACGGTTCGGTCCGAACCCTGCGATTACAGGTTCCACGAGTCGCACCTGTAGCGCTCCCATCGTCCATGCGGCGGCACTGCGATAAGCGCCCTCGAAAGGCCGCAGGTTGCGCCCATCGCAACTGACCTTTTTGGCGGGAACCAAACTGAACAGCCGTGATTTATTAGTCGAAGGGACCGCAACCGGATAGGAAGCGGAACAATGGGTGAGATTGTTGATTTCGAACTTGGAAGTGCAAGGTTGCGCCTCAAACGAGCCGAGAAAACGTTGACGCGCGCGAAGGAAGAAATGGACAGGGAAAATGGCGCCGCAGTCAACCTCGCCGTGTGTTGCAGAATCCGGGCAGCTCAACAGCGCGTGACGGACGCCAGGGAGCGCCAGAGTCACATTCGTCCGCCGGATGAGACCTCCAAATGAGGATTAGCCGCCATGACAATGTTGTTTGAGCCACTTGATACGAACGGTCACAAGCGCAGCGTGCTTTACCATGCCGCCCGGTTGGAGATGCTCCACGATCGAGTCGTGAAGCGCATGGATCGGGTTGATCACTTGGCAGATGAAGTTGAGCGTGCGGCCGCCGTGTTGGTTGATGCTACCCACGCCTCCGCCGTCGACCCGTTCCGTGACGCGGTTTTCAGTAAACCCTCGGCGGGTTTCTTCAGACTGCAGTCGACGACAATGCGGGCGCCGGAACCTGACCGTTAGCTTTGTCTTATGTGCTCAATGAGCACACGCGGAATCAACTTCCTTGACCGATGGATGGCGGATCATCTGCCAAACGCTATGACTGATGATCCGATCGCGGTCAGCGACCTTCGGCGCCGACCGAACCAAACTTCGCGCGCGGCGTTTAAGTCAAACTCTCTGTCGGCCATGGGACTGTCATGCAAAAGGGTGAACCCACCACCGTTCGCGCCAAGCGAAATGCGTCGAGCGGGACGAAGCCGTCGTTTGAAGTTCCCTTGCGCACCGCTCCAATGGAAGCACGGGCAGCCGAAACCTTGCCGGACGATGCAGGCCAATGGCTGTACGAACCCAAATGGGATGGCTTTCGGTGCCTCGTCTTCAAGGCCGATGATGCAGTGGACTTACGGGCAAAATCCGGCAAGCCGCTCGGCCCATATTTCTCGGAAATCGTCTCGATGTTGCGTGACCTCAAGGCAAGAGAATTCGTGGTCGATGGCGAGATCGTCATCGATTTGGGAGGGTCGCTTTCTTTTGACGCGTTGCAGATGCGGCTGCATCCGGCGGCAAGCAGAATAAAAAACTGTCGCTCGAAACGCCTGCCAAGCTGATACTGTTCGACATGCTGGGCGGCTCCGACGCCAACTTGGTCGACCAACCGTTGCGCGCCCGGCGCGCGGCATTGGAAATGTTCGTCAAGTCGGCCGGGCGCGGCGATCTTGAGCTCTCTCCCTCCACCAAGGATTTGGCGACTGCGACCAAATGGCTCGAAGAATCCGGACACGGGGCCACCGACGGAGTCGTGGCCAAGCTTGTAGATGATGTGTACAGACCCGGCGAGCGCGCCATCGTCAAAGTCAAACGCCTGTGCACGGCGGACTGCGTTGTCGGCGGGTTCCGCTATTTGACGAAGTCGCACGAGGTCGGCTCGTTGTTGCTCGGTCTCTACAACGACGACGGGCAACTCGACTATGTCGGGTTTACATCGACGATTGCCCAAGACGACAGGTCAAAGCTCACGCGTGAGCTCGAAGCGCTGCGGTCTCCCCCCGGCTTTACCGGCAAAGCGCCCGGCGGGCCAAGTCGGTGGAGCTCGGAAAGAAGCGGGCAGTGGGAGCCGTTGCGACCCAAACTGGTAGCGGAAGTGCGCTTCGACCATGTCACAGGAGATCGCTTCCGGCACGGCACCAAATTCCTGCGATGGCGCCCCGACAAGAATCCCAGGCGATGCACGTTCGAGCAGATTCTGAAAACATGAAGGCGTCTCGTCGGAAGCTTGTTTCCCGGTCGTCGCGCGTCCTCGCGATGAACTCACGAGCCAGCGCAACATATCATGGTTGGCGGAACAGCATTGGACCGTCGACGGGGTCGCCTTCGCGAACGGTGTAATTCATCGCCATGACGGTACTTTATGCCAGCACCAGCAAAGCCTATTGCGGGATCAACGTCTTTATCCTGCGGGGCGCAATAAGCGGACGCCGGTGTCCGGTATTTTGTCATATTTCGTGATTTGCGCGATATCGTCGACGGGGCTCTGATGTGTGCAGGCCTTTCTGGCTTCAGGCACGTGGCGAAAAGGGCGAGGGGTGTGAAAGGTGGCCAAGCATGGCCAATACGAACACCATTGTCTTGAGCGGCGACTATGGCTACCGCCAATATAAAGTTTCCGGTCTGCCCGCCGACACCATAATCGATGCCACCAGCGCCTCGTGGATCGTCGCCAATCAGGGAAGCCCCACCAACCTCTATCCCTTCGCGGTCGTCAACCCCGGCGACAACCTCCTGGCTTTGGGTGGCACGATCAACGGCACGGTCTCCCAAACCGGCGACTGGGAGAACATCTACGTCAACTCCGCCGCAGTCCGTATAAATTCAGCCCACAGCTTTACGATCGACGACTGGACAATCACCCAGCCTTGGGATGGCATCCGTGTCGGCGGCACCGGCACCTTCCTCATCGAAGACTCCTATGTCGGCAACTCACGAGACGACGCGGTCGAGGACGACGACGTCATCGGCGGCACCATCCGGGATTCCCTGTTCGACCACGTGTTTTCCGGAGTGAGCCTTGGCGACGGTGACGTGGATGGGTCTGACAACACGGTCATCATGGATGGCATGCTTCTGGGCATGGGAGAGTACCTTCGCAAAGGCGAGATGACCCACGGCTCGCCGTTCAAAACAGGCGCTAGCGATATCGTACCCAGCCTGCACTTTATCGACTGCGTGGTGGCGATCACCGACGTTCACCACAACGGCTTGGAGCGGTTGCAGCGGGCCTGGGACAAGACGGTCGAGGCGCACGGCAATTACTATCTCAACCTCTCTGACACGCCGCTGCCGGCGGATTATCCAATGCCGCCCGCCGGCTGGACGGTCCTTCAAGGCCAGGCGGCCCGCGATTACTGGGCCAACGCCAAGGCGGTCTGGCACGCAACCCATGACGGGACCGACCCGTCACCTCCGCCACCGCCGACCGACCCGACCCACGGAACGACCGGGAACGATACGTTTGTCGGCACTGGCGCGGCCGATACCTATGATGCCCTGGCTGGCAACGATACACTGCGGGGCCTGGGTGGCAATGACGTGCTGACCGGTGGCAGGGGCGAGGACACCTTCGTGTTTGATACGGCCTATGGCCCCGGCAATGTCGACACACTCACCGACTTCCACGCGGCGGATGACTCGCTCTATCTCGACAACGCCGTCTTCACCAAGCTCGGCGCCGGTTCCTTGTCCAGCCCGACGCGGGTGAACTCGTCGTATTTCGAGTTGCGAGAACACGCCGCCCACAGCAACGACTACCTGCTCTACAACCGGGCCACGGGCGTTCTGTCCTATGATCCCGACGGCTCGAAATCGATCCCGCAGGTGGAAATCGCCCACCTAGAGCCCGGGGCGGCCCTGACCTATCACGACGTGTTCGTCGTTTGATCGCTCACGCGATCGCACATGGCACAACGAAGCGCGAGCGCGCCTCACTGGTGTTCCTGTTGCCACTGACAGCGATCAGAAATGGCCGCGGATAGCGCGCATCTAGTTACCAGGTCGCAGGGGTGCATAAGTAGTTCGGACCGTGAGTATCGAGGCAGGCGCTGATGATGACGCCAGCGCTGAAAAGAACTCGCCCTTTTTGCGGTGGGACGTGGGTCTGTTCAAGCGTCGGCAGCGGCGGAGCAATGCGCAGTATTAGTCAAAATTTGGCAATCGCGATTGTCTGTCGAGAATCCGCTTACCCGGCCTTGTCAGCGCGTCGTGGCGCGATAATTTTTTGTTGAGAAGGGGACTTCGATCAAAAGGAGCCGACCATGAAACACCAAACCTTAAGCCAACTGCAGACAATCGCAGAAGTGGAACCCTTGTCGACATACCCGATCATGACCCGGCAACAGCGCATCGAGCGCTGGGCAAAGTTGCTGGACGAACATCCCGAGCGATGCTTGGGAGCGCTGACTGGCACTGAGCATCTGAAGCGGCAAGCCCGCGACGCAGCACGCAGTGAGGGCTCGCCAATCACAGTGGCCTTCGAGGATCCGGTGCTGCGTGCGGTCGGCCTGAAGGATGACACCTATGGGGAAGCAAAACGCTTCTTCGAACTGTCTGACGGGGAATTGCACGACATCGTCTGCAGTTGCCATGTCGGGACCACGATAAGAGGGCAATGGGCTGCCGCTAGAGTCCGCCGGGTAATCGCTGAGAACAGGTTTCTCAAATGGCTCAGGGAGAGAATGTGGCACTGAGGCCGCTAGAACGGCGACAAGGATTGCATCAGAAAGAGCCCATGACCCCGGCTTCTCCCGCGGTCGACCCACAGCCGGTGTGGAACACACGCATCACCTCACGCCGGCCGCGAGCGCCAGCCGCTCGGAGATTTCGAGCATCAGACTGTCGTCAGACGCCGCCGCCGCTGTCATATTGGTCTTCGGCAATGTCGCGCTCGTTCAGCCAGTGCTCCAGCGCGTCTACCATCTCTTCGGCCGATTTGCCGAGTGTCTTCAGATGGATTTCCGGTTTTTCCGGGGCTTCATACGGTGAATCGACGCCGGTGAAATTCTTGATCTCGCCATTCAGCGCCCGCGCATAGAGGCCCTTGGGGTCGCGCCGGGCGCATTCCTCGAACGGCGTATCGACAAACACTTCAACGAACTCGCCGTCGGCCATCAACTCGCGCGCCATGCGTCGTTCGGCGCTGAACGGCGAGATGAAGGAGACAATGACGATCAGCCCGGCATCGGCCATCAGCTTGGCCACTTCGGCGACGCGGCGGATGTTTTCAACGCGGTCGGCATCGGTGAAGCCCAGATCGCGGTTGAGGCCGTGACGGACGTTGTCGCCGTCCAGGATATAGGTATGGCGGCCGGTGGCGAACAGCATCTTTTCGAACAGGTTGGCGATGGTCGACTTGCCGGAGCCCGACAGCCCGGTGAACCAGAACACGGCGGGGCGCTGGTTCTTCATGTCGGCGCGCACGCGTTTGCCGACATCGAGCGACTGCCAGTGGATGTTTTCGGCGCGACGCAGCGTATGCAGGATCATGCCGGCGCCGACCGTGGCGTTGGAGATGCGGTCGATCAGGATGAAGGCGCCGGTGGTGCGGTTGTCGGCGAAGGTGTCGAAGGCGATCGGCGCCCGGGTCGAGATGTTGCAGATGCCGACTTCGTTCATGTCGAGCGACTTGGCCGCTTCATGGGCAAAGTTGTTGACGTTGATGCGGTATTTCAGGTCGGTGACGGTTGCGCTGGTCTGGTCGGTCTCGGTGCGCAGAATGTAGGAGCGGCCCGGCAGCAGCGCCGCCTCGTCGAACCAGACGATGTTGGCGGCGAACTGGTCGGCGACCTGCGGCCGTGCGGCCGGCGAAACCAGCATGTTGCCTCTGGAGACCTCGACCTCGTCATCGAGCACAAGGGTGATGGCCTGGCCGGCAACCGCCTGGGCGAGATCGCCGCCTTGCGCGACGATGCGCTTGACCCGCGAGGCCTTGCCGGACTTGGCGACCACGACCTCGTCGCCCTGCGCGACCTGGCCGGACGCGATGGTGCCGGCAAAGCCGCGGAAGTCGAGATTGGGCCGGTTGACATACTGCACCGGAAACCGGAACGGCAGTTCGACCGCGGCCTCGTCGACCGAGACGGTTTCGAGATGCTCGATCAGCGAGGGGCCTGAATACCACGCCGTCTTGTCGGAGCGGCTGGTGACATTGTCGCCGTAGCGGGCCGACATCGGGATCGGGGCGATCGTCTGGAAGCCGAGATCGCGCGAGAATTGCCCGTAGTCTTCAACGATACGGTCGAAAACCGTCTGATCGAAATCGACAAGATCGATCTTGTTGACGGCCAGCACGACATGGCGGATGCCGAGCAGTGAGGCGATGATCGAATGGCGCCTGGTCTGGCGCAGCACACCCTGCCGCGCATCGATCAGCACGATCGCCAGGTCGGCGGTCGAAGCGCCGGTCGCCATATTGCGGGTGTATTGTTCGTGGCCAGGTGTGTCGGCGACGATGAACTTGCGCTTGGGCGTGGCAAAGAAGCGATAGGCGACGTCGATGGTGATGCCCTGCTCGCGCTCGGCCTCGAGGCCGTCGACCAGCAACGCGAAGTCGATGTCGTCGCCGGTGGTGCCGTGCTTGCGGGAATCGCCTTCGAGCGCGGCCAACTGGTCCTCGAAAATCTGCCTGGTGTCGGAAAGCAGGCGCCCGATCAGCGTCGATTTGCCGTCATCGACCGCACCGCAGGTCAGGAAGCGCAGCAGCGACTTCTTCTCTTGCGCCGCCAGATAGTCGCGGACGCCATCGGTGGGGGCGAGGCTCTTTGCCATCTGGCGCACGGCTAAAAATATCCCTCTCGCTTCTCGTCGAGGCGCAATTTTATGCGCTCGTCATCTCTGGGGATTAGCCATCGCGTTCCACCACCAGCAGTACCTCGGTGAATAGCGCTTACTGCGGTGGAACAAGGACAGGTTAAGGATCGACGTCCGGCGGCTCTCATCCACGGCAATCCGGCGCGCGATGCAATCCGAAAGGCGGCCCTGCAATATACCAGGCGATCCGATCTGGTCCCTGATGGACATGGTCATCTCCAAGCCTATCACTGGCTCTTCATAACCCTCCTGCTCGCCGCTGTCTTCTCGCGATCTGCGCTTCCGGGGGATCAGGCAAGAAGATTGGGAGCACGTCCGTGAAATGGTTCAATCAATGGGTCAGGTCCGCCTAACTGGGATTGCAAGGCTTCTGATCACGAAGGCCCTGTGGTGGGGCGCCATCCCATGCCAATCACGCTGAGACTATCGTTGCTGCCAGCCCTGATGTGAAGCCCGTCCGCCGTGGGGCCAAATGCGACCCGTTATGGGTCAGTACGCCTGGCACCACAATTGCGTTGATAGGTGTGTGGGATGGGCGAGGGCCCGTCGTCTCGCAAATGGGGCGGCGGGCCTTTAGTCAACGAGGACTTCGATGGAGCGGCCCGGCCCCCATTGTTGGGATGGGGCGAGGACACCGGGCCTAGCCGACGGGCAGTTTGTGAGAAACGGCGCCGGGGGCTGGGGGATTATATGCGATCATGCTAGATATGTGCAAAGCATACGAACGAGGTACGAGAGCAACATTTCGGGGGTAAACCGGAGACCGATACACCGGTGGCGCCGACGTCGTGAGTATATTCGAGAAGCCGCACTAGCGCCGACTAAAACGGAGTGGGAGTAGGGGGAACGGCGGCGGCGTAGGAATGGCCTCGCTTTCCGTTTTCACGGCGCGCTGAATGCCTCATCGCTTCTTGTGCTCCTTCGTGACGTTTTGCTGATCTGTTACATCGGTGCGTCAGAAGCAAAATCCGTTCGCCAACCGCCTTTGGTGTTCGCCAGAGCTGGCACTTGTCTGACCTTGCGCGATGTCGGTGTTCGTAGGCTGATTGCCATCGGCATCATTCAAGGTGAGGGCCTGATCCGTGCCTTGCACACGGCGACTCGTCTCATCGTGAAACGCCTTCAGATTGCCGTTGGCAGACGGCGCGACAAGTCTCGCTGGTGGTCGAAGCAGAGCTTGTCAACCTGCAGACCATTCTTGAGGTCTCTCAAAATCGGCCACTCTCCCTGAAGGCCGGGTGGCGGTCTCCCGGCCAGCATAGATTACGGAGCGTTTTTCTGGTCCTGCGCGCATATCTCCTTTTGACCTACGACGAATTAGGTTCGAGCAGCATGGGATGCGCCTAAGGGAGTGTGGACCGGCAGCGGGGTCAGTCCGATTTTCTAAAATCGCGGCCCGATTCCTGCGAATCGCAAGTTTGCACCTCTCAGGTCGAGACAATTCCGCATACACACTTTTTGGTGTGGCATCCGGCCTGTGCAATTCCAGGCTGTTGGAGGGTTGGAGGGCTTAACATATTAGCTAGCTAAGATATAATTACAAATTGTTAACCAGGATTAATGCGTCTTTTCCACAGCATCGTAGTATGCCTTCCAGGTTGGGTTACCTCTAAAGGGCAGGGAAGCATACGTCCGTGCGTTGGGCGGCGTATGTCCTACTCCTTAAATCCATTCCTAAGACCTAAGCAGCCTGACACACGATAAACGAGCGTATCAGTTCACGCTGACAAGCTTTTGCGAGGGCTAAACCAAAAGGAGAAAGGCAAAGTCAGCGGCGGAGAGGAGTAGGTAAGTCGATGGCACACCCCCAAACTTCCGATTTTTCGAATGACGCGATAAGACCGTTACACAACGGGCAAATGCCGGGCGCAAATGGCCTTGGCAAGTCCGATCTCGAAGACGGACATCGAGGCGAAGGTCTTGTCATGATTGTCGACAAGCGAGCACTTGAGCGTGAATGCCTTGCTCGTGGCCTTGTCGAACACAATCCCACTTTGCGCGTTAGCGCGGTAGGATCGCTCGACGAAATCCAGCACATTGCCGGGGAAACGGAGCCGTCTGCGGTCCTCGTCATCCTTGGTTCCAGAAAGGTCTCCGACCAGAGTGTTCGGGCGGAACTTGCGCATTTCATTGCTGAGATTGGCGCCGTACCCGTAATCGTCGTGGTGGATTCCGACGAGCCGGCGGAGGTTCTCGCCGCACTCGAATGCGGCGCCCGTGGCTACATTCCCACAAGCGTGACGGTGAAGGTCGCTGCCGAGGCCATTGGTCTCGCTCGCGCCGGAGGAATCTTTGTACCCGCCAGCTGCGTGCTGGCGCTCCGAGAGATCATCCACTCATCCGCAAACGGTGCCCGTCCGCTCGCTGGTATGTTCACCATACGCGAGGCAGCGGTCGTGGAGGCGCTCAAGAAAGGCAAAGCGAACAAGATAATTGCCTACGAACTCAACCTCTGTGAGAGCACCGTCAAGGTCCACATCCGTAATATCATGAAAAAACTGAAGGCAACGAACCGCACGGAGGTAGCGTACAAACTTAGACAGATGTTGCTTTGAAGGCTGCCTCGATCAGTCCTGCCTGGACGGCTCTGGCAATACAACTGCTGGATGCGTAAACGGCGGGACTGCTGGTCCGCCGTTCTGATCTAACCGAAGGTCGATCGTCTCGTCCGAGCTTTTTCGCGAGACAGGCACTCTCGGCTGGTATTTAGGCACTTTCCCGGCCAACCGTGGCGGACCCTGCCTTCACCAGAAATCCAACGTTGTCCCCTCCGAGCTCCGCGCCCCGATATGCGGCTTCGGCGGCCTTCAGCCCGCCCGTCAGTCTGCGGACCATTGGAGCCGGTCCGAGCAGGTCGAGCGGCAGGCCCAACTGACCGCGGGTGGGTCGCTTCGGTGGCCAGATCCTGAGGCCGAAATAGCTGGCGGCCGAGCGATCGATCCCGCCGCTGAATTGCACCAGCAGCGCTTGGCTCGAGTTCTGAGCAATACGGCCGAGGCTGTTGATGTCCATTGGTGGTTTGTCGGACGGCCTCATCGCGACCACGATCACATCCCATGCATCGTCGGTCAGGAGCACGGGATGGGAAAAAACACTTACTCTCGCCCCACCCTCGCGTAACGTATGCTCAAGGGATGGTGCACAGGGCGTGTCGCTGACGATGGCGATCCTCGCGGCACGTTGATCGACACCGGCATCGTCGAGCAAGATGCAGCACAACCGTGCAAATTCCGGCAGCAAGTCTATAGCTGGGTGGCTGAGATTGGGAGCCGCAACCTTGATGCCGGCCTCGTCACAGGCGTCGAAGTCCACAACACCCTGCCGAAGCTCCCATGGTTCAGCCATCAGCGAAACAACCACATGCGAGGGCAAGAGTTCGATGAGCGATCTCGAAATCGGCCCGACCTGGAGACCGTAGGTAACGATGTCGACGTCCTGCCATTTTCGGCTGTCGATGCGGTTCGTCACGTCAACGCGTTCGGCGACCTTGGCGTGTTTGGCAAATGCCAACGTCGCGTCTGCAGTTGCCGCGAAGCTCGGATGTCTGGAGGAGATGCGGGTGAGCGCAACGACATGGCTGGCATTGGCGAGCGCAGCCACTGTGGCAGTCACCGCTTGGTATCCTGTCGTAGCGCCAACGACCACGGTGAGGCCAGAAAGATCGAGATCAAGCGAGGCTATTTGCTTGCGCACGATAGCAAGTACTCCGGCAATGTCGATTTCCGCAACATCACCAGCAAACGACTTTGCGGGAAAATCACGTGACGAAGGCATCAAGCTGGGCACCACGTTGCGCGCTCCCCAATATCAAATAGGCCGGCGATATCCTTTGAGCGATCAACAGCCTGCCGGGTCTCGCCTCAAGTGCGATGCATGTGCACTTCCTGCCTGACGGACGCCCCAGCGGCCCTGCGCATTTAGCAAACGTGGTTCCTTTATATCCTATCCTTGCCAGAGCGTGACGGCCTGAACTTGGTTGGCGCTTTGACCTTATGGTCGTCGAACGAATTAGAATGCAGGCTCCGCAATACAGCCGAACCTGCCGATCTGCTACTGTAGCAAACGGATGCAGGTGATACGCCGTTTGATCAGAAGGCTTACCGACGCTACGCCGACGACGCGCCTATCAGGCAAAGGGGTAACGAGCGCAGGTATGGCGCTACCTCCTTTGCTTCTCTTGCCGACAATGACGAGCCGCAGTGAAGTGGGCCAACATCAGCAGCATTTCTTGGTAAAAACCCGTGACAATCAGCGCATTCGACATAAAGCGCCGCAGGCCCGGCATCCGCATCGGACAAAGCATCCATCCACTTGGAGGCCGGCCCAAGAGGATGATGGACATGACTGTCGCACTGATCGCGCTTGTTCTCGCTGCTCCGGTGATGCTGGCGGTTGCCCTTTTGATATTGGTGACCGACGGGGGACCGGCGATATTCTCACACACCCGAGTAGGGTTCAACGGCAAGCGCTTCGCCTGCTACAAGTTCAGGACCATGGTGGCCAACTCGGAGCGGGTTCTGGCCGACTATCTCGCGAGCAATCCCGAAGCCGCCAAGGAGTGGGAGCAGAATTGGAAATTCAAGAACGACCCGCGCATCACATTCCTGGGGCATATTCTCAGGAAGTCGAGCCTGGATGAGCTGCCGCAACTCATTAACGTGCTGCGCGGCGAAATGAGTTGCGTCGGCCCTCGTCCGGTCGTTCCGGACGAATTGAAACGTTACGACTCCTGTGCGATCGACTATTTAAAAACCCGGCCGGGGCTAACCGGCCTGTGGCAGGTGACAGGCAGAGACGCAATGGATTATCCCAGCCGTGTCGCTATCGACAGCCGCTATGTGCGGGAATGGTCCCTATGGGCCGATGTCGTTATTCTCGTCCGGACTGTTTTCGCCGTGATGAAATTCGACCGCGCGTCTTGATGAGCGCATCGCAAATTTCCTGCCTCATGCTGTCGTCGTCCCAAAACCGCAGCGTGCTTTCGCGACCGCAATAGCGAACAGGTGCGGCGCCGGGCGCGGCGAAACGGCAGCCGCGGACCGTCACCGCTCACGTGACATGCCTCGGCGCCAGATGACGCCAAGGAAGAGGCCGAGCAAATAGGTGCACTGCAGAACGACAACGAGAAGCAGGATTGAAAGCAGGCGGTGCCAATCACTGCCGATTCCACCTGCGACGGCACCGCCCACGACAGTCACCGCGGTCATGATGATGAGCGCAGCTGCTCGAAAACGCAGTCCCAGCAAAATGCCGATCACACCGACGGCGACAAGGCCCCAAAGCACGGCGATCTCCTATGGGTGGAAGACTCAGTGCGCCATATCCAAGTCTCCCACATCTGCGAATCGGCACCAACATTCAATCCGGCTGCACAGTCTCGCCGACGCTCAATCAAGTGGCGGAAATCGCTGCAACTCCTCTGCTTTGCACAAAAGGCGTAGAGCACCCTGTCCAAATGCCCCCTTTTCGCTCATTTCCTTGTCCACCCGCCGAGCCTACGCTGCTTGTAAATAGGTATGCGGAGATTCACCCGCCATGCGGCAGCATGCAACGAAATGTAATCCGCGCAGGGAACGCTGAGCCTGTGTTTATCGGTGCTGCTACTCAGGACAACAAGGCGCTGGACGTTGCGCGTCGGGGCAGGGCTGTGTCGGCGCGAAGTTCCGCACAATGCTTTCAGTGTGACATCTGATCTATGCTGCAGGCATCCGTTCTTTTGCTGATCGTGTCAATCTGGTTTCCTGGCGCAACGCGGATTGCCGGAACGGATGGCTCGCTTTCCTTCTTGCTGGCTCTGCTCTGCGCCCTCTTAAGCATCGTTGCCTATGCCGAAACGGCAAGACGACTCCATCGGGTCGAAGCGACCTTGGCGACTGCGGTGCTGACGATATCTGCTTTCATCATCATTCTGTCCCTGCTGTCGATGCTCTACGCAGACAATCCGCTCAGGACGATGCGCGCGGTTTTCGCACAAGTGTTTGGTTTCGCGATTATTCCAGCAGTCGCAGCGATCTCCACGAGACCAAAGGGTCTCGTGGCAGTCGACAGGGTTGTGATGACGATAGTCATCATGAGCGTTGTAACATCCTGTCTTGTCGCAATCGGACTGGGCGATGCCAGATTCGCCGATCGGGCCGAAGGCTATTTCAAGCACTCGAACCAACTCGGGATCGCCTTGTCGGCCGGTCTGCCGCTTATCGCCGCGAAGATGGTCTCATCTCGCAAGCATCGAGTTCTTCTCTTGGGCTGCCTCGTTGCGGTGCTCTTGGGTTTGGTGAAATCGGGTTCAAAGACAAACTTCGTTCTCGGTGTGGCGGGACTCGGTGCATTCTTCGGGTTATACAGTATATATCTGATCAGAAGAAAGAAGAGTCCGATAAAAATAATCGTCGGATCTTTTGCCGCTCCGATATTGCTCCAATTGAGCCTGATGGCATTGCAGTCCCTGAACCCACGGGCTTACAACCTGCTGGCCCTTCAACTTTCCGGAGGCGAGGCGCATTCGGTGGTATCGCGGCAGCGCCTGTGGTCCATATCGATAGATCTCGGCCTGTCGCATCCGTTCATGGGCGTGGGGGCAGGGCAGCCGGTGGGCGATATCGCTCCCCATAGCCACAATTTGTTCATCGACTTCTTCAGAACACTGGGAGTGCCTGGACTCGCGTTGGTGTCGATCATGGTTCTCGTTGTCTTGGCATATCTGGTCAGCGCCGTCCTCTGCACATTGCTCGGCAATGACAGGGGGGGCGACCAGGCGACGGAAGTGAATGTGATGGTGCTCGGAGCGTCGGTTTCCCTGTGGAACTACATCGTCGCAAACCAGATGAGCGATTCCTTCGGTCCGTCAACGGCGGCTTTCTTCTGGCTGCCGTTGGCTTTGCTCATCTTCTACCGCGGCATGCAACGATCACTGCAGACCGGTCTTGAGCGTCCACAGTTGTACCCGGTGACCGGGTCCCAGCTGTTTCAACATTGAGCTTTTCAATCTCCCGAAAAATCAACTTTACCACCTGAATCCAATGACTACGCACACAGGTCGTGACCTGGCGGCTGGCTTGCCGCCAAGCGTCGAACCATGCGCGCTTCAAACAGACATCCGATTTGTGGAATTCTTTGGTCTCCCCGGGATTGGAAAGACAACCGCATCCACCCTGTTAACGAACGGCTTGCGTCGGTGCGGTCCTTTGGTCGGTGATGTGCGAATAGCGTGGGAGACAAGAAATTTCATCGACCGCCAAATCTATAGGATCGGTATTGTTGCACCAAGATTTAAGGATCGTGAGTTTCGCTCCCTGTTCGCGCGCATTGCGCGCTTTGTCATCGAAAGCGGGCAATCATCAATTGTCGATGCAGCCAGAGTCATCTGGAATCTTTCGTTTCTGGTTGCCTATGTGCAAAGCGAGAGAGCAGAAAAGAATACCATTACTATTATGGATCAGGGTCTGTTGCAGGGGTTCTTGTCCATTTTGCTCAAGAGCCGGCATCGGGCAACATCCGAGAAGTGGCTTGATATTCTGTTCGCCATTGGCGTGCACGACATAGCTTTTGTCCATCTGCGCGGCGAGGTCGGCGTGGCACGAGATCGACTTCAGAGAAGGGGCGATCGGTCTTCGCGGATGCAAAGGGCATCTCCTGACCGCGACTTTGATCTCTGGTCGACAGCGGACCGTGCTTGCCGCGAGATTGCGGCCGATCTGGAGGGGGGGATGGGGACGGAAGATCACGCCGGCGTACTTGCGGCGGTCGTCGTGGAAAGGTTTGCATCACCCGAAGACATCGCCGAAAAGGTTCTCGATGCTGTGCTGCTGGCCTGCCTCGAACGGCATCGGCTGTGCGATTCGGTAGGTCAATGAGCACAAGCATGGACCGCCGTTCGTTCATGGGCGTCGCCGGCTTATATCCTGTAATCGCCCTGTTGCCGAGCTCGTTCCAAGCGCAAGGCGGACAGACGCCGCAAGGCAACGAGATCGTTCTGGCAGGTGAGTATGGCTTCGAACAGCAATCGATACGGAATCTCCAGCCGGGAGCAACTATCGACGCTCGCAATGCTGCTTTCACAGTTGCCAACAGCAGAAACAACGATCCCAGCGCGATGATGGGCTGCGACGAGGGGCCGTTGCCGGTCAATCGCTATCCCGTCGTCATCCGCAACTGTCCCGGCGTTCGCTTTGTCGGCGGCCGCTTCGACGGCCAGGTGCCGCTAACGTCTGATTGGCGGGACACCTACTGCAACAGCGCGGCTCTGCTTGTCAGGGACGGAACCACCGACGCGACAATAGAGGGTGTCCGTGCGCGCCGCTGCTGGGATGGCATTCGTTTTGCCGAGCACGCCGATGGCTTTCGCCTAAAAGGGTGCTGGCTCAGCGAAATCAGGGATGATGCGGTGGAGAACGACTATCTCCTCAGCGGCATCATTGAAGACTGCCTGTTCGACGGATGTTTCTCCGGGATCAGCCTGGATCCTGCGTCAAACGAACGGGACGGAACAGGGGAAACCGTGCGGATCGATGGATCCCTAATCCGTATGCACGCCTTTCTCTCCAAGGGCGAAATCACACATCAGGCGCCGATCAAGGCTGTCGATCAATCACCCAGGTTGAGGATCACGGGATCGGTTTTTGCATTGGCTGCGGCCAATATGCGTGGGTTCCGGCGCCTGGAAAGAACATGGCGGCTGACGATTGAAAGCCGGGACAACGTGTTGCTGTGGCTGCCCGACGAGCCAATCCCCTCCGCATTGCCGCTGCCGCCGTCTGGTTTCAGATTGCTGACGGGCGCCGACGCCCGCAAACATTGGAACAAGGCGCATCTCCAGTGGATCGCGACGCACCAGGACGTGGTTCGGTTCTCCGACGAAGTGCTGTGAGAAGTCGCAGCCGTCGGCAATGATCATCCGAACTGCGAAGTCTTGTAGCGCTCGCATGCAACCTGCTTTGCAACAACAGCTTGGACCATCACCGCGATGAACCAGCACGAGGCGATTGACAGAAGCGTGGCGTCCGGCCCCGCCGACCACAGTCTTGGGATGTTTGTGATCCAGGGGCGGTTGGCACGCGTCAGGGGACAGAACCTCCTGTTCAGTTCATCCCAGCAGGCCATTTTCGCCGTCAACGATACGGCTGCCGACATCTGGCGCTCTCTGGAAGAAGGCATGCCACCGCAAGCCATCTCGGCCGAGATGGCGCGTAGTGGCGTTAGTAGACTTGAGGCAAACAGGCATGTCGAGACTGCGCTGGAGGATTGGCAGCGGCTGAACCTGATACGGCCCTTCGCGCCTTCGTCTGCTTCTTCAGCTCAAAAGGCCGTGAGCCAGGTGGTCTCCGTTGCGGGCCTCAACATACGCATCGTCTATCCGGCAGCTTGCGCCTTTCCCGCGATCACCGTGTTTCAGCACCTTGAGGTCAAAAGAGAGACTGCCGACGTTCTGCTCGAGGTGGTCGGACATGGGGGGCGGGTCCATTTGCTGCGGGATGGCGAGTGGATTTTGTCCTGCTCGCTCGACGAACTACCCGTCATGCTGAAGGGGCAATTGCTGACCGAGGTTCTGGATTACGGCGCCTACGAGCTTGCTCTCCATGCGGCAGCGCTTTTCAGAAATGAACGCATCGTCCTTCTTTGTGGCAATCCGGGCGCCGGCAAGACAACGCTGACCTTGGCATTGGTCCATGCAGGATTTGGCTTTGCCGCCGATGATGTGACGCTGCTGGACTCTAGGGGGCATGGCATTGGCCTTCCATTTGCCCCGGCAGTCAAGGCGGGATCATGGCCGCTGCTGGCCGAATACTGCCCCGACCTCGGTGCCGTTCCAGTCTGTCGCCGCCCAGATCGCAAGCGTGTACGGTTTGTCGTGCCCAAGGCGTTCGTGCCCTTGCCTCCTGATCCCTTATCTATCGGCTGTGTGGTCCTGCTCCGTCGGCGTCGCGACTCGAAAGCTAGCCTGGAGCCGGTCGATCCAGCTCACGCATTGCGCGGTCTTCTTAACGGCGCGCTTGCACCCGGCGGAGAGCTGAGCGGCACAGCGTTTGACGTCCTGGTCCAACTCATCGGATCGGCGCAAACCTATTGCCTGACCTATTCGAGGCTTGATGATGCGGTACAACTGATCACGAAAGCATGCCGGTGATGAGCAGGGGCAATGCGCTTGAGGCGTTGATCGCCGGACTGCGCGGTAGTCCGACCGACCGCACCGATTGGCGGGCCGTGATTGCTCTAGCCAATCACACTCTGCTCACACCCGATTTGTTCTCGTCCCTCGCGCAATCCGGACAGACCCACCATCTTCCGCAGGACGTGCGCGAGTACCTTCAGTTCGTTCACGACTGCAATCGCGAACGGAACCTGCGCTTGCGTACCCAACTGCGTGAAGCCGTTGCGGCCCTCAACCGCCGCGACGTCGTTCCGTTTCTGCTCAAGGGGGCCGTTCCCCTGTTCCTTTCGCCGGCCGGCCGGGTTCCCAGCAGGATGACGAGTGACCTGGATCTGGCCGTGGAAGCGCCCGAAGAGACGATCGCCCGAGCCTGTCTCGAAAAGCTTGGCTACGTCGATGTGGCGGGCGCTCGAGGCATGGCCCGCCAGCACGACGCTGGCATGCTGGAGCTCCGGACGAGCCGGGCGAACGGCTTTGACCCCCCCAAGCTCGTTCAGCGAGACGGCCTTCGGGTGAAGATTCCGTCTGCTCAGTCTCGCGCCCTGCACTGGATGGTGCACGACCTTCTCAAGGAGGGAGATTATTGGCGCGGAAGGATAGATCTCAGACACCTTCATGATCTGGCTCGATTGGCGGAAAGCGACTGCGTAGACTGGACGGCACTGCAGGCATCCATGTCGGATCGAAGCGCCCGCAATGCGCTCGACACCCAGCTGCTGGCCCTGCACCATTTCTTCGGGACCAGAATCCCGGCAAAATGTGCACAACGCCCAATGGTCCGTTTCCAGCACTGGAGGCGCATCTTCACGGCGACCCACCCCATCATCGGCGCCCCGCTGCGCCTGGCCGGCAATTTGATGTGGGGCACATGGCGGTTTTCACGTGACTACGGTTTGGCGCGACGTGGACCGTCCGACCTCTTGCGTCGCATCGCTCGCACGCTCTTCAACCCTCGTACCAAAATCTAAGCCTTTTGGGGAACTAGTACCCCCGTATCAGCGAGCCTAAGGTGAAAGCTGTGAATTTGAGAAAGTTTGTGAAGAGGTCTGACATGTCAACTGAAAGCACAAAACGCTCGGAACGGACGCCGGAAACCCTGGTCTCGGAGGCTCAAGCGCGCCGTGAATTTCTCAAGAAGGCGGGACGTTTTGCAGCGGTTACGCCGCCGGCAGTGACGCTCTTGCTCGGCACAAGCTTGAACTCCAGGGCGATTGCCAAATCGGGCGGATCAAAACCGGGCAATGGTTGGGGAGACAAGAACCATATTCACTCCGGTCCCCCCGGCCAGGCGTAAGCTCCTGGTGCATCGTGGTCGCTGAAAACAGCGTCTTGAGGACATAGGGCTCCAGCCTTTTCATTTGGAAGCCCGGACCAGCCTCACATTGCATAGGCACCATCCCGAACTGCAATCAGCGCGGCTTTCGGCCGGCGTGACGTGCGCGCCGAGGGATTGAGCCATCGCGCCGTACCGGTTCAGACGAGCCAATCATTAAAATGGAATTCATAGATCTTGCCGTCGTTCTCGGTTGGGTTCGTGTCATTGTCCACGCCCCGATCGACGATATAGAGGCTCATATGGTGGGTCGGATCGTCGCTGCTCGGCGCCAGCGCCAATCCGGCCGGTTTTTTCGCGTGGGCCGAGGAGATATCGAGCGTACCCAACAGATCCCCTGTCGTTGTAACCATTGCCACTGACTTGGGCGACTGAATGTAGTAGAGGAGATCGTTGCCCGGGTCATACGCGATGCTTGCGTCACCTGGGGTTCCCAGCGCGGAAGCAGAAAAACTCGTCACGATGTCATCGCCGCCCGTACTCGCGACGCCGTCGAATTTGCCGTTCGGACCCGGTGCGACGGTGTAGATGTTGTGCGTTGTGCCATCCGCGACATACAGGACGCCACGTTTGGTATCATAGGCAACGCTTTCCGGATCCGTGCTGCCGAATGCCGACGTCCTGAACGAGGTCACGATGTCGTCGGACGTATTGTAAAGTCCGTCATTGCCGGGGTTCAGTTCGTACACGCTCTTCGTGCCGGTATCGTCCGCGAAGAAGAGATGGTGGTTAGCAGGATTATAAGCGATCCCGGCGGGCTCGTCGGAGAAATTGACGGTTGTGAGTGTTCCCACCAGATTGCCGCTCAGAGTCGTTTGGTAGACATTCTTACCGGTAAAAATGGACATCTCCTCCACTTCGCTGTCGGCAACAAGCAGCGTGCCCAAGTGGGAGATATAGACGATATCAGTGGGGTCGGGGCTCGGCGGCGACCACAGCGAAGTCGCGATAGTATGTGCCAGGGTCACCGACGTCGGCAGCTGGTGGGCCATGATGTTGACGTTGAAGGCATGGGTATCGATGCTGCCATCGGACGAGGTGGCCGTGACGGTGAGGGCGACTGACGGCTCGGACGTCGCGTTGAGGGTGCCGGTACCCGAACGCGTTATGACACCCGTGCTGGCATTGATGGCGAAGCGCGAGTCGCCGATGCTATAGGTGACCGTCGAGCCGGCATCGGGATCCGTGGCCGCGGCGGTAATCCCGATCGCCGTGCCGGCGGCGGCGTCCTGGGCAATCTGGTTGCCGGCGGGGTTGGCATCCGCCGAAATGTTGAAGGCGACCGGCTCGGGGCTGTTGAGGACGGCGAGGCTGAAGACGCGGTTGGCGGTGCTTCCATCGGACGAGGTTGCCGTCACTGTCAGATTGATCGACGACTGGGTCTCAAAGTCGAGCGCGCCGGTGGCTGAGCGCGTGATGACGCCGCTGCTGGAATTGATCGCGAAGCGAGAGTCATTGATGCTGTAGGTAACGGTCGAGCCGGCATCGGGATCCGTGGCCGAGGCGGTGATTCCGGTGGGTGCACCTGCCGCGGCAAGCTCGGCGATCTGGTTGGCGGCGGGATTGGCATCCGGCGAGGAGTTGAAGGCGACCGGCTCAGGGCTGTTGAGGACGGCGAGGCTGAAGGCCCGGTTGGCGGTGCTTCCGTCGGATGAGGTTGCCGTCACTGTCAGACTGATCGACGGCTGGGTCTCAAAGTCGAGCGTGCCGGTGGTTGAGCGCGTGATGACGCCGCTGCTGGCGTCGATGGTGAAGCGCGAGTCATTGATGCTGTAAGTGACCGTCGAGCCGGCATCGGGATCCGTGGCCGAGGCGGTGATCCCGGTGGGTGCACCTGCCGCGGCAAGTTCGGCGATCTGGTTGGCTGCGGGGTTGGCGTCGGGAGGTGCGTTGAAGGCCACCGGCAGCTGGTTGGCCGTGACATCGACGTTGAAGGCATGGGTATCGATGCTGCCATCGGACGAGGTGGCCGTGACGGTGAGGGCGATCGACGGCTCCGACGTCGCGTTGAGCGTGCCGGTACTCGAGCGCGTGATGACACCGGTGCTGGCATTGATGGCGAAGCGAGAGTCGTCGATGCTGTAGGTGACGGTCGAGCCGGCGTCAGGATCCGTCGCGGCAGCGGTGACCCCGATCGCCGTGCCGGCGGCGGCGTTCTGGCCAATCTGGTTGGCGGCGGGGTTGGCGTCCGGCGAGGAATTGAAGGCGACCGGCTCAGGGCTGTCGAGGACGGCGAGGGTGAAGACCTTGTTGGCGGTGCCTCCGTCGGAGGAGGTTGCGGTCACTGTCAGATTGATCGACGGCTGGGTCTCGAAGTCGAGCGTGCCGGTGGCTGAGCGCGTGATGACGCCGCTGCTGGCGTCGATGGCGAAGCGTGAATCGTTGAGACTATAGGTGACGGTCGAGCCGGCATCGGGATCCGTGGCGGAGGCGGTGATCCCGGTGGGTACACCTGCCGCGGCAAGCTCGGCGATCTGGTTGGCGGCGGCGTCGGCGTCGGCCGGGGTGTTGAAGGCCACCGGAGCGCCGGATGCAGGCAGCAGATATTCGATGTGCAGCAGCGGAGCGCCGGTCGGCGAATATTCGTAGGAATCGGCCGTGCGCGTGCCGGTGCCGGTAACTATAAATGCCATGTCGTTGAGCGCCGCCCAGCCCGAGCGGTTGACGATCTCCTGCACGATCGTCGACAGGTCCGGCGAGCGCTCGGCCAAGCCGTGGGCGCCGACCGTGGTCCACGGGTCCGGCGTCCAGGCGGCGGACGCGTCCGTCGTCGCGCGTGAGGACACGTTGAAGCTGACGCTGGTGAAGGCGCTCGCGTCGTCGGCATCTTCGCCCTTGATCAGCAGCGAGGTCGCGCCGGTCTTTACCTCATTGGCCTGGAACTGGATGTAGGCGCTGGTGATGGTGGCGCCTTGCGGTATGTCGATTCCGGTGAAGCGGATGCCTACCGTCTGGCGGGTGCTGCTGTCATAGCCCAGTTCCAGATCGTTGGTGTTGGTTGAGATCGCGCCCGAGCCCTTCTGCTCGACATCGTCGCCGGCGCTCGCCACCCTTGTCTCGAAGATCGGGTCGATCGCACTAGAGCTGGCCGCGAGGAGGCTGCTGGTGGTGACCGCGGTGCGCGTCGAGACCGTGCCGATGCCAGCAACTGCCTCAGGGATAGTGGTGGTGGAGGTCAGCAAGCTGTCGGCGTGACCCTTTTCCACATTGTGCCACAACCCAGAGGCCTTCGCCGCAAGCCTGTCGAGAAGCGTGCTGTCCAGATGAATGCCAAGTCTGGCTGCCGCCTCGGTGAGGCCAGTCGGTTTCAATCCGCCCTCGCTCTCCCATGCCGGCGTGTTCTGATGCTCGGAGACGAGATCGAGCTGGTTTGCGGCAGGATCAAAGCTGGTGGTGTGATTGCCCTTGCCGGTTTCGGCAGCGAGCCCATCGCCAAGCTCGGAGAGTACGCGCGGAGTCTCGCTGCCGCTCGCTGATCCGGTAGGCTGGGTCCAATTGTCTATGTTCAGCCAGTCGAAGGCGTCGATGCCGAACTCCGTCATCAAGAGTTTCGCGTCACCCCAGGGATGCTCAGGCAGTTTAGCCATGTTGGATTCCTTTTCGCATTTCTCTCGATTAAATCCGGAATCGCCACGTGCCCGACAGGGCGTCAGTTCCGATACCCAGATCGAGCATGGCGACGGTAACGCAGCGCACGAAAGCCGCGGCCCAAATGTTCTGTCGTTGACTAGTCAGTTGCCTTCTTCATTCTGGGCCAGGCGGGCGCCACCGCAGCGAGCAAGCGCAGCAGTGATTGCCCGTCCCGCCCGAGAAACAGCGAGGGCAGGATCCAGCACAGCAACAAGCCCCCGGCAGATGCCAGCAATGCCGTATCGATGAGCAGGGGAAGAGGAGATAGATGGAACTCGCGCAGCCATTCCACCAGTGCCCAGACGCCGGTTCCAACAGCGCCCGCGAGCGCCAGCCCGGGCAGGTGTGCCACAAGGAAGTCCCCCCACGTCATCCCGGTCACGCGGAGGCTCAATTGTGCCATGAGCAAGAAGTTGATCCCGAAGGCCGCGCCGACGCCGAACGCCACGCCCTTTATGCCCCAGAATTGCCCTATGAGGGAGCCGGCGAAGACGCCGATGGTGAAAACCGCCTGGCGCCAGGCGCGAGCGTAGACCGTTCCTGTGGCGCGCGAGACGGAATCGCTAAGCTTGTAGCTCGTGCGGAACAGCATGCTGAACGCTAGAATCCGGAGCGGGTCGACTACCCCTACCCATCCCCGTCCGAGAATGACCGCAACCAACTCCGGCGCGACGATCGCCACGACCACACTGGCCGGCAGGACAAGCAGAGCGCAACCCGCGACTGCGCTGCGATAGGCACGAGCAAGCCGCGCGGGCTGCTCCTGGACCAGCGCCATCGTCGGGAACAGCACCCGATCGAGAACCTGACCGACGATGACCGCTGGCGTCGTCATCAGTTGTGACGACAGGCCGTACAGTCCAAGTGCATCGGCGCCGAGCCAGCGGCCCACGACAAGCCTATCCGCTTGGGTGGCCAGGTAATTGCATACCCGGGCAATGGTGAAACCGCTTCCGAAATAGAGCAGTTCGGTGATGGCGCGCCGCTCCAGCAAAGGCCGCATCGGATGCGGCTGGCCAGCGAGCAGCACGACCATGCGGATGAATTGCTGGATCAGGAGCGCGCCGACAAGGGCCCAGATGCCGAAGCCGAGCCAAGCCAGGAGCGGACCGGCAACAACGTAGCCTGTGGCGAAGGCGCAGGCATCGACGAGCGCCAGCCAGCGGAATCGCAGCGCGCGTTGAGCCGCGGCCAATGCCACCATGGAAGCCCCTTGGAAAAGAAACACAAAGCAGATGGCACGAACGACGGGAGCCAGATCGGCGAGCCGAAGGAGACCGGCAATTGCCGGTGCCATCGCCCAGACCAACGCGGACACGACCAGGCCGAGGAGGCACGACAAGGTGAACCCGACCCGAATATGCCGCTCTTCCAGCACAGGTCGTTGGACGATCGCGGGGGTAATGCCAAGTCCCTGGAAGATCGCCGAAAACTTGATGACGATCAGCGCTGCGGAGTAAAGACCGAACTCATTGGGCGATAACAGCCGGGCCAGGATGAGAAGAGCGACAAGCTCCGCGACCGCGAGGGCACCCATGGACAAGGACGTCCAGAACATGCCCACGACACTTTGTTTTGCCAACCCGCGCCTGTCATTGCTCACGTCTGTCTCCACTCCTCGGCCGGCCCAAACAGGGACCATTGCGGCGACTCTGGATTCGCCGAGCGACGGCTGATACTCGGCGACGCGCCCGCAACGTCACGATCGCATTGGTCACGATGGGGCTCGGCCGCCGGCCCGACCGCCCGCGCCTTACGCGCCTCACCTATTGAAGAAGCGACGGAATTTCGTAGCGATAGAATTCCATCTCATCCCGGACCTCTGGTATGATCGCCGTCAGGTCCTTCTTTTCGAGGCGGAGCCACTTCTGCTGGCGGCCCGGGTCGATCATCTCCTTGGCCTTGCGAGCGATATCGTCGGTGCAATTCAGCCCGCAATGTTCATAGATGCGGCGCAAGACCAACTCGGGATCCTGTATCAAATCCTCATAGCGAAAGGACAGCACGCGGCCGTTGCCCAACCTGGCGAGATCTTCTCGAGCCCTCCGATTGCCACGCGCCCACTGGCGCGCGATCACCGTCAACTTTTCATGCTCCTTCAAATCCCGATCTATTCCATTGTAACGTGGCCCATAGATCGATGTGTATTTCCTCCCAAGCAGTCTTTTTGTGACCATCTGTTTTATAACATCTTTTGCGTAATAGTGGATTTGTGTGACAGGAGTGATTTTCAGGAGGCGTATTAGTCCCTTGATAGATTTTGCTCGCTGCCACTTAAGCTCCATAGAGCTTATGTACGAAAATGGGTTCCTCGTAATATAGAGAAATATGGCCTCCGGAAAAATCCCGTGGACAAACGGCACGCGCAAGACGTTGGCAGGCGTGTTTTCCATGATTTGCCGGTCACCGTGCCGCGATTGATAGTCGAGGAACCGGCCGCGAATGTAACGAGCGACCCTATCGGTGGCATCGGTTTCGACGAATTCGTCATGACGCCGCGCCGGATCGGCGTATAGCCACAAGGTTTTTGGCTCGTACCAGGTAACGATGTCGGGGTGCAGCCCGATCAATTTTTGTGCAATTGTGGTCCCCGACCGATAGTTGCCGATCAGAAAAATCGGAGGTTTCAGCTCTTTTTCTGTCATCACAAGTCTCCGTCGCTAAAGGGTGAGCCAGGATTGCGCCGACCCGCACGACAGGCTGCGGATTGCACCCGCGATGCGCGATCGGACGATGGGAAGGCGGCGCCGGGCGCGATGTAACGTCTTGGCGCGCGCCGCTGCACGGAGGAGGTCTCCGCTCTGCTCCGTTTAGACATGGGAATTCGGCCGCCGGAGGCAGTTCCCCACGACTGCCAGTGCTGTCCCAAAGATCATGTCAAAGTTCTGGCGATGAGATTCTTACCCCGGATAAGGCGGGGCCGGGCCAGGTCGGTCGATCAAGGCGCGAAGCAAGAATGTTGCGGAGCGACGACGGCAGGCCTGCAGCAAGCCCGTGTTCGATGGAGCGGACACCCCGTTGGTGCTATTGGCCGACAATGCTTGGCTGAAGTGCCGGGCCTTCAGCATTAGGTGCCGCCATTGTTCCGGACGTGTCCGGTGCGTAGAACCCCTTGTTGGCCACGATCGAAACCTCGATGACGTCGCCAGCTCTGACTTCCGTATTTTCATCGGCGACGATGTCGTGGGCGACTTTCTGGTCGCGCCTGAAAATCGAAATCTTCACCGAGCCTTGCAGGTCGTCGAAGGTCCTCTGTTCGCCATATGTGAAGATAAAGAGAAGCTTATCAGCAACATACCTTATCTGACTTTGAATTTTTCCCAGCTCGACCTGCGTATCCTGCGTTTGCGAGATCAAGTCCATTTCATAACTCTGCTTCTTTTTTCTCAGCTCACTCTCCGAGTTCAGCATCGCCTGCCGCGCCTGCTCCTGCTGCAGTTCGGTCTGCGCAAGTTCGGCGCGATAGCTCGTATGGGCTCTTTCCGCCGTCATGACATTCGAGTTGGTTACCAGACCTTTTTCCCGCAGCGACCGGGCAGACTGCAGTTCCTCGAGTTGAAGGTTGGCGGTCTTTTCCCTCTCTTTTCGCGTGGCAGCGACCATATCTGCTTCCTTCCTGGCCCGATCCAGCGAGACTTCGAAGAAGGAAACGTCATCCCGATATGCGGTAAGGCGAGCGTCCAGTTGCGCTTGTTCGGACGCAATGATGTCGGCAATCAAGTGTCCGCCAAACTCGACCGGCGGATCCGCCGGCGCAACGAAGGATTTGTCCGCCCGGCTTTCCGCCTGAAGTCGGGCGAGCCGAACCTTCAGACGATATTCTTCGATCGCCAGACCTGCGCGTGCGCTGCGCAGATCAGCTATTTGCAGGGCCGGCTCCGTGTTTCCCACGACGGTGGCCCGAAAGCCGCCGGCTATGGTGAGCGCATGCCGAACCGTAATTCCGGGTTGAAACGGGTACGATCCGGGATGAGCCACCGTTCCGGAAATAAAGAATGGCCGGTACTGACCGATCTCCACTCTCACGAACGGCTCGAGGATGAGCTTCTGCTGCTGAAATGCACGCTGAATGGCCTGCGAAAGGGCAACGGCGGTGATGCCGCGCGCCTGAATATCACCCAACATGGGAAGTGATATCGAGCCCCGATCATCGACCACGACGTCCAGCGGATAGGATTCCTCGCCAATCACGGATACACGCAGGACGTCACCGGTGTCGAATGTATATCCATCCGCACGGGATGCATCTGCGGTGAGCAGAACAAAGGCAATGGCGAGACCACAAATCATTGCCAGCATGCGGCCGGCTACAGGTTCAAATCCGGGAAAAAGCCGTCGGCCCCAATCCTTCATTCGCAAAGGCTTGGAAGGAAATTGCTGGTCAGCACGCAAACGCATCGCCGTACTCCGGTTGTCTTGCCCGCCGTCAGGACCAATCGACATTCGTCGACCGGAGCGTGACAGCAGGTGTTCGTTAGGTTCGAGCAGTAAGCCTTGGAAATCTGTGCTCCTTCGAAGGAGCAAAAGGGATCAAAATCCGGGCAGTCCTAAGGGTTGCTTGGCGAGGCCATCGCGAATTCGCGTCTCGGTTGGCCTTGCGGATGAAAGGGCTGATTCAAGAACGGATTGATAAATCAACTCGACCCTATCGCACATGGCATCCAGCCCCCAGGATGAAAGGTCGGTGAGTTTCGCGCCATCAGCCAGTCGAGCGCGGCAGTGCTCATTTTGGAGAAGGTCGGCGATCGCAGCCGCTGCGGCGCCAACGTCTTCCCCGGGCGTCACAATTCCATTCACGCCATGCTTCACAACCTCTTCCACTCCTGGCAGATGCGAGACCACACTGGCTCGACCGCCCGCCAGATACTGCATCATGACGCGAGGCAGTCCTTCTCGCATCGACGTCAGCACACACACGTCTGCTAGACTGATCAGCCGCTCAGGCTCGCTATGGTATCCGATCATGCGAATGTTGTTTGCGAACGGGGATCGTTCAATCGCGGATTCAATGGTGGCCCGCGCCGGTCCCTCACCGGCCAGGATCAGTCGCACGTTCGGAATTCGGTCGACGACTTGCCCGAACGATTCAATGAACTCTACATGGCGTTTTCTCGGCTCCAGTGCAGCCAGCATCAGGACCACTGGTGGCTTTGGCTCTCCGACAGCCGTCCCCAGAAGCAGATGGGGGTCTTGCGGCCATTGCGCGTTCGCGAAGCGCGCCAGATCGAAGCCGGAGTGAACGACATGGTGCTGATCGGCGCTGCCCAGATGATTGGCGATGCAAATGTCGCGCATAGCCTGGCTGACATCGATGTAAGCGCGCGTGAACTTCGCGGCCAGGCGTTCGGCACCCAGGAATATCAGCCTCCGCGCGCGGCCCACATGCACGAAAGGCAAAATGTGCACGCCATGGATGATGCAAGGGATATTGGCTTCCCTGGCAGCAAGCCGGCCGACGATACCGGCCTTGCTTTGATGTGTGTGCACGATGTCAGGCCGCCAATCGCGCATAAGGCGAGTGAGTTGCCCGAATGCAGAAATGTCGCGGGATGGTGAAATCGAATTGATGAGTTTTTCCAGAGTCACCACTCTGATGGCTCCGGCAACGGATGCCCGCAACCTCGGGTCATACTCCTCGCCGTGAACCAAAAGCACGTCGTGGCCGTGCCGCGCCTGAGCTAGACAGCAGGCCAATGTGTTCTCTTCGGAACCTGCCCGAAGCAGTCTGGTGAGCACATGAACGATCTTCATTTGCTTATACCTCAGGGACATGAAATCCGGGGCGCATCCGGGTGAAAGGGCGAGCGCAAAATCAGATTTCAGGCGGCCGCATGGACCTCCGACAGCGACCTCGGCGCCGGCACTTCTGCGCTGTTCGCCGTTGGCCGGTCGCGCTCGAACTGTTCGGTGCCGGGCAAGGCATGCAGCCAGGTTTCGCGTCTTGCGGTCCACAATTCATATTCGGGTACGAGATCGGTCGGCGCGACGTCGAGGCTGCCGATCATCACCTCGGCCTCATTGTCGTCGACCCGGGCGACGCGGCCGCCGCAGGTCGGGCAAAAGCTGCGCTGGCCATAGGAGTTGACGAGGCCAGTCTTCTCGAAGGCCTCGCGCGGCCAGATGGCAAAGGCCGAATAGGCCGAGCCGCTGGCCTTGCGGCAATCCTTGCAATGGCAAAGACCAATGCGGAGCGGCGGACCACGGACCGAGAACTGCACGCCGCCGCACAGGCAACTGCCGGTCCTGCGTATGGTGTCGAACATGGCAACCTCCGTCATCGCGTGGAGCTGCGGGCCGGGTGGGACAGGTGCTCGTCCTAAACAGAGCCATATTGGCTCGTTCGAGTCGGAGCCCCGTGCTGATCCCGGGATGAAACAGGCTCTAGCAACGCGCCGCCATCGAGCGCGAGCGTTCGGCGGTCTTTCCCCCGCCTGGCAGGGAACACCTGTCGATTCGCGATGGCGGAACGCCGTGCGTCAGGGGCTGTTGGGGACTGGCCGATGAGCCGCCCGCCCTGCCTCTCACAAAGACAGCCAGATATGCCTGAACAGTTCGCGGCCGACCGCCTCAATGCCAGCGCTTGCGTCAATGGTTTGGATGGTCTTGTCCTTGGCTCGCAGCTCCGCCATCAGCGACAGCCGCGCATCGAAGGCTTCTTTCCTGATTTCTCCCGGCTTTCGCTGCTCGGAGACGGCAAAATCGGAAACGAGGTGCAAAGTGAGGTGTGGCCGGCATTCCGCCATCTTCTGATAGAGCCTCTGCTCGAGCCGGGCGAGAGCTGACAAGCCAGGGACGGAGAACAGGTGCTGTGGGATGGTTGGCCCGTCCAGATACCCCCTGCCGAGCGCTTGCGGCCACCTGTCGCAAATGACGATCAGGCCGCGCGTCGCCCATCGATGTGCACGTTTCACGACAGCGTATCGCTCAAACGCGATCAAAACTGCCCACAATGCCAATGCGGCGGCAGCAACTCCTCCCTTCGACCAATTTCGGCTAGCGGAATTGTTGCCACCTTGCTGGGCCAAGGACTTAAGGCGGCGTCTATGGGGAAAAACCAGGGTCTGCAACGCCTTGCGAAGCCACCACCCATTGCCGTCTCCGGTTCCGACATATGCTTGCGCACACCCGAATTTCCATCGAAATATCTGTGTCAGCCGATCAACCTGGGTGCTCTTTCCCATGCCATCAGGCCCTATGAGCGCCACTACAAAGCCACCAGCCGCAGGCCGTCTCTTTGGTGGAAATCTGCCGGGCATCAATCGCTGAAGGGATCTCAATGCGAGATACGAGGTCTTGCGGGCCAGATGAACGCCGGCGTCGGCTACTCCGTATCGCCCCGTGAAGCCGCACGTTTCCCGGATTGAACGCCGCAGTCCGGCAAGATCTCCGCGGTGGGCGACGAGGCCGCCGGCGCTTTGCAGAAACCTGCAGCTCGCGATTCTCCCGCCGCCAAGCGTGTATTCCACGACATGCAAGCCTTGCTCGCCTGACGGAAATGGCAGACGTGCAAATTGGTCCTTCCAAGCATCCCCAACGGTGATCCATTGCCTCCACGGCGGCCCCCAGGCCCTAAAGGCGAAGCGTGCAATTGCTATTCGAATCTCATCTTCGGGAGAGACGACCGGGACCGCTACGCCGTCGACACAAATCGTCTCCCATCGCGTAATCGCCGCATAGTCGAATACGGGATAGCGCTTGCGAAACTCCCGGCCGACCCGGACGCCGATATGCATGTCGAGATGGAGATAGCGGCCATGCGAAAAGTCGGGCAGGAACCAGTCCTCTCGGCCGGCGCAGACATTGTCGTAGCAGGACAGGCTCACGCTGCGACAGCCGTGCAGCTTGCTCACGATCGAGCAGAAGGCTGGGTAGTCGTGTTTGTCCAGAAGGACATCCAGATCGTCCCGGCCCGCAAGTCCATACTGCAGGGATGCGAGATCCTGAATTATTCCGTACTTCAGACCGCCCTCATTGAATGCTCGAAACAATTCTGTGGCGATCGGCAGGGGCGGCACCGTCTTGAGGGGCAGGAAGGGGGCGCTTCCGTCGGTTTGTGTAAGACCTGCATCTGCTTTGCTGCCCGACGGGCTTGCGCCAACCACCCTGGCTGGCGCTGGAACACTCGCCCCCGGCGTCAACGCTTCGGTCAGCATGCTTGCCTTGGCCTCTGGAGCCCAGCGACGATACTGTTGCGGCTGCAGACCGTCCCGAGGCGCTCCCGGGTCCGCGGGACGGTGGCTTCCGGGTTTGGATTTCCGTGAAAGTTGCAAGGGGTTTCCCCAGTTGATCGCGTCGAGAGTCAATCGCTCATCGCCGGCAAGTCGTCGAATTGGCGCCACATCCATCCATTGGCGGCTGACTGGTGGGACGTAGCATCCAATGTTCTCAATGCCGGCCTGAAGGCTGGGATGTCGGCTTTTGCAAGCTGCCGCATCGAGGGTGAATTGGGTGCCAATTCGTCCCTCCTTGCCCGATGGTCTCAACATCGTCCGCGCAAAAATCGTTAGGTGAAAGCTAACGCCTAGAATTCAAGCAATTGCAGAAAGTTTATCCCGGTCGATCGTAATTGGAATCGACCGGTTCATAATATCGAGGAGAATTCTGACTGCTCCAGCACTTCCGACATGATCAAGAATGCCAAGCTGATCCGAAAACGGTCCGTCTATTATCCTAACTCTTTGACCCGGCCTCAATAGAATGTCCGGGTGCAAAATACCGTCGTCATCGGTTGCTGAGATCAAAGACTCAATCACACCATATGGCGCCGGTATCGGCATTCCTTTGCTCATCACGAGTTTTCGGACGCCGACGGTCGAGTTGATCGGGTACCAACTCTGCTGATGAACAGCCAGCGAGACGAACAGATAGCAGTCGAAATACGCACTGGAGACGGTTCTGACAATGCGAGCGTGGCGAACGGTTCGTCTTCGCTTGGGCAGATAGGTTTGGAAGTTTTGCGACAACAGGTGCCGCTCCGCCAAGCTCTCCGAATGTTGGTGCGTCTGGACCACGCACCAACGCGCGGCGTCCCCGTCGTGAATTTTTCCTGCCGGCTCAAGAGAGTGAATATGAGATAAGTCAGCGCGCTGCATGGCGAAATATTTTCTCTAGTTGAGATAGTAACTGTCAGAAACGCTACTTTCCAAGGACGTGTAGCGGCCATATTTCGGCATCTTTGGTTCCTCCACCATCGTCAAGGCGATGCCGGCAATCTTGGAACGGCCGCCAAGATGGCGAATTCCTTCGGCAACGGCCTCGCGCGAGGTTTCACGCCACTTCACGACAAAGAGGACTTTGTCGACATACCTCGCCAGGATCGAGGCATCGGCCGCAGGTCCAACAGGTGGTGCGTCAATGATCACCGTGTCGAATCTCCCGCGAAGCTCGTTGAGGACCGAGCGCATTCGCGCGGAAGCAAGAAGGGCAGGCGGGTTCCGGGTCCTTGTGCCGGCAGGGAGGAGGGAAATCCCCGAGCGTTCGTCCCGATGAATTGCGTTTGCAGCCCTCATCGGCAAAGTCAGAACGTCGACCAACCCGACCTTATCCGCCATGCCGAAGAAGGCCGTGGCAGCAGAAAGCCGCAAGTCCGCATCGACGACCAGAACCCGTTCGCCGTCGGCGGCGGCGGAGCAAGCCAGGCTCAATACCAGGGTTGTCTTTCCTTCGCCGGGCATCGCCGATGTCACCAGCATGAGGCGGGGGGATCGGATCAGTTCCGGTGTCGCCTCGATGCCCAGACGAAGCCGCCGCACGGCTTCGCTATACCTGGATAGTGGCCTGCGTTCGAGATAGGCCACAGGCTGGGCTTGCGACTGGCCGTCTCTCGACCAGCCCGACATCCTTGGCATGGACGCAAGAACCGGAACTGCCAACTCGTCCTCTATCTGCTTCTTTGCCATGAAGCCGGAAGCGAAAAGTTCACGAAGAACGGCGCCGGCGCCCCCGACGAAGAGGCCGAGGACAAGTCCCAGGGCCGCAAAAAGAGGCCTGTTCGGGAAGCTCGGCGAATCCGGAACACCCGCGTCGGTGATCACACGCACGCCGCTGTTGAGGAGGGTGGACTTCTCCTCGGTGAGCTTGGCGCGTGACAGGAATGTCTCAAAGAGTTCCTTGTTCGCGGCGGCAATCCTCTCGAGATCGCGCAACTGGACGCCGACCTGACCTTCGATTTCGGACCGGTTGGATACTGAATCCAAGGCTCGAGCCAGAGAAGCTTCCCGGGCCTCTGCGGCATCGACTTCATTCTTCAGATTGCCAATGAGACGCTGTACTTCGGCGGCGATCTGTCCCTCGATGTCGCGGCGCTCTGCCTGAGCCGTCATGACATCCGGATGCCGATCGCCATATTTCAATTTGAGGTCGGCTTCCCGTCGTGTCACTCCAGAGAGCTGAGCACGAAGTGCGCTGATCACCACGGATTGCAGTACGTCCGGTATCGACTGGATGTCGCCTCCGCTAGTCTGCAATTTGTCAACTTGTTGAAATTGTGCCCGTTTCTCCGACAGTTCGGCGCGCGCGGTAATCAACGCGATGTTCAATTCGGACAGCTGCTGGTCAGTCAAACTGCCTGCTGGCGTCGCCAACAAATTGTGATCGATCCGAAACTTCTGGACGGCTTGTTCCGAAACGCTCAGTTCCGCTCGCAGAGATGCGGCCCGCTCACTAAGCCATGTGGACGCTTTCCTGGCCCCTTCGTAGCGAGACCTTACGCGATCAGCGAGATAGGCCTGGGATATTGCGTTCGCCAGGGAGGCTGCTTTTCCCGGTTCGTAAGCGGTCACTGAAATCTCAATAACATCCGCCATCCCGACACGCGAGACTCCGAGCGCGCCTTGCAGCCATCCTAATGCCCCCAACCCGATCTTGGGATCCTCCGTCAGCTTTTCGCTGTCGACGACCTTCTGAAGAAGCGATGCGGATCTCAGAACCGCAATCTGACTTTCGATGAATGTCGAATTGTCGGCAAAATCAGAATTGGAATAATCCTGCGGAGTCATATAGTCGATCGGGGAATCGAGTAAGATTTGTGCAGCCCCTGTATACGATGGCGGAAGCACATAGGCGGCAACCACAAATATGCCGAAGGTGACCGCTGCAATGCTGCACACGAGCTTCCATCGGCGGAGGAAGAAATCAAGAATTTCCCTGACGTCCAGTGGTAGCAACTCTCGGGTTATGATCGGATTATCAGTTGGACTTGCCATCTCCGAATCCTTGCGATCAGCAGCACAACTCCACCCCTCCAGCGTCGGCTGGATTTGCTTCACATCAAAATAATTCGGGCAACCGCCTGTTTAAGCGCAATGAAAACACCTAACAGGGTTGGTCCCCGCTATTCGGCATGTCCAAATCGCTCCCGCCCGACGACCGGCAGCATCGCCGGCCAGTCCGAAACATAACAGCTTCGCGGACATCGTCGCCATTACCATTATTGAGTAGTAAATCGGCTAAAGGTCGATCTGGTCTACCCGACAAGCCTTTCAGACCTTAGGACATTCGCCGGGAAATCTGTCGCTCTTCCGGGAGGTCTAGAACGCCACCACCGACCACGGTCAGGCGCGCAGGAGAACCTACGCTCCCAGGCGCCGAGCAAGCGGCCGGCCTCGTCCAGCGTGAGGTTGATATGGATAGTTACAGTGACGTTGTTCCGAGGCTTGTAGATTGGGCGGTCATCAGGCCGTTGTCCATTCTGATGCTGTCTGCAACCTGGCCGTTGATGCTTCTTCTGAATAAGGGCCGGTTGCTGGTCTACGGAGCCCTTGCCTTTTTTATTGGAGCCGGGGCCTTGATTGTATTCGGCATCGAAAGTCCCGCAGGAGCAGCCGTTGTCGTTTTGGCCTACAGTTTGCTGGTTTCGGTTGCCTTGCTTTCCACCCGGAAGCGACTTGCCCAGATCGAAAACCGCCTTGCATCGGTCATATCGGCACTCGACGACCTCGAGGTGGCCGAAGAAAGATGGCAGACTTACAACGCCAAACGTGCCCTGCGACGCCGGAAGTCGGCAGCCAAGCCAATGGAGCAAATCGTTTCGGCTGGCGCAACGCAGGGTCTCGAAAGAGATACCCGGGTGATCGCCGGCCCGCCTTGGCAAGAATTGCAGGCTCCCGATCCGCGAGTGGGATTGGCTAGTCCGAATTCAGCTCGACCCGCGATACCCGAGGGACTTTCAGAAAAGCGTCAAATAGGGCTGCTATCAAAGTAGCGGTGACGTTCGCTGGGTGCAGCCTAGAAAAGATGTTCGAAAGCGGCGATCCGTGGCCGGCGGAAGTTCCAGGGCAAGTAGCTGGGGCCATTCCGGCAGCTAGAATATAGGAGCCGGCTTCGATCGAGATGACCAGCGTTGGTCGACTTTCATCCCAATGGTTCACACGCTCGCTGCGAGCGGGACGAAAGTGCGCGATCCCCCTGGAAGTCGTTTTGTGCGACGGATCCACCCAAAAGTGGTAAGGCTGTATCCAACAGTGGTAGGCTGCGACGCCATTCGGCTAAAAGGATAGAGGGAACTTTTTGTCCAGTGTATGGTTTGCAGTTCCATGTTGATCGAAGGGGCGATCATGGGGTGGGGCTATTAGGACAAAATGAACTTTTCAAAACAGGCTTTTGGATTGGCGAGGGGACCTACGCTTGCTGACGCGAGTTGGGAAAAGGCGTTCTCTGTACTGCCGGGAGCTGTGCGCCGACGTTATCCAGCGAACACGACGATTGCACGCGCGCATCAGGCCAGATCCCTTATCCTGGTAGTGACTGCGGGATGGGCCGCATTCGTCAAGACATTGCCGAACGGCTCGCGTCTCATCGTCGATTTTGCGCTTCCTCGCGAAATTGCCTTGATTGAGTTTAGCGGAGAAGGGGGCGAGACGGTAACGGCTCTTTCCGATGTGACTGCGATCGAGTTGATCGGTACTGTCCGTACTTGTTTATCGCGCTATCCGCAGGCCATTTGCGAGACTATTCTGCTGGCTGAGGCAAGGCGGTATTCCAGGGTTACGGAACATCTGGCCGGAGTCAGTAGAAGGGGACCTGTGCAACGCACGGCTCACTTTCTTCTTGAACTGGCCTGCCGCGCACATCGATCAGCAACGACCTATCCGGACCGCTTTGAATGCCCGCTGACGCAGGCCGAACTGGCCGACGCCTTGGGGCTTTCGGCTGTGCATGTAAGTCGCGTGTTGAAGGATTTGCGGGAAAGCGGATTGGCTTCATTCCGCAATGGTGTGGTCGAGTTGCACGACCATGCGGGACTTATCAAAACAGCCGGATTTGATCCGTCTTACATTTCGAATTGACGCCAAAGCGCCGTGGGGAACTCGCCCGTCGCTACTGTGAAAGTTCGCCGCTCCGCGAGCATGCGTCGAGATCGCAGTCTCCGCGCACGTTCAATCGGAGCAGGCCATGCCGATGGAATATCATGGCAGGTCCATCGTTCGGCGACTGTCATGGCTGGGCGCGGATCATCGGTCACATTCCGCTGCTGATGCCGTCACGCTAATGGAGCCTTACGGCTCGTCGAATCCTATCCTTGTTCACTGCCGATTTCGACGCTGTGAATCAGGCGATCGCCGGGATGCAGCAGGACGCCGCGAGACCCGCCCCGCCCAAGGATGTACACGCGCTCTTGCGATACGAACTTTGTGCGCTGCTTCTGCGCCTTACCATCCTGCAGGATCAGCACATGGGGCATTGACGTTATCAGCCACCATCACAGCACCATCTCGTTTTGTGACGACGTGGTGATCCTGAGCGGCGGCCGGGTGAAAAAGCAGGCACCTTTCGGCGCCCTGGCATCGCTCAGCATGGACGAGCTTTACCAGCACGAACCGTTCGACTGAGAAGGATCCGGGCCGGCCCGCGATTGCGTCCCGGACGCGTCTGCGGCCTGCCGGCTGAAGGTTCCCGCAAGGGTTCGAATCAGAAGACCAGGGGATTGTCGCTTGCACCTTCCGTGATCGCACCAATGCCCTGCAGTGCTGACGCACGCTACTTTGGCTGCGCGGCGGACCTGTCGACGCGCCTGGCCGGTGCCCCATTGGTTTACTCTCCGGGTGAGGTGCCGGCCTCGGTGGCGCTGTCGTCCTTGCCACCTCTGGAGCGCGTGCGAAGCGACGTCGCGGACACGCTGGAATGAGAAAGCGAGCTACGAAGCGGCGCTGACATTCCTGCGGATGCGCCGCCTGCCCGTTGTCCGTGCTTTCTTCGCCATCAACCCGGCTATCTCGACCCCGTCCTCGCGCGGTCTACCGCTGGTGGCCTTATGGAGCCGCTCGTAGGGCAGCAGTTCCTTGATCCGGGCATTGAGTGACACGATTTCGGCTTTGAGGTCCTCGCACTCCTGCCTCTGGACGTCGAACTGTATCTGTTCGGATGCCTGTTGCAGCGCAAGCTGTGAAAGATTGGCGTTCACCTTCGAAAGACTCATCTTGTCGTTTTCGTTGTCCTGGGTGAGCGCGGACAATCTTTCATCGGCGATTTTCTTTTCGGCCAGGGTGTCGTTCAATTCGCCCTTGAGTCTGGCGATCTCGTTGGCGGCCTCGCTGTTCTCGTTCGACGTTTGCTCCAGTCGCGATTGCAGATTCTGGATCTCCGATCCCAACCCGCGCATTTCCGCCTGACTGCGAGCCAGCTCGGCTTCCTTGTCGCCTTCCATCATGCGGGCCGCTTCGGTTGTTTCCGTCAGCTTCGCCTGTGCGGCCTCAAATGCCTTCTGGAGCCGTATCTCTTCTTTCTCGCTCTTGCCGAGCGCGGCCAGCAGCTCCGCAAGCCGCGCCGCTTCGCTGGCATGGATCGTCGAGAGCTCGTCGAGCCTGTGGCGCGCCTGGGATTCCCGCTTCAGCGCCTTGTCGAGCTCGATCGACAGGCTGACATGCTTTTCCCGCAGCATCTTGCTCTCGCGCAAGCGCCTGTTGGCCTCGACCGTCCTGGCGGTCAGCCGCTTGGCGATGTCGCCGAACTCCGCCTCGCGTTTTGCGCTCGCATTGGCTGTCTCCACAAGTTCCAGCCTTGTCGCGGCAAGCGCTGCACGAAGCGCCTCCCGGTCCTGAACCAGGCTTGTCTCGCGCTGTTGCAGCGCTTCGAATGCGCCTTCACGCTCGCGCAGCTTTCTCACCGCGTCGTGCAGCTTTTCCGACAGCGTCCTTTGTTCGGCGGCCAGACCGGCATTTGCAATCTCCAGCTCGTTGGCGCGAAGAATGTCGTTGTGGAGGATGTTGAGGAATTCGCGCGTCAAATGGTGTGAGGTGCCGATCTCCGACAGCTTGTCGTTGATTTCCTCCAGATAGTTCCTGGCGTCATGGAAGAGCCCTTCAAACGCACTCAATGCCGCCAGTCGGGTCTGGGTATGGGCGGTCAGGCGTGGCGCCGCTTCGGAACTGTCTGCATCGCCCGCACTGTCCGCGTTCTTCGCACTATCGCCATTTGCCGCATCGGCTTGGGGTGGCCCGTCACCAGATCTCGCCGCGGATTCCGGGACATCGTCGCTCTTGGGCGGCATCAGCTCTTCGGCGTCGAGACTTGCATCCAGCGCGTCCGCCAAATCGGTCTGCAGGTCCTGAATTGCTTTGTCTACGTCTTCAGCGCGCTTAATCAGGCCTCTGAAGTTCATGACCGAACTCCCCTTACGCAAACTCCAACAGGAACTTAACGAATTGCTAATATACCCTTACATCCGCTGATTGCGCAGGGGAAGCCCCCCGTTGCCAGGATCTTCGTCCTCGTGATCTGGACCGAATCTCCGGCAGCGGGGCTTGGGCAATTCGCCCATCAGAACGGGTATCACGCCGGCGCAAGTCCATGAGTTAATCAACAGGTGTGGAGGCCGCCGCTCAAATGCAGAGAATTTTACTTCATCCTAGTTCTTTTGCGTTGTGAGCTCATCCAAGTGGTGGAATGGACTGAATGCCATATGAGGTCGTAGCGTTCCTTTTTGCGCAGGCAGGGGAGCCGTATGATACCGTTACAAATCAAAGAGTTGTTGGAAGTTGGGGTATATCGGCGAACCATTAGGGCACTCGACCACGCCTATAACGTCGACCTGGCAAATGCTTGCACGCCTAGGGAGCGGGAACAGGCGGAGTACCGACATTATTGGGAAACGCTGCTATACTATGAACAGATTGCGGAGATAAAAACGCAGCGACTAGTCCGGAAGGCGGATCGCCTCAATATCCCGATTGGCTACGCGGGCGACAAGGACCCAATGTGGAGGAAATCGTCCCAGCTTAACAGCTGGATCCTGACGCCACTTGGTTACTCTGAAGTCCAAAATATGATCCGCCAAGAATGCAAAGACCGCCGACAGCACGCCACCACCTGGGCTGGCGTGATCGTCGGCCCACTCACCCGGCTAGCATCTGTTTGGCTGGTTGCGCGCGGGCAGTAAGCCGTACAGGGGGCGCATGGCCTCCAGGTCTAGCCCAGCATGAAGGCGCATGTCGCTGCCGGGTACGTGGCGCGCCTGTGGCTGAACCAGAGCTCGCCCAGACATCGTATATGGTGGGCTGAAATTCGAATGTCCGAACGCCGGCTTGGAGCAATGCGCCCCAGAAGTAGCGCGAGCTCGATTCAGCCGGCAAGGGAGGCAAAAGTGTCGCGGGCGAGTGCGGGAGCAACTCCGGACAGGACGGTTGGGATCCTCAACACCCTAGCGTCATTGTCTCCGTGGCACTGACGTGAACGCAGCTCCTCTACGGGTGCTATCGCAACGTGATGCTCATGCTTTGTGATCTTCAGCAGAGTCGCAGGGGCTTCACCATGATGTGAGGCCTCAGCTGCGCTGGCTGTCTCACCATGGCTATCAAAAGATGCGCAACCGATAGCGTGACCAACCCGCATGATATATAAAACTTGTCTAATATGATCGCTTGTCCGAGGGCAGTTCGGGATGCCCAATTATTCGAACAGAACGGTGCTATCGAGAAGCGTGGTCGAAATGGGCCTCTTCTCCGCGGTGATGAACACCCTGGTTTTGATTCTGCCCCTCTACATGCTGCAGGTATATGATCGGGTTTTGCCTGCAGCCAATCTGGACACTCTCACCTACCTGACCTTACTTGCGCTTTCGTCGCTCTTGCTCTTCGGAGTGCTCGAAGTCGTTCGCGGGATATACGCGAGCCGGCTCGCCGCGCGGCTCGATGTTGCGTTTGGTGCATCGTCTTTTCTCGCCGCAATGAGCGGCCCCCGAGCTGGGCTCGGCGATGTCCAGGCCTTACGCGACTTGGCCACCCTGCGGGGGTTCATCGCTTCACGAACCATTTTCTTTCTCTTCGACCTTCCCTTCGGGCCGATCTTCGTGGGCCTCCTCTATTTCATCCACCCGTTGCTCTTCCTTGTAACTGTAATCGGAGCGGTTCTCATGGTGTCCATTGCCGTGCTGAATCAGGTCGCGAGTTCGCGGCCCGGCAACGAGGCGGCGGAGAATCTCAGTGCCTCAATGAATTCGGCGCAGGCCTTCGCGCGAAACTTCGAAACGGTCCGTGCACTCGGCATGGTGTCCAACGCGATTGAGTTCTGGGGCGCCCGTTTTTCCGGCTCGCTGCACGCCTCCGATGGGCTCGCTCGCATCAACGCATTTTATGGCGGTGTATCTCGCACCACGCGATCGGTACTGCAAATCGCGATACTGGGCGTCGGCGCTTATCTGGTTCTGCACAACGAGATGACCGCCGGGATGATATTTGCGTCCTCGATGATTTCCGCGCGCGCTTTGCAACCTCTTGATCAAATCGTTGGAAGCTGGCGGCAGATCACCGACGCCAATCTTGCATGGAAGAGGCTTTCGGCTTCCCGATCCGAACCGGACAAGCAGGAAAGCATAGCATTGCCCGTCCCTGAAGGAGCGTTGAGCGCGGATCAGATAGTTTATCATCTTCCTGGATCGGCCGACGGCGCGCTGCCGCTCATAAAGCGGGTAACCTTCGAGGTCCCCGCTGGAGAAACCGTCGCCATCGTCGGCCCGAGCCAGGCCGGAAAATCGACGCTGGCGCGCCTTATCGTCGGTGCCATTCAACCCCGTTCTGGCGCGATCCGCATCGATGGCGGCGATATTCGAAACTGGGATCCCGAGCAGCTCGGCCGGCATATGGGCTACCTTCCGCAGGATGTGGAGCTCTTTCCAGGAACAATCGCCCAGAACATTGCGCGCTTTGAACCGGACGCACCTGACGAAAAGTTAGTCCGGGCGGCCCAACAGGCGCAGGTACATGAGCTCATCCTGGGGCAGAGGAACGGATACTCGACTGTGATCGGGCCCGCTGGCGTTCGCCTCTCAGGCGGTGAGCGTCAACGCATCGGCCTTGCGCGCGCCTTTTACGGCGATCCCAAGATCCTGGTGCTCGATGAGCCCAATGCAAATCTTGACACCTATGGCGAAGCCGCGCTCGAGCGCGCGATCATCCAGGCACGTTCACGAAAAACGACCGTGCTTGTCATCACCCACCGGCCTTCCCTCGCAGCCAAATGCGATCGCATACTTATGCTGCGCAATGGCCAGGTCGAGATCGATGGTTCGACCAAGGCCGTGCTCGACAAACTTGCCGAGCGACAGGGGCAAGCCACATCGCCCGCAGCTTCCCAGTCACGTGACAACGAAGGAGTGGTGCCTTTTCCCGTTACCTACACGCGTGGAGATAAAGGTCGCCAATGACGGTTCGTAGCCAAACCATCCAGACGGGCGCCAATACGTATCGCTGGCAACGTGACGTCGATACACGCACCGATCGGATCACGCTGGCGGGGTATGGAAGCGTGGCCCTTTTCTTGCTCGGCTTCGGATTCTGGGCAGCCACTGCACCGATTGCAGGAGCTACGATCGCGCCAGGCGTGGTAGCAGCAGCAGGGCAAAATGTCATGATCCAGCACCTCGAAGGAGGCGTGGTCAGCAGCATCAAGGTCCGAGAGGGCGACAAGGTCTCAAGAGGCCAGGCCCTGATTGTGCTCGATCCGACGGTAGCGCAGTCCCAGCTCAACCGCGTTCTCAAGCAATGGGTTGCCCAAAAAGCTGACATTGCGCGGCTTGAGGCAGAGCGGGACGGCCTCGAGAAAATTGTCTTGTCCAGCGATCTCGGAGCCTATTCAGACGCTTCCGAATATAGCGATGTCTTCGGAGAGCAAAATAAGGAATTTCAGGCTCGGTTGGCGCGCTATGCCGCAGAACAGGGGATTCTGAAGCAAAGGGTAATGGCCCTCCAGGACGCGATTGTCGGGCTAAGGGCTCAAAAGAAGGCAGCGGAAAATCAAATTGCGATCGTCAACGGGGAGACGGAGCGAAAAAAAGACCTGCTGGAAAAAGGACTCACAAATCGTTCGGAATACACCGATCTTCTGCGTAGCACCGCCGAGTTGGTAGGCCAGGCAGGGTCTCTGGAAGCGCAGATCGCTAGCTCGGCGACGCAGACCGTGGAAGCGCGTCAGCAGATTGAGCGACTCACAACCAGCCGGGTCGAGGACGCCGTTACGGAATTGAACAAAGCCCAGGCACAGGTCGCGGATCTCGAGGAACAAATCAACGCTGGTCGATCGGTTCTGGACCGGACGACCATCCGGGCGCCGGTGGACGGCATCATCGTTAGATCGCTCTACAATTCCCAAGGCAGCGTCATCCGTGCTGGGGAGGTGGTGATGGAGCTTCTGCCGACCACGAACGAGTTCATTGTCGAGGCCAGGATAAAGCCCGAAGATATCGACTCAATCCGGGTGGGGCAGGACGCAAATATGATGTTCACTGCGCTCAACGCGCGTACGACGCCGAAAGTGCCCGGAAAGGTATTCTACATTTCGGCGGACCGGCTGATCACACCCAGCACGGGACTGCCTTACTTCACCGTACGGCTTAAAATGGCCGACAAGTTGCCGCCGCAGATCAAGCCCGAGCAGATCTATCCAGGTATGCCGGTCGAAACATTCATCTCAACCGGCGAGCGAACGTTTCTGGCTTATCTGACCAAGCCCCTGATGGATTCGTTCCAGCGCGCCTTCCGGGAGAGATAGGCCCGTCCTGCCTCCTGGATATCAGAAGTTCAGATATGAGCGGGCGCCGGATTGATCGGCGCCCGCTCCATGCGATTGCCTTCTGCCCGCCGCTGATTATTACCGAAACCCCAGGTCGATACACTGATCGATGCTTTCGAGCGGTCGCTCGCCGCCGCTATGCCGTAGGTTCGGCCGCTGGACTGAGCAAGGTCTGCGATTGCAGGCGGGTCTTGATTTGCCGATCGTCATCGAGCGACGCGGGGGGTAGAAGAAGTCAAATCCCTATCCGTGTGGCGGAACCATGCGGAACGCCACGGGAAGCTTGATGTCCTCCGGGCCCACCATGACCATTGATTTTGCGATGAAAAATGCCCCTATTTGTAGCGGGTGACGGTACTTTTCGAGACGGCAGACACGCCTCGTCGAAAGCCCGAAAAGTGCAAAAATCGTCCGATTGGTCTCGATAGTTGGTGAAATCTCAAAATATTTTTTGCGACGATTTTCCTTTTAAAATCAAAAGCGTAACTTTTTGACGGTTCTGGTGTCGGACTTTATGCGGTTGCGGAAAATATTTGACAGTAATTTCAACGGGTTATATGCTATTTAAACAATCGAGTGGGAGTAGGGGTTGGATTAGTCTGGAGTGCTCCATCGTAGTTTTTCGCAGAAAAAACAACGATTTGCGTCTTGTTCTATTCACCATTGACCTCGCATCATCAACTCAAGTCATCGGCTTCCTAAGTTACTGATTTGTATGAATTTCTGCAAACCAGGGCCGTGTCGGACATAAAGCAGCGGGTCAATCTGACGGTACTTTCGGCGGTATTTTTTCGCGCGGAGTCATGCTCGCGAGAAAAGTACCGTCACCCGCATTCCAGTCTTGACGGTACCTTCTCTCGGCTAGCACTTTGAAATTGTGAGAGAAAGCCGCCTTGGAGTGTTGTTTACGCGCCGACGGTACTTTCGTTCATGCGGTTGAACGTCCGAAAGTGGCCGACAGCGGACCAGCAGCTTTCGGCCTCCGGAAAGCAAGAGCGGACGCGGCGCGACAGGTGCATTGTCTGGAGTTGACCGCCACAAGCCGACATTCTGGTGGGCATGGTTGGCGCGACCCCCAAAGAACCGGAAGAGCGGCCTTGGATCGGTTGATCTGGGCGCATATGATCCCGAGGCCTTGGAGGGGACTCGGATGGAAATCGGCCGCGTCGAGCGCAAGCTCTCGGCGATCCTTGCGGCTGACGTCGCCGGGTACAGTCGGCTGATGGGCGCCGACGAGGAAGGTACCCTCGACCGCTTGAACAGCCATCGCCGTGAGCACGTCGATCCCTGTGTTGCCAGGCATCGCGGCAGGATCGTCAAAACGACGGGCGACGGGCTGTTGGCGGATTTCGCCAGTGTCGTCGATGCGGTGCGCTGCGCTGTCGAGGTGCAGGCCGGTATGGCAGAACGCAATGCCGCCGTTGCAGCCGACGAACGGCTCGAATTCCGGATCGGCATCAATGTCGGCGACATCATCGAACAGGACGGCGACGTCTTCGGCGAGGGGGTCAACATCGCCGCCCGTCTTGAGGGGATCGCGGAGCCGGGCGGGATCTGCGTTTCCGCACGCGTGCAGGAAGATGCCGCGGGAAAGATCGGCGGCCTGCGCTTTGAAGATATGGGCGAGCAGGCGCTGAAGAACATAGCCCGGCCTATCCGCGCCTATCGTTGGAGCCCGGATGGTGCAAAGCAGCTCGGCCCATCGCGTCCGACAGAGCGCCTGCCCGACAGGCCGGCGCTTGCGGTACTGCCGTTCCAGAACATGAGCGGCGACCCGGAGCAGGACTACTTTGCCGACGGCATAGTTGAGGACATCATCACCGCGCTCAGCCGCTTCAAGTCGTTTGCGGTTATCGCCCGCAATTCGAGCTTCGTCTACAAGGGCAAGGCCATCGACGTGCGGCAGGTCGCCAGGGAGCTCGGAGTCCGCTACGTGCTCGAAGGCAGCGTGCGACGCTCCGGCGAGCGGCTGCGCATCACTGCACAGCTCATCGAGACGATAGCCGGGGCGCATCTTTGGGCCGATAGGTTTGATGGTGTCGTCGCAGACGTGTTCGACGTGCAGGACCGCATTGCCGAAAGCGTTATCGGCGTCATCGAGCCGCAGATCCGACAGGCCGAAATCGAACGCTCCCGCAGGCAACGCCCGGAAAGCCTCGATGCTTACGATCTCTACCTGAGAGCGCTGTCGAAGACGTACAGCGCGCGGCCCGAGGACAACGCCGAGGCCTTTGAGCTATTCATGCAGGCAGTCGCGCTCGAACCGCACTACGCGGCGTTCCTCATCGGTGCCTGTTTTGCCCTCGAGTTCCGCATTGCCATGGGCTGGCCCGAGCTTACCGGCGACGACCGGTCCGCTTGTCTCGATCTGGTGCGCCGCGCCCTTGCCGATCCGCGGGGCGATGCGACCGTGCTTGCGCAATGCGGGCTGACGCTGGTGACCATGCGGGAGTACGACCGAGGCATGCAGATCGTCGCCAATGCCGTCGAGGCGAACCCCAACAGCCAGTTTGCGCTGATGGTCGCAGGCATTGCCGAACTCCATTGCGGGGATCTGGAGGACGCACTCACCCATAGCCGGCGCGCGATCCTCATGAGCCCGGGCGACCCTACTGCGCCGTGGCCCATGACCACGATTGCTCATGTGCACATGGCGCGTGGCAACTATGTCGAAGCGCTGAAAGCCGCGGAGCGGTCAATGGCGTTGAACGCAGGCCTCGACCCGACTTACTGGATGCTGATCGCGGCAAATGCACAGCTCGGCCGAATGGATGAAGCACGTCGCTACCTGGCAAAATTTCGGACACTCGCGCCCGACGTTACCATCGCGAGCATCAGGGCAGGACTGCCGGAATACGATCCATCGCGCATGGCAGCGATCCTCGAGGGCTTGCGCATCGCAGGGCTGGAAGAGGGCTAGCCATTGCGCGGACAAGACCCCCGTGGTCGAGGTATGATGCAGCTCCTCGGCGGGGGCGATCGCACACCTCCGAACGTCCATCGCCCATGGCCGCTTTGCGCCGTCAGGCCCACCTCGACATTCGCGACTTTGTGGCTTTCAAATATTCGGTCGCGCGCTGCTCGAAGAAGTTAGCGCGCGACCAGTTCTCGGCGTCGATTACACGGTCGTAGATCGATTACTGCTCCTTCTTGAACAAATCCTGGAAGATGAGCTGGCCCCAAGTGCGGCCGCGTGCGTGCACCAGCGCGCCACCCTCGTTGAGCTTTCCCAGCTTGACGGGTGCGAACCCGAGTTGTTTGGCCAAGGCCGCCACGGGAGCGATCGCATCCTCGTCGTCGCTCGACAGAAAGACGACCCGGTGCCCGCCCTCGACGATCGGATCGGCAGCCAGGGTGGCTGCAATCAAGTGATTGAAGCCTTTCACGAACTTGGCGCCGGTGAACGACTTCGCAACGAAGGCGGAGGACGGGAGGCCGTCCAGTTCTTCAGGGACAGGAAACGCGTTCGTCGCGTCGATGACCGTCTTGCCTTCCCAGCTCGGCAGAGCCGTCGCAACCTCGCGATGCTCCCCGAAAGGGACCGCCAAGATGATCGTGTCGGCCTCGAGTGCTTCCCGCAGCGACTTGGCGACGACTGTAGGTCCAATCGCCCGAGCCTGCGGCGCCAACGCCTCCGGCGGCCGGCGGCTCGCGACGGTCACGTCGATATTTTTACGGGCGAAGGCGTGGGCGAGGGCCTGGCCTATCTTACCGAATCCTACAATCGCATAGCTCATAATACTTCTCCGATCCGTGTTGATATTGATTCCCCGGCCGTTCAGATGGCCGAGAAGCCGCCGTCGACAGACAACTCCACCCCATTCACGAAGCTCGAATCGTCGGAAGCAAGAAACAGCGCGGCCGCCGCAATTTCCTCAGGACGCCCCATCTTTCCCCGCGGGATCAGGGATTCGAACATCTGCTTCGCCTCTTCGGTGAGAACTTGGTCCTGCATCGGTGTGGCGATCGGCCCTGGGTGCAGTACGTTCACCCGGATATTCCTACCCTTCAGTTCGTTGAGCCACCCGCGTGCGAATGCGTGCAACGCCGCCTTGCTGGCCGCATAGACGCTGTAACCAGGAAAACCTTTGATCGAAGCAACTGACCCGGTCATGAAGATCGATCCGCCATCGTTGAACAGCGGCAACGCCTTCTGAACCGTAAACAGCGTGCCGCGCGTATTCAGGCCGAAGGCCGCATCGAAATGCTGCTCGGTAATCTCGCCCAGTGGGACGGCTTCGCCCGTGCCGGCGCTCGCGTACAGGACATCGATCTTGCCCTTTTCCCGCTTGACCGTGTCGAACAGGCGATCGAGGTCGTCGAGATTGGACGCGTCGCCGCGCACGCCGGTCACGTTCCGGCCGATCAGCTTGACGGCCTCGTCGAGCGCCTCCTGCCTTCGACCCGTGATGAAAACATAGGCGCCTTCTTCAACGAACCGCTTGGCGCTCGCCAGCGCCATGCCGCTCGATCCACCCGTGATGACTGCAACCTTGCCGTCTAGCTTTCCCATGACTTTTCCTTTCAGGCTCTGCTTTTGGTCGTTCGGGAAGAACCCCCGAGAGCTTGGAAGTAAGTCTGCTGGGGTCAGGCTTTGAGTGCGGAAACGCGCACATCGGTGGTGCGAAATCGATCCGGCCGGACGACTGACGCCAGCCGTGACGATCGGCGTTCGCCGCTCGGAATTGCGCCGTGCTTGTCGGCATGGGCTATGATAACCGCCCCGCGCCACTCACATACGAGATGCTGTTCGATGTGTTGGACACGGGCATTGGAAGGCGCACCGCACGGTGCGGGATTGCACCATGATCGACTGGGATGACGTTCGCTACTTTCTTGCCGTCGCGCGCGGAGGCTCTGTGCGGGCCGCCGGCGAGCGCCTCGGTGTGAACCACTCGACCGTGCTGCGACGCATCGCACAGCTCGAGGAACGCCTTGGGGCGCAGATGTTCGAAAAGCTGCCTTCGGGCTACCGCCTGACGGCTGCGGGCGAGGAGGTCCTCGAGCTCGCGAACCAGATGGAAGCGTCGTCGCACCAGCTGGAGACGCGCGTCTTCGGGCGCGACCAGAGCGTGCGTGGGCTTCTGCGGGTAACGTTGGCTCCGCCCCTCGCGACACATTTGCTCATGCCGGACTTCGCCGATTTCGCGCGTCTGCATCCCGACATCGAGATGGAAATCCTGTCGTCCGGCGAGCTGGCAAATCTGACCAACCGAGAGGCCGACGTAGCGATCCGCGTCGTCTACGACCGCAAAACCCTGCCGCTCAATCTTCACGGCCTGAAGGGACCGGAGCTGTTCGGCGGCGTCTACATGTCCCGCGATCGACTGGCCGCATGGCGTGCGGGCGCGCCTGACCCCATCCGGTGGATCGTCATAAGCATTCATGGAATTCCGGAATGGGCCAGCGAGGGTGAGGTTCGCACCACGGGGGTTCCATTCAGGACCACGGACGCCGAGGCGCAGATCGTTGCTGTACGGCAAGGGCTCGGGATCACGACACTGCCGTGCTTCGTCGGAGATGCCGACCCCCTACTGGTGAGGGTGCCGGGCACCGACCTGCACATGTACGGAACGCTCTGGCTTCTCACACAGGGGGAGACACGCAAGACGAAGCGCGTGCGGCTGTTCACGGAGTTCGTATCCCGCAGGCTCGCCGCGTACGCTCCGCTTCTCGCGGGGCTGTCCATATCGCGCGATTGACGCCCGGCAGGTCGCCGGCGGGCGCCCAGCCCCTTGCGGCCCAAGACGTTGGAACGCACGCCGCTGGGCCTCGATCCGGGATAGATGACAACCAACAACCCGCGCGACTGCTTATCGAAGCGCACGCTTCCGTCAGTGCAGGATCTGCGACAGGAACAGCTTTGTGCGCTCATGGCGTTAGTGGCTTGGCCGTCTAATCCAGCCGGTCGCGCAGCATGCTCCAGGGAAGCAGCACGTTCGGTGCGTAGCGCACGACGCTGTGGAGCGGGATCGGCGATGGCGCGGCGAAGGGAAGCGGCAGATCGCGCGCGTCCGTTCCGCTCGCCCAGTCCGCCAGCACCTTGCCCATCGCCGTGGTCATGGCGATGCCGCGGCCATTGCAGGCGAAGCCTGCGATCAAGCCCGGGCCGAGGTCGATGAGACGCGGCAGGAAATCCGGCATCACCGCCGCCAGGCCCGTCCAGCTGTAGGCAAGCGGCGGCAGTTCAGGCAAATCGAGATGCCTGGCAAGCCGTCGCCAGACGGTTTGCGGCACGCGCGTCTCGGCGCCGGCGCCGACGATGTGCATGCCGCCGCTGATCAGCCGGTTCTGGCTGTCGAAGCGGCAGGTGAAGAGGTTACGCCTGGTGTCGCCAATGCCCTGGCCACCGGGCAGCAGGCGGGCGCGTATGGAGTGCGGCAACGGCGCGGTGGCGATCTGGAAGACCTTCAGCGGGACGTAAGTTCGCGCCAGTGTCGGGTTCAGCGCTCCACCATAGGCGTTGGTGGCGACCAGCACCTTGCCCGCGCGCACAGTGCCGGATGCGGTCTTCAAGGCCCAGCCACCTTGTGTCCGGTCGATCGAGGCGACGCGCGTCTTCTCGAAGATGCGTGCGCCGGCTTTCTCCGCGGCGTCGGCCAGGCCGCGCGCATACTCGACCGGATTGAGGACACCACCAGATTTGTCCATCCAGCCGCCGGCATAGCCGTTGATACCAGTGAGCTCCGTGACCGCCTTGGCATCGAGCGTTACGGTCGGTCTGCCACGTGCCGCCCACTGCTCGGCGCGCGATCTCGTCTTTTCCAGCGCGGCGGACGAATGCGCCGGCTGGATCCAGCCGTTCTGCACGGCGTCGCATTCGATGCCGTGCTGCTTGATCAGGCCGAAGACGAGATCGGCACTGCCGGCAGCGAAATCGACCAGCCTTTCGCCGCGCTCGGGTCCAAGTTCGGCGATGATGTCGTTGGGGTCGCGCTTGGCAAAATTCGGGACGACAAGGCCGGCATTCCTGCCAGTCGCACCCCAGGCAATGAATTCGGCTTCGAGGACGGCGACCGAAAGCCCCTTCTCGGCGGCGTGTAGCGCCGTTGAGAGGCCGGAAAAGCCGCCACCAACAATCGCGAGGTCGACGTCGAGGCCGCCTTGCAGCGCGCTCCGGTCGCGGCGGTTGCGGCTGACGGCATCCCAGAGCGAAATGCCATGCACCTCTTGCCGGGTCATGGCATTCATCATCCGGCCTCGCTCTCGCCGGCCGCCTTCGTCTGTTTGCCGGGCTTCGGCCGCCGTGGCCGGTCGCCGAACAGGCCAGTCGGCCGGATCAGCAGGATGAGGCACAGCATGACGCCGATGGCGACGATCTGCAGCGAGGCCGCGCGGGCTTGTTGTTCCGGCGAGAAGACCACGCTGGTCAGCGTGCCTGACCCCGCCCATATTCCCCACACCAGGATGCTGCCGATGACGGCGCCGAGATTGCTGCCCGAGCCGCCGACGATCAGCATCACCCAGACCTGGAAGGTCAGGATCGGTAGATAATTGTCGGGCGCTATGAAGCCGGTGAAATGCGCCTGCAGCGCACCGGCCAGCGCCATGATGGCGCCGCCGACGGCAAAGGCCTGGACGCGGTAGAAACGCGCGCTTTTGCCCAGCGAGATCGCCGCCCGTTCGTCCTCGCGTAGCGCCTTCAAGACGCGTCCCCAGGGGCTGCGCGACAGGTGCTCCAGAGCGAGATAGGCGATCAGCGTCACAGCCGAGACGGCCGCTAGGTTCGACAGATTGAACAGCAGCGGCGTCTCGGCAAGGCTGCCGAAGGGACGCGGAATGAAGCCGATGCCGAACGGGCCGCCGGTCAGCTTCTGCGCGTTGAGCGCGACCAGTTGCACGACGACGGCGACGCCGAAAGTGGTGATCGCCAGATAGTCGGATCTCAGACGCAGCGTCGCCATGCCGGTAAGTGCCGCGGCGATGCCGCCGACGACCATGGCGCCCGCCCAGCCGACAAGGATCGGCAGGCCGAAGCCGCCGAGCCGGGCGGCATCGTCCGGTGTGGTCAGCAGCGCCGAGGTATAGGCGCCGATGGCAACGAAGCCGGCGAGGCCGACATTGAACAGCCCGGTCAGCCCCCACTGCAGATTGAGCCCCAGCGTGACCAGCGAAAAGATCAACGCGGTGGTCAGGAAGAAGGCGCCGTAGCCAAGCAGGTCCATCAGCGTTCCCTCACACCAAACAGGCCGATCGGCCGCACGAACAGCACCGCCATCAGGATGATGAAGGAGACGGCGGCGCGCCATTCGGCGCCGATCAACTGCACCGCGCCCGCTTCGGCGAGCCCGATGATCAGGCCGCCGAGAACCGCGCCTGGAATGCTTCCGATGCCACCGAGAATGGCGGCGGCGAACATCGGCAGCAGCATGTCGAACCCCATGAACGGGCGGATCTGCACCAGAATGCCGATCATCACGCCGGCGACGCAGGCCAGCGCCCCGCCGATGACCCAGGTGACGCGCACCACGGAGGCTACGTCGATGCCGACGATGCGGGCCAGTGCGGCGTTCTGGCTCAAGGCCTGCATGGAGCGGCCGGTCTGCGTGCGTGTCATCAGAAGATGCACGCCGAGCACCAGCACAGCGGTCAGCAGCAGAAGTGCAATCTGGTCGGGCGTGATGCGAATGCCAAAGCCGACCGGCATCGCGATCTGGATTGCCCGGCTGAAATAGGTCGGCCGCGAGGTGAAGGTGAATTCGAGCAGGCTGCGCAACGCCATCGAGGCACCGAAGCTCGCCATCACCACGATGATCGCCTGGCCTTGCGAGCGCAGCCGAGAAAACAGCACCTTGTCGAGCAGCAGCGCCAGGAGGGCGGTGAAGGCCATGCCGACGACCAGTGCAACAAGCAGCGGCCAGCCGAAGGACAGCGGTGCGATCGGCGCCACCTTGCCGAAGGTGGCACCGATGGCACTGACCACCGCCAGCGTCGCATAGGTGCCCCAGGCCATGAAGTCGCCATGGGCGAAGTTGGAGAAGCGCAAGATCGAATAGGTGAGCGTTACGCCGATGGCGCCAAGGCCGATCATCGAACCGGTCAGCAGTCCGTCGACGACGAATTGCAGGCTCATGCCGCGCCTCCCTTGCTGGCGTGAGAAGGGCGTTGGCCGAGATAGAGTTCGGCGACGACCGGGTCGTTCCACAGTTCGGAAGCAACGCCCTCGTGCCGGTCCTTGCCTTCGACCAGCACATAGGCGCGGTCGCCGATGGCCAGTGCTGCCTTGGCATTCTGTTCGACCAGAAGGATGGTGACGCCGGACTTGCGTATGCCGGCCAGCATCTCGAACACCATCGACACGAATTTCGGCGACAGGCCGGCCGAGGGCTCGTCCAGCACCAGCACCTTGGGATGGACGATCAGCGCCCGCGCCACCGCCAGCATCTGCCGCTGTCCGCCCGACAGATTGCCGGCGGCGGTCCGCCGCTGGCGGACGAGGTCGGGAAAGGCGGCATACATTTCCCCGATTCGGCCTGGGATTTCGCGCCGCTCGAGAATGCCGCAGGCGACCTTCAGATTGTCTTCGACCGACATCAGCGGAAAGATGTTTTCGGTTTGCGGCACGAAGGCTAGGCCAAGCCTAACCATGGTGTGTGCAGGTGCGGCGGTGATGTCCTTGCCGTCAAGAAACACCGTGCCGCCGGTGATCGGGACGAGGCCGGCGATCGCCTTGATGAGGCTCGACTTGCCGGCACCGTTGGGACCGAGCACGACGACGATCTCACCCTTGCCGACGGTGATCGAGGCGCCGCGCACGATCGGTACGCCGGGCTCGTAACCGGCTTCGAGATCGCGGACCTCGAGGACGGTCTCGTTCATGTAGCGCCTCCGAGATAGGCCTCGATGACGCGTGGGTCGCGGGCGACCTCTTCCGCCGTGCCTTCGCTGAGCAGCTGACCGCTCGCCATGACGAGGACGCGGTGGCAGAGCCGCGTCACCATGTCGATATTGTGCTCGATCAGCAGGAAGGTGATGCCGCGCGCGTTGATATCGCGGATGCGGTCGATGATGACTTCGAGCAGCGTGGCGTTGACGCCGGCAGCCGGCTCGTCGAGCAGGATGATCGCCGGGTCGGCAATCATGACGCGAGCGAGTTCGAGCAGCTTGCGCTGGCCGCCGGAAAGCACGCGCGCCGGCTCTTGCGCGAGATGGGTGAGGGTGACGAGCTCCAGTAGCTCGAGTGCCTTTGTTCTGGCCGTTCTCTCCTGCGCCGCGACGCGCCACGGCGTGACGAAATTGGCGAGCAGCTTTTCACCGGCCTGGCCCTGTGCCGCCAGCATGATGTTTTCGATCAGCGTCAGATTGGGCAGCGGACGCGGGATCTGAAAGGTGCGGCCAAGGCCGCGACCGATGCGCAGATGAGCGGCTTCACCCGAGACGCGCGCGCCGTTGAGAATGATATCGCCACTGGTCGGCAATATGCTGCCCGCCAACAGATCGAACATCGTCGTCTTGCCGGCGCCGTTAGGTCCGATCAGGCCGAGGATTTCGCCGGCTTTGACATCAAACGAGACATCGTTGACCGCGACGAGGCCACCGAACCGCCTGACGACATTCCTCGCCGACAGAACCGGTGCGCGGATTTCATCCTGCCGTTCAGCTCTCTCGCTCATGCACCCTCTGGCCGAGCGGTCTTTGCCGCCTTCTGATTTTTTTGATTTGTGATCACACTTGCTTTGATCACGCTAATCGGCTTTAATTTTCTCCGCAAGCCGAAAACGGGCCAAGACCGGGAATGCCATGCAAAAGGCTGCCATCGAGCGAAACAACGAAACGATCGCGGCCCAGCTTACGCCGGTAGGTCGCGAGACCGTGCAGGATCGTGTTTACTCGGAGTTGCGCCGGGCCCTGATCGGCGGTCTTTTCGAACCGAGCCAGGTGCTGACCATCCGTGGTCTCGCCGATGCGCTGGTCACCTCGACCATGCCGGTGCGAGAGGCGCTCGGCCGGCTGATCACGGAAAAGGCGCTGGAGGCGCTGCCCAACCGCTCCGTGCGTGTGCCGCCGATCACGCTGGAGCGCATCGACGACCTCCTGCGCGCGCGCTCCCTCATCGAAGGCGAAGCGATCGCGCTTGCCGCCACGCGGATGGGGCCGCGCCAGATCGCCACCATCGAAGCCATGCTTGGCGAGTGGGACGAGATGCGGGCGCTGAAGCACAAGAAGGACATCGACCGCGAAGCGACGCTCAACCAGAGCTTCCATTTCGAGATCTACCGCTGCTGCGGCTCGGCTGTGCTGATCCCGATGATCGAAAGCCTCTGGCTTCAATCGGGACCATGCATACGCGTCGCCATCTACGCGTTTTCCGAAGCCGGCGAGGTCGACACTGCGCACTATCATCGCAGAATCGTCGCGGCTCTTGCCAAACAGGATGCGCAAGCGGCGCGCGAAGCGCTTGTGGCAGACATCAGCCGGCCGTTTGCATTCCTGCGCGACAAGCTTCAATCCGCCGCCGCGAAGGACCGGACATGACCGGCATCAGGATCACCGAGCCGCGCTCGAAGCTTTCCGTCACGGCGCCGTTGCTGCCCGAAAAGGCGCCGGAAAACGCGGCTTTTCTCCAGGCATACCTCGCCACCCCGCGCGTTGTCCCGGGCATCCATGCGATGTGGACGGGACCGGAAATCTCGTGCCCGGTTCCGTCAGCCGATCTCGAGGGCCAGGCCTATGCCCGGCCTTTGCCGCCGGAGAATGCGACGCTGACGCCGCAGCCGGGCGATATCGTGCTGTCCTATGTGCCGCCACGCATGTGGGGCGGCAATCCCAATGCCATCTTCGATATCGGCCTGTACTACGGGCAGGGGGCGCGGCTGCTGTTCCCGATCGGTTGGCTGGCCGGCAGCGTGGTGGCGCAAGTGCTTGCCGGAGAGCGCGATCAGTTCGCCGCCGCCTGCGGCGTTATCCGCCGCAATGGCGCCTGTGACATCAGCTTCAGCCTGGTGGAGACCTGACATGGCCGACGACAGTTTCGAGCTTTTCGATTTGCGCGTCGAGGCGGTCATTCCCGAGGGCAAGCCGATCTATTGCGGCGCCAGGGCCGGCGACTATTTCGAGCTCAAGGGCGAGATGCTGTCGCTGCCGGCGGGGCAGGGCTTTTCGATATATTCGATCTCAGCCGTGTTGCCGCTCTTGGCGGCAAAGCAGCGCCCGACACACGCAAATGACTGGATGACCTCGGATGCCGAGATCGCCTGCCCCGATCCCAATTGCGCCAGCCGGCTGCGGATCGTCAGGCTGGCCAAGCGGCGGTTCAGCCATGCCGAAACCACGGCGGTGCCGCTGCCGAAGGAGACCGACAAGGGATGAGCGCCAGGACCGTCGAACTCAGCCCCGGCTATACGATTTCGCGCGTCATCCGCGGCGGCTGGCAGCTTGCCGGCGGCCATGGCGCCATCGACCGCAACCAAGCGGTGACCGACCTGATCGCCACTTTCGATGCCGGCATCTGGACCTATGACTGCGCCGACATCTACACCGGTGTCGAGGAACTGATCGGCGCCGCGCGCCTGTGGCTGGCCAGCGAGCGCGGTCTCGATGTCGCGGCCAGGATGAAGGTGCACACCAAGCTGGTGCCTGACCTCGAACGACTGGCAAGCATCAGCCGCGACTACATCAGGGGCATCGTCGATCAATCGCTTCGCAGGCTGAAGACGGAGCGGATCGATCTCGTGCAGTTTCACTGGTGGGATTATGACCAGCCTCGCTACGTCGATGCGATGGTTTGGCTCGACGAGCTTCGGCTGGAGGGCAAGGTGCGCAATCTCGGCACCACCAATTTCGATACGCCGCGGCTCGCCGAAATCCTCGCCGCAGGCATCCCGCTGGTCAGCCAGCAGCTGCAATATTCAGTGCTCGACCAGCGGCCGGCACACAGCCTGGCGGGCCTCGCCGCAAAGAACGGTGTCGGCTTCCTCTGCTACGGCTCGGTGGCCGGCGGCTTTCTCAGCGACAAATGGCTTGGCGCGGCCGAGCCAGCCACACCGCTCGAAAACCGCTCGCTGGTCAAATACAAGCTGATTATCGACGATTTCGGTGGCTGGGAGCTGTTCCAGTCCCTGCTCGAGACGCTGAAAGCCGTCGGCGATCGCCATGGCGTCGACATCGCCACCATCGCCTCGGCCTGGGTGCTCGAACAGCCACGCGTGGCAGCCGTCATTGTCGGCGCGCGCAATCAGGCGCATGCGCTGGCCAATGCGAAAATCATGGACGTCGCACTCGACGCCGACGATCGCGCGCGGATTGCTGCCGTCATCGCACAAGGCACCGGCCTCGAGGGCGATGTCTACACGCTGGAGCGCGACCGCCATGGCCGCCACGGCTCGATCATGCACTACAACCTCAATGCGGGGAAGAAATGAGCGGCGAGCCTTCCCTTTTTGCGCGTGCCAGCGCCGAGGTCGTCGACCTGCATCGCTTCTTCGTAGACTGGTTTGTCGCCGCGCGAGCCAACTCCGTGGAGTTCGGCCGCTTCGAAGCTGTCATGGGCGAAGGCTTCGCCATGGTCGCGCCGAATGGCCAAATCCTCGATCGCGACGCGGTCGTCGATCATGTCCGAACAAGTCGCGCCACTTGCGACGACGGTTTTGCCATATCGATCGAGGATATCAGGCCGGGTTGGCAGGACGCCGACACGATCGTCATCTTCTACGTCGAAGCGCAGTTGCGCGCGGGCAAGCACAGCCGCCGCCAGTCGAGCGCTGTCTTCACCACCAGTTCATCGGCGCCTAACGGCGTCGAATGGCGGCACCTGCATGAAACCTGGCTGCAGGTGCCGGAAAGCTGAACAGGCTCCAGAGATCAAAATACAGTCGAGTAACTCAAGGGGAACAACAATGAGAAACACGATACTCCAACTCACCACTGCACTCGCCCTCGTGACGATGGCCGGTGCTGCACACGCAGCGGACTGCAAGATCACCGTCGGCCTGGTCATGGAACTCACCGGCCCTGCCGGCGAATACGGCCAGGCCGGCGCGAAATCGGTCGAAATGGCCTTCCGCGACATCAACGAAGCCGGCGGCGTGCGCGGCTGCGATCTCGTGACCGACACGCGCGACAGCCAGAGCCAGGGCAACATCGCCGTCGACGCCGCGACCCAGCTGGTGCAGGTCAAGAAGGTGCCGGTGATCATCGGCGGCATCATCTCGTCGGTGTCGATCCCGATCCTGACCTCGGTCACCGGGCCGGCCAAGATCGTCCAGGTGTCGCCGGCTTCGTCCTCGCCGACGCTGACCGCGCTCGGCCGCGACGGCAAGACCAACGGCATCTTCTTCCGCACCATCACGTCGGATGCACTGCAAGGCGTGGCCGCCGCCAAATACGCCATCGACAAGGGCTTCAAGAAGCTGTCGATCATCCACGTCAACAACGACTTCGGCGTCAACATGGTGGCGGAGTTTTCGCGCGCCTACAAAGCGCTCGGCGGCACCATCGTCTCCGACACGCCCTACAACGAGAAGCAGTCGAGCTACGCCTCGGAAGTGACAGCGGCAATGGGCGGCGAACCGGACGGGCTCTATCTCGTCAGCACGCCGGTCGACGGCGCAACGGTTGCCCGCACCTGGATTTCGCAGGGCGGCGTGCAGAAATTCCTGCTCAATGACGGCATGAACAGCCCGGACTTCATCGAATCCGTAGGCGCCGACTATCTCAAGGATGCTTACGGCACCTCTTCCGGCACCAGCCCGACGGCCTCGACCGACTACTTCATGAAGAACTACAAGGAATTCTCCGGTATCGAGCCGTCGAACCCGGCAGCCGATCGTTCCTATGATGCCGGCGCCATTGTCGGCCTTGCCATCGCCATTGCCGGTTCCGAGGATCCGGCCAAGATCAAGGACGCCATGTACAAGGCGGTCGATCCGGCCGGCGCACCGATCTTTGCCGGCAAGGACGAGTTCGCCAAGGCCCTCGGCCTGATCAAGGACGGCAAGCCGATCCGCTATGAAGGCGTCATCGGTCCGGTCGCTTTCGACAAATATGGCGACATCACCGGCCCGTTCCGGCTGTGGAAGATCGTCGACGGCAAGGTGACGACCGACGGCGAAATGACGACGGACGACGTCAATGCGTTGCAGGCAAAGCTGCAGTAGGCGCTGATACGCCTGTCCGGCGCGATCCCCATCCGATCTCGGGGAGATCGTTGCCGGACAAGCAGCCGCCACCGAGTCTGCCGTGCACGCTAGCACGCCGGCCCGCGTCGAACCGGTGATCGAGACCATGTCGACATACGCGAGATCGCCTCGCCGACTTCGGCGCAATCGCATTGATGAGATCGTCATAGGCGCGACAGAGAGGTACCATCTTAAGGTCGACCTCCTCCTCCCACACTATGATCAGACAACGACGCCACTGTCTTCAACGCGCCATCGAGCATGTCGCCTTTCTCGTCCTTCAGCGCGGCCTCGCGCAACCGCCTGATCCAGTCGGCAGCGTCAGCACGGCCCTTGATCAGATCGAGCGCCGACAGGACGCGGTCGAATTTCGACTGGGCGCGGACGTGGGTGTCGCTGTAGCCCTTGATCAGCCGGCGGCAGTTAAGGATTTCGACGGCCAGCGCGTAGTCCTGGGGTACGTGGCTGAGCGCCAGTGCATACCAGCGCTCCAGATGTGCCGTCTCGACCTTGTGACGCAGCAGGCGGCGGCGCCATCGGCGCAGGCCGCCGATGAACCAGAGGGCCGCAAAGCCGGCAAAGCTGTCAGTGCGGATGTGGCGCCCATGGTTGATGCGGCGATCGAGGAAAGCGGCAAGCTTCGGCCGGTTCTCGATATAGCTGCCAAGCCCCGCCGGCAACGTGCCGCAGAATTCCTGGATGCGCGGATGGAAATATTCGGTCACCTGCAGGATGGAGCCGTCCTTGACGCCCACCTCCTTGCGCACCCGCCGGTCACGCGTCGAGCGCGTCTTGAGATCGGCGACGCGGATCATGTCGTCGTAGCATAGAGCGTTGGCGAGATGCTTGGCGGCCGCGATGGACAGCGCATGGGCATGGTCGGCGCCATCCAGCGCGACGGCCTTGTCCAGCCGGTCGAGATAGTCGCGCCCATAGGCGATGTCCTGATAGTCGACGACCTTTCTCAAGCCTCGAAGCGCCATGTCGCGCACCACTACGGGCATCAGGTCGATGCGGGCGGCCAGGGTCTGCCAGCCATGCAGCAGGTTTTGCGGGCCGCTTACGCGGCCTGCGCCTGAAGCAGATTCGACAATCGCTGGCTCTGCTGGTTCTGGCCCCGGCGCCGCTGTGCCGCGCGCGCGGTCAAACGCAGCGCCGAAGGCAGCGAGGCTGGCTTTCACGCCCCGGCCGCCGGCACCGATCGCCTGCTCATAGCTTTCGCGCGTGAACGGCAGCGCGTCGGAGCCTGCCAGTGCGCCAAGCAGGCTGGCGGAAATCATCGAGCCATTGTCGGCGGCGATCTTTTCCATGTCGAAGGCGATGAAGCGTTTCGATGCAGCTTCCGCTGTCGCATGTACCTTCGAAGACGAGGCCCGGCCGTCGCCCGGCTCGATCTTTTCCGACACGGCGGCAATGCGATGCGAAGACGCGATGAGCGTGGTGCGATCAGGCGTGACAAAGCCACGGATGATGGCGCGGCCGGCCTCCATCAATTCCGCGGCGATCAATATGTCGACGTCGCCCTGCGAAGGCGACAGCGCAAAGACCGGCAGCCGGCCGGTGTCTCGGGCCATTTCGATATAATAGATCGTGGCGCCAGTGCGTTGCGCCACGCCGGCGACCGAGGTCGACTGCGCAATGTAGCCACTGCGCTCGGCGACATCGGTGATCCAGTCGGCCAGCACACCGCCGCCCTGGCCGCCGACCGCAAGCACGGCGAGCTTGATGACGCGTTCGTCGTCCTGAGCGCCGGTCGGGGCGCGGAATGGCGGGACAGCGTCAAGCATCGGCAAAGGTCAGGCGCCGGCTTTCGCGGCGGCGCTGCAGCAGGCTGATGGTGGCGCGGCGTGTGCTCTCCAGGAAGCGATCCCAGCGGCTCGGATTGTGCACGACGTCGGCGCGGTAGAAAGACGGGCACAGCACGGCGGCGTCCGCCACCTCGCCGCAATTGCCGCAGCCGACGCAGCTCTGATCGATGGATGCCACCGGATCGTCACGCAGCGGATCGTCGAGCGACTTCACCGACAGTGACGGGCAGCCGGACAGCCGGATACAGGCATGGTCGCCGGTGCAGATGTCCTCGTCGACGCCGAATTTCGGCTTCACCACACGCTCGCCACCCTTGATCGCCTTGTCCACCAGCGGTTTTTCGCGGCGCTGGCGGTTGAGCATGCATTCGGACGAAGCGACGATGACTTTCGGTCCTTTTTCCTCCGTCGTCAGCGCCTCGCGCAGCGTGTCCTGCATCTTGCCGACATCATAGGTGCGGTCGATGTGGCGCAGCCATTTGACGCCCATACCCTTCACCGCTTCGGTGATTGGATGCTTGGTTGACTTGGTCTTGTTGCCCGCGCGCGACGACAGGATGTCCTGCCCGCCGGTCGCGGCGGAGTAAAAATTGTCGACGATGACGATGACGCCATCATTCTTGTTGAACACCGCATTGCCGATCGAGGAGGTCAGGCCGTTGTGCCAGAAGCCACCATCGCCGACGAAGGAGATCGAGCGGCGCTTGGCGTCGGGCGAATTGAAGGCCGAAGCCGAGGCCGGACCCAGCCCATAGCCCATGGTGGTGGCGCCGAGCTCGAAGGGCGGCATGATCGAGAACAAATGGCAGCCGATGTCGGAGGCGATGTGGTGCTTGCCGAGTTCCTGCTCGACCAGCTTTGTCGCGGCAAAGATTGGCCGTTCGGGGCAACCGATGCAGAAACCCGGCGGGCGGCCCGGCACGACATTGATCAGATCAGCGGTGTCGACGCCGTCGCCGACCTTGTTGGGGGCGCGCACCTCGCCCGGCAGCAGATGCGGAGCCTCGGCGCGCAGGAAGGTGCCGATGCCGTCGAGCATGACCTGGCCGGTATATTCGCCGGCCATCGGCAGATATTCCTTGCCGACCAGCCTGGTGCCCCGCCCGGCCTTATGCAGCATGGCGGCAAAGGCTTGCTCGATGTAGTTGGGCTGGCCTTCCTCGACCACGAGCACCGCCTGCTTGCCTTCGCAGAACGACAGGAATTCATCGTCGATCAGCGGATAGACGGCGTTGAGCACATAGAGCGGCACATCCGTCTCGCCATAGGTGTCGGCAAGGCCGAGCCGCTGCAAGGCGCGGATGACTGAATTGTACATGCCGCCCTGCATGACGATGCCGACCGAACCGTGATCCGAGCCGAAGAATTCGTTGATCTTGTTCCTGGCGATGAAATCGACCGCCGCCGGCCAACGTTTCTGCACCTTTTCCTTCTCATGCAGGAAGGAAGCGGGCGGCAGCACAATGCGGCCGGTGTCGCGCCGCGGCGCGTCGAGCGCATCGGCCACCGTCATCGGCGGTCGCTTGTTGTCCTTGGCGATGAAGTGGCCATGGACATGGCAGCAGCGGATGCGCACCTGCAGCATGACCGGCGTGTTGGAAATCTCCGACAGCTCGAAACCGTCCTCCACCGCCTTGACGATCGACGGCAGGTTCGGGCGCGGGTCGAGCAGCCAGACCTGGCTCTTCATGGCGAAGGCATGGCTGCGCTCCTGCATGATCGAGGACCCCTCTCCATAATCCTCGCCGACGATGATCAGCGCGCCGCCGGTGACGCCGCCGGAGGCGAGGTTGGCAAGCGCATCGGAGGCGACATTGGTGCCGACGGTCGACTTGAAGGTCGCTGCACCACGAATGGGGTAATGCACCGAGGCAGCCAGCATGGCGGTGGCGGTGGCTTCCGAAGCGCTGGCCTCGAAATGCACGCCGAGCTCGCCGAGAATGTCCTGCGCGTCGGCCAGCACATCCATCAGATGGCTGATCGGCGCGCCCTGATAGCCGCCGACATAACCGACGCCGCATTGCAGCAGCGCCTTGGTGATGGCGAGGATGCCTTCACCGGCAAACTCCTCGCCGGCGCCGAGCCTAAGTTTTTCGACTTCCTTGGCAAAAGACCGTTCGGCCATTTTTCCAACCTTCCGTTGCCGACCGATACGGCCGGCGCGTACGTCTAGAGTCCTAGTTTATGCATGTCGTTTCCCCAAAACCGGATCCACTTTTGGGCGACATGCATTAGATGTCGTGCTTGCGAATGTTCTTGAGCATTTTCAAAAGCGTTGCGATCAATGCTGCATATTCCGCATCGTCGATATCGTCGAACATCGCCTCGAAGGCGTCATGCATGGCCGGCCAGGCGCGCGTGAATTCGGCGCGACCCTCGTCGGTCAGGAAGACATGGCGGATGCGGCTGTCGGTGACGCCCTGCTCGCGGCGCACGAAGCCTTGCCCCTCCAACGTGTCGAGCGTGCGGCTCAAGGTCGACTGCTCGATAACGGTGTAGACCGAGAGGTCGTTGACGGTGACGCCGTCGGTGACCGACAGCACGGCAAGCGTGCGGACCTGCGGAATTGTCAGGCCCTGCTTGCGGAAATCGTCGCGCAAGGTGGCGTTGTAACGGCCCATGATGCGGTTCATCAGATAGGGTGCGAATTGCTGCAGGCCGATCTGACCGAGGGTCGAAATGCGCTGGCGCCTTTCCGCGACCTTCTGCTCCATCACAGCCTCCCCGCCAGAAGAAAGCCGGAGCCGCCGCCAAGACCCGCGCCTGGATGAGTGGAGGCGCCGATATGGTAGAGGTTTTTGATGCAGGTCTGATGGTTGCGGCTGGTCTTGAACGGCCGCCACAGGAAAGACTGGTCGATGGTGGACGAACCGCCATAGGGGTCACCGCCAACCAGATTGATGTTCATCGCTTCGAGATCCGCCGGCGAATAGGCGCGGCGCGCGATCACGCTGTCCTTGAAACCATCGATATGGCTGGCGAGGATGGCTTCGACACGATCCGCATAGGCTTCGCGCAACGCGTCGGTCCATTGTCCGTCAGCGGGCGTCTGCAGCTTGCCGGCAGCGTCGCCCTTGATGTGGCGGGGCGCTTCGGGCAGTTGCAGCCACAGGATCGCCTTGCCTTCCGGGCAGCGAGACGGGTCGAGCGCATGCGGCTGGCCGACGCAAATCGTCGGCACGTCCGGCAGCATGCCGCGCGCCGCCTCGTTGCAGGCTTTCGATACGCCGTCGAGCCCAGGCGTCAGGTGCAGCAGCGCCACCTTGTCGAGGCCATCGCCGCGCCATGCCGGCGGCTTGTTCAATGCATAGTGGATCTGGAAGTTGCCTTTGCCGTAGCGATATTTCTGTGTCGCCTCGACATCGGTTTTGGGAGCATCCGCACCGAGCAGCCGGCCATAGAGCTGCGTCGGCGTGACCGAGCAGATGACGCTCTTGTTGGCAGTGATCGTTTCGCCAGATGCTAGCCGTACGCCGGTCGCGCGGCCACCGCTCTGGACGATCGAGGCGACATCGGCGCCGGTGCGGATGCCGCCACCACGTTCCCGTATCAGAGCTTCGAAGGCGGTGAGCAGGGTCTTCGCCCCACCCTTGACGATCGGCGCGCCGGCCGCCTCCAGCGCGAAGGCAATGACCTTGGCGATCTGGCCGGAGAAGGCATCTTCCGGTCCAAGCCCGGCATGCAGCACCCAGGGCGCCCACAGCGCGCGGATTGTCTCGGACTGGTAGGTGCTTTCCAGCCAGCTGCGCGCCGGCACCAACGCTTCGCCGAGAAAGGCGGCAAGACCGCGCGGGCCGCGCCGCCAGGCATCGCCGGCCAGCAATTTCGCCGTCGGATAGGACCACAGGCTGCCGCCGAGCAGGCCGAACAGCAAGCCTGCGTTCCGCTCGATGCTGCCGACATCGCCGGCATGCCGGTCGCCATCGCCAGCGGCAATTGCATTGAGAGCAACGACATTGGCGGCGCGGCCGGTGGTGAGCACGGCATGGCTGCCGTCAGGCCGCAGCACGCCTGTTGGCATGCCGGTGTGACAGAACTCCAGCCCATGCCGCGCGAGATCGCCGCCCAATGCTGCAAAGGCCGGCGAGGTGATGAACAGCACGAAGGTCGTCGCCATCACGTCATGGATGAAGCCAGGTGCGGTGATCTCCTCGGTACGCATGCAACCACCGATGCGGTCATTGCGCTCGAGGACGAGCACACGCGCCCCTTTGCCGCCGAGCATCGCCGCGCAGACCAGCGCGTTGATGCCGCTGCCGACGATGATGTGATCCGGCTGGCTCACCTCAGCGTGCTTTCTTAGCCTTTCGAGACCAGTGCCAGCGCGCGGATCGGGCTGCCGGTGCCATGCTCGATCTTGAGCGGTGCCGCGATCAGGATCGCACCCTTTGGCGGCAGTTGGTCAAGGTTGCAGAGGCTGGCCAGCCCGTAGCGGTTGGCCTTGTGCATCAGTGTGTGCGCCGGGAATGGCGGCTCCATGCCGCCGGCCTTGCCGGCATCGGTGCCGATCGTCTCCGAGCCCCAACCCTTGATGTTCTTGCTGATCAGGAACTGGATGGCTTCAGCCGTCGGGCCAGGCGTGTGCGGGCCGGTCTCATTGGCGTTGAGGAACTCGGCTTCCGAGCCATTGCGCTTGTACCAGTCGGTGCGCATCACCACCCACTCGCCAGCATTGATCGCGCCATGCTTGGCTTCCCACGCCTTGATGTGGTCGACGGTGAGCAGGAAGTCATGATCGGCGGCGGCCTCCTTCGAGCAGTCGATGACATTGACCGGACCGACGAAGTTCTGCGCCGGAATGGTGTCGGTGGCGCCGTCCGGATAGTCCTTGCCGCTGATCCAATGCTGCGGCGCATCGAAGTGCGTGCCCGAATGCTCGCCAAGTTTCAGCCAGTTCCATGCCCACCATGGGCCGTTCTTGTCATAACGAGAGATGTTGTGGATCTCGACCTTCGGCGTGTCGACGGCGAGTTCCGGCGGCAGCTTGATCAGCGGCGTGTCCGGCCCGAGCGGCGCAGACAGGTCGACCACCCTGATGGCGCCTGAAAGCAGCTGGCCGGCGACTTCGCCGAGGAGTTTTTGCGTGTCCATGGTCTGAAGTTCCCTCTTTCTGGTGATGATCAAGGCTCGTCTCGGCCCTTAATATCCTACTAGACGAAAACATATGCATCTGCAATTATCTTTAAGCATAAAGGAAATGGGAACGGGGCGTGAGCGAGTTCGACGCCATCTTTGTCGGGGCGGGCCACAACAGTCTGGCATGCGCCGCGCATCTGGCGCTCAAAGGCTGGAAAACCGGGATTTTCGAGCGTAGCGCAGCAATCGGCGGCGCCGTGCAGACCCGGGAATTCACCCTTCCAGGCTTCCGCCACGATTTCGGCGCGATGAATCTGAGCCTGTTTGCCGGCTCTGCCTTCCACCGGAAATATGCAAATGAATTGAAAGCGCAGGGCTTGGAGTTCGCGCCGGTCGCCGACTGTTTCGCCAGCGCCTTCCCGGACGGACGCTGGTTCGGCGTCAGCAACGATCTGGAAAAGACCGCGACGCGCATGGCCGCATTCTCCGCCGCCGATGCAACGACATGGCGCAAGCTGGTCGCTGCCTTCCCCGGGGAGGCCGAGCATCTGTTCCGGCTGCTGGGATCGCCGATGAGCGCGCGTGCGCTTGCCGGCACCGCCTGGAACCTGTGGCGCAAGAAGGGCATGTCCGGCGCGCTCGACACCGGCCGGCTTTTGCTGTCATCGCCTCGCGCCTGGCTGGAAGAAAACTTCGAGTCCGCGCATGTGCGGGCAACGCTTGCCACCTGGGGCATGCATCTCGACTTCGCGCCCGACATCGCCGGCGGCGCCGTGTTCCCCTACCTGGAGTCGATGGCCAATCAAAGCTTTGGCATGGTGCTGGGCAAGGGCGGGGCCGATACCATGGTCCGGGCGCTGTCGGGTATGGTCACCTCGGCGGGCGGCAAGATCGTCACCGGGGCGGAGGTCACCGAAATCAGCGTTTCCGCCGGCAAGGCATCAGGCGTGCGGCTCGCATCCGGTGAGACGCATACGGCAACCAAGGCGGTCATTGCCGGCGTCGCGCCCATGGCGCTGACCGGCAAGTTGCTGCCAAACGGTTCCGGCGACGCCGGCTTCGACACGGCGATGCAAAAGTTCCGGCACGCGCCGGGCACGATGATGATCCATCTGGCGCTCGACGATCTGCCCGACTGGCGTTCCGGCGCCGAGCTGCGGCAGTTCGCCTACGTGCATCTGTCGCCGTCACTCGACGCGATGTCGCGAACCTATCAGCAGGCGATGGCGGGCATACTGCCGGACGAGCCGGTGCTGGTCGTCGGCCAGCCGACCGCGATCGATTCGTCGCGCGCGCCGCAGGGCAAGCACATACTGTGGGTGCAGGTGCGCATGCTGCCTGCCGAAATCGCTGGCGATGCGGCCGGCAGGATCGCGCCCGCGCATTGGGATCAGGTCAAGGACGTCTACGCTGACCGTGTCCTCGACATCATCGAGACCTATGCGCCCGGCCTGCGAAACAAAATCCTCGGCCGTTCGGTGTTTTCGCCCATCGATCTCGAGCGCGAGAATCCGAATCTCGTCGGTGGCGACCAGGTCTGCGGCAGCCATCATCTGGCGCAGAACTTCTTGTTTCGCCCGGCGCGCGGCTATGCAGGCTGGAACACGCCGATCGCCAATCTGCATCTCACGGGCGCTGCAACATGGCCAGGCGCCGGCACCGGCGCGGCCTCGGGCTTCATGCTCGCACAACAGCTTGGTGGGAGGTAGCTCGGAAGATTTCATGAAGGCGACGAGAGGCAAGGCGCTGCTGCCCACGAAGCCTGAAGCTATGAACTGATAGTGCCGCGCGAAGACAACAAACAACAAGGGGAACAACCATGACAATCAACAGACGAGAATTGCTGGGATACAGTGCCGCAGCACTTGGGGTGGCCGCAGTCGGCCTGCCCCATATCGCCAAGGCGGCCGGCGAGCTGACCATCGCCTATAACGTCAACCTGCCGTCCTGGGACCCGACCACCGGACCCTCGGCGGTCAACCCGACCATTCAGGGTCTCTACCAGTCCGTGTTCGACCAGTTCATCCCGCAGAAGCCGGACCTCTCCTTCGCGCCAGGCCTGCTCACCGAATGGGGTTGGAACGACGACCGCACCAAGGTGATGATGACCGTGCGCGAAGGCGTGACCTGGCATGACGGCTCGCCCTTCACGCCCGAGGATGTCGTCTGGTCGCTGCAGCGGGCGGGCGACGAAAAGACCGGCAACCCGATCCAGTTCGTCTGGAAGAACGTCAGCAATTTCAAGATCGACGGCAACAAGATCACCGGTGATGTCGTTCAGTTCGACCCGGTCTACTTCAAGTGGATGTCGTTCCTGACCGGCTACATCCTGCCGAAAGCCTATTACGAGAAGGTCGGCGCCGAAGGCTTCGAGAAGGCGCCGATCGGCACCGGACCGTACATGGTGGAAAAATTCGAACGCAACGCCTTCCTGCGGCTCAAGGCCAACCCGACCTATTGGGGCGGCAAGCCGGCCTTCGAGAATGTGACGATCAAGTTCGTCACCGACGCGGCAAGCCGCGTGGCCGAGATCGAATCCGGCTCCTCGCAGGTGACACTCGAAATTCCTTATGAGGAGTATGACCGGCTGATCGCCAAGGACGGGCTTGCCGGCTCGTGCAAGCCCGTTTCCGACATCGGTATGATCTTCTTCAATGACATCGAAGCGATGCTGGACAAGAACGTCCGCCAGGCCGCCGTGATGGCAGTGGACAAGGAGCTGCTGGTCAAGCGGCTGCTGCGCGGCTACGGCCAACCGATCGCTACGCTGGAGACCCCGGAGTACGAGGCCTTCGATGCCTCGATCAAGGTCGAGCACAATCCGGAAAAGGCCAAGGAGCTGCTCGCGGCTTCCGGCTATTCACCCGAAAAACCGGTCAAGTTCACCATCCAGACGACGAAGGGGTTCAAGCCCAAGGACTATGAGATGATCCAGGCGATCGTCGGCATGTGGCGCAAGGTGGGCATCGAAGCAACGATGGAGGTCTACGAGATCGCCAAGCACTATGAGCTGCGCGCCGCTGACAAGCTGGCGCCGGCCGCCTTCTACAATTGGGGCAATGCCATCGGCGATCCGACGACGTCGACCGGCTTTGCCATGTACGGCCCGAGCCCGCACTCGGTGTGGGACAGCCAGGACCTGATCGACATGATCAACCCGCTGTGGGGCGAGAAGGACGAGGCCAAGCGCGTTGCCGGCTGGAAGGCGGTCGACAAATACATCGCCGAGCAGGCCTATGTGCTGCCGCTGATTCAGTATGCGCAACCGATCGTGCATGCCAAGGGCGTCAATGTGGTACAGCATGTGTCCGGCGCGCTGCTGCCGGCGCTGATGACTCCGGCCTGATACCGGCCTGGACTTGCCGCGCGCCGTCCATAGCGACGGCGCGCATTCATACAGGCATACGAACCTGCGGGCTTCTGCAAAGATTTACATGCTCCTGCAAAGATTCCTGATCCGTCTGCTGACGATGCTGATCACGCTGTTCGGCGTGGCTGTCGTCGTCTTCGTCGTGATCCGCGTCGCGCCTGGTGACCCGATCGCCATGATGCTGCCGCCCGGTGCGACGGATGCCGACATCGACCGGCTGCGCGCACTTTACGGGCTCGACAAGACCATCGTGCAGCAATTCTTCATCTGGCTGTCCGGTGTTGTCAGAGGCGATTTCGGCACCTCGATTTCACTCAGGCAAGATGTGCTTGGCCTTGTCTTCAACCGGTTGCCGGCGACGCTGGAACTCGCCATCGTCGCGCTTGTCATGGCGGTGGCGCTCGGCGGCACGACGGCGGTCCTCGGCGCACGCGAGCGCGGCACGGTGGTCGAGGCCGGCATCGATATCGCCAGCGGTGCCGCGCTCTCCATTCCCGATTTCCTGTGGGGCCTGGTGCTGATCCTTTTGTTCGGCGTGCTGGTGCCGATCTTCGACATTTCCGGCCGAGTGTCACCGCAACTCGACCTGCCTTTCGTGACCCAGTTCTATTTCTTCGAGAGCATCTTGCGACTGCGCCTGGACCTGACCTGGGATCTGCTCAAGCACATGCTGATGCCGGCGATCGCGCTGGCTCTGCCGCTAGCTGCAATCATCTCGCAGTTGCTGAAACAGTCGCTGAAGGAAGTGCTTGACCTCGACTATGTCGTGCTGGCTCGGGTGAAGGGGTTTTCGGAAACGCAGGTCATTCTGCGCGAGGCGCTGAAGAACGCCGCTCTGCCGACGCTGACGCTGGTCGGCGTGCAGTTCACCTTCCTTATCGGCGGCACGGTCATCGTCGAGCGACTGTTTTCCTATGAGGGGCTCGGCAACATGGCGATCGACGCCGTCATCAACCGCGACCTGCCGCTGATCCAGGGCATCGTGCTGGTCTTCGCGCTGCTGTTTGTGCTGATCAATCTTGCGGTCGACATGATGTACGCGCTGCTCAATCCGAGGCTGCGCCATGGATGAGGCGCGCATCGCCCGACGCGGACTGAGCCCCAGGCTGTGGCTGGCCGGCGGCTGGCTGCTGCTGGCGTTGCTGGCCGCGATCTTCGCCCCGCTGGTGGCGCCGCAGGATCCGTTGGCGCAGGATCTGATGCTGGAGCGGCTGCCGCCGTTCTGGCTCGATGGCGCCGAGCCCGGCTATTGGCTGGGCACCGACAGCCTCGGCCGCGATCTCTTGTCCCGGCTGATCTTCGGCGGCCGTATCGCCTTCATCGTAGCTTTTGCGGCGGCGATTGCCGCCTGTCTGGTCGGATCGACGCTGGGGTTGATCGCAGGCTATTTCGGCGGCTGGGCCGACCGCATCATTTCGCGCATCGTCGATGTCTGGATGGCGTTTCCGCCGGTGCTGTTCGCCATCTTGCTGGTCGCGGTGCTCGGCACCGGCCTGAGTTCCGTCATCCTCGCCATCGCCATCATCGACTGGACGCGCTTTTGCCGGGTGATCCGTGCCGAAGCGATGGGCCAGTCGCGCATGGACTATGTCGAGAACGCCCGCATCGCCGGCTATGGCCGCATCGGCATCATGCTGCGCGAGGTGCTGCCCAATGTGGTGCCGTCGATCGTGGCGCTGCTGTCGCTGGAAATGGGCATCGCCGTCATCGTCGAGGCGATCCTGTCCTTCGTCAATCTGTCGATCTCGACCGACGATCCGACCTGGGGCGGCATTATCGCCGAGGGCCGGCTGTCGGTCCACCAGGCCTGGTGGGTGCTGGTGTTTCCGCTGATCACGCTGATCCTCACCGTGCTGTCGTTCAGCCAATTCGGCGAGGCGCTGAAGACGCGCTTCGATCCGGTGCTGCGATGAGCGCATGTCTCGACATCCGCGATTTGAGCGCAGTGCTGCCGAACGGCCAGCGCGTGCTGCGCTCGGTGTCGCTCTCCGTTCAACCGGGGGAGGTGCGAGCACTGGTCGGTGAGAGCGGCGCCGGCAAGACGATGATCGGCAAGGCGGTGCTTGGCGTGCTGCCATCAAGCGTGCGCATCGTCGAAGGCAATATGAAGCTCGAAGGCGAGGACCTCGGCAAGCTGCAGCCCAAGGCAAGGCGTACGCTGATCGGCGCCCGCACGGCGCTGATCCCGCAAGATCCGTTGACTGCGCTCAACCCGTCGCGCCGCATCGGCCCGCAAATGACTGACCGACTGGTGCGCATTCTCGGCTGGGGCGGAGAGAAGGCCGATACGCGCATCCGGCAACTGCTGGACGAAGTGCAGATCCGCGACCCCGACCGGGTGCTGAAGAGCTACCCGCACGAACTGTCCGGCGGCATGCGCCAGCGTGTGCTGATCGCCGCCGCCTTCGCCGCCGAGCCAAGGCTGATCGTTGCCGACGAGCCGACCACCGCGCTCGACGTTACCGTGCAAAAGCAGATCCTGCGCCTGATCGCCGAGTTGCAGCGTGAGCATGGCACCGCGATCCTGTTCGTCACGCACGATCTCGGTGTCGTTGCCAAGATCAGCCAGAAAGTGTCGGTGCTCTATGCCGGCAAGGTGGTGGAAGAGGCTGATACGGCCGCTCTCTTCGCCGGGGCTGAGCATCCCTATACGCGAGCATTGATGGCCGCCACGCCGCGCTACACCGATCCTTTCGCCTCGCTGATGCCGGTGGACGAGACCGTGCTGGCCGGGCTTGCCGCCGAGATCCATGCGGCAGACCAGGCGTGGAGGCGGCCGCATGGTTGAGCCGCTGTTTTCCGTGCGCGGGCTGAAGGTCGCGCTGCCCGACATGACCCGCAAGCCGCTGATCGGCCGCGCGCCGCTGGCCGAGATTTTGAAAGGTCTGGACTTCGATCTTCCGAGGGGTTCGGTGACCGGCATCGTCGGCGAATCCGGGTCCGGAAAATCGACGCTTGGCCGCGCGCTGGTCAGACTGCTGGAGCCGAGCGCCGGCAGCATCAGCTTCGAGGGCCGCGATATCACCCATCTGCCGGAGGGGGAACTGCGCCCTCAGCGCCGCGACCTGCAGATGATCTTCCAGGATCCGATGTCGTCGCTCAACCCGCGTCGCACCATCGCCAGCATCATTGCCGCGCCGCTCAAGCAGAATGGGCTTGGCGACAAGCTTAGGGAACGCATCGCCGAGGCATTGCATCGCGTCGGCCTGCCGCAAAGCTTCGCCGGCCGCTATCGTCATGAACTGTCGGGCGGCCAGCGGCAGCGCGTCGGTATTGCGCGCGCGTTGGCGCTATCGCCGAAATTCGTGCTGGCCGACGAGATCGTCTCCGGCCTCGACGTGTCGACGCAAGCGCAGATCCTCACACTCTTGGAGAAGCTTGCGGCGGAGATGGGGCTGACCGTTGCCTTCATCAGCCACGATCTGTCGGTCATCCGGCGGCTCTGCCAACAAGTCATCGTCATGCGCGAAGGCAGGATCGTCGAGGCGAGCGCCACCGACGCGCTGTTCGACAACCCCAGGGAGACCTACACGCGCGATCTGCTTGCCGCCATTCCACTGCCTGAGATCGACGCGGACTGGCTGCGGCCAGCTACGAAAGCGCCGGCATAGGACTGTTCATCCAGCACGCCGAACCGCGGGCCTCGGACGTGCATGATGGCAAAATCAGCCCGCGAACGGAGGGTAACATGAACTATGCAACCTGCGGCACGATGCTTGCCGCGATCCTGTTCGGCTCGATGGGAGCGGCCTCGGCCGATTCAATCCCCGGCATGCGCGGCCACGACCACACCGGCATCACGGTGCCCGATATGAAGCAGGCGGTCGACTTCTTCACCGAAGTGGTCGGCTGCAAGAAGGCGATGTCGTTCGGTCCGTTCGCTGACGACAAGGGCACCTTCATGCAGGACCTTCTGGGCGTCGATCCGAAGGCTGTCATCGAGCAGGTTACCATGGTGCGTTGCGGTTACGGATCGAACATAGAGCTGTTCAAATACACCGCGCCCGACCAGAAGGATTTGACGCCGAAGAACAGCGATATCGGCGGCTTTCACATTGCCTTGTATGTCGATGATGTCGCCGCGGCGAAAGCCTATCTCGATGGCAAGGGTGTGAAGACGCGGATGGGGCCGCTGCCGGTCAAGGAAGGTCCGGCCGCCGGCCAGACCATCCTCTATTTCCAGGCGCCATGGGGATTGCAACTGGAGGCAATCAGCTATCCCGATGGGATGGCCTATGAGAAAGGCGCCGAGACCGTTCTGTGGAGCCCGAAGAACCCGGACAAGTGATTTCCAGAGCGCGCTTGCGGGACGGGCTCGCAAGCGCGCCACCCGATGTCCAGACAATCATTCGGTGCGAAACTTTAAGCTTGAAATATTTTATCTCTGGCGCGATACTTGGGATGCAGCAAGCGAAGAGGAGATCGCACGGATGAAGGTTGCGGTTCTCGGCGGCGGACCAGCTGGCCTCTACTTTGCCATTTCGATGAAGCTCAGAGACGCCGCGCATGAGGTCACGGTGTTCGAGCGCAACCGCGCCGACGATACGTTCGGCTGGGGCGTCGTGCTGTCGGCCGAAACACTCGACAACCTTGCCAAGAACGACCCGGTCAGCGCTGTCTGGATCAAGAAGCATTTCGCCTATTGGGACGACATCGCCGTCATCCATGACGGCGTGCGCACGGTCTCGTCGGGTCACGGTTTTTGTGGCATCGGCCGCAAACGGCTTCTGATCCTGCTGCAGCGGCGCGCGCGCGAACTCGGCGTCAAGCTGATGTTCGAAAGCGATATCGCCGACCCTCAGCCCTATATGGAGACGCATGATCTGGTCGTCGCCGCCGACGGGCTGAACTCAAGGGCGCGCAACACTTTCGTCGATGTCTTCAAGCCCGACATCGACACCCGCAAATGCAAATTCGTCTGGCTCGGCACCAACCAGAAATTCGACGACGCCTTCACCTTCATCTTCGAGAAGACCGAACATGGCTGGGTGTGGGCGCACGCCTATCAGTTCGACAGCGAGACGGCGACTTTCATCGTCGAGTGCAGCGAACAGACCTGGGCTGCCTTCGGCTTCGGTGCGATGTCGCAGCAGGAATCCATCGCCGTCTGCGAGCGCATCTTTGAGAAACATCTCGGCGGCCATGCGCTGATGACCAATGCCAATCACATCCGCGGTTCGGCCTGGATCAATTTCCCGCGCGTGCTGTGCGAGCGCTGGTCGTACAAGAACCTGGCGCTGATGGGCGACGCGGCGGCCTCGGCGCATTTCTCGATCGGCTCCGGCACCAAGCTCGCATTGGAAAGCGCGGTGGCGCTGGCCGAATATGTCAAAACCGAACCGGACCTCGACGCGGCCTTCCGCAAATATGAGGATGCCCGTCGCACCGAGGTGTTGAAGCTGCAGTCGGCGGCGCGCAATTCGCTGGAGTGGTTCGAGGAGGTCGAGCGCTATCTCGGCCTCGATCCGGTGCAGTTCAACTATTCGCTGCTGACCCGGTCGCAGCGCATCAGCCACGAGAATTTGCGGCTGCGCGATGCCAAATGGCTTGAAAGCGCCGAGGAATGGTTCCAGCGCCAGGCGGGGGCAGGCGGCAACAGGCAGCGCCGGGCGCCGATGTTCGCGCCGTTCAAGCTGCGCGAGATGCAGCTCAACAACCGCATCGTCGTTTCGCCGATGGCGCAGTACAAGGCCGTCGACGGCTGCCCGACGGACTGGCATTTCGCCCACTATGCCGAGCGTGCCAAGGGCGGCGCCGGGCTTGTCTATATCGAGATGACCTGCATCAGCCCGGAAGGACGCATCACGCCCGGCTGTCCTGGCTTCTATGCGCGCGAACATGAGGTGGCGTGGAAGCGGCTTGTCGACTTCGTCCACACCGAGACAGAGGCGAAAATCTGCGCCCAGATCGGCCATTCCGGAGCCAAGGGGTCGACCCGTGTCGGTTGGGAAGGCACCGACGTGCCGCTCGCCTCGGGCAATTGGCCGGTCATGGCGGCCTCGGCGATTGCATGGTCGCCTGAGAATCAGGTGCCGAAGGCCATGGACCGCGCCGACATGGACAGGGTGCGCGACGAGTTCGTGGCCTCCACCGAGATGGCAGATCGCTGCGGCTTCGACATGCTGGAGATCCATGCCGCGCACGGCTACCTGCTGTCGTCCTTCATCACGCAGGTCACCAACCAGCGCACGGATGAATATGGCGGTTCGCTGGAAAATCGTATGCGCTATCCCTTGGAAATCTTCCATGCGGTGCGCGCCGCCTGGCCGGCGCGAAAGCCGATCTCGGTGCGAATTTCGGCCAATGACTGGGTCGGCATCGAGGGTGTGACGCCGGCCGATGCTGTGGAGATCGCGCAGATGCTGCACGAGGCAGGCGTCGACATATGCGACGTCTCTGCAGGCCAAACCTCGATTGCCGCCAAGCCTGTCTATGGCCGCATGTTCCAGACGCCGTTCTCGGACCGCATCCGCAACGAGGTCGGCATGGCGACGATGGCGGTCGGCAACATCTACGAGCCTGACCATGTCAATTCGATCCTGATGGCCGGCCGCGCCGACCTGGTAGCACTGGCGCGGCCGCATCTCGCCGATCCCTACTGGACGCTGCATGCGGCCGTGACGCTCGGCGACCGTGGCGTCAAATGGCCGGATCCCTATCTGCCCGGACGCGACCAGATCTACCGGTTGGCCGAGCGCGATGCGGCGGCGGGGCTGAAAGTATGACGACGGCCTCAGCGATCTCCGGCAAACATGCGCTGGTCACCGGCGGCGGCTCCGGTGTCGGTCGGGCCATCGCACTCGTGCTGGCCGAGGCCGGCATCGAGGTGACCATATGCGGGCGGCGCGACGCCGAGCTTGCCAAGGTGGCCGGCGAGAACGGCCGCATCCACGCCATGTCAGCCGATGTTACCAACGAGGCGGCGATGACATCGCTCTACGCGCAAGCGGAGGCCGCACGCGGCCCGTTCGACATCGTCGTCGCCAATGCCGGCATGGCCGGCAGCACGTCGGCGCACAGAACCTCGCTTGCCGACTGGCAGCGGACGCTCGACGTCAATCTGACCGGCGCCTTCCTGACGGTGAAGCCGGCGCTGGCCGGCATGGCCGCGCGCAAGGCAGGCCGGATCGTCTTCGTCGCGTCGACTGCAGGACTGAAAGGCTACGCCTATGTCGCGCCCTATGTGGCGGCCAAGCACGGCGTGGTCGGGCTGATGCGGGCGCTGGCGGCCGAGACGGCGAAATCAGGCATCACCATCAACGCCGTGTGTCCGGGTTTCGTCGAGACCGACATGCTGGAAGCATCCGTCCAGCGCATTGTCGAAAAGACCGGCCGCTCGGTTGACGAGGCGCGGGCGAGCCTTGCCTCGACCAACCCGCAAGGCCGCTTCATCCAGCCGCAAGAAGTTGCCGCGGCGGTGCTTTGGCTGTGCGGCGATGCGGCGGCGTCGATCACCGGACAAGCAATTTCGATCTCAGGAGGCGAAACATGGTAGCCGGCCCATTGCCCGCGCCCTCGGGACCCGGCAAGGACCGGCTGCGTCTTTGGATCAGGCTGCTGCGCGCGTCGCGCACGATCGAGGCCGAACTGCGCGAGCGCCTGAAGAAAGAATTCGATACGACGCTGCCGCGTTTCGACGTCATGGCTGCCCTCTACCGCGCGCCGGAAGGCATGCTGATGAGCGATCTATCGCGCTTCCTGCTGGTGTCCAACGGCAATGTCACCGGCATTGTCGATCGGCTGGTTTCGGAAGGGTTGGTCGCGCGCGCGCGCCGCAATGGCGATCGCCGCACGTCAATGGTGCGACTGACCGATGAGGGTTCCAGATCCTTTGCCGCAATGGCCGCGGCGCATGAGGGGTGGATCGGCGAATTGCTGGGAAAGGTCAGCGAGGAGGATGCCCGCCGGCTGACCGGCATGCTGACCTCGTTCCGCAGCAACTGGGAGGGACGCGAATGACTGCGATGGCCGGCCTCAAGCCGAAGCACTTCCTCTGGGAGGTCGAAGGCAGGATCGCCAGGGTGCGGCTCGACCGGCCGGAGCGCAAGAACCCGCTGACCTTCGACAGCTATGCCGAACTGCGCGACACGTTCCGCGATCTCGTCTATGCCGACGACGTCGACGCCGTGGTGTTCCTGCCCAACGGCGGCAATTTCTGCTCGGGCGGCGATGTCCACGACATTATCGGCCCATTGGTCAAGATGGACATGAAGGAGTTGCTCGCCTTCACCCGCATGACAGGCGATTTCGTCAAGGCGATGCTCAACTGCGGCAAGCCGATCATCGCGGCGGTCGACGGTGTCGCGGTCGGCGCCGGCGCCATCATCGCCATGAGCGCCGACATTCGCATCGCCACGCCGGAGGCCAAGGCCGCCTTCCTGTTCACCCGCGTCGGCCTTGCCGGCTGCGACATGGGCGCCTGCGCGATCCTGCCGCGCATCATCGGCCAGGGCCGTGCCGCAGAACTGCTCTACACCGGCCGCACGATGACAGCTGCGGAAGGCGAGCGCTGGGGCTTCTACAACAGGCTGGTCGATGCGGCGGCGCTCGAGACCGACGCACTCGATATGGCGGCGCGCATCGTCTCTGGCCCGACCTTCGCGCACGGCATCACCAAGACGCAGCTCAACCAGGAATGGTCGATGGGCCTCGACCAGGCGATCGAAGCGGAAGCGCAGGCGCAGGCGATCTGCATGCAGACGCGTGACTTCGAGCGCGCCTACAAGGCCTTCGTGGCCAAGGAAAAACCGGTGTTCGAGGGCAATTGATGGCTGACAAGAGTTTCCTCAACTGGCCGTTCTTTGAAGATCGCCATCGCGAATTAGCCGAAAGGCTGGAAGCATGGTGCGTGAGAAACCTGCCCGTCGATCATCATGACGTCGATGCCGCCTGCCGCGAGCTGGTGGCCAAGCTTGGCCGCGACGGCTGGCTGAAGCCGACGGCGCTCGATACCGACAATCCCGGACCGCTCGATGTCCGCACTTTGTGCATCACGCGCGAGACGCTGGCCCGCCATGACGGGTTGGCCGACTTCGCCTTCGCCATGCAGGGGCTCGGCACCGGTGCGCTCAGCCTGTTCGGCACGCCCGACCAGCAGCAGTGGCTGGCAAAGACCAGGGCCGGCAAGACGATCTCGGCCTTCGCACTGTCGGAGCCACGCTCCGGGTCGGATGTCGCCAACACCGAAATGACGGCGACTCGCGACGGCGACGTCTATATCCTCACCGGCGAGAAGACCTGGATTTCCAATGGCGGCATCGCCGATCTCTACGTCGTCTTTGCCCGCACCGGCGAGGCGCCGGGCGCCAGGGGGCTTTCCGCCTTTCTCGTGCCTGCCGACACCAAGGGGCTTGGCATCGCCGAGCGCCTCGAAGTGATCGCGCCGCATCCGCTGGCGCGGCTTTCCTTCGACAAGGTCCGGGTGCCGGCGTCGGCGCTGATCGGCAGACCGGGCGACGGTTTTCGCATCGCCATGTCGGTGCTCGACGTGTTCCGCTCGACGGTCGGCGCGGCGGCACTTGGCTTTGCCCGCCGGGCGCTCGATGAAAGCATCCGCAGGGTGGCCGAGCGCAAACTGTTTGGCGCGCCGATGGCAGAACTGCAGATGGTGCAAGGCCATGTCGCCGATATGGCGCTGGACGTCGATGCGGCGGCGCTTCTGGTCTACCGCGCTGCCTGGACCAAGGACATGGGCGCCGCGCGGGTGACCCGTGAGGCGGCGATGGCCAAGCTGTTCGCCACCGACAAGGCGCAAGAGGTGATCGACAAGGCTGTGCAACTGCATGGCGGCGACGGTGTCCGCAAGGGCCATATCGTCGAGAGCCTGTATCGCGAAATCCGCGCGCTGCGCATCTACGAGGGCGCTTCCGACGTGCAGAAGGTGGTGATCGCACGGCAGGTGATGGGCGCGGCCTGACGGCGAGATATCGACGGGCATTCGATTTTGAGACTTGGTTTTTAGGACTACCGGGGAGGCTTGAAATGCACGAGATCCTGCAGCCGGAAGGCTGGGCGAAACCGGTCGGCTACGCCAACGGCATAGCGGCGCGCGGCAGGCTCGTCTTCGTCGGTGGACAGGTCGGCTGGAACGGGCAGTGCCAGTTCGAGACCGACGATTTCGCCGGCCAGGTGCGGCAGACGCTGCAAAACATCGTCGCCGTGCTAGCAGAGGCCGGCGCCGAGCCACGCCACATCACCGCGATGACCTGGTATTTCACTGACAAGGCCGAATATCTCGGCAACCTAAAGGGAATAGGCGAAGCCTATCGCGAGGTGATCGGCCGGCATTTTCCGGCGATGGCCGCCATGCAGGTGGTGGCCCTGGTGGAAGATCGCGCCAAGATCGAGATTCAGGCAACCGCCGTTATTCCAGATTAGTTAGCCGCGAAGCCCGGCATGCCTGAGCAGCGGCAACACATGGTCGCAGAAATAGGGCAATTCCCTAGTGTAGTTGACGAAGGACAGGGCGATGCCCTGGTAGCCATGCCCGGCAATCGCGGCCATCTCGGCGGCAATCGTCTCCGGCGTTCCAACCAGCGGGTAGGTGCCGGCGCCGCCTGCGAAACGCTGCCGGTAGCGGTCATAGGCATGCGGGTCATGCGACTGCGAGAACTCCTTCTTGCCAGCCATATGGGCATCGACCGCGTCGTGGTCGGCCAGATCGACGGCATACCGGTTGTAATAGTCCTGCGCCTCTTTCATCGTTGGGCGGCAGACGACATGCGCCACCGTGTAGACGCCAACATTGCGGCCAACCTTGTCGGCCCGCTCGCTGATGTCGGCGACATGCTTGCCGGCATCGCTCATCTCGGAAAAGGTGGTGAACAGATAATCGCATCGGGCGGCGGCGAAATCGCGGCCTGGGCCACCGAAAGCGGCGTTCATGGTCACCGGGCGCGGCACCTGCAGGCTGGCCGGCCGGCTGACCGCTTCCTTCAAGCGATAATAGATGCCTTCGTAATCGAGTGGCTCGCTCGACGCGTAAAGCCGCTCCAGAACTTCGATCCATTCCGCGGCCTGCTCATAGCCCTTTTCGACCAGCGGTGTGCCGAACATGCCGAATTCCTTCGGGTTCCAGCCGCAGACGATGTTCAGGCCGGCGCGGCCCTGGCTGATATGGTCGACCGTTGCCAGTGCCTTGGCAGCATAGAGCGGATGCACCAGCGGCACATGCACGGTCATGAACAGGCCGATCTGCTCGGTGGCCACCGCCAGAGCTGCTGCCCAGGTGAAGGTCTCGAACGACCATTCGCGCACCTTGTTGCGGCCGCCAAAGCCACGCCAGCGCGCTATCGGCAGGATAAATTCCAGCCCGGCGCGGTCGGCGATCTGCGCTGCCGTCAGATTGTCCTGCCAGCTTGCCGTCCAGCGTTCCGGCACATCGGTGATGGCCAGACCGCCATCGGCATTGGTCGAGAAGACGCCGAGCTTCAGTTTGTTCGGGCCGTGCAGGGGATGCGTTTTGATCATCATGGGAACTCGTGGCGGGAGACCCACACGCTAGGCCCGCCCAAAAATATTTCAAGCCTGAAATAGCTTCGCCTCGCTGCCGATTGCGGTTATGAATTTGGACCAGACGAAAAAGGGGATGGAGATGAGCGAGTTCCGTCAGAAGTGCATCGGCAAGGCCAATCTCGTCGGCTCCTTCGCCGCCATTCCGCATCCCGTCGCGGTCGAAGTGATGGCGCTCGCCGGCCTCGATTTCCTCTGTATCGACTGGGAACATGCCCAGATCTCGCGCGACACGATCGAGACCATGGTGCGCGCGGCCGACGTCCACCGCGTGCCGGCGATGGTGCGTGTTCCCGGCCATGCGCCGGAAGCCATTCAGGCGGCACTCGACAGCGGCGCCCAAGGCGTGCTGGTGCCGCGCGTTTCAACTGCCGCCCAGGCTGCGATAGCGGTGAAGGCCTCGCGCTATCCGCCGCTGGGCGAACGCGGCGTCGGGCCAGGCCGCGCGGCCGGCTATGGCTATCGCATTCCCGAATATCTGGCCGCCGCCAATGACAGGATCGTCGTCGCGATCCAGGTCGAGACATCGGAAGGGCTGGCCAACATCGAGGCGATCGCTGCCGTCGACGGTGTCGATGTGATCTTCGTCGGCCCCGGCGATCTCTCGGTATCGATCGATGCGGTTGGACCGAAAGGCGCCGACAAGCTCAACGAGGCGATCGGGACAATCATCCGCGCGACGATCGCACACCACAAGGTAGCCGGCATATTTTGCGCCAGCCCGCAGGCGATCAGCCGGTGGGCAGCGATCGGCGCAAGCTTCTTCATGCTGGCCAGCGATACGATGTTTCTTGGCGCCGGCACAGCGGCCAACTGCACCGCCGCGCGCGCCGAGCTGGGGCGAGAAGGGCGGGACTAGGTAAAAACTTTTTAAGCTTAAAACTTTTGCCTTGAAAAGCGCCGCACTTTGGATAGCATCCAAAGTGGATGGCGACTGCCGTGCCGGAGGGGCTAGCCGGACAGTCCATCATGGTGCTCCGGGTGGGAGGGGTTTCAGTCCTTGTCGTTCATACTGCCCCAGTCATCGTCCAGCGCTCGCTACGCTTTCGACGGCGTGCGCGCCCAGATTCGTGACCTGCACACCGAAAACATCGCCAACCTTGCCGTGCGCGCCCGCGAACTGGGCGACGTGATTGCGCTCTGGTACGGCGAAGGCGACATGGTGACGCCGGCCTTCATCCGAGACGCCGCCAAGGCTGCCTTCGACGAAGGCCAGACCTTCTACGTTCCCAACATGCGCGGGCACGGCCCGCTGAACGAGGCGCTGTCGGAATACCAGACGCGCATTCACGGCCGCTCGATCCCGATTGCGCGCACCACCGTCACGCCGGGCGGCATGCAGGCGCTGTACCTGGCGCTGGAGCTGCTGGTCGATACCGGCACCAATGTTGTCTATGTCGCGCCGCAATGGCCCAACATTCATAACGCCATCCATCTGATCGGCGGCGAGCCACGGCCGTTTTCGCTCGACTTCAAGGGCGACTGGAAGCTCGATCTCGACCGGCTGTTCGCCACTTGCGACGCGCGTACCCGCGCGATCTTCCTGTCGACGCCGTCCAACCCGACCGGCTGGACCGCGTCGCGCGAGGAGATGCAGGCGCTGCTCGATTTCAGCCGGCGCACCGGCATCTGGATCATTTCCGACGAGGTCTATGGCCGGCTCTATTTCGACGGCGATGTTGCCCCTTCCATCCTGCAGATCGCCGAGGACGGCGACCGCGTGCTGTCGGTCAACAGTTTTTCGAAAGCGTGGGCGATGACCGGCTGGCGCGTCGGCTGGCTGACGCATCCGTCGGGGGTGGCCGACCAGCTTGGCGCCATGACGCAGTATATCAACAGCGGCACCGCCGCGCCGATCCAGGCCGGCGCTGTCGCCGCCATCCGCCAGGGCGAGCCGCTGGTCGAGGAGATCAGGCAGCGGATCAAAACCGGCCTCGACCTTGCCTACGACAGGCTGGCCCAGATTCCCGGTATCATCCTGCCGACAAAACCGCGGGGCGGCATGTATGCCTTCTTTGCCATGGACGGAGAGAGCGACGCCCGGCAGGCCTGCGCCAAGATATTGGAGACGGCGCACGTCGGGCTGGCGCCCGGCCACCTCTTTGGAAATTCGGCAGCGGCCTTCCTGCGGATGTGCGTGTGCCGTGAACGCGACCAGATAGCGACCGCGCTCGAGCGCATGGTCGCCGCCATGAATTGACGCCCCGCTGGGAGGTGGGACGGCAACAAACCGTGCGGGAGCAAACCCGCCCGATCAACAACCAGAGGGAACAAAAAATGAGCTTCACTCGTCGCAACCTGCTTCTTCTCGCCGCCACGATCGGCATCGCTGCCGGCCCGGCCACCGCCTTTGCCGCCGACGTGCTCAATGTCGGCGCCTACCCGACCAATCCACCCTTCGAATACAAGAACGAGAGCGGCACCTTCGAAGGCTTTGAGGTCGACATCGTCAACGAGGCGGCCAAGCGCATCGGCATGACCACCGACATCGCCGACCTCGGCTTCCAGGCGCTGTTTGCCGCCACCACCTCGAAGCGCATCGACGTTGCCATATCCTCGATCACCATCACGGCCGAGCGACTGAAGTCGCAGTCCTTCACGCAGCCCTATTACGATTCCGATATGGGCATCGCCACAAAGACCGACAGCGCGATCAACACCGAGGCCGATCTCAAGGGCAAGATCGTCGGCGTGCTGTCCGGCTCGACCGGCGAAAACTGGGTCAAGGAGCACCAGGCGGCCGACGGCTTCAGTGATGTGAAGGGCTATGACACGCAGCAGAACCTGCTGCTCGACCTCAGCGCCGGCCGCGTCGACGCTGCCGTCAGCGACATTCCGGGCATGGAATATTCCTTCACCAAGATGAAGGACCTCACCGTGAAGGAGCGCATCAAGACCGGCGAACAGTACGGCCTGATGATGACCAAGGACCATCCGCTGCTCGGCAAGCTGAACGACGCGCTGACGGCGATGAAGAAGGACGGCACGATCGCCGCGATCCACAAGAAGTGGTTCGGCAGCGACGCGCCAGCCGATTCCTCGACCGTGAAGGAAATGCCGCTGCCCAAGGCCTGAGCGGCATTGCACCTAAATCGTGCCGGCTTTCCAGGCCGGCACGATTCATTTCACGCTCCAGCGCCTGCTGCCGCACGGACAGCCTCATCGTAGGCGAGGTCGATTGGTTTTAACGTGAGCATCCTTTGCTCTGGGGTTCGGGAACGCTCCCATGTCGCTGATCGACACCTTCTTCAATCCTGACGTGATCATGTCCAGCCTGCCGGCGCTGCTGCGCGGCTTCCTGAACACACTGCTGCTCGGCATTTTGAGCATCGGCATCGGCATTCCCATCGGCCTGGTCATCAGCCTGTTGCGGCTCTATGCGCCGAAACCGGTACGTTGGCTGGCGGTCGGCTACACCGACATCTTTCGCGCGCTGCCGGTGCTGGTCGTGCTGATCCTGATCTACTACGCGCTGCCCTTCCTCGGCATACGCCTGTCGTCCTGGGCGTCGGCGGTTACCGCGTTCGCCTTCATCATGTCGGCCTACTCGGCCGAAGTGTTCCGCTCCGGCATAGAGAGCATTCCGAAAGGCCAATTCGAGGCATCGCAGGCGCTTGGCCTGCCGTTCCTTTTAACCTTGCGCAAGGTAGTGCTTCCGCAGGCGATCCGCGTCGTCATCCCGCCGATGACCAGCAACTGCGTCTCGATGTTCAAGGACACGTCGCTCGCCTCAACCGTGGCGCTGCCCGAACTCTTGAAGGAAGCGACCAACGCCCAGTCGCTCTACGCCAATCCCTCGCCGCTGATCGGCGCGGCGCTGGTCTATCTCATCTTCCTCTGGCCGATGGTCCGCCTCGTCAGCCTGCTCGAAGACCGCTTCAAGACCGAGAAGACGCGCTGACCCGCCAACCGATCTCCACCCGCCAAATTCTTCGCAGGAGCGTACCCGTGAACAAGCACCAAACCGACAATGCGAACGCCGCTGCGTTCCCCGTCGACACCATCCGCGCCATGTTTCCCGCCTTGCAGCAGGCCGGCGATTTCATCTTCATGGACAACGCCGCCGGCGCACAGATCCCGCAGAGCGTGCTCGACGCGGTGACCAACCATCTGGTCTCGCACAATGTGCAGCGCGGCGGCCGCTATGGCCGCTCCGTCACGGTCGACCAATCGGTTGCGGATGCGCGGACGAGCGTGGCACTGCTGATCAACGCCTACAGTCCGTCGGAAATCTGCTTCGGCATGAACGCCACTTCGTTCATCCGTCTGGTCAGCCTCGGCATCGGCCAGATGCTTGCCAAGGACACAGATGGGGCGCGCGACGAGATCGTCATCACCGACATGGACCATGACGCCAACATCGCGACGTGGCTGGCGCTGGAGTCCGCCGGAGCCAAATTCAAGTGGTGGCGCATGCGCGAGGACGGCAATCTGCATGTCGACGACCTCAAGCCGCTGGTTTCGGAGCGCACCCGCCTGGTCGCCTGCACGGTGACCGCGCATTCGATCGGCTCGATCGTCGACGTCGCCTCGGTGGCCAGGATCGCCCACGCTGGCGGCGCCGAAGTGTTCCTCGATTGCGTGCATTACGGACCGCACGGGCTGATCGACGTGCAGGCCTGGGACTGCGATTATCTCGTCTGCTCCGGCTACAAGAATTTTTCGCCGCATATGGGCTTTCTGTGGGGCCGCTTCGAAACGCTGAAGCGGCTGCCGACCTTCCGCGAGGATTTCATTCCCGACGAGCCGCCCTACAAGGTCGAGGCCGGCACCTTCATCTACGAAAACGTCTCGGGCATGGATGCCGCCGTGCAGTACCTGGAACTGATCGGCCGCAATCTGGCGCCCTCCAACAACCGTTCGCGGCGAGACAATATCGTTGCCGGCATGGGTGCCATCCGCGACTACGAAATGCTCTTGGCGCGCGAGATGCTCGCCGTGCTCAAGGGCTGCGATGCCACGATCTACGGCGTCGCCGAGGAAGCCCGCATCAACGAGCGCGTGCCGACCTTCTGCTTCAACATCGGCAAGCTGTCGCCGCAGCGGATCGTCGAGGAAATGGCGGAGATGCAGATCGGCATCCGCGACGGCCACATGTACGCCCCGCGCCTGATGAAGCGGCTCAACCTGGAGATGGACAGCGGCGCCATCCGCGCCTCGCTGGTCCACTACAACACGGTAGACGAGGTCAGGCGTTTCGGCGAAGCGCTGCGCGCCGTCATCGCCAAGCTGTCTTAGCTTGATCCTCAGATGTCTCCGGCGTGGAACATTGGCCCGCCCTTGTGGGCCGGGAAGCCGTAGCCGTTGATCATCACAAGATCGATGTCGGAGGCACGCGCCGCGATGCCTTCGGCGAGCAACGCCTTGCCCTCGTCGGCCATTGCCGCCAGCAGGTGTGTGACGATCTCGTCGGCCGAAAAGCGGCGCGGCACGATGCCCTTGGCCGCCCGCACGGCCTCGATCAGCGCCGTCACCTCAGGGTCGGTCCTGCGCTCGCCGTCCGAATAATCGTACCAGCCGCGCCCGGTCTTGCGGCCGAAGCGGCCGGTCTCGCACAACCGGTCGGCGATCTCGACATAACGCGCTTTTGGATCGCGCATGGGCGCTTGCCGCTTGGGCCGCGCCCAGGCTATCTCCAGTCCAGCCATATCGTTGACGGCGAAGATCCCCATCGGGAAGCCCCAGGCCTCCAGCGCGGCGTCCACCTCATCGGGTGCTGCGCCATCCTCCACCATGAACTCCGCTTCGCGGCGGTAGGCCGAATAGATGCGATTGCCGATGAATCCCTCGGTAACGCCGCACACGACAGGCAGCTTGCCGAGCTTTCTGACGAAGGCGATCGCCGAGGCGAGCACATCGGGCGCCGTCGCCGCACAATCCACGACTTCGGTGAGCCGCATGATGTTGGCCGGGGAGAAAAAATGCAGGCCGACGATCCGTTCGGGTCTGGCGGTTGCCGACGCGATCTCGTTGGGGTTGAGGTAGCTGGTGTTGGTCGCAAGCATGGCGTCCGGGCGGACGATACGATCAAGCTTCCGGAAGAGTTCGGTTTTTACCGTGAGGTCGTCGAACACCGCCTCGATGACCAGATCGGCCTGCGCCAGCCTGCCGGCATCGCTGGCCGCTTCAAACCGGCTCAGAGCCTCTCTGCGCGCATGATCGGTGAGACGGCCTGATTGGACCGACTTGTCGAGAAGACCGGCGATACGTTCGTATCCTTTTGCCGCCGCCTCGTCGGTCTGTTCGATGCCGATCACGCGATAGCCCGCATTCAAGGCCGAGACCGCGATGCCTGCACCCATCAGGCCGGTTCCGACGATGCCAACGGTCTCGACCTTGCGAGGCGTGACACCCTCCAGCCTGTCGACTTTGCTGGCTTGCCTCTCGGCAAAGAAGACGTGGCGCAACGCTGCCGCTTCGCGGGAATCCCGGAGCCGCAGGAATGTAGCGCGTTCGTCCGCGAGACCGTCCTCCAGTCTGGCCGAGGACGCAGCCTGGACCAGTCTCACGGCTTCTGCGGGCGCGATCTGTCCACGGCTGCGAGAAAGCACCTTTTTTGCGGCTGCCGCGTCGGCCTCAGGCTGCGAGTGCGGGACGGAAAGCGCGCCCGTGCGCCGCAACGGTTGGTCAACGCGACGATGGGCGGCATCGAGCGCGCCTTTAGGGAGATCGTCTGCAATGGCATCGATCAGACCGAGAGTGAGGGCCTCGTCGGATGTCGCGATGCGACCCGTGCCGATCAGGTCAATTGCGGCGACCGTGCCGATGAGGCGGGGCAGGCGTTGGGTTCCGCCGGCCCCGGGGACGATTCCGAGCTTGACCTCGGGCAGGCCGAAGCTGGCCGCCTTGCTGGCCACGCGGTAGTGGCAGGCCAGCGCAATCTCGCAGCCGCCGCCGAGCGCCGCGCCGCCGACTGCCGCGACGACCGGTTTAACGAAGCTCTCGATCGCATTGATCACGTCAGGCAGTGTGGGCTCGATAGAGGGCTTGCCGAATTCCTTGATATCGGCGCCACCGATGAAAGTGCGCCCAGTGGCGGTCAGCACCACGGCAGACACTTCATCCGACGCCGCACGCCCGAGCGCAGCCATCAACCCGGCCCTGACATGGAAGGAGAGGGCGTTGACGGGTGGATTTTCGATCGTGACGATGAGAGCGCCATCGACGATCTCGCCTGTTACACTCTCGGAAAATCGTGCTGTGTTCATGGAGTTTTGTTCCGGAACGACGGCAAATCTTCCTCCTCCTGCTCTCCTGCCAAATGCCGCGGTGTCTCGGCTCGGACGAATGAAGCGCCATGGGATTCTTCATAAAAACTTCAAGCTTAAAATAATCAGAATTCAAAAAACTTCAAGCCTATACCAAGTCGACTGCAAAAGGCGTCGCGACCACCTCGTTCGAGCAAAGACCGTCGCCAATGTTACCTGCCAGGCATTCTGACGCTTGATCGCCGAGCGACTGCTTAGGACCCGCTCTCCGCTTCCATTTCGGCAACATCCTGAAAGCGGTCGGCGATGCGGGCGTGCACCCGTCCGCCATTGGCGGCGCCGATGGCAACCAGCACTTCATCGGCGCTCGGCGCATCGGCGATCTGGAAGTTCGCGGTGATGAAATGCGAGCGCCTTCCGTTCTCGCTCTTGTGCATCATCGGCAGCGACATCAGCGCGCCGCCCGCGTTTCTGGTGTTGCAGAATTCGAGATAGGTGGTGCCGCCAACCGCGTCGCGGAACAGATTGCCGAAGCGCAGCGTGTGGATCAGCGCCGAGGCGTGTTCGATCTCGCCATTGAGACCGACCGCGGCAGCCTTGCCGTAGGATTCGATCTCGGCCGGCGGCATCAGGGCGATCAGCCGTCGGGTCAGTTCGGCGCCGAGCTTGGGCGCGACGTCAATGATCTCGGGGCGAAGGTTCTCGACGAAGCCGCGGCCCGCCCACGGGTTCTTCAACACGGCTGCGACGACGATCGATGTGACCGGCTTGCCGGCCGCCTTGCCGCCTTCGATCAGAACCTCGTCGATGAAGGTGCAGATTTTCCTGATTTCCATTCGCTCCAGCGGCCTTTCCTCAAGCAGAATTCAGGGCAGGCTAGGGGAGTGGCCGGCCAGGCGTCTTCCTCTGCTTCGGAGGAAAAACGGGATGTCTCGCTCTCGGAAGACGTGTAGCTTCGCACGGTCGCGAATTGCTTATATCGGCGCGCGGAGCGCCAACAGGAAACAGATTGCCCAGCCGGAAAAAGATCGCAGCGTGAACCACCAGTCGCAAATCCTGTCGTTGCGGGACGCCGCCAGCCTGATCAACTCCGGCGGCGACCTGAGCACTGTGCTGCGCGATCTGGTTCGGGCCGCCTGCCGGCACGCCAAATGGACCATGGGCTCGATCATGAGCATCGATGCGCCGCATGGCCATGCCTATGTCATCGTGCGCCATGACCCGACGCTGATCCAGCGGCCGCTGCCTGATCGCTGGGAACTCGCCACCAGCCCGTCGATCATCGCCCTGCAGCGCAACGAGCCGGTCTACATCAGGGATGCCCGCGTTTCGGAGGAGTTTTCCGGCTACCGCAAGGAAGCGTTCGAACGCGATTACCGCAGCGTCCTAGTGATGCCGATGAGTTGCGTCGACGAGGCGGAGCGGCCGATGGTGCTCAGCGTCGTCTCCCGCGAGATCATGGAGGTCACCGCCGATGACCTCGCCTTCATCGGCATGATTGTCCATCTCGGCGAAATCGCGGTCGAAAAACAGCACAAGCTGCGTGAGGAAAAGCGGGCCGCCGAACGGCTGCAGAAAGCCTTGCAGGCTCATACGTCGCTGCTGCAGCAGGCCTTGGCGGAAAGTTCGGTGCCATCGCTTGCCGGCAAGATCGCAGCACTTGTGCCCAACCCTGTCGTCGTGGTCGATTTCACCGCCAACCTGATCGTTGCCAGCCGCACGCCGAGCGAGAAGCATTTCGACGATGAGGCCTGGCAACTTGCCGCCAACACCAGCCTGCACCGGCAGATCATGAAGGCGGCGCGGTCGGCGGTGGATCGGCCGCAGAACGAGGCCCATACGTTCTTCCTCGACGACGGCACGCGGCGTCTGCGTCTCACCGCCAGGATCGAGCCGCTGAGCGTCGATGCGGAAGCAGTCGGTGCGCTGGTCATTTTCACCATGCAGGAGCCGTTCAGCCAGTTGGACCTGCTCTTGCTCGACAGCGCCAAATTCGCGCTCAGCGTCCAGATGATGCGCAGCTTCATCCGTTTCCGATTCGAAACGCGAACACTGACCGAACTGTTCATGGAGGTTGTCGAGCACCGTTGGCACGACGCCGCCGATGTGATGCAGCGGGCGCAACGGCTTGCCATCGGCCTGGCGTCGCCGCAGCAGATGATCGTCATCGACCTGCCTGAGGCAGCAAAAGGCAGCGCGGGACGTTCCGTAGATCCTCATCATGCAGTGATCCGGCTGCTGCAGCAGAATTCGGTCGCAGCCGGCATCATCGTTGTCGACAACGGTCTCGTCTGCCTGATCCCGGCTGAGCTGGGTGAGGACAAGGAGCGTGTCGCCAAGCTGCTGCGCAAGATCGCCGAGGAACTGGGGCGATATTTCGGCCAGGAGCCGTTCGTCGTTCTCTCCGGTCCCTGCTCGAAACTTGCGGACTATCCCGCCGCCTGGGAGCGCTGCCTGCGCATGATCCGCATCGGCCGCTCGTTCGGCCGCACCGGAGTGTTTGCCAGCCAGGATTTCGGCCCGCTGCCGATGCTGGTCGCAGCCGCCGATGTCGAGGACGTGCGCGGTTTCGTGCAGGACAGTGTCGGCGCCATTGCCGACCACGATCGTCAGCACGGCACGCCCTACATGGAAACGCTGTTTTCATACCTGCGCGAAGGGTGCCGCAGCCAGGCTTGCGCCGACGCCATGGGCCTGCATGTGACGACCTTGCGCTACCGCCTGACGCGCATCCAGGAACTGTTCGGCGTCGACTTCGATACGCCCGAGCGACGCTTTGCTTTCGAACTCGCCATCCGTTTGCGCGAGGTCATCGACAACAGCGCCTCATCAGAAAAATAGCATCATTTTTGGCACCTGCCGCGCAGCCGTTTCCCGACTGGAAAAACGGCCCTGTCGTTTGCGTTGCTGGCCTCCATCTTTGCTAGCAAACACAGCAGCGGCATCGCCGCCCGTTCCTATCAACAGGAGGAAGAACAGCTCGAAACCAGCGGCTAACGTCTCATGCGATCCGAAGAGGAAACACGAGGCGAGATGCTCACGACCCCGCAGCCGACGATCGATCCGATCGCCCTCAGAAGGGCCTTCGGAACCTTCGTGACCGGCGTCACGGTGATCACCACCTGCGACAGCGACGGCACGCCGCGCGGCATGACGGCGAACTCCTTCACATCCGTTTCGCTCGATCCGCCACTGCTTCTCGTCTGTGTCGGCAAGGTAGCCGCCAGCTATGCAGCGTTCAACGCGTCCGACTCTTTCGCGGTCAACCTCTTGCATGAGGGGCAAACCGACGTTTCGGCGGTTTTCGCCTCGAAGGCGCAAGACAAGTTCAGTGCCGTCAGCCATGACCGCGTCCACACCGGTGCGCCTATCCTCAATGAGTGTCTCACCTGGTTCGACTGCACCGTGCACAATCGCGTGGATGCCGGCGATCATGTCGTGCTCATCGGCGCCGTGCAGGCCTTCGGCACCAGCCCGTCGGCGCCGCTTGGCTTTTGCCGGGGCCGCTATGCCTCGGTGAAGGATCCGCTGCCGCCGGGCTGGCTTGCGTCCCACTCCATGATCGTCGGCTATCTCATCGAAGCGGACGGCAACATCCTGTTGCGTTCTGACGGCAAGGGCGGCTGGGTGCTGCCGAGCGCCAAGAGCCGCAAGGCGGAAAACGAACTCAAGCTTGAAGGCGGCGATGCGCTGACGCTGCTGCCGGACGAGACGTTCCTCTATTCGGTGTTCGACGTTGCCGACAGCGACCCTGGCTACCTCATCTATCGCGCCCGCCTGTCCGGCGCATCCGCTGCCTTCACCGTGCCCGCGGGGTTCCGGTTCTTCCCGTTGGCGGACCTTCCCTACAACGACATTCCAGCCCGTGAGATCCAGGCGCTGCTGCGTCGCTACAGCCGCGAGCGGCATGACGACCGCTTCAGCATCTTCATGGATTCGGGTGATGGCGGACGTCTGGCGCGGATCGATGGCGGCTCGCAGCCATGGACGCAAAGCCCGCAGGACACTGAGCAGGAAAAGCCATGAAGACATCCGTCAAATCGCTCGAGAATTCACGCCAGCAGCTTTTCATCGGCGGCGGTTTCGTCGCCCCGAAAGCCGGCCAATACATTCCGAGCTACGATCCGACGACCGCCAAGCCGTGGTATGAACTGGCCGAGGCCGACGCATCCGATGTCGATGCCGCCGTGGCCTCCGCGCGCGCCGCCTTTGCCAATCCGGCATGGCGCAGGATGACCCAGACCGACCGCGGCAAGCTTGTTTACCGCCTGGCGCAGCTTGTGCTCGAGCATGCCGACGAACTGGCGCTGATCGAGACGCGCGACAATGGCAAGCTGCTAAAGGAGATGCGGGCGCAAATGCGCGCCATGCCGGACTCCTACAGCTATTTCGCGGGGATGGCCGACAAGCTGCTGGGCGACACGATACCCGTCAACAAGCTCGACATGCTCAATTTCAACATGCGCGAACCGCTCGGCGTTGTCGGCATGATCACGCCATGGAATTCGCCGCTGATGCTGCTCACCGGCACGCTGGCGCCTTGCCTTGCCATCGGCAACACCGTGGTCATCAAGCCGTCGGAACATGCCACCGCCTCGACGCTGGCGCTGGCCGAGCTGATCATGGAAGCCGGCTTTCCCGCTGGCGTCGTCAACGTCGTGACCGGCACCGGCGCCAGCGCCGGCGACGCGCTGACGCGCCATCCCGGCATCGCCAAGATCGTCTTCACCGGCAGCACGGCCACCGGCCGGCGCATCGCCACCAACGCGGCTGCCAATCTGGTTTCCTGCCAGATGGAGCTTGGCGGAAAATCACCGCATGTCGTTTTTGCCGATGTCGACATGGACCATGCCGTCAACGGCGTCGTCTCCGGCATATTCGCCGCAGCAGGCCAGAGCTGCGTTGCCGGATCGCGCTGCTTTGTCGAGGCCAGCGTCTATGACCGGTTCATCGATGCACTGGTCGAGCGCGCCAAACGCGTGAGGGTAGGGCATCCCTTGAACGACGATACCGACATGGGACCGCTGGCGCTTTCAGCACAGCTTGCCAAGGTCGAGAGCTATGTCGCCTCGGGCGTGCGCCAGGGCGCGAGGATCGCGGCGGGCGGCCGCAGGCCGCAATCCGCCGAGCTTGCCGGCGGCTGGTATTTCGAGCCGACCGTCATGGTCGATGCCCGCAACGACATGGACTTCATGCAGGAAGAGATTTTCGGGCCGGTCGTCGGCGTCATCCCTTTCTCGTCGGAAGAGGAGATGACCGCGCTCGCCAATGACACGCGCTACGGCCTGTCGTCCGGCATCTGGACCAAGGACATCGACCGCGCGCTGCGCTTTGCCCGCAACGTCGATGCCGGAACCGTCTGGATCAACACCTATCGCGCCTCGTCCTTCATGTCGGCCAATGGCGGCTTCAAGGAGAGCGGCTATGGCCGCCGCGGCGGGCTTGACGTGATGGAAGAGTTCTCTCGCCTGAAGAACATCATGATCGATTATTCCGGGGCCATGCAGGACCCGTTCGTCATTCGTCTGCGCTGAGCCGACCACAAAGTACGGGACAGGAAAAATGAAATTTGCGGTTTCGCTGACCATGGAGCGCTTCTCGCCCGACATGCCGATGTCGAAGGTGAAGAGCAATCTGCTCGAGCTGGCGCAGATGGCCGACGAGGGCGGTTTCGAGACGCTGTGGACGGCCGAACATCACACGATCGAATGCACTATCTCGCCCAATCCGCTGATGACGCTGACCTGGCTGGCGCAGCACACGCAGCAGATCCGGCTTGGCACCTCGACGCTGGTGGCGCCCTACTGGAGCCCGATCCGTCTGGCCGGCGAAGCCGCCCTTTGCGACCACCTGACCGGCGGCCGGCTGGAGTTCGGCATTGCCCGCGGCTCCTACCAGTATGAGTTCGACCGTATGGCCGGCGGGATGCCGCAGCAGGAGGGCGTCGCCTATCTGAAGGAACTTGTGCCGGCGGTGAAGAAACTGTGGGCCGAAGACTATGCGCATGACGGCCAGTTCTGGAAATTTCCGCTTGCTGCCGGCGTGCCCAAGCCTCTGCAGACGCCGCATCCGCCGATCTGGGTCGCGGCGCGCGACCCAGGCACGTTCGGCTGGGCCGTCGGCATCGGCGCCAACATCCTGTCGACTCCCCTGTCGGCGCCCGCCGCCGAGATTGCCGTGCTCGGCGAAAAATTCCGCAAGGCGGTCGCCGACCATCCGGAAGTGCCGCGCCCACGCCTGATGATGCAGCGCCGCACTTGCATCTACGACCGCCCGGAGGACTGGGAAGTCGCGGTCCGTCACGCCATCGACTATGGGCGCGCCTTCGAAAACCTGTTCCAGAATATCGGCACGGTGAAGAGCGGTTTCCCCGAAGCGGTCCCCTATGAAAGCGTCAAGGGCAAGGACAATTATAATCCCGAGAGCATCCGCAAGAACCTGATGTTCGGCACACCCGACGAGATCATCGAGAAGCTTGAGGACTACGAGGCCGCCGGCGTCGACCAGTATTGCCTGGGGCTGACCTTCAACCTGCCATTCGAGCTGCAGAAGAAGACCATCCGGCTGTTCGTCGACGAGGTCATGCCGCACTTCGCGGCACGCAATCGCGCCAAGGCCGTCGCGGTGGGACACTGATGGCAATGACGGCCGGCACCTTTGTCCATGGCGATGTAGCACTGAACTACCGTGTCGACGGCAACGGGCCGCGGAAGCTTGTCTGCATCCATGGCGTCGGCTCCTATCTGGAAGCCTGGGGCGGCGTCGTCGCCCGCCTGCCGGATGAGTTCACGGTACTCACGTCCGATCTGCGTGGCCACGGCCGGTCGGCCCGCATCAAGGGCCGCTACGAGATCGACGATTTCGTCGGCGATATTTTGGCCCTGGCTGATCATGCCGGCTTCGCACGCTTTCATCTGGCCGGCTTTTCGCTCGGTGGCCTGATCGCGCAGCGCCTGGCGCTGAGCCGCCCGGAGCGGCTCGACCGGCTGGTGCTTTTGTCGACAGTCGCTGGCCGCTTGCCGGAAGAACGACAGGCGGTTCTGGGGCGTCTTGCCGCTTTGACCGCAACCCAACCGAGCACGCATCATGCGGCCTCGCTGTCGCGCTGGATCACCGAGGATTTTCAAGCGCGCAATCCGGATGTGATTGCGGAGCTGCGCCGGCGCGACGCCGAAAACGATCCAGCATGCTACGCCGCCGCTTACCGGGTGCTGGCCGAGACCGATTTTGGCGGCATTCTCGATCAGATCAGGGCGCCGACGCTGATCGTCACCGGGGAGGATGATCAGGGATCCAATCCGCGCATGGCGCGCCATATGCACGAACAGATCCGTGGCTCACGGCTGGAAATCCTGCCGGGCCTGCGACATTCGATCCTGGTCGAGGCGCCCGAACTGGTCGCCGGCCTGATGGCTGATTTCCTGAGCGACCATTCACAACGGGCGGGGGCACCCAGTCATGGATAGTGAGCTGCAAAAGGCCGGCGAGGCGGCCCGTCGTAAAGTTCTCGGCGACGACTATGTCGAGCGCGCAATCGGCAATGCCGACGATTTCTCGCGGCCGTTCCAGGACATCCTCAACGAGTATTGCTGGGGCACATGTTGGACCGACGGAGCTCTCGACCTCAAGCAGCGCAGCCTGCTCAATCTCGGCATGCTTGCCGCTTTGGGGCGGATGCATGAATTCGGCGTGCATTTCCGTGGTGCGATGCGCAATGGCCTGAGCGACGACGAATTGCGGGCGGCGCTGATCCAGATTGCGGTCTATTGCGGCATTCCCGCTGGTGTCGAAGCCTTCCGGGCCGCGCGTGCGGCGCGCGACGAAGCAAAGGCCGACACGCGATGACACCGGTTTCGAAAGCCGGCGCCAGCTTACCATCGTTCCGAGCAATCGGCGCGACAAACCTCCTCTGCCTCGCCGGAAGACGGCGACAGCGGTCTCATCTCTAAATTAGCAACAACAACAAAGGGGAACGGAACACATGAAAACATATCTGAAACTGACGACGCTGGCGGCTTCGCTTGGCTTGGTCCTGGCGACGCTTCCGGCGCAAGCCGGGGCGGTGCTCGATCGCGTGACCACGGCCGGCACGCTCAAGGTGGCCACCGACGCCAACTGGGCGCCGCAGTCCTTCGTCAACTCCAACAATGAGCTGGACGGCTTCGACGTCGACGTCGCCAAGGAGATCGGCAAGCGCATCGGCGTCAAGGTCGAGTTCGTGACGCCGGGCTGGGACATCATCACCGCCGGCAACTGGGTCGGCCGCTGGGACATGCATGTCGGCTCGATGACGCCGACCAAGAAGCGGGCCGAGATTTTCGATTTCCCGGCGGTCTATTACTACACCCCCGCCGCCGTTGCCGTTCACAAGGACAGCAAGGCTACGTCGCTCAGCGATCTGGACGGCAAGGTCGTCGGCGCGACGACGACATCGACCTTCGAAGCCTATGCCAAGAAGGATCTGACGCTCGACGCCGCCGGCGCGCCGCCCTTCGAATACAAGCTCAACCCCAAGGAAGTGCACTCCTACGAGAACTCCACCACCGCCTTTGACGACCTGCGGATCGGGGATGGCGTGCGGCTTGACGCCGTCGTGTCGTCGCAGCCCAGCATCGTCGATGCAGTGAAGGCCGGCTATCCGATCAAGCAGATCGGTGAGCCGGTGTTCTACGAGCCACTGGCTGTTGCCATCGAACATGGCGACCCGGAATTCTCGGCCAAGATCGCCGATGCGGTCAAAGCGATGAAGGCCGATGGCACGCTCGGCACGCTCTCCAAGAAATGGTACGGGGTCGACTATTCCATCGTGAGATAGTCTCGACTTTCGCTGGTGGCCCGCTCTAAGCGGGCTGCCGACCATTCGAGGGGGACAGGCTATGCTCTATCCGGATACCGTCGAAGCCGAGATTCTTGTGCACAAACCATGGTTTGTGGCTACGATGTTCGGCGTTGTCTTTGCGATCTTCCTCGCCTTCAACCTGACGTCGACGAGCTTCGGCGAATTGATGCGCCCGGTCATCGGCGAACCGTCGCAGAGCGGCCTCTATGGTCGGTTTGCCATCGCCTTCGTGATCGCGCTTCTGTTCGTCCTCAATGTCGTCCTGATTGGCTTCGCCTCGCTGCGTGTCCAGATCGCCATCGTCTGGTTCGAACTGCTGCTGCTCTTCCTGGCCTTCTTCGCGACCTTTCATCTCAGCCTGCCCTTCATCTGGGAAAAGCTGCCATTCCTGATTTCCCAGGGCGTGGTGACCACGCTCTACGTCTCGGCCATCTCCATCGTCATTGCGTCTCTCATCGCCATTCTGGGCGCCGTCGCCAAGCTCTCCACCAATGGCTTCGCCTATGCCATCGCCAGCTTCTACACCTCGTTCTTTCGCGGCTTGCCACTGTTGATGCAGGTCTATCTGATCTATCTCGGCCTGCCGCAGCTCGGTTTCGTTGTTGGCGCCGTCCCGGCCGGCATACTGGCGCTGTCGTTATGTTACGGCGCCTACATGACCGAGATCTTTCGGTCCGGCATCCAAAGCATCGACCGTGGCCAGTGGGAGGCGTCGCGCTCGATGGGCTTCGGCTTCTCGTTGACTATGCGCCGCATCATCCTGCCGCAGGCGCTGCCGGTGATCATTCCGCCGACCGGCAATCAGTTCATCTCCATGCTCAAGGACAGTTCGCTGGTGTCCGTCATCGGCGTCTGGGAGCTGATGTTCCTTGCCCGTACACTCGGCCAGAAGACCTTCCAGCATATGGAGATGCTGATCTCGGCCTCGGTCATCTACTGGATGCTGTCGATCTGCCTCGAACTGATCCAGTCCCGTATCGAACGGCACTACGCCAGGAGCAAGGTGCGATGAGCGCTGAAGCCATCATTGAAGCCAAGGCCGTTTCCAAATGGTACGGCCAGTTCCACGCGCTGAAGGACATCAATCTGACGGTCCACAAGGGCGAGCGGATCGTCATCTGCGGGCCGTCCGGTTCGGGCAAGTCAACGCTGATCCGCTGCTTCAACCGCCTCGAAGCGCATCAGGAAGGCGACATCACCGTGAACGGCATCGAGCTTCATCCGAAGATGAAGAACGTCGCCGACGTGCGCAGCAATGTCGGCATGGTCTTTCAGCACTTCAACCTGTTCCCGCACATGACCGTGCTGATGAACTGCATGGCCGGACCGATGTGGGTCAAAGGCGTTTCCGCAGCCGAAGCGCGCAAGACCGCGCTTCAGTTCCTGGAGCGCGTGCGCATCCCCGAACAGGCGAACAAATTCCCGGTCCAGCTGTCAGGCGGTCAGCAGCAGCGCGTCGCCATCGCCCGCAGCCTGTGCATGCAGCCGGCGGTGATGCTGTTCGACGAGCCGACCTCGGCGCTCGATCCCGAAATGGTGTCGGAGGTTCTCGACACCATGACCGGGCTTGCGCGCGACGGCATGACGATGGTCTGCGTCACCCATGAGATGGGCTTTGCCCGCGCGGTCGCCGACCGTGTGATCTTCATGGACGCCGGGCAGATTGTCGAAGAGGGCAAACCGGACAGTTTCTTCGGCAACCCCCAGCACGCACGGACCAAGCTGTTTCTCAGCCAGATTTTGAAACACTGACCAAGCTGCATCGTTTGATCCAACTGATCGCACGATGCCGCATTGCACAATTTTTTCTGCTTAAGCAGAATGCCGGGCATGGTCCGATCTTCCTTAGCCGTCCTGGTGATCGACGAAAACCGCATCCGCGCCGCGATCATCGAGGCCGGTTTGCGCGAGGCCGGCCATGAGCGCGTCACCGTTGTCCACGACGTGACCGGCATTGCACGGCGCATCGCCGAGATCGAGCCGGACGTTATCGTCATTGATCTCGAAAACCCGAACCGAGACATGCTGGAAAACATGTTCCAGCTGTCGCGCGCGGTGAAGCGGCCGATCGCCATGTTCGTCGACCGCTCGGACCAGGCCTCGATCGAGGCAGCCGTCGATGCCGGCGTTTCGGCCTATGTCGTCGATGGTCTCAGACAGGAACGCGTCAAGCCGATCCTCGACATGGCGGTCAGCCGCTTCAACGCTTTCTGGCGCATGGCGCGCGAACTGGAAGAGGTTCGCGGCGAGCTTGAGAGCCGCAAGGTCATCGATCGCGCCAAGGGCATATTGATGAAGTCGCGCGGCCTGACGGAAGAGGCCGCCTACACGCTGCTGCGCAAGACGGCGATGAACCAGAACCGCAAGATCAGCGACATTGCCCAGAGCCTGGTGACCGCTGCCGGGTTGCTCGGGCCGTCGGAGGAAGAATGAGCATGGACGCCGAGCACCAGATCACCGCCGGCTTTATGCCGCTGTTCGACAGCGCCGTGCTGGTTGCGGCCGGCGAGCTTGGCTTTGCTACACGCGAAGGCATAGATCTCACACTGCACCGCGAGACCTCCTGGGCCAACATCCGCGACCGCATCGCCATCGGCCACTTCCATCTGGCGCATATGCTGGGACCGATGCCGCTCGCCTGCAATCTCGGGCTGACGCCGCTCGCTTCAGAGACCATCGTGCCGTTTTCGCTTGGGCTCGGCGGCAATTGCGTCACCATCTCCAACGCCGTCTGGGCTGGCATGGCGGCGAATGGGGCAGCACCCGATCTCGATCCGGCGCGCGCCGGTGCCGCCCTTCGTGCGCTCATTCGCGAGCGCGCCGGGGCCGGTGGCGATCCGCTGCGCTTTGCCGTGGTGCACCCGCATTCGGGGCACAATTACGAACTGCGTTACTGGCTCGCCGGGTGCGGCATCGATCCCGAGCGCGAGATCGAGATCGTCATCGTGCCGCCGCCCTTCATGGCCGATGCGCTGGCCGCAGGGCGGATCGACGGCTACTGCGTCGGCGAGCCCTGGAACAGCGCCTCTGTCGCTGCCGGCACCGGCCATATCGTCACCGTCAAGGCGCTGCTGTGGCGCAATAGCCCGGAGAAGGTGATCGGTGTGCGCAAAGCCTGGGCCGAGCAGTCCCCCGGGGCGCTGGCGGCGCTCTTGCGCGCGCTGCATCACTCGGCGCGCTGGTGCCAGGATCCGGGCAACCACGCCGAATTGGCTGGTGTGATGGCTCAAGCTTGCTTCCTCGGTCTGCCGCCCGCTGTCCAGATGCCGATCCTGACCGGTCACCTCCAATTGGGCGGCGGCGCCGAGCTGGATGTCGACGACTTCTTCCTGCCCTTCGACAAGGCGGCAAATTTTCCGTGGAAGAGCCACGCGCTATGGTTCTACACGCAGATGGTGCGCTGGGGGCATGTGGCGCACACGCCGGAAAACCTCGCTATTGCCCGAGACTGCTACCGTCCCGACCTCTACCGCTCGGCGCTAAAGCCGCTTGGTGTCGCGCTTCCCGGTGCCAATGCGAAGGTCGAGGGCGCGCTGAAGATCGCGACGGCGGTCGGTGCGACCGGGGCAGGCCTGGTGCTCGGGCCGGACGGCTTCTTCGACGGCCAGATCTTCGACCCCGATGAGATCGATGCCTATATCGCCAGTCAGAAATCAGGCCTGATCCGAGCCTGATCATTTTCGCGCCATTCTTGTGCATTGCACAAAAAATGTGCGTGCGATTGCTCTAATGAACAATCTTTGACCTGCTTGCCATATAGCCTGGCACCTCGGTAGCTGGCGTATTGTGCTGATTTAATTGATGTTTTTCATATTCTCACAAACTGGCACGGTTCCTGCTTTGAAATAGCCAGGCCCTTCGCGGGTCACGGAACAGGCGTCCAATGGCGGGCGCCACAGGCAAAGCTGCCGCTCAGGTCAAAACGCGATCCCGGATGTACGGATGCGCGAGGCTTGGACGGCGGCTTTTTTGTTTTGGGTCAATCGAAGGCGCCCTCGCGTTCAACCGGAGATCACGATGAAAGAAACGATAGAGAAATGGATCGGGACGGGAACATCGCTCAAGGATGTGACGCGTCGCGATTTTCTTGTCAGCAGTGCCATGACCGCAGGTCTGTTCGTCGCGGCTCGCAAGCTCTTCCCCTCGGGTGCGTATGCCGCCACGACCGCTCCGGAAGTCACCGGCGCCAAGCTCGGCTTCATCGCGCTGACCGATGCGGCACCGCTGATGATCGCCAAGGAGAAGGGGCTGTTCGCAAAATACGGCATGCCCGATGTCGAGGTGCTCAAGCAGGCTTCCTGGGGCGCGACGCGCGACAATCTGATGCTTGGCGGCGCGGCCAACGGCATTGACGGTGCCCACATCCTGACGCCGCTGCCCTACCTGATGCACACCGGCAAGGTGACGCAGAACAACCAGCCGATGCCGATGGCGATCGTGGCGCGGCTCAACTACGACTGCCAGGGCATCTCGGTCGCGCAGGAATACGCCGGCACTGGTGTCGGCCTCGATGCCTCCAAGCTGAAGGACGCCTTCGCCGCCAAGAAAGCGGCCGGCAAGGAGATCAAGGCCGCCATGACTTTTCCGGGCGGCACCCACGATTTGTGGTTGCGCTACTGGCTGGCCGCCGGCGGCATCGATCCCGACAAGGACGTCTCGACCATCGTCGTGCCGCCGCCGCAGATGGTGGCCAACATGAAGGTCGGCAACATGGATGTCTTCTGTGTCGGCGAGCCATGGAACGAGCAACTCGTCCACCAGGGCGTCGGTTTCACTGCCGCCACCACCGGCGAACTGTGGAAGGGCCATCCCGAAAAGGCGCTCGGCCTGCGCGCCGAATTCATCGACAAATATCCGAACGCCACCAAGGCGATCCTTATGGCCGTCATGGAAGCGCAGCAATGGTGCGAAGCCATGGAGAACAAGGACGAGATGGCCGCCATCATCGGCAAGCGGCAATGGATGAACGTGCCTGTCGCTGACATCATCGGCCGCCTCAAGGGCGACATCAACTACGGCAACGGCCGCGTCGCCTCCGGCACCGATCTCTACATGAAATTCTGGAAGGGTGGCGTCTCCTATCCCTACAAGAGCCACGACAGCTGGTTCCTCGCTGAAAACATCCGTTGGGGAAAATTCGCGCCGACCACCGACATCAAGGCGCTGGTCGATCAGGTCAACCGCGAGGATTTGTGGCGCGAAGCGGCGAAGGATCTCGGCGTTGCGGCGGCCGATATTCCGGCGTCGTCGTCGCGCGGCGTCGAGACCTTCTTCGACGGCAAGATCTTCGATCCGGCCAACCCGTCGGCCTATCTCGACAGCCTGAAGATCAAGGCGTCGGCCTAGGCCGGCGCAAACGGTGCCCAAGGCGCCGTTTGTCGCCCTCGCAACGGCGCTTCGCGCCGTTGTCGCTCTCAACTCCGACCCCGGCGCAAGCGGCGTCAGCCGCTTGTCGCCAGAGATACCCAGGGAGCTTCCCCAGACATGTCGATCCAGACTATTGAGGACACCAAGGTGAAGGCATTTCCCACGCCCGCCAAGCCGGCCGCGGTGATTGCCTTCACCGCCAAGGCGCGGCGCCGCTTCGATCCAATCGCGATCGCCGGCAGTCTTGCCACCGCCCTGGTGCCGCCGGTCATCGTCATCGCCCTCATGCTGGTCGTCTGGCAGATCGCCTGCTCGTCGCCGACCGCCAGCCTGCCGCCGCCGAGCCAGGTGTGGAACGAGGCTTATGATCTGATCGCCCATCCGTTCTTCAACAATGGCCCGCAGGATATCGGCCTTGCCTGGCGGGTGCTGATCTCGCTGCAGCGCGTCGCCATCGGCTTTGGCCTGGCGGCGATCGTCGGCGTTGCACTCGGCGCGCTGGTCGGCCAGTCGATCTGGGCGATGCGTGGCCTCGATCCGGTGTTCCAGATCCTGCGCACCGTGCCGCCGCTGGCATGGCTGCCGCTGTCGCTGGCTGCTTTCCGCGATTCCAGCCCATCGGCGCTGTTCGTTATCTTCATCACCTCGATCTGGCCGATCATCATCAATACCGCCGTCGGTGTGCGCAACATCCCGCAGGATTATCGCAACGTCTCGCGCATCCTGCGGCTCAACCAGTTCGAATTCTTCGTCAAGATCATGGTGCCGGCCGCCGCGCCCTACATCTTCACCGGCCTCAGAATCGGCATCGGCCTGTCCTGGCTCGCCATCGTCGCCGCCGAAATGCTGACCGGCGGCGTCGGCATCGGCTTCTTCATCTGGGACGCATGGAACTCGTCGCGGCTGCCCGACATCATCGTCGCGCTCGCCTATATCGGCGTCACCGGCTTCTGCCTCGACCGTCTGGTCGCGGCGGTCGGCGCCTTCGTCACCCGCGGCACAACGGCAAAGTGAGGAGAGGGTGATGACCGCCTATCTGAAACTCGACCATATCGACAAATCCTTTACCCGCGGCAGTCAGGTCAGCGAAGTGCTGAAGGACATCAGGCTGACCATCGACAAGGGCGAATTCGTCTCGATCATCGGTCATTCCGGCTGCGGCAAGTCGACCTTGCTCAACCTGATCGCCGGACTGACCAGGGTCTCCGCCGGTGCCGTGCTGCTTCAGGACAAGGAGGTCGACAGCCCCGGACCCGAGCGCGCTGTGGTGTTCCAGAACCATTCGCTGCTGCCATGGCTGACCGTCTACGAGAACATCAGCTTGGCGGTGTCGAAAGTCTTTGGTCGTACGAAGAGCAGAGCCGAACGGCATGAATGGATCATGCGCAATCTCGACCTGGTGCAGATGGCGCATGCCAGGGACAAGCGGCCGGCCGAAATATCGGGCGGCATGAAGCAGCGCGTCGGCATTGCCCGGGCGCTCGCCATGGAGCCGAAGATACTGTTGCTCGACGAGCCATTCGGGGCGCTCGACGCGCTGACGCGCGCCCATCTGCAGGACGCGGTGATGGACATCCATTCCAGGCTTGGCTCGACAACGATCATGATCACTCACGATGTCGACGAGGCGGTGCTGTTGTCCGACCGCATTGTCATGATGACCAACGGTCCGGCGGCGACCATCGGCGAGGTGCTTGCGGTACCGCTAGCGCGGCCACGTCGACGCGTCGAGCTCTCGTCCGATCGCACCTTCCTGCGCTGCCGCGAGGCGGTGCTGAAGTTCCTCTACGAACGCCACCGCTTCGTCGAAGCCGCGGAGTAGCATCATGAGCGAAAAACTCGTCATCATCGGCAACGGCATGGCCCCCGGGCGCATGCTGGAGCATCTGCTGGAACAGGCGCCGGGCCGCTACACCGTCACCATCTTCAACGCCGAACCGCGGGTCAATTACGACCGCATCATGCTGTCGCCGGTGCTGTCGGGCGAAAAGGCTTTTGAGGAAATCATCATCCACGGCGACGGCTGGTACATCGCCAACAACATCACCCTCTACAAGGGTCACAAGATCGTCGCCATCGACCGCGAGGCGAAGACCGTCACCTCCGATCACGGTGTCACCGAGCCATACGACAAGCTCGTCATCGCCACCGGCTCGGTGCCGTTCATCATTCCGGTTCCCGGCCATGATCTGCCGGGCGTGTTGACCTATCGCGACCTCGACGACGTGCAGGCGATGATGCTCGCCGCGCAATCGCGGGCCAAGGCCGTGGTCATCGGTGGTGGCCTGCTCGGGCTGGAGGCGGCGGCCGGCCTCAATTCGCAAGGCATGGACGTCACCGTGCTGCATGTCATGCCGACGCTGATGGAGCGCCAACTCGATCCGGCGGCAGGCTATCTCTTGCAGCGCGCCGTCGAGCAGCGCGGCATCAAGGTCATCACCAAGGCCAACACAAAGGCGATCACCGGCAACGGCAAGGTCGGGCAGGTAGAGCTCGCCGACGGCATGGTCATCCCGGCCACGCTGGTAGTCATGGCGGTCGGCATAAGGCCGAATTCGGCGTTGGCCAAGCAGGCCGGCATTGCCGTCAATCGCGGCATTGTCGTCGACGCCGGCATGCGCAGCAACGATCCTGACATCTACGCGCTCGGCGAATGCGCCGAGGTCAATGGACAGGTCTACGGGCTGGTGGCGCCGCTCTACGAGATGGCGCGCGTTGCGGCACGCCAGCTTGCTGGCGACGAGGCAGCCGCCTTCGTCCACATGGACACGCCTACCAAGCTCAAGGTCACCGGCATCGACCTGTTCTCGCTGGGTGACTTTGCCGAGGGCGAGGACCGCCAGGAGATCGTGCTGCGCGACGCCGCGGCCGGCGTCTACAAGCGCCTGGTGCTCAAGGACGACCGTATCATCGGCACCGTGCTCTACGGCGAGACGGCGGACGGCACCTGGTTCAACGACCTGAAGAAGAAGCAGACCGACATATCCGAAATGCGCGACACGCTCATCTTCGGCCAGTCCTACCAGGGGGGTGCCCCGCTGGACCCTATGGCGGCCGTTGCAGCCTTGCCGGATGATGCGGAAATCTGCGGCTGCAACGGCGTCTGCAAGGGCAAGATCACAGGTGCGATTTCAGGCAAAGGCCTGACCTCGCTAGACGACGTGCGCGCCCACACCAAGGCGTCCGCCTCCTGTGGTTCCTGCACCGGGCTGGTCGAGAAGCTGATGGTGCTGACCATCGGCGACAAATACAATCCGGCCGCCGTACAGCCGATGTGCGGCTGCACCACGCTTGGCCATGACGAGGTGCGCCGGCTGATCATCGCCAAGAGCCTGAAGACCATTCCGGCCGTCATGCAAGAGCTGGAATGGACGACCTCCTGCGGCTGCGCCAAATGCCGGCCGGCGCTCAACTATTACCTCGTCTGCGATTGGCCGGATGATTATGCCGACGACTACCAGTCACGCTTCATCAACGAGCGCGTCCACGCCAACATCCAGAAGGACGGCACCTATTCGGTTGTGCCGCGCATGTGGGGCGGCGTCACCAATGCCGCGGAACTGCGCGCCATCGCCGACGTCGTCGACAAGTTCGAAATACCGATGGTCAAGGTCACCGGCGGACAGCGCATCGATATGCTGGGCATCCGCAAGGAGGATCTGCCGGCGGTGTGGGCCGATCTCGGCCAGGCCGGTTTCGTCTCCGGCCATGCCTATGCCAAGGGGTTGCGCACCGTGAAGACTTGCGTCGGCTCCGACTGGTGCCGCTTCGGCACGCAGGATTCGACCGGGCTCGGCATCCGCATCGAGAAATTCATGTGGGGCTCGTGGACCCCGGCCAAGGTCAAGATGGCGGTGTCGGGCTGTCCGCGAAACTGCGCCGAGGCGACCTGCAAGGATGTCGGCGTCATCTGCGTCGACAGTGGTTACGAGATCCATTTCGCCGGTGCCGCCGGCCTCGACATCAAGGGCACCGAGGTGCTCGGCATGGTCAGGACAGAAGACGAGGCGCTGGAGCATATCGTGGCGCTGACGCAGATGTATCGCGAGCAGGGCCGCTATCTCGAACGCATCTACAAATGGGCAAAGCGCATCGGCATTCCCGAGATCAAGCGCCAGATCATGGATGATGGCGAGAAGCGCAAAGCCTATTACGAGCGCTTCGTCTTCAGCCAGAAATTCGCCCAGGTCGACCCGTGGTCGGAACGCGTCTCCGGCAAGGACAAGCACGAATTCAGGCCGATGGCTTCGGTCGGGTTTGCGCAGGCGGCGGAGTGATGGAGATGAACTGGGTATCGATCGGCTCCCTCTCAGACATTCCCCGCCGCGGCGCGCGCTGTGTCGCCACGCCGGAAGGCAAGGTCGCGGTCTTCCGCACCCAGGACGATCAGGTCTATGCCATCGATGATCACTGCCCGCACAAGGGCGGGCCGCTGAGTCAGGGCATCGTCCACGGCACGGCGGTGACCTGTCCCTTGCACAACTGGGTGATTTCGCTGGAGACCGGCAAGGCGCTCGGCGCGGATGAGGGCGTGGTGCGAACCATTCCGGTCAGGATCGAAGGCGAGCATCTGTTCATAGCGCTGGAAGCGCTGGCCAGCCGCGCGGCTTGAACCCATGGAAATCGACGCAGCGCGCGAGGTGAGGACCACCTGCCCCTATTGCGGGGTGGGCTGCGGCGTGCTGGCGAAGGTCGCCGCGGACGGTGAAGTCAGCGTCCGCGGCGACCCCGATCACCCTGCGAATTTCGGCCGGCTTTGCTCGAAGGGTTCGGCACTCGCCGAAACCATCGATCTTGACGGCCGGCTGCTCCATCCGGAGATCGGCGGCCGCCGTGCCGGCTGGGACGAGGCGCTCGATCTCGTCGCTTCGACCTTCTCGCAAACCATCGCCGAGCATGGCACGGACTCGGTCGCCTTCTATGTCTCCGGCCAGTTGCTGACCGAAGACTACTATGTCGCCAACAAGCTGATGAAGGGCTTCATCGGCTCGGCCAACATCGACACCAATTCGCGCCTCTGCATGGCCTCATCGGTGGCCGGCCACCGCCGCGCCTTCGGCTCCGACACCGTGCCGGGAACCTACGAGGATCTTGAGCTCGCCGACTTGATCGTGCTGGTCGGCTCCAACCTCGCCTGGTGCCATCCCGTGCTTTACCAGCGTATCGCGGCTGCCCGGGAAAAGCGGCCCGACATGAAGATCGTGCTGATCGATCCGCGCCGCACCATGACCGCTGACATCGCCGACCTGCATCTGGCGATCGCGCCGGATGGCGACACCGCTTTGTTCACTGGGCTGCTCGCCTGGCTTGGCCAGCATAATGCGCTGGACCGCGCCTATATCACCGCGCACACGACTGGCTTCGGACAAGCGCTTTTCGCCGCCTCGGCACTCGACCTTGCCGGCGTCGCCACGGCCACGGGCCTCAGCGAAGACGAGCTCGGCCGCTTCTACAGCCTGTTTGCCGCCACCGCGAAGACAGTGACCGTCTACAGCCAGGGGGTGAACCAGTCATCGCAAGGCACCGACAAGGTCAACGCCATCATCAACTGCCATCTCGCCACCGGCCGCATCGGCAAGCCAGGAGCAGGGCCGTTTTCGGTGACCGGCCAGCCCAACGCCATGGGCGGCCGCGAGGTCGGCGGCATGGCCAACATGCTGGCCGCCCATATGGAGATCGAAGACCCGGAGCACCGTGACGGCGTGCAGCGTTTCTGGAAGGCGCCGGCCGTTGTGCAAAAGCCCGGTTTGAAGGCGGTCGAGATGTTTCAGGCGCTTGCTGACGGACGCATCAAGGCGCTGTGGATCATGGCCACCAACCCGGTCGATTCGATGCCGGACGCCGATGCCGTCGAAGCTGCTATCAAGGCTTGCCCATTCGTCGTGGTGTCGGACGTGTTGGCCAAGACCGACACGATCCGCCACGCCCATGTCCGGCTGCCGGCCGCCGCCTGGGGCGAGAAGGACGGCACCGTCACCAATTCCGAGCGCCGCATCTCGCGCCAGCGTGCGTTCCTGAACCTGCCCGGAGACGCGCGACCCGACTGGTGGATTGTCGCCGAGGTCGGCAAACGGATGGGTTTTGGCGAAGCGTTTTCTTATTCGTCGCTGGCGAAAATCTTCGCAGAACATGCCGAGCTATCGGGTTTCGAGAATGATGGCGCGCGCGATTTCGATATAGGAGCTTATGCCGGGATCGATGCGGCGGGGTATAGAGAATTGGCCCCGTTCCAGTGGCCGGCGCCGAGTCGACAAGAAAGGGACACTCTGGCTGGATGTAACCCTTCCAGCATCCGCTTCTTCGCCGACGGTAATTTCTACACACCCGACCGCAAGGCGCGCTTCATCGCTATCCGCCCAACCGTCGAGACACGCACCAGCCCGAACTATCCGCTGATCCTCAACACCGGCCGCGTCCGTGACCATTGGCACACCATGACGCGCACAGGCAAAAGCCCGCGGCTGTCCCAGCACATCGCCGAGCCTTTCGTCGAAATCCACCCGGCGGATGCCGGGCATCATGGCATCAGCGACGCCGACATCGTGCGCATTTCCAGCCCGCGCGGCGATGTGCTGGTGCGCGCGCTGGTGACAGCACGCCAGCGCCAGGGCAGCCTGTTTGCGCCGATGCACTGGACCGATCAGTTCGCTGCAAGAGGCCGGCTTGATGTGCTGACCGCCCCGCTGACCGACCCGATTTCTGGCCAGCCGGCGCTGAAACATGTGGCCGCCCGCATCGAGAAATTCTCCGCAAAGGCCTTCGGTTTCGCGGTAATGCAACAACTGCCAGTGGCGATTGCCGCAAGCTACTGGGCCGTGGCCAAATGCCGGAGCGGTTGGCGGGTGGAACTGGCCTTTGCCGATGACGACATCGACTGGGCCGCATTCGCCAGTTCGTTGTTCGGCACGCCACCCGGGGCCGAAATTCTTGCCTACCACGATCGCGACGCCGGCCAGCATCGCATCGCTGCCTTCGACGCTGATCGCTTATCGGGAGCACTGTTCGTCGCGCCCGGCCCGGTCGCCGTGTCGCGCGGATGGGCGGCGGAACAGCTTGAGGAGAACCACCATGGCCAGCGCGAACGATTCCGCATCGTCGCCGGTCGCGCTGGAGCCGAACGGCCAGATGCCGGCGCGATCGTCTGCACCTGTTACGGCGTCGGGGCCAACCAGATCGCGACGGCCGCGGCGGCCGGCTGCACGACCGTAGATGCCATCGGCGGCGCCCTGAAAGCGGGCACCAATTGCGGTTCCTGCCGGGCTGAGATCAGGGCTATCATCCAGGTCAATCGGGTTCAGGCTGCAGAATAGCTGCGGGTCGCCCGAGGAACGGACCGTCTCGTCGATCTAGTTGGTCTTCAGCTTGCCAACGCGATTTTCAGCGATCCAGCGGGCGGCAAGTACCAGCGCGCCCATGCTGAAATCCTTGCCATGCTTGGCCACCATTTCTTCCGAAAGCTCGGCCAGCCGTTCGAAAAATTCGTCCTTGCTCTTGTCCTCGGCGGTGAGTTCGGCCTGCATTTCATCCTCCTGTTTCATGTCGGCTGCGTCCGCTATTTGAACATCTGCCCGGGGAAGGTGACGATCGCGGCGGTGCCGTCAACGGCGCCCGCGGCCAGGTGTCGTCCATCGCCGGACCATGCAAGCGCGGTGACCGCGCTGCCCAGCGGCCTGACCAGCAGCTCGTCCCGGCTGCCGGTCTGAGCGACTATGATGCGTCCATTGGCATAGCCCGCCGCAATCAGCTTCTTTTCCGGGTGTGCCGCCACCGCCTCGACAAGAACCAGCCCGGCGCGGCCTGTCTCCAGCGCGCCGGAGGTTTCGCCGCCAACCGGCGGCGCCGTCATCGACCAGCCGGCGATCCGGAAGGCGCCCGAGGCAAACAGCGCATCCGCGGGTTGGCTCCAGCACATTGTCCGAACCGGTGATGGAAATCCCGCGACGACGTCCGTTCGGCCATCGGCCAGGCTGACCAGCGCAAAGCCTCCTGTTTCGAGCCCGCAGGCCAACCATGTGCCATCGCTGCTCCAGCGGATCGACACCGGTCGCGCTGGAAGGGAGATATCGTGTATCAAGGCTGCATCGCCTTCGACCGCCCAGATCGACAGCCTTTCACCAACGCCGCAGGCGAGGCGCCGCCCGCCTGGCGAGAAGGCGAGGGCATCTGTTGACAATGTCACACCGCGTCCCAGTTGCACGGCATCGCCTTGGCCACGCGAGAGAAAGACATCATGCCCATTGCTGACGGCTGTCGTGTCCGTCCTTGTGCTGTGGTCGATGGCCAGGATCGGTCCATCGATCTTGACCAGGGAGGCCTCGATTTCACCGCCGGCGGTCAGATGCTGCACGTCGCCGCTGGCCGCGCCGACCAGAAAGCCGGAATGCGCGTGGGCGGCGATCGGAACATCGCCATCTCCGAATGCCGCTGTGGCGATCAGCGGCACTGGTGGCTTCTCCCTGGGGCGGATCGTCGTCTGCCCGAGATCATGGCTCACCCTGAGCCGCGATTCCGGAGGCTCGTGATCCGCGACCGTGGCTATGGCGACGGTTCCGTCCACCGAGGTGAAGGCGACAGCCGTACCGTCGGTGCTGAAGCGCAGATCGGCGATCGCCGACGGTCGCTGCCAGCTGCGGGCCAGGAGGTCGAACAAGGTCAGGCTCTGCATCGTCTGCTGGTTCATGTTCTCTCTCCCGTCAGTTCTTGTTCGCCGTTGCGACGAGCCGGCGATCAAGCTCCTCGATGTCGGCTTCGACAGCTATGATGCGATCCTCACAAGCCGCGCATGCCTGCACGATTGCCGTCATGCTCTGCTCAGCCTCATGCAAGTCCCGCACCAGTTGCGCATTGGCGCCGCTTCTGCCGATCTCCAACTCCAGGCGCAGCAGGTCCATTTCGATGCCGGCGCGTTTCTGGTTGAGCCGCATCGCTTCCGCGGTGAGGGCGGAGACGCTGGCGACGAGATCGAGCCGGTGAGCAAGCAGCGCGTCGCGCCTGGCCGTTTCGGATCCTTCGGTCATTTTTCGCTTCCCAAAAGCCAAGGCGGTTTTTCAAAAGCCGACAGCAGTTTGGGCAATGTGCCGGCCTGCGACTGGAACTGTTTTTCGGCCGTTTCGATATGGCTCTTGAGCTGGTCCCAGATGTCGACACGGATCATCGATGTCGTGTCGCCGGTCAGGCGCTCGATCTCGTCGACACGGAACTGACGCGTCAGTGAAACGCCTGAAAACACGAAGTCGCGCAACAGGATGGCATGGCTTTCGATGAACAGATGGATCATCGGATGCGTCTCCGTGGTGACGCCGCCGGCGGCAAGCTCGGCCCGGATGAAGTCCTGGAAATGGCTCTGCAGGCGGTGCTGGCTCTCGCCCATGAAGCGCATGACAAACACCAGATCGCGGGGCATCAGCTTGACCAGGTCGCCGGTAACGCCATCGGCATGGCTGGACATTGGTCCGGTTGGCTCGCTTGCGCCCCTGTCGTTCGGCATTGTCTTTCTCCAGTGCCAGGCTGGCCCCAAGGGCCGTCGCCTTCAAATAATAGAGAAAGACAAAGAGTTAAACAGATAATATGGTTTTTGATATTTTGCTGCGATTGCTAACTAGATATATTGCATGTGCGAATATACGGTAAATATTACAGGCGTAAGTTACAACTGTAAAAGAACGTTACAGTTGAGCGTCGGATCGCTTGCCGAAAGGGCGACGGTCTTGTTTTGAATGCCGGCCATGAGCGCTATTTTAAAACTGGCACGACGCTTGCTTTGTTCATTTTCATAAGAAGCCCATCGCGCTTGACGCGGTGCCAAAAGAACGAAGGAACGGAGGAAGCAGAACCGCTTCGATACGCCCATCGCACATGCGGTAGGCGTCGCGGATCCCTGCCAGACGCCTCGAAACCTTTGCCCCGATCCACTTGAACGGCCGGACCTCGAGTCGTGCCTCGACGCGCAACGCTTTGTCATGCCGATCGCATTCTCACTGGCGGTGCTTTGCCGCTTCATGCCGGGGTCAAGGGACCTGCGGCTCAAACCTGGTGGAGGCTTATGACCATGACGTCTCTGACGCTCAACAAGATTACCTCGCAACGCGGAATTTCCGTCGGCGAGGCGACCAAGAAGATCGCCGATCTCGGCTGGAATCCTTCCTACGTGCAGGAAGCGATGACATTCCCGACCGACTACAAGATCAACAAGACGCCGCGCGACCCGATGAAGCAGGTGTTGCGATCCTACTTCCCGATGCAGGAAGAGAAGGACAACCGTGTCTACGGTGCGCTCGATGCCGCATTGCGCGGTGACATGTTCCGCAACGTCGAGCCGCGCTGGGTCGAGTGGATGAAGCTGTTCCTGGCTATCATTCCCTTCCCGGAAATCTCCGCCGCCCGCTCGATGGCGATGGTCGCCCGCATTGCACCCGGCGAAGAACTCCGGACCGGCTTCACCATGCAGATGATCGACGAGTTCCGTCACTCGACGATCCAGATGAATTTGAAGAAATGGTACATGGAAAACTACATCGATCCGGCCGGCTTCGACATCACCGAGGAAGCCTTCGGAAAATGCTACGCCACCACCATCGGCCGGCAGTTCGCGGAAGGTTTCATCACTGGCGATACGATGACCGCCGCCTGCATGTACCTGACGGTGGTCGCCGAGACCGCCTTCACCAACACACTGTTCGTCGCCATGCCTTCGGAGGCCGCCCGCAACGGCGACTACGCGCTGCCGACCGTCTTCCTGTCGGTGCAATCCGACGAGAGCCGGCATATCGGCAACGGCCACTCGCTGCTGATGGCGGCGCTCAAGGAGCCGGAGAACCATCTCTTGCTCGAGCGCGACCTGCGCTACGCCTTCTGGCAGAACCACGCCATCGTCGATGCGGCCATCGGCACCTTCATCGAATACGGCACCACCAACCGCGACAAGAACAAGGAATCCTACGCGGAAATGTGGCACCGCTGGATCTATGAGGACTACTACCGCACCTACATGCTGCCGCTCGAGAAATACGGCATCAAGGTCCATCACGACGATGTCCAGGCGGCCTGGGAGCGCATCACCAAGAAGAATTACGTCCACAAGGTCGGGCAGTTCTTCGCGGTCGGCTGGCCGGTCAATTTCTGGCGCATCGAAGCCCAGACCGACAAGGACTTCGAGTGGTTCGAGCACAAGTATCCAGGCTGGTACGCCGAGTTCGGCGAGTTCTGGAAATGGTACGCCAAGCTCAGCCACAAGGGCGAGAAGGTGCTGCTGTTCAACAGCGACGTCGGCTACGTCTACCCGCACCGCTGCTGGTCGTGCCTCGTTCCCTGCCTGATCCGCGAGGACATGGTGGTCGGCGAGATCAACGGCGAACTCTACACCTTCGCCCACGAACTCGACCGCTGGACCACGATGGTCGCCTTCAACGACGAGTATGAGGGCCGTGCGACGCCCGCCATGGGCCGCTTCAGCGGCAAGCGCGAGTGGGAGACGCTCTATGACGGCTGGGATCTGGCCGATGCCATCAAGGACCTGAACTTCGTCCGCTCCGACGGCAAGACACTGGTTCCCCAGCCGCATCTGCGCTTCGACGACAAGGAGATGTGGACGCTCGACGATGTGCACGGCAACACGCTCGGATCGCCGCTCAACGCGCTGCGTGGCATGTCGCCCGCGGACCGTGAGAAGCACCTGGCGGAGTACCGGGCCGGCTTCACCATCAACCCCTGCAACTGATCAGGCCAAAAGGGGGGCGGGTTCGTCCCGCCCTTCTTTTCACTGGAGGTCCGTATGTCGGAAACCCACACGGTCAGGCTCAGCCCGGTCGGCGTCGAATTCGAGGTCGAGAATGGCGAAACGGTGCTCAACGCCGCATTTCGCCAGGGCATCGCCCTGCCGCACGGCTGCAAGGAGGGGCAATGCTCGGCCTGCAAAAGCGTGTTGCTCGAAGGCGAAGTCGACATGCTGAAATACTCGACCTTCGCGCTGAACGACATGGAGAAGGAAAGCGGCCACGTCCTGTTGTGCCGTTGCATCGCCTACTCCGATCTGGAAGTCGAGCTTCTCAACTACGACGAGGAGATTTTGGCGAAAGCGATCGCCGTGAAAACGTACAAGGGCCGGATTGCTCGCATCGAGCAGCTGACCCACGACATTCGCGGCATCGAGATCGAACTCGGCTCCCCAATGAAGTTCTGGGCGGGGCAATATGTCGACATCACGGTTACCACGCAAAAAGGGGAGACGATTACGCGCTCGTTCTCCATGGCAAATACGCCGGACCAAACCCAGAAACTCTCCTTCATCATCAAAAAATACCCTGAAGGAAAGTTCTCAGGCGAACTCGATTCCGGAGGCATCAGGGCCGGAGCCGAAGTCACCGTCGTCGGACCCTACGGAACCTGTTTCCGCCGCGACGAACGGCAAGGACCCCTGATCCTGGTCGGCGCCGGATCGGGCATGTCGCCGATCTGGTCGATCCTCAACGACCATCTGAAGAGCGGTGAGAAGCGTCCCGTGTATTTCTTCTACGGCGCCCGCACCCGCAACGACCTGTTCTACCTCGACAGGATCGCCGAGCTGGTCGGCAATCATTCCGACGTCACCTTCATTCCCGTGCTGTCGCACGCCAATGACGACGCCGAATGGCAGGGCGAACGCGGCTTCGTTCACCAGAGCGTCGACGCCATGCTCAAGCAACTCGCGGTCGACGGGCAGGGCGATGTCCATGCCTGTGGCCCGCCGCCGATGATCGATGCGCTGCAGCCGGTGCTGTTCATGAACGGCTTCGAAACGGAGCGGATCTTCTTCGACAAGTTCACCACATCGGCAGGTGCAACGCCGGCCCATTGAGGGCGGTATCGCGCAAGCCAACCACAACTGCAACAAGGGAGAGAGACTATGCCTGCAACCTCGAGTTCAGTCGGATCCGGAGCCGCCGGTGCTGCGATCTTCGCCGACTCCGACAGCCGGAAATACCGGTATTTCGAGCCGAAAGGCCAGCGTGCCACCCACTATGAGGACATGACGGTGGACGTGCAGCCCGATCCGGAACGCTATTTGATCCAGAACTGGATCATCTCCTTCGCCGACGGCAAGGGCGCCTATGTCAAGCAGAACACTGCCGCCCAGAGTTCCAACTGGCATGCCTTCCGCGCCCCCGACCAGGAATGGGAACGCACGCATTACCAGCGCCAGTCGAAGATCGAGACGATGGTGCAGAGCGTCATCAACAATGCGCGCAAGTCCGGGGCGCCGAAGACATTCGACAAGGCCTGGGTCAAGATCCTGCAGACACAGCTCGGCGCCTGGAAGCATGCCGAGTTCGGCCTCGGCACATCGCTGATGCAGGCGCAGCGTTACGGCTACACCCAGATGATCAACAACGCGACGCTGACCAACTCGTCCTACAAACTCAGGCTTGCCCAGGACATCACGCTCTACCTTGCCGAGATCGGCATGGACCTTCCCGGCTGGGACGATGAGCTCGGCAAGAAGGCCTGGCTCGACGACAAGAACTGGCAAGGCACGCGCGAAGCGGTCGAAACCATCATGGGCGCGACCGATTATCTTGAGCAGTATTTCGCCATCAACATCGTCTTCGAACCGCTGGTCGGCGAGGTATTCCGCTCAGGCTTCCTGATGCAGATCGCCGCCGCCAACCACGACTTCATTACGCCGGCGGTGATCTCGGCCGCCGAGGCCGATTACGAGCGCAACCTCGCCAACACCATCGACCTCATCCACATGCTGGCCAATGACGAGAAGCACGGTGCGGCGAACAAGAAGCTCTTCCAGGGCTGGGTCAAGAAACACGGCGCGCTCGCCGACAAGGCAGCCACCGGCCTGCAGCCGATCTGGTCGATGCCGCATTCCAAGCCGGTCGCGTTCGCGGATGTCCGCGCCAAATCCGAGGAGCGGATTGGCCAGATCCTCGGCGAACTCGGCCTCAAGCGCTGAAACAGGGAGAAATCGTCATGTCACTAGCAGCACGCGACGCAACGCATTCCAACATCTTCAAGGCGATGAAGGACATCACCTTCGAGCAGACGATCTCGCATCAGTGCGGCGTCACCATGAACGACTCGGTCGAGGCTCGCGCCATTGCCGAATTCATGGGCCAGAAGCCCGGTGTCACCATCACCTACCAGCCGGCGCTGATCCGCATCGACGGCGACGGCAAGCTGATCTTCAAGATGGACGCGATCGGCGAATATCTCGGCCGCGAGATTTCGGCCGAGACCTTCGAGGTCAACACCTCCACCCATTACGGCCGCATGGTCCGCGTCGACGACAACACCGTGATCCTGTTCGGCAACATGGATGAGATGTTCGAATACATCGAATAGCCGCCAAGGAAACTGGCGCGCCGCAGGTGCGGCGCGCCGAACCGATCAATGCGATTGCTGCGGAGGCAACCATGTACAGAACACCGGAAGGCAAGGACATTTTCGTGGTCGACGGCCACACCCATTTCTGGGACGGCAGCCCGGAAAACCAGAAGAACATCCACGGCAAGCAGTTCATCGAATGCTTCTATGCCTACCACACGGGCTTGAGCCCGAAGGAACAGCTGTGGGAGAAGAGCAAGTTCGAAAAATACAGCGCCGACGATCTCTATCGCGACCTGTTCATCGACGGGCCCGATGATGTGGCGATCGTCCAGTCGACATACCTCAAGGATTTCTACAAGAACGGCTTCAACACGATCGAGCGCAACGCCGAGGTCGCCAAGCGCTATCCCGAGCGTTTCATCGTCAACGGCGCCTTCGATCCCCGCGACGGCGAGAAGGCGCTGGAATACATCCACTTCCTCAAGGAGACCTACAACGTCAAGGGCGTGAAGATGTACACGGCCGAGTGGAACGGCGCGTCCAAGGGCTGGAAGCTCACCGATCCCGATGCCTACAAATGCTTCGAACTCTGCGACAAGCTCGGCATCAAGAACATCCACGTCCACAAGGGGCCGACGATCATCCCGCTCAGTAAGGATGCCTTCGACGTTCATGACGTCGACCACGCCGCGACGGATTTCCAAAACCTCAATTGGATTGTCGAGCATTGCGGCCTACCGCGTCTCGACGATTTCTGCTGGATCGCCACGCAGGAAACCAATGTCTATGGCGGCCTGGCCGTGGCGCTGCCTTTCATCCACGCACGCCCGCGCTATTTCGGCGAAGTGATTGCCGAGCTGTTGTTCTGGCTCGGACCGGAGAAGATCCTGTTCGGCTCCGACTACGCGATCTGGACGCCGCGCTGGCTGGTCGAGAAATTCTGGGCCTACCAGATCCCTGAGGATATCGCAGCCGAACGCGGCGTGCAGCTGACCGACGAGATCAAGGAGAAGATCCTCGGCCTCAACGCCGCGCGTCTCTACAACATCGACGTCGAAGCCAAGAAGAAGGCGCTCGCCAGTTCGCCCTTCAGCATCGCGGCGGAGTAGCAGCCATGGCAACCGCCAGCGTTTCCGGCGACTGCCAGAAGGAACTCTGGCGGCGCCTTGGCGAGGTCAACGACCCCGAATTAGACGAACCCATCACCGAGATGGGTTTCGTCGAGCGGGCGCAGATGACGGGCGATGGCAGCGTGGAGATAGATTTCCGCCTGCCGACATACTGGTGCTCGCCCAACTTCGCGTTCCTGATGCTGGACGGCGTCCGCAAGGCGCTCGACCAGCTCTCCTGGGCGCCGGCCTATCGCGTCAAGCTGCACGACCACATGTTCGCCGAGGAGGTCAATCGCGGCATGGCGGAGGGCAAGACCTTCGGCGACATTTTCGCCGTGCTTGCCGAGGACCAGGATCTCGGCGCCTTGCGCGAAACCTTCAGAATGAAGGCATTCAAGCGGCGCCAGGAAGCGGTCTTGCGCGGCCTCAAGGCGCACGGTCTGACCGATCGCGAAATCCTCGGCATGGACCTGCCGGCATATGACGTCGCGCGGTTCGAACCGGGCGAGGCAGCCAAACAGAAGCCGCGATACCGGGCGGCTCTGCTCGAGCGATTTCCGGAGCGCCGGGCCGATGATCCTGTGTTCGTGACCTGGGACGGGCAGCGCATCCCGCACGGTGCACTCAGCGCCCATCTCGCTGAGTTGCGCGGAGTGCGCATCAACATGGAGTTCAACGGCGCGCTGTGCCGGGGGCTCAAGCAGACCAGATACAAGGAGCTGGATGTGGTCGACGGCGAGCCGACGCTGGTCGATTTCATTCTGGATCGCGTGCCGGCACGAACCGCGCCGACCGCCTGAAGCAGAGCTGACAGCAACGGCCTCCCGCGCACGAGGCCCCCAACCAACAACCCGCCCGTAAGGCGGAAGGAGGAATCATGCCCAAGATAATGCTTCACAATTCGCAGGCCCGTCGTGCTCTCGCCCGCGGCGTCTTCCGGCTCGCCGCCGCGGTCGAGCCGACGCTCGGCCCCAAAGGCATGAACGCCATGATCGACCGGCCGATCGGCACGCCGATGGTGACCCGCGACGGTGTCAGCATCGCTTCCGAGATCGAGCTGCACGACCGTTTCGAAAACATGGGTGCGCAGGTCGTCCGCGAAGTGTCGATGCAGACCAACGAGGTCGCCGGCGACGGCACCACGACGGCCATCGTGCTCGCCAACGCGCTCATCCAGGGTGGCGTCGAGGCGAATGAGCGCGGGGTGAAATCCGTTGATCTGTGCAAGGGCATCGACCTTGCCGTGGCGGCGGTGGTGGCCGCGCTTAAGGCATCGGCCAAACCGGCAAAGGGCAACGGCATCCTGGCGTCGGTCGCCAACATCGCGGCGACCAACACCACACTTGGCGCCCTCGTGGCTGAGGCCCATCAACGCGTTGGGATCGAGGGCGTGATCACCACGGATTTCAGCGTCACCACCGAGACCACGCTCGATGTCGTCGAAGGCATGTCCTTCGAGCGCGGCTATCTCTCGCATCACATGGTGACCGACCAGGAAAAGATGGAGGCTGTGCTCGAACGGCCCTACATCCTGATGACCGATCTCAAGATCAAGGAGCCGGGGCAACTCGATGCGGTTCGCCGCATCGCCGACGAAGATGGCCGGCCGCTGCTGATCGTGTCCGAGGAGATGTCGCCGGAAGTGGTGGTGACGTTGCTCGGCAAGCAAGGACCGGGAAAATACCTTGTCGTCCATCCGCCGGAATATGGCCATTGGCGCAAGGCGATGATGGAGGATCTGGCCATCATCACCGGCGGCAAGGTGATCGCCCGCGATCTCGGCGGCCGGCTGGAGGATATCACCGCCGAGGATCTCGGTACGGCCGACCGGGTGAAGACCAGCTCGTCCTACACGTCCATCATTCGCGGCGGCGGCGATCATGCGGCAATCGCCTCGCGTCGCGCCCAGGTGCAGCGGCAGTACGAAGCTTCGCCGCCGAACATCGACCAGGACAAGCTGCGCGAACGCCTGGCCAAGCTCTCCGGCGGCACGGCGATCCTCTATGCCGGCGGCGTCACGCCTGTCGAGCAGAAACGGACCATCCAGCTGATCGAGGATTCCTTGAATGCGGTGCGTGCCGCATCCGAGGAGGGTGTCGTTGCCGGCGGCGGTTCGGCGCTGGCCCAGATCGCGCCGCTGCTCGATAAGGTGGCGGCCGGCGTCGACGGCGACGTCGCCGAGGGCGTGCGCCTGGTGCGCTCGGTGCTGTCGCGGCCGCTGTGGCGCATCGCCGCCAATGCCGGCGCCGATCCCGAAGCCGTGGTGACCGAGGTCACCCGCATCAATGGCGGCTACGGCTACAACGCGTCGACCGGCGCGTATCAGAACATGTTCGAAGCAGGGATCATCGACCCGGTTCGCGTCACCTACACCGCGCTCGCCAATGCAGCCTCGGTGGCGACGTTGATCCTGACCACCGAAACGCTGATTGGCGACCTTGCCGAGGATGAGGATCCGACGGCCGGCCCGGCGCGTGGCGGCGGTTCCGAAAAGCTCGGCCGCGCCTGAAGCAATCCAGACAATCTCGACGTTGAAAGGATACGACGATGAAAGCTGCCAGACTCTACGAATACGATCCGAAGATGAACGTCCGGCTCAAGATCGAGGAGGTCAAGGCGCCGACGATCACCGCGCCCGACGAGGTGATCGTGCGGGTTGGAGCCGCCGGCCTCTGCCGCACCGACCTGCATATCATCGAAGGCGTGTGGAAGCCGACCATGGATCCCGAGGGCACGCTGTTGCCCTACATCATGGGTCACGAAAATGCTGGCTGGGTCGAGGAAGTCGGCAGTGGCGTCAAGTCGGTCAAGCGCGGCGATGCGGTGATCTGCCATCCGTTCCGCTCATGCGGCATCTGCCTCAACTGCCGTCATGGCGAGGACATGTACTGCGACAACGGTCAGTTCCCCGGCCTTGGCATGAATGGTGGCTTCGCCGAGTATTTCATCACCAGCGAGCGTTCGCTGATCAAGCTGAACGCCAACATCACGCCGATCGAGGTGGCGCCGCTGGCCGATGCCGGTATCACCGCCTACCGCGCCGCCAAACGCGCCGCAAAGCTGCTGCGACCAGGCAGCTATTGCGTGCTGCTCGGCATTGGCGGGCTCGGCCATATCGCGCTGCAATCGCTGCACGCGATTTCGGGCTGCCGCATCATCGCTGTCGACCGCGAGCCGGCAGCGCGGGTGTTGGCCAAGGACCTTGGCGCCGACTTTATCCTCGATGGCGGGCCAAACGTCGTCGAGGAAGTCAGCCAGATCACCGGCGGCGGCGCCCATGTGGTGATCGACTTCGTTGGTGAACTCGGTGTCGAGAACATCTGCTGGAAGATGGTTCGCAAGGGCGGGCAACTGTTCGTCGTCGGCTATGGCGGCAATATCAACGTGCCGACCGCGCATCTCGTCATCGAGGAGATCAACATCGGCGGCAGCCTGGTCGGCAATTTCACCGAGCTTGTCGAACTGATGGAGCTCAACGCCGACGGCAAGGTCAAGATGCACTACACCGAGTACAATCTGGCCAGCATCAACACCGCGCTCGACGATTTCAAGAACCGCCGGTTCACCGGCCGCGGCGTCATCGTGCCCTGAAAAGCTTCTGGTCTGAACGCCGCACAAACGGGCGTGCCGCGTCATGGCCGATGCCACGTCGTTTGCAGATCGGGAACGTCGGCGAAGCGCGATCCCCATACGAGTTTCCTTGCTTCGTGGTGTTTGAAAACGGGAGGACAACATGGATCTTGTTACGGGACTGGCCGTCGTCATCGGCATTATGGGTGGCATTGCAACATGGGCTGCGATCGCGATCGGCAACCCTTATCTGCTGATCTGGGCGGTGTTCGTCGGCTGGGGAAGTTTCTATCACTGCGGCGGCAAGGCGGCCGGGTTCAAGAACTCGGCGGTGGCAAACCTGTGGGGCGCGATCTGTGCGGCCGGTGCCTTGATTGCGCTGACGTCTATCGGCGTTACCGCGATCATGGCCGGCATTTGCGTCGGCATTTCAATCATTGTCCTGATCCTTGCGGCCAAGCTGCCATTGTTGAGCGCCATTCCGTCGGCGGTCTACGGCTACGCAACGACCGCAGCGCTTTTTCTGCTCGGTGCCGCCGCCTATGGCGAAGGTGCCGTAGGCATCGTCAAGGTCGCGACGGCCGTGGTGATTTCGCTGATCATCGGCAACACCCTCGGCTACGCCTCGGAGAAAGTGACCGGTGCTGTCGTGAAGACCTGATCATGCCCACGACCGTTGCCTGAAGGCAATTTCCGTCGACGATTTTTCCCCAACCCGCGGCGCAAATGCCGCGGGTTTTTTGTGCCACTGATTGAGTCTACAGGAAGCCGCGCCGGATGCCGTATTGGCCGAGCTTGCGATACAGCGTCGGCCGCGAAATGCCGAGCCGCAGCGCAACCTTGCTGAGATTGCCGCCCTCAGCAGCAAGCGCATTCTTGATCGCCTGGCGTTCCGCATCCTCAATGGAGTACACCGGGGCTTCGAGCATGATTGCGGGATGGTCGCCGTGCACGGCCATGCTGTTGCGATCGCCAGCACGGATTTCCCCGGGAAGATCCTGGAGTTCGATCGTGCCACCGCGCGCCAATATGTGCAGGCGCTCGACCAGGTTCTTCAGTTCGCGCACGTTTCCCGGCCAGCGATAGGCCAGCAGCGCGTCGAGTGCTTCGTTTGAGAACTCCAGCGGATCGTTGCCTCCGAGCTTCGCTATCTGCCGGTTGAAATGCTCGATCAGCAGCATCACGTCGTCGCCGCGCTCGCGCAAAGGCGGGACATGGATAGAGACCGCACCGATGCGGTAGTAGAGATCGCTGCGGAAACGCCCGGCGGCGACTTCCTGCTTGAGGTCGCGATTGGTCGAGGCGACCAGTCGCACATCCACCGGCCGACCTCTGGAGTCACCGATGCGGTGGACCACGCGCTCCTCCAGGACACGCAACAGGAATGGCTGGATTTCGAGCGGCAACTCGCCGATCTCGTCAAGACTGAGCACGCCGCCATTGGCAAGTTCGAAGATGCCCGGCTTGCCGTCACGCGAAGCTCCGGTAAAGGCGCCGCCCACATGGCCGAACAATTCGCTGCCGAACAGTTCCTTGGTGATTGCGCCACAGTTCATGGCGATGAACGGGTCGGTTTCGGTGCGCCGGCTGCCGGCATGGACCAGCCGCGCAAACAACTCTTTTCCAACTCCGGTTTCGCCTTCGATCAGCAACGAGGTGACACCGTTCGATCCGGCCACCCGGGAGGCGACATCGACGGCAGCCAGCAATTTCTCACTCTCGCCGACGATCATCGCCGCGGCTGCCCGCAGGTGTTTGTTCTCCTCCCGGCGTATCACCGTCATACTCGAGACGGCCGGCACCGACGGGAACACCAAGGCCGCGCCACGAAGATCGCCATCAAGTTTCAGTGGCGTGACATGGCAGGATCGCAGATGTACCGGCAGCGCGTTGGCGAGATCGGTGTCGGAGCCGGAGGCCGGCAGGTTCATGAGCCAACGACCACGCCCCGGTTCCATCGGGCCGTCCATCATCTCTGTCGTGTCGCCATTGGGGACGTTGTTGCAGAAGATAGCACGGCCACGATGGTCGACGATCACCAACCCGTCCTTTCGGCGGTAGTTGGGAGCCGAGGAAATAAAGGCCTCCAGCAGGCGCGTGCGCTGCTCCTGTTGCTGCTCGGCCAGCGCCTTCTCGATCTGTCTGGCGGTGGCGGCGACGAGCGCCGTGTTGTGCGGCCGGAAGATCGGCGAATAGCCCGACAGGTCGACAACGCCGATGATCTTGCCATCCAGGGGATCGCGGATCGGCGCGCCGGCGCAGGTCCAGGATTTGATGCCGGCGCAGAAATGTTCAGCCGCGTGGACGAAGATCGGCTCACCAGTCCATAGTGCTGTGCCGATGCCGTTGGTTCCGACGGCGTCCTCGTTCCATTTGCCGCCGATGCCCAGATGAATGTCCATGCCGTCATGCAGGGTCTTCTTGTCGCCGATGGCATCGATCAACACGCCGTCGCCGTCGGCTAGCACCAGCATCGCGCCTGTCCCGTCCAGCAACTGACCAAGGGAGGCGAACGACCGGCGTGCCGCCGAAAGCAGTTCCGCATTGGCGCGGGTCAGATATTCGATCTCGTCGCGATCACTGCTCAGCGGCGCTTCGATGCCTTGCGCATTGATGCCGCCGGTGGCGCTGCGATACCAGGAGTCATGAATCAGCGAGCGAACGTGGACCGGATCGCGGGCGGATGTCGGCTCGTCGGAAAGAAAACTCTCCCAGGCGCGCATGGTGGCGCGCTCATCATAGTCGATCCTGTCCAGAACCAGTTGTCCGGTGGCCATCGACGCATGCGTCGCAAGAGCATCGGTTTTCATCGGATTGGGGCCGCTCGCGTGTCTCATTCAGTCATCACAGTACCTTTTGAGGTATGCCATTTCTGTATGCCGTCGCGAATTGGACGTGCAGAGCAAAGCCCAACAGCCTGCCGTCAGTCGATGCCGAGTTTCGCGCCGATGTCGGCTGCAAGCTGCTCTTCGGTATAGGTCCCGGTCAGCCGGAATCCGTCCAGCCCGGCCAGCGCCTCGGCGATGGTTTCGTCAACCGGCGAGAAAAAGCCATTCTGTTTGGTTGCCAGAACGAAGATTTGCTCGCCATTCCGGTTGCGGACATCGCCGATATGATGAAGCTGGCGGCCGGTGTTCTGATCCTTGGAGATCACACGGCCGTTCATGGTGACGCGGATGGATGGGCTCGCTTCGGCGGCGGTCGCCGCGCTGCCGCCAACATGGATGATCAGGCCTTCAGCCTTCGGTTGCTGGCGCGGCTTCCTGGAGGCGGAATAGCCACCGCCGCTGATCTGGTCGGCAAGGCGAACGATCGTCGAGCGGTTCTGTTCGATCAGCCGCTTGACCTGAACATCCTCGCGCCGCGGGCCGTCCCGCTTGGAGATGATCTCGACCATGAATCCTCCCAGATTCGTTGGCTTGGCAGTGCCCGGGATACGGGTCATTCTTATTTGCAGCGAACCCTACACTGCCATCGCCAGCTCCGCCATTCACAATAGGTAGCGCTGAAATTCATCTCGGTGGTAGCAGGTGGCTGCTACACGGGATTTCCGGCGCTCCATAGCTGGACCTTGTGACGGTACTTTCCAACCATACCGCCGATCGCCGTGCATGCGTCGAGACGTGTTCTTCTCGGACCGGCTCTATCGCGAATTGAACGGCAGTGCGGATGAGGCAAACATGCTGGCCAAGGCTCTGGGCAAATTGGACCGCCCCGCACATTATCGACCGGATACAGGCGGCGCTTCAATGCTAGTGGTGCAGGTGCGACAATTGAAATCCAGGCTTGTGTTCGACGCCCGATAACAGCGATTCCGCCGACCGGAACATCTCTTCGAATTCCAGTTCGTTTTCAAACACCACGCCGCCGACGCTGATGGCCAGGGTGTCCTCGGTTCCTTTCGGCGCGAAATAGGCTTGCGCCACGCGGGTCCGGATACGCTCGCCGATTTCCTTGGCGTCGTCTTCTGTCGCACCGGGCAGAAAGACCCCGAACATGGAGGTTCCGATGCGGCCCACCAGATCTTCCTTGCGCACCGATGACTGGATGGTCGACGCTATGAGCCGCAAGGCCTCGTCACCCCAGCCGAGCCCGAAGCGCAGATTGATGGACCTGATGTGTTCGGGATGAATGACCAGGAAGGCGCCAGATCTTGGACCGGACGATCCCTGCCTGGTTGTTCTCCTGTCGACCATCGACGTGAAGACTGTCCGGTTCAGGCAGCCTGTCAGGCTGTCAAAGGTCGCCGACTTGTTGAGTTCTTTTCGATAATGGCCGAGCTCGATCCGCTGCAGGCCAATGAACAGGAGAAGCGGGCCACCTATGATGACTGGCAACAGGGTCGCTGTGACCATGCTGCGGCCGAACGGCGTCAATGCTTCCGAGAACAGAAGCAGATAGTTTAGGCCAATGGAGAGCAGCAAAATTCCCGCCGATCCCAAGGCGGTCAGCCATGCGACGTTTTTCCATTGCTGGGGCGAGTTATTCGCCATCGGTGTCATCATTAGTCAATCTCCCGCCTGATCGAACTGTCATAGACCAGGGGTGCTGCACATTCAGTTTCGAGGAATCATACAATTTGAGTAATGGCGCAATCGCTTACCATTGGCCCGAAACCTGGCCTTCAAAGCAAGGGCCGCGCTGGCAACGGTAGCGAAACCGAATTGTCGGCTATTGCGGAGAGCCGAATATGCCCATCTCAGCATCCTTGGCCACTGCCTCCGCCTTGCCGTAGATGTCACTCGCCAAGGCCGTCGCCCAGCCGTTGGAAACAAGCCAGGCACCGACATCCTGTTTGCCCAGATTGCACGGTGCGGCAATGGCGAATCGATCGATCTCCGGCGGCACGACGCATCTAAGCGCCCGACCGCGCAGCCAGGAATTGAAAGCTGCCCGTGCACGCTGGCCGCAAGGCCAGGCGACGTCGCGAAACGAACAGGCCTTGTCCAGGGCGATGCCCTGGACCCCGCTGATGGCTACCGTGCGTCCCATGGATTCGAAGGTCGCCGACGAGGTGGCAACCGGTTGGTACAGCAGGACCTCTGGCCAATCCTTTGGCATCCGCATCCCTGCAGGCGAAGCCAGGCCAAGCTCGCTGAGTGGCGGGCGCGGCTCTGCCCGTTCGATTTGCGCCGGATCAAGCGGCGGCGGTGCGATAAGGTCCTGAGCAATCTTGCGTGCCCGTCCTCGCCATGGCGTATTGGCGCCGGTCGCAGCCGGTCGCGTTGGCTGGCTATCGTCGATGGATTGACGTGGCGCTGGTACCGGTCGGTCGATGGAAAGCAGATCGGCGGCTCGGATGATCAATAAGACCCCGGTCAGAAGCAGCAGGCTTCCGAGCAACACCACCAAGCGATCGCGCCTCAGCCAGCCCATCAGCTCAAGCAGATCCCAAGGCGTCTTGCCCCTCAGTATCCCGACGTCGATTTGGCGACCAGTTTGAGCGCACCTTTTTGAACCTGATAAAAGGGCATGGATCGTTCACTGGAGCCATCCGCCCGAAACCGGAACAAGCCGGTCGATCCGCGAAATCCACTCCGATTTTCGAGCACCTGCTTGTTGAAGCCTTCGGGGCCGACCGAACTTGCAATCCCCGCTGTCAGGGCGACCATATCATAGGCGTAGGCGACATTGGCGTCGGCCGGATAATTGTAGGTCGTCTTGAAGCGGTCGGCGATTGGACCGGTTTCGCTTGGGTCGAGCGTGGCGATGTAGGATCCTTCAAACAGCGGCTCGATCGGATGTTCCAGCCAGCGGTTGGTTCCAACGACGGCGACTGCTTTTCCAGGAATGCCTTTCGATTTGAGCGCCGCAAGGATCTGCGACGGACTGTCGTCGCCGCTGGCGATGACGATGGCATCGGGAGCCTCGACCAGTGAGCCCATGTCGTTGACCGCTTTTGTGCCGCCGTCACCGGCCGCATACGGAATGGTGACGGCGAGCGTCGCGCCATAGATGCTGAGGCTGTTAGCGACCCGCTTTTCAACCGCGCCGGCATTCGCGCCGGCCGCGAGCAGCACGAACTTCTTTCTGCCTTTGGCCGCCAGGCCGGCTGCGCCCGCGGCCGCGCTGTCGGCCTCGTTGAGACGCACCGCATAGACGCCTGGACCGCCGGCGAAATTGTCGGCCAGCGCCAGCACGGGCGGCCGCTGCGATCCCGACAGCTTGGCTATGTGCTGAGCGGCCGCGAGCTCGACCGGACCGATGACGATCTTGGTTCCAGTGGTGATCGCATTCACCGCCAATTCGCTGGCGTGCGCGCTGTCGCCCTTGGTGTCCTCGACCGTGACCGTGAGCAATGCATTGCCAAGATCGGCCATCGCCAGCTTGGTTGCGTCGAGCATCTTCCTGCCGTTTTCGCCGGCGGCTCCCGGGGCCGACAAAGGCAGCAGCATGGTAACCTTCGTCGGCCCTGTGCCGAGCGATTGCGTGGCTTGGGCCGGGCTGGCAGCGGCGCCGGCGGCCGGCGCTCCAGGTGCGGCGATCGCCGCCGGATCGAGCGCGTCCGAGACGCTGCCTTTCGACTGGCAGCCCGACACTATGCCCGCGAACGCAAAGACGATCACCCACGTCCACGAACGGTGGCGCTGCCGGCCAGATTCCATGATGCCTCCCCAAATCCCGCCGGGTGTTTGTTGCGGTCTCATCCCATTCATCTTACGGCAGACTTGCCTCGCCGTCTTTGTAATTGCTGGACCTTGGTTTAGCTGTTGAAGAGTCTTGCCCGGAGCGCCTTGATCACCTTGGCTTGCCCGGCGCTTCGATAGTCGGCGCATTTCATGTATCGCGGCCCAGGCACGAACAGCCGCCGCACGCAAATCCGCTTCCCCTGGGCAGGGGCGCCGTAATCTCCCGCTGTCGGGAATGCGGAGAACCCGAACGTCGCCACCGGCAGCGGACCGGCAACAGTGACGCCTTCCCTTGCCAATATTGCACGCGCACGCCGGCAGTAGCGGACCGAAAGTTCGGAGAACCGGGTTTCACCATGCCCGGCGCGATACTTCATGACGGTGGTGCAGAGATCACCTGCGGCAAGGCTGTTTGCCTGCGCCAGATATCTGACGCCGAGCGCGATGTTGGTCGCCGGCGCGCCAAGTTCCTCGAGCGAACCGTGAAAGCCGAGCATTCGCGCCGTTCCGGGCATCACCTGCATCAAGCCGACTTCGCCATCGGCGCCGTGCACATCGGGATCGAAACCGCTTTCGATCTCCATCACCGCGTGCGCCAGCACCGGCTCCAGGCCGTAGAGCGATGCCTGGCATGCCGCGAATGCCTTGAATGTCTCGCGCGTCCATTCCGGGGCGGCGTCACAGCGGGCTGGCCGCGTCAACGCGGACGGTGATGATCTCTCCAGGCTAGGTCGTTCCAGCCAGTTGGCGCGGGCTTGCGTGGCAACCTGGCCAAAGCCGACCAATGCGATCGCTCCTGCGATCGCCCTCGTCAATCGTCCGCCGACCATTGGGTCAGCCAACCGGCACGGCCAGATCCCTTCCGGTCAGTTCATGTACTCGACCATGCGGTCGTGGAAGCACTCGCATTTGTTGAGGGTGTCTTCGTCCTTGTAGTTCGTCTTGAGATAGCCATAAGCCATGCCGCAGGCGACCTTGGCTTCCGATGCCCAGACGAAGGCGGGGCGCGAAGAGTTGATCCATTCCGAGCTGTTGGCGACGGCCACCGACTCGTCCATCAGCTTCACCACCTCGGACTTGAGATCGACGATGTTGTCGTTCAGCACCAGGTTCGACGTGCCGACCGTGCGGCAATAGTCGGCCACCGGTCCTTCGATGATGTCGGCGGCATAGCCGGTCGATCCGACTGCCAGCAACAGCGTCGCAGCGGAAACCAGCAGTCTTGCAGAACGTTTCATGATGAACTCCCCTCGATATTAGCAATGTATAACATGATCGCGTGGCCACGCGCCATGCCGTTAAACCAAGTTTGCCGTTGTCGTATGCTGGGTCACGCCATCGTCGTAGAGAAGCGTGATCGTGTTGGCCGCAGGCAGGTTCTGCAGCGTCGCGACGTCGACGAAATTGGCGCCGCCGGTGGTGCCGTTGGCGTCGACGCTGAGCGTGCCCGTCGCCGCATTGTAGTTGACGAAGTCGCCGACATTGGCGCCGCCAGGTGCGGTGTCGAACAAGGACGACAGGTCGATCTTGTCTCCATGCCCGCCGACACCGCTGTAGTCGACAATGAGGTCCTTGATGTCCAGACCGTCGAGCTTGAACGTGTCGGCGCCCGCTCCACCGGTCATGGTGTCCTGGCCGAGACCTCCGATCAGAAGGTCGTTGCCGTCGCCGCCGCTGATGAGGTCGTTGCCGGCGCCGCCGCTGATGAAGTCATTGCCACCCCTGCCGATGATGACGTCGTTGCCGCCATTGCCGTTGAGATTATCGATGCCGGACGTTCCGTAGATCTGGTCGGCCAGCGTCGCATCGCCATTCACCACAATGCCGGGGTCGCCCGGATCATGCGAGAAGAATGAGAAGTTAACCGAACGTGCCTGATAGTTGCCGCCATCGTTGTCGAAGTAGGACAGGGTCCATGTGTCGCCGGCTGTCGGCGGATGCGCGATCAGGTAGCTGGCGAGCGTCGTGGCAGTGGCAGTGCCGCCGGCGTCCAGAAGGAAGATGTGGTCGTAGTCGACCGTAGCCTTCATCTGGCCTGTGGTCGCATCGAAGAACCAGGTCTGCTCGAATGTTCCAGGTGTCGTGTCGTCCTGGACAACTGCGAAGTGGTCCGATCCGATCCTGATCTCGACCTGGACCTCTTGCTCGCGGTGCGAGCCCGCGCTGGCGTCACCGTAGAGGCCTGGGTTCTGTTCGCTTGCCTGAATAGGCGTGGTGAAGGGCGACTCTTGGAAGTCGGTATAGACTACCACCGTCGCACTATGTGGATCGGCCAGGATCGCGTTCACCGTCGCTGTCGACAGGGCAAGCGTCGTGACCTGATCATTTCCTGATGTAAGGGGGCTGTTGCCATTGCCGATCTGTGACGTGTCGCTGGGCAGACTGTTCGGCGGCACTTCGTGGATGCCGACAGTCTGCCCGACATGGACGTGGCCGTCATAGACATCCAGCGACAGGTTGTTGTTGACCGTGTCGGTTTGCGATGCGGTTGGCCGGTAGAACAGGTCGTCCAGCAGGTTGATGCCGCCGGACGGATTGTAGAGCACCGTGCCGGCTGTCAGGGCGACATAGGTCACACCGTTGAAGTAGAACGTCCCGGTCGGGATCGTTCCTGTCGCCGTAACGATGAGGTTATCGCCGTCCGCGTCCGTCGGGATCGAGACCAGCAGCGGATATCCATTCGGATAGCTGGGCGTGCTGAGCGTCTGCTGCGCCGGGTCGCTCGACATCCAGTTCTGGGTGTTCGCGACGACCGGTGCGTCATTGATGTCGGTCAGGTTGATGGTCAGGGTGGTCGTCGACAGGTCGCCGTCGCCGTCCTTGATCGTGTAGACGAACACGTCGGTCGTGTTCGCGTTGATGCTGTGGGCCGTCGATTGGTACGTGTAGGAGCCGTCGGCGTTGAGGTGCAACGTGCCGTGCAGGCCGGCTATGTCGGTCCCGGTGCCTGTGATCACCGCCGTCGTGGTGTCGCCGCCGGCAGCACGTGCGCCGACCACGCCGCCACCTGGGGCAAAGCCGTCGGCACCGGCCACGTCGTTGGCCAGCACGCCGGCTGCGGCTGTCACGGTCAGCAGAGCGCCTTCGTTGACGTTGCCGGTGTTGAGGACTGCCGTCGGCACGTCGTCGATGACGTCGATGGTGATGGTGTTGGTGATCGTGTTGCCGTTGGCGTCGGTGGCCTGGTAGGTGAAGGTCTCGACGTTGTTGACGGTGTTGGCGCCGTTGTTGGCGTCGACGCCGTCGACCGGCGAGGTCAGCGTGTAGCTGTAGGTGCCGTTGGCATTGAAGGTCAGCGTGCCGTGCACGCCGACGGCGTTGCTCACCAGTGAGTAGGTGTAGGGTCCGGTGCCGCCCGAC